>RIAY01000017.1 GCA_003833075.1 Muribaculaceae bacterium Isolate-036 (Harlan) | reverse complement strand
GCATAAGGGCTCCACCTCTTCCCATTCCGAACAGAGAAGTTAAACCTTATCACGCCGATGGTACTGCGAAAGCGGAAGAGTAGGTAATCGCCACCTTTAAGCCTCAGAGAAATCTGAGGCTTTTTTTGTATAGTCAACAATGATATTCTGGATGTCGAAGCGGATTGCAGGATGCTTTTGTAGTTTCCCGGTGATTATAGATTTATTGTAAATGAATCGGAGTCTTTGTATGCAGGAAATTTTTCGCGGAAACTGTCAAGTTTTGTTCGTGACAGAGTGGCATACTGGAGTGCCAGGGTAGTGCTGTTTTCTAATTTCTCTTCAACAGTTATTTCTTTGCCTATTTCGTTTCCTTTAAAATCCAGTATCATTGAAGAACCGTCATAGCTGAATCCCTTGTTGTCCGTCCCTTTGCAGTTGACTGCGCATACATATGCTTCGTTTTCAATAGCTCTTGCAGGGAGGAGTTTATTCCATGCCGTAATCCTTACTTCGGGCCAATTGGCTACTGCTATAAGTATATCATATTCATTGCTGACGTTTCTGTTCCATACAGGGAAACGAATGTCATAGCATGTCACCATTGTGATGTTCCATCCACGAAATCTGATCTTAAGGCGTTTGTTTCCACAAGAAAAAATCTTGTCTTCACCTGCCATTGTAAAAAGATGGCGTTTATCTGCAAATGTCATGTCTCCGTTTGGCTCAATGAAGAAGGCTCTATTGTAGAGCTTTAGTTGATCAATGTATATGCAACTGCCGGCAATTGCGAGATTGTGTCTGTTTGACAGTGTTTTAAGCTGTTCAAATGTTACATCCTGCTTCTCACTTATCATGTCAACTATGGTTTCCTTGTCTTTGCCGATTGGGAAGCCTGTTGAAAATGTTTCGGGTATTATCAGTAAATCCGTCTGTGGATGTACGTGTTCGAGTGTTCTTTTAAGATCTGCCAGATTATAATCTATGTTGTCCCACACTATTTTCATGGGATAAAGGCAGACATTAAGATCTTTTGTAATCATGTTTTAAGGTGTAGTTTTATTGTCTGTATCCGTTATAGGACAAAGAATAGTCCTCAGATTGTGAATTTCTCAGGATATCTGGCAGCATTTGCGGAATTCGCGTAGAATTTCTTAACATATTTCATATCTTTTTCTATATCGCTGCTCGGATAAAACTCTTCGTTTATTCTTATTTCTTTTTTTGCATAATCAATTATTCCGAGTTGTATCGGTACTTGAGCTTCATATGATATGTATAAGAATCCTGTCCGCCATTTCTCTTTTCGGCTTCTGGTTCCCTCCGGTGTCACAGCAAGGTTCACATACTTCGACTTTCTGAATAGGTCAACAATCTTTTCAGTGAGACTCGAACCGTTTTTTTTAGCTGGAACGGGTATGCCGCCAAATGCTCTTAATATATATTTAAGAGGGAAGAAAAACCAAAACTCTTTCATAAGAAAATTGGCTTTTCTTCCCAATGACCGGTATGTGGCGAGACCAAGAATAAAATCCCAGTTTGACGTGTGGGGTGCGACACAGATAACACATTTATCTCGTCGAGGAGCGGTAACGGACACTTTCCATCCGCTCCATTTCAATAGTCTGCCCCATATGTTCATGCGTAAATTATGTTATTTTGCAACAGCTTCTTTATTAGCTTTTTTTACATTTTCTGGAATCGCTTTGTTGAAAGAAGTAACGGCTTGATTGATTTCTTCTCCGAATTCCATGTGAATCTTGGTAAAGAGAGCCTTGAAGAAACTATTCTTTGCTTTTGTATATTCGGTGTTATCCGCAAATGCCTTAACACCCTTGTCAAAGAATACGTTTGAATTGTTTTTGGCTTTGACAACCGCGCCAAGTACCTTCTCGATTGATGAGGCAATTGCATTTTTGTCAGCACCTTCGATATTGTAATATGCAATCATCATCTCATTGCATATTGCACCGCCGATTGCATCGATTGATTTTTTGAAATCTCTTTTGTTTGCCATAATATTTCGGGTTTATTTTATTATTTGCAATGCTGCATGCAGTTTATGACATGTCATGTGCATGGCAGATATTGCATTCGATTACAAATATAACACTTTTGATTGGATTATTATTGCTTTTAAAGATAATTTGATCAGTTTCATGAATAGAGCATAATATTTGTGAAGTGCTTGTTTAAAAATAAAAAGAGAGCCGCCCAAGTTTCACATTTATTTTTAACAAGTTCTGGATCATGTGACAATATACCACCGTTCCACCGTTCATTGAGATTTTTGTGAGCTTGTGGCAAGTTTGGTTTGGATATTCGAAATATATTGTTTATCTTTGCCGAATCCATAACGGGGCGCAGCATATTATGATGAAACGATAGATTCCCAATTTTACGTCCTTGAATCTGTAACTTATTGAGCATGTGTCCTTATTACGGTGTTAATCCAATATCTGACTAACTAAACGAAGCTACAATGATTGATTTTAATGCACGTATCAAAGATGCGCTTGCTCTTGCGAGCGATACAAAGGTTTTTCAATTTGGTGAAGATATTCTAAAGCATGCTCCTGATTTATTTATGGAGAATTTTCCCGGCAAGAAGGCATTGATTGTCGCTGACGGAAACACATGGGTGGCAGCTGGCGAAAAAGTATGGAGTTATTTCAAGGGAGCCGGTATAGAATGTCGCAAACACTTGTTCGGGATGGAGGAGTTTCACGCCGATTCCATATATTCAGACGAGATTGGCGCCGAACTTGATGAATTCCCGTCTATCCCTGTTGCAGTTGGTTCGGGTGTTATCAATGATTTGTGTAAACTTGCTGCTTTTCGTCACAACGTGCCTTATATGGTTGTGGCTACTGCAGCTTCTGTTGATGGCTATTCTTCATCGGGTGCCTCCATAACTGTCGATGGCGCGAAAATGACTATTGAATGCAAAGCACCCAAGGTGATACTTGCAGATACCAACGTATTGGCATCCGCGCCCAAAGAAATGACAGCCGCCGGTTATGCCGATCTCGCGGCAAAGATCCCGGCAGGTGGAGAGTGGATGATTGCTGATTTATTCGGTACGGAACCAATTGTTCCGGAAGCATGGAAAATACTATATGAAATTTTACCTGAAATGATAGCTGATCCGGAAGGTATCGCCGCCGGCAATCCTGAATCAGTGGGAATACTTTTTGCCGGTCTGACTCTGAGTGGCATCGCGATGCAGGTGGCACATTCAAGCCGTCCGGCTTCGTGTGCCGAACATCTTTACAGCCATTGGCTTGACATGACGGGGCATACCTTCAATGGAAAATTGCAGTCACATGGTTTCCAGGTAGGAGTAGGAACTCTGACTACCTGTGCTTTTTTTGACGAACTGCTGAAAATGGATTTGTCTGAGATTGATGTAGAGGCATGTGTGGAGAAATGGCCTGCGCTTGAAGAGGAACAGAGAAGGGCAAGAGAAATTTTCAAGGATTTTCCGGTTCCGGAACTTGGATATACGGAAATAACCAAGAAGTATAATGATAAGGAAACAGTAAGACGACAGCTTGAGTTGATAAAGAACAACTGGCATGAATTCAAAAAGGAACTCCGAAAACAGGTGTATTCATTTGATAAGATGCAAAATATGTTTAGCATCGCAGGTGCCCCTACATGTCCTGAGGATATTGGTGTCACGCGAAATCAGATGAGATATCTTACAGATTTTGTACAGTTGATGCGGTGGCGCATAAATATGCTTGATCTTGCAAAGAGAGGTTGTTTTTATGACCGTCTTGTTGATGGAGTATTTGGCAAGGGTGGAGTCTGGGAATGTTGATTTTCAATACCGGTTTCAATAATCATAATTATGGAAAAGACAAAACACAGTTTTTCATACTGGCAATGGAGAACTATCATCGGCACGATGATAGGATACGCAGTCTTTTATTTTGTGCGGAAGAATCTGTCATTCGCAATTCCGGGTCTTACGGCTGAATATGGTATCTCAAAAGCGGCACTTGGCGCTATTCTTGCAATTGTAAGTATTGTATATGGAGTCTCGAAACTGCTGAACGGATTTCTTGCCGACAGAGTTAACGGACGATGGCATATGGTGGCGGGGTTGAGTGTGTGCACGATTGTCAATGTATTATTCGGTTTCGGAGCCATGATCTGCGCCTATTTTGTCGGCTCCGATTATGGCGAGACATTCACACATGCGCTGATCTTGTTGTTTGGAATCCTGCTTGTGGTAAACAATATTTTTCAAGGGTGCGGTTTCCCACCGTGCAATCGTCTGATGACTCATTGGGTTCCTCCTCATGAACTGTCTACCAAGATGTCTCTTTGGAATACATCGCATTCTATCGGTGCATTTGTTGCAGCGGTTCTGTGTGGTTTTATAATGGGTCAGTTCGGCACAGATCAGTCCGGAAACAATGAATTGCGTGAAAGAGTGGTGGCGAATACGCAGAGCGTCACTTCTTCTATGGATCCGGAGGCGGCTCGTGCTTATGTCGACGGCATGCTTCAACATTATGGAGCATGGCAATGGACATTCTGGATTCCGGCAGCCATTGCGGCAATCGGTGTTGTCTTTATAATAATAGTTTTGCGAGACACCCCCAAGTCTGTGGGATTACCTGAATTGCCCGGCACTGTAAAATCCGGTAAGAGTAGGGAGGAGAGCAAAGATCACCGGCAGTTTATATGGAATCATGTGATTAAAAGCAAACTGGTGTGGATACTGGCTTTGGCGGATTTCTTTGTCTATGTCGTCAGAATGGCAGTGCTTGACTGGGGCCCCACGTTCTTACAGGAAAACAGAGGTTTATCGCCGGCGGCGGCAGCTTCAGTAGTGGCAATATTCGAAGTTTTCGGTATTCTTGGCATGCTTAGTGCCGGTGTGATTACTGATAAACTGTTCAAAGGTAGAGGTCAGCGTACAAGTGTATTTTGCATGATAGGGGTCGTTCTCTTCATTGCCGCATTCTGTTTCTTCCCGCTTCAGACAGATCCATTGCTATTATGCGGATTCCTTATATGCGCGGGGTTCTTTTTATATGGACCGCAGGCTCTTATCGGTGTCATAGCTTCGAATCAGGTTACTCGCAGGGGTGCTTCATCAGCTGTGGGCATAATAGGTTTTGTAAGTTATATAGCTCCGATAGTTTCCGGCTATGTATTCGGAATACTTGCAGATACACCTTCAGTAGGATGGGACGGAGTTTTCAAGATCATGATCATAGTCGCCGTTGCAGGAGCCTTGACAATGGCAGTGCTTTGGAATGTCAAGGCAGATGCCTATGAGACAAAAGCAGCTGTAACAGATTCAAATAAACTCGAGGAAGACAGTCTTGACGATTAGAAAACCGATAATTATCAAGTGTTCAATCCAAACACTTACTTAATGGAAAACAGGTAATAATTTGTAGGTAATTGGTTTCTTAACGAGAAGTGATTCTTCTTAAGGTTGTGCCCGGCGTTTGCCGGGCACTATTTGTCTCAGTCGTGTCGTTCCTTACGAGCGGCGTCAAGCCTCAGCAGAATGAACAGCAGGATTGTGAACCCCCAGAGAGAGGATCCTCCGTAACTGAAGAATGGCAGTGGGATTCCAATAACAGGGCATAACCCTATCACCATACCTACATTGATTGCAAGGTGGAATATCAATATCGACACCACGCAATATGCATACACCCGTTCAAAGGGAGATCTCTGCCGTTCCGCGATATGAATTATACGCAGTATGAATGCGAGATAGATAATCAATACGGCAGACGCTCCAATAAAACCTTCTTCTTCTCCGATTGTGCAGAAAATGAAGTCTGTGTGCTGTTCCGGAACATATTTAAGTTTGGTCTGTGTCCCGTTGAGAAATCCTTTTCCTGCAATTCCGCCTGAGCCAATTGCGATTTTTGACTGGTTCACATTATATCCGGCTCCCCGGATATTGTCTTCTATGCCGAGAGCCACCTTTATTCGCATCTGCTGATGGGGTTCAAGAACGTTCCCGAAAACGTAGTTTACAGAAAAAAGGAACGTCATTGAAACCACTGCGAATCCGATAGTCACAAGAAACTTTGTTATTTTGTGTCTGAACATGGCGATTGCCGTGTATATCATTGCAGCCAGCAGGATTGAAATGAAGAAGACAGTGCCGTTTATCCCTATTCCGCATAATGATAGAATTGTCACAATCACTCCCGACGCAATGAAACCTATGATTACATTACGCGCTATTATGATGTCACGGCAATAAAACAGCAGCATCAAAGAATAAATAAGCAATATTATTAAGAATACGCTGAATTCACCGGCAGGAATTCCGAGTATAAGTGGTTCTGCAAATTTGACAGCGACAACAAAGAATGTTATGGCGCAAAGAATTGAAAAGAGCACCAAACCGCTCATACCTTCGCGATAAAGCACAAATATAAGCGAAACATAGACAAGCGCACTGCCGGTTTCCCTCTGTAGCAGAATGAGTATAATCGGAATGAATATGATAATGAGCGCGCGAAAATAGTTACTGATCTTTGCGTTAAGCGAAAAATTATATGAATCGAAAAGTTTGGCGAGAGCCAAAGCTGTAGCGAATTTACCAAACTCAGCAGGTTGAAGACTCACCGGACCGAATACAAGCCAAGAGTGAGACCCCTTGATATTGGGTGCTATAAATATGGTCAGCAGCAGGATAAGCACTACTATCCCATAAATCGGGTATGCATATGTCTTATATATCCTGTAGTCAAGGAGTAATATCGCCACTCCTACGATTATTGACAAACCAATCCACATTATCTGTTTTCCCGAAAATTCTTTGAGATCGAACAGTGAGGCATTGTCGAAATCATAACTTGCAGCGTATATGCTAACAGCTCCCATTGTAACCAGCAGGAGATACAATACAATCGTAATCCAATCGAGAGAGCGGAACACGGATGTTCCGGCATCAATGTTTCTTGACTCCACTTGTAACTATAGTGTTAGATGTCATCATTCGTTCTTCAATTCCCTTGCGTGCGGGAGATATCTCGCCATTGAGATATCTCTCAATCATGAGACTTCCTATCGGCACACCATATGTGGCACCAAATCCGGCGTTCTCAACATATACCGCCACTGCTATTTTCGGGTTGTGGTATGGAGCGAATCCGATAAAAGCAGAGTGGTCTTTTCCATGAGGATTCTGAGCCGTACCGGTTTTCCCACATACTTCAATGCCGGGTAAGTTCGCTCCTCGGCATGTGCCTCCGAGCACAGCCATCCTCATACCTTCAGCTATATTCTCATAATATTGTTTCTTGATATGCGGTTTGCGTTTTTCTCTGTAAACAGGATCAATCACACTGTCGGCGATTTCTTTTACAATGTGTGGAGTGTAAAAGTAACCGCGATTCGCTATAGTGGCGCAGAGGTTTGCAATCTGAAGGGGAGTGGCGAGCACTTCTCCCTGGCCTATTGACACTGATATGATTGAATTCGCGCTCCAGTTTTTTCCTCTGAATGATTTGCTGTAAAACTCAGCATTGGGTAAAAAACCACGACTTTCCGACGGAAGATCAACACCAAGTTTGTAACCATACCCCATTTCAACAAGATAGTTTTTCCATTTTTCGAATTGTACAGCCGTTTTGGTTCCCCGTTTGTCTATCATATTCTTGAATCCCCAGCAAAAATAGGCATTGCAAGAGGTCTGTAGCGCAGGTTTGAGTGAAATAGGTGATGCGTGACCATGGCATCCGACTTTGAGTCCATTGACGTAACCGTGGTAGCAGGGATACATAGTCTGGAGGTTTATAATCCCTTCCTGAAGAAATATCAGTCCTTGGGTCGGTTTGAAAGTAGAACCCGGAGGATATGCACCCTGCAGTGCGCGGTCATATAGCGGTTTGTATGGATCCTTCACAAGCGCGGAATAATTTTTCCCGCGTTCACGTCCTACAAGCAGCGAAGGATCGTATGATGGCGAAGATACAAGCGCAAGTATTTCTCCCGTAGACGGTTCGATTGCGACTATAGCGCCTATTTTCCCTGCCATAAGTTGCTCGCCGTATTGCTGAAGATCCATGTCAATTGACAGTGTCAGATTATGTCCTGATTTGGGAGAGATGTCGTGGATTCCGTTTTCGTATTTACCCTTGATTCTTCCGTAGGCATCCTTCATGAGAATTTCCATCCCCTTCTCTCCGCGAAGCGCTTTTTCGTAGCTTTTCTCCACTCCCAGATCACCTGTATAATCTCCGCGTCTGTAGTATCTGTCTTTTTCTATATCAGTTGCCGAAACCTCACGGATATTTCCCAGAATGTTTGCGGCTGACTGAAAAGCATATTCGCGCACCGTTCTTTTCTGGATGAAGAAGCCGGGAAAGAGGTATAGTTTTTCCTGGAGACGACCATAATCTTCCTGAGAGAGATGTGAGATGAGTTTCTGAGGTGTATATGCCGAGTATCCGGGATTTTTCCGCGGGTTTTTCATCTCCTCCCATTTGAGCGCAAGGTCTTCTTTGGTTATTTCAAGTGCCTGGCAGAAAGCCAGAGTGTCAAAATCCTTTACGTCTTTAGGTATGATCATCACGTCGTATGCGGGTTTGTTGAAGACAACGAGTTTCCCGTTACGGTCATATACAAGTCCACGTGCCGGATATATGACACGCTTGAAAAATGCATTGCTTTCAGCACTTTCCTTGTATTTGTCGTCTCCTACCTGCAGAGAGAATAACCTGATAAGATATATAAATACTATGACACATATGAAGCCGCCTATGACGTACTTCCTTTTTTCCAAATTATAATCTTTTCTCACTGTTAGTTATCAGACTGTCAATTCCAAGTAAAATCAAAAAAGTGAATACCGCGCTTGCCATGCCCATGATGAGGATTTCTTCAATATCTGCAAAGCTCAGATATTCAATCGTGAAAACCATGAGGCAATATGCCGCTGTCATAGTAAAAAGATATTTGCCATATACACCGAAACCTACTGTTGCAAGCGATGGCTCAATGTTCTTGGTCCGGTCATCTTTGGGAATATAGGCATAGAATACAGGCCTTTTTATTATCGCAAGCAACGTGCAAGCCAATGAATTCACGCCTACTGTATTAGAAAAGATATCCACGACAAGTCCTGAAAAAAACGCCCATGTCAACAACCATCCGGTGCTCAGATTCAATGGCAAACTTATTACCACATATATGAATACAAACACCATCGCGATATTGAAGAGCATTATGTGGTTGCATATAAGCACCTGTACAAGTATAAGGCATATGAGAATCAAAATGTTCTGAACGATAATCTTTCCCATGTCAGTCTTTTTTAAGAATGTCGTAATTAGACAGAGAATCAATTTCCGCCTTATGGATATCTTTAATCACACGAACTGTGCTCAGAGATCTGAAATCAGGCATAAGCCTCACTTTGAATGTGAAAAAACTGTCGTCCTGACTTCTGACTCTGTTAAGGATTGTTCCGACGGGAATGCCTTCTGGGAATGTCGTGGAATATCCGCTTGTGACTATTGTGTCGCCTACCTGATATTCGACATGTCGCGGAATTTCTTCTACGTATGCGATAGATGCATCTTCACCTTTCCAGTTCAAAGACCCTACGAAAGATGTGTCTTTAAGTTTTACAGAGAAGTGTTGGGTTTCGTTAAGCAAAGAGATTACCCTCGCCATGTGGGGACCGGTAACGTTCACGATACCTACAACTCCATTCTGGTCAACGACTCCCATTCCTCGTTCAACACCGTCAAGACTGCCTCTGTCGATAGTGAAGAAATTTTTGGGCAACCGCGTATTGTTGTTTATTACGGCTGCGGAAACATAATCGTAGCGGTCTTTGGAGGGGAGGGGTGCCAATGTGTCTGACAGCAGCACCTTATATTGTGCAAGCTGGCTTTTCAGATTCAGAACCTCATTCTGCAATTGCGCATTACTTGCCTGGAGACTTTCGTTGATTGATTTGAGATGGAAATATCCTGTGACTTGCGATGCCCCGTTATACAGACCTCCCGATATGACATTGGCTGAGGTCAGATATACCGATTGTTGGTATCTGTTCCCCAGCACAAGTAGCATTACGCTTATCAGCACATAGAATGTGAAGACAAACCACGTGGAATAGCGTATTATAAAATTCAGGAGATTACGCATTCCTCAGAACAAATGTCGGTGTAAGGATTATCCTTAGCGAATAAGGAATGAGAACCTGTTGATGTTTTTCAAAGCCACACCTGTTCCTTTGGCTACAGCATGTAACGGATCTTCGGCAACTTTGAATTCAATGCGTATCTTATCTGTGAGTCTCTTTGCAAGACCACGGAGCAAAGCACCGCCTCCTGCAAGATAGATTCCGTTCTTTACAATATCAGCATAAAGTTCCGGCGGAGTCTGCTCAAGGGCAGCAAGGATTGCTGCCTCCATCTTCATGATGGATTTTTCGATGCAGTGTGAAATCTCTTCGTGGGTTACAGGAACTTCCATCGGAAGCGAGGTCATTCGGTTTGGTCCGGTTACAATGAACGGTTCTGGCGGATTCTCAAGTGTAGGCAGGGCTGAACCAACGTTTATTTTTATCTGCTCCGCCATATTTGTTCCGACCTTGAGGTTGTGAACACGTCCCATATGTTCCTGAATGTCGGCAGTCAGGTCATTTCCGGCTATTCGGATACTCTTGTTGCTGACAATTCCTCCAAGTGAAATCACTGCGATTTCAGTGCTTCCGCCGCCTATATCGACAATCATATTGCCCTCAGGTGCCTCAACGTCAAGACCGATACCAAGAGCTGCAGCCATTGGCTCGTATATCATGTATACGTCACGTCCGCCGGCGTGCTCGCTCGAGTCTCGAACAGCGCGAATCTCGACTTCTGTCGAACCGGACGGGATGCAAACAACCATCCTGAGAGAAGGCGAGAACCAGCGACGTTTGGAACCGACCATCTTCACCATGCCGCGAATCATCTGTTCCGCAGCGTTGAAGTCTGCAATCACACCGTCGCGAAGCGGTCGGATTGTGCGAATGCCGGGAGACTCGCGTCCCTCCATCATGTGAGCTGGTGTTCCTACTGCGATGAGTTTGTCGGTTTTGTTCTCTATGGCAACCACACTCGGCTCATCCACAACAATTTTGTCATTATGAATGATGATGGAGTTGGCTGTTCCCAAGTCCATCGCTATTTCTTGAGTAAATGAAAAAAGTCCCATTGAATATCTATCTTAATGGAGAGTAGTAATTTCTTGATTTTTCAGAATGCAAAGTTAACTATTTTTTTCTTAAAAGAATACATAATTATGTTTAAAAAAATACTTGTTCGGCTAATTCTTGTCGTTGAACTCGTCTTGACTTATTTAAAATGAGTAAAAATGAGTCGAGAGGAGTTCACGTTCACCTTTTAAAGGTGTATGCTGTAATGTGTGCCTGCAACACAAAAAAAAGAAAGCGGCCTAATATTAAGCCGCCTTCTTTTTTATCTATTCTTTGACTGATTATCAATTGAAGAATGTTTCAAGAGCGTAGTCGATGTTCTCAATAACATAGTTAAGGTCGGAATCATCGGCTTTCATTGCTTTTGCTTTTTCAGTGATGTCTTTGGCGTACTGGAAATATTTTGTTTTGATTTCCTGACGCTGTTCAGGTGTGGCACCTTCGATGTTGTTCCATTTCTGGGTTCCTACCTTGAAGATTTTCTTTGAGGCATTTTTCAGTGTCTCAAAATCCACATCAGGTAGCGATGCTGCCTTTTTGTAGTCTTCTACCGATGCGTCATCATCACCCTTGCGGTCGTTGACATATCCTCTGAGTCCATAGAGAGATGCGTTCTCGGGATTCTGGGATATCAAAGTGTTCACTTCGTTGAGCGCTTTGTCTATCTGGTTGTCAAGTACAAGTGAATTGATGAGGTTGTTGATGAAAAGAGGCTGTGAGATGCCGAATTTCTTATGACCGGCTTCTGCAATCTCCATGATCTCGTTCTTTGCCTGATCAACTTTGGTCGAATCCTGGCTTGCAAGATATTGCCAGCAAGCGATTTCGTAAACATAGTTCTGATAGTTGTCGGAATTGTTGAGACGAGCGTGCTTGAACGCGTTGGCACCAGCCTCAAGGTTGTTTCCGGCGTAAGCTGAGATTCCCGCATTGAAGAATGCTGTGTTCAGAACTGAGTCTGGAGTGGATTTGACCTCTTTTGAAGCGAAAGACTTAGAGGGCATGTTTCCATAAATCATGAAAGCCTCATAGGCTTCAGGATAAAACTTCTTCTCATTGTAGAATGTGCCTCCTGCGTTGAAATAGTCATTGAAGTGACCATTGATTTTGGATGCGATGTCTTTTGAGAATTTCGGTTTGATCTCACCCTTTGCGTTCGGAACGCTGTCGAGCGACAAAGCCTTCAGGAATTCCTGATATCCGTTGAGAAGCTGCTCGCCCATCTCAAGCGGATTCACGCTTGGATCCTTGGGGTTGATCATCTGTTTTTTGAATGAATTGTCGAATGCATCAAATTCGATCTTGCCTGCAACAAAATATGTGCGGGCATCATTCTGAGTTTCCGGGTTTGCTGCCGCTTGCTTTATAAGGTCGCGGGCTTCCGTGATTTTGTCGTTTTTACCCGCAAGCTTGTTTGCCTGGTCAACTACTTGCTTTTGTGCGCTGATTGAGCCTGCAGCTGCAAGGCAAAGCGCGAATGTCAAGATTTTTTTCATAATATGAAGATTGGGTTAATATTCAAATTAAATTTCTGCATCAACTATGTTGTCAGACACATTGTCGCTTTCAG
This sequence comes from Muribaculaceae bacterium Isolate-036 (Harlan), assembly GCA_003833075.1. GTDB lineage: Bacteria > Bacteroidota > Bacteroidia > Bacteroidales > Muribaculaceae > Lepagella > Lepagella muris_A. Next base: position 46,478 of record RIAY01000017.1, on the reverse strand, counting down.
GATGCTCGATGTTTTCAATATTCTCGTTTCCGTTTTCAGATTCGATTTCCTCTTCAATGTCTTCTTGCGGATCCGAGTCAACTTTGCATACCGATGCGATAGTGTCGCCTCTCTTTCCAAGATCGATAAGTTTCACACCCTGTGTGGCGCGTCCCATTACTCGTATCGAATCCACGGGCAGCCTTAGTGTTATGCCGCTCTGATTGATAATCATCAGATCGTTGTTGTCGTTCACATTCTTGATTGCTACGAGCAGACCTGTTTTCTCTGTGATCGACATAGTCTTGACACCTTTGCCGCCGCGGTTGGTGATTCTGTAATCTTCAAGAGCCGAACGTTTGCCGTAACCGTTTTCGGATACGACCATTACGGATTCTTCCTCTTGTCCGGTCATTGTGATCATACCGATAATCTCATCGTTCTCGCTGCCGAGGGTCATGCCGCGTACACCTGTAGAAACGCGTCCCATTTCACGGACTTTGCTCTCGTGGAAGCGGATTGCGCGTCCTTCACGGTCGGCAAGAATAATCTCGGCATTGCCGTTGGTGAGCCTTACCTGAATCACATCATCGTCTTCACGTATGATAATCGCTTTCACACCGTCTGTACGAGGACGGGAATATGCAGCCAGTGATGTTTTCTTTATAACACCTTTCTTGGTGGCAAAGATGAGATTGTGGGTAGAATTATATTCAGGATCATTGAGATTTTTTACCCTTATGAATGCATTTACGCGGTCATCCTGATCAATGTTGAGCAGATTCTGGATAGCCCTGCCTTTGGAGTTTTTCGCACCTTCGGGTATTTCATAGACTTTCAGCCAATAACAACGCCCCTTGGCTGTGAAGAACAGCATGTGGTTGTGGTTTGTGGCAGGATATATGTATTCTATGAAATCCGCATCCCTCTTGTCGCTTCCTTTTGCTCCAACGCCGCCTCTATGCTGTGCTCTGAATTCAGAGAGAGGTGTGCGCTTGATATATCCGAGATGAGAGATGGTTATGATCATCTGGTCATCCGGGTAGAAGTCTTCGGCATTGAAGTCTCCTGAAATCATGTTGATGGTTGTGCGACGTTCATCGCCATATTTGTCGCGGATTTCGATGAGCTCATCCTTCATTACCTGACGGCAGACATGGTCGTTGTTCAGGATGTCGTTCAAATGCTGGATGAGTTTCATGACTTCCTCATATTCGTTGCGCAACTTGTCCATCTCGAGACCTGTGAGCTGGCGCAGGCGCATTTCAACTATCGCTCTTGTCTGAATTTCATCAAGTTCAAAACGATCGGCGAGTTTCTGACGGGCATCTTCAGCTGTGGATGACGAACGTATGATCTGGATAACTTCATCGATGTTGTCTACGGCAATCATCAATCCCTTCAGTATGTGTGCTCGTTCTTCCGCTTTCTTGAGTTCAAATCGCGTGCGGCGTATCACGACATCGTGTCTGTGATTGACGAATGCCTCAAGTATCTCTTTAAGGTTGAGAGTCTTGGGACGACCGTTCACAAGAGCCACATTGTTGACGCTGAACGATGTCTGTAACTGTGTGAGTTTGAACAGCTTGTTTAAGACAACTCTCGCGTTGGCATCTTTCTTTATGTCTATTACGATATTGATTTTGCCTCGCGCCGATGTGTCGGAAATGTCAGCTATGCCGTCTATTTTCTTTTCGTCAACGAGTTCCGCTATGCTCTTTACGAGGTCGCCTTTAACGACGCCATAGGGTATTTCCGAGATAATGATGGCATCGTGGTTGCCGTCTGACTCAATTTCGGTTTTCGCACGCAGCACGATTCTTCCGCGACCGGTCTCAAAAGCGTCCCGGACACCCTGAAGCCCGAGTATTTCACCTCCGGTGGGGAAATCGGGAGCCTTGATGTGCTCCATAAGTCCTTCCACATCGAGGTCGGGATTGTCTATCAGGGCGAGTGAGGCGTTGAGTGCTTCGGTAAGGTTGTGGGGCGGCATGTTTGTAGCCATACCTACGGCGATACCTGACGCTCCGTTTACGAGAAGGTTAGGTATTCGTGTCGGCAATACAGCCGGTTCTGAAAGTGTGTTGTCAAAGTTAGGTACGAAATCAATAGTATCTTTGTCAAGATCCTGAAGCATCTCTTCTCCCATACGTGCGAGTTTCACCTCGGTATATCGCATCGCGGCGGGAGAATCTCCGTCTATTGAACCGAAGTTTCCCTGTCCGAAAACGAGAGGATACCTCAGACTCCATTCCTGGGCGAGTCGAACCATTGTGAGATAAATGGACGAGTCTCCATGCGGATGGTATTTACCCATTACCTCGCCCACAATACGTGCGGACTTCTTGGTGTCGCCGGAGAAATAATTTCCGAGTTCGTTCATGCCGAAAAGCACGCGACGGTGAACCGGCTTGAAGCCGTCTCTGACATCGGGCAACGCCCTGGATACAATGACTGACATCGAATAATCGATGTAAGCGCTTTTCATTTCCGATTCAATATTAATCGGGATAATTTTGTCGTCTCCTTGCATTTTATTAATATGTAAAAAGCCCCAATCGTGCCTATCATGACCGGTGTTCGGCACTATGCCGACGACCGCCAAAACCTAACTACAAAGTTACAATATTTTCTCCAATTCACAAAATTTTGTCCATGCAATAATTTTGGCACGGGAATTGTTATGTTAATAGTTATAAGTTAGTTTTATATTGATAATAGATGAACAACGATTTTTCCAAGCAATTCAGACCCATACTTGAAATCGGGTATGAGGAGGCACAGCGTTTCGAGTCTCCCTATATTTCATGTGAGCATCTTGTGCTCGGTTCGATTAAGAACAAGGAGGGTTATGCGTATCGTATTCTGTCTCAGCTTAAGGTTCCTGTTTCGAAAATTGAAGAGGAGCTTGTGGAGTATCTGTCTGAGCCACACGCATCTGTGGAGACGACTACTTTGTTTGAGCAGCAGTATAAGATAAGCCTTGCGGCTATACGCCAGTTGCAGCTCGCGATGTCAGAGGCGAGGAAAATGAATTCCAAAGTAATAGGCAGCGAGCATATACTTCTTGCATTAATCCACGATAAAAGAGCAATGGACAGTGAAATTTTAAAACAGATAAAAGAGGAGTATCTTAATTTTGACATATCTATTCAGGCGATAGGCGGCTTTGATATGCCTCCGCAGATGGGGGGAGTGTTCCCGCCGGAAGATGAAGATGACAGCGGTTTCCCGGGGATGTCTTCAGGCAATCAGGGAAAGGAGTCGGCACGTGCGTCCGAACGTCCTGGAAAAGATAAGGTCAAAAGTGACACTCCTGCCCTTGACAAATTCGGTTATGATATGACAAAGGCGGCTTCCGAGGGACGTCTTGATCCGATAGTAGGGCGTGAGACGGAGATAGAGCGTCTTGCGCAGATTCTTTCCCGTCGTAAAAAAAACAATCCCGTTCTGATAGGAGAGCCGGGAGTGGGAAAGTCTGCCATTGTAGAAGGACTTGCGCTGCGAATAATACAAAGAAAGGTTTCGAGGGTATTGTTTGACAAGCGGGTCATCGGACTTGATCTTGCAGGGATGGTTGCCGGGACAAAATACCGTGGTCAGTTTGAAGAGAGAATCAAGGCGGTTCTTGACGAACTTACAAAGAATCCCGACATAATACTTTTTATAGACGAGATTCACACGATTGTCGGTGCGGGAAGCGCACCCGGAACCATGGATGCCGCGAATATTCTCAAACCGGCACTTGCCCGTGGTGAGATTCAGTGCATAGGCGCGACAACCCTTGATGAATACCGTCAGAATATAGAGAAAGACGGCGCGCTTGAACGGCGGTTCCAGAAAGTAATAGTAGAGCCGACTTCTCCGGAAGAGACACTTGAGATTCTCAAGCAAGTGAAGGAGAAATATGAGGCGCACCATAATGTGAACTACACGCCCGATGCGCTGGAGGCATGCGTAAGTCTTACCGAGCGGTATGTTAGCGACAGAAATTTCCCGGATAAGGCGCTTGACGCTCTCGATGAGGCGGGCAGCCGCGTTCACATCACCAATATAGTAGTGCCGGAAGAAATTGAAAGGCTCGAAAGAGAAGTCGATGCGCTGACACAGGATAAGCTGAACGCCGCGAAGTCTCAGGATTATGAACTTGCCGCATCGTTGCGCGATCAGGTGGTAAACAAGAAGAATGAACTTGATTCAGCCAAAAAGGAATGGGAGAAGTCTCTCGACAGCGACCGCCAGGAAGTTGATGGGGAGAAAGTAGCTGAAGTGGTGGCAATGATGACAGGTGTGCCGACACAGCGCATCGCGCAGACTGAGGGCAGTAGGCTTATAAATATGGGCAACAGTCTCAAGGGTGCAGTCGTGGGTCAGGATGATGCCATAAAGAAAGTTGTCAAGGCGATACAACGAAACCGAATCGGACTCAAGGATCCTGACAAACCGATTGGAGTGTTCATGTTCCTCGGACCGACTGGTGTCGGAAAGACGCATCTTGCCAAAAAGCTTGCTGAATATCTCTTCGATTCCACAGACTCATTGATCCGTATGGATATGAGTGAGTTTATGGAGAAATTTACGGTGTCCCGCCTTGTGGGAGCACCTCCCGGATATGTGGGATATGAGGAGGGAGGACAGCTTACCGAGAAAGTAAGGAGACGTCCGTATTCCGTAGTGCTTCTTGATGAGATTGAAAAAGCCCATCCGGATGTGTTCAACCTTTTGCTTCAAGTGATGGACGAAGGTCGTCTCACCGATTCGCTCGGGCGTAAGATCGATTTCAAGAACACCATTATCATAATGACCAGCAACGTAGGCTCCCGTCAGCTTAAGGATTTCGGAGGAGGTGTCGGTTTCAATACGGAAGTGGTGACAAAAGATCAGGCGCACAGTGTGATATCGAAAGCGCTCAACAAGGCGTTCAGTCCTGAGTTTCTTAATCGTGTCGATGATATAGTGATGTTTGACCAGTTGTCGAAGGAGTCCATATCCGAAATCATAGACATAGAGCTTAAGGATTTTTACAAACGTATTGAGAAATTAGGCTTTAAGCTTACACTTGCCGATGAGGCAAAGACATTCATTGCAGATAAGGGATATGACAGGAATTTTGGAGCGCGTCCTCTAAAACGTGCCATACAGAAATATCTTGAAGACGAACTTGCAGAGCTGATGCTTACTCTCAATGCGGATGGTAAATTCGGTGGCACAATAGAAGTGACCCATAATGAGGGAGATGACAAACTTACCATCAAATACGAGGATATAGTGTGACACGATAGATAATTAAAGAAACAGATAAAGGCAATGGGGTGCTGTTTAAAACAGCACCCCATTGCCTTTATCTGTTTCTTTTATCCGAGGTCAGAATAAAACTGCGATGCGGTAGGTCAGGAATGCAAACACCCATGCAAGACCGGTGTTATAAATCACTGAGAACAACGCATATTTCCATGAGCCTGTTTCTCTTGCTATCGCTGTAAGTGTCGCTATGCATGGAAAATAAAGAAGGACAAAGACCATGAATGCGAGTGCGGATGCAGGAGTGAACGGAGTTTTGCCAGTTAATCTGGAGGGAGACTGTAATCTTTCAGTGAGCAGTTCCGCATCATCATCTCCCACATACAGCACCCCGAGAGTCGAAACCACCACTTCTTTAGCGGCAGAACCGGCAATAAGAGAAACACAGGATTTCCAGCCAAGCTCCATAGGACGTACAACCGGTTCTACGAACTGTCCGATTTTCCCAAGAATAGAATTGCTTTGCTGGTATTCTGTAAGCATGGATTTTTCTATCTGACTTTGAGACATGCCTTCGGTCTGATCCGCCGGCATTTCCGCCAATGTCGCAGCAACGTATTCTTTAGGTAAATCTTCTGTCTCGTAATGAGGGAAATATGATAATGCCCAGATTATGATAGAGGCGACAAGAATGAGTCCTCCCATTTTTCTGAGATATTGCTCGGCTTTTGACCACATGTTGCGTATTGTTGCCTTCATGGTCGGCATCCGGTATGGAGGAAGTTCCATTACAAAAGGAGTCTCATCTGCCTTGAACCAGAATTTACGCATGAGCTTGGCTGTAAGCACGGCTATGGCGATTCCAAGTGTGTAAAGTGATACAAATACCCATGCCCCGTAATCAGGAAAGAAAGCTCCTACCAGAAGCACATATATAGGTATTCTTGCCGAACAACTGATAAACGGATTTATAAGTATTGTTATGAGTCTGCTTGATTTGCTTTCTATTATTCTGGTTGACATTATTGCCGGCACGTTACAGCCGAAGCCCATAACGAGAGGAATGAATGATTTGCCGTGCAGTCCCATTCGGTGCATTAGCTTGTCCATTATGAAAGCTACCCTCGCCATGTAACCGGAATCTTCCATGAATGATATGAATGCATAGAGAATCAGGATGTTCGGAAGGAAGACAATGACACCTCCGACACCACCTATGATTCCATCAAGCAGCAGATCCTTGAAGGGACCGTCTGCCATTGTTTTCGATACCAACCCTGAAATCCATGCCACAAGCCTTTCAATCCATTCCATAGGATATGATCCAATCTGAAAAGTTGCCCAGAACATGAGCCACATGACTATCAGGAACAAAGGGAATCCGAAAAGTTTATTCGTTACGAAGGCATCAATGATTTTTGTGGATTTTTCTTCTTTTGCCACAGAACCTTCCATGTTCTCTTTTAACGCGCCCTGGATAAATCCGTATTTTTCCGCAGCAATCGCCGAAGAGACATCTTCATGCAGTTCTTTATGGATCCGTTCGTTTTCGTCATCACGAATCTGTTTCCAGATTTCATAATTCGGGTTGTGTTTGAGAATATCTTCTATTTCGGGATCTTTTTCAAGAAACTTTATGGCGAGAAACCTTGGTGAGAACTGATGTGCTACAGACAGGTCGTTTTTAAATTCATCTTTGAGTTTATTGACCGCAGACTCGATCTCCGGATTCATTTTGACATGTATGTGGCGTGTATCAGGATTTTTCATTTCATACACTTCAATTACAGTGTCAAGGAGATTGTCAACGCCATAGCCTGTTGCCGCGATTGTGGGCACAACCGGTACGCCGAGCATTTTGCCGAGATTTGAATAATCGAGGCTTACGCCGCTCCTTTTCAGTTCGTCGAACATGTTAAGGTCGATTACCATTGAACGGTTCATGTCAATGAGTTCGGTTGTAAGATAAAGGTTGCGCTCGAGATTTGATGCGACAACCACGTTGATAATTACATCAGGTGTCTCTTCTCGCAAATACCGCATCACATAAAGTTCTTCCGGAGAATAGGCTGAAAGGGAATAGGTTCCGGGAAGATCCACGATATTCATCCGGTATCCTTTATGTTTCAGCGTTCCGGCTTTGGCACCTACGGTCACGCCTGCATAATTTCCAACGTGCTCATGTGCGCCCGACACTCTGTTGAACAGAGATGTCTTGCCACAGTTCGGGTTGCCAATAAGAGCGACATTTATGATTTTATCCTTGCGCAGCTCTCTGGATGCTTCCTTGTCGTGTTCTTCTGTCAGTGCGTCTGCTGAAACGTGGGATGCCTCCCAGTTTTCAAGCAGGTCTACTTCTATGAGGTCTGCCTCCGCCCTGCGGAGAGATACCTCATAATCCATGAGTGCATATTTGACAGGATCATGGAGTGGAGCATTCAACACCACTCTTACTTCACGGCATCTGACGAATCCCATTTCCATCACCCGCTTCCTGAATGCGCCGTGACCTAATATTTTAGTTATGACTCCGGTTTCTCCCGGTTTTAATTCCGATAATCTCATTTCGAATGCAAAATTAACGTTTAATCGTTAAAAACAGTCATATGGTAGTGTATATTTTGTAAAAATACCTACTTTTAAGTACTGACCGTATCCGTTTATAATGGACTCCAGGACCTTGTTAAAACCTGAAAATGCCGCATCGGGTTTGTTCCGGTGCGGCATTTTGTTTAGGAAAGAATAATATCTCGGTTTATTTATCGGTTGCAGGTTGTTTCAGATATTTGTCGAGGAAGCGGAAGAATGTGCGTTGCCAAAGAATAGCATTCTGAGGTTTGAGCACCCAGTGATTTTCATCAGGGAAAACGAGCATTTCCGCTTCAAGACCATGCATCTTGGCGGCGTTGAATGCCTGCATGCCTTGAGATGCGAGAATCCGGTAGTCAAGTTCGCCTACAGTGATAAGCATCGGTGCCGTCCAGTTGTTTACGAAACGATGTGGTGAATTTGCATATGTGCGCTGGGCTGTAGCGTTGTCTTTATCCCAGAATGGACCACCGAGGTCGAAATCCGCGAACCACATTTCTTCTGTTTCAAGATACTGTGCTTCAACGTTGAATATTCCGGCATGAGCCACAAGTGCTGCATAACGTCCGTTGTTATGTCCGGCGAGCCAATAAACAGAGAAACCGCCATAGCTTGCACCGATAGCGCCGACATGATCTGCGTCTACATAAGGACGAGATTTGATGTAATCGGTCGCGGCATAGTAGTCCTGCATGTTCTGACCGCCGTAATCACCGGAGATCTGACGGTTCCATGCAGTTCCGAATCCCGGAACTCCGTGGCGGTTGGGTGCGATTATGACGTATCCGTGCGCTGCCATTATCATGAAGTTCCAGCGATAGCTCCAGAACTGACTTACAGCCTGCTGAGGTCCGCCCTGACAATAAAGGATAGCCGGGTATTTCTTGTTCGGATCAAAATCGGGAGGAAGAATTTCCCAGCAAGTCATCTGTCCGCCGTCGGTCGTAGGAACAGTAACTTTCTTTACGTCTCCGAGTTTGAGCTGCCCGAGTAATTCCTTGTTTACGGATGTAAGCTGTTTTGCCTCGTTATCACCTTTCTTGACAAGGAAAATTTCGTTGGGTTCTCTCATTGAATGTCTCATTGCCACCGCTGCGTTGTCAGCTACGGGAGATACTCCGACATAATCGTATTGTCCGTTTGCGACAGTGTCTATGGCGCAAGTCTTTACATCAATGGTGAATACGGGAGAAACACCCTGATAGTATCCTGTGAACCAGATTGAGGCTCCGTCTTTTGCCCAGGCTATCTGTTCGGGCCAGTAATCCCAGTTCTCGGTCAGATCTCGTGTCTCACGGCTTTTGATATCCATCACCATAAGGCGTTTTTTATCACTCTCATATTTTGCGGTTGGCATCGATAGCCATGCGAGAGTGTTGCCGTCGGGTGAGAATGCCGGGTCTGTGTCATATCCCGGGAAGCCTTCGCCTGTGAGCTGTTCTGTCTTCCCTGATTCTATGTCATACAGATAAATGTTTGAATCTGTGGAGAAGACATATTCGGAACCTTTGTATTTGCGGCTCACATATACAAGTTTCGAACCATCCGGACTCCATGCGAAAGATTCCGCGCCACCGAACGGGCGCATCGGGCATTCAAAAGGTTCGTCAGCCATTATGTCTTTTGCGTTTTTAACCTCACCGTCAAAATCGGCAACAAACGGATGAGGGATCTTTGTCACCCATTCGTCCCAATGTTTGTAGCCGAGGTCATCGATTACCCGACCGGTCGTCTTTGGGAGATCTTTGAAAAGTTCTTCATCGTTTTTGTTGAAATCATCTATTGCAGAAGCGAACACAACGCGTTTGCCATCAGGGCTAATCCTGAAGCACTCTATGCCGTTCTTTTCATCAGACAGGCGTTTCTCCCCAGATCCGTCTGCATTGATGCTGAAGATCTGAGTTGTCTCGGTTTCTTTGTCATAACGGAGGAATGCTATCTTTTTCCCGTTCTCAATCCATTGCAGATTACCCTCTGATGCGGATGTCTTGGTCAGACGTTTCATATCTTTCCCGTCAGCATCCATGATGTAGATTTCGGAGTTCCCCTTGTTGAGCTGTATGTCTTCATAAGTCAGAGTGAAGATAATTTTAGTTCCGTCGGGAGAAGGTGTCGCCTCTGAGATGCGTCCAAAAGCTTCAAGAACTTCCGGTGTCATCATGCCGTCGGTTATTGTAACTTCCGGCTTTTCGATTACAGTCTCGTCTGTGTTCTGCTTGTTGCAGGCGCCGAGAACCGATAATGCCACGATTGCACTCATCGTAATCTTGAATTTAATCATAATCTTAATATTTGGAATTATTGTTGTTTGACTTTTTTCTGCTGTAATCATGTCTCTTGTTGACGGCATCCGTCATTTTCTTACGGGAGCAAGGAGCTTTGGAAGCGGTTTGCCGGTAATGGGGATACAAAGTCTCGATAAGGTCAGGACGATGCATTTTTTTCAGAGATTCTGTAATCTGTTTTCTTGATTCCGGTTTATACCAGAAGAAAAACTGTCGCTGAGCGAGTTTCTCTCGCTCGGTTCTTGCCGTGAACACTCTTTCCCCCGTGTAGGGATGGTAACCCGAATAATATATTTCTGTAGCCACAGTCATCGGGGTAGGAGTGAAATCCTGCACTTGTTCGAGGTGAAAATCCAGTTCCTTGGTAATGCATGCGAGCTCAGCCATATCCTCCTCACGACATCCCGGATGTGATGATATGAAATACGGTATAAGCTGTTGCCTCAGACCATTCCTGCGGTTTGTTTCATCGAAAATTCTTTTGAATCTTCTGAAAAGATCGAAAGAAGGTTTGCGCATAACGTCAAGCACAGAGGAGGAGGTGTGCTCAGGTGCCACCTTGAGTCGCCCGCTGACATGGTCTGTTATCAGTTCCTTCAGGTAGCAACGGTTTGCCGCAGCAGTTTTGTCACTCTTTGCCGCAGCCATTGCGAGGTCATATCTGACACCGCTTCCGATAAACGACTTTTTGACCTCCGGCAATGAATCTACTGCATGGTAAATGTCAAGGAGAGGGGAGTGGTCGTTGTTGAGGTTGGGGCATGGCTTGGGATGAAGACATGATGGTCTGGCGCATTTCTGACATATTTTTTTGTCGGATCCTCCCATTGCGTACATATTTGCCGATGGTCCGCCAAGATCAGAAATATATCCTTTGAAATCAGGCATGGAGCATACCTGTCCCACCTCTTTGAGTATGGATTCCTTTGACCTTGAAGCTATGAATTTGCCTTGATGGGCGGATATGGTGCAGAACGCGCATCCACCGAAGCATCCTCTGTGCATATTGACGGAATGCCGTATCATATCGTATGCTGGAATATGTTTTCCGCGGTATCGGGGATGCGGCATTCTTGTGTAAGGCAAATCAAAAGACGCATCTATCTCGTCGGATGTCATAGGCGGATACATCGGATTTATGCGAATCATGCGGTTACCGGTCTTCTGCCATATGGTTTTTCCCTCATATCTGTTGGATTCTTCTTCAACATGCCTGAAATTCAATGCCTGTGATTTTTTATTTTTCAGGCACTCTTCATAGCTGTGTAAGACAATGTCGGCCTCACCCGGTTTTTCATCTGAAAAGAAAACAGTCTGAGGAATGTCAGAGATGCTGTTTATCTCTTCTCCGTTCGCGATTCTTTTGGCAATTTCCAATATCGGGCGTTCTCCCATGCCGTATATTATCATGTCCGCTTTGCAGTCGGCAAGAATGGACGGACGCAGTTTGTCAAGCCAGTAGTCATAATGAGACACTCTTCGTAAAGATGCCTCTATGCCGCCGGCTATTACCGGCACGTCCGGATAAAGTTCCTTAAGGATGTCGGAATAGACTATTGTCGGGTAATCCGGACGCATACCGTGTCTCCCGCCGGGTGTGTAGGCATCGTCATGTCTGAGGCGTCTGTTCGCGGTGTAGTGGTTTACCATGGAATCCATAGCACCTGCTGAAACTCCGAAAAAAAGGCGCGGCTTGCCAAGTTTTCTGAAGTCTCTGAGGTCATCTCTCCAGTTTGGCTGGGGAACTATCGCGACTTTATATCCGGCTTTCTGTAGTACACGCCCGATCACAGCCGCACCAAAAGACGGATGGTCTACATATGCGTCACCCGAAAACAAAATGATATCTACCTGATCCCATCCAAGATCATTTATCTCATCCCTGGAGGTGGGAAGGTATTTGTTTCTTGGCGGCAAAAGCAGGTTGTTTGCCGAATCCTTATGATTTATGTTTTTTTTATTATTTGCAGTCATCTGAAAGTCCTTTAATTATTGCCGGAATTGATGGAATCCAAGCGGTCTTTCAATTTCAGCATCTCATCGCGCAACTGTGCCGCCTCTATGAAGTCTGTACGTTTCGCGGCTGCGACCATTCGTGCGTTGAGTTTCTCAATCTGCACACTCAACTCATCGGGTGCCATATATCCGATTACAGGATCAGCAGCAACATCTACACGATGTTCTTCTTCATAATAAGGTCTCGGATTGACCTTCGCCTTGTTGTCTTTGCTTGAAACATAAACTTTTGAGGTTTTGCGTCCGTTGTCATTTTTCTTTTCGGAAGATTCATATATCTCAATGAGGTCGTTGCCGGATTTCTTGACAATCGGCGTGGGAGTTATGCCATGTTCCTCATTATATTGCATCTGTTTCTTGCGTCTGCGATATGTCTCATCTATAGTGCGTTGCATGCTGTCGGTTATTTTGTCGGCATACATTATCACTTTTCCATGCACATTTCTGGCGGCGCGACCCGCAGTCTGAGTAAGAGACCTGTGGTTGCGCAGGAATCCTTCCTTGTCGGCATCAAGAATTGCGACAAGGCTCACCTGCGGAAGATCAAGACCCTCACGGAGAAGATTCACACCTATCAGCACATCATATATGCCCTGTCTCAGATCCTCGAGAATCCGTATTCTTTCAAGAGTATCCACATCACTGTGTATATACGCGCTGCTTACACCCCACTTGATAAGGTGGTCATTGAGCTCTTCAGCCATGCGTTTGGTCAGCGTAGTGACCAGCGTGCGTTCTCCGGCTTCTATGCGCAGGCGTATCTGCTCCATAAGATCATCAATCTGGTTCATTGTAGGACGAATCTCGATTTCCGGGTCCAGCAGCCCAGTAGGTCTGATCACCTGTTCTGTGAAAATACCTTCGGTCTGTTGAAGCTCATAGTCACCGGGAGTAGCGCTGACATATATTGCCTGATTGGTGAGTCTTTCAAACTCATCAAATTTCAAAGGGCGGTTGTCGATCGCAGCCGGCAGCCGGAAACCGTATTCAACCAGATTCATCTTTCGTGACAGATCTCCTCCATTCATGCCGCGGATCTGCGGAAGGGTGACGTGGCTTTCATCAATAATTGTAAGGTAATCTTTCGGAAAATAGTCCAGAAGACAGAACGGACGCATGCCGGGTTCTCGCCCGTCGAAATATCTTGAATAGTTCTCGATACCGCTGCAGTGTCCGAGCTCTTTTATCATCTCAAGATCATAAGTGACGCGTTCCCGAAGTCTTTCCGCTTCAAGAAGTTTCCCTTCATTGCGGAAAAATTCGCATTGTGCTCCGAGGTCAACGGCAATCCTGTCAATAGCCCGTGCCGTGTTTTCTTTCGATGATACGAATATGTTTGCCGGATAAATATTGAATCCGTCGAGATCTGTCAATACTGTTCCCGATTCAGGGTCTACAGTCTGTATGCTTTCTATCTCATCGCCCCAGAAAACCACTCTTAATTGAATATCCTCGAACGAGAGAAGGATGTCTACTGTATCGCCTTTAACCCTGAATTGTCCGCTCCTTAGTTCGATCTCCGTTCGGCTATAGAGTGAATCCACCAGCTTGCGGAGAAACGCATTGCGTGATATACGGTCGCCACGGCTTATACGAACCACAGTCTGTGCGAAATCCTGGGGATTTCCCATACCGTATATGCAGCTGACACTTGATACGACCACCACATCGCGTCTTCCTGAAAGCAGCGCTGCCACAGTGGAGAGCCTGAGTTTCTCGATCTGGTCGTTGATCATCAGATCCTTTTCGATATATTTGTCAGAAGAGGGTATATAGGCTTCTGGCTGATAGTAGTCGTAGTAACTGACGAAATATTGAACTGAATTTTCCGGAAAGAAGTTTTTAAATTCCGAATACAGCTGAGCGGCAAGAGTCTTGTTGTGTGACAATATCAGAGTCGGACGTTTCACCTGTTGTATCACATTTGCCATGGTGAATGTCTTTCCGCTTCCTGTGACTCCAAGGAGGGTCTGATGGCTCATTCCCTGATTCACACCCTCTGTGAGTTCAGCGATCGCTTCCGGCTGATCGCCCGTAGGTCTGTATTCTGAAGTGAGTTTAAAATCCATAACCGCAAAAATAGTAAAAATGACCAACATGTCAAAAATTTAGTTGTTTGAAAAACTATTAAAACCATACGATATCGTGTTAAAAACGGATAAATTCGTATCAATCGAGTCCAAACAGCTTCTTTATAGGCATACACGGTTTGTTAAAATTTGGATAGGTGAATAAAATAGGTTAACTTTGCAGGTGAAAAAGCAGATATCATTTGCATAAACATATAATAAAATGAGAAAAAATGTTGTAGCAGGCAACTGGAAAATGAACACAACGCTCGAAGAGGGTGTTGAGTTGGCAAACCAGATTAACAGCCTTCTTAAGGGTAAAACAGTGAATTGTGATGTTGTTGTATGTGTTCCTTTCACTCATCTCACAAGTGTAAACGCAGTTCTTGAAAGCGAACTTGTAAAGCTTGGTGCAGAGAATTGTTCAGAGCATGAGAAAGGTGCATACACTGGCGAGGTCAGCGCGGCTATGGTTAAATCGACAGGTGCAACTCACGTGATACTCGGCCACAGCGAGCGCCGTCAGTATTTCGGAGAGAACAACGAGCAGCTTCTTGCAAAGACAAAACTCGCTCTTGCAAATGGCCTTACACCTATTTTCTGTGTAGGTGAAGTTCTTGAAGAGAGAGAGAACGGCACATATAACGATGTTGTAAAGGGTCAGGTAGAGGCTCTGTTTGATCTCAGCGCGGAGGATTTCGGAAAAATCATCATAGCTTACGAACCTGTATGGGCTATCGGTACCGGTAAAACCGCAACAGCCGAGCAGGCTCAGGACATGCATGCCCACATCCGCAAGGTAATTGAAGACAAATATGGCAAGGAAGTTGCCGAAGACACTTCAATACTTTATGGCGGCAGCTGTAAACCAGGCAACGCTCCTGAATTGTTTGCGAAACCGGATGTCGACGGAGGTCTTATCGGAGGCGCGGCTCTTGAGGCTGAGTCTTTCCTCGGCATAATCGAGGCTTGCTGAATCGCGTGATACTCACATACGGTTTTTACCGCTAAACTGACTGTAATGGCATCGCTTAATAAATTAATAGCGACATTCCTGATATTTGTTGCAACCGGGGGATACATTCTCCCGGTTGCCGCTCAATCTGAAACGGGTTCAAAAAGTGAGAATCCGGTGAAATCCATCGAACTGGGTTCGCACGGCAATGTCGTTATCTCCATTCCTGATGATATTCTTGATCTGTTGATTTCCGATCAGGACATGGTAAAGAAATCGAATGGTCCTGTCATCAAGCCCGGTATCAACAAAATGACCGGTTATCGAATTCAGGTGTTCAGTGATGGGCGTAGTCAACACTCTCTCGAATCAAGGGCAAAGGCACGCGGAAGTGCGATAGTTTCCCGTTTCCCGAAATACAGAGGGCAGATATATACGTTTTCAAGTGCTCCGAACTGGTATACGCGTGTCGGGAATTTCATAAATTCAGAAGATGCGGCATCAGCACTTGCAGAGTTGAAGAGAGCGTTTCCGCAATTCGCCTCAGAAATGCGTGTCGTAAAGAGTCCGATTGTCATAATCAAATAAAAGAGTTCGTAGAATCAATATAATAATGGGACGTATCGAAAATCATAAAGAAGATCTTGTTAATCAGATTGCAGAGCATTATTCGGCGATTCTTAAGCTTGTGGGCGAGGATCCTGAACGCGAAGGTCTCAGAAAAACACCGGTGAGGGCGGCGAAGGCAATACTTGATATCACTTCGGGCTATCGCAGCGAGCCATTGACAATAGCGCGTCAGGCGATTTTTGAGCATGCCGGTTCGCAAATGGTTATTGTCAAAGACATAGAGTTCTACAGCATGTGCGAGCATCACATCCTTCCTTTTTTTGGTCGCGTCTCTATAGGTTACATCCCCAAAGGTAGTATGATAGGTCTTTCAAAACTCGCACGCATAGTTGACAGTTTTGCAAGACGCCTTCAGGTGCAGGAACGCCTCACTTCCCAGATCTGCAATCTACTTGACGAGGCAATGCCTACAGATGGTGTCATAGTCTGTTGCACAGGAGAACATCTATGCATGAAAATGCGTGGTGTAGAAAAACAGGATTCCGCCACAACTACTTTCGATTACAGCGGCCGTTTTGCTGAAGAACCTACACTGCGCGAAGAATTCATGCGTCTCCTCAACTGTTGAAACGTGTCTTTACATTTAAATAATTTTTGTTCAAATCGGTTTGAACTGCACCCCGAACGGTTTTTGGCAACTGATTCCGAGGTGCAGTCAACATTCAGGTCTGTTCTCGATGCATAATGACCGGAACGGGTTCTAAATCCCAGTTGTCTGATTTTTGATCTGGAACCTCACCCTGTATCCTTCGGGGACAAGGGTATATCCCGACGGGTCTTTCAGGGCGTTTTCCCAGATCATGACGTGATTGCCACTAACCAGAGCGATGTCATACCGGTCATGGTTTTCAATGCTCTGAGACGCATTATATTCATTGGATGTCACGATAATCTCAGATTCTGAAGAGCAGTTCTTGATCTCAAGGCATCTGTAGAGCGATTCTCCTTTCCGTCGATATTCCAGATCGTACCCTTTCGAATCATCTCCGGATTGACCCTCCTTCTGAGCCAGATATTCAGAGTATATCATGCCGATTTCATAACCTGATGATCTAAGAGCCTTCAGCGCCATATCCTCAGCCTTGCAGCCGGAGCGTCTTTTATCTCTGTCAGAAGGCTGTCTGCTGCCGGAGCGGTGTGAAGGGTTGTGATTCCTGTCCGGGACATCATCATATGCGACAGTGTCTATTATATCCACAATGACAGATTCTGGCTCTTCCGAATCACCGGAATTGCTGTTTTCAGGCAGCTCATTGTTGTCATTGTTCCGGGAATGCGTGAAAATATCATCTATCAGGTTGCGGAAATGTTCCTCCTTCCCGTCAAAATAAAGGAGACTTTCATCTTTTACACTGAGATTAAGCTCATGAAAGTCATGCCCCAGCAGATATTCGTCATGGCGGCGCGGAAGTTCTGCGATTGACGTGGAATCTGCATCTGTCTCAAAACCGAACCGGTCTGCGACATATTTCCTGACTATCGCAGTGTAGTCGGGTCGGATCTGATATTCGATTTCCTTGTGCAGAGCCGCTATCCATTCTTCGCTGCAGAATTCATTCCTGAAGTTTATGTAAGTTGCCTGCGCTTCCTCCCCCTTTTCTGAGAGTGAGTGGTGAACATGCCTTAAATAGGGAGACTCGAAGAGACTTCGCGCTTTTTTGAGTTGTTGTTTATGATACAGAGCCAGGCTTTTGAAGTCAGCCAGTTCGAACGGGATATTCAACTTTTCCGCTATATACTCTCTGCGTTGTGTTTTCAGTAATTCTTCATCGAACTCTTCGGATATACCGGCATTTTTGAAAACGTTTCTCCAGAACGACAGCTCGTATTCCGAAACACCTGCAATCTCCAGACAACGCTCCCATACGGATTCTTCGTATTCGGTGGAGGCAATATATTCCAGTTCCTTAGGAGATGATTTGATGAGACGGTGGAAACGGTCCAGATTTTCGGCTCCGCTCAATTTCAGAGCAATTCCGATTGCTTCTACAACTCCGTTGCAGTAATGGGGATCTGCAAGAGCCTCGTTCTCTCCGCTCATCGGAGAGCACAGAGTGGGGATTCCTCCGAAATATTGCAAATCGCCATTTTCCATTTCAATCTTTTCATCTACCGGCAGCCCCTCATCCTTTATACTGTATGCCGCTTTGCTTACAACGCGGATATAAAGCCGATCAAGGATTGCGCAGATATCCCTCAGCTGCCCGTCGGAGTCTCCTCCCTTGCTGCCGGCGTTTTTAGATGCGAAAGCAAGAATATAGGGTTTTAATGTCTGTAATCTGAGGTTGAGGCTCGCGGTCAGTCGTGTGTTGTCCGCCGCATCGTGCAATACTGTCTTTATGTCTTTAAACAATCGGCATCCGAACACTCTCTTAACAATATCCTCACCTTCACGAGAACTCATCTCAAGCACAGGAAGCTGTTTTCTGAGGCTGCGCACACCGATGTTATCGCTATAATAAATCTCTCGGGCGGGAAGAAAATCCAGTTTGCCGTCTTTTCTACATGCCAATATCAGATTGTCCGGCGGCGCGGGTGTCCCTTTTTCGTTCAAGGCGATTTTTATCTTGTGATAGAATGTCCTTAGTCCTGTGGAGTCATGTTCCTTCTTACTCGCCATAGTGCGGGTCTGCAATGCTTTATAGATAGCTTCTGAGGTGAAGTCGGACCATCGTCTCACTGCTCCTAAGGCATACAGCAATCGCTGTGTGGCAGGAGTGTTGTCAAAATCCGGTATGCCATAGGGTTTCATGCCGGGAAGCCATTCGCCATCTTCCACTGCATAAAACTTCAGTTCTGCTGCTGCGGAATATTTACGCAACAGATAAGCCGAATAGCTTAAGTCAACAGTGACCGGTGTCTTGTATGTCTGGTTAAACCAGTGAATTTTCTGCACTCCGCAGACATCCTCATAATATCCCGATACCTTTATGACCGTTAAAAGATCCGGTAGCTTCAACCGCCGCATCACTTCCATATCCGCAATCTCTGCCGTATTTTTTGAAGCGTGCTGTTTGTCCTTCCAGGAACAGTTTTCCTTCACATCGGCAGACAGTCCCAAGGAATCGATATAATCTGAATCATCTCCGTAATGTTCAAGTGTCTTGTTGAAATACAGGTTCACTCCGAGTTTGACAAAGAATTCCTGAATCAAGACCGGACTGCATCCCGGCACCTCCTCAAGGTATTCCGGATATGCCACGCATCTTTCCGGCGGATAGGGGAAAGAGGCAATGCCGATGTTTCTTAACCCGTCAGGGAACCTCGTGTCAGCCATTATCAGCATCGATGCCCTCTGCCATTGCCCCGTTTCCGTCGGCAGCCATGCCTCGTTTTTTTCGCCGACAGTGAAGTCGTCACCTCGTTTTACAAATATCTTGAAAAGCGAGGTCAGAAGCTCCTGCCATTCCTTCACAGGTCTTTGCGCGTCTTTGCTTTTGGGTATCAGAAGATTTGTTATGGAAGAAATATGTGATGAAAAAATTTCTCCTACAATGTCCAGCATATCCGCCATCTGTCGTTGCCATGGCTTGTCTCCGTTAAATGCGATTTTTGCCTTAAGCGCTTCCGCAAGTTCTTGTCCCATATATTCAAAAGTCAGGAATGAAGGGATATCCTCAGCCTTCTGACCTTCGTTGACATATGTTCTTCCCTCGATTATATTTCCGTCGGCATTTTTGAATACGTGGCAATCAAGATTGACATTCCTTTCAATCGCATATCTCCGCAGGGCAAGTATAAAGCGTGCCAGAACGGCATAATCCTCTGTTACCTGTGCGAACTGCTCGACCATTCGCCTGATTAATGACGAAAAATCTTCGGAAACAGTGCATTGGATTCCCGCTTCTTCTCTTTTCCTCATGTTTGCAAAAATCGTTCTGCCGTCTTCCCGGCTGCTGACGATTTCATATATGTCATCGTTCAGATACCAGCAACGTTCCTTTATTTCATATCCGTTGCCTGTCAACGGTATGTATGCGCCTTTTTTCGCGTGCAAATGCTTGAAGAGTATGGCTCTGTAGGAATCTTCAAAATACGGAATATCCGGGCGCATCAGTCTGTAAGCATTCCATGTGGAGTTGTCATCGGATGTTTTGAGGTATTCTGCGACATCGGTTATGACATCTGCAAGTTTTTCCATCATCATCACATTGGTGGGATCCTGTATTATCAGTTCCGTGCGGGAGGAGTTGAGTTCAACAGTGGCATGGAGAATGCACGGAAGACCGAAATCCTGATGTGTCGGGAAGAAATTGTAGATTGGATAGGTGTCATGGCATTCCCGGTCAAGGCAATAGGCGCATCCCGTCTCATATCGTTTTTCTACGCCGTCGATGGTTTCCTTTCCTTCCAGTCGTTTCATGACCCATCTTTTACCTGCAAGCTCGGATGTCTGGATTCCGTCATGCTCAGATAGTACTGCATTGTGGTAATGCGCCACGGTTTCTCCATCGATCTCAATTCTAATTTGCTTGATATTGTGGAGGAAAAGCAGACATGTCGGGACAAAACTTTTAAGACTTTTCTTGATATGCTCCTGCTGTTCCGGGCTATACTGTAGTCTTATTGAAGTTGACTTGTCGTCAGAAGGTATTTCGCAGATCAAAGGGAGTGCAAGCAATGCCAGAGGGACTTTCCGATGATCATTTTTCGCAAGTTCTTCGTATTTCTTTTTGTCAGCATGGGAGACAGACATCGAATTGTTCCAAAATTCCTCTATTCTTTCCGGATTAAAATCTATCTTGATATTCTCGCTAATGATTGTTATGCGTTCTGCCCAATTCAGCACCGAGCGGAATCCGAGACCTTTGGCACCGATCAGTTCCGATCCTTTCTTCGGACTCACATTGGCATACATTATGGATTTTACCCCTTCTTCAGTAAACGGGATTGTCCCGGCACCGCTGTTGGTGATGGTCAGAAGACGGTTTGCTGTATCGAGAGAGATATCGACCTGACAGCTCCCCGCGTCATCGGCATTCTGCAGAAGCTCCAGAATCTCACGTTCCCGGTACTGTTTGACTTCCTGGATTTCCTTATTGTAATCCTGAAGCCAGCGAAGTGCCTCGTTATTTCTGGATTCATGGACATATTCGGATTCCATTTTGTCTACTAATCTTTTTAAAAAATCAATATTCATGGGTAAAAGTAGTTATAGCGGTTGTAAAACTTTCTGTAAAGTTATAGTCCTGTTATGTTACGGACAAAAATTTTTTGGTTCAAACAAGTTCAAACTTTATTTCAGTTCTGATGCCTGGAGAATTCGTATGCCTGAAAATATAATCCTGGCTGCCAAACAGGCAGCCAGGATTGTATTTAAGCTGATTATGATTCAATGAATCAGTTGCAGTGCTTGGTTTGATTTTTCACTCATCAATTGTTTTAAAAACGGTTTACCTGATATTTGTTCCAACCGTCTTTAAGATACGCGATTGACTGCTCTGCCGCGGCAACGCCTGCGTTGAAGTTGGCTTCAGCTGTCTGCGCACCCATTTTCTTTGGAGTGAAGAAAACGCGAGATGCGAATTTGTGTTCAAATTCTTCTGCTGCATCCGGTTTGATATCTGACACATAACGCAAGTCAGGGCGTTCTTCAAGAGCCTTCATCAATCCAGCCTCGTCAATAACCTCTTTGCGGGCGGTATTTACAAGTACACCGTTCTCGGGCATGAGCACGACGAGGTCATAACCGATGGAATTGCGTGTCTCGGGAGTTGCCGGAATGTGAAGCGAAACGAAGTCATTGTTTGCAAAAAGCTCCTTGACATCGTGAAGCGGCTTGATTCCGTCCGCCTCCATCACGGCATCGTCAACGAATTTGTCAAGAGCCTCAAGCTTCATTCCGAATCCTTTGGCTATGCGTGCAACGTTACGTCCCACCTGTCCGTAAGCATATATGCCCAAAGATTTGTCTTTCAGTTCAGTACCTGATTTGCCATTATACTGGTTGCGGCACATCATCACTATCATTCCGAAAACGAGTTCGGCGACTGCGTTGGAATTTTGCCCGGGTGTGTTCATAACGCAAATCTTGCGTTCCGATGCCGCATCGAGGTCGATGTTGTCATATCCGGCTCCGGCACGAACTATTACCTTCAGCGCTTTTGCATGGTCAAGAAGTGCATGGTCTACTTTGTCGCTTCTGACAATCAATGCATCCGCATCAGCGATTGCCTCCACAAAATCCTCTCGGGTTCCCCCCTCGACGAGCTTGAGTTCATTACCGGAAGCATTTACAGTATCCGCTATAGCCTTTACTGCTGCAGGAGCAAAAGGCTTTTCGGTGAAAACCAATATTTTCATAGATAAATTCTGATTAATGTTTAGCTTCGAATTCTTTCATTGCATCTACAAGCACTTTAACACTGTCGAGAGGAAGTGCGTTATAGAGAGAAGCGCGGAATCCGCCTACTGAACGGTGTCCCTTTATGCCCACGATTCCTTTCGAAGTCGCAAACTCCATGAAGTCTTTTTCAAGTTCGGCATAATCGGGTTTCATCACGAAGCATACGTTCATGATTGACCTGTCTTCTTCAGCTACTGTGCCGGTGAAGAGTTTGTTGCGGTCTATTTCATCATAGAGCAGCGCTGCCTTTTCCATATCAAGTTTCTCCATAGCCTTTACACCGCCCATCTCTTTGTAATAACGCAGAGTCATGAGAGCGGAATATATAGGAAGAACAGGAGGAGTATTGAACATGGAGCCTTTCTTGATATGTGTGCGGTAGTCGAGCATGGTCGGAATCTCTCTGTTTACCTTGCCGAGTATATCTTCCTTCACAATAACGATTGTCACGCCTGAAGGAGCGAGATTCTTCTGTGCGCCGGCATATATCAATGAATATTTTGTCGGGTCGAATTCACGGGAGAAGATGTCGGATGACATGTCGCACACTACCGGCACTTCCGTGTCGAAATCGTGACGTATTTCTGTTCCGTAAATTGTGTTGTTTGATGTGAAGTGGAAGTAATCCACATCATTGGGGATTGTGAAGTTCTTGGGTATATAGTTGAACTTTGTGTCTTCTGATGATGCGAGAACTTCTACGTCTCCGAAAAGTTTAGCTTCTTTAATGGCGTTTGTAGCCCATGTGCCGGTGTTGATATAAGCGGCTTTCTTGTTAAGAAGGTTGAACGGAACCATGCAGAATTGCAGACTTGCACCGCCACCGAGGAAGAGCACATGATAATTCTCCGGAAGGTGCAGAAGCTCTTTTGTAAGTGCAACCGCCTCATCCATCACAGCCTGAAATTGTTTGCTACGGTGTGAGATCTCAAGTATTGAGAGTCCCATGTCGGAGAAATCCTGAATAGCCTCGGCTGTCTTTTGAATCGTGTACGGACTGAGGATACTTGGTCCTGCATAAAAATTGTGTTTCTTCATGATCGTTTTAAATGGTTAAAATGAATTTTATTGGCAAATATAGTGCTAAAATCATAATGACAAAAATTTTTGGCAATAAAAAAGAGGGCAGATGTTGGAAAACATCTGTCCTCTTATGTTAAAATGTGGATGTGCTTTTGACAAATATGTGATAATTAATAATTTGCCTCTAAATTGATATTTAGCCGACGTTTTCGTTCAAATAAGCGTTGCCTCCGACATTTCATCTGGTCTCTTCGTCCATGTAGGGATTCAGTCTGCTCCATTCCGAGACAGGAGGCATGATTCCGAGAGAAATCACTTCATCCCGCAATGCGCAAAGATGCTGATAACTCTTTTCAAGTGCGGCGTTTTCTTCAGGAGTGCCATCTACCTGTCTGAATGATACCCCGTCTTTATTTATGGTTGTCTCCATTGCCATCATAATATGGCTGAATTTCTTGTCGTTGACGTACACGCCTGCCGGCCATTTGAACGAAGGACCACCCATAGCTGCCGCAATCATTTCAATCGAAAGATATGCAGGACTCTGGAAAGAGGATCTGCCACGGAGGTCAATTATATTCTTGCCGCCCTGAATTACGCGAATCTTGAGTTCTTCCCAGTCTTTTTCAGGAATTTCCTTTGATTCTATCAGCTCCTTGAGCGGTTTGCCGTCGACCAGAGTCGTTGATTCGAACACTGCCATTTGTTCACCATGCCCGCCATAAGTTCTTGCATTTGTGATTTTGTCGGGAGAAATGGAGAAATATTTTGCAAGCTCGCTGCGGAGACGTGTGCTGTCAAGAGCTGCAAGGGTTGTCACGCATGATGGCTTGACACCGGAATAGAGAAGGGTTACAAGTCCTGTGATGTCGGCAGGATTGAAAATGACAACGATATGCTTTACATCCGGACAATACTTTCTTACGTTTTTGCCGAAATCCTCAGCAATCTGCGCATTCCCCTTTAGAAGATCCTCTCTTGTCATGCCAGCCTTGCGTGGGGCACCGCCGGAAGAAACTATATATTTAGCTCCGGTAAAAGCAGTCTCGATATCATCTGTATATGTCAGATTCAATCCTTCGAATCCGCAATGCAGTAATTCTTCCGCCACACCTTCAAGACCTTTCGCATAAGGGTCATAAAGACAAATGTTAGGTGTCAGGTGCATCATTATGGCGGTCTGAGCCATGTTTGAGCCGATCATGCCGCCAGCGCCGACGATCAGCAGTTTTTCATCTGTAAGATATTTCATAATAAACTTAATTGGTCTTTTTATTATTATAATGATGCAGCGTAGAAAAAGTTTTGAAAATTTGATTAATTTTGCAATTATAAACCGGAATAGCGCAGTGCTGGTGTGATTCACATTCATCCGGCTGTTCCCAAACAATCAAAAATGGCATCAGCAAAGACCAAATCCGTTTATTTCTGCAGTGATTGCGGATATGAAAGTCCCAAGTGGCTCGGGAAATGTCCGGGTTGTGGCGAGTGGAACACTTTTGTGGAAGAAAAAGTGTCTGCCAAACCTGGCAAGTCAGCCAGAAAGGGGCTTGTAAGAAGCAGTACTCCTGTGAGATTGTCAGAGATAGAGGTAAAGGAGGAGATGCGTGTGAAAATGCCGTCATCCGAGCTTAACCGGGTTCTTGGAGGGGGGCTTGTGGCCGGAAGCCTGACTCTCATAGGAGGTGAGCCGGGAATCGGGAAGTCTACATTGCTTCTGCAGAACATTCTCTCGATCCGGAATCGGCGCATATTATATGTTTCCGGTGAGGAAAGTGCCTCTCAGCTAAAACTAAGGTCGGACCGGCTTGGAAAAATATCAGAAGACACATTTATATTGTGTGAAACAAATCTTGACAATATTTTCACTCAGATCGAGAATGTATCGCCATCACTGATAGTGGTTGATTCAATACAGACAATCTGTTCGTCAGAGATTGAGTCGGCGGCGGGAAGTGTGTCGCAGGTTCGGGAATGCGCTGCATCGTTGCTCAGGTATGCCAAAGAGTCTGGTGTTCCGGTCATTCTTGTGGGGCATATCAACAAGGATGGAGCCATAGCCGGACCGAAAGTGCTTGAGCATATTGTTGATACGGTGTTGCAGTTCGAGGGCGACAGACAATATCTTTACAGGATATTGCGGTCGATAAAGAACCGTTTCGGCTCGACAAATGAGATCGGTATCTACGAGATGGCGCAGAAGGGACTGAAAGAAGTTAAGAATCCCTCGGAGATGCTTCTTTCGGAAAACAGAGACGAAGAGATGAGCGGAATCGCCATAGGTGTCACAATGGAGGGCATAAGACCGTTTATGGTAGAAGTGCAGGCGCTCGTGTCTTCCGCCGCTTATGGAACACCTCAGCGTTCTGTAACCGGTTTTGACCAGCGCCGGCTCAATATGCTTCTTGCCGTGCTTGAGAAACGTGCAAAATTCAAATTGTCGCAAAAAGATGTGTTTCTGAATATCGCAGGCGGTCTGAAGGTGGCGGATCCGGCACTCGACATGGCGGTAGTGGCGGCAATCATGAGTTCTAATTTCGACATCTCCATAGAGCGGAAATGGGCATTTGCCGGAGAAGTGGGGCTATCCGGAGAAATCCGCACAGTCACTCGTATAGAGCAGAGGGTTTCCGAGGCTCAGAAGTTGGGATTCGAATCGATACTTATTCCCAAAGGGAATCTCAAGGGAATAAAAGACACATTCAATATCAATATTGTAGAAGTGGGGAAGGTGGAAGAGGTGTTCAAAAATATATTCGGTTAGGCGGATTCTTGTAATTTGCCTGAAATTTATGATTTGAAAAGTAAGATATGGAATCGATAATAGATTATAGAAAAGTAGAGATAGAGAGGGCTGATCGCCTTGTGATGAAGGAGGTGTCTTTCAGCGTGGGCGAGGGAGAATTCTGCTATCTTGTCGGCAAAGTCGGCAGTGGCAAAAGCTCATTGCTTAAAACTATGTATGCCGATGTTGATATCGAACATGGTGAAAAAGCTGAAGTGCTCGGCTTTGACCTGCTTCATCTGAGAAGGAAGCAGATTCCTTATCTGCGTAGACACATAGGAATCGTATTTCAGGATTTTCAGTTGCTTCAGGATCGTTCCGCCAAGGCGAATCTAAGGTTTGTGCTTGAAGCAACGGGCTGGAAATCTAAATCAGAGATTGAAGACCGTATTGAGGAGGTGCTCAAAGCTGTGGGAATGGAAAATAAAAGCTACAAGATGCCTCATGAGCTGAGCGGAGGCGAACAGCAGCGTATAGTAATAGCCAGGGCATTGTTGAACAAGCCGAAACTGATTCTTGCAGACGAACCTACCGGCAACCTTGATCCCCAGACCGGCTATCAGATAGTAAGCCTTCTCCACAAGCTTGCCGACGAAGGACGGACCATAATCATGGCAACGCACAATATGCAGATGGTAGAGGATTTCCCGGCAAGGGTATTGCGTTGCAATGACAAGGAACTCATCGGCTGAACGCGAAAAACATGGTATTTGGCTTCTCTAGGAGAAAAAAAGACGATAAAGTTTTAAATTAGTGAAAATATTATTTAACTTTGCATAATTGATGTACACAGACAGACACTAATGATATTGTCTCCTGTGAGACCATGAAACAACACCGGTTACTAATTGAACCAATCTATATCATAAACAAAAGCTATTTGCAATGGCAGAAAAAAAAGAAACTCTTTTCGACGTGTTCTCGCCGGTCTCCGCTGAAGAGTGGAAGGCTAAGATTACCGCCGACTTGAAGGGTGCGGATTTTGACAAGAAACTTGTCTGGCGCACAAACGAAGGCTTCAGTGTTCAGCCTTTTTACAGAAAGGAAGATATTGAGGGTCTTGCAACAATCGGATCACTTCCGGGTGAATTCCCTTATGTCAGAGGAACTCGCGATAATAATGACTGGCTGATTCGTCAGGAAGTTCAGGGTTCGACTGATGAGGAACTGAACGCGCACGCCCGTCATATTCTTGACAGGGGTGCGGAGTCTCTTGGCTTCACATTCCACCATGGAAAGAACGATGCGGATCTCAGTGTCGTTCTCAAAGATATCGACCTCAAGAAAGTGGAGATCAACATCACATGCTGTCCCGGCAAAGCAGTTGCGGTTGCCGAGCAGCTTGTAAAGATTGTGAAAGCAGCAGGTGCTGAGAACGATTTCCGAGGATCAATAGGCTACAATCCTTTCCGCCGTCTTCTCAAGCACGGTCTTCCGTTCCCCAAGGATGCGGCTCAGGAAGGGAAGGCTCTTTATGAGGTTGTCAAAGAGATCAAAGGTCTCCGTTGCTTTGCGGTAGACAGCTTCATGTTTAACAACGCAGGTGCGTTCATCACTCAGGAACTCGGCTATGCACTCGCATGGGGTGCCGAGTGGCTTACATTGATGACAGAAAACGGGCTGACTGCCGATGAAGTGGCATCGCGTGTCAAATTCAACATGGGCATTTCTTCCAACTATTTCATGGAGATTGCCAAATTCCGCGCAGGCCGCATGCTGTGGGCTGAAATTGTTAAGGCTTATGACGCAGCAGAAGAAAACTGCAAAATGTATGTACATGCGGTTACAAGCAAATTCAACCAGACTGTGTATGACTCTCATGTGAATCTTCTTCGTTCCATGACCGAGACAATGAGCGCTGCACTTGCCGGCGTTGATTCCTTGGAAACTCTCCCGTTTGACCAGTGCTACAAGTGTCCGGATGAGTTCAGTGAGAGAATCGCGCGCAATCAGCAGGTACTTCTCCGCGAAGAGTCGCATCTTGACAAGGTTGTGGACCCTGCGGGCGGTTCATATTATATCGAGACCCTTACCGCTTCTGTTGCCGAGCAGGCATGGAAAGTCTTTAATGAAACAGAGGATAACGGCGGTTTCGCCGCTATGCTTGCCAAGGGTGAGATACAGGCTAAAGTAAACGAATCAGGAGTAAAACGTCATCTTGACGTAGCGCGTCGCAAAGAGAATCTTCTCGGCACAAACCAGTATCCTAATTTCAGCGAGAAAGCACTCGACAAAATTCAGGAAGAGGGTTGCTGCAAATGTGGCTGTCATGCAGGCGAGGCTCAGGACGGTGCCGTTGAATCACTCAACTTTGACCGCGCCGCGAGCCAGTTTGAGCAACTTCGTCTCGACACAGAGCGTTCCGCTCATCGTCCGAAAGTGTTCATGCTTACAATCGGCAATCTTGCCATGCGTCTTGCTCGTGCCCAGTTCTCTTCCAACTTCTTCGGTTGCGCCGGATATGAGATTATCGACAATATCGGTTTCAACTCTGTCAAGGAGGGTGTGGATGCCGCTATGGAGAAAGGCGCTGATATCGTTGTGCTTTGCTCAAGCGATGACGAATATGCCGAATTTGCTCCTGAAGCATTCAAGGAACTTGACGGTCGCGCGATGTTTGTTGTCGCAGGTGCTCCCGCATGCATGGACGACCTCAAGGCTCAGGGCATAGAGAATTTCATTCACGTGAGAGTAAATGTGCTCGACACGCTTATCGGATTTAACGCTAAACTCCTCAAATAATCATGAGACCGAATTTTAAAGAAATAGATATAACAAAGACCTTTGCCGGAAAAGGTCAGAAGCCTGCGGTCGGTGAAGAATGGATGACTGCGGAGCTCATACCGGTAAAGCCAATATACACCAAAGAGGATCTTGAGGGAATGGAACATCTCGACTTCGTGTCAGGTATTCCTCCGTTCCTGCGTGGTCCTTACAGTGCAATGTATCCATTGCGTCCGTGGACAATCCGTCAGTATGCGGGTTTCTCTACGGCTGCCGAGTCAAACGCATTCTATCGCCGCAACCTTGCATCCGGGCAGAAAGGTCTGTCAGTTGCATTTGACCTTCCTACCCACAGGGGTTATGACGCCGATCATGAGCGCGTTGTAGGAGATGTCGGAAAAGCAGGTGTGTCAATCTGTTCGCTTGAGGATATGAAAGTTCTGTTTGATGGTATTCCATTGAACAAGATGTCTGTCTCAATGACCATGAACGGCGCTGTGCTTCCTGTTCTTGCCTTCTATATCAATGCCGGTCTTGAACAGGGTGCGAAACTTGACGAGATGGCTGGTACGATCCAGAATGACATTCTCAAGGAATTCATGGTGCGTAACACATACATCTATCCGCCGGCATTCTCTATGAAGATTATCGCAGACATCTTCGAGTACACATCTAAGAATATGCCCAAGTTCAACTCAATCTCCATTTCCGGCTATCATATGCAGGAAGCTGGAGCTACAGCAGATATTGAGCTGGCATATACTCTTGCAGATGGTCTTGAGTATCTTCGTGCAGGTGTGAACGCCGGTATGGATATCGACTCTTTCGCTCCGCGTCTGTCTTTCTTCTGGGGAATCTCGATGAACTATTTCATGGAAATCGCCAAAATGCGTGCGGCACGTATGCTTTGGGCGAAGATTGTAAAGCAGTTCAACCCAAAGAATCCGAAGTCTCTCGCCTTGCGTACTCACAGTCAGACATCAGGCTGGTCTCTGACAGAGCAGGATCCGTTCAACAACGTTGGTCGCACATGTGTGGAGGCTATGGGAGCCGTTCTCGGACATACCCAGTCTTTGCATACAAACGCGCTTGACGAGGCTATCGCGTTGCCTACCGACTTCTCGGCACGAATCGCCCGTAACACGCAGATTTACATTCAGGACGAGACATATGTCACCAAACAGATTGACCCGTGGGGAGGCAGCTATTATGTAGAGTCTCTTACCAACGAAATCGCTCATCGTGCTTGGGAACATATTCAGGAAATCGAGAAACTCGGCGGTATGGCGAAGGCTATCGAAACCGGACTTCCTAAACTTAAGATCGAGGAAGCTGCCGCCCGTACACAGGCGCGAATCGACAAAGGCACACAGACAATTGTCGGAATCAATAAATTCCGTCTTGACCATGAGGATCCCATTGATATCCTTGAGGTAGACAATACAGAGGTTCGCAAGGAGCAGTGTGCCCGTCTTGAAGAGCTTAAGAAAGATCGCGATGAGGCTGCCGTTCAGGAGGCGCTTGCCAAGATTACAGAGGCTGTCAAGGATCCCTCCAAAGGCAATCTTCTTGATCTCGCAGTCAAGGCTGCCGGTCTTCGTGCCTCACTCGGTGAGATTTCGGATGCATGCGAAGCGGTCGTAGGTCGTTATAAAGCAGTAATCAAAACTATTTCAGGCGTGTATTCTAATGAAGAGAAGGGTGATCCCGAGTTCGAGGAAGCCCGTAAGGCTGTAGCTGATTTTGCAGCGCGTGAAGGACGTCAGCCCCGTATCATGATTGCGAAAATGGGTCAGGACGGTCATGACCGTGGTGCCAAGGTTGTCGCTACTGGTTATGCAGACTGTGGTTTCGACGTTGACATGGGTCCGTTGTTCCAGACTCCGGCAGAGGCGGCGCGTCAGGCTGTCGAGAACGATGTTCATGTGCTGGGCGTATCATCTCTTGCTGCCGGTCACAAGACTCTCGTTCCTCAGGTTATAGAGGAGCTTAAGAAACTTGGTCGTGAGGATATCATGGTGACAGCGGGAGGTGTGATACCTGCTCAGGATTATGATTTCCTTTACAAGGCAGGTGTGGCTGCAATCTTCGGTCCCGGCACTCGTATCCCCAAAAGTGCTATTGAAATGATTCGTCTTCTTAATGAAGACCGTGCTGAATAAGATAACAGTTTTCTGAATAAGGGGAGCGACGGCTGTATTGCCGCCGCTCCCTCTATAGATTTACCCTGAGATGCCATTTCGCACAAATTAATAATGATTAAGGAACAGATAGGACTCATATGAGTGATTATATGAAGGATAACGTATATTCAGTGGAGGAGGAGGAGAGTGACGGATATGTCTACAACATTGAGGAAGAAGATATTTCCGCAAATACAGAAGAGTATGTGCTTGAAGAAGAACCAGACCGTAAGGATTCTTCAGCAGAGGAATATGTTATAGATGACGAGATGCCTGACGATGACATTGAAGTCGAAACAGAAGAGGAGTCTGAAGCGTGGCGTGGCGATACTTGCGAATCAAGACATTCTGCATTCGGATTATTATTGAAGGTGCTCTCGAACCCGGTTGACGGGTGGAAAGCGGTAAAGCGCAGCAAATATTCCGTAGATTCGTTTGCCGCCGGGTGTTTTTACCCGCTATTGGGGCTGGCTGCTGTCTCTGAATTTACAGCATTGTTTTATGAGTCGGATTCGACACTCTCATCGCTGCTTGTGCCTGCGGTAATAACATTCATAACGTTTTTTTTCGGATATTTTTCTGTATTGCTCTTCGGAGAATTTCTACTTCCCCGAGAGACGCGTAAAACGCTTCATACATATTATGGTAAAGAATATGTGATGATAAACATGTCGACACTGGCAGTTTTCTATATATTATTCAGATTGTTTCCGATTGTAGGTCCCATTCTGGCTTTTTTGCCGTTATGGACAATATATATTACATGTAAAGGCGTTAAATTATTCAGAGTGTCGCCGGAGAAAGAAACAAGAACGTGCGGAATGCTCTCGTTTCTGATGCTCGGATGTCCGATTTTCTGGAACTGGATATTCAACGAACTGTTGCCGGTAGAGGCGTTATAGATATGAAAGCAGAACACGTAAACATAAAAAACAAGCGTGCGAGGTTCGATTATGAGATTTCGGACACGTATGTTGCAGGAATTGTGCTTACAGGCACAGAGATAAAGTCTATCCGAGACGGCAAGGCTTCACTTGTCGATACCTATTGTATGGTAGAAAACGGAGAAGTCTGGGTCAAGGGTATGAATATATCCGAATATTTTTATGGTTCTTACAATAACCATGAGGCAAGACGTGATCGTAAGCTGTTGCTGAACAAGAAAGAGATACAGAAGCTTGCTAAAGCCGCAGAGGATGTCGGTTTTACAATTGTCCCGATGCGCGTTTTTATAAATGAGCGTGGGCTGGCAAAGATGCAAATCGGTGTCGGTCGTGGAAAGAAACAGTATGACAAGCGTCAGTCAATACGTGAACGTGAAGACAAGCGCAGCATTGACAGGATGTTCAAGCATTAAGCCGATGAGAAAACTTGAACTGCTTGCGCCGGCTGCTGACAAAGATGTGGCAATGGAGGCAATCCTTCATGGCGCGGATGCCGTGTATATGGGCGCATCAAGCCATGGTGCCCGGAAAAGTGCGGCAAATTCCGTCAGGGATATTGCGGAAGTCGTTTGTTTTGCCCATAAATTCCGCGCAAAGGTATATGTCACTGTAAACACCCTTGTGTATGATAATGAAATTGCAAAGGTGGAGAGCCTTGTCAGAGAACTTTATACCGCAGGCGTGGATGCTATCATTGTTCAGGACATGGGTCTGTTGCGAATGGATATTCCACCGATCGAATTGCATGCCAGCACACAGTGCGACACACGTGATGTTGCTAAAGCAAGGTTTCTCGAGGATGTGGGTTTTTCTCAGATTGTGCTTGCCAGAGAGTTGGGTATAAGTGAGATAAAGGCGATTTGTGACAATGTTTCAGTTCCGGTAGAGGTCTTTGTGCACGGAGCTTTGTGTGTGAGCTATTCAGGACGCTGCAGGGCAAGCTTCGTTCAGAACGGACGCAGTGCGAATAGGGGAGAATGCGCCCAGATGTGCAGGTTATCATATAATCTTGTGGATTCACAGGGACGCATGTTTGTCAAGGATAAATATCTTTTGTCGCTTAAGGATTTCAATGCATCGATGATGCTGACGGATCTGATTGAGGCAGGTGTGTCATCATTCAAAATAGAGGGGAGGCTAAAAGATGTTGCATATGTGAAGAATATAACGGCATATTACCGTAAATTGATTGATGCCTTCATTTCAGCGCATCCCGACAGGTATTGCAGGTCATCATACGGCAATAGCGAGATCTCATTCGTTCCGGATCCTGATAAAAGTTTTAACCGAGGATTCACGAGTTATTTCCTTGAAGGACGCAAACAAAAGACAATGGCATCGTTGCTTACTCCCAAATCATTAGGTGAACGGATTGATAATATCAATGAACTCAATAACGGAGATGGAATAAGCTTTATCAATTCGGATGGTGAATACGAAGGTGTGCGAGTCAATCGTGTGGAGCGTGACCGCATTGTGGGCGCGCGTCCTTTCCGTTTGCCGGAGGGATGTGAGATACGACGTACATTCAATAGGGAATGGCAGTCAGAACTCGATAAGCCTACGGCAAAAAGGTATATTTCGGTTGATATAAGCATTGACGAAAACGGTGTTTCAGCAAGCGATGAGAGAGGAGTTGAGGTCCGGATTGCTCTTGATGTGGATAAATTCAGGGCTGAGAAGAAGATGCAACCGGAGAAGGTTTTGTCAAAATTAGGGAATACCATATACCAATTGCGTAATTTCCGGAATGAACTGCATCCGGATACATATATTCCAGCTTCACAGCTGAATGCAGTGAAACGAAAACTGACAGAAGCCCTTGATGCCGCGGCTGAGGCATCATATTGCTTCAATTACCGGAAAATTGAGAAGGAAGCAAGTTATGTGACGCATCGACTCGAATCTGATGAAAATGTTGCAAACACTCTTGCGGAGGATTTTTATAGATCGCATGGTTGTGTTGTAGCTTCGAGAGCCATAGAGACAACAACGGATAATGGTGGAGACATGGTCGTCATGAATACACGCTATTGCATCCGCAGAGAGTTGGGCTGCTGCAAGAAAATAAAGAACGGTTCAGGCATATTGTCCGGTGCCAGTGAGCCGCTTTATATAGAATCAGGTCGAAACAGATTCCGACTTATGTTTGATTGCTCACAATGCGAGATGAAAGTCATCCGTGAGGGGAAGTGATTTTTATGGAATCGCGCGTGGTTGAATCCGGGTCTATTTTGGCAGGATTTGCGTATCGTTGAAGCAATGAGTCGCGTAAAGAGATGAATCTGAAGGTAAGATTCGTCAAGGTGTCATTCTCACCTTCAGACATTTCATAGTCGGCACCGGCTTTGTACTCATAGTTAAGCCTGGTTATCGTGTCATCATATCTTTCACACAATGAAAGAAGAGTAGAGCTGTCGGTCGCATACGCCATGCTGTCAAGGTATGCTTTGGCGATTCCACTGCTTTTAAGAAACAGGTCTCTCGCTTCTCCGCGCAGAGACCTTTCGTTTTTCTTGACACACGACTGCATAGTCAGACCTGCAGCAACTGTAGTCAATACTATATATATGATACTTCTCATTTTATATTCAATTTATCTTTAAGGAAATTTCCTGTGTATGAATCCTTCGTTTTCGCAACTTGTTCGGGGGTGCCCTGAGCAACAATATTGCCTCCTGCGTCTCCACCTTCCGGACCGATATCTATCAGCCAGTCTGCGGATTTTATGACATCCATATTATGCTCAATGATAATGACCGTATTCCCTTTCTCTACAAGTCTGTTAAGAGATTTAAGCAGTGTCGAGATATCGTGAAAATGCAACCCGGTTGTCGGTTCGTCAAAGATAAACATGGTATGCTCGTGTTTGTCAAGAGATATATAATATGCAAGCTTCACACGTTGGTTCTCACCTCCGGAGAGTGTTGAGGAAGACTGTCCTAACTTTATATAACCAAGTCCGACATCCTTGAGAGGCTGAAGTTTCTTTATAATTCTCTTTTCTTGAGTTCCGTTTGACTCACTTAAAAACTCGATAGCTTGATTTACAGTCATTTCGAGGAAATCGTATATATTCTTTCCACGATATTCCACATCAAGCACTTCCTGTTTGAACCTTTTGCCGTGGCAAACCTCGCAAGGCACTTCTATATCCGCCATAAACTGCATGGGTATTGTAATTGTGCCTTCCCCTTTACATTCCTCACATCTGCCACCCTCCGTATTGAAAGAGAAATAGGCGGGTGTGAACCCCATCTGCCTTGCGAGCTGTTGCTCGGAAAACAGTTTGCGGATTTCGTCATATGCTTTCAGGTATGTCGCCGGATTACTCCTTGAAGATGTTCCTATCGGGTTCTGGTCAACAAATTCTATTGCCTTTACAGTACCGATATCCCCACCGAGAGAGCGGTGTGTGCCGGGTATATCTCCAGTTTCGCCCAATGCGCGGACAAGCGCTTTGTAAAGAATCTCTCTTACGAGCGTTGATTTTCCACTGCCGCTGACTCCGGACACAACGGTCATGACACCAAGAGGGAAACGCACATCTATATCTTTCAGATTGTTCTCAGCCGCACCGATTATCTCGATATATTGTTTCCATGGACGTCTGAGCCCGGGAACGGGAATGGTGCGAGTTCCGCGCAGATAGTCAACGGTATAAGAGCCGTTGGCGTCGCCTCCCTTGAGAATCTCTTTCAGATTCCCCTTGAACACGATTTCTCCTCCGAGTCTGCCGGCATCTGGACCTATATCCACAATTTCATCTGCGGCGAGCATTATGTCTTCATCATGTTCCACAACAACGACCGTATTCCCGATTTTCTGCAGACTTCGAAGAACGCGTATAAGTTTCTCTGTGTCGCGTGAGTGGAGACCTATGCTCGGTTCATCAAGAATGTAAAGAGAACCTACAAGAGAACTTCCGAGAGATGTGGCAAGATTTATTCTCTGGCTTTCACCACCGGACAGTGTTGATGACAGCCTGTCGAGCGTCAGGTATCCCAGCCCCACTTCATTGAGGAAGCCGAGACGCTGGTTGATTTCCAGCAAAAGTCTTGATGCTATCTGTTCGTCAGTCTCATTAAGTTTTAGATTCGCAAAGAATTCTGCAAGTTCTGAAACCGGCATTTTTACAAGATCTGTTATTGTTTTACCGGCAATCTTCACATACTCAACATCTTTCCTGAGACGTGAGCCATTACATTCAGGGCAAACGCTTTTGCCTCTGTATCTTGCCTTCATTACCCTGAACTGGATTTTATCCTGCCGAGAGTCAATCCATCTGAAGAAACCGTCGATACCTTCCCAGTGGCTGTTGCCATGCCAAAGGAAGTCTTTCTGAGCCTGAGTGAGATCCATATAGGGAGTATGGATAGGAAAATTGAAATGTGGGGCGACATGTATCAGATGTTGCTTCCATTCATTCATTTTTTCTCCGTTCCAGCATTTCACGGCATTCTGGTAAACAGACAGCGTCTTGTTCGGAATTACAAGTTCTTCGCTGATGCCCAGTACTTTGCCGAAGCCTTCGCAAACAGGGCATGCTCCGTAGGGGTTGTTGAAATTGAACATCAGATCGCTTGGTTCGCGAAATTCCATGCCGTCAGCCATGAACCGCTTGGAAAACTGATGTTCATGAACTCCGTCTTTTCCCCAGATCTTTATAATACATTCATCGTGTCCTTCGTAATAAGCGGTTTCAACAGAATCAGTCAGACGGGAAATCTCGTCTTTATTGTCAGAAACTGAAAGACGGTCAATCAGCAATCTGTAACCGTCAGGTGAATCAGGTGTTCCCTTTGACCTGAGGTCGGATATAGTGATAAATTCGCCATTCTTTTCAAGACGGGAGTATCCCTCTTTCATATAAATCTCAAGCTGTTGGTCGAATGTTCTTGATTCAGGCACACGTATGTCAATAAGAACAGCCATGCGGGTACCTTCTGGATATGAGAGAGCCGTCCTGACCATATCCTCGATGCCATGTTTCTTGACCTCAAGTCCGGAGACAGGGGAGAATGTGTGACCGACTCTGGCATAAAGCATACGGAGATAATCGTAAATTTCCGTTGCTGTACCCACAGTGCTTCGTGGATTTCTTGTGTTTACCTTCTGTTCTATTGCTATTGCCGGCGGCAATCCTTTGATATAATCGCATTCAGGTTTGGACATGCGGCCAAGGAACTGTCGGGCATATGCGGAAAGACTTTCGACATAACGACGCTGACCCTCTGCATACAGAGTGTCGAACGCAAGCGAAGACTTACCACTTCCACTAACCCCCGTTACAACTATAAATTTATTGAGAGGCAGAGAGATATCCACATTCTTCAGATTGTTTACTCTTGCCCCCTTTATGACGATGTTCTTTTCTTCCATTTTTCTATTGTGTCCATGATTATTTAACAAATAACGCGCCAAATTGTCTCGGATTACGATGGCTTGTTGTCTTTAATCGTAATTATGACTATTTTTGCAGATGTTTTCATCATATATGTTTGAATGACGGCAAAAGAATTTGATAAAGAATACAGGCGATTGTTGCTACCGCTCGGAATGTATGCTTTGAGAATCATTGGGAGTGTAGGTGATTCGGAGGATGTTGTGCAGACGGTTTTTCTGAAAACATGGGACCGGATTCGAGCCGGGTTCGAGCCGGACAACCTCAAGGCGTATCTTTATATGGCTGTAAGAAACGCATCTCTGCGACATCTGTCTGCGAAAGCCGACGAGCTTACTGATGATATTGAAGATGCTGCAGAGGTAACAGAAGAAGATGTGGACACATCCGAGCGTGATGCGCGTCTGTGGAAAGCCGTTGAAGAGTTGCCGGAAAGGTGTCGTATGATATTTCTACTCTGTAAAAGAGACGGGTTGTCGTATAAGGATGTTGCTTCGGAACTGTCAATTTCCGAGAAAACTGTCGAGAACCAGATGACGAAGGCGATGAAGTCACTGCGTAAGGCATATGGCATTGCATCTGACAGTAATGTTCAAATAAATATTTTTTTCTTGCCTTTTTTATAATTTTCCCGTTAACGCATGGGGGAAAAACAGAATTGCCGGGTCTATATGGTAAACAACAATTAAGACTTATGGCAAAAACAGAATTCGATGAGGACAGCGGCTTTATAGCACGGCATTTCAAGGATGGCGTCTATCGCCCCGTTTACTCTTTTTATTTTTCAGATTCTTTTAGAAACAGACGTCGCAGAGTGTCGCGATGGGTGGCTGCATCAGTTGCGGCAATAGCATTGACTGCGACGGCAGTAGTCGTGTCATATCAGTTACGGACTGACAACAACGCGAATGAGCCGGCTGTCGTGTCCTTGCCGGGTGGGGCTGAAGTTGACAGGTCCAATGAAATCATACGTCTTGAATTCAAAGACGCTCCGTTGTCTGAAGTTGTTGATGGAGTGGAAGATGCATATGGTGTTACTCTTGCCAATGTGCCGGAAGGTGATTTGCGACTTACGCTCAGTTACGAAGGAAATGCAAAAGATTTCATAGAGACTGTAAACGAGCTTTTGGGAACCGACATAAGGATTGAAAAATGAGAAAACTGAGATTTCTGATTCCCGTGTTGGGAAAACTCTTAATTATGTTCAGACTCATATGTCTTATTCTGGTTCTGTGTGTGGCGGAATCAGTTTATGCCGGGAAGATCACTTTAAAATCCGTTGACAGACCGGCTGAAGAGGTGTTTGCAGAGGTAATGCGGCAGAGCGGCAAGAATTTTATATATTCGTCAGATATTCTGAAGGGATTGAAAGTGAGAGTTGATGTGAAAAATAAAAGTCTTGGCAAAACTCTTAGGGAATTGTTCAAGGGAACTGATATCGAATATAAAATCAAAGGTGACAATATATTGCTTATGCGCAGGAAAAAAGAGAAGTTTGTTCCCAAACGCAGCATAAGTGATCCTCGTCTCATGGATACGGATTCGATAAAAGTAGGAATTCTGAGAGACGTTATTGTGGATGGCAGCAGAAACAAAACCTTGGCTATGAATTCAACAGATATCGGTGCTCTCAATGTCTCGAAAGATATGATTGCCAGGACACCGGTGATATTCGGTGAATCCGATGTCATAAAGACGCTTCAGTTCGAGCCGGGAGTGTCGGGAGGTGTGGAAGGTACGGCGGGCTTGTACGTGCATGGAGGCAACATGGATGAGAATCTGTATATGCTTGACAATATACCTTTGTATCAGGTAAATCATTTAGGCGGCTTGTTTTCTGCGTTCAATACAGAGGCTATCAAAAACGTGGATTTCTATAAATCCACGTTTCCGGCAAAGTTCGACGGACGCCTGTCATCATTTATGGATGTATACACACGGGATGGCTCCAATAAGAAACTTAACGGATCTATACGGCTTGGATTGACATCGGGAGCAGCCCATTTCGAAGGACCTCTGTATAAAGATAAAACTACATTTTCATTGTCGGCAAGGCGTTCGTGGTACGAATTGTTAACATTGCCTGCCGTGGCGATTGCCAATTCCATTAATGACAAGGAGGATGATGACTTTTCTTTCGGTTATGCGTTTACTGACGTAAATGCGAAAATCACCCATAAGTTTTCAAACCGCAGTCGCGTTTATGCCCTGTTCTATTATGGAGAGGATTATCTCAACAACGGTACGCACACACCTGAAGATAAGAAAAATGACTATTATGATAAAGATGAGTCACGACTCCGCTGGGGTAACATAGTCGCTTCAGCAGGATGGATATATGATTTCACACCGTCTTTATGGGGTAAGGTGTGCGGAGCTTTCACACGATATTATTCGACAATGAGCACCCTTACGGAAAGTGCGACGCTCAATGACGGAGAGAAGTTGAATTTTACGTCCAATAAGGTCAGCTCTCATAACAGTATTTCCGACTGGATCATAAAAGCGGATTTCGAGTGGAGGTCATCCATGATTAACAAATTAAATTTCGGCGCGTCTATGACATTTCATAATTTCCTTCCATCGCGTGATTCAAGGGAACTTGTGGCAGACGGTGTGACGACTGTGCTGGAGGGGAATGGAATGGATTATAAAGCCAGGGAGTTCAATATATATGCCGAAGACAACCTTTCGCTTGGAGATCGGCTTAAATTGAATTTCGGACTTCATTACAGCCTTTTCAATATCACCGGAAAAACGAAATTCGGGTTGTCTCCGAGAATCGCTTTCAATTATCATCTAAAAGACAATGTGTCGATCAAAGGAGGCTATTCGCGCACAGTGCAGTATATACATCAACTGTCGCAGAGTTCTATTTCTCTGCCTACCGACCAATGGGTGCCGGTAATCGACTCTCAATCTCCTCAGGTTGCCGATAAAATCGCGGTTGGCGCATACTGGAACGCAGGAAATATGTTTGTTGTCTCAGTTGAAGGTTATTATAAATGGATGAAGCATCTTGTTGATTATAAGGATGAGTATTACCTTCTTCCTCCGGATATGCAATGGAACGCCGTACTTGCCGAAGGCAAAGGAACTTCAAAAGGTGTAGACTTCAAGATTTCAAAGGAATTCGGAAAAGTGTCAGGTCAGATTTCATATTCATTGCTGTGGGCAGACCGTCAGTTTGCCGAAAGGAACGGCGGACGTAAATATCCTGCCAGATTTGACAACAGACATAAAATCAATGTTCTTGTCAACTGGAAGATTAATGATAAGTGGGAGTTGGGCGCGAGCTGGACAGGAATGAGCGGAAACATGATTACTCTTCCGACACAGTGTTGGGTTGATCCCGGACTCGCGCCGTGGCATTATAACATGCTCTTAAAGACTGATATAAACAATTTCAGACTTCCTTTCTATCATCGTCTGGACTTGAGTTTCACACGCCATACGCGTCATGGCTACTGGACATTCGGACTTTATAACGCTTATTGCAATATGAACACAATTGCCGTCAGGATGGATTATTCCAACAGCCAGTTTATATCTGCTCCTGATGAAAACGGATATTATTCATATAAATTGATTCCTGTGTTTCAAAAAATCAAATTATTACCAACTATTCCTTCTGTATCCTACACATGGCTATTCTAAACAAATTAATATCGGCAGCGGTCATGACAATTGTTCTTACCGGCTGCTACAGCGATTTCGAACCTGATATAGACAGCACTCCCGTAGTGTGTATAAATGCGAATGCCAAAGTCGGTGATGTCCTTAAGATATTCGCCACAAGAACATGGCGATGGACTGAAATCAATCAGGATGAAGGCGCCGACATACAATTGAAAGACGGAGAGGTGTCGCTTTACGTGAATGGCGAACTTTTCGAGGTATTGCATTATTCCGAATGGGATTACCACGACCCTAAGTATTCTTGGGTCAACAAGCAGTGCGGTTTTCTTTCATCGTATTATCCTCAGCCGGGAGACAAAATAAAAATCATGGCACACAGTCCTTTATATGGTGATGCGGAGGGTGAGGTGACGGTGCCGTTTCCTGTAGAAATCAATGAAGTGGAAAGTCTCGTTTCAGATCTGGATGTCTGTCAAGAGGGAAACACTGTCTTATATAGGGCAAATGTAAGTCTTGGCATCAGGTTTACGGATCCGCTTGATATTACGAACTACTATCTTTTCGAGAGCAATCTGAATACTTATGAAAGCAGTTTTCATGACACACGCGTTGTGTTCGATTATAATTCCGAACCTCTGTTTACCGAACACGTGTCATCGCTTGAATCCGTAATATCAGAGACTTCCGGATATACGGTCTTCTCAGACAGGATGGTTTCAGGTAAAACATATCCTCTCCATATCAGGCTGAATGAGATTGAATATCGTGTTTCATCTGAGAATGGTTTCGAATCAAATAAGTCATACATCAGGTTTGCGTTGAATTCCATATCCGAGAGCTATTACAGACATGTTATTTCCGTTTGGGAAAGCAACGACGGCATCAACGGTATATTGGGAGACGTTGGACTTGCTGACCCGGTATGGGAATGCAGTAATGTGTCAACAGGAGCCGGTGTGATATCGGCTATCACACCGGCAAGTATAAAAGTTCCTTTGTCTTCATTTTTCAAAGAGGACTGAACATACAAATCAGAGGTCATATAATCGATATCCTCAAGAGGGTAGGGTTTCCACTGATGAGGGAAGTGGAAACCCAGTTCTCTGTCATAACTGATTCCGGGGTCTTCATTTCCGGTGATCAGCCCGACAATGCTTTTGCCGTCAATCTGCTGTATGGTGTGTATCCATATACTTGCCGCTGTTTTTACATGTGTTTTTTGTCGTAACTATTCAGCGGACGCGCCGATGTAGTCGCCGTTTAGAAAAGGGCGAGGATTGCGTTGTATGGCGAGTTGCCGTGCTTCTTGGTTGTCTCGACGATTGAGTGCAGATCCATAAAGGCATCGGCACCGAGGTCTGAACGGAAGCAACCGGAGTTTTTGAGTTTGATTTTCAACTTTCTTATTCCACGTTCTGAGGCGTTGTTGTCCGGCGGTATTGCCGGGTCTCGTAGAAAGTTGAAGATGTAGTCACGGCATTTCAGCAAGCCGTTCTTGAAAGTGGTAAACTTTTCGTTGAGCCTTGATAAATTTTCATCAATGAGATTGTCAAGGCGGTCAAGCCATGGCTGTGGGTCAATCGACTCCGTCGGCTTCTGATTCCGTTCATATATCGCTTTGTCTTAATCGGTGGCGACAACGTAACCGTTTCTATCGCAAGATGAAGTATTTGAACTACATAATATTAACTTTAGTTGCTTTCGTTCTCATTTCATGTGAGGAACGCACAGGTTATTATGACAGTGAACAGCAGGAAATAATTGCGAAACTGACTGCAAGGGAGTGGAAACTGGTCTATGAGCATACGCCTAACTTTGAACCGAATGAATTTCAGAAAGAAGGTTGGGTATATAAATTCAATGCTAATGGTACCGGCTCATACAAGTGGGTAAAATGGGAAGATGGAAGTATAAGCGGAGAACCGGTTTATTTCCGCTGGACTTTTACCACTGATAACTTTGCTGTGATATACATAGACAAATCCGGGCGTTTCTGGTTGATTGACAAGCTGACTGCAAAAGATTTGTGGGTATATAATTCAGATCAAGATCCGGTGTTGTATCCTAACAGTGACAAAGTGTTTTGGAAATTTGTAGCAAAAATAAATACAGAGCAGGACTAAAATTCAGTTTTCCACAAATGTGTACAAAAGTATGCAGACTGATTCATTACAACTCCAATAATTTGCTAACATGATTACAATCACATATTCTACAATGAGAAGAACAATCCTTTTCACAGCTTTAGCTTCATCCATATTTGCATTTGGTCAAACTGAAAAAAAAAGACTCAATAGAAGCAAAAGAGCTTAACGAGGTCATTATTGAAGCACAGATGCAACGAACCGGAGCATCGACTTCAACATATATTCCAAATGGAAAGCAAAAATCATCCGCACAAAATGCGATTGATCTTCTGCGTCAGCTTGCGATTCCACAAATCAATATAAATCTTGTGGACAATGCAGTTACAACCCCAAGCGGACAGAATGTTGCAGTCTATATAAACTATATACCCGCATCGGCAGAAGAAATAGAAGGTATCCGAACTGCTGATGTGCGCCGTGTGGAGTATCTTGATTTTCCAACCGACCCACGATTTCAAGGCAACGAGCATGTTATCAACTTTATTATGCAGAAATATGAATATGGAGGCTATACTAAAGCGACAGTAAGCGAAAATTTCCTTGCCGGAAAGCTATCAAGCAGAGCCTCTGTATATTCCAAATTCGCATACAAAAGAATGACTTACGATTTATATGCCGGTGCGTCCAACCATGATATAAAACACTCCGGAACGTCAATTATAGGAGACTATACTCTTGAAAACAACCATGGAGAACCCTATCATATAACACGTAACGAAATATTCGATTATTCTCACTTCAAGTATAATCAGTACCCTGTAACATTCAGGGCTATATATGATTCCGATAAGGTGCAGATCGCAAATACAATCGGTTTTAATTTTGACCAGTCACCGATAGCCGAAACCGCAGGTAATTTGTCGTATGAACCTGAACAGTTCGGTAAGTATTCATATGAACGGAGCGAGCCTTATACGAGTCGTTATCTTGTATGGTCAGGCAATTACTATTTCATTTTGCCGCGCAATTTTCATCTAAGCATATCTCCGGGAATAAATTACGGACATACGGATTATTCATATCGTTATAAGACCTCTGCTGATAATGATGGTATTATGAATGAATCCGAGGAAAACGTCTGGCAATTACGAGGAAGTGCTACTCTATACAAGGAAATCACCGACCGGCAAAATGCCTTTTTACGGGCATGGTTTGGCTCGACATCAAATGATGTAAGCTATTTCGGTACTTCACCATACGACAATGATTTTTCAGATACTTATGCCGGAGCTGCACTCGGTTACAATTTTACCAATAACAGATGGAATGTGAGTACAGATGTCGCACTACAATGGGAGAGAAACAGGATCAACGACCAATCCATTTCCGAGGTATATCCGCTCATAAATCTGTCAGCCGGATTTTCTCCATCCCCAAAGCATTCTTTCAAAGCATATTTTCACTTCGGGGCAAACTATCCCGGTGCAAGTGAAAAAACACCCAATATTCTTCAGCAAAACGAACTATTGTATTATACAGGAAATCCGGATCTCGGGTTGTCACGACAGATTACGTTGAATTTGTCTTATAACTGGATGCCGTCTAATAAATTTTCAGCTTCGGCTTTTGCCCAATACTTCGGAGAATACAATCTGTATGTACCTGTTTACAAGCCATACAATAACGGAACAGCATTGCTACGAGGTTTTGAAACTGACGGTGACTATAACCGTACTCAAATAGGCATATCATTCAATTACAAGTTGTTTAACGGCAATCTACAGCTTGCGGCCTCTCCGTCTGTGTCATTCTATCGTATGACCGGATTGTTTGACATAACACGAAGTCCCTTTACCTGTAATGCCTCTGCGACTTATTATCTTGGGAATTTCTATTTTCAGGCTTCATATCAA
This sequence comes from Muribaculaceae bacterium Isolate-036 (Harlan), assembly GCA_003833075.1. GTDB lineage: Bacteria > Bacteroidota > Bacteroidia > Bacteroidales > Muribaculaceae > Lepagella > Lepagella muris_A. Next base: position 1,666 of record RIAY01000017.1, on the reverse strand, counting down.
ACAAGAAATCTTACGGTTCAAGGCAATCGTGGTGTAGTCTATAAAGATCGTGACTTCTATCAGATTCTCGCAGGATGGAGTCGTTCAAACTGGAATATACGTGTCAGCGCAATGAATCTATTTCGCAATGACTGGCTATGTGCCACCAATACATTATCAACTCCGTTATATTCGGAAACACGATTTGTAGATGGAAACAGCTTTCATCGTCGCTTAAACCTTTCTGTAACATATACTTTCGGATATGGTAAAAAAGTACAACGTGGTAACGAGGTTGGTGAACAATCCGGAGCAAACTCCGCAATCATGAAGTAAAGATGAATATTCTGATTATAAGGGCTACTTCTGGCATCGGTCACAATCTATGAACCCATAGTGTTTCATTGGGACATAATGTTATAGTGGTAGGTAGAAGAAAAAAATTGCTCAACGATATGGCACGTAAATTTTTCAAAATAATCTTTTTGTTTGTAGCTTTAGCTAATATACAGGCAACCGCACAACTCAGAATTGTGCAGTTGATGGAAGGAGAGATTAGAGCGGGGGGTGACAACTCCGCTCGGCGGTTATCACCTTCAATGATGTTGTGGGCGATAAATACTTTCCAAGCAAAGGCACCTCGATGCTTTTCGCGCCTCGTATCGGCATTGAATTCCTTTACCATATTCGCCTTATGGCTCAGTTCAATATCTGCCGCAAGGGATACAACAATTTCAGCCTTACCGTTGGTTTTGTCCTCGGTGGTAAACCTAAGAAACAATGAAGACATATCTAAAACTATTATTGTTGATACCCTTCCTGTCATGCACTAATATGTATGGACAGGAAAAGAAAGACATTGTAACTACATTTTACGGAGGTCTGTATATAAATAATGAACAGGCTTGGCAACTGGAACCGTCTGTGGCATGGCATTTCCATGATTACCTTGGAATCGGATTAGGAATAGAGTTAACCGGACAATACAATCAGCCAAGCCGACAGACAATAATAGACGGGTATGAAGCCGAACTTACAGACAATGAAAGAAATATTGCATGGGTTATATTGAAGACCTCGATTATATTCAAAACGCCCAAAGTCTGGAAGAGCAGCGATAATTATTATCGTCTTTGGTTTCAGGCAGAGCCGGGTATTAGTCTGGCATGTCCATTTCGTAACTCCTTGACATATGAAATAAAAGAGTTTCAAGGGATGGTCAGTAAAACTGTCGATTACAGAAAATTTCAGAACAAAGGCTTAAAATGGTTTTACTGGAACGCACGTGCGTCTGTCAACTTTGCTATAGACCGCTTTATAATCGGGGCGGGATACTATATATCCAATCTCGATTACTATTCCGGGCGAAGGAATATAACTTTGGCTAACGGCGAAAAATTCTATGTACCAAAGAAAGAAATAAGCCAAAGTGTATTCATGTCGTTTGGTTATTCATTCTAAATATCTCGAATCCAATTAATTCCAATGGCAATATCATAACAGCTTTATCATACAAACAGTCAAGTCCTCGGCAGCGATGTCGGGGACTATTAATTAATAATTTAAGTTTCGCAAGTTCAACTTGCTGATTTCAGATTGTAAAATTTAGCGATATGAGCCAATTCATCAGAATGATTAATCACCGCATCATAGACTTCTTCGTCCAGCAGGCCGAAGACTCTTGCTA
>RIAY01000016.1 GCA_003833075.1 Muribaculaceae bacterium Isolate-036 (Harlan) | reverse complement strand
GCATAAGGGCTCCACCTCTTCCCATTCCGAACAGAGAAGTTAAACCTTATCACGCCGATGGTACTGCGAAAGCGGAAGAGTAGGTAATCGCCACCTTTAAGCCTCAGAGAAATCTGAGGCTTTTTTTATGTCTATATTGAGTCCGTTTGTTGTTATTTATAGGGTAATTTATGGGAATATCGGGAAAATTGCGTAATTTTGTAAATTAACTTCGAATTTTTGATAAGTAAGCGTTGTGAATTTCAAATCTTACTTAAGCTTAATTAATTTATGCTGACAAGGAAATATAATCTGGTCAACAATGTCGTCGGGTGGGTGGTGTTTGCCATCGCTCTCGTCACATATTGGTTGACACTTGAGCCGACAGCCTCCTATTGGGATTGCGGCGAGTTTATCATTCAGGCTGACAAGCTGGAAGTGGGACATCCTCCGGGCAATCCTATCTTTATGCTTACGGCTCGTTTCTTCGCAAATTTCGCTCCTAATGATCAGTTGGTGTCAGTGATGGTCAACGCCATGAGCGGCTTGCTTTCTGCTTTGACAATACTTCTGCTTTTCTGGACGATAACACATCTTGTCAGACGGCTTATAGTAAGAGACGGTCTGCGCAGGGAGATTTCGCTTTCGAGATACTTCGTTATCATGGGCAGCGGCGTTGTCGGTGCGTTGGCTTATTGCTGGAGCGATACATTCTGGTTCTCAGCCGTAGAGGGTGAGGTCTATGCTTTCTCTTCTTTTTGCACGGCTTTGGTCTTCTGGCTTATTCTCAAATGGGAGAACAGGGCGGATGAGCCGCATTCCGACAGGTATCTGATACTAATTGCCTATGTAATCGGTATCAGTGTTGCCGTGCATCTGCTTAATCTGCTCTGTATCCCGGCGATTGTGCTCGTATTTGCCTACAGAAAATGGAAGGATATGGATCTTGTCAAGTCGCTTGTCGCGCTTGGCGTATCTTTCGTCATAGTGGCATTAGTACTCTTTGGTCTGGTTCCGGGATTCATAAAAATGGCGCAGCGGTTCGAGCTGATGTTTGTAAACGGTTTCGGAATGAGCTTCAACAGCGGGGCTTTGTTCTATGCATTCCTGACTGTTGCGGTGTTCTTCTGGGCGTTGCATGCTCTCTGGCGGCAGCAGTCGGCGTTGATGATAAAAGTGTCGTTTCTTGCTGCTGTCACGCTTTCCGGTATGCTTTTTATGGGCAGCGGATGGTGGCTGGGCTGGATACTGACCGCCGCGCTTGCCGCATGGCTCTTCATTCGCGGAGCGCGTCCTTTGCCGTTAAGAGTATTGAATAATGTGATGTGGAGCATTGCTGTCATATTTATCGGTTATTCCAGCTACGCGCTTATTCTTATCCGCTCCAGCGCAGACACACCGATGAACCAGAACTCTCCCGATAACGTATTTGACCTGGCTTCTTATCTGAACCGTGAGCAATATGGCGAGAATCCGTTGATCTATGGCGAAACACTTTATTCGGGACCCCAGAAGAAACTGATGGGAGTCATGACCGATACAGTCACCTATCGTGAGGACGGGTCTCCTGTGCTTGTCAATTATCCGAGCTATCAGCAGGTGGTAGAGAAGGGGAAGCCGATGTATGCAAAAGGCGTGAAAGGTGCCGTGCCGACATCCGAATACGGCTTCCTGACTACAGGCGAGCAGGCTTCGAATGCGGCAAAAGCGCAGAACGGTGGTGATTATTATGTGAAACGCGACTATAAGCCCGAGGTTAAGATGAATCCCGAGCTGAACATGCTTTTCCCGCGTATATACAGCCGTATGCACCGCGATTTGTATAAGCAGTGGGTTACACTCGACACCACCCCGTCCAATCTGAAAGAGCTTTATGCAGTAGATGCAGTCACGGGTGAAAAGGTTCCTGAGACGGATCTTCAGGGAGAACCTTATATGAATCAGGTGACAGGTCAGGTCACGTACCCCCAGAAAATGGGATATCGTCCGACATATGCGCAGAATCTCGAATATTTCTACAACTACCAGCTTATCCACATGTATATGCGTTATTTCATGTGGAACTTCGCCGGTCGTCAGAACGATATACTGAATCAGTCAGGCGAGCTTGATGCCGGCAACTGGATTTCCGGAATCCCAGTAATCGACAATGCACGTCTCGGAGACCAGTCGCTTCTTCCCGATGATCTCGGAAAGAATAACCCCGGACACAATGTCTATTACATGCTTCCGCTTATATTGGGTCTTATCGGTCTTTTGTGGCAGGCATTCGCAGGTAAGCGAGGCATAGAGCAGTTCTGGGTTGTGTTCTTCCTGTTTTTCATGACCGGAATCGCGATTGTGCTCTATCTTAACCAGCCACCCGGTCAGCCGCGAGAGCGTGATTACGCATTTGCGGGTTCGTTCTATGCCTATGCTATATGGATAGGTATGGGAGTTGTCGGTCTGTGGAATATCATCAGGCTTATTGCCGGCAGTCGTAAACGCGCTTCGGCATCGGTATATTGTGCCGCCACGGCGTGTGTTCTCGGTGCAGCGGTGCCCGTGCAGATGGTGAGTCAGACATGGGATGACCATGACAGAAGCGGAAGATATGCCGCGCGGGATTTCGCAATCAACTATCTGAACAGTCTCGAACCGAACGCGATAGTCTTCTGCAACGGAGATAACGATACTTTCCCGCTCTGGTATGCCCAGGAGGTAGAGGGTGTGCGTCCGGATGTGAAGATCATAAACCTCAGCTACCTTGCCTCAGACTGGTATGCCAATCAGATGCGTCAGGAAAGTTACGAGGCGGCTCCTGTGCACTTCACCGCCACCCCCGCCGATTATGCCTATGGAAAAATGGATGTTACCATTCCGGGGCGCGAGCGTGCGCCGGCAGATCTTCTGTCGAGTCTCAAGCTGATTTATTCGGGCAAGACATATAACCAAGATTATCGTTATCCCGAGTTCCCGTCGAGCGTTGTCACAATTCCTGTAGACAAAGAGGCTGTGATCAAACGCGGTCTTGTGGCTCCGCAGGATTCCGCAGAGATTGTCAACGAGATTGTCATAGACCTTGCGGGTGCTCCTGCCATAACGAGAAAAGGGTATGTCGGTCTCGGTGAGCTACTGATGCTTGACATCATAGCCACAAATGCCGCCGAAGGGTGGCCCCGTCCGATATATTGGTGCTCCACAGTCGGCGACGAGTATTATCTCGGCATGAGAGATTACTTGCGGTCAACAGGCATGACGCACCAGTTGGTGCCCACACGCCAGTCGGGAATTCCGGCGAGAGCCGACAGAGCATATGATGTAGTGACCAATTACCGATGGGGCGGTGCGGACAAAGCCGTTGCCGGTGGCACACCCTATTTTGACGAGACCGCGCGACGGATGCTTGTGACTACGCGCAACTCAATGCTTGACGTGGCTTCGGAACTTATATATCAGGGCGACCGCAAGGCGACCGCCGGTGATGATAAGGGAGCCAAAGAGGAGTACAAGAAGGCGCTGAACACCTTAAATCTTCTTACACGCAATCTGTCAGAGAATGTGACACGCTATGACATAACAGTGGCGATGACCCTTCCCGAAATTTACGGAGAACTCGGAAAAAAACTCGGGGACAAGACTCTTACGGAAAAAGGGCGTGATCTTATATGGAGCCAGATGGAGCGTTATATACAGTATGTAGCCTATCAGCAGAATATAGCGATGACTTTCGGCGGGGTTGCGTTGACACACGAATCGCGTCTGATGCCGTATCAGTACTGGTATCTGATCAAGGTTTACGAAGACCTTGGCGGTGATCCGAAAAAGACAGACTCGTTGCTAAAGAGATACGGCTTCAACCGCAACGACCTCAAAGCAGCTTACGACCGGGCTTACAGCGGAGGCTCGGGCGGCTCAGGAGAAGGCGGTGCCGGAGGTTATTCGGAGTCGGATTATGTCAATGAGCTTGCGGAAGTGGCGCGTATCGTAAACGAACTTGCCGCGCTGCCTGCCGCAGAATACTCAGCGCGCAGTGCCGACGACCGTTATTACGACTCAATATATTACGATGTCTATCAGCAATATCTCAAGGCAGGCATCAAGCAGGAATCTCTTGATGCCAACGCCGAGATAAAGAAAGTTGACATGGTGCGTAGCAAACGACTTAACGAAGAGTTTAACTCAAAGCATTAGAATAAGGCAACTCAGGGGCTGCGCAAGTCGCCGCCCCTGAGTTTCTGTTGTATCTGACATGTTGATTGAAAGAATACCCGAATGGTTGAGAAAACTTGCGAAGGACGCGGTCTTCATGATTCCCCAGCGGGAAGGTGAGAAGAAAGTGTATCTCACATTCGATGACGGTCCTATTCCGGAGGTCACTCCCCGTCTTCTCGACCTTCTTGACAGTTACGGGATAAAGGCTACCTTCTTCATGGTAGGTGACAATGTGCGCAAATATCCGGAGCTGTTTGCCGATGTGAAGCGACGGGGCCATAGAGTAGGCAACCACACGATGCATCACCTGCAGGGTCTGCGGGAAAGCAAGGATGCGTATCTTGCCGATGTCGCGGATGCCGACAGATATATAGGGAGCGATCTATTCCGTCCGCCTCACGGCTGGATGAAAAGAAGCCAGGGGAAAGAGCTGTCGGCTAAATACCGGATAGTTATGTATGATCTGGTTACACGCGATTACAGCAAACATCTTGATGCCGGCGATGTCTTCGACAATGTGAAGAAATATGCGCGTCCCGGTTCGATAATAGTTTTTCATGACTCGCTGAAAAGTCTTCCGCGTCTTTTCGAGGCATTGCCAAAGAGCATCGAGTGGCTGATGGAGCAAGGATATAAGTTTGATGTTTTATTCAAGTAAGTTCCGATGGAGATGGAAGATAAGATCTTGATTCGCAAGAAGAGAGTGCTCGTTGTGGGAGCCGGAGGCTTCACGGGCGGCTTTATAGTGGAAGAGGGGTTGCGCCGCGGATATGAGGTGTGGGCGGGAGTTCGCGAGACAACCTCGCGCCGATGGCTTTCAGACGAAAGAATCAGATTCCTGAATCTTGACTTTTCTCGTCCGGAGAGTCTTTCCGCCACCTTGTCGACAGCGTTGCCGGCAGGAGAAAAGTGGGATTACATAGTGTATAACCTCGGAGCGACGAAGGTTATGTATTATATGGATTTCTCACGGATAAATTATGATTATCTGCGTTATTTCACCACCGCATTGAAATCGGCAGACATTGTGCCCGAGAAATTTCTTTACATGAGTTCATTGTCGGCAATGGGTCCGGGAGATGAAAAGGGCTACACCCCTTTTGACGAGAGCATGATACCGATGCCCAATACCAGATACGGCGCCTCGAAACTCAAGGCGGAGATGTGGCTTGAGATGGACGGAATGCCTTACATAATCTTCCGTCCCACCGGCATATACGGACCACGCGATCATGACTATTTCCTGATGTTCAAATCCATAAGCAAAGGATTTGATTTCTCGGTAGGTTTCAGAAAGCAACTTCTGACGTTTATATATGTAGAGGATCTTTCCCGTGCGGTTTTTGACGCTCTTGAGAAAGCCCCGGTGAAAGAGACTTATGATATTTCCGAGCCAAGAGGCTACACACAGAAGGAATTTCGCCGGCTTACAGCCAAGGCTATCGGCAAGAAGGTCGTATTCCCGGTCAGGATGCCCTTGTGGGGAGTCAAGGCTGTCTCTGTCATCGCAGAGAAAATAGGTGTGGCACGCATGAAACCATCGACTCTTAACCGCGACAAATACAAGATAATGAAACAGCGCAACTGGGGTGTGGATGTATCGAAGGCGAGTCGGGATTTCGGATTCTCCCCCCGGGTGAGTCTTGCCGACGGAATATCGGAGTCGATAAGGTGGTATAGGGAAGAGGGTTGGATTTAAAGATCTTTATGAATTGTAGAATGGATTCAGGTGAGTAGATATGCAGGACAGTATTCAGAATAACGGAGGCGGACATGGCGCGTGGCAAACGGTTGATGAGATTGTTGTGCCCTCGCATGCCGCGGAGCCTCTTGTGCCGGTAGGGATGAAGACCGTTGGAGCCGTAAAGCCGGCAAGTGTGTGGAAGCCGGTGCATTCGGCGTCGGATTCGACCGCCAGGGCACGGCGGGATTCCGTCATACGTGCCGTCAATGACTCCCTCGCCAAGGAAAAGAGCGGTTACGGGATAGTGCTTCAGGCTCCATATCGCGAGCATGTGCAGGAGGCGGCTGGAAAAGTCGCCTCACGGAGCGGCGACGGGCTGTCATGGGTTTTTGTAGCCATGGCGGTAATATTCTGTGCTGTTTGTCTTAAGCTCAAGAACACTCCGCGTTATATCAAGATACTTGTGTCGGACATGAAGGATGTCCGCACGCGTCACAACATGTTTGACAACACTGTGAAGGAAACCTCCTTTCTGTTGATACTTATTATCGGCTGGATCTGCAGTGTCGGGGTGCTGCTCTGGGATCTGTTGCGTCTGACGGTTTCCGATTCGCCGTTCGGCTCGTTCGGCATTCCAGACAGTCCGTTGTGCGGAATCGGGCTATGCGCCGGAGTCGCGGCGGTTTATGTCATCTTTATGCTACTGTCGTATGAAATAGTGGGCAACGTCTTTTCCGACCGGCAGCTGACCCGGCTCTGGGTGAAGGGTGCTACCGCTCTTATGGGACTTCAGTCTTTCATGTTTTTTCCGCTTGCGTTGTTATCGCTGTGTTATGCCGAATGGGGCGGAATTATCCTTATACTCGCGGGAATTGTCTTCGTTTTTGGGAAAATACAGTTTATTTATAAAGGTTTTAGAATTTTTTTCAATCAAATGTCCTCTTGGTTGCTTTTTTTGTACTACCTTTGCAGTTTAGAAATTGTACCGTTGATTCTCGCATATCTGGCAGCCCTTCAAATCTGCTCTATGTTGCTTTGAAAAAGGTTGAATCCACGTATCAGACAAGATGCCGGGTATGTTGCTTATACAATAACTGAGAATGAATATTAAGAAGATATTAGTTTCCCAGCCTAAGCCCTCATCGGAGAAATCTCCATATTATGATATCTGCAATAAATATGGGGTTGAGATGGTTTTTCGTCCTTTCATCAAGATCGAGGGTCTGACCGCCAAAGAATTTCGTGCCGCCAAGGTGAATCTTGCCGATTATACAGGTATCATATTCACATCGCGCACAGCAGTAGATCACTATTTCCGTCTTTGCGAGGAATCGCGAGTGAAAGTGCCTGACACGATGCGTTATTTCTGCACTACCGAATCGATTGCGCTTTACCTTCAGCGTTACATCGTTTACCGCAAGCGCAAGATTTCGTTCGGTAAGACCGGCAAACTTGATGATTCCCAGCTTGTAGCTTCGCTTGTTAAAAACAACAAAGAGAAATTTCTTTTCCCGATTTCGGATGTGCACAAAGAGGATGTAGAGGAATTGCGCAAGCTTGGACTTGACGTGACCAAGGTTGTTATGTACCGTACGGTCAGCAACGATTTCCAACCCGATGAAGATCTTGACTATGACATGCTGGTGTTCTTCAGTCCTGCGGGAATCGCATCTCTGAAAAAGAACTTTCCCGATTTCAATCAGGATGAACGTCCCACTTATATAGCTACATTCGGCAGCACCACCGCCAAGGCTGTGGAAGATGCCGGTCTGCGGCTTGATATCTCCGCGCCGACAGTGGAGGCACGTTCGATGCCCGAGGCAATAGACAAATTCCTTGCGACCCACAGCAACGCGAATGCATAATCCCGCGTCATGAAAAATCTACAGGGCGCGGGACTGAGCAGGTTATACCTGAAGGATACGGCATTCCAGAATCTCATGCAGAAGCGCATTTTCAATGTGCTTCTGATAGCCACGCCCTACGATGCGTTCATGCTTGAGGAAGACGGTCGTGTAGACGAGCAGATATATTTCGAATATGTAAGGCTCAATCTCTCCTCTCCTCCGCGTTTTACGAAGGTTGCAAACTACGACGAGGCATATGTGGCGTTGGCGGATAACTCGTTTGATCTTATCATCGCCATGCCCGGTGTCGATGTCAGCGAGACATTCAGGGAAGCAGTAAACATAGACAATCTCTATCCGGACATACCGCTTGTAGTGCTCACCCCTTTTTCCAAGGAGGTGAGACGCCGCATAGCCAACGAAGACCTCAGGGGGGTGGACTACGTCTTTTCCTGGCTTGGCAATGTGGATCTTATCCTTGCCATAATCAAGCTGATAGAAGACCGGATGAATGCCGACACAGACATAGAGGAAGTCGGCATACAGGCTATTCTTCTGATAGAAGACTCCATACGGTTTTATTCATCGATTCTTCCGCATCTTTTCAAGTTTCTTCTCAAGCAGTCGATGCGCTGCGCCACAGAGGCGCTGAACGAGCATGAGCAGATGATGCGTATGCGCGGACGCTCGAAAGTGCTCCTTGCACGAGACTATGAGGAGGCAAAGGGACTCTTTGACAAATACGGCGACAATATACTCGGAGTCATTACTGATGCCCGGTTTCCTGTGAATGGAGAAAAAGACCCCGATGCGGGTATGAAATTCGCCCGCATGGTCAGGAAACGCAATCCCTACATGCCCATTATCATGGAGAGTCAGGAGAGTGCGAACCGTACGTCTGCGGAAGCGGCTGGTTATGTGTTTCTTGACAAAAACTCAAAGACCCTCCCCCTTGATCTCCGCGAGGCGGTCTCAAAGAAATTCGGTTTCGGAGACTTCATAGTCCGTGATCCACAGAGCGGAAACGAGCTGATGCGTATCAGCAATCTCAAGGATCTGCAGAAAAGAATCGAGTCGATACCTGACGACATTCTCTATTACTATTGCTCCACCAACAGCATATCGCGCTGGCTCTATTCCCGTGCGCTCTTTCCATTGGCAGAGGTTTTCAAAGGGATCGAGCTGAGAGACATGTCCGACACGCCGCGGCTCAAGCAGATAATATTCGATACAATCGTGAAATACCGCCGCATGAAGAACAGGGGAGTCGTGGCGGTTTTCCAGAAAGAGAATTACGACAAATGGAGCAACTTCGCCCGTATAGGGGAAGGCTCATTGGGCGGGAAAGGACGCGGTCTTGCTTTTATCGACCAGATTATCAAGCGCAATCCCGTCTGTGACGATTTCGACGGAGTGCAGATAACGATACCGCATACAGTCGTAGTGTGCACCGATATCTTCGATGAGTTCATGGACAGCAACTGTCTGTATAAGATCGCGCTTTCCGACGCGCCGGATGAGGAGATACTCAAAGCTTTTCTACAGGCGAGTCTGCCGGATGATGTCATTGCCGATTTCGAGGCGTTTTTCGATGTTGTGCGCCGTCCTCTCGCTGTCAGAAGCAGTTCTCTGCTTGAAGACTCGCATTATCAGCCCTTTGCCGGAATCTATTCCACATATATGATTCCTTATATAGAGGACACGGCGGTGCGTATGCGTATGCTGACAGATGCCGTAAAGGCGGTTTATGCCTCCGTATTCTTTTCCGATTCCAAGGCATACATGAACGCGACCAGCAATGTCATCGATCAGGAGAAGATGGCGGTCATACTGCAGGAAGTGGCGGGAGAGGAGCATTCAGGTTTCTACTATCCGAGTTTCTCCGGAGTCGGACGCTCGCTGAACTACTATCCCACCGGCGATGAGACGGCGGAAGAAGGAGTGGTCGAAGTTGCCGCCGGTCTTGGCAAGTATATTGTTGACGGAGGAGTCTCTCTCAGGTTTTCCCCCTCGCATCCCGACAAAGTGCTTCAGACATCCACCCTTGAGCTTGCATTGCGCGACACGCAGACATCACTCTATGCGCTTCCGGAACACAACGGAGAAGCGGCGGAATTTCTTGTGGACGACAGTTTCAATATCAGCAGACTTAGTGTGCCGGATGCCTTCAAGACCGGCGCGTTGAAATATCTTGTGTCTACGTTCGATGTTGATGACAGGATAATCCGAGACACTGAATTCGGTCGGGGAAGGAAAGTGGTGACATTCGCGAATGTGTTGAAACATAATGTCTTCCCTCTTGCCAAGATTGCAGGCTTCATGCTTGAGACCGGACAGTATGAGATGGGTCGCCCGGTAGAGATCGAATTTGCGGGCAATATCAATCCAGTTCCCGGCAGGGATGGAGAGAAGGGCACTGTATACTGGCTGCAGATCCGCCCGATCGTCGACACTAAAGAGATGCTTGACGACTCCATAATGGATATTGAGGATAAAGATTTGATCCTGAGGAGTGAGACGGCGTTAGGTCACGGCATCATGGATAATGTGAAATATATCGTGTATGTGAAGCCGGACAAATTCGATTCTTCACGCAACACGGATCTGGTGAGGGAAATAGAGGAAATAAACGCCCGTTTTGTAGAAAAAGGGGAGCCTTACATTCTTGTTGGTCCCGGACGATGGGGATCGTCGGATCCTGCACTCGGTATTCCGGTGAAATGGCCACAGATTGCCGGAGCGAGACTTATTGCCGAATCAGCGTTGCCCGGCTACAGGATAGAGCCATCTCAGGGTACACATTTTTTTCAAAACCTTACATCTTTCGGAGTCGGATATTTCACCATAGATCCCGATGGAGGGAATGGATTCATAGATATGGACTATCTTGATTCGCTTCCTGCCGAACAAGAGAGCGACAGCATCCGCATTGTGCGTTTTCCCGATTCACTGACCATTGCAATCAACGGCAGAAAGTCGAAAGGAATTGTCCGCAAGCCATAAATCGCTTTATAAACAGATTGTAAGAATGCAAAAAATATATTCGATTGCAGTTTGGACAGCAGTCTCTGTCCTGGTGTCGACATTCGCATCGTGCACGCCCAAAGAGGTGCGTGATAAACTTGTCGAAGCAGAATCGGTCATGGAGGAAATTCCGGATTCAGCCTTGCATATAATCGCATCTGTCGACACCACCGATCTGAGAAATCGTAAAGACTGGGCAAAATATGCCTTACTTAATGTCCAGGCTCGCACAAAGAATAATGAGATTATCACGTCAGATTCACTGATCAGCCGTGCTGTTACCTATTATCAGGAGAAAGGGGATTCACCGGATCTGATGAAATCTCTATTCTATAATGCCGATATATTATGTAATCAAAAGAAGTTTGACAGGGCATCGTATATCGCTACCAATTCATATGATCTGGCTTTAGAATTTAAAGATAGCTATTGGATTGCCAAAACTGCAGAGCAGCTGTCAGATATTTATGTAGCTTGTTATAATGAAACCGAGGCTAAAAAGTATAATAGAGATGCAATTGTTTATTATGAAAAAGCGAATAGAAGATTGAATCATTTATATTCATGGTGTGATCGTGCGCTTCTTGAGGGAAACAGTCTCAATTACAACAGAGCAATAGAAATAGCGGATAGTATAGCTGAAATAGCAAGTGTTGAATTGAACGACAGTTCTTTACTGGCATGTTGTATTGATGTAAAGTTCCCGATCTGTTTTAATGCTGGAAAATATGAAGAAGCAAAAGAATGTTTTAATAAATTAGAACAGCTAAAGTCATTTTCAGATATCCCAATTCATTTTTTTGCACATATAGCATTGATCTATTTGCACGAAGGGAAAATAAACAAAGCCAAGCTGCTTGTTGACAGTATTGACATAAATCAATGTGGTCAAAGAGAGCGTGCAGCTTTTTATAACATGTACAGACAATTCTATTTAAAATTAGGTGATTATAAGAATGCATATGATTATCTTGACAGTATAATTCATATTCAGAATAAGATAACATGGGATATAATGGATAATAATATAGCATTGGCTCAAAAGGGTTATTATGATAATAAATCGGTTGAATCTTTAAAAAAAGAGTCTAAATCAAAAAAGCAAGTGGTAATAATAGTAATAATTGCTTTGACAATTATTATTATAGGATTTATGATATATCGAATTTCAATAAAAATAAAGAATAATAAAATTGAAAAAAGTATTAATGAAATAATTATCCTTACAGAACAAATAAAAAACAAGTCTATAGAAAATAAAGAACTGTCTAATTCTATTCATGGTAGGGAAGAACAGATTTCTAATATGGATATAGAGATAGAAAATCTTTTTAGAAATCAATGGAATACTTTGAACAGGTTATGTAATGAGTTTTTTGAAAAAGAATCACAAAGTTCGAAATTGTCTTCAGTAGCTTCAATAGAAAAAGAAATTAATAAAATTGTAAATCGAAAGAATATCGGGAGTATAGAAGAGTCAGTAAATAGATATATGAATAATATAGCCGTAGTTTTGCGGGAACAATGTTCATTTCTAAAAGAGGAAGATTTCATATTTATAATTTTGGTGTATGCGGGGTTTGCCCCACGCACGATATGTATGTTTACCAACATAAAATTTAAACATTTTTACAATAAAAGGTCAAGACTGATTGAACGCATAAAGAAATCAGACGTAAAGGATAAAGAATGGTTTGTTTCAAGATTTCCAAAATAATTATACATCTGATTGTTTTTTTATATTGCTAATCTATTGAAATATAGAGATATAACAAGTGAGGAATTTTTTAAAATTCCTCACTTTGTATTTTGTTGGTTTATAGATTGTTATGAGCGTGAGTGAGGAAATTATATTTGTTAAATTTTTGTAATTCCCCAATAGAATAATGTATATTTGCACAAATAAAATCAGCAATATGAATAGAAAAATTGTACTTGTCTTAATTGCAATCATGCTTTTGCATTTGCCATTATTGTCTCAATCATCAAATGGTAATAGTAAAAATGCAGTCGCAATTTTATTAAAGGATCCTACGAGGAATAATAATCGTCCCAAGGCGCCGTCTAAGCAGTTTATAGAATGCTGGTATGGGGATGGTGAGTTAAGTTTTGACTTTACCATTCCAGAGGGAATGTGTAATCTGAACGTGACTGATGGAAAATCGGGTTTTGTATATAATTATGTATTCGATTCTTCTGAACATGCCGAGGTGTATGTTGGCAATCTTGAACATGCAGATATTACCATTACCACAGCGTTGGGTCATACGTATATAGGAGAAATCTTAGTAGATTAATATTCTGCCGATAAGGTAGAGTTGTTTATATAAACTTAAAAATACGATTTATGAAAGAATTATCGAAACAAAAGGTTATTCCAACCGCCGACTTGTTATCGGAGATGGAATCGGTAGAAATTGTCGGAGGCTTGCTGGACGGAGGAATATCGGGAAATATATGAACGTATTGTTGAAATATCGGAATGGGCTATTGACTTGTGCGACAAATTGAAAAAGAAGTTTTATGCAAACATCACAACCAATGGCACCCTTCTTACAAAAGAGAGAATTGAAAAGTTACGTCAGCTGGGGGTAGTGCAGGATATTTTTGATACAGAGGCAAAGGCAACCAAATGTCTGGAGTGTAGGTATCCAAAGAGTAAAATATTTATTTGTTGTGTTGGAAATATATAAAAAGACAGTATATTTGCATAGTATTATTAAAATATTATCAAGCAAGTGTTAGTATTTAAACGAAAGTAAGTGCAGGATTGTCTTTTATACTATATTCGGACACTTGCTTATAAAAAATGTAAGATATGATTAGTAAAACACACGTAAATCAATATCATCAGATTTTCTCAGTAGTTTTATTTTTGTCTATTATGCCGATTGTCTGCATGGCTAAGCAGGCGTCACCATTGAGTGTAAATTCAATGGAGTCAAATGTATTGTCGGCAGATTCAGTAGCTTCCGATTCAATATCTAAAACAAGGGATCTTAAAGAGCTTGTTGTGGAGGCAAGCAATGTCACAAGGCGCGGAAATGCAGAGTCATATGTCATTACGAAAGATATGCGAAGAGGTTCGCGTACTGCCGGTGAATTGCTACGTAAAATCAATGGTATGCATTATCTTCCTTTTACGGAGGCTCTTACATATTTAGGCTCAAGTAATGTGGTGCTTCTTGTTGACAGTCTACAGAAAGATGCATCTTATATTAAGAGACAATCGCCCGACAGGTTTGACCGTATTGATGTGGTTCCTCAACCGGGAGGTAAGTATACCGGTTTTGATGTGCTGATCAATTTTCATTCAAAACCTAATTATACCGGTTTCGAGACGAATGTGCGGGAGAGTATTGACATAATGCCTGACGGAAACAATGGTAAAGGTAATGATTTTGCAAAGAACTTTACGTATCTTGACGGAACTTATATGTTCAATAAATTGACAGTGACGGCATTGGCGAATTGGCAATGGTCGAAGAGTGGCTCTAATGAATATAGGAGTACAGACTATCCGATGAGTGATTACTCGGAGATTCAATTGGAGAGGGATAGGAAAGATCCTCAGAATCTCAATAGGTTGAACAATATGAAAGTGAATTTAGCAGCAGATTATAAGTTCAATCCCAATCATAAACTTTCCTTTCAATGGCAGATAAATCCTTGGACGCGAAAAAATACTTACGATTACCTGATGAGAGTGCTCGACCACGGCAACGAGGAGCACGTGGGATTACATGCTCAATCCGAAAGCAGGAATAATCTGTCGAACACGTTCGGTCTTAATTATCTGGGAAGATTCGGACAATGGAATCTTGACTTGTCGGCGAATTATGCATTCAACGGATGGAGGTCTTATTATGACCTGGATCGTACGGACGATTATCATTTGCTTTATGACAGAAAAGATAAAACCGGCTATTTCTGGGGAGGCGTAGATGTTAACAGATGGTTTGGTGAATATAAATGGTATTTGGGATTCTCCAATTATGTTTATGTTACGGATTTTAATGAGAAGGATTATTACACCGGCGATCCGGTATCCGAGAATACTATTGTCAATGATAATCTGTATGCGAGTGTCCAGTATGTGCCATCACGCCAATTGTTTTTTACATTTAACGGAGGTATTTCGGCATATTCCAATAAGACCGGAGATATTCATGTAACCAAGGTGATGCCCCGTTTACAGGGTATAATCAATTGGGTTCCCACTCAAAAATTTGCTCTCCGCGCGTCATATCTTATGCAGACAGGCACACCGTCGCTCTCCCAGCTGATGGATTATGGTCAGTTCGTTAACATGTATAAATATCAGGAGGGTAATCCGGATCTAAAGCCCATCACCACGCAATGGGCATCTTTGAGGCTTACATTCTGGCGGAAACTGATGTTGTATGCCGATTATCAGTTTACGAATACGGGTGTATTCAATATTTATTCGGCTGCCTCCATGACGACAGAGGATTCCGGCAAGATGTTTTATTATGCAGCAGGAAAATACCAGAACGGGAAATCGAATGCTCTTTCAATCGGCTTAAATTTCCAGCAAGATTTGTCGAGATATTTCTCATTATATCTTGACGGAAAGATTACGCACAATTATGCCTCTTATGAAAATTACAGCAATAAGGTCTGGACACCTTCCGCTTCATTATTTTTATCATATAATCTGGAGAAACAGGATGTGAATGTTGCATTATCATATAGTGTGGATGGAAGCGGTTACGTCACTCCGCAGACTTATCAACGGGTAGTTACCGATGACATCATGCTTGGCGTGCAGAAAAATTTACTTAATAAAAAACTGACACTTGCTTTGAGCTATTTCCTGCCTGTGCATATAACCAAAGGAGACTGGAAGTATCGTATGCATTCTCCCAACATGATCCAGACAGGCTGGGGCAACGAGCAATTCCGCAAGAACAATATGCTGGAATTTACAGCTGTATTCCGCTTCAGCACCGGCAAGCAGGTGCGTAAGGTAACGTTGCAGACCGAGAATGCCAATGTCGGTTCGCAATTTTAGACAGCTTATTAATGGGCAAGACATTTCCCATATATATTCAGAGCGACGCGATGCAGTGTGGCGCGACGTGCCTGCGCATGATATGCAGTTATTACGGCATTGATTATTCGCTTGCGTTCATTTCTGAATTTTGCCAGGCGTCAAATGCCGGCGTATCGCTGAAAGTCAATCTCCCGACTGGAGATTGACTTTCAGCGTATTGTCTCTTTATAGAATTTTCAGATGAGTTCGGCGAGGAGGGTCGCGGAGGTGGCGTCGTTGACGCGGACACGGACGAAATCGCCGGGATGTACTCCCGATGCGGGGAATACCGCCACTTTGTTCTGGGAAGTGCGTCCGAACAGTTCATCGGCGTTGCGTTTGGATGTTCCTTCAACCAGCACCTCAAATTCTTTCCCGATGTCTTTGCGGTTGCTTTCGAGCGAAAGACTGTTCTGCAGCGCAATCATGCGGTTCAGACGGTCAATCTTCACATCTTCCGGAATGTTGTCGGGCATTTCGCGGCTGGCAAGCGTGCCGGGACGTTCGGAATATTTGAACATGAACGCAGAGTCGAAACCGGCTTCGCGCATCAAAGACAGCGTCTGTTGGAAGTCTTCCTCGCTTTCATTGTGGAAACCGGTGAACATGTCGGTGGAGAGTCCGGCATCAGGTATGATGCGCCTGATTGCCGCCACACGGTCAAGGTACCATTCGCGTGTGTATTTGCGGTTCATCGCCTTCAGTACGGAATTGCTTCCGCTTTGCACTGGGAGGTGGATATGGCGTGCGATGTTGGGGTATTTCGCCACCACTTCAAGCGTGCGGTCGCTCATGTCCTTGGGGTGTGAGGTGGTGAAGCGTATTCGCATGTCAGGCGCGGCTTTTGCCACCATCTCGAGCAGGGCGGGGAAGTCTACGGCATCAGCGTCTTCCGGGGTGAAATCATAGCTGTTCACATTCTGTCCGAGAAGAGTCACTTCCTTGAAATTGCGGTCACGCAGGTCCGCGAGTTCGCGGAGAATGCTTTGCGGTTCGCGTGAGCGTTCGCGTCCGCGGGTATATGGCACGATGCAATAAGAGCAGAAATTGTTGCATCCCCGCATTATCGAGATGAACCCCGAGACACCGTTTGAGCCGATACGTCTGGGAACGATGTCGCGGTATGTCTCGGTAGTAGAGAGGTCGATGTTGATTGCCGGCGCGCCGGTTTCCGCCGCCGCCACAAGGTTCGGGAGGTCAAGATATGCATCAGGACCGGCGACGATATCCACACCGTGCCTGTCTATCAGCTCCTGTTTGAGACGCTCCGCCATGCATCCGATCACACCTATTATGATGTTGCGTCCCAGTTTGCGCCGCATCGAGTTCCAGTAAGCTATGCGAGAATAAATTTTCTGTTCCGCGTTGTCACGTATGGAACATGTGTTTAGGAGGACAGCGGCGGCTTCCGTGTCGTTTTCGGTTGTTTCATACCCCGCCATTTCCATCATTGCCGCCACAACCTCAGAATCAGCCACATTCATCTGGCATCCGTAGGTCTCGATGCGCACTTTTTTGGAAACCGTGCAATTTTTATCGTTGTTTGGAATAAAAAATCTATTCTTTATAGTATTTTCTTGCATAAATTTATTACTTTTGTGCAAAATTACATAAATGCTTTAATCTAAGCAACACAAAAAACGATAAAGAACCATAAATCTAATAACGTTACATCATGAGTATCCCATTTATCACGGCAGAAGAGGCCGCCAGTTATATCAAGAACGGTGATAATGTAGCCTTTTCAGGTTTCACCGCTTCCGGTACTCCAAAAGTAGTGACGGTTGCATTGGCAGAACGCGCCAAGAAACTTCATGAGGAGGGAAAACCCTTCAAGATCAATGTGTTTACGGGCGCATCGACCAATGATCATGTCGATGGTGAGCTTGCACGCGCCAATGCAGTGGCAATACGCACACCGTATCAGAGCCACAGCGACATGCGTAAGTCGCTCAATTCCGCCGAGATGAATTATTTCGATCTTCATCTGAGTCACCTGTCGCAGGATTTGCGTTATGGTTTTTATGGAGACATAGATGTCGCCATTATCGAGGCTACAGAGATGAGCCCCAACGGAGAGGTTATCTTGGGTGCCGGACTCGGCATGACTCCGACTATAGCGCAGCTTGCCAAGAAAGTGATAATCGAATATTCCTCATATTACAGAAATTCTTTCAGAGGATTTCATGACAATTATGTGCCGCAGGATCCTCCTCACCGCAGAGAGATTCCGATCTACAAGCCGTCAGACCGTATCGGCAGCACCGTGCTTAAGATAGATCCGAAAAAGATTATTGGCGTGGTTCCCTCCAACGCATCGGAGAGCATCAAGCCGTTCACCGCGCCTGATGAGGTCAGCCAGCGCATCAGCGAGAATATCTGTCACTTCCTTGCGTCGCAGCTTCGCGAGGGACGCATACCCAAGGAGTTCCTTCCGATCCAGAGCGGAGTGGGCAATGTCGCCAACGCAGTTCTTTACGGACTGGGAGAGAATCCGGAGATTCCCCAGTTTGAGATGTATACAGAGGTGATACAGGATGCTGTGATGCATCTGATGGAGCAGGGACGTTGCAAATTCGCGTCTACATGCGCGCTGACGTTCTCAGACGATGCGATGCTTCACTTCATGGACAATATCGATTTCTTCCGCGACAAGGTTCTGATGCGTCCCGGCGAGATTTCCAATAGTCCGGAGATTGTTCGCCGACTTGGTCTTATCGCAATGAATACGGCACTTGAGGCTGACATTTTCGGAAATGTGAATTCCACCCATGTGCTCGGTACGAAGATGATGAACGGTATCGGCGGTTCCGCAGACTTCTGCCGCAACGCATACCTTTCTATCTTCTCTTGTCCTTCTATCCAGAAAGGTGGCAAGATTTCGACAATCGTTCCTATGGTTTCGCATCTTGACCACAGCGAGCATTCGGTAAAGATCCTCGCTACCGAGCAGGGTGTTGCAGACCTCAGAGGCAAGGATCCGCGTCAGCGTGCCGAGACCATCATCGAGAACTGTGTTCATCCGATGTATAAGGAACTGATGTGGGATTACCTTAAGCTTTCAAAGGGAGGTCACACACCCCACACTCTCAAGGCTGCTTTCGCATTGCATCATGCATTCAGCGAGAAAGGCGACATGCTTGAAGCAGATTTCGCGAAATTTGTTTAAACAGTTTCTTAATGCGGAAAGTCGTATATTTACGACCTGTTTGACAACAATAGTTTAGGCATTAATAAAACAATCGCTCATAAAACCTTTAAACGCCCGGCGGAGTTTCCGTCGGGCGTTTTCAGTAGATGCCGGGTATGTCGCTCGCTTTTGTCAGTTGTGAATCTTCGCGGTTATTGATCTGTTATCGGTTGTGACTACACGCACTATGTATATTCCTTTGCTGAGGTTTGAGATATCAAGCATGGTAGCTTCGTTGTGATAGTCTACCACAGTTCCGTCTGGGGTATAAATGTAGACCATTGCTGTGGAATCGGGAAGTGTGATGATTCCATTGTTTACAACTATTCTGTTATATGATGAAGTGATATCGTTTATGCCAACGGCCACGCCATCTTTAAACGTTATGGAATGTATGGTAAGTCCTTTGTTGTTGACAGATGCACATTTTAATGCCAATCGATACTTTCCTGTTGCGGGAAGTGTGAAATCCACCTTTTCTTTTGCGGGCGAGTCGGACAAGGCGTGAACGGGAATAACTTTTAATGAGGATCTTTCATTTTCGCCGGGTATGGGTACCGCTTCAGGATCTGAGTGTTTTTCACCTTTGGAATCGGGAGTGTCTCTTTCGATCACGCAGAGGTATATTTCGAGAAGCTCCTCATAATTAATGTCGGTCCGTGAAATTTCAAGATCGAGGGAATAGTTAAGGTTGGAAGAAGCAGAATGGAATGGAGGCAGATAAGCGATATATTCCATAGCTCCTTGTTCGCCCCTATTCTTGAATGCCAGTCCGTTATCTTGAGTGAAAGACCGACCTTGGAGAGATTCAATGAATTTGTCGTCTGTGAGGTCGGGAGAGAATGGCCATTCGGTGACCTTCCCTCCGGCAACCTTGTTATTTGTAGCGATGTCTCCTTCCATTATCCCGTTCAGGACAGACACACCGTAGGAATAATTATCCCAAGGCGCATTTATCAGCTCATTATCGGTAAATGAAAGTTCTTCGGATTCTCCCACGCACAGTTTTTCTCCTATATTGATGTTTGGAGTGCGATAAATCCGATACCTCAGGTTTTCGGCATCAACATATCCGTTGTGTTTCCCAAGTTGTGCCCCCGAGAGTGCCGGCCATGTCACCACGGCAGCACCCTTCTCATTGATTTCAGCACGTATGGCAAAACTTGACAATGTTTTCGGGATGTCGTATCCCACCCATGCTTCCGGTGTTGTGGCGGTTTCGGAATCTGTGCCATAGAGTGTACATGTTGCTGAATAGGCGTACATGCCTGCTTCCGGCACATCGTCTTCAAATGACACTGATTTTCCAGGAATGGCGTCATCTCCGGTGAGTGTCTTTACGGTGACTGACGTGTTCTCTGTACCTGCAGAGTGTCGGATGACCGAGACTTTAGTTATTTCCGGAAGGCTTATTCCTGCATTTGTCTTGTCGGGTATCGTAAAGGATATCATAGCCTTGTTGGCACCCTTGTCATTTGGAATGAATGAGAGGTCGGAGATTGTTGCCGGCGTAGATACGGACTCTTCAATAAGTATATTGTCAATATAAATCTTATTCCGGTTGGTGGTATTGCAGCGGAAACCAAAATAATACGAACCATTGGCAGAGGGTGAAAAGAATGCGTCTGCGGATATTTTATCAGCTTCGCCCTTGTTTATGTTCGCGGTTGAAATTGTTTCCATATTTGTCAATGAGGGTTCTGTTCCTACAATAAAGCCAAGGTCTTTAGGATCCGGTTCGATTATGCTGCCTCCCCATCCGTATCCATCGTCTTCCTCAACCTCATCCACCCAAGAAAGGCAAGAAATCTTGTAGGTTTTTCCAGATTCGAGTTTCAGAGGGGGAGTGATAAGGGCGACATCGGCACTTCCGGAATATGGTCCCGTCAATTCTGCATATCCCGAATAGTTCCTGTTCCACTTTATGCTTGTGCTTGATGTGGCAATCGTAAAATTGCTGAATGTTGACAAATCGGAAAAATCTTCAGAAAATGGCACTGAAAACGCGCCGCCCGCAAAGATTCCGGGAGAATTCTGTGAAGAACTTTCTGTGTCTTTATAAACAGAATAGACTGAATATACGTATGATCCCGGTCCTTCAAGTTCAGTATCGGTATATGGAGAATCTCCTTTATAGTTCTCTACTACAATGACATGTTGACCTCCGTTTTTAGATCGGGTTATTCTGTGGGAGAAGAGTTCCGGATTGATCCATCCTCCATTGTATCCCAGCATGCGCGCCTGCCAAGAAATCTCGACTCCGTTTCCAACCGCTCTTGCAACTACATTAAGAGGCGGTAGCGTTTTTTCATCTTCTCCCACCCATTTGCAGGTTATGACAGAAGAAGATGTGCATTCCGAATTTTCACCATAGTCATTGAAGGGCGCAATGTAGTAATAGTACTTTCCCGGTGTGGATATTGAAGATTTGCTATTTGTTTCATTATCTATGAATGAGGCTTTCTCTCCGGGAGTGCCGTCCCTTATTGTTGCGATTATGTTTTCTGCCTTGTATATATCAGACTTGTTGTCGGAAATGTGGCGATATATATTTGCACCTATTGTGCCTGAAATCTCAGAATTGTCTTTATTTTTTGAAGGCCATGTCCACGTTAGGGTTGTTTCCAGTTTACCCGAATTATCTGCGGTTGCGGTTGCAGACGTCACTTTCTGTGGATAATTCACGTCTTTTTCGATCTTAAAACCTGCACATTGTAATTTTTTATCTGCAAAAGATCCGCTACCATACCAGCTGCGTATTCCAAACCAATAAACACCGTCTTCAGAAACTGTGATTTTGCAATAATCCTTGTTGCCGTCTGTGGGACGATATTGGAAATTTGGAGAAGTCAAGTCGCGATTGCGATATGTAAAGAATACAGATGTGCTCTCGGAAATTGGAGACAAATTGTTTTTGTCTGATCCAAACACGATATAGAATCTTTCTTCATCGTTATAGTCGGCAGAGCACACATTCGCATAGATATAATATATTTCACCACCCTTTAATTCCAAAGGTGTTCCATATACTAAAGTAGCCCCGCTCTCGCCCTTGTTTACTGGCTGTGTTTCCGCGTAGGGAGTTGAATCGTCGACCCATGTCCATGTGCCGTCGGTTGTGCCGGACAATATTTCCCATTGAGCTTCAAATTCAGTCAGAGTTGCAGGTATTCTGTATTCCGTAATGGAAGCCGCTGCCGACAATGGTATGACTGACAATAGTGCCAGCATGGCATATTTTTTTAGTTGTCTTGGGTTCATAACAGTAATTTTTTTAAGTAAGTATTGAAAATTAGTTTATAATAAGTAAATGCTGTGCTTATTTAAATTTTGAATCTTTTGGATGCTTTCATGATTTCTCATCAGTCGCATAGCCCGCTATGCTCCTTCTTCGGAATCATGAAATCATCTCAAAATCTCCTAAAATTTAATATAAGCTAATTTCCAACACTTACTTAGAAACTGTTTAAATTTAATTCGAAATTTTTTATATAGTGAATCTTGTGGCTTCCTTGAGGTCTTTTATGGTTGTTTTCACCGAGTTTCCTCGGTCACATAGCCCGCTATGCTCCCTCTTCAACTCGTGAAAACTCCTCATAAAATCCTCTCAATGAACCTCACAATTAAATTTAAACAGTTTCTTAATAAAATTGAAGCATGTATAAAATGCCGTTATTTTTGAGCTGTTTTTGCCGCATAATGAAGGAGTATATGGTGATATGCGACTGAATTACAAGATGGAACAGCTCAAAATAACAAGTTTTAGAGTGTAAGATTTCATTACTTATTTAGTAGAAACGATGGCTGCTTCATTGTTTCAAAGTAAATTTAAGAGTCCTGGAAGAGTGGCTTCCGGTAACCTTCAGAACATAGACTCCGGTTGCGAGCGAAGATGCATCTATTGTCATAGAATCTGAGCAGGATGTCAGGCTTTTCACTTCCGTTCCCTGAATTGAATATATTGTTGCCGAGACACAATCCTGCCCCGGTGCATATATGCGATACACGGCATTGCCTTGCGGCTCAATTATTATGCCCTCTGTGGCGGTGTCAATAATGTCGAATACTGAAGATGAGCCTAATATCTCTTTTATTCCAGCCAAGGCATCAACCTTTCCATAGCCCCATCCGGTGGAATTGAATGTCGGTGCGGAGGCGGTTTCACGCGCGATCTGCTGGATCTCACTGAAAGTGAGGTTGGGATTTGCCTGGCGCCATAATGCCGCGATTCCCGCCATGTGTGGGGATGCCTGGGATGTTCCGGCACAAGAGGTCCAATAATAGGTCTTTTTGTGTTCGAAATCCTGATAGGAATATTCCAGGGGATAATAGATGGCAGCCGATCCTGTCGTTGACAGGTATGTGTTGCGCGAGCTTACAACTACCTGCCCGGGAGCACAGATATCAGGCATTATCCTGCCATCGGGCGTCTCTCCATAAGATGAGAAATAGCTTATGTCTCCGATTGTTCCTTCCTGATATCCCGAACCGGTAATATTTGCTGACACGTAGCTTCCTACTGCGAGGGTGTTACGTCCAGAAGCCATATTGCTATTGCTTCCTGCGCCATCCGGTATGTCCAGCCCCGGTATATTCCGGTTTCCAAAACTCATATAAGATCCGTCGCAATACATGAAAACTTTCTTGCTCGGTTTTCCCTTTATCGTGATACGGGTAAAATATCTGTTTGCATTTGCAGCTGATCTTGCTGTAAGATACATGTTCAGTTGGGCTGTGTAACGGTGGTTGTATGTGTCGACACCGGCGATGCCTCCCATGAAGCTGTTAGAATATATGTTTTGAAACTCAGTGCCTTCTGTTATCAGGTCCATACGCCGGGTGTCAAGATACTCGTTGATCATGTCGCCCTGCGAAGCGTATGATGACTTTTTTTCAGGTATTTGTAATGAATAGAGTATATCATCCGGTTTCGATCTGGATATGATATCAAGTGAGACTTCAAAAGGAGTGTTGTCTTCCCCCCATATCTCTATTGAGCCAAAAGTCTGGAAATATCCCTCAACTTCTGTATATCCTTTCAGTGCAAGGGTTTTTATGTAAGGATCTTCATCCGAAAGTAGCTTTATTATAGAACAAGGAGTGTCGCGTTCATTCCCCGCGGAGAGACATATTACGGCATCATATTTTTCCGCGATATCGTTGATTGCCTCCGTAAATTCATCAGTGCCGTCATGAGGCCCGAGATTATCACCGAAAGATAAATTCATGACACAAGGCTTACCTTGTTCGCTGGCGTATTTGCCTATGCGTTCGAGCGCATCAAGTATCTGCACGTTGTATCCCTCTCCGCATCCCACGATCAGTTCTGCACCAGGGGCTACTCCCCTTAGGTCCGGAGCATTTGTGTCAGAGGTATCGTAAAAACTACCGCCCATTATTCCGAGCACATGTGTGCCATGGCTTTCGGAGCGGGTGTCGCTGGTGAATGTGGAAATCTGTGCCGGTGTCTGATATATTTCCGGGTTGGCTGTCGGTTCGGCATATTCAAGCACCATTTTTACGCGATTTTCACCATTCTCATCTCGGAAGTTGATATGGTTGGGGTCAATTCCCGTGTCGAATATTCCAAGCACTATACCTTTACCGTCATAAGGCTTGTCGATATCTTTGCCTATCCTTATGTCAGGGATGTTGGAAAATGTCATGGCATTGTTGTTTGTACGCTTTATCAGGGAGGAGAGCTTGGCTCCGCTGACACCGTTTGATGCGGCAATATCTATGGCTTTGTCCGGACTTGTGCTTATTATTGCCGTTCGCGTCCCCACAAGGCTTACGATTTCCCCGCCTTTTGACTTTATTTCATCAAGTGCGGTTTCCGAGTCATATCTTATGATTATTTCCACCCTTTCATGTTTTATGGAGGGCATTGTCTTTGAGAACTTTTGTCCGTTTTTTACGGAGGTGCACGAGGACACTATCTCGCGTAATCTGATCAAGTCGGCGTCGCGAAAATTCACCTGGGAAGTTGCTGCCAGAGATGCGATGCATAACGGAATGGAGAGAACTAAACTTCTTTTCATACGCTTGGAGGTTTATATTGCTATTCATTGCCTGTGCCTGTGTTGGAGCGAAACTGGAACGGAAAAAATCAAGCAGATGGCAGATTGTATAAATATTGAGCCGTTGATGCATGTTGATGCATGTTGTTATAGTTGCAAAGGTATAATTTATTATTTAAAATTAACAATAAATGAAATTAAATTTTTAAAAATAATTAAAATTTGTTGCTTATTTTACAAATTTAACTTAAATTTGACGCGATTAACAAGCGGAATAAAATATTGGAGCGAATATTTTGCGAATAAATTTAGTATTAATAATATTCTGCATCGGATGGCAGAGGCTGTCCTGAGCCGTGTAACAAGTGGAATATTATTGATATGTTCTTAATCTGTAAGTGGCAAAAAGTTTAAATCAGATAGCAATAATGCCACTGTTTTTGCCATTTACATCAAACACAATTTCTTATGAACAGATTATTATCAGTGCTCTCTATCGGGATCCTTGTTGCTGCAGGCAATCTGACAGCTTCAGGACAAATAAGCCGGGAAGTTGGCAAGGATGCGGGTTCTATTCAGTTGAAAGAAACGCCGCGAGGTATTAAATTGTCGCCGGATATGTTGAAAATGCGTCATCAATCCGCTGAATCGACTTCAGGCAATGCCATCGGGGAGGTGTCATTCCTGAAGCAGACACCTCGGGCACGAAACGGAAGCCGGGTGTCAAAACCGGGTGTCAAAGCGGCTTTGCGGGCTACTTCATTGCAAGGTTACTGTGTTTATGCCGGCAATGCCGGCGAGCCGGGATGGTATGATATAGCTTTGCAGTCGGGTTCGTCATTGAAATGGAAAAAGCAAGGCAAGTATTCGCCCGCTTGTGGATTTGTCAGGGGAGATGAGGTTTATTCATTCTATACCTATACGACAAGCGATGCAGGACTGACAGATGCAGGCATTGATATCATAGACTTGTCAACAGGTAAGGTCAAGGCTTCGTATCCTACTGACATTTTTGACACATTAGAGAAAGTGGTCTTGCTTTCTGCATATGATAGTGAGGAAGATACAGCATATGTAGTAACGCTTGACCAGACGGGCAAAAATTATCTATTGCAAAAATTTGATCCCATTTCAAGATCATTTGTAAACCTTGGTGTTAACGTTCCTGCAGACTGGCTCGATATTGGATGGAATCCCGCCGACAAGACTCTTTATCTTTTTGATACGGGTGGACTTCTTAAGAAATATGATAGCAAAGGGAAGCGTTTCAGTCAGGTTAATTCATTGTCCTGGGATATGGAAGAATATCCACATGACATGGTTTATAGTCCAAAGGATGAAGCCTTTATTCTTTTGCTTGATTCTTATGACGAGTCTGATTACCCTTGTACGGATATGCTCTTGCTTCCGGTTTCGGGCAATGCTGCTTATTTAGGGACTATTGAGGGAAATCCGCAATATAAGATATTACATGTTTCTGACAATTATGTTAATGCCGCCGGAGCGAAGGCACCGGTATTGAAAAGCTGGGATGTTACGGGAAGTTCCACCACCGGAAGTTTTACGGTCACTTTGCCAGACAGTTATGAAAACGGGACTTCTATAACCGGATCTGTATATCTCCAAGCCAAGATTGATGACAATGATATTTCTGGAGCATTCAATGGTCCTCCCGGAGCATCGGTTGTTATTCCGGTTAATGCACCGGAAGGTCTTCATCGTTTTTATGTTACGCCTTACACATTGGGAGATGACGGGAAGATATATGGCACTCCGCTCGTGTTTGACAAATGTATCGGGATAGATGTTCCAACGGCACCTGCCGGAGTCACGTTGACGGAGACCAAGGTTAGCTGGAATGCTGTTACGAAAGGAGTTAACGGAGGTTATGTCAATGTCGCGGACATAAAATATAATGTATATGTTGACAAAATCCTCATGAATGAATCTCCAGTTTCTTCTACGTCTCTTGACATTACGATTCCCGTAACGGGTGTTGTCGCACATAAGGCAGAGGTTTATGCCTTGTCCGGAGGGAAGATTTCAGAAGCCGGGGTGTCGGAGCGTTACTATGCCGACGGACCACTTTCTCTTCCTGTCTATCTTGGGGCGGAAGAGGGAGAGAGAGATCTGGATGACGAGGTGATAGGTATGTTCACCATTGTCAAAGATGCCCTTAATCAGAATGAGCCTCTTCGCGGCTGGCGCTATGATGATCAGAATGACAACACGGGAGGATTCTATTGTCTTTCCCCTAAGGCGAGTTCAATGGGTGAGACATCTAACGAATGGCTCTTCCTTCCGGCAATTAATTTTACTGATAAAGACGCACACTATCGCTTGTCGATGGAAGTGTGGAGCGGCAACCATTATTTCACTGCCAATGAGATATACGAAGTGGCATTGTGTCAGCGTCCTTCTCCTTCGCGTGCAATAACAATAAAGGATGCCGCCACTGTCTATAAAAGTCCATATTTCGAGCAGTCGGAAACTCTCTTCCAGGTTCCGGAAGAGGGAGAATGGTATATAGGTATACATTATATTTCTCCGGTCGGGTCCTATCGCCTTTATGCCCGAAATTTCAAGATTGAGAAAGCGGAAGCATCATCTGAAAGTCCCGCGGCTGTGACGGATCTTCGTTCCAAGGCTTTTCCCGATGGAGAACTTAAGGCGACACTGACATTCAATATGCCACGGCTTACCATTTCGGGGAGTGAATTGCCGGCTTCAACAGTCATTACCGCCACTGCAATATCTGAAGCGGGTGAAGCAACTGTTACAGGCACTCCCGGAGATCCGGTTTCAATGACAGTGCCCACGAAGCAGGGGGATAATATAATCAAGGTTACTACAAGTTCAGACAAAGGGGTTGGATTGCTTTCAGAAACAACAGTATATTGCGGAGTGTATCGTCCGGCGACACCTGTGGTAACAGCGACCGTATCAGACGATAATCTTTCTATAACTCTTGATATAGATCTTGAAGATTATAATGAAAATGGCGAATATACGGGACCTGCCCAACAGGATGTGACCATATATCGTCAGATAGGAGGGGAATGGCGACCTGCTGCAGAAATCGGAAAGAACCGCACGTGGACTTTTGATTGTCCTGATGGATCGCAGTCTTTATATACATTCGGCGTTGCAGCTAAGAATGCTGTGGGGTCATGCGAAGAGATGTTTTCTTTCCCGGTTCATCTCGGACCACTCCATTCCCTGCCGATGAAAGAACCTTTTAATTGTGTCGGTGATGATGTTAAATTGGCTTACGAACCTATCTCCATTGAACATCTGTCTTATCTTAAGTCAACATGGGGTGTGGATGATCCGGTAAGTTATGATGAGGCGGCAGCCAATACGAGCGGCAATGCCATAATAGCTATGTGGGATGGTGAGTCTCAGTTGCTGCTTCCAAGGTTCACCACTAAAGGGATGAGCAATGTGAAATTGGATTTAAGTATATTTTTCGGCAATCACTCACCCGAACGGGTGACCGTATATGCCTCTTCTCCGAGTCTTGAGATGGAGCCTGTTGCGACGTTCATGCCGGAATCAGGGAATGGATGGGAACATAAACTCGTGTCTCTTCCCTCTGCGTTCCAGAATCAAGGCTGGGTCCAGATAATTATACGTGTCAAGATTGTAGGATATAGCCAATGTTTCATAATGGATTCCTATTCAATTGCCAATTATCCTTCGGATATGGTTACGATACATGGCATGAACGGAGCATCGCGTGGTGCAGTGGGTGAGAAGATGTCTTACTCTGTGGAAGTTGAGAATGCAGGTACAAAAGAAGCCGCAGTTCCGGACTATGTTTTCCGGGTTATAGGAGATAACGGGGTCATAGGAGACTTCAAGGATGCAGATGCCCCAAAAACTATTGAAGCAGGAAAGAGGGCAACGCTTAATTTCAGTTTTACTCCCAAAGTTGCAGATATTGGGGATGTACTTGTGCGTTTCAACCTTCATGGACAGCCATCTGAAGCCACTTCGGAAATGGAGAAGCAGGTTAAAATCCTGAATGCTCGTATTCCTGTGGTTCAGGATCTCGCCTTGGAATATAGGGAAAACAGCTCGGATGTGTTGTTGAATTGGTCTAAGCCACAGTTTGTTGAAGATTTCGAGACTGCCGAGACTTGGGATTATTCGGAAGAGTTGAAAGGTTTCCGTAATATCGACCTTGATAATGCCAAAGTGTGGACAATAAGTGAGGTGGATTTCCCTGGTGAAGGTTATGAGAAGGCTTATCAAGTGTTTTCTTCAACTGTCACAGACAATATGTCGATGGCGGCGCATAGTGGAGAGCAGTTCCTGTTGTGTATGTCGCCAAAGACAGGTGTTACAAATGATTGGCTGATTTCGCCGGAAGTTAAAGGTGGAACCGAATTGTCTTTCTGGATGAACATATGTCATGCAGACTATCCGGAGACGATACTTGTCAAGTATTCTACAGAGGGGAATGAGCCTGAAGATTTTACGAAGTCGCTTGATAACGGTTATATCTGTCCGGATGAACAGGGTTGGTTCAAATATGATTTCCAACTTCCTGCCGATGCAAAATACTTTGCTTTACACCACGTCGGGGATGACGGCAATGAGCAGTTCGGTCTGATGATTGACGACATTTCATATGACCCCGTTTATGGCGTTGCGCCTATAGAAGGTTATAACTTATATCGGGATGAACAGCTTATCGGGTCCGGACTAAAAGAGACAACTTATTTTGATAAAGGAGTTGACACTTCAGTTCCGGTAAGGTATCTTGTCAAAACTTTGTCTACAATTAATGGGGAACTTGTTGAGTCTGATCGTTCTAATGTTGTCTGGGCAACGGGGACAAGCGGAATTGGAGATATTGCGTCCGATGGATTTGTGACTATTTCGGGGGAGAAGGGGTTTGTCAGAATGTGCGGATTTGCATCAGGAGTTCCTTATGTAATTTCAAATGTGTCAGGAGCTATGGTGTCTGCCGGAAACATCTGTGATGACGTTGAAAACGTTGAGGTTCCATCAGGTATTTATATTGTCAAATGTGGTTCATTCGTAATGAAAGTTATTGTGAAGTAGCAGTGGTGATTGGCAATATGTGCTTAAACGCCCGACGGAAACTCCGTCGGGCGTTGTGTTACGTTGTTATTGAGATGTCATTTATCGGGGGGTGATTGTGAAGGAGATTGAGCCGCGTGTTTCGCCCGCTCCTTTCTTGGGACTCCATTTCGCACCTTTGGCTGCTTGCTCGCAGGCACGGCGGATGGAGGCTGATGCTCCGCCTGATGCTTTTGCCGAGATGACATTGCCATCGGAGTCAATCACGACTGAGACCGTGACAGTTGTCTTGTTGCGCAGAGTCACATCCGGTTTGGGACACCCCTTGAATGTGCGTCCCGATGCGCTGCCGGTGATGCCCATGCCTGTTCCTCCGGCTCCGGAGCTTCCGCTCTTTCCTTCAGAGCTGCCGTTGCGCGAGGAGAAACCCTTTGCAACCGAGGAGGTGACTTTCTGTTTTTCCTCTTTGCTTATTGACGGCTCCGTTGCCTGCACCGGACTTTCCTTCTTCGTGGTCACGAGTTTATCGACCGGAGGTGCCGGCTTTGGGTTATCTCCTTTGACCACGAGCTTTGTGTTGTCTGTTTCGGCATGTTCCGGTTCTCCTTTGAATGCTTCTGCCGGCGCATCCTGCCTGACAGCGTTTTCTTCACCGAGGTCCTTGAGTATTTCCGGTTCAAGAAACAACTCCTCATCAGGCATAAGCTCGGCAACAGGCTTCACGGCAGTCTGCTCGCTGTCGAATGAGATTCCTCCCAAAAACAACGCTACAATAATGATCAGCATTGCCACGAAAGTTATTGCAGCTGCTATGGTTTTATCTTTTTGCTGTCTGGTCATCTGAAATACGTTCGGATATCGGTATATGTTGTCAGTTCTGCGATGCCGGTGCCTTGGCTTTGGTGGCAAGCACCATTTTCAGATTCTGGCGAGCCGCCATGTCGAGTATCCCCACCACTTTGCCGTAATCAACGAGGCTGTCGGCATATAGAGCCACCGAACGCAGCGAATCCTTCTGTTGTATGGCTGTCAGGCGCACGGCAAGCTCATCGAGCGAGATTTCTACGGGAGAGGACAGTTTCTGAGTGGAATCGTTGCGGTCCTCGACAAGATATATTGTCTTGTCTGCATCTATATAGACCTCTGTCACAGGTTTCAGCGAAGTCTGTTCGCTGCTCTGCGGAAGATTGACATCGATTGCTGCCGGGAATATGATTGTCGAGGTCACCATGAAAAATATGAGCAGAAGGAAAATCACATCTGTCATGGAAGACATGGAGAAAGTCTCGAGCGACTGGAAATTTCGTTTAAGAGCCATGATACGAACAACTTCTTGAATATTACTTTATGCCACCGGTTCGTTCAGGAGATCCATGAACTCCATTGTCTTTGTCTCAAGGGAATTCATCACGCGGTTAACACGAGCCACAAGGTAGTTGTATGCGAAAAGGGCGATGATACCCACCACAAGACCAGCCACAGTGGTTACAAGCGCCTGATATATGCCGCTCGAAAGCACAGTTATGTTCGCAGACGTTCCTGCACTTGCGAGCGAGAAGAACGCCTGTATCATTCCGACCACGGTGCCGAGGAATCCGAGCATCGGGGCGCCGGCGGCGGTTGTTGAAAGCCAGGGGAATCCCTTGCCTAACTGCGCCACTTCGATGTTTCCGGTGTTTTCAATGGCAACAAGGACATCGTTCATCGGTCGTCCGATTCTTGACAGACCTTTCTGGATGAGACGGGCGTATGGGGTGTCTGTCCGTTTGCACAGGTTGAATGCGGAGTCTATGTCACCCTCGTGCACATAATCGCGGATACGGTTCATGAAAGAGCTGTCTTCCTTAGAGGCGCGGTTTATTGCGATGAACCTTTCGGTGAAGACATAGATCGTGAGGATGAGAAGGAGGGCGAGAGGAATCATGATATATCCGCCGTCCATTACGAGAGACCAGAATGAAAGGGTTTGCTGGGTCATAGCTTATTGATTGTGTGAATGTTTCTAATGAAATCAAATGAGGATCTCGATGTCTGCCTGCTATCGGAGACAATCGAGATAGTCATGAATTGTCCGTTCTATTCCGAGGTAGAGAGCGTCGGAGATTATTGCATGTCCGATGCTCACTTCATCAAGCAGGGGAAGACGTTTGTGGAAGAAAGAGAGGTTCTGCAGGTTCAGGTCATGTCCTGCATTGAGACCGATGCCCCGTTTTAACGCTTCGGAAGAGGCTTCGATGAATTTTCCGATTGCCTCATCAGGATTTTGCGTGTAATTGTCGGCATAAGGTTTGGTGTATAACTCGACCCTGTCCGCACCTATTCTTGCAGCTTCTTTTACTTGTGCGGAATCCGCATCGACAAAAATAGAACTTCTTATTCCTGCCTGACGCAGGCGCGTTACAATTCCTGAGAGAAACTCCGAATTTGCGATTACGTCCCATCCCGCGCTTGAGGTCAGGGCGCCGGGGGCGTCCGGTACGAGTGTGACTTGCTCCGGAGCGACTTCGATTACCATGCGCATGAAGTCATCTGTAGGGTATCCCTCGATGTTGAATTCCGTTGTCACGACTTTGCGGAGGTCGTAAACGTCTCGGCGTGTGATATGCCTCTCGTCGGGACGCGGATGGACCGTGATTCCCTGTGCGCCGAAACGTTCGCAGTCAACTGCGAATCTCACCACGTCGGGAATGTTCTCACCCCTTGCATTGCGAAGGGTAGCCACCTTGTTGATATTTACACTTAGATGAGTCATATTTATTTTTTTATGAAATTGGCATATTATTTGTAACTTTGTATTCTGAAGCTGGAATGAGGTTGTCTGGACGAATTCAGAATTTACAGACTTATGAACGGATATTCCCGGTTTCTTTTGTTAAAATAATATAAATGGAATCTCTTTGACGAGAGAGTCCCTGCCAATTCAAAATGCAAATTTAGAAATTTTTTTGGAAAATAAGTAAATAATTCGAGGGATATGATGAGAGCAAAAGATATAATGGCTGCCGGACGTGTCAAAACGCATGTCTTTCCCTATAGGAATGTAAATGAAGACATGCCGGTGGTCAACGTGCTTCCGTTGTTGCTTGATACTCCTGACGGTCTTTTAGGAGTAAGGTCAGGCAACGGTTTTGAGGGAGTGATTGACCGCGATTCCCTGCTCGAAGGACTCGGGCGCATGATCGCTCCACGGGATGACTGCAGTGTCATAACCCTTGAGTGTGTGCCTGCCGATTACAGTGCGTCGCGCATCGCCCATGCTGTCGAAGACAGCGACGCGCATCTTGTGGATATGTGGAGCACCCCGTCGGAAGACGGCAAGATACAGGTAACACTGCGGGTCAGACGGGAGGACCCGGCATCGACAGTCCATAGCCTTGAGCGTTACGGTTATGATGTCGTTTCCTCTTATGGCAACAGCGACAGCGACAGCGACAGTGAACTGGCGGCACTGCGCCTTCTTGAGCTGAGAGCGTTATTGAATGTGTGACCGATGAGGAATATCGCGATATATGGAAACCGGTATCAGGACGGATATTTCGGTTTATTGCGCGAATTTTTCGCAGCACTTGAAAAGAGAGACTTCCGGGTGTCGGTAGCCGAGGATTTCGCATGTTATCTTTCGGAGAACGGAATAGACCTTTCCGGCAGCATGAATACGGCAGCCTGTTTGCCCGAAGACACCGAGTGCGTGATAAGCATCGGGGGAGACGGCACGTTTCTCGGTGCCGCGGAATGGGTTGGAGACCGGGAGATTCCGATTCTCGGCATCAACACAGGTCATCTGGGTTTTCTTGCGAGCTATTCTCTTGAGGAAACAGAGGAGCTGGT
Source organism: Muribaculaceae bacterium Isolate-036 (Harlan) (assembly GCA_003833075.1). GTDB lineage: Bacteria > Bacteroidota > Bacteroidia > Bacteroidales > Muribaculaceae > Lepagella > Lepagella muris_A. Next base: position 28,434 of record RIAY01000016.1, on the reverse strand, counting down.
AGATGTCGTTGCCTGCGACAAGGGGGTGATCGAGAAGCGCGCGTTGCTTGAAATCAGATGTGAAGCGATGCCCGAAGGCTTCTGGCCTTATGCTCTGAATGAGGTGGCGGTGTTGCGGGGCGAGACGGCATCTACAGTCACCGTGCATGCCGAGGTAGACGGCTATTTTCTTGCCGACTATATGGCAGACGGGCTTGTTGTGGCAACTCCGACCGGATCCACGGCATATAATCTGTCGGCAGGAGGTCCGATACTTATGCCCACGCTTGAATGTTCGGTGATCTCGCCGATAGCGCCGCATTCGCTTACGATGCGTCCGCTTGTTGTAGGAGGAGATTCCGAGATACGTCTGACCACGAGTTCGCGTGTGGAGTATTCGCGTGTGAGCCTTGACGGACGCTATTTCATGATGGCATGCGGTCGTGACGAGCTGCGCATCCGTAAAGCCGGATTTTCCGTGAAAGTTCTCCGCCGTCCTGACGCGAGTTTTTCCCGGTTGCTCCGCAACAAACTTCTCTGGGGAAGGCGGTGATAAAAGACTTCGGATAAAACAGAAGGTCATGCAAAACTGCATGACCTTCTGTTTTATCCGGGTTCCGGCGTTATTGCCGTCAACCGTTATTATTTTGCGGGAGCTGCGGGAGTTGCGGGAGCTGCAGGAACGTTTACAGGAGCGGGAGCCGCGGAGTTTGGAGCGGGAGCCGCGTTCTGAATGTTTGATACATTAACCGGAGTCTTCACTGCGAAAGAGGCGCATATGCTCATAATGCAGATGAAGATTGCGAGAGTCCAGGTAGCCTTCTCGATGAAGTCGGTTGTCTTGCGATAACCGAGATACTGGTTTCCGCTGGAATAGTCAGAGGCGAGACCGCCGCCTTTGGATTTCTGAATCAGAACAGCCCCGATGAGAATCAAGGATGCGATTACGATAAGAATGCTGAGAAAGATATACATATCTTTAGTGTTTAAAATTTAATTTAGCTTTTGATTTACGAACTTCCTACTGACGCGACAGGAACCACAGGTAACCGGCAATGTCAATAAAGGGAAATCCTCAAGAATCTGATGTGTAGGCTATCAATTTTTTGAGGAATCGTATTTGGTCTGCAAAGTAAATACTTTTTTTCGGATTATTCAAACTTATCTCGGTAATTATTTCCAAAGCTTTCTGATAGTTGCCGTTTTTTATCATTATTCTGGCAAGAGATTCTGAAAGATTTGTATCGTGTGCGGCGGCGGAGTGTTCGCTTTCAGATGGCGAGGGAGCGTCGTGACGCGGCTCTTCGGGGACGTCTGCTTCACCGAAAAGATCCGAATCGCCTATTTCAGGGAGCGATTCGAGCGAAGAGAGGTCATATGGCACTGCTACTGGGGTGATAATATCTTCGATTTCAGTAGCCCTTGTCATGTTGGGATCGCCGAATCTGTCGAGGAAGGAATCTATTGTGTCGCCGGTTGTGAGTTCCGGAGATTTCATGTCGGGATAAAATTCCATAAATTCTTCCGGATCGATGCCGATAATGGCTCTGAGAGCCACGGGATCGCCCACAGCCGCGGCAATGCGTCTGACCAGAGCGAGTCGTTCCTCACCGGTTGCCTCCGGCAGTCTTTCTATTGCCGGCACAATGAAATAAGGGTATTTGTCCATTTTGTTACCAATTTCCGAGAGTGGCGTTGAAAATAAGGTTCACGAGTTCCTCGCTGATCTGGTTGCAGAGGTCGTCCTGCACGTCAGTGAGCATGAGAGAAGAGGAGAACTGCCGGTATGCCGAGAAAGTCTGGTCAAGATTGTTTGCCGGATTCTTGTTGTCGGTATATTTAACTCTGACAGTGATTGTAAGTCTTGTTTCGGTTGCATATGCATCGGTGCCGACAGCCTGCGGGGAGAGGGAATACCCCGTAATCTCTCCTGTGAGTTCAATATCCGCCGGACCGTCTACCTCCTGAAGTCGCGTCTGTCTGGTCACATAATCCAGAAGCTTGTTTTCAAATGTCTGTTGCAGGGGAGGGTATACAAGCGCGGCTCTGATGGGAAATTCAGAGATGTCGATTGTCTTGTATATGTCGTAATTGATTGCGGTACCGTTCATTCTGAAACTCGGGATGCACCCAGTAAGGGAGAATGCCATAGCCGCGAACAATATAAAAATTACTTTATTCATAATTCAGGAATAATTCATATTCGGGTATAATTCAGGAATCGATTCCCAGTTCCTTTATTTTGCGGTAAAGAGTGCGAAGTGAGATTCCGAGTTCCTCGGCAGCGAGTTTCTTGTCGCCGCCGTTGCGCTCCAGCGAAGCAGTGATCGCGTCTTTCTCCGAATCCTCCAGAGTGTGCGAAGACATCCTGGAGAAACCATCATCGGCGATTGCAGGTGCGAGAAGATCCTCTACCGGATACTTTATCAGAGAGGTGGTAGGCTGCTTGCGGCCTGCGGCGGAATCACCCTTTATGGACTCCTTGAGTTCCGCTATTTCCGATTTCATGCCGAGCACCAGCTTCCATAGCATTTCCCGTTCCGCCTCATAGTTTACCGGCTTTTCCGACTTTACGAGAGAAGATGTTGTGGATCTGTCGAGAGGCAACGCCTCAAGCACCAGCTGTCTTGAGATTTCCTCCCCCGCCTCGAAGAGGGCGAACTGCTCGACAAAGTTTTTAAGCTGTCTTACATTGCCCGGCCAGCGGTAAACGAGCATGGCACGGTATGCCTCTTCTGCGAAAGAGATAGGTTTTGTCATGTATTTCTCAGCGAAATCCGCAGCGAATTTTCTGGCGAGGAGTCTTATGTCATCCCCCCTGTCGTGCAGGTTCGGCACATCGATGCGGATTGTCGAGAGGCGGTAATACAGGTCTTCGCGGAATTTTCCTTTTTCCACCGCTTTTATGAGATCCACATTCGTTGCCGCCACGATGCGGATGTTTGTTTTCTGCACGTTCGAAGATCCGACTTTCAGAAATTCGCCTGTTTCCAGAACGCGCAACAGTCTTGCCTGTGTTGTCAGCGGGAGTTCCGCCACTTCATCAAGGAAGATGGTTCCCCCGTCCGCCTCTTCGAAATAACCTTTTCGCGCAGAAATGGCACCGGTGAAAGATCCCTTTTCATGTCCGAAGAGTTCGGAATCGATAGTGCCTTCCGGGATTGCGCCGCAGTTTACGGCTATGTATTTCTTATGTTTTCTTGCACCGAAAAGGTGTATTATCTTAGGAAAAAATTCTTTTCCCGAACCGCTTTCTCCGGTCACGAGCACAGAAAGGTCTATAGGCGCGACGCGTATGGCGCGCGCAATGGCGCGGATCAATGCCGGGGAGTTGCCGATAATCGAGAACCGCTGTTTTGCGGCTGCGACTTCCGCCGGTATGTCTTGAGACTGAAGCATTTTTATATTATTAAACAACTTTCTAAAAGAATCAGAGGCGCGAAAGAGCATAGGTCTGTTCGCGGAGATATTTGCCGAGTGAGTCTGCATCAGGAAACTCCGCCTGTTTTTCCACCGATATCGGCTCGCCGATCGAGACGTGCACGTCTTTCCCTCTCTTCAGGAATATCTCCTTGGGAAGCCGCGCACTGCGCAGACGCCAGTCGATCAGACCGAGGATGTTGAAGAAAGTGGAGTTGTGTCCATGAAAATAGATGGGAATCACAGGCACTTTCAGCTGTCTGATGAGTCGGGTGATAGTGGGTTGCCATTGACGGTCGCGGATATGGAGGGATTTGTCGATCTTTGACACTGCACCTGCCGGGAAGAATCCGAGTGGATGCCCATCGCGCACATGAGCCATGGCACGGCGTATTCCCTGCATTGTCACGGCTTTCTTTTCTGGGTCATCGGTCTTTATCGGGTCAACAGCGATGAAAGATGGTCGCATCGCCGATATGTTGTTTAGAATCATATTCACCATGACCTGATAGTCCTTGCGGTATTTGCCCACGATATGCAGAAGCAGGATGCCGTCCATGCCGCCGAAAGGGTGGTTGGATACAGTGATGAACGCACCCTCCGGGAATCGTGAGAGCACCTCTTCATTGTCAATGCGCAGTTTGAATCTGAATTCATCTTCCACGAGGTGGTGTGAAAACTCCACGCCTGTGGAATAGCAGTATCGTCCGTGGATGGCGTTGACTTCGTCAAGACCAATCCAATGGAGAGCCTTTTCTACGAACTTACGGTGGCTCGCGAGACCCGGAGCCATTTTCGCGATATCTTCAAAATTGAGCACGTCCGGACGCACCCCCGGTGCGCAGCGACGGTTTTCAGCAGATGAGATATTATTGTTTTCAGACATGACGAATCTTTTTGAACCTACAAAGATAACAAAAAAATCAATAGATAACACAAGCATCTTTCCGCAAGGCGATAAATTTACGGCTTCTAATTATAATTTAAGCAATATGAACGGTAAAGAATGGATTCAGAGCGCGGAAAGCAATCGCGGAAAGCAGCAGGATGCGGATTATCCGAAAAACATAGAGTTGCTTGCAAGGGCAATGGAATGCTGGGATAATCTTGCAGGATTCAGGAGCGACAGAGAGCGTAACAAACGTTTTACCTACGGCGACCAGTGGGGCGACACAATCGATGTTGACGGAGAGCGGATACGGGAGGAGGAATATATCCGCAGCCAGGGTAATGTGCCGTTGAAAAACAACATGATACGCCGTCTGGTCAGGAATGTGCTCGGTGTTTTCCGCAACAGATATTCCGTTCCGTCGTGCGAGGGGATAGGCAATATGGTTTCAGGGCTTGGCGACATGAAGAATATTCAGAGCCGTCTCGAGCGCAACATGGAACTAAACAGGATGGAAGAGATGTATGCCAGGACAATGGAAGAGTTTCTTATCGGAGGACTGGTGGTTCATCGGAAATGGTACGGACGGAAAGGAAGCCGTACTGACTGCTGGACAGACTTTGTCCTGCCCGACAATTTCTTTTGTGACACCGGTGCCCGCGATTTCCGGAACTGGGACACGGGGATGGTGGGTGAGATTCATGAGCTTGAATTTGACTCACTATGCGCATCGTTTGCCCGTTGTCCTGAAGATTATGTTCGCCTGGGGAGGATATACGGCGTAGGGAACGGCGGGAAGTGCCGCGTGATAGAGGTCTGGCATCGTGAATACAGGCAGAGTTACCGTTGTCATGACCTCCGTAACGGCAGGTATTATGAAATTCCGGCAGAAGGTGCGCCGGATGTCCGTCCGTGGGAAAGGCGCGAGTGGAAAGTGTCTGAGGAATGGAGATGTCATTTTCTGACACCGCAGGGAGATGTTTTGCGTAGCGGACGCAGTCCATACAGGCATGGTTCCCATCCTTTTGTTTTCAAAGCTTATCCATTTATCGACGGAGAGATTCATTCATTTGTGAGCGACATAATCGACCAGCAGAAATATGCCAACCGTCTGATATCAATGTATGACTGGATATTGCGGGCTTCGGCAAAGGGGGTGCTTCTTTTCCCGGAGGGGGCGTTGCCCGAAGGTTCCGACATAAATGACATAGCTGAGGAGTGGAGTCGCTTCAATGGTGTGATACTGTTTCGTCCCAAAGCCGGTCTGCCCTTGCCGCAGCAGGTGAGTTCCAACTGCTCGAACATAGGTATCACCGAACTGCTCGACATACAATTGAAGATGATGGAGGATATATCGGGAGTCAGCGGCGCGTTGCAGGGAAAGCTCGAAAGCAACACCATGAGCGGCACCCTCTACAACCAGCAGACGCAGAACTCCATGATCGCGCTTGCCGACCTGCTGGGGAGTTTCAGCTGTTTTATTGCCGATGCCACAGCCATGGATGTGTCCAATCTCGCGCAATACACCCGGGGATAGCAGTGTCGCGGCATTACACCCGAGGCGCCCGGATATGCGTTTAGAGTCAAAAAAGGTTAAAAATCTCTCTTTGATAGATTTTTTGACGGATATTCATATATTTTTAGTATCTTTGTGGGTAGAATAACCTTGGGACACGATTGATGAGTATTCGGATTTTATATATACTTGCAGTCGATAACATTTGATTCATATTTATTTAATGAGAGGATTTTTTATTTTGCCGGCATTGGCAATCTCGCTCGGCGTGTCTGCCCAGCGTAGCGACACTGCGTTGAAGCAGTGGGAGTTTTCACGTGACATGTCTGACTGGAAGAGTGTGAGCGTGCCTCACGACTGGGCGATTTACGGGCCGTTTGACCGGTCCAACGACCTTCAGAAGGTGACAGTGGAGCAGAATGGCGAGAAAACGGCAACCTGGAAGACCGGCCGCACCGGCGGACTGCCTTATATCGGCAAGGGGTATTACAGAACCACATTCGAGGTTCCGGATACAGCCGGACAGGTGTTTTCCTTTGAATTCGACGGAGCCATGTCCAATCCCCGTGTCAAGGTCAACGGGAAAGAGATAGGTCACTGGGCGTATGGCTACAATTCCTTTTATATAAATGTTCCCGCCGGTGTGATTGTGCCCGGGAAAAACAGTATAGAGGTCTCTTTGGAAAACAAAGAGAAATCAAGTCGCTGGTATCCCGGAGCGGGACTTTACAGGAATGTGCGCCTCGTCACCACATCTCCGGTGCATGTTCCGACCTGGGGCACATATGTGATAACTCCTGTCGTGTCGGCGAAAGAGGCGTCGGTAAGACTCACTACAGAAATTGCCGGAGCCGCCAAAGCGCAGAAAATACTTGTCAAGACAGACATAATATCTCCCGACGGCACGGTGGTGGCGACAAACAATTCGGTCTATCACGCACAAGGACAGCCATTCGTGCAGGATTTCCTTGTAGAGAAGCCTCAGCTTTGGTCGCCCGATACGCCTTGTCTTTATGAAGCGCGTACGACACTGAGCGTAGACGGCAAGGATGTGGATGTCTATAACACCCGTTTCGGCATCCGCTCCCTGGAATACATACCGGAGAAAGGATTCTTCCTGAACGGAGAATATACGAAATTCAAGGGAGTGTGTCAGCATCACGACCTCGGACCGCTCGGAGCGGCTGTCAACAAAGCCGCGCTTGCGCGCCAGATAGAGATGCTCAAGGATATGGGAGCGAACGCGATCCGCACTTCCCACAATATGCCTGCGCCTGAACTTGTGGAATTGTGCGACCAGATGGGGATGATGCTCATGGTAGAGCCTTTCGATGACTGGAGTTTCCGCCCGAAAAGCCAGAACGGCTACGGATCGATTTTCGGCGAATGGGCGCAGAAAGATATGGAAAACATGGTGAAACACTACCGCAACAACGCTTCGGTTGTGATGTGGTCTGTAGGCAATGAGGTCCCCAGCCAGTGGGGACCCGACGGAGTCAGCGAACTTGTCATGCTTCAGGACATATGTCATCGTCTTGACCCGACGCGTCCTGTCACATGCGGCATGGATCAGTATGGCGCGGTTATCGACAACGGTTTCGCCTCGACGCTCGATATTCCCGGTTTCAACTACAAGCCTCAGTATTACACACAGGCATACGAGATACTGCCGCAGAAGCTGATACTCGGTTCGGAGACAGCCTCTACCGTGTCGTCGCGGGGAGTCTATATGTTCCCGATGGAACTCAAGGCGGGAGCGAAATATCCCAATCACCAGAGTTCCGGTTACGACACCGAGTTTTGCTCGTGGTCTAATATTCCCGACGTGGATTTCTCGATGGACGACGATTACCCCTGGATGATCGGTCAGTTCGTCTGGACCGGTTTCGACTACCTCGGCGAGCCGTCGCCCTACGATACCGACAGCTGGCCCAACCACTCAAGCGTATTCGGCATCATCGACCTCGCGTCGCTTCCCAAAGACAGGTATTATCTTTACCGCTCTCAGTGGAATAAAAAGGAGTCGACTCTCCATATCCTTCCCCATTGGAACTGGAAAGGGAGAGAGGGTGAGAAGACACCTGTGATGGTTTATACGTCATATCCTTCGGCAGAACTGATTGTGAACGGCAAATCCTATGGCATTAAGAGCAAGGGGGAGGCAAAACCTCTTGACTACAGCAAGCGTCTGTCGATGTCTTTCTATGACCGCGACAAGGCATGGGACGAGGATCGCGTTCAGGACAAGGCGGGCATGGAACGCTATCGTCTTGTATGGAACGATGTGGTCTATCAGCCCGGAGAAGTGAGAGTCGTGGCTTACAATGCCGACGGAAGCAAGGCTGAAGAGAAAACTGTCCGTACCGCCGGGAAAGCTCATCATCTTGTGCTTACGCCCAACCGCAGCAAGCTTGCAGCCGATGGCGAGGACCTTGTCTACATCACTGTTCAGGTGGCAGATAAAGACGGTAATATCGTTCCGGATGACAGCCGTGCGGTGAAGTTTGCCACAAAAGGCGCCGGTTCTTTCCGTGCCACAGCCAACGGAGATCCCACGAGCCTTCGTTTGTTCCACCTTCCGGAAATGGATCTTTTCAGCGGTGCCGCCACAGCGATAGTGCAGGCAGGAAAGACACCCGGTGTCATCACGTTCGAGGCATCTGCCAAAGGTGTGAAACCCGCAAAAATCAGTTTCGTTGTCGAGTAAGGAAACTGAAAAAGTAGCGAAGAAGAGAGAAAGATAAAGACAAGGGGAACAAAAGGCGGATGGAACATATGGGGATTTGGAAAATGGAAATATAGTGTAACTTGAATAATAACTTAAAATCAGAATTGACATGGAATCCATGAAAGCAGAGATTCAGAAAATTTTTAAAGAAAGATTCGGCGAGGGTGGCACACTCTACGCATCAGCAGGTCGCATCAACCTTATCGGCGAGCATACAGACTACAACGGGGGATTCGTATTTCCCGGTGCCATCGACAAGGTGATAATGGCTGAGATCAAGCCCAACGGCATGGAGAAGGTTCGAGTGTTTTCCATAGACATCGACGAATATGCTGAATTCGGTCTCAAGGAAGAGGACGCACCCACTCAGAGCTGGGCTCGTTATATCTTCGGAATCTGCCGCGAGATTCAGAAGCGCGGAGGAGAAGTAAAAGGATTTGACACCGTTTTTGCAGGAAATGTTCCTCTTGGTGCGGGTCTTTCATCATCGGCGGCTCTCGAGAGCTGTTTCGCATTCGCGCTCAATGATCTTTTCAACAACAACAGCATCGACAAATTCGAGCTTGCGAAGATCGGTCAGAGCACAGAACATAATTATTGTGGTGTTAACTGCGGTATCATGGACCAGTTCGCATCTGTATTCGGTCGGAAGGGAAACCTGATGCGTCTCGACTGCCGCTCAATGGAGTATGAATATTTCCCCTTCAATCCGCAGGATTACAAGCTTGTGCTCGTGGATTCGCGTGTAAAACACGAGCTTAAGGATTCTCCCTACAACAAACGCCGCGAATCATGCGAGCGCGTTGCAAAACGTCTCGGCATAGACACACTGCGCGATGCCACAATGGAGCAGCTTGACGAAATCAAGAGCGACATCACCGCTGAAGATTATTTCCGCGCGAAATTCGTAATCGAGGAGAAACAGCGCGTGCTTGATGTGTGCGACGCACTCAATGCCGGAGACTACGAGACTGTGGGCAAGAAGATGTATGAGACCCACGCAGGTCTTTCAAAAGACTATGAGGTGAGCTGCGAGGAACTCGATTTCCTCAACGATGTGGCAAAGACACTTGGTGTGACAGGCTCACGAATCATGGGCGGCGGTTTCGGAGGCTGCACAATCAATCTTGTCAAGAATGATCTCCACGATGACTTCATCAAGATCGCTGTGGAAAAATTCAGCGAGAAATATGGTCATGAGCCGAAGATCTATGATGTCGTGATTTCTGACGGCGCACGTAAAATCGAGGAGTGATCATGAAAATCACAAGCAAGAAATTTCCTTCTCCCAAGGGAGAGATCACATGGTATGAGCTCACCAACGCGCAGGGCGCGTCGGTGGTGCTCTCCACCATGGGAGCCGGCATCGTTGAGGTTCGTGTCCCTGACAAGGAGGGTAAAATCGAGAATGTGGCTCTGAGTTACGCAGATGCCGCGGATTATATCGCCGACGGACCGTGTCTGGGAAAGTGCCCGGGACGCTATGCCAACCGTATCGCCAAGGGGCATCTTGAGGTTGACGGCAAGGAATACAGTCTCAGCATCAATAACGGTCCCAACGCGCTTCACGGAGGTCCGGAAGGATTCCAGAACCAGAACTGGGATGGAGAGGAACTGCCCGATGGCATCCGCTTCACCTACAAGGCAAAAGACGGCGAAGAGCAATATCCCGGCAACCTGACAGTCACGGCGACATACAGATGGAGCGACAACAACGAGCTGACTCTTGATTTCCATGCCGAAACCGATGCAGACACCGTTGTCAACATGACCAATCATGCATATTGGAATCTTGACGGAGCGGATGCCGGCAGCATCTTCGACCATGAGATGAAACTGAAGGCATCGCACTGGTTGCCCACTGACGAGACCCAGATACCCACCGGTGAGATCGCGCCTGTGGCGGGAACTCCTATGGACTTCACTTCGTTCAAGAAAATCGGGCGGGATATCCGTCAGGAATTCGAGGCTCTCAAGATAGGCAAAGGTTATGACCATTGCTGGGTCGTTGACGGATGGCAGCCCGGCAAGACGGTGGAAGGCGCTGTTGAACTCAAAGGGGCGGTGTCCGGACGAAAACTTGTTGTAAGCAGCGACCAGCCCGGCGTGCAGATATATACGGGCAACTGGCTTGCAGGATGCCCGGAGAATAAAAGCGGTCGTTCCTATGAAGATTACGAAGGTGTTGCCATAGAGATGCAGGGTTTCCCTGACGCGCCGAACAAGCCCGCTTTCCCGTCACAGCTTCTGAAAGCCGGAGAGAACTATGACCGCAGGATAGTCTTCGCGTTTTTATGATTTTTTATAATGCGGATGATGCTCCATCAGTTCGGAGCGCAACCGCGATCTGTCAAGGTGGATGTATATCTCGGTAGTGGAAATTGATTCATGTCCGAGCATCTCCTGGATCGCACGGAGATTCGCTCCCCCTTCGAGCAGATGAGTGGCAAAAGAGTGTCGCAACGTATGTGGCGACACTCTTTTTATTATCCCTGCCGCCGCCGCCGAGTCGCGTATCACATAGAACACCATCACGCGGGTCATCATTCCCCCGCGGCGGTTCAGAAAAAGGATGTCGCTTGAGTCAGGCTTTATCTTGAGGCGTTCTCTGATGGGAAGGTATTCCCTGATGAGTCTTATTGATTCCGGAGAGAGAGGTACAAGCCGCTGTTTGTTTCCTTTTCCGGTAATTATCACATATCCCTCGTCAAGATTCACTCTTGACATGCGCAACTCCACAAGTTCGGACACCCGCAGGCCGCTGCCGTACAGAGTCTCTATTATCGCATGGTTTCGCGGCGTTTCGTCTTTTTCCGGATCAAGGGCGGCAATCATGGAGTCTATATCCTCTACAGAAAGTATATCGGGAAGTGTGCGTCCGAAGCGTGGAGCCTCAAGGAGTTCGCAGGGGTCTGTGTCAGTGTAGCCTTCAAGCCGGAGGAATCTGAAGAACGCGCGTATTCCAGAGAGCATCCTCGCCTGTGAGCGCGGCGAGATTCCGAGGTCACGGAGAGTGCAGAGAAACTGATGAAGAGCGTCTGTGTCGACATCTGTCAGTGACAGTTCTCTTTCTTCAAGAAATTCGAGGAGGTGAATCACATCCGTGTGATAGCTCTCCAGTGTATTACCCGAAAGACCGCGTTCCAGCAACAGGAAATTTGAGAAATCAGACAATAGTCTCTCTGTAGTATTTAGCGGTCGCATATGTTTTTTCAGATATACATGAGATATGACACTTTCTGCATTCCGCTTCTGGAAATGCAGATGGCGTTGCGTCTGCCGCGAATCATGATTCCCTCGTTCATTGCCTCGAAAACAGAGCCGCACCAGTTTTGCGGAGCATCTTTTATCAGTAGCGTCCTGTCTGGCAATGACATAAAGGAACGTAAATCCTCGAGAGGTATTTCATCCCCTCTTGTGGCGATTATGTCACAGTCCGACACCGCCTTGTCGGCGTTGCGGATGAATCTGATCTTCGAATCGGGACTCTTCATGGCGATGAAAAACGCTTTGTGTGCGTAATCAGGCAGGAACACTTTCCGCGGACGAAGAAAGCAGACAAGACGTAAAAGCATTTTCGCCTTGTCTGCGATTCTGTGTTCCGAAGATGAGCATGCCCTGTCAATGTCGTCATAGGCGTAATATGCATAGCCACGGCACGGTCTGACCACCCTTTCGACCAGCTGATAGCCGAAAGGGGAGTGGACGCCGAAGCCATGTGAATTACGCCATCTGTCGAACATGGATTCTAACTTTTTCTTTTCCTGATTATCGGGAGTGCGAGCAAGAGGAGGGAGATGGCGCACAGTATATAGATGACCGATACGGAGGCAATCGAGATGTTGTTGGTTACACGCACAGATTTGGGGTCAAAACTGAAGCGTATCTCATGTCTGCCTGCCGGAACACGCAAGGCTCGGAGCGTGTAGTTCACCCTTCCGATCTGTGTCTCCTTGCCATCAACGGTGGCAGTCCATCCCCAGGGGAAATATATCTCGCTGAACACCGCGATTCCCCCTTTAGCCGAGTTTACGCTGTATGTAAGGGCATTCGGCGCATATGATGTCTCATATATTGTATCTCCCAGTGACTTGGGGATCGCGTTGCCGAGAGTCTCGCGGAACTTCGCGTCTGCCACGGCGGCAGTAGCGGTGTCGAGAGAGTCAAGTGCCGCCATTTCGCTGTCGGCGTCTGCAACGTACGATATGGTGTCTACAAACCACGCGTTGCCGAGTGCGCCGGGATTTCGCTCATATTGTTCGCCGGAGAGGAAATACTTAGTGTTGAGCATATTTATCACTCCCATGTTCCCTTTGGAGATCTGATGGTCGAGAAGGTCGTTATAGCGGGTTAGTTTCGCCGCGTGATATCCCCCGATTGTCTTGTGGAAATAAGAGGAGCGTGCGGAATAGATTCCCTGTACGTCATATACACGATAGTTTGAAGTGTCTTTGAGTATCGCCTCGTCTGCCGCTGTCTTGTTGAAAGTCACGTCCTCAAGGGCGGGGCGGGTGAAATTCTCCGAATTCACATATCTTTTGCCCACAGAGAAGAGGTCGATGAGCATGACGGCTGTCAGCATGCATACGAAAACCGCACGGTTTTTAACCGCACCCCTGAGGTAGAGGAAGATTACCAGCGCACCGAGCAGGATGAATGCCAGCGAACGCAACGAGTCCGTGCTCACAAGAGAGAGGCGGGTCTCGCGTATCGCGTTTAGAATATTGTAATATTGAGGATTGGAGAAAGCCCCTGCCTGCTGCAGCTGCTGGATCTCGGATGCGCTGTAAGGCTCTCCGAACATTGACGGGGCAACCCATCCGAGGAAGCAGACAATCGCGCCGAGTCCGAAAACAGTATAGAATACCATGCCGAAACGCTGAAGATAGTTTTCTGTCTCCAGCATTTTGCGCACAGCCATTATAGCAAGCAGCGGTATGGTGAATTCCACAATCACCAGAATGCTCGCCACCGCACGGAATTTATTATACCCCGGGAAGTTATCGATGAAGAAATCAGTGAAAGCCTCGAAATTGTGACCCCACGAAAGCAATATCGCAAGGATAGAGACCGCGAACAAAGCCCATTTCATCGGTGTGTTCACCATGAACAATGCGAGAATGGCAAGCAGCAGTACGAACGCGCCGACGTATACCGGTCCGTTGGTCATCGGCTGGTTGCCGAAATATTGCGGGAACTGAGATAGAAACTGCAGTTCTTCAGGTGCAAGGCTGAGTTCATCTGCCTTTCCGGTGTCAGCCAGTGAGAGCAGGCTGCTCTCGCCAGCCACCGGTTTGATTGTGGCTCCCCCCTTGACATTTGGAATCAGCAGCGACATTGTCTCGTCGATGCCATAGCTCCAGGCGGTTATCGCGCTGCGGCTCATCCCTCCGGTCTCCGTTCCGGGAGGAGGCGTGAGATCCGTGGCACGACCTCTTACGGTCTCTTTGGAATATTCATAGGAGTTGTATAGGCTCGCGGAATTTGCTCCGACGGCAAGTATACCGGCTGCAATGACACAGGCTGTTGCCATGCCCCATTGTCTGATTCTGTGCTCGCGTATCGCCGAACAAAGCCAAGCCACGACCATCGCGAAGATAACGAAAAGGAAGTAGTATGACATCTGCGGGTGATTGCTCTGCAGCTGTAGCGCGCCGAACAATGCCGCCAATGCGGCTCCTGGAAGATATTTTCCTCTGTAACACAGTGCTATGCCACCTATTGTCGGCGGTATGTATGCCAATGTCACAAATTTCCATATGTGCCCCGCCCCTATGATGATTATGAAGTATGAGGAGAATCCCCAGGCGATCGATGCGAAAAGCGCATTATACCATTTGAATCTGAAGCACAGGCACATGATGAAGAACCCCGCCATCATGGCGAACAGCAGATTCGCCGGTGACGGAAGTCCGAGAGTGTATACATTCCATATCCAGCCAATCGCCTTTCCCGCCGGGTAGGATGGCGCGATCTGGAAATTCGGCATTCCTCCGAAGAGGGAATTGGTCCAGCGTGTGGTCTCACCTGTGGCTTCATGGAAGGCTTTCCCCTCCTGACCGTTGGCTATGCCCTGCTGTATGTCATGCTGCTGGAGCACATTCCCTTCGATGTCGTCCGGACAGAAAAAAAGAAAGGCCGTTAGGGCAAGCAATGCCACGGCCAAAAGGGAATACAGGGTCTTGTCTGATAATTTCAGATTCATAAAAAACAATTTTAATGACTTTTCTATGCGATCACTTGGAGTCGGACTGAGGAGTCTGACCATCGACCTCGATGTGGATCTGTCGGTTCATGCTTTGCTCAAGAGAGATAAGCGTTTCGGTCTCCGTTACGCCCTGAATATGCTGGATACGGTCGTTGAGCAGCTCCATGAGATGCTGGTTGTCTTGAGCGTAAACCTTGATGAGCATGGAGTAGGGACCAGTGGTGAAGTGACATTCCACCACTTCGGGAATCTTGTCGAATTCCTTAACCACTTCGCGATACATCGAACCTTTCTCCAGTCGCACACCCACATAGGTGCATGTGTTGAATCCGAGAGATTTGGGATTTACGGTGTAACCGGACCCTGTGATTACTTTCATGTCGATAAGACGCTGTATGCGCTGGTGAATGGCCGCACGTGAAACGCCACACTGAACTGCCACATCTTTTGAAGGGATGCGGGCATTCTGCATAATGATGTTCAGAATCTTTTTGTCAAGATTATCTATTTTGTCCATGATTTCGATTAGATTTTAGCTGTTCGCTGTTAATATAAGCATACATCGGGTATGCATGGAATTGCTTTGTTTGGTTAAAATGTATATATTTTTTATTAATATTATGCAAAATTATATATAAATTATTGAATTTACAAGAAAAATTGAGTTAAATTGTGACAATTTGACAGATTTTAACGCATTTTGCTATTATGTGTGTTTTGTCAACTTACAACGGTTTCGCGGTTTCGCGTTCTTGATTTGGCGTAAGATGCTGTTATCAAGGCTGTGGCGACCCCGATGACGGTTATGGGCAGAAGGGTCAGCAATATGTCGGTCGGGTCAAGATGTACCGGATATGCCGCTATTGTCAGTGTGCCTGGGTCTCCCTGCAACCGAATGAGACCGAAATGCTCCTGAAGGAGAGTCAGCGCCACTCCGAGACATATTCCCGATGCACCTCCTGCCATTGTGACGAAAATGCTTTCCCAGAAAAATATCGAGCCTATCCCGTTTCTGCTGAATCCGATGGCTCGCAAAGTGGAGATTGATCTGTCTTTTTCAATCACCAGCATCGACAAGGATGAAATGATGTTGAAAGACGCTATGACAAGAATGAAAAAAAGCAGAAGAAATGTGATCCATTTCTCGATTGTTATCATGCGGAAATTCATCTCCTGTTGCTGCATTCTGTCTTTGACAGTGAATGCGTCTCCGGTAAGCAGGGAAATCTTCCGGGTCAGTCCTGTCAGGTTTGCTTTCGGATCGATTGAAATCTCTATTGCCGATGCTTCAGTGTCATACTGCAGCAGGTCGCGGGCGAGGTCAATGTCAACTATAACATGGTTCTCATCGAATTCAGACTGGTCGGAACGGAAAACACCGGTTGTGAGAACCGAGTCTGTGAGGAATGAAGCGGCAGGATTCGACAGGTTTACTCTCCCCTCCCGTATCGGAGTGAAAAGTAGCACCTCCTCTCCCGGAGCCGCGGATATTCCGACGGCGGCACCTATTGAGAAAATGGCCTTCCGGAGCTGTTTCTCACCGGGATCTGACGGGCTGTATCTGTCAATTACAAGTGAGTCGAGGCTTGTTGTCTTGCGATAACGCGCCATGTCGACGCCTTTGAGAGTGACAGGCATCTCCTTCGAGCCGCAAATGGCAAGTGCATTGTCGGTCAGAGTGGGGGTTGCGATTCTTATCCCCTCAGTGGCGGCAATTGCCTCAGCTATGGAATCAGCGTTCTCAAATACCTTCCCTTTTGCCGGAGTGACCATTATGTCGGGTGACAAAGAATCAAGCCGCCCGGCTATCACGTCCTTGAAACCGTTGAAAACCGAAAGGACACAGATGATTGCTGCGGTAGCGATTGCCATGCCGCAGATCGACACCATGGATATGGCGCCTACCGCACTGTGTGATTTTTTCGACAGAAGATAGCGCCATGCTATCCATGCCGAGGGCTTTCTTCTCATTTCTTGTCTGATGCCAGAAGTCTGTCGATGTTGTCGATATAATCCAGCGAATCGTCAAGATAGAACTGCAGGTCCGGGCATTTCCTCAACACAGACTTAACAGCCTGAGCAAGTTCGTAGCGCACAGTTTTTGACTGCTTCTTGATGTTGTCGAGGATTTCGTTGGATTTTTCCGGCGGGAAAATGCTGAGGTATGCTTTTGCGATACTGAGATCCGGTGATACGCGCACCGCGCTCACGGATACGAGGATGTTTCCCATCGCGGCTGTCTGGCGACGGAAAATCTCGCTAAGTTCCTTCTGTATCAGTCGGGATATCTTTGCTTGTCGTTTGCCTTCCATAATAAAACTATATTGGGTTTATTTAGTAAAACGTGGAGAGAGAGGAAATCGTTTATTTTTTGCGGATAAGGGTGAGTCCGTCGCGCAGCGGCAGAATAACCGATTCGATATCCGTGCGGCTGCGGATCATATCGTTGAATTCACGGATGCCTCTGGTCTGCGGGTCTTTCTCTTTTGCCGGATCTACCACATGGCCGTCCCACAAAGTGTTGTCGGCGATTATGAAGCCCCCTTTCCGCAACAGGGGGAGACATAGGTCGAAATCACGGGAATAGCGTCGTTTGTCGGCATCGATGAAGATGAGGTCAAATGTGGCGGGATTCCACTTCTTAACGACATCTTCTGCTGCTCCTATATGAAGTGTCACTCTCTCTCCGCATTCGGACGAGGAGAGGTTCCGGCGTATGAAATCTTCGAGTTCGTCGTCGATTTCTATTGTGTCGAGGGTGGCTTCCCCTTTAAGAGCCTCTGCGATGCACAATGCCGAGAATCCGGAGAATGTGCCCAGTTCGAGCACCCGTTCGGGGCGTATCATCTCCACAATCATCTTCAGCAGCCTTCCTTGCAGCAGCCCCGAGCACATGCGTCCGTTCAGGAGGCGGAGGTTGGTCTGCCGCTCGATGCGTGAGAGGTATTCCGGCTGGGGCGAGATGTGGTCTTCCACATATTTTGTCAGCTCGTGGTTCATGTCGTCTTGCATTCTATGGTGTCCAGAAGGAAACCGATTGCCATTTCATATCCTTTGCGGCCGCAGCCGGTAATGACGCATCGGGCAGAGCGTGCGGTCACGGATGTGGCGCGGAAATCCTCGCGTGCGTGGATGTTTGATATGTGCACCTCCGCAACAGGGGTGTCGGAGTCTGCCACCGCATCGGCTATCGCGAAAGAATAATGTGCGTATGCTCCCGGATTGAGCACTATGCCCGCAACCGCCGGGTCAGCGTTCTCCCGTTGTATCATGTCAATGATCTCGCCTTCCGAGTTTGACTGGAAGAAGCGGATTTCCGTTTCCGGAAATTTTTTTCTTATACCTGTCAGAGTCTCCTCGAAAGTCTCGTGTCCGTATATTTCCGGATTCCTTTTGCCGAGCATGTTGAGGTTCGGACCGTTTATGATAGATATTGTCATTGCTTGTCGGAGTTAAACTGTTTTGGGTTTTCGGATATTTTTCCGGAATGCCGGGAATTGCGGGTACGAAAAAAGAGCAGCAGGAAACCTAAGTTTACGCTGCTGCTCTTCCTCTCTCCTCAGCGGTGCGGACGGGACTCGAACCCGCGACCCCATGCGTGACAGGCATGTATTCTAACCAGCTGAACTACCGCACCAATTGAGTATTTTAAGCATCTCGGGGTTGTTGTTTCCCGTTTGCGAGTGCAAAGTTACAACCATTTTTTTATTCCACCAAATTTTTTGACAACTTTTTTTAAAATATTTTTTGTCTGAATTGTCTTTTTCTTGGTTTTTAAACGGATAAAACACATATTCACTGCTATTTATCTTAATTTGCGGGAAAGAAAAATTTTATGATAATTTTTTTAGTTTATGAGTGGATCTGATAGAAAGACAGAGTTGCGGGTTGCGGTACTGATGGCGATTGCCGGATGTATTCTTCTCGGATGCGGGTTTATGTTTCCGCCCAAAGGGGAGATTCATTCCTCGGTGCTTGTGGCATTCGGGGAGATACTGACCTTTGCGGGCGCATTGTTCGGTATCGATTATCATTACAGGCGGGAAGGGAGGTGAGAATATGGAGAAACGTAAGATTACGGATGCGATTGTGATTCATTGCTCGGCAACGCCGGAGGGGCGGGAGCATAATGTGGCGGATTTGCGTGCGTGGCATCTTGCCAGAGGATTCTCGGACGTGGGTTATCATTATGTTGTCAGGCTTGACGGCACGGTGGAAGCCGGACGCGGAGAGGAGTATGTGGGTGCGCATTGTGTGGAATCCGGCATGAACCGCAGGTCGATAGGAGTCTGCTATGTCGGAGGGATGGACAGGGGCATGAAGTCTCCCAAGGATACAAGGACGGAGGCGCAGCGGCGTTCGCTTCTTGAACTTGTCCGGCGGTTGCAGAAAAAGTATGGCATTCCTGACGGGCGGGTATTCGGGCATCGGGATTTCGCAAAGAAAGCATGTCCGTCATTCGATGTGAGGACGATGTTTTCTGTGGTTCTTGCAGCTTTGATGATTATGAGCGTGGCATGTACTCGCAAGATTTATATTCCTGTGGAGAATGTGGCTGTGCGTAGTGATACGGTCTATGTGTCGAAGAATGCGGTTGCAAGGGAGGTCGACAGGGACACTGTCATTGTCCGGGAGCGCGGAGATACGGTAACGGCGGAGGTTGTGAGATGGCGATGGCGCGAGCGTGTCGTGTCAGATACTGTCGCCAAGGTGGTGCGGGATTCAGTGTTTGTCAGGGAAACGGTTCTTGCGCCGGACGGAAGCCGGTCCCGCGATTTCTGGAGTCTTGCGGGGCGGGTGCTGGTCGCGTGCGGGGTTGTCGCGATTGCTGTTGTGGCGGCGGGGGTGTGGATAAAAAGAAAAGTCGGCAGATAAACTGTCGACTTTCCTTTTTATCAGTCGGGGTGACAAGATTCGAACTTGCGACCTCACGCCCCCCAGACGCGTACTCTAAACCTACTGAGCTACACCCCGAAAGATTTGGGCTGTCACCTCGGATTGTTGTCTCCTTGGCTTAAGCGAGTGCAAAGTTATAACGAATTTTTGATTCATCCAAATTTTTTTGGAGAAATATTTCAATAAGATTCTGCGGGCGACGGGAAATCACCAGATTTCACATCATCGATATATCGCTGCACGGCATCTGTCATGACCCCTGCCACATCCGCGTATCTGCGGAGGAATCTTGGCGAGAATCCCTGATTTATGCCCAGCATGTCGTGCATTACGAGCACCTGGCCGTCAACGCCGCCTCCGGCTCCGATGCCGATTACCGGAATTGTGATCTCTTTTGCCACACGCGCCGCGAGTTCGGCGGGAACTTTCTCAATAACCACGCCGAAACACCCTATCTCGTCAAGCATCTTTGCGTCTTCAATCAGTTTTGCCGCCTCCTCTTCCTGACGTGCGCGGACGCTGTATGTTCCGAATTTGTTGATGCTCTGCGGTGTCAGTCCGAGGTGTCCCATCACCGGGATTCCCGCGCTGAGAATGCGTTCGATGGACTCTCGGATCTCCGAGCCGCCTTCCATCTTCACAGCCTCCGCATGGCTCTCTTTCATTATGCGGATTGCCGAAGCGAGGGCTTCTTTGGAATTACCCTGATATGTGCCGAAGGGAAGGTCTACGACCACGAGGGCGCGGGAGGTGCCTTTCATTACGGATTTTGCATGGTATATCATCTGATCAAGGGTAATCGGAAGGGTGGTGATATTGCCTGCCATTACATTGGAGGCGGAATCTCCGACGAGTATTACATCGATGCCGGCGGCATCAATTATTTTCGCTGATGAATAATCGTAAGCGGTGAGCATTGATATTTTTTCACCGCGCTGTTTCATCTCGACAAGGCGACGTGTTGTCACTTTGCGTGTGTTGTCGGTAGTGTTTGTTGACATTGTTCTGTTGGTGTTTTGTTTTGATTAGGCGGCAAAGTTAAATAAAAATTCCCGAACGATATGTGTGTGTCGTTAAAATTTACTTTTGCGGTTTACCGGCACATGTGATGCGGAGTTGCGTTTGTATTGTTACAAAAGTGCCGGAAAGATATCAGAGTCGGCGGCGATTTTTGGGAATTAAACAAATTTTAGTAAATTTGCAAAATAAACATCAGGAATTATGTGTATGTTTGCGATAGGTTTCGTCTTGAGTCAATGGGTGTGAGGCTGGTTCGTGAGAGGATGTCAGACAAGATGGGTGAGCGAAGACGGAAAGCATGTTAAATATACTCTAACCTTAAATTTATTCTGCGTAAACCAAAAAAAAACTAAAACCTTTATTGCATATTACTATGGCTTATTGGATACAGAACTATGTCTTGGCTTTGGCGCTGTCGGTGCTTATCACAGGGTTGATAATCCCTAAAATTCTTCTGATCGCTTTTCGCAAGAAACTGTTCGATACGGTTGATGAACGCAAGATACATCGCGGAATCGTGCCGCGTCTCGGAGGAGTGGCGTTTCTGCCGGCGTTGATATTCTCGTTCTGTCTCGTCGCGGGATTCAATCTTCATTTTCATTATGCGGAGATAATTCCTCTGACGGGTGTCGTGACAGTGCCGCTTTTTTTTCTTGTATGCGGCGCGATGCTCATTTATCTCGTGGGGATGGCAGATGACCTTATAGGCGTGAGATACAGAGGCAAGTTTCTTTTGCAGATAATAGCCGCCATACTTATAATGGCTTCGGGAATGTGGGTTTCCGATCTGTATGGATTTCTTTGGCTCAGGTCGATTCCGGCTTGGGTCGGATGGATAATTACAGGCTTCTGTATAATATATGTCGTAAATGCCGTTAATCTAATAGATGGAATAGACGGACTCGCGTCCGGTCTGAGTGCCGTGGCCCTTGGATGGTATTCATATGTTTTCTGTGTTTATGAGGAATACGCATGGATGGTTCTCTCAGGAGCTACGCTCGGAACCCTGATACCCTTTTTCTATTACAATGTCTTCGGCAATCCAGAGAAACAGAAAAAGATATTCATGGGCGACACCGGTTCTCTGACAATAGGTATTATGCTCGCTTTCCTTACGATTGCGGTGTTCAATATTCCGGAAGATGCAGTGTCATCGGGGAGCAATATCTTCATAATGGCGGTGTCTCCGCTGATATTGCCCTGCTTTGATGTCGCCAGAGTGTTTTTACATAGAGTGAGACACGGACGCAATCCGTTTCTTCCGGACAAATGTCATATCCATCATAAATTTCTGGCATTGGGGTTACTCCAGTGGCAGGCGTTGGTCTCAATAGTGGCTTTTGACATGTTGTTTGTTATTATCAACGTATTGATGAGCCGCGTGATGCAGCCGACATTGATAATATTAGGAGATGTGTTGCTATGGGTTGCGCTCAATGTTTTGCTCACAAGGATTATAAGAGCAAGGGAGCGCCGTCTGGGCAAAGTTTTATATGATTAACTTTTAATATATGAAGAGATTCCGTCTCGTGATGCGAGGCTTTATAACCGGGATTGTGGCGTTGGTGCTCACCGGGTGCAAGGTGCCGAAAGATGTGGCATATTTCCAGGATGTTGATTCATCCGTAATTCTGCAGACCGCGCAGAATGCGCCGATAACGGTGAAGCCGGGCGACAAGCTGTCGATAATAGTGAAATCCAAGGATCCGCAGCTGTCGGCTCTGTTCAATCTTCCGGTCTATTCCTCGAGAGTCGGGCAGGGAGGAAGCACGAACGGGACGGGCGCCGAGTTGCGCACATATACCGGAGGTCAGTCGGAAAGCGTGGCGTCGTATACGGTCTCGCCCTCCGGAGAGATCGATTTCCCTGTGCTTGGCGATATCAAGGTTTCCGGCATGACCCGGTCGGAACTTTCGGGATATATAAAAGGAGAGCTGATGGGGCGGGAGCTTGTGAAAGACCCCACGGTTATTGTCGATTTCCTGAGCACCGGCATAAGCATCATCGGGGAGGTCAACAAGCCCGGACGATATGACCTCAACCGCGATAATATCAATATCATAGAGGCTCTTGCGCTTGCCGGCGACCTGACGGTGGACGGTCAGCGCAAGAATGTGAAGGTCGTGCGCATCGAAGACGGCAACGTCAATACCTATGTGCTTGATCTTACGGATGCCGCGTCGCTTGTGAAGAATCCGGCGTTCTATCTCAGCCAGAACGATGTGATATATGTGGAACCCAATTCACAGAAAAAACGTGCGAGCACAGTCAACGGCAACAACGCTCTCAGTGTAGGTTTCTGGGTGTCGGTGGCATCGTTACTGACCTCGGTCGTGACCACTCTGGCGGTTTTTATCAATAAGTAAGCAACAAACAAGAATCGAGATGTCTGATAATATAAACGTTACGCAAGAGTCGGAAGCGGCAGAGGAGTTTTCTCTTAAAGACTTTCTGGCGCGTTGTCTTTCGAAATGGCGTTGGTTTGCGGTTTCAATAGTGCTTTTCTGTTGTCTGGGCGTGCTTTACGTGCTTCGCCAGCAGCCTGTATATTCCCGCAGTATGGAGCTTCTGATCAAGGATCAGGACGGAGGCGGAGGTGTGGCTGATATCAGCAACGCCTTCTCGTCGCTGGGACTGGTTTCCTCGAATACCAATGTGAACAACGAACTGATATCGCTTTCATCGCCAGCCGTGATGTATGAGGTCGTCAAGAATCTCGGACTTGACGTGAACTACAGCACTCCGGGCAGATTCCATGAGAAGACACTTTACGGCAGCAATCTGCCGGTCAATGTCAAATTCCATGATCTTGAGGAACAGCAGTGTGCCGGATTCAGGATTGAACTCGGGAAGGACGGAAATGTAGTGTTGAGTAAGTTTCATCTTGAGACACCCGACGGCGATGAAGAGATCGAGAAAGAGGTCAAGGCGAAGATAGGTGCCGGACCGATAGAGACACCCGTGGGGAAAGTATCCATAACCGCCAACGGAAATTACACTGCGCCAAAGGGGAAGAAAAACAAGCCTGTCACCGAGATTATCGTGGAGCGCGACGGGATGCAGAGCACCGTGGAAACCTACAGCGGACTCGTCAAGGCTGACCTTGCCGACAAGGATGCAGATGTGATAGACCTCAGCATGAAAGATGTGTCGACACAGCGCGCGGTGGATGTGCTTAACGAGATTGTGGCGGTATACAATGACAACTGGGTTTATGACAAAAACCGGGTTGCCGTTGCCACTTCAAGCTTCATAGACGACCGTCTGAGGCTGATTGAAAGGGAACTCGGCAATGTAGATAATGAGATTTTCGATTTTAAACGTGACCATCGTGTGCCGAATCTTGAGGAGGCTGCAAAGACACAGATGAAACAGTCTGTTGAGATGTCAAACAAGATGCTTGAGGTGACCAACCAAATGTCGATGTCTATTTATTTGCGCGATTATTTGAACAATCCTGGCAATGCGAAGAGCGTGATACCTGTAAATACGGGTATTGGCTCACCCACTCTCGAAGCCCAGATAAGCAATTATAACAATCTCTTGTTGACACGCAACACTCTGGCTGCAAGTTCTTCTGACACCAACCCTCTTGTTGTGGATTATGACGGTCAGATCAAAGGTCTTCGGGAGGCTATCGTGAATGCTATCAATGGTCAGATTGTGGCACTGAATAAGAGTCTAAGGAATATGGAAGGGGCAAAAGGCGCAGCAGAAAGCCAGCTTGCCTCGGGATCGACACAGGCGAAGTATCTACTTAGTGTGGAGCGTCAGCAGAAAGTGAAGGAATCACTTTATCTCTATCTCCTTCAGAAGCGAGAAGAGAATGAGCTTACCCAAAAGTTTACCGCCGATAACACTCGCATAATCACGCCTCCTACCGGTTCGCTTCAGCCTGTGGCTCCAAAAGTCAAGTTCATCCTTGCGATCTGCATGTTTTTCGGGTTGTGCGTGCCCGGAGTGGCGATTTATATAATATCGGCAACCGATACCAAAGTCCGCAGCCGCAAAGACCTTGACCGTATGTCTGCGCCGTTCGCCGGCGAGATACCTTTTGTTGGCAAGAAATCGATCAAAGACCGGATGGCTCGTCTCTTGCCCGCCAAGAAGAACAGCAAGGAGCTTGAGCGTGTGGTCGTGGCGGTCAAAGAGGGAAGCCGTGACGCTGTCAGCGAATCGTTCAGGATTGTGAGAGGCAACATAGACTTCATGATCCGTGGCAAAGAAGGGGGCAATGTCATAATGATCACCTCATTCAACCCCGGCAGCGGCAAATCGTTTATCTCCTTCAACCTTTCCGCCTCGTTCGCGCTGAAAGGGAAGAAAGTGCTCGTTGTCGACGGCGATCTCCGTCATGGTTCCGCATCACAGTTTGTCGACATGCCCTCGAAAGGTCTTTCAAACTATCTGACCGGTAACACAGACAACTGGCAAAGTCTCGTCGTGCCGGTTGCCGGTCAGAATGGGATGTCGGTCATGCCTATCGGTCATCGCCCTCCCAATCCGTCGGAGCTCCTTGATAACGGCAGGATAGGTCAGTTCCTTGATGAGGCGAGAAAAGAATATGACTACATATTTGTGGATTGTCCGCCGACAGATGTTGTGGTAGACACGCAGATTGTGGAAAAATATGTGGATCGTACCATATTCGTTGTGCGTGCCGGACTCCTTGACCGCAAGGCACTTGAAGAAATAGACGCAATCTACAGGAACAAACGCTTCAAGCAGATGAGCATAGTGCTCAACGGCACGGAGGCGGCATCGCGTAAATCATATGGCGCGTATGGCTATTACGGTTAAGCAGTTTTGAGATTATGTGGCTATTCAGATCAACGGAAAAATTGATAGATTCAGGGTTGTTCGGCGGTTTCACCGACTGGCATTCCCATATACTCCCCGGAGTAGACGATGGCATAAATACGCTTGCGGAGTCGCTTGAGGTGCTGAAAAGATACGAGGAGATCGGTGTCGTAAAAGTGTGGCTGACTCCGCATGTGATGGAAGATTTCCCCAATACACCCGAAGGATTGCGCGAAACCTTCGATATTCTCCGTAATGCATATTCCGGAAATATTGAACTTCGTCTCGCTTCCGAAAACATGCTCGATTCGTTGTTTGAAGAGCGTCTGGAGCGGAATGAATTCCTCCCGATAGGTGATTCGGGCAATCACCTCCTTGTGGAGACAAGCTATATGAACCCCCCGCTCGGCATGGACGACATGATAGAGGGTGTGCTCGCACTCGGTTATGTTCCCGTGCTTGCCCATCCGGAGCGTTACCGCTATATGGATGAGAGCGATTACCGCAAATGGAAAGAGCGCGGCGTGTTGTTTCAGACCAACTTCATCTCTCTTGTAGGGGGCTACGGAGAGTCGGCACGCAAGAAATGCGAATGGTTGCTGAAGGAAGGTATGATAGATGTGTGTGGCAGCGACATTCACCGCCTTTCCTTCTTTGATCATTGCGTGGAGCAGCGCCCGAAGAAATCAAGTTCGCTGGAACAGCTTATCAAAGTGGCAAAGAATCCGGGAATATAAAGAACGTACTATAAAGATGTAGCTATGCAAGCAATAATATTAGCCGCCGGAATGGGGCGTAGGCTTGGTGATCTGACAGCGAATAATACAAAATGTATGATTTCTGTCAATAATGAGAAACTCATTGACAGGATGATGGATCATCTCTTAAGTCTGTCATTGTCACGTATCATTATAGTCATAGGCTATGAAGGTGACAAACTTAAGAACTATTTGAAGTCTCGATATCCCGGCGAGAATATTATGTTTGTTGAGAATAGCAAATATGATAAGACCAACAATATTTATTCATTATGGCTTACCAGGTCATTATTTCAAGAGGATGATACGCTGCTTCTTGAGTCGGATATCATATTTGAGAATGAACTGTTGGATGAATTATTGTCATATCCTTATCCCGATTGTGCATTAGTCTCCAAATATGAGAGATGGATGGATGGAACAATGGTGAAGATAGATGGCGACAATAATATTGTTAATTTTATAAATAAAAAGGCTTTCTGCTATTCAGATATAGACAATTACTATAAGACAGTAAATATATACAAGCTGTCTCGTTCGTTTATTAATTCCCAATATATTCCCTTTCTTGAGGCATATATAAAGTCGATAGGCGAAAATGAATATTATGAGCAGGTGCTCAGCCTTCTTGTATTGGTGGGTAATATCCGTATAAAAGGTGTTCCTGTAGATGCCAACGGTTGGTACGAGATCGATGACATTCAGGATTTGCATATTGCCGAGACTATGTTTGCAGATCCGGAATGCCGTTTATATAACCTTAACCATTCATATGGGGGATATTGGAGATATCAATGCCTGCTCGATTTCTGTTATCTCGTGAATCCTTATTTTCCTCCGGAAAGGATGGTTGACGAGATCGGATCAAACTTCGGAACATTGCTCCGTCAGTATCCCTCCGGCATGGGTGTTAATTCTATGCTGGCTTCGAAATATTTCAATGTAAAAAGCGATTATATTGCAGTTGGGAATGGTGCTGCAGAACTGATTAAGGTGCTTGTTGAGAATCTAAGAGGTAAGATAGGCGTGATATATCCGACGTTTGAAGAATATCCTAATCGTATAGATAAAGAAAAGCTGGTGATTTATGAAACAAGCTATCCTGATTTCCGATATACATCAGATGATATAATCTCTTATTTTTCTGAACATGAGGTTGATAATTTGATAGTGATCAACCCGGATAATCCTTCCGGAAACATACTTAGCTGGCAAGAATTAAACAAATTGGCAGGATGGTCGGGAGAGCGAGGCATCAAACTCGTGATAGACGAGTCTTTTGTTGATTTTTCAACAGTAGATAAAAATATGTCTCTTATCAAGAATGATATCCTTGAGAAGTATCCTTGTCTGTATGTAGTGAAATCCATATCGAAGAGCTATGGAGTGCCTGGTTTGAGGTTGGGTGTTATTGCATCTTCCGATAGGTCAATGATCTCAAATATACGCAAGGAGGTTTCTATTTGGAATATAAATTCGTTTGCAGAATATTATATGCAGATATTCGGAAAGTATGAAGATTCTTACAGGTTGGCGTGTGACAAATTCAAAGAAGAACGGGATCGTTTTGAGAATATCCTTAAACTTGTTCCTTATCTTAGGGTTTTGCCATCGCAGGCTAATTATTTCCTGTGTGAGGTGACAGATCGGTTTACGGCACATGAACTCGCTGTTCTGCTTCTCAAGGATCATAATATTCTCATTAAGGATTGTAGCGGTAAGCGCGGCTTCCCACATGATAAGGAATTTATAAGGATAGCAGTTAGGGATAAACGTGATAACAAAGCATTGGTGACTGCATTGTTATCATATCTTTAGGTGTAAGAAACTGTTTAAATTTAATTCGAAATTTTTTATATAGTGAATCTTGTGGCTTCCTTGAGGCCTTTTATGGTTGTTTTCACCGAGTCTCATCGGTCACATAGCCCGCTATGCTCCCTCTTCGACTCGTAAAAACACCTCATAAAATCCTCTCAATGAACCTCACAATTAAATTTAAACAGTTTCTAAGAGAGGGGAATATTGGGTTTGCACAGCCTTTGTTAACCATTCTTTTCTGCATGGTCAAGATCTGTAAAAATGTTAAGTACATGACAAAAATTTGAAAACATCGAATTTTGGGGTATAAGTCGGACGCATAAGTATGGTCGAAATCTCTTCCAATCCATATTTGACAAGCGACTTTGCCTTTCTTCCATGTTTCAGAATCCTTATCGGTTT
>RIAY01000015.1 GCA_003833075.1 Muribaculaceae bacterium Isolate-036 (Harlan) | reverse complement strand
CTTTGATATCCGAGAGAAAAGGTGTAATTTTGTGTATCGACATGGCTTTGAGTTAGTTTTTTGGTGGTACTTAAAATTACTCATTTTCCTGCAATTAGGCAAGAATCCATGTCGTTTTTTTATGACTTTACCTCTGGAAATCAGTACTTGCGAAACTTAAATTAATTAGACTTTGTTCTATTCTTCTGACGGCAATTTTCCCAGTATGTCGTTTTTCTGACCTATTTTCTGACCTACTTTCTGACCTATTCAGATGGGAATTCCCAATGTCCGTTTCTGGGAGAACCAACACGCAGGATAATGCTGTGGCGTAGAAATCACCCGGTATCTCCATATAGTCTATCCAAAAGTTTGGTAACGCACCGAGTACGGATTCCCGTTTGCCAAACATAAGGAGACTGCCATACGACAGTTTACCCGATGAAAGAACGATATTCAGCTTCCTGCAAAAATCTTCATCGTTCAATGTGGGGAACGAAAGAAATCATTCCATTCTATATCGTTGAGCCTTGCGAGCAGTTCTTCATTCGTTGTCATTTTTGCGCGTATTTGACTGCAAAGTCACGCTGCAAAGTCACTGATTTTTTCGGCGATTATAGCTTAGGATTCAGATTTTTTGCTAAATTTGCAGTCGGAATGGTATAGCCTTTCCACGACATTTTGGAAAAATAAGAAGCGTTATGCGTAATCTAGTGATTTGAGAACGTAGGAAATTCAACAAATAGCACAAGGATTGGCATAGTGGTTCTCACGCTCATAGCGTGGGCTGCTATTGTTACATCTGTGCTAATGGTTTCCTACGACCTTCAAATCAAGACGTGGCATAGTTGGCTCACGTTTTCTTTTCATAATAACACGGTCTTGAGCCAACCGGAATTTTAATATCCTCTGTTTAAAGATGTCCTCTAACTTCAACACATATTACGAGAACATCGACCATGATTTCTGGCGGAAACTATGTGTCGAACAGGGTGTGTTGCGCAGTTATGATAAAGGTGACTATTTTATTGAGCGAGGACAGGTAGGTCGGTATATAGGGTTTGTTAAATCGGGCACCCTTAAATATGTGGCATACGCTGCTGATGGCTCCGAGAGTGTCGTTGGTCTGGAGTTCGCAGGTGAGTTCGTCGCTGATTTTCCATTCTCTCTGTATGGGAAAAAATCTCGTGTTTCAATCGTTGCCGTTACACCCAGCGAAATATATTGCATTTCGGCAATAGAGGTAGGTATGCGCATGAAATCGGACGATGAACTATATCGAGTAGTAGCTGAAACCAATGTGGCGCTTTTCGACACCACCTATAACCGATATATCGATCTACATGTGAAATCGGTGCAGGAACGGTATAATGAACTCATTGATAAGTACAAAGATATATTTTTGTATTTCTCTCTCAAAGACATCGCTTCATTCCTTAATATCACCCCCACACATTTGAGCAGATTAAGAAAATCTTAATCATGTTCTGCCGTTCTCAGAAACTGTTTAAATTTAATTGTGAGGTTCATTGAGAGGATTTTATGAGACTCGGTGAAAACAGCCATAAAAGACCTCAAGGAAGCCACAAGATTCACTATATAAAAAATTTCGAATTAAATTTATACAGTTTCTCAACATTTGTTGAGAACAACATCGTAAAAAATGACTAACTTAGCGTATTCTAATCAAATTCAACAATGAAAGCCCTCAGATTTATCACAATAATAGCTCTTTTCTTCTTCGCTCTCGGTGCGAGTGCGAAGAAGAAAAGAGAATATCCCCGTGCCAAAATAAAGGTGGGATATAATTATTACAATAAGTTTCTGCGTGGCGGTGACGGCGTGGTTGAGAAAAATACACCATTTATCCTACTTGCCAATCAGGAGCAAAGCAAATTTTATTGTCCAAGCACAGAGTATAGGGATTCGTTGCTTTCCACACCATCGGGGCGAGCAAAGGAAAGGTAGATGTTTGATGCTGCGGCAGCAGCATATGTGCAAAATCGTGATCGTAGCGCTATGGACTGTGTGGTATATCACTCGCGTTTATATGTGACAAAGGATTTTGCAAAATCTGTTTCTACTACATATGATCAAGCCGGGATGGGTGAATGCGGCTATTATGACGAGCCTTTCTCCGAAATAGATTGGTTGATAGTGGAAGACAGCACCAAAACAATCTTAGACTATCAATGTGTCATGGCAACAACCGATTATCATGGAAGAAAATGGACAGTGTGGTTTACTCCTGAAATTCCTCTGACAGACGGCCCGTGGAAATTTTGCGGACTTCCGGGGCTTATTATGGAGGCAAGTGAACCTTCTGGCCAACATTGCTTTACTGTCACCGGAATTGAAACAAGCTCACAGCCGATTTTTCCAGTTTTCAACACGGAATATGAGAAGATGAACAGAATCGACATGCTCAAGGCTTATGCTGCTTATCGTAAAGGATCAGCAGCTTATTCAAGAGCCATGATAATGGACACGCCCGATGGCAGCAAGGTGGAAATGGATGCACCCTTACCACCTAAATCCAATACACAAAATATTGACTTTCCTGAAACCGACTATCATTGATTATGAAAAGAATATTTGCTTGCATATTTCTGGCTATTGGTGCAATTACAGCCAATGCCGACAAATGGGTGAAGGATGCGGAGCCAGCGATTCTCGAAGTGCATTATACCCGAATTGAGGTGTATGATACGACAATGCGGACGTCGCGTTTCTTTAAAGACCCGGTGATTCTTCGTGTCGGCAAGGACAAATCGGTGTTTTTGGGGGCTAAAAGGTTATGGAAGGATTCCATCATGGCTGTGGATCCGGCTACATTTTGGGAAATTGACAGGGCGAGAGTAATGAGTGACAAAAGAGATGATACACAGTTGCTATCTGGTCACTATTGGAACTATATCTACAAGAATATCCCTGACGGAAAAGTTACAGAACGTGCCTATTTCGATATGGAACATTGGCAATATACCGAAGACTGGGAAAAACCTAAATGGGAAATATTGGATGAGTCGAAAGAGATAATCGGCTACCAGTGCTTCAAGGCCGTTACCGATTATCGGGGACGCAAATGGACGGCATGGTTTGCTCCGGAAATACCTGTCCAAGAAGGACCGTGGAAACTTTGCGGACTCCCGGGCCTGATTCTTGAGGCATACGATAATAAAGAGGAGTATCGTTTTGAGGCAGACGGACTAACTCAAAATCCGAACTCCGAAGTCGGAATTTTTACATACGATGAAAGAAAAGGATATTCCACTGTGACCCGCGACAAGTTTTTCAACAACTGGTGGAAATACAATCATTCCAATTTTGGGGCAAAAATGAACGCTGCCTACGGCGTAGGACCCAAAGCCACACCCGAAGACAACAAACCAAGGATTGTCCACTACGACAAAGAGGAAACCAACTATCCCCACGACTTATGAACCGTCTCCTCGCATATATGCTTTGCCTGATTGTCTCGGTGAGTGCCGTGGCACAGGTCAATGTGTCAGGTACGGTCGTTGACAAGGAGAGCAACGAGCCACTGACCGGGGCTTCCGTCATAGTCAAGGGTGCGGACGGCAAGATAAAGAAATATGCCACGTCAAAGGGCAACGGCGGCTTTGCTATGTCGCTGCCGTCGGTTGCCGGTTGCCGTCTTGAGGTGTCGATGATGAGCTTCGCCAAGCAGTCTATTCCTCTTGATAGCGTGAAATTTCCGTTGACTGTCTATATGGAACCGGGTTCTACATTGCTGAAAGAGGTAACAGTTAAGGCTGACCGCATACGGGAACAGGGAGATACGATCACCTATGGAGTCAGTGCCTTTGCCCAGGCTCAGGACCGCTCTATCGGTGATGTGCTCAAACGTATGCCGGGTATCAATGTGGAGCAATCCGGCAAGATACAATATCAAGGCGAGTACATAAACAAGTTCTATATCGAAGGCTCCGACCTGCTCGGCGGTAAATACGGCATCGCCACCAACGGCATAAGCCACGAGGATGTGGGGGCGGTCGAGGTGATGGAGAACCATCAGCCGATGCAGGTGCTGTCGGGTATATCCTTCTCAGACAAGGCGGCTATCAACCTCAAACTGAAAAACAAGGCTAAGGCAACGTGGAGTTTCCACGGCGATGCCGGAGGCGGTTATTCATGGCAGCCCGACGGTGCGATATGGGATGGCGAGCTGTTTGCAATGGCTGTTATGCCAAACTTTCAGAACATAACCACTATCAAAACCAACAACATCGGCGAAGATCTCTCGGCACAGGCTACGGATTTCTTTGCCTCTCGACGGGGTACAGACCTGAGCCGTTATGTCGGTGTGTCGCTCCCCGGTGTGCCTAACCTCAGCCGTAAACGTACGCTGTTTAACCGCTCGGCACTTGTTTCAACTAATGCGCTGTGGAAACTGGGGCGCGGTGAGGTCAAGGCGCAGATTGACTATTCTTTCAACCGAGTCACCGCTGAGGCGGCAAACGTAACGACCTATTTTCTGGATGGACTTGGCGGACGCGACATGTCGCGTCCCTACGGGGACGGTGGAAACCGGGTTATTGTCGAAGACCGCAACGGCGTTGACCGGTCGCACTCGCTGTCTGGCAAGTTTATCTATGAGCTGAACCAGAAGACTGCGTTCATCAACAACACCCTGAAAACCAATATCGACTGGGATGACGTGCGCCTCGGTGTCACCGGCTCATTGCCAAACGACCAGACGGCATCGCTTCCTGACTACTATGTCGGCAATGATTTCAAACTTATAAAGAGATTCAACGGCAAGCATTTAGTGACCTTTATAAGCAAGAATGAATGGGAGTCACTCCCGCAGACCCTTTCCGTGTCGATGAATGAGGCATTTATGCGTCAGCATGTCAAAGACCATGCTTTCTATACCAACGAGAGCGCGGCTTACGCCTTCTCTGTCAAGGGTATCACAATCAGTCTTGAAGGAGGTGTCAAGGGTTATTTCCGCACCCTCAACACAGAATTGCCCGACATGCCTGAGGAAATACCGGGAGAGACTGTGAATGTGTTGAACACAAACTATCTCACGGTATATGCCACACCTAAATTCGAGTATTGGGTAAAACGAGTGAATTTCTCGCTCAGTGCTCCTGTCAGCTTTGCTCATTATACTTTTGACAAGGCTATTGCCAACCGCAGCGAGGTTTATTTCTCACCATCATTGAGCATGAACTGGAAGCCCAACAACCGCTTCTCGATGAGCGTAAGCGGTGGCACCGGACGTTCGCCGATGGATCTCAACATGATTCAGCCCGGATATGTGATGACTAATTACCGCTCGTTCCGTCGCGGTGTCGATGACTTCTATAATTCATCCTCTCAACGGGTATCCGGCAGCCTTTCTTACAAACATACACGTCGCGGTATATTCGCAAACGCAAGGGTGATGCAGTCATGGAGTCACAGACCCTACACTTTGGCACAGCAGCTTTATGGTGACTATGTGGTTTATTCCTACACCGATGCCGAAAGCGACGGACAGATGCTCATGGCAAGCGGAAACATAGGCAAGACACTTGACTTCATGCGAGGCAGCGCAAATATTACTGGCTTGTTCAGCCGCAATGAATCGCACCTGATTTCAGAGAATACTAACGTAAACTCGGTAGGCACTTCGTGGTCTGTAGGCGCAAAAATCAACGGTGCGCCGCTCCGCTGGTTCAGTTTCGACTACCGATTCGAGTGGGCATCGAGCCGTATGTCCATGAACGACATTAACGCCTCGTGGCTCGGCAATATGGAGAACGAGCTTCTGCTCAACATCATGCCCCACAAGAAATGGGAATGGCACATCAGCGGCGAACATTACCGCAACGAGCTAACCGCCGACCAGTTCAAAAACGTGTTCCTTCTCGACACTAAGGTAATCTACAAGCTCAACAAGCGACTTGAGCTGTCCGCATCGTTGAGCAATATCTTCAATCAGCGCACCTACAACTACACGACATACAATCAGCTCACCTCCTTTGAGAGCCAGCGCTGGCTCCGTGGCAGAGAGCTGCTAATCTCAATATCTCTCAGAAAATGAACAGATTACTCACATCAATCATCATGTGCTTTGCGGCGATAGCTGCAATGGCGCAGAACAAGGCTGACATCGAGGTCAGTTATTCAGAAATATCTTTCTACGAAAACGGAGTGGAAAGAGGCAACAAATATCATCTTCTTGCAAATGCAGGGCAGTCAAAATTTTTTAATCCACGTTCCGAAGAGATAGATTCGCTGACATCAACTCCCGAAGGGCTTGCCAACTTCAAAAAGACCCAGGAGGCAGCGTTGCAGGCGATGATAGCGCAAGGCGGTATAGACGTAAATAAACTGCCTCGTAAAAAAGAGACTTTATATGTCGTGAAGTCAGCGGCAGATTCCACTATCACTGTCTATGATGTGATAGGCACTGACGAGCCTGTGTATTACACAGAACCCTACTCGGAAATGGTTTGGAAAATCGGCGACAGCACCAAGACCATACTCGGCTACGAGTGTATACAGGCTGAAACTGATTATCATGGCCGTCATTGGACTGCATGGTTCACTCCTGAGATTCCGATTCAGGACGGCCCTTGGAAATTCCACGGACTCCCCGGACTGATTCTTGAGGTCAGAACCGGAGAAGGCAGACTTGGCTACATAGCTGACGGAATTGAGAATTCCGACAAGGAAATAAGTGGTGTATATGGAGCAGATACGTATGAGAAACGAGATCGTAAAGCAATACTACGGGCAATGAGAGCCATGCGCGACAATCCTATGGGACATCTTAACGCCAAGGGAATTAAAGTGGAAATTTCACCCGAAACCTTATCAAAGGTATCAAAGGGCGGAGATTTTATAGAAACGGATTATCGTTAATTAGAGTGAGATGAGATTATTTTCTCTGATAATACCTGCTACACTTGCAATAGTCTTTTCAATTGCCGTCAGCGCAAAAGAGCCGACAGTCATTCCGGAAATAGAAATGGTTGAAGTGGAAGGTGGCATTTTCACAATGCTGATAAGCATACACATCAAATCAGGTTGTTGAATCCCAATGAACTTGGTATATATGATATGGGCGGCAATATGTCCGAATGGGTACAGGACTGGTACGGTCATTACTCAAAGAAACCGCAGAAGAATCCAAAAGTAGCAAATAAATCTGAAACCGGAAAGATACTGCGCGGTGGGTGTTTCGGTAATCTGCCGGAATATAATAAACCAGGATGCCGATCTGTAAGCAATCCGAATTTCAAATCTCAATATATAGGTTTTAGATTGGCAGAATAATCTTCATTAGAGCAAGAAACTAATGTATTGACATTTTATTAAAGCAAATGCCAATAACGGCTGCAGTGGATACCACTCCCGCCACTGATTTGAACGACAATCCCCGGCAGTTCATAATAGCAATGAGCTGTCGGGGATTCCTGTATGTTTAATTCATGAAGTATGGGACATTTACACTTCAATGAAAGCGTCATTTCGGAAGGTCAGGTGTTCATTGTTGAAAACATATCCGAGCTGATTGGATATGCATAGAGTTCTCCCAATCCTTACATCCACATTATAATGCGAATGTCCATAAATCCAAAAGTCCACACCACTCTCTTTTATGTAACCCTCCAATTCAACGATAAATGCTCCATTCGCATTGCTGTCCTTGAATTTGGGACATTGCATCCTGAATGAAGGGACATGATGGCTCACCACAATCTTATGCCGGGCATTGCTGGCGGATACTGCTGATTTTACAAAATCAAGGCATTTCCTGTGCTCTCTATTAAAATCAGCGAATGTCAACAAATCCTCGTCGCCATACATTATGCGGCTGAAATCGGTGATCACCTGCTCCGTGAAAGCGGCTTCTTCACGAGGAATTTCAGACCAGAGAGTAGATACTATGATGTCGGTGTCGCCGATGGAAATGACACGGTTATAGTACGCAGCCACATTATGGCGTATCTGAAGGATGTGTCCGTTATCCAGTGTTGAAATATCAAAAAATTTATAGAACTCATGATTGCCCATAGCCACAATGACCTGCTCGTAGTTCTCGGATGCCCAGTCCCAGAACGGATGTCGGCTGTAGTTCTGATCTCCTAAATACCCTATATCACCGGCAAGAATAAGAATATCACCTGCTACTTTTAGCGGATTATGTTTGAGATAGCTTGCATTCCCGGCAAATTCAAGATGCAGGTCTGATGCGTATTGTATTTTCATTATTCCTCCACAAAAAGAATTTCCAATTGTTCAAGCAGTTGCCCGACGAGTTCAGGTTCTGCATCGAGAGCTTTTGCCAATGCTGGAGCAAGATTTTCATAATCGTTTCTGATTTCCGCGACAAACTCCCTGACGCATTGAACCACAGACGATGGCGCCGAAACACTGTCTTCTTCCACTATGACAACGCTTTTCATTACGTCAGAGCGATGTTTTTTGATATTGCGCGTGTTCACATGCAGTCCCCGCGCTTTATCCGAAAGGAGGTTCAGATATGCCTTGGCTTTAAGAGCTATCAAAGCAACCGGGGAAGCGTGTCTGATTCCATCTGTAAGGGTACTATTGGCTATTGTGAAATGATAGAAATCGTCATCCATTATGATTGCGCTAAGACTCGACATATCGCCGTCTATCGGCAGCGGTTCTATCACCAAGCCATGAGGTTCTCCAAGCACGTCAGGATGTCGGGAAAGAAGTTCTATCATTTCAGGATATTCCGGCTTCCCTTCGACAAAACGATACAGCTCGTATTTTGTCGGTTCACCGACCTCAGACTTGCATCGTTCCGGACGATAGCCGGCTTCCTTGATGAAATCCCAGAATCTTTTACCAAATTCGGGAGTCATGTTCTCTACGACAACAATCATGTCGATGTCGTGTGTGGCGCGGGGTCTGACAGCCGTGCCGGTCATGGCTATATCGCAGGCAGTACCGCCTATAATCACATAGTTGTCTGAAAATTCGGCAAAAGCCTCTTTGAATCTGTCTAATCCGACCATTTCACTTGTTTAATCAGTTGTTCTACTTCTTCCTCTACTCGCGGATCCTCGTCATGCCTCAGAGATAGCGCCAATGACAGTCTGTCCACATACATTTCTGAATCGTGTTTGCGACATACACGCGGATATTTCCATATCTCAATTATTATATTGCCGTCAAACTCGTTGGGATTTAAGACTGAGCCGTCGGTATCAATGTCTTTGAACTCTTTGCCAGTCATCATAACCCATCGCTCTGCATCCGGATTAAGAGCAGTGTAATGAGCCAGCGCGTTTATCCCGCATACCGGGAACTCCCTTTCAGAGTTCAATGCGTCACAATAAACACGCCGTTCAACAGGATTGACAACATACTTTTCTGCCGCCTCCCATAATTCTTTTCCTCTACTCTTGAAACTGACCGCCCTGCTTCTGGAGTCAAGCGCCACCTTTACGCATAAGCCTAAATCAGACAGACAGGTAAGTCCGAGAGATACACTTTCGTAGGAATACGGCATCAGTGAGGCAATGGCTTTGGTTGATTTGCCTTCGATACTCTCCACCTGAAGATGATATAGCAGCAGGTATTGTGCCACCGGTGTAAGATGAGAGGGAATCTTCCTTGACGACACCTTTTCCATAGCCACCAGCATCGGAAGATTGGCATATTTTTCAGACATCACGAAATATACACCCTTCTCCATAAGACGCTGTCGTTCATAAGTCATTGCGGGAGCAAGGATAAAGACAACGGGCATCTCGAACAACTGTGACAGTCGTTCGGAAACGATTGCACATTTCCGAGGCGTAGGGTTGGCTCCCTTTGGCTTGACGAACAACAGATCTGTGTCTCTGAAATTTCCGTTATAAAAGTCAAGCGAAAGCTTCTCTCCCATATTGAGACCCCTCAACTCATCTGCGGAACGCTTGACGAGCTGAATACTCTGTCCAATTATGTTGAGCTGAATACTCTGCATTCTTTTTGCTACATTTTAATAGTATATTAAAACGATGCAAAAGTAATAATAATATATAGAAATACAAAATTATAAACACCCCAAATGGATTATGAATGAAATGAAATGCACTGGCGCATCGGGAAGTCATGGAACGACGGAAACAGTCGGCCAATGTTTTTGGGATAGCATCCGAAGCTGGCCACAATCTGAAGATTGTCCGGCAATCCAAGATAACCGTCGCTCCGCTCCCAGCAACGGAGAGTTTGTAAAGGTTGCGCTCCACCCACAGCTGCAAATCCTCGCCGACGCACCGACCGTCATGCCGACACCCTCTTCAAGCACAGATGACTGTTCTTTCTGTGGTATCGGATTCGCCCATATGGCCTGAACCTCGATTGAGCGGGTACGTTTCTCATAAGCCTTCTGATTGCGGTCAAGAGTCCGGGACAGATGCGCGAAACAGTATTCCTTGCCGACTTTATGCCTGGGAAAGACAATCTTTTCTTCACGATATTGGCGATAAAACATCTTAAGGGAAAAGAATTT
The DNA here is from genome assembly GCA_003833075.1 of Muribaculaceae bacterium Isolate-036 (Harlan). Classification (GTDB taxonomy): domain Bacteria; phylum Bacteroidota; class Bacteroidia; order Bacteroidales; family Muribaculaceae; genus Lepagella; species Lepagella muris_A. Next base: position 61,217 of record RIAY01000015.1, on the reverse strand, counting down.
TGCCGGATTCGGGAATTTCACTACTTTTGCAATATGATGAGTCTATGCCTCTGGTGCTTTAAACCGACATCAACACATTCAATTCATAAAGATAGATAAAATGGAAAAGAACATCAAAGCCATCGTATTGGGAGCGGCAATACTTGCCGCAGTTATAATAGGCGCGGCGTTTCTACTGCCGTGGTATAACGTATGGCAACAGGAAATGGCTGGGCGCGCCGAGTTTGCAAAAGCCGAACAGAACAGGAAAATAAAAATAGAGGAAGCCAAGGCTAATCTTGAAGCCGAAAAACTGAATGCACAGGCAGAAGTGGAGAGGGCTAAAGGAGCTGCGGAAGCAATCCGCATAGAGAACGGAAGCATCACGCCCACATACATCCAATATCTTTGGGTGCGTCAGCAGTCCAATCTAAACGACAAAACAGTGATTTACATTCCAACCGAATCAAACCTCCCTATACTCGAATCACCGCGCATGCTCCTTGACAATGCAAAATAACCCGGTCGTATACATATTTCTACACGACATCCTGCAAAAATGAGGATGTGTCATTCAGTCAACGACCATCCGGACCATTCTGACAGCATCCTCGCCATCCGGCTAAAATAAAGGCGATGTGTCAAATTTTATCAATTTTGACACACCGCCATTTTTACAGGATAAAATCCATGTATATTAAGAAACTGTTTAAATTTAATTCGAAATTTTTTATATAGTGAATCTTGTGGCTTCCTTGAGGTATTTTATGGCTGTTTTCACCAAGTCTCATCGGTCACATAGCCCGCTATGCTCCCTCTTCGACTCGTAAAAACACCTCATAAAATCCTCTCAATGAACCTCACAATTAAATTTAAACAGTTTCTAAGAATCTCGTCTTGACTTACTTTTACACTCTTGTCGCAATCAATTAAAATTATAACCGACTGAGATCTGGAAAACATTCTGATGGTATGTCACGGTCTTACGACGGGTCTCGCGCTTGTAGGCATTTGTAAGACCGATGTCTCCGCTCATGCCGCCGAAGAAGTTTTTATAGGTGATTCCGGCTCCGATGCGCCAGTCAAGATTAACACGGTTGTAAGATCCGTAACGTTCCTCATCATAGAGAGAACCCGTAGCCTTGAATTCATATCCTCCGGACTTAGCCTTTATATAATAATCAGATGTAAAACCTACATTAAGCACCGGTCCTGAATACACATGAAGACTGAAATCACGGGTGAAGTCGAAATGATAACCAAACGAAACAGGGATTCTCATACCCCACTGGCGTATGGAACGGTTGGTGAACTTGACTCCGTCAAAGCCCATATCATCCGCTGCATCTTCTATGTCATCAAACAAGTCATCGAATCCGGCAAGCTTGATGCCCATGGCGTTATAGTATACACTTACGCCAGGCTCAATATAGAAGTTGGCGACTACAGGAATATTATAGATACCTCCAAAGCTGAATCCGGCACCATTGCCGAGATACTTTGCCTCATAGCTTACACCTCCGCCATCTACTGTAAATTTGCACGGCACAGGCACGTCAAGAGTTCCACGGAGACCGAAATACGCTTTATTGTCAGGATTGTTGAAAACACGGCTTTGCGCAGAAACAAATGCAAAGCTTGTCAGAGCCAGGATTGAAAGCAAAATCTTTCTCATAATGTTTAAAGATTATTGATAATTTATATTTGTTTTTACGAGCTGCAACCTGAAATCCAGACCAGCTATATATATATTTAACATTAATAAACATAATTTTGTTTAGTTTCTATTTTGACATTTCTTCACCTTCCGCTTATGCCTTTGCCAATAATCAACAGTCAATGAGCAGTCAGACCATGAAATATACACACCCGGCATGGGAAGTTTCTTTGATTTTTGAGTGAAATTTATTTATTTTGTAAAGCAATAAAATGATTCACATATATCGGGTTTTCGCTAAGCGTTAAAATTTCGGACATTCATATCATGAAAAAATTCAATAGCGCAGCCACAGGCATATTGTTCTCAGCATTGGGATTTATTCCGGCTCAAGCCTCCACGCCGGTTGTATTTACGGTTGACACGTCTCGCACTCATCAGGAAATAGATTGCTTCGGAGCATCAGATGCATGGAGCATGAGATTCATAGGAGAAATGCCGCAGCAGACACAGGAGGATGTTGCAAGACTTCTCTTCAGCCGTGAAGTAGATTCCAACGGCAATCCGGAGGGAATCGGTCTAAGCATATGGCGTTTCAACATTGGTGCGGGAAGTGTGGAACAGAATGACAGCAGCCATATCAACCCGCATACCCGCACCGAATGTTTCCTGACTCCTGACGGCACTTATGACTGGAGCAGACAGGCGGGACAGCGAAGTTTTCTGCACCTTGCTAAAAAATACAAAGTGCCACGCATTCTCGGATTCCTTAACTCACCGCCTGTATATTTCACTAAAAACGGATTGGCTACAAATACCGGTCGTGACGGCACATATAATCTCAAGGAAGATAAATATAACGATTTCGCCGTGTTCATAGCAAATGTCGTAACCGGCCTCGCCTCACACGAAGGAATAAATCTCGATTATATATCCCCTGTCAATGAACCGGACGGGCACTGGAACTGGCAAGGACCAAAACAGGAAGGCACTCCTGCAACAAAATATGAGATAGCACGTCTTGCACGAATTCTTGACAAAGAATTTCAGTCAAGAGGCATACACACCCGGATTATAATCCCGGAGTCTTCCGATTACCGGTGCATGATGTCTGTACATCAGACAGGACCGGACCGTGGCTATGAAATCCAGTCTTTCTTTTCGTCAGACAGCACAGAGACATATGTCGGCAATCTGAAATCACTGCCGCGCCTCATTGCCGGACACAGCTATTGGACCAACACTCCGGTGGAATATATGAAGGAATGCAGAAAAGCACTGCGCGACACCTTAAAGAAATATAATGTCGATTTCTGGCAAAGCGAGGTATGTATTATGGCTAACGACGAAGAGATAGGAGGAGGACACGGCTACGACCGCACAATGAAGACCGCCTTATATGTGGCACGCATGATACATCATGATCTTGTTTTCGCCAATGCCCGCAGCTGGCAATGGTGGCGTGCGGCAGGAGGCAATTATAAAGACGGTCTGCTTTACCAGTACAAAAGTCCGGAAAACAGTTCTGACACCATCGTTGACTCGCGACTTCTATGGACTCTCGGCAATTACAGCCGTTTTATCCGCCCCGGAGCAATACGGCTGGAAGTTAACCGCGAAGGCACTACGGATTCCGATGGCGCGACCGATCCTGACGGACTGATGTGTTCTGCATACAGAAACACGGATGGCGGTTATGTAGCTGTAATAATAAACTACTCCGATGAAGATATAATGACTGACATACGTGGTTTGGGATATGGAATATGGAATCTATACCGCACATCTGACGAACCGGAAGAACGCCTGCGCCTGACAGGCACTACGCAAAATCTCGAATCAATAATGATCCCTCGCCGATCCGTCACCACACTGACCTCGGGCGGCATAAAAGCGGAGTGAATTCAGACTTCTCTACAACAATAAACATTGCATTAAAGGTTCATAATCTTTCTTGTGTGCCAAGTCCCATTGTGCGATGTACTCATCTTTGCTCTGTGACATATCTCACGAAAGGTATTTTATCATATTGTTTCCGCTTTTCAGTTGCTAATAATGGCTAAGCGTGGAACGCCGTAAGGCGTCATCACGCTTTGCCATCGACTTCTTTTTGTTTTAAGCGATTAATGGTTTGGGAAGGAACACCGTTCAGGGGTTAGCTTTCCTTGTTATCAATTTTATATTCTTTATATTCTTCATATTCAAGAAACGCAGTATCAACATCTCCTTCTAATAGGTAGTAGAAACAATCTTGTATCATATCAACCCATTTTATGATTTGCTTTTGCTGCTTTTGTGTAACAAAATCAGCTCCGTCAATCCACCTCCTACCTAAATGTATTATGCTATATACATCACTTAGTAGGGTTAGATTGATTGTTGGCTTCATAAAATCATCTGCAAGGACTTTAAGACATTCCATTATCTCGATAAAATTACACTCATATAGTTTTCCTTGAAATGGACGAAGTGAACCAAGAAATCCATTTTCCCATTTCTCATTTTCTATATCATTGTTTCTACAAGAATGGAAACTTAATAAAATATATGCTTCTTCTTTTGTCATTGCGTTTCTGTTTAATTATTGATAATGGTTAGAAAGGAGCATCGTTAGATGCTATCTTTCGTTGTTAGATATTTATTGCCCTTTCCCGCTTGGGGATATTGAACAAAAGTTGCCTTTATAATTCGATTATTACAGTTAAATGGTATATAAGCCACGTTACTATCAACACTTAACGTGTCGTTTAGCTGTTTCAAATGGGAGTGTTCATTTCGTAATAAGACTTCCAATTTTGAAAAGTCCACAGAACTGTATATCGGATAGAAACCGGAAAAACATGTAGGCGTTATGTAAGCAATTTGATTTTCATAGTCAAAGAATAAGAAACGGTTTCCGTCTGCCACATTATCATACACGGTAAAACAATCAAACTTTTTTACTCCATTGATTGTATAGCTTTGCACGAAGTCAATACTACTATCATCTACCGCTTTCAATTCAAAAACAACATTCTTTTTACCTTGCTGGTTAAAACATAGCCTATATAGAATTTCAAATTCTGTTTTTTCTGTTTCTATATAAAGGGTATCTTTTTCAGTCAAAGAATGATACTTTGCTGAATTTTGTTCCACATAGCCGTTTTTTGCTATAACATAGCTAAGTGGGAAAAAGAACAAGCAATATAATACAAATATTCTCATGCCTATTATATCTAATGGCTAAGCGGGGAACGCCATTAGGCGTTATCACGCTTCGTTACCGATATATTCTATAAGTAAATGTTAGACCATTTTGTATCATCGCCCCATTTTCTTTTTTTACTATCAATAAGCCACTTATTTGATTTACATACACAGACATAGCAATGAAGTTCCTTCATCAATCCTTTTTCGATACATGTATATACATGGAACTTGTTTTTTGTAACTCTTTCTATGTCTGTGATAGTTTCTTTACTGGGGTCATATTTATAACTGCCTTCAAGTCCCCATGAAAGGCAATTCGGTAAACCCATTTTTCTGTCCTTTAAGGTACAGAATTGGCTGAAAATAGAACTTATTTTCAACTTCATCAATTCTGTTTTTTCTTTTTCCGACAAATCAGGATTATTGTCTATATCTTCACAATATATTTCCCAACCATTCATTTCTGTGAAAAATGCGATGATTGTTCTTTCTATTTCCTGTTTTATTTCTAAATCTTCCATTTCTCTAAATTTATTGGTTTAACATTTATCGGTAATGTATTTGTAAGATCACCCGTAGGTGCTGTTTATTGTGGTAAACGTCACCCGGCAGGTGTGTTTCCTAATCTCTAATAGCTGCACCTTTTGTTAATGCCTCTTTTTGCACTTTCGTGGTCGGAGTTTATATGCTTTCCCTCCAAAGGTCAGTTTCTCGCAAGCTACTTTATAGCCTTCGCTGTTAAAATAATACCGGTAAACATATTCTTCCTTGCCTTCTGAACCTGAATAGGATGTGCTGCTTGGACGGGTTGTTTCCCCGTTAATTGACAACAACGGAGGATTCTGATCGGGACGAGTATTGCAGGTAAGGGTGGCACAGTATCTCACGTAATCTCCGACCAGTTGCTCCACATTCAAACTGCATTTCAATCTTTTTCTGTCCACTCCGGCAGGATTTACATGCACACGACATTCAGGAGTGGTATAGGTACATCACTCTTGCTTCCCACTCCGTTCACAAGTGTGTAACTGCTACATTTATGTTGTTTCGGACCACTCACCACTTCAATGTTGTCATTGAATACCGGATAAGAAGCCGTGTCGAACTGGGAATTGACCAATGCATACGTCAGTTCCACCACTTGTCCCGCACGGATCTCCCGTATTGTGTCTGCCTTTATGTGGAAATACACGGAGTCTGCGGTAGTCGAGGCGCACACTCGAACTCCCGAAAAAAATACATACATCCATATACAACAGATTTGTATGTTCCTGATTGACTTTCTTGTTATGTATCTGACCTCTTTTTTCATTTATTGATGTATCATATCAAACATTGCCGTAATCTATTCTTTCTTGCTCTCACTATATAATGACGGGACAACATTCATGAATCGTCCAATGAATCAAGCGGATTCGGTATGCTCGACTTGTGGGCACTTGTAACATGAAGGTAGATGCTCGTAGTCTTGATGTCGTTGTGTCCCAAAAGCTCCTGTATGGTTCTCAGGTCCGTACCCTGCTCCAGTAAATGGGTGGCGAAAGAGTGCCGCAGCATGTGTACGTGTACCCGGTGTCTGATGCCGGCTCGATCGGCGGCTTCCTTCAACACTTTCACCAGTGCGCTTGCCGAATACTTTTCTCCGGGGGTATCGCCCTCGAACAGCCATTTCTTCGGACGGTATTCCTTGAAATATTCCCGAAGTTCGCACAATACCTTCTCCGACAGCAGCGAGTAGCGGCATTTTTTGCCCTTGCCCATAATGCGAATCAGCATACGTTCGCTCATAATATCCTGCGGAGTGAGGTTAAGCAACTCGCTCCTTCTCAATCCTGCGGAATAAATCAACGAAATCATACAACGATGCTTGGGTTTGCGATGGCTTGGCAGTCCGCGTAGTCCACCCGGATGCACTCCTCACCGCCACGCCTGTCTTTGTGAAGGACGATGCTGCCACGTTGTTTTAGTATCTTATCCATAATTTCCCGGCTATAGATTCCATGACCCCAAAATTAGCGAAATAATCCGAAAAACAAACCGATTGGTTTGTTTTTAACACATAAAAAAGCGGCTGAAAACACAAAACCGCTCGAATTTTAACATTTCAGGCTTTTAACAGCGAATAGACGAAGCGCAGTTCCCTTGCAAGCCGTTGTATGTCAAGCTCCCTCAAAAAAGACTGCTCAAAGGACAGACCGAAAAACACCTGCCGGAACAGCATGGCTGTGTCCTCGATGTCCACATCCTGCCGTATCTCCCCTGTGTCCTTTGCCGACTGTATGGCGGCTCTCCAAAACTCGTAGTCCTGCCGGAACATGCCTGCTATCTTTTCCTCCACATCCGGATAATAAAGCCGAACCTGCATCATAAGATGGTAATAATAGAAATTGAAGCTGCATCCTGCCGGATTGTTGCCGTCATCAAGAAGCGATATGAGTTTCCGCATGGTCTGTTCCACACCTTTTATATATTGTTCGATAAATTCCGACAGGGTGGCAGCCTTGAACCGGAACTTGTTTGCCACCGACTGCATCCCGAACACGTATTTATTTATAACCGCCACGAAAAGATCCAGCTTTATCGGATAATAATACACAAGCCCGGCTTTCGTCAGCCCGCAGGCTTTTCCGATCTCTACCTGACTTGCCTTCTCATAATTCATCTTGGCGAAAACGCGCAGTGCGTTTTCAAGCACTTCTTCACGGTTGGTTATCATTATAAAATTCTACAGATTGATTTTATCTTCCAAAGATAAGACATTATCTTGAGATACAAAAAGGACAGGCTGGATAATCTTTCACATTACGACTTAGAAACTGCATAAGCATGTCATTGCGGCGGGTCTTCAATGGCAATGATGATCACCATGCGGATACATTTCCTAATCTCTGATATACACCCCCATGAATCATCCGGCGTATCAAGCGGATTCGATATGCTTGATACGCCGGCTCTCGTTACATGAAGACGCTGATATTACAAGACAACCGAAGGAGGATGTGTCATAAATCCCTCTAACGGTTTATCTCATAGTATTCGAGATATTTCATGCCTATATCTGGGGTGTCGGTGGTGATCATATCAACGCCTTTGTTTATCCACTCCCCTATTTCTTCGTTGGAGCTTATTGTCCAGACATTCACAATCAGTCCGAGTTTATGGGCATCATCTATGAATGTAGGATTATTCTGAAGGATGGTAGACTTATAGTCGATTGATATGTTGCCATCCTTACAGAGCTGCGCCGGTGTGCGCACCTGAGAGGGATTGTCGCAAAGATACTGCACCATATAAGCGGGATATTCGGAAGCAAGCGCCTTGCATGTGGCATAGTCGAACGCTATGTATTCCGCCATATCTTCCAGCCCCGCCGCTTTCACTGCTTCCACAGCCGCCTTTGCCGCCTCTATGGTACGAGACTCGCTCGAATGGGTCTTGATTTCCACAATCAGCTTGCAGTGGTCGCTTTTCCCGAGAATATCAAGGTAATCGGCAAAGGTGGGTAAGGTCTCTCCGTTCGACAAGGTCATGTTTTTGACTTCATCATAACCGGAGTCCTGTATTGTCACGCCGTCTATAGAGGGGTCATGGTTTATTACAAGAATATTATCTTTGGTAAGCCACACGTCTGTCTCGGCTCCATAAGCTTTCAACTCTATGGCATTGCGGAGCGCCTCCCGTGAGTTTTTCGCCGCGCCAGCCTTCGACCAGTAACCGCGATGTGCTATGATCTGAGATTTATTACCAAACTTCCGGACTTTAAGAAAAGCGACCGAACCGAGTTTCTGTCTGCGGTCTCCGCGCCGTAGCGTGACGTTGAATGTGCCGCTTCTGACATCATCGGGAAGCACGACATCCACACGACCGGCATTCTTTACAGTCACCGGTATTTCCCATAATGTTGAGCCACTCTCGAATTCAATAACATCATCTGCCTCGAATCCCTCTCCATATACAGGATAAATGGCATTTCCCTTTACCTGGACGTTCTCTAATAAAGTGACGTTCTCGACAAGCGGTCTGGTGGTATCCACAAATCTGTCTACAGCCTGATACAAGCGTACTGCCTGTTCTTCAGTCAGGGCATCATCGTAGATTCTGGCAAGAACTACCGTTCCGTTCACACCATTCTGCACACCTGTATATTTTGAATCGCTGACAGGACACGCATCACCCCCGATGCAAAATTTTGTGGCACCTGTCTTGGGTGCGATATAATTATCGCCGTTTATGTCTATTTCATTCTTAAGACGTCCGTTTACATATATTCTCGCTTTCTTGCGATCCTTGTCCCAAACTCCGACAATATGATAATAGGCGTTCGATTCGGGAACCACATCACTGTCCGCCCATTGCCAGGAACTGGTATTTGAAGTCGAGACATTGGGCAGGAACGTAAGGGAATTCAGAGCATTGTGTCCGCTCCACCCCGCTTTAACCATGATACCGGTGCCTCCGCCTTCATGCGATGCAAATACTTTAGCCTCCACATTCGGGATAGAGCCCGTGTATTCAGGCATGAACATCACCTCAAGCGTATGCCCGTCGGCAAGAGCATCCTGAAACTTCTTATTGTCAGTGTAGTCTATGCGGTAGAAATTCTCCGCCACATTGCTGTTTCCCCAATTGTTGCCGGTGAGTCTGGCGACGTGACGATTGAAGAGGTCGCTCCATTCGGCTGTGGCGCTTCCACCCCGTTCCACATTGAATTTCATCGGAGACACATCCTCAGCCGTGCCGTCTGCCTTAAATACAACATTCAGCAGGTCCGCTTTCGGCATAGGAGACAAGAAAGTAATCGAGTCAATGTCGGAGGCTGTGAATGTATAAACTGTCTTCCCTTCCGCATCAAGCGCATCCAGACTTTTGTCTGCATTCATGACTATGCGTTCTGCGTTTTGTGCGGGAAGTCTATGCACAACTTCTCCGTTTTTATGAAAATACAGATAATCGGAGGCATTCACGCATAATGCCGCCGCGCTCATCACAAGCATTGAAATTACAGTCAGTCTTTTCATTGTTTTCTTATGATTTTATACGTTCTTGTGATTCCGCCGGTTTTAACCGTCACTATATTAAGTCCGGGAGTGCTTACCGTCACTGTTGCCGAACAAGAGGCAGGCACGCAGTGATTTGTCATTTCTCCGAGCACATCATAGACGCGGATTTCTGTTATCACGGATTCACTTGTCACTGTGAACACATCTCCAGAAAAGACTGTTGTGATTCCTTCCGTCTTTCCTATAGATCCGATCCCGCTTGATTCCTCCGGTCTGAACGTAAGATAAGCAAACCTCGAAATATCAATGTCGACACACTCTCCCTTCTCCGGCACCAGCACTATTCTGCCTGATTTGTCGAATTCAATGCGGCTGACCTCCTTTGCGCCGCCTATTGACACGCCATCAGGAGAATATGCATACACATCTCTTGCAGCCGAATGCGGAGCCGAGAGCAATCCGATTCCTGCAAGCATATAAATAAATATGTTATGTCTCATATCAGATTTTCACTTTATATGTTTGGTTGATTGTCTTGCCTCTGAGAGAAACAAGGTATATTCCCTCCGACAACCCGTCGGCTACCACTCCTGTTGTAATATTGTTCCGTTTTTCCACCGTCATTCCGGAATAGTCATAGACTCTCACATCCAGAGGTTCAGGAGACAACAATAATTCAACGCAGCTGTTTCCGCAGACCAGCCTGACTCCGTCAGTATCTGCTGATTCCACACCTGCCGTGCCCATTGTCTCACAAGACATATCCGGCGGCGTTGATGAAAGATATTCCGTAGTAAGCGTTTCGGTTCTGGTATTGGCGGTAATTCTGTAATAACCGTCTCTTGTTATGCGCCATTTGGTGTCACCGCCGTCGGTAGTGCGTATATAGGTTGTGCCTTCGGCATCCGTATCACCGATGTAGGGATGATAGGTCTCGTCAGTCCAGCTCTTCTCTGTAAGAATCTTGAATCTATCAGGCTCGGTGTTGCCTTTCCAGCCTATTCTGAGTTCCCCCTCCCATACCAGCTCATCAGGTTTCTCAGGATTGGGGAAGAAACAATTGTTGCTGCCGTCATCATAATTCCAGGACACCTCGCAGCAACCACCCACGATATAGAGATATTTACGCGGCTGATACTTACGACCTGAATAATTATGGCTGTCACACGAAATGTAGATCATATAATCACCCGGAACCGTAACACTCCATCCTCGGGTATCGGAATCAGAAGTCACGCCCAGCGTTGAACTGTAACCTTTGCCAAAAGACAAATCGACATCCTCAAACACCGGTATGAAATATCTTGTATTCCCACCCCTTACAGGTGTATCCATAAGAATAACATTCCCTGCCTTGCACGTCAGAGCCTGCTTGAATTCAAAATCCCCGATCCTTGTGAGCTCTATCACTTTGTCATCGAGCGCAGATCCGGTGGCATAATACTTTTGGGGATAGTCCACAGCCGCACCGGCTTTCTTCAGACACACACTCATGCTCATAAGGTCTACAATCAGATTGTATTCTCCGGTCTCAAGAACAATGAATTTATTGTCGAGCATGTCAGGAAGAGCCTTATTGGCGTAGAAGTCAAGATGATGAATCTCTCCCTCTTTAAGAATCTCGTCTTTTGAAGTCGCGACAATATGCTTGTTCCATCCGTCATTTGAATTCATAAATTTGAACTGCTCGCCACCTTTGAGTGTCCCGGTCCATGTAAATACACCGTAGCCGATCTTACTCATCGGTGTGGCGTTGTAATCCCATCCCCCTTTGACGGCGGGACCTACTATGTTCACACGCGTATATTCTATGGAGTTGGACATGCCGGCAAACGCCGACAGGCTGAAAACGAAAGCTGCCAGCAATGATATCAGTTTGTTCATGGTCATATTCTATTTGAAAATCTTTTCGATTGCCACCTGACTGTCGGCTGTTATCTTGCAGACATACAGCCGGGGAGAAGAAAGCATTGACAATTTTTCCGAGAAACCGGAGATATTCTGATATTTCTGACTCAGACATTCCATTCCTGTCAGATCGAACATCGCAAGCTCTACATTTTTTCTGGTCTGCCCGAATTCCGCAGTCAACGTATCCGATGCCTTGTCGTAGAAAACTCTTGGAGAAGACACGGCGACATCCGCAACTCCGGATGCAGATTCCCGAATCTCCACTGTGACAGCAGATGAGCACAACCCTTCGGGAATCTCCACTACTGCGCACTTCTTCTCGGCTATATAGCTGAATCGGGAAGAGGGACTTCCGTTTACCGAAACCGCTTCAGGTGTTCCAATATTGAAGATTCTTAGAGTATATGACCGGGACGCAGGCAGTCCATCGACAACTCCAACCCGGGGATGTATGGTATACACGTGGGTGTTTCCATCCGATGTCTGTGTTAATGAAGTTGTGGCAAACGCCGTGTCATAATCATTGTTGTCGCCGGCATCCTCATAAAGACTGCCTTTCCCCTCTTTGCCTGCCACTGCATCGAATATCATATGTCCGGGACGTTCGGTAACGTTTTTGACCGAAGCCGGATTGAGGGGAACAATTGATCCTTGTCGGTAGAAATATGGAATATCCGTAGATGAGAAATTCATCGTCATCGTGCACGGTCCCTCTATCAGCTGGTTTGTAGCCACACTCCACCAGTTTCCTTCGGGAAACCAGATTGTCTTCGGGCTCACACCATTTTTGGATGCCTCCGTCACAGGTGCCACAAGAATATCATTTCCGAAGAAATATTCTCCGTCGAATGAATAAGCCTCCTCCATGTCAGGATACTCATAATAGAGCGGACGACACATGGAGATTCCTGTGTCATATGCCTCACGAGCCATAGTATAGATATACGGGAACAATGTGTATCTGAGTCTGACAGCATCAAGCAGGTCAGGGAAATTGGGGAACTTCCATAAGCGGCGCTCTATGCGGGAATCGTTGGTTGCATGTGTTCTGAATATCGGAGTAAACACACCGAACTGAACCCATCTGAGCACAAGTTCCGGGTCATTGACCGTCTTTTCATCTGTAAAGGCATGACCGCCGAGGTCATGACCCCAATAGCCATAACCTACATTCGATGCTGTAGATGTGAAATAGGGCTGGAATGCGAGTGTCGGAAAATTGATAAGCGCGTCGCCTGAGAACCCGATCTGATAGCGATGACTCCCGAGACCACCCCAACGATGGAATATTACAGGGCGACGGTCAGGGCGGTTGGTTGCCATATCATTGTAGAATACATGGTTGCACCAGAATGTCTGTCCGAGACCGCTTGTATAGGGACTCGTAAGGTGCTGCTGCCAGTCAAGCCACCAGAAGTCTACACCCTCTCCTTCATGCTCTCTGATTATAGTGCTGAAGAAAGAATCGGTAAAGTCGGGATAGTCAAGATACCAGGGTATAACTTTACCTCCAGATCCATTAACATCATATTTTCCGCGAAGAAATTCATTCATAGCTGTAAAAAACTCAGGCGATTCCTGACTGCTTACACCATCGGCAGGATGAAGATTTAGAGCTACCTTGAAATTGCGGTCATGCATTTCTTTCAAAAGACCTTTGGGATCGGGGATCAGATTTGTGTTCCACGACCATCCTGTCCAGCCTCCGCGACCTCCGGACATACTTCCCTCGCTGCCGTTCCAATGCCAGTCCATGTCAAGAATCATCACATCCGTCGGAATATTGTTGGATGAGAGGTCGTTCATTATCTCACGATAGTCATCTGCCGAATATGAAGAATATTTGCTATACCAGTAACCGAACACATATGAAGGCGGCAATGGAATCTTGCCGGCGATCTGCGTATAATCAGACAACGCCTTCTTATAGTTGCTGCCATAACCCAGGAAATAGATATCAAGCGCATGAGGGTCCTTCCGCTCTGCCCACCAGTCGTAGCCCAGCTCCGTCTCCGGCTCGAATGCGAACGAACGACTGCCGTCACTTCTTGACGATGTCCAGGAATCCTCTATCACTGCCCACCCGGAACGTGAAATTAGACCGTCTTCCATTTCAGACCGCTTGTTTTGTCCGTTGCTGCCGTCAAGGGTACGGCATGTTCCCTTCAGGTTAAGTGGATCGGGCTTTCCGGGATACCATAAAACTTCGCGTCCGTTATGATTCAGCGTGATTGAAAGATTTGAAGATGAAGGGGGAAGAGTACGTGGGTTCGTTCCCTTGCGATATTTCAGCTTCAATTTGTCTGTCTCTATATAAATAAATGTCGCATCTTCCGATTTGGAGTAATGAGGCACAGCGAGATTACGGTTTACAACCGTGAATGTGGCTCTGTCTTCAAAAAAGCCTTTGTCGCTGTATTCTATTCTTATCATTTCCGGAGTCAATACCGTAAACCTTGCCTTGCCGCTTGTAACCACGGCTTCAGGATTGGCTTGCGGATTATTCTCACCCCATAATGTCATAGTCCCTGAAAAGACAAATGACAAAACAGCAAATACAAGTGTTTTAATTCTCATGATATGTCAGTATGCATAATCCATTCCGGGAAACGACAGGACTCTGTCGGAATCAACCGGTAATGTTTCCCGGAATGGATTTAAAATTTTATAATCTTACTTTAGTGAATCTGTTTCCGGTTTTCCTGATGAATATTCCGTTGGAGGGATTGGTCACAACCACACCCTGCAGGTTATAGTAAACAGGTGTTCCTTCGAATTCGGCTTCAATATCTGCCACTCCGCTGTTTCCGGCTTTAGTGATGGAAACCGTGTTATTGAGAAGATCTATCTCGATATTATATCTGCCATCTTCAGGAATCTGCCATTTTCTGTCTCCATTGCCGTCTGTGGTGATTTTATCATAATCTATATTGCCGTCACCGTCAAGACCTGCCCAGAACCAGGGTCCATCCCATGAACCGTTGTAACGGTTGGCATCTATTTTAAACTCACCCTTTTTCATTTCTTCGTTATAAGTGAATTTGAACGGGTCTTCCTCACCGCCCCAGACCATTGCCGGAGCATCGGTAATCTCCCAGCCGCCGCTGCCGGCATCGCCTACTATATAAAGAGCGTTGAAACGCACGGGATTATCCTGATAAGCTGCTTTTGTCACAGATACCGTCATGTCAGCCAGATTGCAAACCACCTTATAATTGGCACTCTCACGAACCTTGAATTTGTTATCCTGCCCGCCTTGAACGAGTTTTGACACATCATAAGCATCGGTTGATTCATTGCGATATTCCAGATTCGGATTATCAAAATTCTTTCCCGACGTAAACTTGAATTCTTCATCAGCCTTGAGATAGCCCATATAAGTGAAGACATTCTCATTGTCGGCATCCTGAACCATAAGAAGCCCGTATTTTATATTCCACGAATCAGGCGTGGCACTGCCTATTATTGTCAGATGATCTGCTGCCGAGACACCGAAAGCCGATGCCATCACTACAAAAGCCGTAGCTGCTGTTTTGGAAAAATTAAACATAAGTTTCATTTTTAGATTAGTTTAAAATGGTGTAGGTAAGTATTGAAAATTAGCTTATATAGTAAATACAGTGCTTGTTTAAATTTTGAATCTTCCGGATGCTTTCTTGATTTCACATCAGTCACATAGCCCGCCATGCTCCTTCTTCAAAATCGCGAAATCATCTCAGGATCTCCTGTCAGATTCAATTGCGCACATGAAATCCCAGCCACAAAGATAGAGTGCGATATTCATTATTTAAACAGCCGAAACAGATTAGTAGTTAAAAAGTAGTTCCAAATATATTTTCAAAATACCAGCATATTGATAGTCAGCATTATAATTATCTCAACATTTCAATTTATAGTAGTAATGCAAACCACTCCGTGATGCATATAAAAAGACGACAGCGGGCATTGGATGCAAAAACAGCTACTCGGATACATCACAACATATCCTATTTGATATTTTTTTTGTAAATTTGTGTATGACCTTCGAAAAAATACTACCTTGGACTTTTAAGAAACGCCATCTGATTATCCGCTGGCTGTTTTCTTTCCTGCTTGTGACTATTGCCACAAGCTCCTCCGCCAATTCCAAAAATGACTCACTGATGGCGGAACTGCATAAAATCATTCTGAACAGAGATATCTATATTTCTCAGAAAGAAAATCGTCTGGACAGTCTGAGAAAGGTTCTTTATAATGCTTCAGACGATAAGGCAAGATTTCTCGCCATGGGTGACCTTCTTGACGAATTCAGACCATATAACACCGATTCGGCTTTCGCTTATTGCCGTCATAGGGAGATTCTGGCTTCGAGAACGGGTAACAAGGAATTCATGACTAACGCCAGACTGAACACGGCAAATGTTCTCGGCAGCATCGGAATGTATAAGGAAGCTCTGGAAATTGCGGATTCAATACCCTACAACACTGTGCCTGATTATCTCCGCTCATATTATTTTTATATCAAGAGAACAGTGGCTTCATATCTGATGGATTTCTCAATCAGAGAAGAGGACAAAATGAAATATCGCGGAATATTCGAAATGTGCCAGGACTCTTTGCTGAAGCTTAGCGAGCCGACATCTGTTTCTTATGTAGTGGACATGGCAGACAAATACAATCGAATGGGAAACAGCGGCAAAGCAGTGGAGATTCTTGAAAATTTTCTTGCTGACAACTCGCATTCCATACATACGAGAGCGATTTGCGCAAATTCGCTTGCACATTCATATCAGATACTCGGCGATAAAGAAAAACAGAAAGAGAATCTGCTGATTTCATCCATCGCGGATATGAAGGCATCTGTACGCGAATATATGTCGCTCCGCCAGCTTGCTCTGCTGCTATTTGAGGAAGGAGACATAGACAATGCACATAAATTTCTCAGTATAGCCATGAGCGACGCTAAAAAATGCAATTCACGTCAGAGGATACTTGAGATAAACGACATCTTTCCGATTGTCGATTCTGTCTACGTAAATGAAATTCAACATCAGAAGGGGAAACAGCAGATCCTTATTGTCATCATAAGCATTCTTGCCGTATTTCTTTGCATTGCCATTTTATGGCTGTGGAAACAGATGAAAAAGACTTCAAACGCGCATAGCATCGCCACAGATACCAACAAAAAACTGAAACAACTGAACGAAGAACTGGTAGATCTCAACAAGAAACTGACTGAGGTCAATCAGGACATTGCGGAAAACTCAAAAATCAAAGAGGCTTATATAACACAGTATATGACATTGTGTTCCACATATATTGAGAAATATGATTCTTACAGAAAAACACTTAACAAGCTTTTCATCGCCGGCAAGACCGACGAACTGAAGAAAGCCCTCGGATCAACTGACCTTACGGATGAGGAATTAAAAGCGTTTTATCACAATTTCGATTCGACATTCCTAAAACTCTTTCCTACATTCGTTGCAGATTTCAATAAACTTCTTTCTCCTGACGAACAGATAGTTCTAAAAAAAGACGGTCAGCTCAACACTGAATTACGCATTACCGCACTCATCAGACTCGGCATCACTGACAGCGCAAAAATAGCGCAATTCCTGAGGTATTCGGTCACGACTATCTACAACTACAGAGTCAAAACAAGAAATAAAGCTCTTGACAACCGTAAGGAGTTTGAAGAAAAGATTATGGAAATAGGACTTGACAACATCTGATCAGATCTTTCAGTCAATTACGACATAAAAAAGATGGGAGATATGCACTCCCATCTCAACCTTTGGTACAATCCTTTTTACTTAGACTTTATACTGTGGGCACCATGATTTTGGCAGGGCGTGTGCGGAAATCCGAGTCGCGCAGCTTGGCAAACGCCCGCAGATATTTCCTTATTGACGATACCATTTCCTGCGTTTCCTGAAGCAGATTGACATAGACATACAGAACCGCCATTGCCGATGTGTCTCCGTCGCGGAGCTGGTCATGCACACGATGATATGTGTCGGAAACAGTATCCTTTATCTCGTCACAGTGTCGGCGAAGAGTGCTTATCGTATCAGTATCCCCGCTCCCCATAAGTTTGACGGTATCATTGAACAGTGTACTTATTTGTGTCCGTATCATCTCGTATTCAGTAGTATATTTGGGTGGCAGAGGAAGGAAATTGTTGTCGACATGCTCTTTGCAGACCTCGTTGATGCGGCGCAGGTTGTAAAGTATGCCCATACAGCAGTTGTTGCTGAGATAGAACCAAGTGCTTTTTTCTATCGCCATCTCGCGTGTCAAATGACGCAGACATAGAGTTTCCTTACGGCGGGCGTTTTTAAGTATGGTCTTCTGGCGGGCGAGACTCGATTCCGTCTTGCCGAGAATCCCGGCGCTCTCAGTTATGAAAGCCGATGTTATATCCCGGTATTTTTCCTCGGCATAGGTCATGAACTTCTCTTGTTGCTCGGTGATATACATCATAAGCAACGGCCATGTCTGTGTTTTATCCTGAGTGGATATTATAGTCTGGAACAGTGCATCACCGTTATCTTCTTGTGTC
This sequence comes from Muribaculaceae bacterium Isolate-036 (Harlan), assembly GCA_003833075.1. GTDB lineage: Bacteria > Bacteroidota > Bacteroidia > Bacteroidales > Muribaculaceae > Lepagella > Lepagella muris_A. Next base: position 42,937 of record RIAY01000015.1, on the reverse strand, counting down.
TTCTTTCTGAACCTCCGGTTGCTGTTGATGATTATGAATATCGTCAAAGCCGCCAACAGAAGCATCACCCACTGACCACCATAGTGCATTGCCGCGACAATCAGTCCTGCGCCGATAAACGCCGCACCCGCAGTAAGAAACCAACCGCCGATTACGGAAATCACGCCGGTGATGCGGAACACAGCACTTTCACGCCCCCATGCCCTATCGGCAAGAGAAGTACCCATAGCGACCATAAATGTTACGAAAGTGGTTGACAGGGGCAGTTTCAGCGAGGTGCCGAGGGCAATGAGTGCTCCGGCAAGCACCAGATTGACAGAGCCGCGTATGAGGTCGAAAGCCGCACCTTGATCCATAATGGTCTCATCCACATTAAAACGATGGTTGAACCAACGGCGTACTTTCGCGGGTGTGACACGCCTTAACCAAGAAAGGAATGATAAGGTCCATCTTACCAGCCGCCGGGCAATGCGGGATGAACCAAACATCTCATCGCCACCCTGCTGGCTTCCGAGACCGATTTCAGTCTTGGCCACATTCCGGGCTTTTTTTGACGTTGCAAGTGACACCACCATTATGACTCCGGCACCGATGAGGAAATATATCGGTGTATTTGCCGGGCCGTTAAGTGAATCCATAAGGAAACCTTTGGAGTCCCCTCCGCCGTTAGCCATAAAATCCTGATATGAAGCCAGTCCGCTCAAGGGAACACCTATGAAGTTCACAAGGTCATTACCTGCAAATGCCACAGCAAGCGAGAATGTACCCATCAGCACAATTACTTTCAGCACATTAACTTTGCAGACATGGAGCAGTTGCATCAGCACTGTAAAAACTGCGAAACAGGACAGTATGATCAGCGCAGTATTGTTTTTTATCCACGCTTTCAGTTCAGGGGTCATGAAAGAAAGATCTTTAGCCCCCTTGATCAGAAGGAAGTAGACAATAGCTGTCGCGCAGATGCCACCGAATATTCCTATCTTCCATTTCAGGTTGCTCCGGTAATTGAACGAGAACACCATACGGGATATGAACTGCACCACCGTTCCGAAGAAAAAGGCTATCGCCACCGACAGGAATATTCCGAGAATCACCGACAGGGCTTTCTCCGTGTTAAGCAAGTCATCAAAACCGAGACCGATGCCGCCTGCCATTTTAATCAATGCAACGACAAAGGTGGCACCCAGCAGCTCGAAAACCATTGACACGGTTGTCGATGTCGGCATACCCAACGAGTTGAACACGTCAAGAAGGATGATGTCCGTGACCATTACCGCCATGAAGATGCAGATAAGATCATAGAACGAAAAATGCTCGGGACGAAAAATTCCGTGCCGGGCAATCTCCATCATACCGTTGCTCATCGCCGCACCGATGAAAACACCGATGGAAGCGACAATCAGGACTCTTTTGAAAGATGCCGCCTTAGACCCTATAGCTGAGTTCAGGAAGTTCACAGCATCGTTACTCACGCCTACTGACAGGTCAAACACAGCCAGCAGGAAAAGAAAAATTACTACGCAAAGAAACAGTATTTCCATTGTTTTCTCAATTACTTATTCTGCCGCAAAGTAACTAAGAAAACATTTCATGATTATTTCAAAATCCTTAACCATTTATTAAAACTGCCGGACTGACAGAGTGTTTAATTGCGGTCAAACCTTATATAGCTCTGTTCGATGGGTTTATACGTCGGGTCATTCCACAGACGGCTTGAAATAATCAGGTCCGCACTTATTCGGTTGCAGGCAATCGGCACGTTGTGGAGACGACATTGACGCAAAAGCATCTTTTAGTTTTGTCTTCATTTTGAGTTTCTTGAAAATGTTATTTTGAACAATAATCCGCCTGAGCATTGAGTTTCGGCAGAGATTTCACCGCCATGAAGAATCACGGCGTTTTTCACTATCGAAAGCCCGAGTCCGGTGCCGCCTGCCGCTCGTGACCGTCCCTTGTCAATGCGATAGAACCTTTCAAACAGTCTTGGCAGGTGTTCGGGAGGAACGCCGCATCCGTTGTCGGACAATGCAATTACAACTTTATCGTTGTCGATACTGATTAATTCTATTTTTATTCTGGTTCCTCCACTATAAACAATCGCATTGTCTATAAGGTTGTTGAAAACGGCCTCAAGCAGAGAAGCATTACCGGCCATGATTACGTTATGAGAAACAAAATTCTCAATCCCTATGCCCTTTGTGGCGGCGATTATCTGTCGGTCCTCAACTACGTCATTTATTATATCCGTGAGATTAACCTGTTCTTTCAATATAGAGGCGCTTCCGTCGTCCATGCGTGTCAGGAGCGAGACATCGGTCAGAAGCCTTTGGAGCCTTTCTGTGTTTGTAAGACAACGTTGCAGGAACAATATCTGCTTTTCATCGCTCATATTCCTATGTGCCAGCATCGTCTCCACACTGACCCTGATTGATGCGACCGGGGTTTTCAGTTCGTGGTTTATGTTATTCGTGAGTTGCTTTTTGATGCGTTCCTTTTCAAGCTGTTCATGGAGGGCTGCGCGATGTTCGCTGTCCCTGTCAGCGACAGCCTGTTGCAAACGGGCATAAAGGCGGACAATGTGGTTTGAAATCTCGCCAAGCTCGTCATGGGGGAACGGTTCGGTGTCGGAAATCAGGGCACCGTTTTCTACGTTTTCCGCAAATCTGTTCAGCCTGATTATGTGGAGGCCGACCCTTCGGGTTGCGAAATAGCCAAGTACGCACATCACTATTGTGATAATCCCCATAATCCACAAAAAGCCATAATCGGCCTGCAACAGTCCTCTGAATGAAACCGAATATGGCACCGCAGTACGGACAATATTCCCGTCATCGCTCTTTTTCGACGAGTAAAAATAGTAGTTGCCCGTACTCTCGCTGTGCCGTCTTACAGCGTAGCCCGCCCCATGCCGTACGGCATCCCGTATTTCCTGACGGTCAAGGTGGTTGGTTTTAGGCAGGGAATCAAGTGTGTTGTCATATATTATATGTCCTTTGTCGGAAATTACGCTGACACGGATATCGTCAAACGGTTTGAAATCGTCGAGTCTGATATCCGGCACATCGTGTCCCTCACCAAGTTCGGTAAGGATATATGTGTTGATAAGCTGTAGTTGCTTGTCAATCTCCTCCGCCTTGAATTCCTTTTCCCTGTGATACTGAAACACGACAAAGCAACCGACCATCAGCAAGGAATATCCAAGAAGCCACACGAACAGCCGCTGCGGATAGGAGAGCTTATTCAATAAACCCATAACCGTAGCCCGAGCGAGTTACAATATTCCTGCCGTAGATGCCGATTTTCTGGCGTATACGGGTTATGTTCACATCTACAACCCTGTCAAGCACCACAACCTCGTCGGGCCATATCTCGTTGAGCAAATCCGTGCGGGTGAAAACCTGCCCCCGGTTGGAGATTAGTTTGAGCAGTATCTCAAACTCCTTTTTGGGCATTTTCACCTCCGTCCCGTCAACCGTGCAGGTCCTGTTTTTTGCAGACAGGACCAGCCCCTTGTATGAAACAAGGTCAGAATCAGTCTTGGCAAGTGCGACAGAAGCCGCCGTACGGCGAAGCACAGTCCTTATTCGGGCAAGCACAGCATTAAGAGAATATGGCTTCATGATATAGTCATCAGCCCCGAGATCGAGTCCCGAAATCATATCCTCCTCCGTGTCTTTTGCTGTGCAGAATATGATGGGAACGGAGGCCGTTGCCGGATTCGACTTCATTATGCGTGCCAGTTGAGTCCCGGATATTTCCCCCATCATAATATCGAGGAGTATCAAGTCATAGGCGGCAAGGTTGAGGGCAAGAGCCTCCTCCGCGCTATACACCATGTCGACCTGATAGCCTTCCACTTCAAGATTGAATCCGAGACCGTCACACAAAGCCTCCTCATCGTCGACAACAAGTATCTTCTTTTTTGTTTCCATGCCACAAAATTACTAATAATCGGTTAAATACTGTCCTAATGCTCAAAAGTTTAATAAAAGTTTAATGACACAATTTATTTCATAAAATCTAAACAAATCTGATAAACCCATGAAATATTAGTTAGCGAATTTTGCAGCGTGAATCAGAAACAAAACAACAATCACAATGAAAAAAGTAATGTCAACTTTTTTGGTCGCACTTGCTTCAAGTCTGACCATTATGGCGGCTGACAGTCCGAAATACGGACAACTTAAAGGCCGCATCCTTGACAATGAGAAGAACCCGCTGCCGGGAGCGGTGGTTATCATTGACAGCAACAAGCTGTCGGCGGTTACGGATCTCGACGGCTTTTTCTCGTTTGCCAATCTGTTATCCGGGAATCATAATCTGAAAGTAACGTATATCGGTTTTCTTCCGGTCAGTAAAACAATCGTGGTTTCGGAAGAATCGACGGTTGACGACATTGTAATGTCGGATACATCACGGGAACTGAATGAAGTTGTAGTGACCGGCGTTTTCTCCGGGCAGCAGAGAGCCATAAATGCCCAGAAGAATAATATCAATATAACCAATGTGGTGTCTGCCGACCAGATTGGCAAATTCCCCGACTCGAATATCGGAGACGCTCTGAAACGTATAAGCGGTATCAATGTGCAGTATGATCAGGGCGAGGCCCGCTTCGGTCAGGTACGCGGCACTCCGGCTGAGTTCAGTTCAGTGACAATCAACGGGTCAAGACTGCCATCGGCCGAGGGAGACATTCGCAATGTTCAGCTTGACCTTATACCGTCCGATATGATTCAGACAATAGAGGTCAGCAAGACACTTATGCCGGATCAGGACGGCGATGCCATCGGCGGTTCTATCAACCTCGTTACGAAAAATTCGCCACACAGATTTACTGTCGGAGCCGTAGCAGGAACAGGCTACAACTGGATAAGCCGTAAGGTGCAGATGAATTTCGGACTCACTCTCGGTAACCGTTTCTTCAATGACCGCTTCGGAGTGATGCTTGCAGCCTCCTATAATAATGCGCCAGCCGGATCATATAATACAGAATTTATATGGGAAAAGGATGACGACGGCAAAATCTATGTCAACGACTATCAGATAAGGCAGTATTATGTCACACGAGAGCGACAGAGCTACTCATTGTCGCTCGACTGGAAGTTCAATGACTTCAACAAGGTCTGGTTCAAGGGTATTTTCAACAACCGCAATGATTGGGAAAACCGTTACAGGACAACACTCAAAGACATTACGTCCGAAGGGAAAGCCGATGTGCGTGTCCAGACAAAAGGAGGTTCGGGTGACGAACGAAACGCCCGTCTTGAACGCCAACGGACAATGGATTTCACTTTGGGAGGTGAAAACCGTTTAGGTATCCTTGGCATCGACTGGAAACTGGGATATGCACTGGCTACGGAGAAACGCCCGAATGAGAGATACATCGACTACCGTCTCAAATCGCAGAGGTTCAGTTTCGACCTGAGTAATCCGAGAGAGCCATTTGCCACTCCCGATGAGGGATATACAATGACCTTGAATGATGACTTCTCGCTCAAAGAGCTTACACAGCAGCAGGAGGATATTGAGGAGCAAGACTTCAAGGCGGCACTGGATTTCAAGGCCCGGCTTAGCGAACGCTCAAAAATCAAGTTCGGATTCAAGTTCGTGAACAAGACAAAAGATAAGGAGATCGACTATTACGAATACACTCCACTTGACAAAAAGGCATTTAACGCAAATGCGCTTGCACATACCACAGACCAAGGCACCGACAGATTCATGCCTTCCTCAAAATATCAGACCGGCACATTCGTTGACAAGAAATTTCTTGGCTCTCTCAATCTTGACGATCCCAATTTGTTTGAGCGAGAGCAAATTGCAGAGGAACTTGCGGGCAATTTCCATGCGAGGGAGAATGTGGCATCAGGTTATGTGCGTATTGATTCCAGACTTTCCGACAACCTTAACTTTATGGGCGGTCTGCGTGTCGAGAACACATCACTGCGTTACATAGGCAGAAATTACGATGATGAATCCAACAGCGTCTTCAAGACCGAGCCTGAGACTTCAAATTATATAAATTTCCTCCCCTCATTATTATTGAAATGGGACATCAACAAGGATTTCATGCTGCGTGCCGGTTATAACCAGTCCATATCCCGGCCAAAATATTCCGCACTCGTTCCCGGCATGAATATCAAGCGTGGCGACAATGAGATAAGGATCGGGAATCCCGGTCTGAAAGCAACGACATCTCACAATATCGACCTCAACACTGAATATTACTGGAAATCAATCGGACTTGTGTCCGCCGGAATTTTCTATAAAAGAATAGAAGGATTCATCGTTGATGAGGTGGCTTATAACAAGGAGTATCAGGGTACTGTCTGGACTAAGTTCACACAACCTAAAAACGGTGGAAACGCTAATCTTTTCGGAGTGGAAATGGCATGGCAGCGCGATTTCAGTTTCATCACACCGGCGATGAAGTGTCTCGGACTTTACGCCACATATACCTATACCCACTCACGCATTACCGACTTCAACTTCGAGGGTCGTGAAAACGAGAAAGACCTTAGTCTTCCCGGTTCTCCCGAGCATACAGCCAATCTCTCGCTGTATTTCGACAAATGCGGTTTCTCCGCAAGAGCCTCGTTCAACTATGCTTCGGCATTTATCGACGAAATGGGCGCAAGTTCGTTCTACGACAGATACTATGATGCCGTGAAATATCTGGACCTGAACGTCAGCTACACATTCGGGCGCAAAACAAAAATAACCGTATATGCCGACTGCAACAACCTTCTCAACCAGCCTCTGCGCTATTATCAAGGTAGCAAGGACTACACGATGCAGCAGGAATATTACGGAGTGAAACTCAACGGCGGTGTAAAAGTAACATTCTAAAAATACAAAACAATGATTCGTAAATTACTTATCGCGGCTTTGGCTCTCATCCCCTCTTTTGGAGCCATTGCCCAGACTGAAATCGCCAAAGGCGATGTGAACCTGATGGTAGTGTCAGACCTAGGACGCAACGGCCACTATGACCAGAAGCCTGTTGCCGCGACAATGGGCAGAATTGCAGAACAAATAGGACCCGATGCCATTCTTGCTCTTGGCGACACACATCACTACGGCGGAGTGAAAAGTGTGACAGACCCCTTGTGGATGACCAACTATGAGCTTATCTACGACCACCCGGAGCTTATGGTGAACTGGTATCCCGTCTGCGGCAACCATGAATATCGCGGCAACACTCAGGCGGTTATCGACTATTCCGGCATATCCCGCCGTTGGGAGATGCCTGCGAGATATTACGCCAAGACCTTTGAAGATGACGGGACAACTGTCAAGGTGGTACTTCTCGACACCACTCCTTTGATTGACAAATACAGGAAAAAGACCGACACATATCCCGATGCAGTGAATCAGGATACCGAGGCCCAGTTGCAATGGCTCGAAAAGACTTTGACCGAGGCGACGGAAGACTGGATCGTTGTGGTCGGTCATCATCCCATCTACGCTTATACAGACAAGTCGGAATCTGAGCGAACAGATATGCAGAAGAAAGTTGACACAATTCTGCGGAAGCACAATGTGGATATGTATATCTGCGGTCATATTCACAATTACCAGCACATCCGCCGCCCGGATTCAAAAATCGACTATGTGGTCAACACATCAGGTTCCCTTACACGGACTCCGCAAAAAATTGACGGCACTGTTTTCTGCAATGATTCTCCCGGATTCTCAGTCCTGACCGCCGGCAAAGAGAATCTTAAACTGAATTTGCTCGATAAAGAAAGCAAAACCATACATGTGGTAAGCCGCTCCAAATAGTGCGTGGCTTATGTGATATCCCGAACTCGCGTTAATAGAAAGGAAAGTCTGACAAGAAATACCGGCTTGACTCCCGAAAGGGAACCAAGCCGGTATTCTTATTGTATAACTTTAATGTTTGGGCTTACTTGGCGTTTTCCATCTCTGCTACTTCTGCTTCAAGAACAGTGTCCGGACTGTCAGTGACCTGAAGTGCCGCAAGCTCTTCCTTGTTGGCAACGACAATCCTGTTGTATTCGCGAAGACCGGTACCTGCAGGTATAAGATGACCGCAGATAACGTTCTCTTTCATACCCTCGAGAGTATCTGTCTTGCCGTTGATGGCTGCCTCGTTGAGCACCTTGGTAGTTTCCTGGAACGATGCCGCCGACATGAAGCTTGATGTCTGAAGTGCCGCACGTGTGATACCCTGAAGAATCTGCTCCGATGTAGCAGGAACTGCATCGCGGACTGTCATGATGCGGAGGTCTTTGCGCTTGAGCGATGAGTTCTCGTCGCGAAGCTTGCGCACAGTGATAATCTGACCTGCGAGGTAAGTCTGGCTGTCACCGGCATCGGTGATGACTTTCTTGCCCCAGATATTGTCATTCTCCTCCATGAATTCACGTTTGTCGACAATCTGCTGCTCAAGGAAGCGGGTATCTCCCGGATCAAGGATATTGACCTTGCGCATCATCTGACGCACAATCACCTCGAAGTGCTTATCGTTGATCTTAACACCCTGCATGCGGTATACGTCCTGAACCTCGTTCACGATATATTCCTGAACGGCAGTCGGGCCCTTGATATTGAGGATGTCACTCGGAGTGATTGCACCGTCTGAAAGAGGTGTTCCTGCGCGGACATAGTCGTTCTCCTGAACAAGTATCTGCTTCGACAGAGGCACAAGATATTTCTTCTCCTCACCAAGTTTGTTGGTAACGCTGATCTCGCGGTTACCTCGTTTGATCTTGCCGAATTTGACCTCACCGTCAATTTCGCTGACAACGGCCGGGTTCGACGGATTACGCGCTTCGAATAGCTCTGTGACACGGGGAAGACCACCGGTGATGTCACCGGCAGAACCGGCAGCACGCGGAATCTTCACAAACACCTGACCCGGCTTGAGTTCATCACCGTCGTCGATAAGGAGATGCGCTCCTACCGGCAGCGAGTAGCTGCGTATAAGCTCTCCGTTGTCGTTATATACCTGTGCTGCGGGAATCTTTGTGCGGTCTTTGCTCTCGATCATGATCTTCTCGCGGAGCTGGGTTGCCTCATCAGTCTCTACACGATAAGTCACACCTTCATCGACATTCTCGAAACGAACCTTACCACCCTCTTCAGACACGATGACTGCATTGAAGGGGTCCCATTCGCAAATCATGTCGCCCGGCTTCACTGTATCTCCATCGTGGAAGAAAAGTTTAGAACCGTAAGGTATATTGGCATTCATAAGAACGATTCCGGACTTCGGCTCCACAATACGGAGCTCACCCATACGACCGACAACGATATCCACTCCATCGGAATCCTTGATGGTTCGGAGTTCCTCGATCTCAAGTTTTCCGTCATAACGCGAGGTGACATCCTTGATAGCGGTAACGTTACCGGCGACACCACCGACGTGGAATGTACGGAGTGTAAGCTGGGTACCCGGCTCACCGATTGACTGGGCGGCGATCACGCCGACAGCCTCACCTTTCTGCACCATACGGTGGTTGGAGAGGTTACGTCCGTAACATTTGGCACAGACACCCTTCTTCGATTCGCAGGTAAGCACCGAACGGATCTCCACAGACTCTATCGGAGATTTCTCTATACGGTCAGCGATAGCCTCTGTGATTTCCTCGCCGGCATGAACTATGATCTCCTCAGGATTGTAGGGATCAACTATATCATGAACGGATACGCGTCCGAGAATACGCTCGCTGAGCGATGCGACTACTTCCTCGTTGTTCTTGATTTCTGTGCAGACAAGACCGCGTAGCGTTCCGCAATCCTCTTCGTTGATGATCACGTCATGCGCCACGTCTACGAGACGGCGGGTGAGATAACCGGCATCGGCTGTCTTAAGAGCCGTATCCGCAAGACCCTTGCGCGCACCGTGGGTAGAGATAAAGTACTCAAGCACGGACAGACCCTCCTTGAAGTTCGCCAAAATCGGGTTCTCGATAATCTGACCACCCTCGGCACCAGCTTTCTGCGGCTTAGCCATAAGACCACGCATACCTGAAAGCTGACGGATCTGGTCTTTAGAACCACGGGCACCGGAATCAAGCATCATGTAGACGGAATTGAATCCTTGCTGGTCTTCCTCCATCTGCTTCATCAGAGTAGAAGCGAGTTTTGCATTGACATGCGTCCAGATATCGATGACCTGATTATAACGGTCATTACCTGTGATGAAACCCATCGCATAATTGTTGAGCACTTCCTCAACCTGCGCGTGTCCTTCGGCAACATATTCCTCTTTCTCCTTCGGAATGATGACATCACCGAGGTTGAAGCTCAAGCCTCCCTTAAATGCCATGCGATAACCAAGGTTCTTGATATCATCAAGGAACTGGGCTGAACGGGTCACACCGCATGTCTTGATCACCTTACCGATGATGGTGCGCAGAGATTTTTTTGAGATAATCTCGTTTACATATCCGATTTCTTTAGGAACATAACGGTTGAAAAGCACACGACCGACGGAGGTATCTTTCTTCAGAATTCTGACAGTATCGCCGTTCTCATCCTTGTCTTCAACAAGCACGGTCACGGGTGCGTGAAGCGTAACCTGCCCCTCGTTGTATGCGATTTCTGCCTCTTCGGGACCATAAAATACTGTTCCCTCACCTTTGTCACCCTTACGGAGTTTGGTGATGTAGTAAAGACCGAGAACCATGTCCTGCGAAGGCACCGTGATAGGCGCGCCGTTGGCAGGGTTGAGGATGTTGTGCGCACCGAGCATAAGCATCTGTGCCTCAAGAATAGCCTCGTTGCTCAATGGCAAGTGAACAGCCATCTGGTCACCGTCGAAGTCGGCGTTGAATGCCGTACAGGCGAGAGGATGAAGCTGGATAGCCTTGCCTTCGATCATTTTGGGCTGGAACGCCTGGATACCGAGACGGTGAAGCGTCGGGGCACGGTTGAGAAGAACCGGATGACCCTTCATCACATATTCGAGGATATCCCACACCACAGGCTCCTTGCGGTCCACGATTTTCTTCGCGCTCTTTACAGTCTTTACGATGCCGCGCTCAATAAGCTTGCGGATTACGAACGGCTTGTAAAGTTCCGCAGCCATAAGTTTCGGAATACCGCACTCATGCATCTTGAGCTCAGGACCCACGACGATAACCGAACGTGCCGAATAGTCGACACGCTTACCGAGAAGGTTCTGACGGAAACGTCCCTGCTTACCTTTAAGAGAATCGGAAAGAGACTTGAGAGGACGATTCACATCAGACTTCACAGCCGACGATTTGCGGCTGTTGTCGAGAAGTGAATCCACAGCCTCCTGAAGAAGACGCTTCTCATTGCGGAGAATCACTTCCGGAGCCTGTATCTCTATGAGACGTTTCAGACGGTTGTTACGTATGATGACACGACGGTAAAGGTCGTTGAGGTCGGAAGTAGCGAAACGACCTCCGTCAAGCGGCACGAGAGGACGCAACTCCGGCGGAATCACGGGCACTGCCTTCAGTACCATCCATTCCGGCTTGTTAACATTTGCCGATGAAAGGAAGCTGTTCACTACCTGAAGGCGCTTCAGAGCCTCGGTCTTGCGCTGCTGCGAACCGTCAGTGTTCGCTTTGTGGCGCAATTCGGCGGCAAGCGACACAAGGTCAATCTCCTGAAGCAACTCGTAGATTGCCTCGGCACCCATCTTTGCCACAAACTTGTTGGGATCACCGTCCTCAAGATATCTGTTTTCCTCGGGAAGCTGATCCATTATATTCATATATTCTTCCTCTGAAAGGAGATCGAGTTTCTCGACACCTTCCACATTACCGGGATTTATCACCACATAACGTTCGTAATATACCACGGCATCAAGCTTCTTTGAAGGAAGCCCGAGAAGATAACCTATCTTGTTGGGAAGCGAACGGAAATACCAGATGTGAGCCACAGGCACTACCAGCTCGATATGACCCATGCGTTCGCGGCGCACCTTCTTCTCAGTCACCTCCACACCACAGCGGTCGCAGACTATACCCTTGTAACGGATACGTTTGTATTTGCCGCAATGGCACTCGTAGTCCTTCACCGGACCGAAGATCTTCTCACAGAAAAGCCCGTCGCGCTCCGGCTTGTAGGTGCGGTAGTTGATTGTTTCAGGCTTCAGCACCTCGCCGCTCGACTTCTCCTTGATCTCCTCCGGAGAGGCAAGACCGATGGTGATTTTCGAGAAATTGCTTTTAATTTTATTGTCTCTTCTAAAAGCCATAAGATGTTTTTCCTTATATTGGTCTGCCCGGGATTCCCACAAGGAATCCCGAAGCAGATTTGTTTTGGTTTTATTAATCTAACGTGATGCTAAGACCGAGGCCACGGAGCTCGTGGAGAAGCACATTAAGCGACTCCGGGATTCCGGGATTAGGCATCGGATCACCCTTCACGATTGCTTCGTAAGCTTTTGAGCGCCCTACCACGTCGTCAGACTTGATGGTAAGAATCTCCTGAAGAATGTGAGCGGCACCGAACGCCTCGAGCGCCCATACCTCCATCTCTCCGAAACGCTGTCCACCGAACTGCGCCTTACCACCAAGCGGCTGCTGGGTAATCAGCGAGTACGGACCGATCGAACGGGCATGCATCTTGTCTTCAACCATGTGTCCGAGCTTAAGCATGTAAATCACGCCTACTGTTGCCGGCTGGTCGAAACGGTCGCCTGTTCCGCCATCGTAGAGATAAGTCTTTCCGTAACGGGGAATGCCTGCCTTGTCTGTCCATTCGTTAAGATCATCGAGAGAAGCTCCGTCGAAGATTGGTGTCGCGAATTTTTCGCCAAGTTCACGTCCTGCCCAGCCGAGCACTGTCTCGAATATCTGACCAAGGTTCATACGTGAAGGCACACCAAGCGGGTTAAGCACGATATCCACAGGAGTTCCGTCTTCAAGGAAAGGCATGTCTTCCTGACGTACAACTCTCGAAACGATACCCTTGTTACCGTGACGACCTGCCATCTTGTCACCTACGCCGATCTTACGCTTCTTGGCGATGTATACCTTCGCCATCTGCATGATTCCGGAAGGAAGTTCATCACCTATTGTGATGTCGAATTTCTTGCGACGCAACTCACTGTCGATTTCCTTCGATTTGCGCAGATAGTTGGTGATAAGCTTGGCAACCATACTGTCGATACGCTCATCTCCTGTCCAGCCGCTGAGGTTTACGGTCTCATAATCAATAGAGCCGAAAACTACATCATCGAAACGCTGTCCGACAGGAATCACATCCACACCGATGAAGTCTTTGACTCCTTGTGAGGTCTTGCCCTTGAGAAGGGTCTGCATCTTCGAAACCATGATCTGACGAAGATCAGCCTGCTTCTCTTCATATTCCTCGTCAAGAAGAGGAAGCTGCGCATTCGCGCTGTTCTTGTTGCTCTTCTTCTTCACTGCCTTCGAGAAAAGGTTGGTGCCGATCACCACGCCCTTCAGAGAAGGTGAAGCCTTAAGAGAGGCATCCTTCACATCGCCTGCCTTGTCACCGAAGATGGCACGGAGAAGTTTCTCCTCAGGCGTCGGATCGCTCTCTCCCTTCGGAGTGATCTTACCTATCATGATATCGCCTGGAACAACGTGTGCTCCGACGCGTATTATACCGCGCTCATCGAGATCCTTGGTTGCATCCTCGCTGACATTGGGGATGTCTGAGGTCAGCTCTTCCATACCGCGTTTGGTCTCACGCACATCGAGAGTATACTCGTCTACATGCACTGAAGTCAGGATATCCTCACGGACCATGCGCTCGTTGAGCACGATGGCATCCTCATAGTTGTAACCTTTCCAGGGCATGAACGCCACCTTGAGGTTGCGACCGAGTGCAAGTTCACCTTTCTCTGTGGAATATCCTTCTGTAAGGATATCACCTTTCTCTACACGCTGACCCTTGCTGCAGATAGGACGAAGGTCGATAGTCGTACCCTGGTTCGTTCTGCGGAACTTGGGAATCCGGTATTCTTTGACAGATGACTCGAATTCTACAAAATCCTCATCCTCCGTGCGATCATAATTGATACGGATAACGGTCGCATCTACATACTCGATCACACCGGAACCTTCGGCTGTGATCTGAGTGCGTGAATCTCTGATAAGCTGACCCTCTATACCGGTGCCGACAATCGGAGCCTCGCTGCGGAGCAACGGAACTGCCTGACGCATCATGTTAGATCCCATCAACGCGCGGTTCGCATCGTCATGCTCAAGGAAGGGAATCAAAGAAGCCGCGATTGAGGCAATCTGAATCGGAGCAACATCCATAAGCTGCAACTCCTCAGGCGCAACAATCGGGAAATCGGCTTCGAGACGCGCCTTGACTTTGGCGTTGATAAACGAGCCGTCGTCATTTACGGGCGCGTTACCCTGCGCAATTGTCTGACCTTCCTCGATTTCTGCGGTGAGATATACCACCTCATCGTTATTGAGGTTAACTTTACCGTTGTCTACCTTTCTGTAAGGAGTCTCGATAAAGCCGAGATTATTTATCTTCGCGTATACGCAAAGAGATGAAATCAGACCGATGTTCGGACCCTCGGGAGTCTCGATAGGACAAAGACGCCCGTAGTGGGTATAGTGAACGTCTCGCACCTCGAAGCCGGCACGCTCACGCGACAGACCGCCGGGACCGAGAGCCGACATACGACGCTTGTGAGTGATCTCGGCAAGCGGGTTGGTCTGGTCCATGAACTGCGACAACGCGTTAGTTCCGAAGAACGTGTTGATCACCGCAGATATTGTCTTTGCGTTGATAAGATCAGTAGGAGTGAAGACCTCATTGTCGCGGACATTCATTTTCTCGCGGATAGAACGCGATATACGCGCCAATCCCACACCGAACTGGTTGTAGAGCTGCTCGCCAACAGTACGCACACGACGGTTGCTGAGGTGGTCGATATCATCGACGTCACTCTTGGCGTTGATCAGCTCTATAAGATATTTGATGATGGCTATGATATCCTCGCGTGTGAGAACCTTCACATCCATCGGAGTGTCAAGTTCAAGCTTCTTGTTGATGCGATAGCGTCCCACCTCTCCGAGGTCGTAACGCTTCTCGCTGAAGAAGAGGTTCTGGATAACCTCGCGTGCTGCCGCATCATCCGGCGGCTCCGCGTTACGGAGCTGACGATAGATATACTGCACAGCCTCCTTCTCAGAGTTCGAGGTATCTTTCTGGAGAGTGTTGAAAATGATGCTGTAGTCAACGGCGTTCACATTCTCCTTTTCTAAGAGAATTGTCTTGACGCCGCTCTCCATGATCGCATCGATAACATCTTCTGTTATCTCGCTTCCGCGGTCAACAACTACAGTATTACGCTCGATAGAGACTACCTCACCGGTATCCTCATCGACAAAATCCTCGACCCAGCTGTTTAGGACACGTGCCGCAAGCTTGCGTCCCACAGAATTCTTGAGATTGGTTTTTGTAACCTTGATCTCCTCGGCAAGATCGAAAATCTGTATGATATCCTTATCGCTCTCAAGACCTATGGCACGCAACAACGTAGTTACCGGAAGCTTCTTCTTTCGGTCGATGTAAGCATACATCACATTGTTGATATCAGTCGCAAACTCTATCCAGCTGCCACGGAAAGGAATGATACGGGCAGAATATAGTTTTGTGCCGTTGGCATGAGTGCTCTGACCGAAAAACACACCGGGGGAACGGTGCAGCTGAGAAACCACAACGCGTTCGGCACCGTTTATTATAAACGTGCCTTGCTCGGTCATATACGGGATAGGACCGAGATAAACATCCTGGATTGTTGTTGCAAAATCCTCGTGGTCGGGATCTGTACAATAAAGTTTGAGCTTAGCCTTGAGGGGAACACTATACGTGAGACCACGTTCAAGACACTCATCTATTGAATAGCGCGGAGGATCGATATAATAATCTAAGAACTCCAGCACGAAGTTGTTTCGGGTGTCGGCGATCGGGAAGTTTTCCGCAAACACCTTGTAAAGACCCTGGTCTTTTCTCAACTCAGGGGGAGTGTCAAGCTGCAGAAAATCCTTGAACGATTTCAACTGCACTTCCAGAAAATCCGGAAACGGCAGCGGATTCTTTATCGACGCGAAATTAACGCGCGGTTTTTCGGTAAGTTTTACTGACATTGGTAATAAGTTAATAAAGGACTTTGGTCGTTCGGTTCGTCAAGAACCCATCGACGGGACTGGGAGAAAGGTTGGAACATGAATAAATAGGTTAAGAACGCTACCTGTGAGCGTTCTTAACCTACTTTCAGATTAAGTCGATTATTATTTGAGTTCAACTTCAGCGCCAGCCTCTTCGAGTTGTTTCTTAAGACCTTCAGCCTCAGCTTTGGGAAGACCCTCCTTGATAGTGTTAGGAGCACCGTCTACCAATTCCTTAGCCTCTTTGAGACCGAGACCTGTGAGCTCTTTCACGAGCTTAACAACTGCGAGCTTGCTTGCGCCGGCAGCCTTCAGAACTACGTCGAAGTTTGTCTTCTCCTCCTCAGCGGGTGCACCGGCTGCAGGACCAGCTGCAACTGCCACAGCAGCAGCTGCGGGTTCGATACCATACTCCTCCTTGAGGATTGTAGCGAGTTCGTTAACTTCTTTTACAGAAAGGTTAACCAATTGTTCTGCAAATGCTTTCAAATCTGCCATTGTAGTATATATTTTTTATTATTTTTACTTTGGGGATGATTATTTGTTGGAAAGAGTTTCCAGTATACCATGAAGCTTGTTGCCACCGCTCTGGAGCGCGCTGATAACGTTCTTGGCAGGAGACTGGAGCAAGCCGATAACGTCGCCGATAAGCTCGTTTTTGCTCTTGATATTGGCAAGGGTCTCCAACTGCTCCTCACCAACGTATACTGTTTCCTCCACGAAGGCACCCTTCAGCATAGGAAGCGTGTCAGTCTTGTCGCGGAACTTCTTGATGAGCTTAGCAGGAGCATTGCCTGTGTTGCTGAGCATCAATGTGGTCTCGCCGTGGAGAAGATCATAGAGTCCGGAATAATCAACATCGCTTGCCTCGAACGCAGCCTTGAGAAGCGTGTTCTTCACGCAAAGCATCTTGATGTCGCCTGTGAAGCATGCACGACGGAGCGCGCTTGTCTTCTCAGCATTGAGACCGGCGGTCTGTGTAAGATAGACGCAGCTGTAGTTCTTCAGCTGGTCGCCTATGTTTGCAATTATAATAGCTTTATCTTCCTTTTTCATTTTCGTCTTCGTTTAAAGATTATTCAGCCACTGATTTGGTCTCAACTTTGATGCCGGGACCCATTGTGCTCGAAAGATAAATGCTCTTGATATATGTACCTTTGGAGGTGGCGGGTTTCAACTTCACGAGAGTATTGATAAACTCTTTGGCATTGTCGCGCATCTGCTCGGCGGTGAAGCTCACCTTACCGATTGAAGCGTGTACGATACCGGTTTTGTCAACCTTGAAGTCAATCTTACCTTGTTTTACCTCTTTAACGGCTTTTGCAACATCCATAGTCACAGTGCCACTCTTCGGGTTAGGCATAAGACCGCGCGGACCGAGAATACGACCCAACGGACCAAGCTTACCCATTACAGACGGCTGAGTGATGATTACATCAATATCAGTCCAGCCCTCTTTGATTTTCTGCAGATACTCATCGAGACCTACATAGTCGGCACCGGCTTCCTTGGCTGCCGCTTCAGCGTCGGGTCCGCACAATACGAGCACTCTAACCTGCTTGCCTGTACCATGAGGAAGCGACACAACGCCGCGCACCATCTGGTCGGCCTTACGGGGATCCACACCAAGACGAACATCGATGTCAAATGAAGAATCAAATTTCTCGAAAGAAACTTCCTTCACCTTCTCGGCTGCCTCGGCCAAAGTGTATGCCTTCCCGGGTTCAATCTTCGATAAAGCTAACTTTTGATTTTTTGTCAGTTTTCCCATTTTCTTGAAGATTATTAGTTAAGTTCAGGGAACGCCCCTTTGACGGTGATACCCATGCTTCTCGCTGTGCCTGCAACCATACGCATTGCAGAATCCAAAGTAAAACAGTTCAAATCCGGCATCTTGTCTTCAGCAATTGTCTTCACCTGATCCCAGGAAATTTCAGCTACCTTCTTGCGGTTAGGCTGAGCGGAACCGCTCTTGACCTTGGCAACTTCTTTAAGCTGCACGGCAACAGGAGGTGTCTTTACAATAAAGTCGAAGCTCTTGTCAGTATAGTAAGTGATTACTACAGGAAGAACTTTACCGGCCTTATCCTGGGTGCGGGCATTGAATTGCTTGCAAAATTCCATGATATTGATACCCTTAGAACCAAGTGCAGGTCCTACTGGTGGAGACGGATTGGCTGCTCCGCCCTTAATCTGTAATTTGATCTGTCCAGCAATTTCTTTTGCCATTGTTCTACTTTTTTAAAGTTTGTTGTGAAATTGAATTATTCCGAAAGTGTAACATCCAGACGGAATCACTCTCTTTCAACTTGCGAATTTTCCAACTCAAGGTCAGTGGCGCGGCCAAATATCTTGACCTCCACCTTGATCTTCTTTTTCTCTGAGTTAACCTCCTTGATGACTCCGCTGAAGCCGCTGAACGGACCAAATGTCACTTTTACGGGTTCTCCCACTATGTAACGGTCTGTCGCTTCTTCTGTCGGCTCGCTCATCTCGTCGGCGCGTCCCAGCATCCTCATCACTTCACTTTCACGCAGCGACTCGGGCTTGCTGCCCTTGGCGCGACCACGCAAAAAATCAATGACATTAGTCGTGTTGCGGAGCTCATATTCTACTTCTCCGGTCAAACATGCCTGTATGAACACATAACCGGAATAGAGAGTGCGCTCTTTGAGCACTTTCTTGCCATTGCGAGTGGTGTAAACTTTTTCAGTTGGAATCAATACCTGTGAAACGTATTGTCCGAGATCAGTGTTTTTGATCGCTGCCTCCAACACTTCCTTGACCTTCGCTTCCTTTCCCGAGATGGCACGCAAAACGTACCATTCTTTCTTTGATTCAGCCATTGAAATCCTTATTTGAAAAGTTTAAAAATTGATACTGTAAACCAACTCCATGAGAAGACTGAAGATCTTGTCTACTGCCCATATAAAGACTGCCAGGATGATGGAAGCTATCAACACAAGCACTGAGCTGTTGACAAGCTGCTTCTGAGTCGGCCAAGAAACCTTATACACAAGTTCGGTATAAGATTCCTTTATATCCTTGAATAATTTCATATTGTTTTTTATTGGCACGGGAAGAAAGACTCGAACTCTCGACACCCGGTTTTGGAGACCGGTGCTCTACCAACTGAGCTATTCCCGTAGATTAGGGGCCTCCTTAGCCGAAGGCCCCTTTTATGTTTTAGAGTTGTGAAGAATTAGTCTTCAACAACTGCTGTGATCTGACCTGAACCTACTGTGCGGCCACCTTCACGGATAGCGAAACGAAGACCATTGTCCATTGCTACCGGAGTGATGAGCTTAACGTCGATCTCAACGTTGTCACCGGGCATTACCATCTCGATTCCTTCAGGAAGTGTGATCTCACCCGTAACGTCAAGAGTACGGATGTAGAACTGAGGACGATATTTGTTGTGGAACGGAGTGTGACGACCACCTTCTTCTTTCTTCAGGATATAAACCTGAGCCTTGAAGTGATCGTGAGGTTTAACCTGACCGGGATGGCAGATAACCATACCACGTTTGATTTCATCTTTGTCGATACCACGGAGGAGAAGACCTACGTTATCACCAGCCTCACCCTCATCGAGGATCTTACGGAACATCTCAACACCAGTTACGACTGATTTCTTGTCAGCGCCAAGACCGAGAATCTGAACCTCGTCACCTACTTTTACGCGACCAGCCTCGATACGACCTGTTGCCACTGTACCACGACCAGTGATTGAGAATACATCCTCAACCGGCATAAGGAAGGGTTTGTCAACGTCACGGGGAGGAAGCGGAATCCAGTTATCAACAGCCTCCATAAGCTCCATAACCTTGTCTTCCCACTGGGGCTCACCGTTGAGAGCACCAAGAGCAGAACCACGGATGATAGGAGTGTTGTCACCGTCATACTCATACTGAGAAAGAAGGTCACGCATATCCATCTCAACGAGTTCAAGCATCTCCTCGTCGTCAACCATGTCACATTTGTTCATGAATACAACAAGACGGGGAACGTTCACCTGACGAGCGAGAAGGATGTGCTCGCGAGTCTGAGGCATGGGACCGTCAG
Organism: Muribaculaceae bacterium Isolate-036 (Harlan); assembly: GCA_003833075.1. Classification (GTDB taxonomy): domain Bacteria; phylum Bacteroidota; class Bacteroidia; order Bacteroidales; family Muribaculaceae; genus Lepagella; species Lepagella muris_A. The sequence continues at coordinate 22,760 of RIAY01000015.1, read as the reverse complement.
TTGCAGCAACTACGATGATAGCACCGTCCATCTGAGCAGCACCGGTAACCATGTTCTTCACATAGTCGGCGTGTCCGGGGCAGTCTACGTGAGCGTAGTGACGATTTGCAGTCTGATACTCTACGTGTGCAGTGTTGATTGTGATACCACGCTCTTTCTCCTCAGGAGCGTTGTCAATTGAATCGAATGAACGAAGCTCGGAGAGACCTTTTTCTGCAAGCACCTTAGTGATCGCTGCAGTAAGAGTAGTCTTACCGTGGTCCACGTGACCGATAGTACCGATGTTAACATGCGGTTTGGTTCTTTCGAATTTTTCTTTAGCCATAACTTTGCTATTATTGTAGTATAATTAATTTTATTACCTTTCGCGGGGAGAGGATTTGAGCCAATGGCGGGATTTGAACCCGCGACCTCTTCCTTACCAAGGAAGTGCTCTACCCCTGAGCTACATGGGCAAATCTGGAGCGGAAGACGAGGTTCGAACTCGCGACCCTTAGCTTGGAAGGCTAATGCTCTACCAACTGAGCTACTTCCGCAGATTATTTTTTTTGTGGGCGAAGATGGATTCGAACCACCGAAGGTATAAACCAGCAGATTTACAGTCTGCCCCATTTGGCCACTCTGGTATTCGCCCTTATTTTTTTTGAGCCTCTTGTCGGATTCGAACCAACGACCCCGAGATTACAAATCACGTGCTCTGGCCAACTGAGCTAAAGAGGCATTTGGTGTTTCATCAGTCTTGTCATTCAAGTGCCAAACGAAATCGAGTGCAAAGTTATAACAATTTTTCAGTCTCACCAAATTTTCCATGAAAAATTTTCGAAAAATTTTTCTTATCGCTTGAATTTCCTATTCCACCGTTACCGATTTTGCAAGATTTCGCGGCATATCCACATCCTTCCCTTTGTTTATAGCAATGTAATATGACAACAGCTGCAGCGGTATGGATGTAATTATAGGCGACAGACATTCAGGCACTTCAGGCACTTCAAGAACATGATCGGCGATATTGCGTATCACACTGTCACCCTCGGTGACAATGGCAATTATGCTGCCGCCCCTTGCTTTCACCTGCTGAACGTTGCTTACAATCTTTTCATAAAGATGATCGCGGGGCGCCACAATGACCGAAGGCATCTCGGCATCGATAAGAGCTATCGGACCATGTTTCATCTCAGCAGCCGGGTAACCCTCCGCATGGATATATGAAATCTCTTTAAGTTTCAAGGCACCCTCAAGCGCGACCGGATAGTTGTATCCTCTGCCAAGGTAGAGGAAGTTGCGCGCGTATGTATATATAAGCGACAATCGCTCTATCTTGTCATTCAGCTTGAGCACATGCTCCACAAGTTCCGGCATCTTCAGTATCACCTTCCCGAGTCCGGCAATCTCATCTGCAGTCAGCGTTCCCCTGAGATCAGCAATTGCCATGGCTATCATTGTGAGCACCATTACCTGACCGGTAAACGCCTTGGTCGAGGCAACTCCTATTTCGGGACCCACATGTATATAGGCACCACTGTCGGTCTCACGCGGTATTGAGCTCCCCACGGCATTGCTTATGCCGAATACGAAGGCACCCATGCTGCGCGCGATTTTCACGGCGGCAAGAGTGTCGGCTGTCTCACCGCTCTGCGAGAGCGCTATCACTATGTCATCTTTCCCCAGAACCGGATTCGAATATCTGAATTCACTCGCATATTCAACCTCCACGGCGATATGACACATTTCCTGAATAAGATATTTTCCTATCAGGGCGGCATGCCATGATGTACCACACGCCACAATCACAATTCTTTTGGCATTAAGGAATTTCTCCTTGTGGTCGCGCACACCGCTGATAATGACACGCTGTCCGTTTTCAACCACTCTACCACGGATACATTCGCGCAGGGTTGTGGGCTGCTCGAAAATCTCTTTAAGCATAAACGACGGGTATCCACCTTTTTCAAGCTGTGAAATTGACATTTCAAGTGTCTTCACGTCTATCTTGCTCTCGCGGTTCTCCAGATTCAGCACTTTAAGCGGCTCGTTGCGTCTGATCACCGCTATCTCTCCGTCATTGAGATAAACCGCGTCCTTGGTATATTCAACAAAAGGAGACGCATCGGATGCAAGAAATGTCTCGTCATCACCGATACCGATTACAAGCGGACTGCTCTGACGCGCGGCAATTATCGTATCGGGGTCGTTTTTCTCCACCACGGCTATCGCATATGCGCCCACAACCTGATGAAGAGCCTCCCGCACCGCTTCAAGAAGAGAACACTTGTTGTTGATCTTTATGTATTCTATAAGCTGCACAAGAACCTCGGTATCGGTTTCCGAATGAAACTTGCAGCCATGTTCCTCGAGAGCATCCTTGAGGAGTTTGTAATTTTCTATCGTACCGTTGTGTACGAGCGCGAGATTTCCATCCTCACTGTAATGCGGGTGTGCATTGCAATCCGACGGCTCGCCATGCGTTGCCCATCGGGTATGTGCTATTCCCACTGAGGCGTCAGTATCCTTGTCATTGCATATTGTCTCAAGATTCTCCACCTTACCTTTGGCTTTGAATACATTCAGTTTTCCGCCAGGAGCCACCAACGCGATTCCAGCACTGTCATATCCTCTGTATTCAAGACGATGAAGACCTTTTATCAAGACATCATATGCATTCCCGTTTCCGAGATATCCTACTATTCCACACATAGTGCATCATGTTATTATCGGCCGCAAGTCAATATCAATTTCCTCTCTCGAAACAACTTTCTGTTTCAGACATCAGCATCTCTGCCAGGTGACTTTTGAAAAGCTTATCCGGCCATAGTTTGTATTGGAGATGTAAAATTACCAATTTTATACCGAAAAACCAAAAGAGGCCGCCTATTTTGACAGCGACCTCCCTTTAAACGTTGCACAGGTGCATTTTATTTCATATTTAGATGCTTATTTCACATCTTCATCTATGGCGATTCCATCACCGGTTGCAATCACACCAGCGGTATCAGTGTCTGGCATATCCTCAATCAGACCCACCTCATCGGGCAACGTAAGATCCGGACCTGCGCCTGCAGGAAGAGGAAACGCCTCATACTTCTGATACTCCTCGACTTTTTTGGCGTTCTTCTCCCCTATCTGACTTTCCGAGACGGCATAAATGGCGGTTCTGAACATGTCGAGATAAGGCGATGCCGCCTTGAGATTGGCAAGATCCTGAGCGGCACGGGTGTATTCAGCTGTCGAATCCGCAGGCTGTCTGTTTATGATATCGAAATACTGCTGGGCACTGCGCGCGTATTCACCGCAATAATCAATCATAACCGTATAATCCGAATCTGTAAGCGGTGCGTGGGAATCAAGTTTTGCAGCGACTTCTGCCGGAGTGGGATTCGAATTGGAACATGAGACAAACGCCACACACAACAATGCCATAAAAATAGTCTTAAGTGTTTTCATAATATAAAGTTTTCAGTTATCGTTTACATCAAGAAGCTGTTTAAAACTCATCTCCGAGCGGTGATACGGCAGGCTCTCTCAGCTTGTAAAGCAACATTCTCTTAAGCTGCGGATTCTCTTCCGTAATCGCAGAGAGTTCCCAGTGCTGTCCCGCCTCATCGCGCAACAATGGAGAGGTGGCATCCACATCCGTAAGATTCCATGTCAACAGCACGGTCTTTATCTTCAGGGCTTTCAGTTTTCTTACGAGCATCTCATGATCGGCATCACCCGTTATGAGCACTACATAATCAAACTTACGGAATGTGGCGAGTTCATAAGCCTCCAGTGCGAACCACACATCAACACCCTTTTCCACAACCTCAGTCTGACCGTCTCTGTCAATCTCCCTGAGATGTTTGTAATGAAATATGACATCATTCTCAATCAGAGTATCCTCGAATTTACGTTCGTTATAAAGAAGATGTTTGTCGTAGGCTTCTTTGACGCGGAAACGACCGCGGAAATAATGTGCTTCGGTTATCTGACAGTCCGACACATGAATATCCTCTGCATAGGCTATCGTGGAACTGATAAAATCAAAGAGTGCCCTGACCCTGATTATAGAACGCTCCTGCGCTTTCAGTGCCCGGTTGATTTTGGCATAATACCCGCCGTCTATAAACACCCCTATCGAAAGATAATTAAGCATTTTTAATTCTTTAACTTTTCTTTTAATATAACAACGCCTCCATCCAATTGGTTTAGGAAAGATATTTATGCCAAAGACCGGAAACCCGGCGTAAGACACGCGCTGGATTCCCGGTCTCGACATTATCTTGAAAACCGTATTATTATTGGTATAATTCAACTATGCAAGTCTGCGCAGTATATCTGTCAGCAACTTCCAGAAATCACCGACAGATGCGATATTTGCCTTTTCGTTAGGCGAATGGATATCTTTCAGAGTAGGTCCGAAGCTGACCATGTCGAGTGCGGGCATCTTCTCAAGGAATAGACCGCATTCAAGACCAGCATGAAGAGCCTCCACTTTCGGTTTGTGGTGAAAAAGCTCTTCATAACTTTCTTCAGCAACTTTTAGCACTTTGGATTCCGGATTCGGAGCCCAGCCCACATAGGCGTCATCAAAAGAGACTTCCGCTCCTATCATACTGAAGAGAGCTTTCACCCTGTCTGCAATCTCATCGCGTCGCGAATCGACAGATGAGCGCTGGTGAACGGTAATATCGATGCGTCCGCCATCCGTCATCTTTACAGAGGCAAGATTGCACGATGTCTCTACAAGTCCTGGAATCGCAAGCGACATACCCTGCACTCCGTTAGGACAAGCGAAAACAGCTGAAATAAGATTATGCGCGGTCTTGCAGTCAATGACCTCGGCACGCGCCTCTTCCTCTTTGACCTCAAATGTAAAATCTTTTCCTTCGGCAGCCATAAATTCAGCATGTACACATTTATCGAAATATGCGGCGAACTCATGGAATCCCGTTTCATATTCCGCAGGGATGCCTATCACGGCGTGAGCGTCACGGGGAATGGCATTGGCAAGATTCCCGCCGTCTATCTCCGCAAGAGTGATACCGAACTTTCTGTCGGCTTCCCAAAGGAAACGACACAGCTGCTGATTGGCGTTGGCGCGTCCGAGAGCGATTTCCATACCTGAGTGTCCGCCTTTGAGATTACTGAACGACACACGATGGAAAATCTGACCTTCCGCCGCTTTTTCCATGGTATAAGGAAGCGAGGCAAGAGTCACTTTTCCTCCGGCACACCCTATTACGAGTTGTCCCATCTCCTCGGAATCAAGGTTCAGAAGTATATCTCCTGTCACGAACCCCTTTTCAAGTCCGTTCGCACCGATGAGACCTTGCTCTTCATCTACTGTGAACAGGCATTCAATCGGTCCGTGCACAAGATCCTTGTCGAGCAGCACAGCCATAGCTGCCGCGCATCCCATGCCATTGTCAGCACCGAGTGTCGTGCCTTCAGCCCTTACCCATTCTCCGTCAACAACCGTTTTGATGGGATCCGTAAGAAAGTCATGTTCCACACCGGGACGCTTTTCGGCAACCATATCCTGATGACCTTGAAGTATGACCACTGGCGCATTCTCGTGACCCGGCGTAGCCGCCTTCTTCATCATCACATTGCCGACACTGTCGCAATGTGCCTCTATGCCATGACGTTTAGCCCAATCTATCAAAAACTCACGCATCTTGTCGAGATGATGCGTCGGACGTGGCACTTTTGTTATTTCATCGAAACATTCCCAGATCAATCCGGGTTCAAGATCAGTGATTTTCATAATTATTCCTGTTTTTTAAATTTGGCATAAGCTTTCGCCATTTTCGTGTGATATCCCCTTCTTGCATAACTTGCCCCATTATATTTTCGGGCAAAACCGGACCAATTCTTGTTTTTAAGGTCGGCAAGCATTCCGGTGTTTGTAATGAAAGTTGCGAAAAGTTCAAGTTGCTGAAGCTCCGAATAAGACATAAGACGAACCATCTCATCCACAGACTCGCAGCCACAAAGCTTGTAATTGAAACCTCCTATCTGAAACATTCCCCAGAACGTGCCCATATTGGCACCCTGCGCGTTTACCTTACGGGCATTGATCAGAAGTGTCCATTCTCTGAGGGCATAACCGGTGAGTCCTGCAGGCACTTTTTCTCCTTTGGCGCCTGATTTGTCCTTAGCCTTGGAACGGAAGCGGTTATACATCGTTCTGTCGAAATTGATCACCGGCACACCCGGTGCCCAGAAACCTTTCATATTGGCACCGGCTTCTATGGAAACCACAGCCTTTATTGCCGCAACCTCCACTCCGAGTTCTTCAGCCACGATACGGAAATCCTCGTCCGACAGTTTCGAATAACGTGTAGACTCATCCACCTCCGGCACCGAATCCACTCTTACCTGGCGGGGTTCTTTCTCACTTCCGGTTTCAGTCTGCTGTCCGGAGACCCCGCAGGCTGGTCCGGCGGCAACCGATGCCACCAGAACCGACCCGAGGATCAGCGATTTCATAATGCCGACACTTTTTCGAGCACCCTGCAGAGATGCTGCCAGAATTTCTCTACTGTCGGTATATACAGTTTCTCATCGGGTGAATGAACGCCTGTCATTGTCGGACCGAAACTTACCATGTCGAGATTCGGATATTTGGCAAGGAAAAGACCACACTCAAGACCGGCGTGAATAGCCTTGATCGCCGGCTTCTTGCCGAAGAGTTCGTCATAGGCTTCGGCAGTGATCTTCATTATTTCCGAATTCATATTGGGAGCCCATCCCGGATAGCCGTCACTGTGAGTGACCTCGGCGCCGGCAAGCTGGAAATGAGCCTCGACCTGACCCGCCATGTCATTCTTGCGGCTCTCGACCGATGATCTCTGCGAAGTTGTGACAACAACCTTGTCATCGCCCACAAGCTTCACACTTGCGAGATTCGTGGATGTCTCCACAAGTCCCTCTATATCGCGGCTCATCGAATACACGCCGTGTGGCGCGGAATATATGGCGCGTATCAACGCTATCGAAGTCTCCGAATCCATGCAGAATTCCGGACGGTCATACTCTTCGATGCGCAAATCCATCGAGGGCTCCACACCGGAATATTCATTGCGGATTTCAGCGGCATATTTGTTGAGGTGATGCATCATCGCCTCCTTGTGGTCGCTGTGTATGCCGAACACTGCGTTTGCCTCACGCGGAATTGCATTGCGGAGATTGCCGCCCTCGAACGAGCACACCGTTATATCCCAGCTCTGCGAGCACTCCCAGATGAAGCGGGCTATGACTTTATTGGCGTTGGCACGACCGAGGTTGATATCGCTGCCGCTGTGACCTCCGAGAAGACCGGTTACCGAAACACGCATATATTTGAAATTCTCCGGAGTGTAACTGCGGCGATATGTAAATGTGGCGGTAGTGTCTATGCCGCCGGCACAGCCCACGAAAATCTCTCCGTCATCTTCTGAGTCAAGATTCAGAAGCATTGTGCCTGTTATCATGTCTTTGCCAAGATTCTGCGCACCCTCAAGACCGATCTCTTCGTTTACGGTAAAGAGAGCCTCCACGGGACCATGCACCAGAGAGTCATCGATCATGACAGCCATTGCCGCCGCCATGCCTATGCCGTTGTCCGCACCGAGCGTGGTGCCACGGGCTTTAACCCATTCTCCGTCGATATAGGTCTGAATCGGATCTTTGAGAAAATCATGCTCTGTGTCGTTGTTTTTTTCCGCCACCATATCCATGTGTGACTGCAGAATCACGGTCGGCGCGCTCTCATGTCCGGGTGTGGCGGGTTTGCTCATGACCACGTTGCCCACCTTGTCAGTGCGCACTTCTATATTGTGGTCTGCCGCGAATTTCAGAAGAAAGTCACGTATCTGCTCCTCATGGCAGGAGGGACGCGGAATTTTTGTAATCTCATCGAAACATTTCCAGATCAATTCCGGTTTAAGGTCTTTTACTTCCATAAAATATGTTTTTTATTATTTGGTTATACCTGTTTATTTGCGTTGCAACGCACGTTTGCGCCCTCATGAATCGGCACACGTACATATGCGGCAACACTCCAAAGTTAACAAAATAATCGGAGAAATAGACGCTTTTTTCAATTTTTTAGTTAATTTTGCATCTCAATAACCTTAAATGAATTAAAAAAAGTGAAATTAACACTACTGATTACTTTATTTCTCGGAATATCGTTACTTTTGCTCTCCTTTCGCTTCGCGGGGGAAAAATCTGTAGGTTGCCACGGACACCAGGGCAATTCCAGAATGAATAAAAAGCAAAGGGTATGATATTTCCATATTACATATAAAAAAACAACATCATAATAAAAATGAAAAAGATCAACTCATTCATTGTGGCATCACTCGCTGTCATCGCGCTAATAGCTACAGCATGCAATTCAGAAGATGCAAAGAAAGATGCCCCCGCCGGCAAGGCTAAGGCTGCAAAGACAGAAGTAAATCTTCCCAATTACCGCTATGTGGATCTTGACTCGGTTCTTAGCAAATACAACCTTGCCAAAGACTATAACGAAGAGATGCTACGCATGCAGACAAATATGGAAAGCGCGGCGAAACGCCACGAAAACAAAATCCAGAATTTTGCCGCCACCATGCAGAACAAAATGCAGAACAACGGCTATCTCTCCGAAGCCTCTTATCGTCAGGACGAGCAGACAATCAACAACATGCAGACTGAGGCGCAACGCAACATATCCTCTCTTCAGAACAACTACCAAAACGCAGCGATGCAGGCTCAGCAGGCGGTAATAGATTCAATTACAAAATTCATCAAGGATTACAACAAGACCAGAGGATACGATGCGATATTCCAGAAAGCATCCACTCTCTATATCAATCCCGAACTTGACATAACCGATGAAGTTGTGGAAGGTCTTAACGCAAGATATAACAAAGTGGCTAAAAAATAAACAGGAAGCTGTTGAAAACGCATCTTCTGTACTGACCGGGGTCGGCATCACGCCTCCTCCGACAGTCAAACAAACGAACATCGGCACGAAATCTTAAGCGATTTCGTGCCGATGTTTGTTGTATAAGAAATTGATTGCTATCTTTGCAATTGAAATTGCTTTGAAATAATATGATAGAAGACAACATTATAAATAAAGAAGCCAACGAGCGCACTGTGCTTGTCGGGCTTGCCACTAAAGCGCAAAACGAAATCAAAGCCAACGAATACCTCGATGAACTGGCATTTCTCGCACGCACGGCAGGTGCCGAGCCGGAGAAGCGGTTCGTCCAGAAAATGGACTATCCCAACCCGCGAACATACGTAGGCACAGGAAAGCTTGAAGAAATCCGGCAATATGTGGAAGACAACGAGATAGGTCTTGTGATTTTCGACGATGACCTCTCTCCGAAGCAGGTCGCCAATATCGAACGCGAGCTGAAAGTAAAGATTCTCGACCGCACGAGCCTGATTCTCGACATATTCGCAAAAAGAGCACAGACCGCCACTGCACGCACGCAGGTGGAACTGGCACAATATCAGTATCTGCTGCCACGTCTTACAAGGATGTGGACACACCTTGAGCGACAGCGGGGAGGTATCGGCATGCGTGGTCCCGGCGAGACTCAGATAGAGACAGACCGCCGAATCATCCTCGACAAGATCTCAAGACTCAAGGATGAGCTGAAACGCATCGACAGCCAGAAAAGCATCCAGCGCAAAAACCGTGGAAAACTTACGCGAGTGGCACTCGTGGGTTACACCAACGTGGGAAAATCCACGCTGATGAACCTTCTCAGCAAGAGCGATGTATTCGCAGAAAACAAGCTCTTCGCCACTCTTGACACCACAGTGCGTAAAGTCATAATCGACAACCTCCCCTTCCTCCTTTCCGACACCGTAGGGTTCATACGCAAACTCCCCACTCACCTTGTCGATTCGTTCAAGTCAACACTTGATGAAGTGAGAGAGGCGGATGTCCTTGTGCACGTGGTGGATGTCAGCCATCCCCAGTTCGAGGAACAGATCGAGGTGGTGAACAAGACACTTGCGGATGTATGCGGTGCCGCCGAAAAACCGATGATTCTGGTGTTCAACAAGATTGATGCATTCTCTTATACCCCGAAAGACCCTGATGACCTCACTCCGAAAAAAAGGGAGAATATCTCGCTTGATGAATTCAAGCAGACCTGGATGTCGAAAATGAACAACAACTGCGTCTTTATCTCCGCAAAAGAGAAGACCAACATCGATGCCCTCAAGGAGATGCTCTATGAGAAGGCGAAGGAGATTCATACAGAAAGATTCCCGTACAACGACTTTCTCTTCCAGAAATATGATGACCTCGACACGACAATATAGACCGCTGCAATGGTGGGAAATACGGGAACTGGAGCAGAACGGATGCGTTAGCTCCGACTGGGGGCGCGTGCACGTCTGCGACGGCACTGACCTCACGAAAATACGTAATGTGAGATTTGCGGGAGATATCCGGATAGGCGCAGATGTCACAATCGAGAATGTAGGTCTTCTGGAGATGGAGACCGAAGCGCTATGCGGTATAGGCACGGAAGTCTGCGTGCTTGACGAGACCGGTTCACGGAGCGTACGCATATTTCCGGGACTTACGGCTCAGCTTGCGATGCTTGTTGCCCGCGACCCGGCATGGGCGGGAGGTCCTGTAAAGGAATCATTCGACGAACACATTAACAACTACCCTCTTGACAGAGCAATAGGAGACGGAGCGGTAATCCGGAATTGCGGTTTACTGTTCAATGTGGCAGTCGGACGGGAAGTACGCATCGAGGGAGCATCCTCACTCCGCAACGGAGCCGTAATCAACAATGCCGCCCATGGCAGGGCATTGGCGCGTATCGGCGCGGGGGTCGATGCCGACGGATTCATAATTGAAGACGGGGTTGTGGATTCGGCGGCAATCATACGCCACTGTTACATCGGGCAGGGAGCCGTGATTGAGAAAGGGTTCACTGCCCATGACTCTCTTGTTTTCTCCAACTGCTCGCTCGAAAACGGCGAGGCTTGCGCTTTGTTTGCCGGTCCCTACACCGTCAGCATGCATAAGTCCTCTCTGCTCATAGGATGCCAGACAAGCTTCATGAACGCCGGCAGCGGCACCAATCAGAGCAACCATATGTATAAGCTCGGTCCCGTGCACTGGGGGTTGCTCGAACGTGGCGTGAAGACCTCCTCCGGATCATACCTCATGCTGGGTGCAAAAATAGGCGCTTTCTCTCTGCTGATGGGGCAGCATAAGACTCACCCCGATTCTTCACAGTTCCCGTTCTCATACCTCTTCGGTGACGACCGTGGCGCCACAGTGGTGGTACCGGGCGCCATGCTCAGAAGCTGCGGACTGATGAGGGACGAGAAAAAATGGCCGACACGCGACAGACGCCAGAAACGCAGACTGCCTCTCCACGACCGCATTATCTTCGATGTGCTCAATCCCCTGACTGTCGGCGCTATGCTCGATGCACTCGAAGTGATCCGCAAACTTCTCGCACTTCCCGCAGACGATGACCGCTTTCTACGCTACAAAGGCATGAAGTTCACCCGTGCGGCTCTTGAACGGGCAAGTCACCTTTATCGGCTTGCCATCTACAAATATCTCCACCTCCATACCGCCGAGAATGGTTTTCCGGCACGCGAACCGGGTGTGGAAGCTGCCTCATGGGTAGACATCGCCGGATTGCTTATGACCCGCACATCTCTTGAACACGCCATGAGCAAGGAGAGCATAACGGAAATCGAACAGGTGTTCGACAACGCCTTCAGGCATTACCCCAACCTGCAGAGGTCATGGATTGCAGGCAGGTTTGATGACAGCTGGCGCCGCCCCGCCGAAGTAATCGCCGACTACGCCGCCGAATTCGACCGTATGATCGAGGAAGACCGCCATAAATATCTTGACGACCTTGCCGCTCAGAACCAGATGCTTAAGCTATAGAATCAGATTTTAAGCAAATAGTGACACAGCACCCTGCAATTATGCATTCATTTATGTAGTTTTATTGCAAATATCTTGCAAACATCATAATAAATGTATATTTTTGTCCTGATGTATAATACATCAGGACAAAAATCGTTTATAAACCGCCCTAACCAATCAAACGCCATGAAAAAGACTCTCCTATAAGTCGGACAAAGGAATTACAAGAATGACGCGAGACGATGCTGTTGTCAACCATATGCCCGAAGTTCGCCGGAAATTCTCCGATATTTACTTGGAATACAAAAATTTCATCACAGAGGAAGAATTCAATGCTGTCTGGGATCTGGCTGAGAACAAGATTTAGAGAGTGTTTGAATTTAACATGAATTATATAAATCCATATTCACGTGAATGAAAGTTAAATCCAAACACTCTCTTAAAATATTATAATTATGAAACAATATAAAGATATTTTTAAAGAGTGGCATAGTAAATTCCCGGTGCTTTCAAAATATACGGAGAGGACATTGTACATGAGAATAAACCCTCTTATAATTGGATTGCGATTACAAAAAGACCGGTTCGGCGGTGATTACTACCTGCCGGTTCTGGAAATAATTCCTTTATGGGAAGAAAATCCAAAACGATTCGGGGACCCAATATGCTGGGACAATTTACAAGATAAGAGACATGAGTTTACAATTATCTATAACCAACATGATTACTATTTTCCAGAAGCTTTGGCATGCGTGGAAATTCAATTCGGTAAGATTCTGAAAGAGGTGGTATTCTTCAGAGATTTAATGGAATTTAAAAATCATTTAATAAGACAGTTTATAACCAAGCATAACCAGTGTGATTGGATTTATGTTTTCCAATTGCAGTTAGGTTTAGCCTTATATTTCAACAAACGGGATTTACTGGAACAGATTGAGTTAAACATTGAACGAGAAATCAAATATTGGACACCCAAGTATCTACACTACTGTGATGAATCAATAGATGAGTATAGAGAGCAGATTTACCAACCATTCAAAGACAGAGAGAAATTCATGGCGACAATAGAAATGAATTCTCGAAGACCGAAAGTGGCGAAGCTCAATGTCGGGACAATAGTCGGCATTGACGATTACCACTACGAAACAAAACAATCATGGCTCGACAGACTCCGCTCTTTATTCACAAAACGGTAAAATGCAAAATACCTATGATCAAAACTGCTGTCAGTTATTATTGAGCCATAGATAATTTTGAAATTATGAAAACTTATAAAGAAATATTCACGGAGTGGCATAATGAATTCCCTTTCCTTAAACAATATTCACCGTCTACTCTGTTTCAAAAGGTCGGACCGATGCTTATTGGACTCCGGATAGAACAGCCCTGGGAAGAAATTTATCGTGTGATTTTAGAAGCCATTCCATTATGGAAGACGGAACGCAAAGATTTCGGAAACACCATTTTATATGATCCCCTACTTAACAAAAAAGGAGGTCAGGTATTAACCACTTTCAGACATCACGATCTTGATTTTAAAGAAGCACTGGAAGATGCAAAAAAACTGTATGGGTTGGTGTTGACACCAAGTATTCCTCTTAATGATTTGATTGAGTATCTTGATATACAATCAACAAGGCTACATGACAACTGCGGGTCAAAAGGTAGCAGGTCAAAAGGCTGCCGTACAATTGAGCTTGAGCTTGCAATTGCCACATACCTCAATAAGGAAGAGCTTTACAACGATATTTGGGAAGATGCCATTAAGGCAACCAAAGTATGGGATGCCAAGAGGTTCAAAATCTGCATGGGAATTTCAATTGAGGAATGGTTGGAATCATTGCACTCTATGTTCGAAAACAGGGACAAGTTCATTGAGACCGTAGAATGGAATTATCAAAGACCACGGGTAGCGAAACTAAATACTGGATATATCACGAAAGTGGACGAATACACCAGATATGTACCGAAACTTTCCTGGCGTGAGAAATTACGTTCTCTTTTCATCAAATGATTATCTAATGTAAATTCATGAAACATCTGATACTCTTTATTCTATTGAGCATATCCTCGCATATCGGATACGGGCAGCATATCCGGTTCACTTACGATGATGCCGGAAACCGCATCAAGAGGGAGCTTGTCACGATTCAGGAAGTAAACACGCAAGACAGGAAAATGCAGAAATTCCTGACTGGCAATAATCTCGACAGCGAGATAACCATCAACACTGACAAGTCTTCAAACCTGATACACATCAACACTAAAGACCGGAAATTGCAGGGTGAATACAAGATTGTAATGTACAGCATTGCCGGATATATGGTGCTGGAAAGTCAACTTCCTATAACCGGATATGCAGAAGTGGATATAAGTCAACTTCCCAAAGGTGTGTATGCACTTGTGGTGACTAACGGAACGGAATCCAAGGCATGGAAGATAACAAAATCTGAATAGTCAGCCAAGACAGTTGAATGAACAATACTTTATAATTATGAAAACAAATTACAGTAATGACCGACCTATCGGTCCATTTCAGAGATTGAAAAATTTCTTTTGCCGTACAAAAGGCAATAAAAAAATTGAAGCATACGAACCTGCTTTCAACAGCAAGCAGACTGCTTCTTATGACAGCAAGCCGGAAATTGAAATCCCGGAATCCGAAAAGAAAGATGCCTCCACATTGATGACAGAGGATCGGTTCTGGGGGTTGATCGGAAATTCACAATCCTCCAGCAACATCTATGAAACATTGTCTACCCTTTCGGACGATGAACTGTTCGGATTCAGGTATTGGTGGGAGCATTTCAGCAAAATATCATACCGACAGGATCTCTGGGCAGCCATATATATCTATCGCGGTGGATGCGGCGACGACAGTTTCGACTATTTCCGTTTCTGGCTTATCACGCAAGGTCGCGACGTGTTCTACAATGCCTTGAATAATGCGGACTCACTCTGTGATGTGTTCGCAAATGTAAGAGATGAAGATCCCACAGACGAAGATGCGGATTACCTCGTGATGGACATACTCAACAGACGCAACAACGACAGCGACTATTACTACCGTGCTTTAAAAGGATACAGGATGCCGGAGGAGGAATTACCTGGAATCGAGTTCGAATGGGAAGAGGGAGACGAGGAGTCTATGCGCAGGGTGTGTCCGCGTACTTTTGACCGATGGTGGGGCGAATGCCGTTAGGTGCTAAAGTTCAAACACCCTCAAAACTTTTCGTTTTTTTGTTGCAAATATCAAAATATTTGCATAACTTAGCGTCTACATCAACCTCTCTCGCCTATGCCGACACTCTGCCGCATACCCCTCCCCCTGCTTGTGCTCGTTGTCACGGCTTTCGCATCGTGTCCCCAAGCGCACGCGGATGGCATCCGGTCCATTCGCGGCAAGTCTCTGGCTTCGATGCAGATACACACAGCCGACGGAGACTCTTCTGTCATCGTTCTCTCAGACGCTGAGGCTCTGAAAATCGAGAGTCTCAAAATCCTTTTGTCCGGCGATACTCTGAAGATGTTACAGTTCCCGGACATGCGTCTCGATTTTATGACCGATTCCACAGATCTGCATCTAAAACGCATCGAGGGCCGCACCTGGAGTCTGACTCCGGAACGTCCGGTTACCGTTGCTCCCTTCCCATCCCGCACACTATCCTTCCTTGACTCTCTAAGATATTCCCGCTTCCTTACCGAACAGGCAGAGTTCTGCGGCAAGTGGACCGTCAACAGAAAGGGCACCCTCTCACTTGTCTGCGAAGAGGGCGATACTCTACGCGACGTCACTTCATTCTCTTTCTGTTTCGCGGGTAATACCCGCAGTCTGCGACACATCGCTGCGACATCCGACAGCGTTCCCGCACCGGTGTCGTTCCGCGCCACTTTCTTTATTACGGAGCAGAGCGCCTATCCTGTCGCTGTTTACAGAGAATACCAATGGAAGGATACGGACTTCTCTGCCTTCTCCTATTACCCCCTTCCCGAGCACCCTGACGATTACGACGTAAACAATAAAGCAAAAGGTAAGAAGCGTAGGTTCAATCCGTCGCGCGATTCCGAAGACGAAGGTTCCAATCCCCTGTCAATCGGAGATATGTCAGTTAAAGTTTCTGGAAACGATGTATCTATCACCTTACCGCCAGACTTCCCAATTGGCAACGGCAACTCCTCCCGAGGCAGTAATTCGGCAGACATCTTTTCCGGACTTGTCTCACTTTGCGATATTCAAGGCAGAGTCTATCCATCTGACTATATCGATGGCAATACAGTCAGATTCCATTCTCTGCCGCGGGGAGAATATCTTGTCACATTGCATTACGGTACAAATATTCTGACCCGAAAATTTTTGATTTATTAGAAACTGTTTAAATTTAATTCGAAATTTTTTTATATAGTACATCTTGTGGCTTCCTTGAGGTCTTTTATGGCTGTTTTCACCGAGTCTCATCGGTCACATAGCCCGCTATGCTCCCTCTTCGACTCGTAAAAACACCTCATAAAATCCTCTCAATGAACCTCACAATTAAATTTAAACAGTTTCTTAGAATCTATCTTCTACGGACTGATGAGACCAATAACGATTTACGAACTAACGACTGATGACATTGACTACGACAAGAGGCATACACTTTTTATACAGGGCTATCGTACTGACGGTCCTTACAGCGTATGCCGGCATGTCGGAGTCTATGTTCGCGGTGGCGCAGTCGGCAGACAATGCATCGCGACCTTTCTGGCCTACGGCTGCTGCCGACGAGCGCGTCACGTTGCCGTCACCGGAGGCGGCTTCTCTCCCCGTGGCTCCTGAGCCGCAGGTAGATCTTGCCACCGGTCGCGGCTCGCTGTCGTTTTCTCTGGCACAGTGGCAGGTCGGGGCTCACACGATGTCGCTTGGACTAAGCTACCGTTTAGGCGCGTTCCACACCGATGAATTGCCCGGCTGGCTCGGTCTTGGCTGGAGTTTCGAAGGTCTCGGGTCGGTGACACGGCGCATTGTGGGATTGCCCGACGAGATGATGGAGTTTGAATTGCGCGAGAAGAAGGATGCCGATGTAGACTATGTCCGCGAGCTGGCACGCTGGCAGAAGGATGCTTCGGTCGACCGCTATTCTTACCGGCTGCCCGGTGCCTCAGGTGAATTCATTATCATGAACGGCAACGTGCTCCATCTGCCATCTTCGCCCAATATCATCGAACTTATCGGGGAGAAGTCGGAGGGTGTCTACGATTTCAGAATCACCACGCCCGACGGCACTAAGTATGAGTTTTGCGAGCGCGAGCATACGCAGCATAGCTATTCGTCGCAGTATATCCAGCAGGGCATCCCTTCACACCCCGGTTTCACAGCCGTGAGCGCCTGGTATCTCAGCCGCATCGTCACACCTGAGAGCGCGGACCAGATTGACATCTCATACAGCGTAATGCCGTCTCTTACGCGCTCGCTCGACCGACCGGCTTACGCCGTGTCGGTGCGCGACGACGGTGGTCTGGAGCACGGCCTCCAGTGGTTGACTGAGACTATCCTGAATTCCGGATTTTCGAAGGCGGTGGCCGTATATGCCGACCGACGCATCCCTCTGGGTATTACTTCGCGCACCGGGTCGGTGGATTTCTCTTATTCTTCTACGGCTTACAATGGACGGCAGGAGGTCTACCTCGCCGGTTTCACGCTTTCTAACTCCGACGGCAATACCATAAGGTGCGTATCTTTCAAAACCGAGGGATATGAAAACCGGATGCCGAGACGCAAGCTTAAGTCATTCACAGTCAAAGACAACGAAGGCAAACTTGTGGATTCGCATGAGTTTCTTTATAAAGATGACAGAGTCTCGGAATATGGCGATGTGTTCGGTTATCCGAACGCGCCGTCTTCAGACTTTTCAACATCCTTAAGCGTGATTGACGAGGTATTGGTGAGACTGAATCCACGTCGGGCATCCAAGCCGGCGTACATCGCTGCGGGGGCGATGACGAGACACACTTCTGCTGGTGGCGTAATCACCGATTATGTCTATGAGCCGTCTACGATCCAGGCCGGTGATTCTGTGGCGACCATCGGTGTGCGCATAAAGTCTATAAGCGCGAATGATCTTTCCACCGGGCGCGTCATAAAGCGGGAGTTTTCGTATTCTGAGCCGCAGTGCGACATGAAACTTGAGTGGCTGACGCTCTCTGACTTCACCGCGCTCTCAGGGATGAAGTGGTACTCGTCGGGCAACGGTTCTCTGCCTACTTACGAACCGGTCTACGACACTACGGCAACGTTGATGTTCGGTTGTCGCCGTCCGGGAGCACCTCTGGAGTCGGCACGAATTCTTTACGGCCGCGTCGACGAGTCGGTCTCGGGCACAGGCATAGACGTGCCGCTGCTGTCTCGCTATGAGTATGACCTGTCGCGATGCAAACTCCAGAATGACAATGTACTCCAGTCTTCGGGGACACCGTCTTTGGCGCACACCGACCGTTCGCTTTCCATTAGATTTTTCCCCATATATGGCAATTCTTTACGTCATAAGTTGTTCACGTCTTCATCCGTGCAGATCTACCACCGCGAGAGGATCGGAGGCGCACCGGAACTACGTCGTCTCACCACATTCCGCCACAACGGCAGTACTTATGAGGTGGTCAAGACCGAGGAACGGTTCTATTTCACCGCCGACTCCACAAGCCGCATGGTGGATTTCTTTCAGGAACCGAGTGTGCGTCAGGTCAAAAATATCTACGGACTTGTGAAGGATGACCTGCAGACGATGCAGGATGTCAACTGCTTCAACGTCTATGTTGATGCGCAGGTACGGTTGCTCGACTCCATCGCCGTGACACGCCATTTCCCTGACGGTGAATCAAGGGTGCGCACCACGCGCTTGCACTATACGAGCAAGACTTTGGGACAGGTAATACCTATTGACACATTCATAATCAAGCGCAAGGATATCGGAGACTTCGTCATCAAACCGTCGAACACCTATAATCCATGGAACTCCAGCGAGTTCAGGACCAAGGCTTCTTTTTTCTGCCAAACGGGCTCCACCGTGCGCGAAGGCGGGCATGAACTGCAGCATCACACGGCGATTATGGACATGTCGCTGGCACATGCCGACAAGAAAATGGCTTCCCGCGGTCTGCGCTCGCTGCCGGTGCGCGAGATGTGGGTGCTGGACCGTTGCGACACTCTGACCCGCGCTTTCTCTTATGCCGGTTTCCAGTGCGGTTCGCGCTCGCTGACGCGGCTTTCGTCTATAAAGACTCTGGTTGGTGCCGATATCAATGATGCCGGTGGAATGCTGGACCGCCTTGATGTCCTTTCTTATTCTCAGCATGGTTTGCCAACGACCGTCACACAGACCGGCAAACCGAAGAAGTCGTATGAGTGGGGATATTCGGGCGATGAACTTACGGCGTACGTCGAGAGCGACGCATCTGTAGGCGGTTCCGCTCCGAACTCCGGACAGACATCCTGTCCCACGCTGCGACATGAGTATGAGCATGTGCCGCTGGTGGGATGCACCGGCATCTCATACCCTTCTGGCAAGTCGGCGGGGTTCGTGTATTCGGGGCAACGGTTGAGCGAGGTCCGCAATTCTGCAGGCAATCTTGTGCAAGATATCGAGTATCTTCTGTATCAGGAGAGGCAGGACATCGGCATACATGGTGCAAATGAAATACGGACCACGGATTATGGCAAGTCTGCTACGCCTGGCGATGCGGCTTCTGTCGCGAAACATTACGATGGCTTCGGTCTTGAATCTGCAGTAATCAGGGAGGGATATGGCGGTGATGGTCAGGATAATGTCTCGATCCGCGTCTATGATGCCTTGGGGCGTGTCACGGAGAACTGGTTGCCGTTCTCAGAAGCCACAGCCTCGGATCTGCCGCAGCTGTTTACTAAGCCTACGAAAAGGGAAGAGGCGGCTATTGCTACTTACGACGATGATGAGGCGGTTAGCCTCAGCGTGTATCCGCAGGAGGTGTCAAAAACGCCACTGTCGGTGACGTTAGGGGGCACGGGGTATGCGGAGCATCCCGCCAAAGCATGGGAGACATGCAGTTCTACGACGGTGACCGAACGCAAGGTAAAACGCTGGAAGTGGAACGGTTCGAGACTCAGTCTGGCAGGCATCTATGCAGACGGTGAACTGGACTGTGTGCGACGCGAAGACGGTGACGGGCGTGTCTCGATGGTGTTTACCGATTGTCTGGGGAGGCAGGTGCTCAGCCGGAAGGTTCTATCTGACGGTGAGTTTGCTGACACCTATACTGTATGCGACGCCTGGGGCAATCCACTGATCGTTATTCCTCCTGAACTCTCGTCGCAAGGAGGGGGCACGACGGGGTATGTCTCGACCAACCTTATCCGCGAATATGCCTTTATCCGTAGTTACGACAGGAAGCACCGTTTGCGCATGAGCAAGATGCCGGGGTGCGAGCCGGTGAGGTATGCATATGACGCGGACAATCGACTTGTCTTGTCTCGCGACGGGAATCAGTCGGTGGATGGCACTATGTCTTTTGTGTTGCGCGATGCTTTGGGTCGCGAAGTGCTGGCGGGCACTTGCACGTCTGAGAACGGGGATGTCTTCGACATCGGCTCCGACGACCTTGAGCCGCCGGTCTGCTCGCTGTCTGCTTCGACTACGGCTACTTCCGGTTCGCTGACGGGCACTGCGGTCTCGGGGTATGCTGTCAGTGGCGGTTCGCTGTCGCTGCCCGAGAACGCGCAGGTGCTGACGGCGGGATATTACGACGGCTATTCTTTCTTCTCGGGGGGCGCGGACTCGCCATTTGCGGCTGTGGCTTCTCACTGCGCGGCTCCGGTCGGGGCGTTGACGTCACCGAAAGGTCTGCTGACCGCGACGCTGTCTGCGGTCTCTGGGAAAGGCGGTGTCTCCAAGCTATTGCCCTGCGTCAACTATTACGATGAAGAGGAGAGGCTCGTCCGCTCTGTGGAGCTGACTCACCGTGGCGACATCCTTACGCGCGATTTCACGTATTCTATGGCGGGTATGAAACTTTCGGAGAAGCAGACCCTGCTCATGCCTGACGGCACTTCGCATTCCGTGATGACTTCCAACGCCTACGATGCGTTCGGAAGGCTGACCTCTGCAACAGCGTCGTTTGACGGAGGTCCGGAGCAGACTCTTCATCGAATGGCGTTTGATGCGCTGGGACGCGTCATCGTTGACTCCATCCCCGCCAATACGACATCTTTCGAATACGACTGCCACGGATGGACCACACAAATCGGACGCACGGGACTTATGCAGAATTATTATTACGCTGACGGCGCGAATCCTTCTTATTCGGGCAAGATAACCCTGCGCTCAATAAATCAAACAGTTATCCGTAATAAGCGAAAATTCACATCTAAAAACATCTATAGTTATGAATACGATGCCTTGGGAAGATTGTCTTCCGCCGCATTTACCCGCAATAACGGCACAGCTCTGACTTCCACAGACTTCTCTACTTCTTACGACTACGACCTGAACAGCAACATAACACAAATTTCACGCAATGGTTTAATAGCTACCAACACTTACGGGGAGATTGACAATGTTTCCCTCTCCTTTTCCGGCAATCAGCTCACCTCCATGACAGAGGAGGCGGGAACTGTGCTGCTCGAGAATTCTCTCGACATACCGGAGGGGATTTGGGAGAACGGTGACTTCGGGTATGATGCCAACGGCAACCAGACACGCGACATGAGCCGGGACATCGAGGATATTAAATATGATTCGTGCAACCGACCGGTAAAAGTCACGACCGCTGACGAGGAAATTGACTTCCTTTATTCTGCCGACGGTACAAAACTGGCGCAGATTATTCCAGAGAACGACATCCGGCGCGACTATTGCGGAGCATTCGAACTTTGCGATGGCGTACTTGAGCGCGTGCATGTCGACAACGGGTTCTTCACCGCCGCGGACTCAGTGCTCCACGTATATCTCCGCGACATTCAGGGCGGAGTGCTCGCAGTCTACAATACAGCGGGGTCACAGATGGAGCAGATTGTGGAGACTTACCCATACGGAATGCCGCATTCGTCGGGAACGTTGTCTGAGGTGGACGTAAACCGCCGGTGGTTCGGAGGCAAGGAGTTCACTGCCGAGTCGGGAGTGAACCTCTACGACTTCAACGCCCGCTGGCTCAACCCCGCGCTGGCGATGTTCACCACTCCCGACCCGCTCGCCTTCAACACCCCCGACGTCTCCCCATACACATTCTGCGCCGGCGACCCCGTAAACTACTCCGACCCAACAGGAGAGGTTATCATTTTCATCAATGGTTTCCATTGGGGAGACGGAGGTAAATCTGAGTATTGGGAAGGCTTAGACAAGCGCATAATGCATAGCTTTGGCGACTATAAATGTCTATACTTCGATGGCTCTTTTGGAGGCTATAAGAACTTCCCAAAAAATCTGAGCCATCATTATAGATTTAAGCATGGATTTGAATTGGGATATAAAATGGCTTGGATAATTAGAGAGTCTCTAAGCCCAGACGAAACAATCAAGATTGTTTCTCACAGTATGGGCAGTGGCGCTTCAAAAGGTTTTATCTTAGGGCTTACTAGTCTTCCCGAATTGGGAGACAGGGTACTTTGTGAAATTGACCTAGCACCATATAAGTCTGGAAGACAGCAAGCAAACCCTGTCGTTCCGACTTTGGGGATTTCTCATCATTATGATCCATGGGTCTGGAAATCACGAATTCAGAATGCAAAAAACTATCATATTCCTTCAACAATAGTTCGTTAAAAAATATTCATAGGCTATGCGGCATCTACCGTCAAGCCAAAGAGTTCTTTGACAAGTTTAGCATTTAAAGTCTTGTTCGGGTCAATTCCGCTCAGGTCAAAAAATCTTTTTAT
>RIAY01000014.1 GCA_003833075.1 Muribaculaceae bacterium Isolate-036 (Harlan) | reverse complement strand
ATCGACATGGCTTTGAGTTAGTTTTTTGGTGGTACTTAAAATTACTCATTTTCCTGCAATTAGGCAAGAATCCATGTCGTTTTTTTATGACTCTACCTCTGGAAATCAGTACTTGCGAAACTTAAATTACTGATAAACTACCGATTTAATAGATGATACGACCATGAATCAAGTTGTATTTATATTCTTTCCAATAACAATAACGTCGGTGTAATGGAAATCGCGGACAAAGTTAGTAAAAAAATTTGGAGAGGAAATCGGATTTTAGTAATTTTGCCTAAAATAGAATAAACATATCCCAGTTATGTTGATCATAGGTATAGCAGGAGGCACCGGCTCCGGTAAAACAACGGTGGTGAGAAAAATCATAGAGAGTCTGCCAAAAGATGAAGTCGCTGTGATACCTCAGGATTGTTATTATAAAGACAATGCTCATATCCCGCTTGAAGAACGCCTCAAAATGAATTATGACGAACCGGCATCCATAGAATGGTCATTGCTCGCAAATCATGTCAGAGAATTGAAAGAGGGGAAAGCCATTGAAATGCCGACTTATGATTTTATAACTTGTTCGAGACTAAGGGAAACTATTCATGTCGAACCGCGTGATGTTGTTGTGGTCGAAGGGATTCTGGTACTTACTGACAAGGAATTGCGCGATATGATGGATGTCAAGGTGTTTGTAGACGCTGATGCTGATGAACGTCTCATAAGGGTAATCCATCGCGATTGCATCGAGCGTGGCAGAACTCCCAAAATGGTCATTGACAGATACGAGGAAACACTAAAACCAATGCATGAACTGTATATAGAGCCTTCCAAACGGTATGCGGATCTGATTGTTCCGCAAGGCGGGCATAATAATGTGGCTATAAAACTGCTTACGGATTATATACGTTCTCTGCTAAAACCAAGAAATGAAATTTAAAGCGATATTTGACAGAAACCGGTTCAAAAACAAGGAAGAAGAGGCTCCTGAAAGACTTACATCCGAAGAGGAACTCGAGCTTGAGGGCAAACTTCCGGGTGTTTGTGAAAAGGGAGTTCTGAGAACTGAGAATCTTGTGAAGAAATATGGTAAACGCACAGTTGCCAACAAGGTCTCGATAGATGTCACGCAAGGTGAGATTGTAGGTCTTCTCGGTCCTAATGGAGCAGGCAAGACCACTACGTTCTATATGACCGTAGGTCTTATCAAACCCAATGAAGGGAAGGTATTTCTCGACAACCATGACATTACCGAGTTTCCTGTGTATAAACGTGCTCAGTTCGGTATCGGATATCTGCCTCAGGAAGCATCTGTGTTCCGGACACTTTCCGTTGAAAACAATATTCGTGCCATTCTTGAGATGACCGACACATCCAAGGAGTATCAGAAAGAAAAACTTGAATCTCTCATCAAAGAGTTCTCGCTTGAGAAGGTCAGACACAATCTTGGCAACAATCTTTCCGGAGGCGAGCGCCGCCGGACGGAAATTGCAAGATGCCTTGCGATTAATCCGAAGTTCATAATGCTTGATGAGCCGTTTGCCGCAGTGGACCCTATCGCAGTCGAGGACATACAGGAAGTTGTATATCATCTCAAGGAAAGAAATATCGGCATTCTTATCACTGACCATAAGGCAGATTCAATACTTGGAATAACAGACAGGGCGTATCTGCTCTTCGAAGGGAAAGTCCTTTTTCAGGGATCCAGCGAGGAGCTTGCCAATAATCCGATAGTCAGGGAGAAGTATCTTGGAAGAGATTTCATTTTTACCCGTAAGAAGTTTGACTGATGTCGTTGAATGGAGGAATAAATACGCGTAAAGGGTCTGATTCTCCTTTGTTTATATACTTCTGCATTTTTGTGGCGGTATTTCTGTTGTCTTTTCTATTCGTTTCGTTTGTCGCCGGGATTGTAGGTACGCTTGATATCGATGAACGTGCAAAAGTACTTGTGACATCGGCGGTGCAGAATCTGTTTGTTTTCATAGGCACACCTCTCATTACAGCACGTGTTGAATCTCAAAACACAATTAAGGTTCTTTCGCTGAATGTAAGTCCGGGATGGAGTAATGTTTTACTCGTTGCTGTTTGTTATTTTATCGGCATGTGCTTTTTGAATCAGCTTATATTCTGGAATGATTCAATTGTATTCCCGGAATCTCTTCACGAACTGGAAGAGAAGCTGCGTGGGTGGGAGAACAGTAGCAGACATTTTACGGATGCGATTCTTTCCACTACTACAATCCCCGGGCTTGTATCTGGAATTGCAATCGTAGGTTGTCTGACAGGATTTGCAGAAGAACTGTTTTTCCGGGCCGGCATACAACGGCAGTTATGCAAGGCAATCCCGGGACATGCAGCCGTATGGATTTCCGCTTTCATATTCAGTGCGATGCATTTTCAGTTTTTCGGATTCTTCCCGAGACTTCTTTTAGGTGCGATATTCGGCTATTTCTATCTGTGGAGCGGCTCAATATGGACGTCTGTCATCGCTCATGCCTTAAACAACAGTATGGTAGTCATAACGGCATGGTTAATGGCAAGGGGCTGTGTGTCTGCCGACATAGAAAATTTCGGAGTGTCAGAAAGTGGTTTTCCTTGGTTTGCCATGTCAAGCGGCATCCTCTTGATTCTTGTTTTATATTTATGGCAAAAAAAATTATCAAAAAATAATGGCAAATCCCACTTTTAGAGATATATTGACATCGATTAACAAGGGTGTGTTCGCTCCTGTGTATCTTCTTATGGGTGAAGAAGATTATTATATCGACAGGATAGTGGATGCTATCGAGTCAAAGGCAATAACTGAAGAAGATAAGGATTTCAATCTGAATGTATACTATGGAGTGGATGCCGACATGGAAACAGTAGTAGCGGCAGGTCAGCAGCTGCCTGTCATGGCACCGCGAAGGGTAGTGATATTGAAGGAGGCTCAGTCAAAACAGCAGGCAAAGCAATCCTTGGAGAGACTCGCTCCCTATGTCGGTCACCCCAATGCATCAACTGTGTTTGTTGTTGCATTCAAAGGTGACAATCTTAATGCGACATCGTCATTGATGAAGAATGCGGCTAAGTCAGGTGCTGTGATATTCAAAAGCGAGCGTGTGAAAGACTATCAGCTCGCTTCTCATCTCCGTGACTATTGCGCATCGTATAAGTGTATGGTTGATGACAAGGCGATGGAAATGCTTTGTGAATATATAGGAGGTCCGCTTACAAAACTATTTGGAGAAGTCAACAAGCTTATCCAGATAAAGGGAGGGGCAGGACAGAGGATAACTGCTGAAGATATTGAAAGGAATATAGGAATATCAAAAGATTTCAATAATTTCGAACTTGTATCGGCTGTTGCCAATAAGAATTATCCCAAGGCTATAATGATTATAAAATATTTTGAATCGAATCCCAAGACCAATCCTACAATAATGACAACATCGACGTTGTTCAATTTTTTCAGCAAGCTGGTTATAGCACATTATCTTACTGATAAATCAGAACCTGCTTTAAAGGCAGCATTGGGAATCCGATTCCAGAATCAACTGAACGAAATCAAAACCGGAATGCGAAATTACAATCCATTACGGGCAGTCAATGCAGTGCACGCTCTCCGTGAGTTTGATGTCAAGAGCAAGGGCGTGAATTCTTTCCAGAATGAGTATGCACTTCTTACAGAACTGATTTTTAAGATTTTTACGTTATAATGATATTTTATTTCTCAGGAACAGGAAATTCCAGATATGTTGCGGAACACATTGCTGTTCATACAGGAGACCGGGCTTTGGATATATGCGGATTAAATCCGGGCGGAAGTATAACCGCTGAGACGGCGGATAGCATTGGTTTTGTTTTTCCCGTTTATTCCTGGGGCGTCCCCCCGGTTATGTGCGATTTTGTGCAATGCTTGTCTAAGGATATAGTCACTTTCATACACGATAATGACATACCTGTATGGATGGTTGCGACATGCGGGGATGAAACAGGAGATGCCCACCGTATGTTCAGGAAATTGCTTAAATCTGTGAATATTGAACTTCGTGGATGCTGGAGTGTGATAATGCCCAATACCTATGTTCTCTTGCCTGGCTTTGACGTTGATTCTGATTCTCTGAGAATAGACAAGATTGACAAGGCTCGTATGGAAGTAAGAAGAATAGCTTCCAGAATACTCAATGCCGAATGGGAGGAAAAGGTTACTGTAGGTTCTTTCCCAACCTTGAAAACACGAATAGTTTATCCTCTTTTCAAAAAATGGGGAATAAAACCATCCAAATGGCACTCTACAGATGATTGCACGGGCTGTGGAGCCTGTTCGACAGCGTGTCCTGTCGGAAATATATCGATTGTCGGATCAAAACCGAAATGGGGTGACAATTGTACTTCTTGCCTTGCGTGTTATCATGTCTGCCTGCGTCATGCAGTGCACTACGCAGACATGACCGGCAAGAAAGGGCAGTATCTCCCTTGCCAGCGTATTCTATCTCTTCCAGAATGTGGGGGTGAAAAGCAGAAGGATGGTAAATATCTCAAGACGCCCGATAAGCATTATAAGTGACAGAAGCCATTTGGCTGCATCCGGTATAAGCGCGTAATTTTCCGAAAGGCCTGTAACCTCGGTGCCGAGTCCGGTATTTGAGATGGCGGATAAAGCGCAGAAGAATGAATCCGACAGGGGGAGTCCCATAAGGCTCATTGCAAGGCCTCCTATACATATTACCATCACGTAAAGAAAAAGGAATGCCAGAGTTTTTTGCACGACGGAGCCTGATGTTCCCTTGCCGTTGATTGTCACAGTTGTAACGGTGGAGGGATGCATCATTTTATAAAACTCGGTTTTAAGGAATTTGAAAAGAACTACAAACCGGTCAACTTTCGCTCCGCCCGAAGTGCTTCCCGCACAAGACCCCATAACTATCATCACCAACAGCAGGGCAATCGATATTGAACCCCAGTCGTGAAAATTGGGTTCTGTTATACCTGTGGACGAAAGGATGGATATTGTCTGGAACAGAGGATCAATGGTAAGATACTCCCAGTTTTCGGCAAGACCTTCAATGAGTATGTTAATTACAAATCCGATATAACAGACCAATATAATTACTACATAACATTTGAAAGCCGTATTTTTGAAAGGATTTCCGCCTTTGCCTGTCAACAGATTGAACAGTAAGGAAAAATTCACACCGCCAAGAAACATAAACACACACATCACAATTTTGAGATATATTGAATTCCATTGTGCTATGCTCATGTCAGATGTGGAGAATCCTCCGGTCGATATTGTTGAAAGACCATGACAGAAGGCATCGAAAAAACTCATTTTTGAGAACGAGAGGAACACTATAAGCAGAATGGTAAGAAGTATATACACTCCCCATAATCCTTTAGCCGTATAGCTGACTCTGGGACGCAGTTTATCGTGGGTTATGCCTGTAACCTCTGCATTGAAAAGCTGCATGCCTCCCGAATAATTAAGCATTGGCACAACTGCCAGCGTAAAAAGAATGATTCCAAGCCCACCTACCCACTGTACCACACATCTCCAGGCAAGAATGGATTTGGGAATACCGATCAGTGTATTCAAAACAGAGGCTCCTGTTGTTGTGAAACCACTCATTGTTTCAAAAAAAGCGTCTGAAACCGAGAGATGAGTGCCTACGGAAAGAAAAGGAAGCATTCCGAACAACGACAATATGACCCATGTCATTCCTGTAAGCAGAATAGCCTCTCTTTTCCCCATTTCTTTTGTTTTGGGCTTAAGCATCATCATTCCGCCTCCGCAAGCACCGGATATGCCGGCGCATATTAGAAAATCCAGAAATGAATCCTCACCGTAAATAAGAGCGATGATGCACGGAATCAGCATGAACAGGGATTCTATGACAAGAAGATAACCGATTACTCTCAAGAGCATCGGCATATTGATATAATATCGGTGTTTCTTGTAGGATAACATAAAATATCAGTTAAACCACTTTTCGATCTTATGGATTGTACCCGAAAGACAGAATACCACCACAAAATCACATTCTTGAATATGAGTGTTACCATTAATCAGCTGAATCTCGTTCTCTCTTACCAAAGCCGCCAAAGTCATGCCAAACGGCAACTTAAGGTCTTTAACCGGAGATTTTGTGATCTTGGCATTATGTTTCACATATATTTCCGCGACCTCCGCATCGGCGAGAGCAAGGAATTTAGAGTTGCTTTCATCAGCATCAAGTAGAATCTTGAATATATGGCTTGAAGCAAAAAGTTTTTTATTGATTGTTGTGCCGATATTAAGATTTTCAGCCTGACTGAGGAACTGGAGGTTTTCTACATCTGCAATTGTTTTCGGCACTCCGAATTCTTTTGCCGTAAGACACGATAGTATATTGGTCTCCGAGGAGTCTGTCAAAGCCAGAAACGCGTCATACTGATAAATGTTGTTTTCTCTTAATACCTCTATGTCAAGAGCATCTCCGTAGACTATCTCGCAATTGGGCAGAATTGTTGCCATATTTTCGCAATTCTCACGGTCGTTATCAATGATCTTTATATGAAATTCTTCATTGTAGAGTTTTGCAAAACGTTGCGCTATTCTGCTTCCTCCCACGATAAGCGCTTTTTTTATAATGCGTTTCTTTTTGCCGCAGATCTCCCTCACTTCCTGTATAAATGGAGGAGTCGTTATGAAATAAACGATATCGTCACGTCTGATTTCATCGTTACCGTTTGGAATAATCGTCTCATTGTTCCTCTTGATTGCAGCGACATGAAAATCATGTGTCTTTACCGGCAGATCCCTTAGTTTGCAATCTAACAGTGGTGAATCTCCGTGCAATTTGACTCCGATCAGCAATAAGCCTCCATTATGAAGTTCTCCCCAATATCTTGCCCAATTATGATATAGTGCCACTGCTATTTCCTGTGCTGCGATGTTCTCGGGATATATAAGAAAATCAGCTCCTACATCCTTAAGGATCGCACCGTTGTCAGGGTTAAGGAATTCGCTGTTGTCGATTCTTGCAACAGTTTTCTTTGCTCCGAGTCTTTTTGCGATCGCACAGCTGGTTATATTGCGGGTTTCATATGGAGTTACAGCGATATACAGGTCTGCATTGGATACGCCGACATCTCTCAGACTGCTGAATGAAGATGTGGATCCATTCCATGTCATCAGGTTATAGTTGGAATCTATAACGTCAAGACGAGCCTGATCGTTGTCAAGAAGAATGATATCCTGATCCTCGTTGGAGAGCATCTTGGCAAGATGTGTTCCCACTTCACCGGCACCTGCTATTACAATTTTCATCAGACCAATCTTTATTATTTAACGGACAAAATTATTTAACGGACAAACCGGCATATACTTTCCTTACAGTCTCAACAATTCCGGATGCATCTATGCCACAGCGGGAATGCAACTGCTCGACTTTAGCATGGGTAATCCATTCATCGGGAATCCCGGATTTCTCTACGTGAATGCAATATCCGTTATCATTGAACCAATCAGCAACGGTAGAGCCGAATCCCCCCTTTACAGTTCCATCTTCTACAGTTACAACTGCATCATAATTTCTTGCGACTTTCTCAAGAATGACGGAATCAATCGGTTTAACCCATATCATGTCGTAAACATCAACTTGCATATTCATGGTTTCAAGTTCCTTGGCTGCTTCCAATGCCTCGAAGCCGGAAGGACCGATTGTCAGGATAGCTACCTTCGGTGAGTCACCGGCATGTATCTGTCTTCCTTTTCCTATAGCCAACGGGATCGCGTTTTCATCGGAATTCTCGCCCTTTGCCTTGCCTCTCGGATAACGGATTGCAATAGGAGCAGACATCTTTTCCGCTGTTTTCATCAAAGCCTTCAAAGATTTGATGTCCATAGGAGACGCAATGCACATGCCGGGAATTATCTTGAGATATGCCAGATCAAAGAGTCCATGATGAGTGACACCGTCTTCTCCTACAACGCCTGCACGGTCTATGCACAAGACTACTGGTAATCCTTGTATCGCCACATCATGGATTATGTTGTCGAAACCGCGTTGAAGAAATGAGGAATAAATAGCGACATATGGTTTCATTCCGGCAGCCGCAAGACCTCCTGCGAACGTTACGGCATGTCCTTCGGAAATGCCGACATCGAATGTTCTTTCGGGAAAACGCTCCATCATTTTGCTCATGGATGTCCCGGACAACATGGCAGCAGTTATTCCGACTATTTTATTGTTATTTTCCGCCAGCCTGACAAGAGTTTCTCCGAAAACCTCCTGCCACAGGGGGGTGGAAGAGGAGGTAGATCTGATTTTCTCACCTGTCTCGGGATCGAAATTGCCTGGTGCATGCCATGCCTGAGGATTCTCTTCCGCAGCTTTGTATCCTTTCCCTTTTACAGTTCTGAGATGCAGTATCCTCGGACCCTTCATATCTTTGATATCAGAGAGTACTTTAACGACCTTTGTAACATCATTCCCGTCAAAAGGACCGAAATACCGTATGTTGAGTCCTTCGAAAATATTCTGCTGTGTGGAGATAAGTGATTTCACCGCATTGTTGAAACGCAGCAGCAATCCTTTCCTTTTATCATTTACAAGTCCCCATTTTTTAAATAGATTGTATATTCTGAGCCTGATACGGTTGTAAGATGCCGAGGTGGTCATATCCGAGAGGTACCTGTGCATCGCGCCTACCGGACTGTCTATCGACATGTCATTGTCGTTAAGTATGATAAGAAGATTGTTGGGATTGTTGGAAACATTGTTGATGCCTTCAAACGCCAGACCGTTGCTTATCGAGGCATCTCCGACAATCGCTATTGTCTTTCGGTCTTCCTCCCCCGGAATGTTCATGTCGGCAATTGCCATTCCGAGGGCTGCGGAAATAGAATTTCCCGCATGTCCGCATACAAAAGTGTCATATTTGCTTTCAGCTGGAAATGGGAAGCCGCTGATTCCTCCCGCGGTTCTTTGATTCGGGAAAAGATCTCGCCTTCCTGTCAGCAGCTTGTGTGCGTAAGCCTGATGTCCGACATCCCACACAAGACGGTCACGCGGGGTGTCGAAAACGTAATGAAGAGCCACAATAATCTCCACCGCACCCATGCTTGAACCGAAATGTCCGGGGTTGTGAGAAAGATTATCAATCATGTATTCCCGTATCTCGGAGCAAAGTTGCGGAAGCTGGTCAGCCCGGAGGTTACGCAGTTCTTTCGGACTATTGATATGACTGAGTAAATTCATTGTCTGCCAAAATACTTTTTATATAACGGCACAAATATGATAATTCCTGTCATCACGACTATCAGCAGGTTCTTGAGATTGACACCTGTAGCCGCCAATAACATCCAGACAAGCCATATCCAGATTATCGCGAGTATGGCTATTCCTATGGTTTTAGATTTGCCCATCAATCTGCAAATTTAGCAAAAAATCCTTATATTCCGCTAATCATACAACATTTCATCATAGAGATTGTGTAAAGTCGGATTTAATAACTAATTTTGCAGCCGCAAGTTATGAATCTTACAAATATATAAGAATTTTATGTCGAAAGCAGGAGTTTATAGCATATTGGGGCTTACAGCATGGCTGATGAGTGTGTCATGTATGCGAGACAAAGTGCAGGCTGAATTGGACACTGAGTCTGAAGCTGTCTTTGCCGGTTCTCTCGACTCTGCGTCTGTCGTTATGGATTCGATAGTGGATATTGAGCCTGTAGTCTCGACTGTCAATAGCGATAAGCCCGAAGACCTGATGGAATTTATGAAAAATTCAGGAAAATGGGAACAGTACGATGCCGGAATATTACCTGACATGATTCATAAATCCACTTCATATGTGAAAAAGCTGCTGAATAACCGGCACAGCGGATTTATTGCAGTCGACAAAAGCCGCATGAAAGTTATATTGTTTGATAAATTCGGTGTCGAGAAGAAATCATATGGCATGGCTTGTGCGAAAAATTTCGGCACAAAACATGAAAAAGGGGACTCAAGAACTCCTGAAGGACTCTTTTCCGTTGAAGGAATATACGACAGTACAGACTGGCTGTTTACTGATGACGATGGAGTCACTTCCAAGAAAAAAGGACAGTTCGGACCTCGGTTCATACGACTTCGCATACCTGGCACTTCGCAGATCGGAATTCATGGCACGTGCGCGCCATGGAGCATCGGAGCGAGGGCAAGTCACGGCTGCATAAGGGTGAAAAACGAGAATATTCTTGAACTCGTGGAACTTGTTGAAATCGGAATGCCTGTTATCGTTGTGCCCGGGAAAAGAGATCTTGAGCAGAATTACACCGATGGTGTTGAAATTCCATGGATTCCGACTGTGAAAGGAACCAGAGAACCAAAATTCAGAAAGGTGAAAAAGGCAGATATTCAGCATAAGGATACCGTTTGTGTCGGAGATTCAATCATATCCGCACCAGATTCGTTATCGGTTGTTCCTTTTGTTTCAGACAGTATTAGTGAAGCAGACTCACATCCCTTAGAGTGTGTTTACTTTTAACACGAATTAAAGCTAAATGCGTTTCTTGAAATTCTTTAAGTCATCATAAAGTGTCTTTTTGGTGCTTTCAGCCAAGTTTCGGCAGTCGCAATGTGGAAATTGCTCCTTTCTCAACTCGCTGAAATCCCTCAAAAATCCATCTTTATGCCAACCTAAGTTAAAAGTAAACACACTCTTAGAAACTGTTTAAATTTAATTCGAAATTATTTATATGATGTGTTTAAACAGTTTCTTAGATGTCCAAAGGTAAGAAGTTATTTAAAAATTGGTAAAGAGGGGTCTTTATTGCAGAATTTTAATTAATTTTGTAATTGGAAGCGCAAATTGCATCCTCTCGTAAATGAATAACTACCAAAGCTACACTCCACATATTGATACTAATGAAGAGCCGCCGGTAATCACATCTGGGGCTTCCGAGCAACAAGACCGGAAAAATACGGAAAACTCCAGTCGTCGAAGTTCCAAAAAGAAAGGTAAAAATAAAACTCAGGATAAAAAAAAGGAAACTACTATAGTTGAAAAGGTAAAGACTTTTTTGTCTTCTCCTGCTTTACGGCAGATAACAGGTATTTTTCTTGGATGTCTTGCCGTGTATCTTTTGATTTCTTTCCTGTCATATTTCACTGCGTGTATAAAAGACCAGTCAGTTATCAATAATGCACCGATAGGCGGTGCTGCCCGTATAGCCAATCACGGAGGTGAAGGTGGTGCCAGGTTGGCGGAATTTCTGATTAACAGAAGTTTTGGTGTGGGGTCGTTCGTTATTATCGTTTGGCTCGGGGCGATGTGCATGAAGTTGCTTATCGGTCGTCCCCGGTTTAAAAGCGTAAACTTTACGATCAAGTGTTTTGTTGCCCTGATAACGGTCTCGCTTATTGTCGGAATCTCAAGCGTCATAACAAATACGTACGTGAACTGGGGGGGATATCATGCCCATTATGTATATGAGTTTATAAACAGTTTCCTTGGATACGGATCATATATTCTGTGTTTTTTCATGGTTGCCTTGTTCGTTGTCATTTGTCTTAATGACCTGGTGGCATGGATACGGAGAAAATATCAGGAACGTGCGGAACGCAGAAGAATAGCTGCCGAAGAACGGGCTGCGCGTCTTGCTAAAGAAGAAGCCTTGATGAGAGACGAGCATGAGGAACATATAGATGACATAAGGGCAGGAGAGTGTGTGACTCTCCCTGTCACGAATATGAAAGATGTAAGCGATGTGCCTGAAAATGAGGCACAAATGTCTTTTTCTGACACTTATATTCTTGAAGATGAGACTGAATCAAAGGATTCTGAGTCAGTCAGTCAGTATGAAGAAACTGTAGCAGAGGTGGCGGCAACGGCAAAAGCTGCCGAAATGACCGTAGATGACATGCCGGATAAAGTCGAGTCCGAGAGTATTCCGGTTTCAGATGTAAGCGATATTCCCGAGCCGTCAATGGTTGTGAATGTGAATCAGATAGATCAGGACGGCAAGCGACATTATAAATCACAACTTGATTTCGAGGCTCAGCATAAATATCAGTTCCCGCCATTCAGCCTTATGCGCGAGGGTATTACCAAGATAAGTGTCGATGCTGAAGAGCAAATGGAGAACAAAGAGAAAATTCAAAAGACTCTTCTCGATTTCGGAATTCCGATCACGAAGATCGAAGCAACTGTCGGACCGACAGTAACGCTATATGAAATCGTTCCGGACAAGGGTGTCAAAATTGCCAAGATCCGAAGTCTTGTCGATGATATCGCTTTGAGCCTTTCTGCAATCGGTGTCAGAATTATTGCCCCGATTCCGGGAAAGGGCACAGTAGGTATCGAAGTTGCCAACAAGGATCCTCTTACGGTGTCCATGCAGACAGTCATAAAGTCAAGGAAATATCAGGAAAGCAGATATAATCTTCCTGTTGCTCTTGGCTCTACGATTTCTAATGAGGTGTACATCGCGGATCTTGCAAAAATGCCGCATTTACTTGTAGCGGGAGCGACTGGGCAGGGTAAGTCTGTAGGTCTTAATGCCATTATCACATCATTGTTGTATTGCAAGAGTCCTTCGCAACTGAAATTTGTCATGATAGACCCCAAACAGGTTGAATTCAGTCTTTACAATAAACTTAAGAATCATTATCTTGCTGTAATACCGGACGATCTTGACAGCGATGAGCCTGTGATAACAGATATGCAGAAAGTCGAGGCAACTCTTAATTCTCTCTGTATAGAAATGGACAACAGGTACACGCTGCTTAAGAATGTACATGCCCGCAATATTGAGGAATACAATGGAAAAATTAAGGATGGTAAGTTGAATCCCGCTGAGGGACATCGCTTTTTGCCCTATATTGTGGTAGTTGTAGATGAGTTTGGAGACTTGATAATGGTGTCGGGCAAAAATGTGGAAATGCCCATTGCGCGTCTTGCCCAGAAGGCAAGAGCTGTAGGCATGCATGTGATAATCGCTACACAACGGCCTTCTACCAACGTCATTACCGGTATAATCAAGGCGAACTTCCCGGCAAGAATATCATTTAAAGTTTCTTCGGGTGTCGATTCAAAAACTATCCTTGACACGTCAGGAGCACAGCATCTGATCGGACGCGGCGATATGCTTATTTTCAACAATTCTGAAATGGTTCGCGTGCAGTGCGCGTTTATTGACACTCCTGAAGTTGAGTCAATCTGTGAATATATAGAGCAACAGCCCTATGCGCCGGGACCTTATGAATTGCCGGAACCGCCCATGGCAAACGGCGATGATTCATCTGTCGGTGGTCCGGTTGGAGATCGGGATCCATTGTTTGAGGAAGTTGCAAGGCGTGTCGTCAATTCAAATACAGCATCTACCTCATCGTTACAACGCGTCTATTCGATCGGCTATAACAGAGCCGGCAAGATTATGGATCAGCTTGAAGCAGCCGGAATAGTAGGACCTTCTCAAGGAGGGAAGCCGAGAGCCGTTCTTGTAGACCAGATAGGTCTTGAAAGCATTCTTGCGAGTGTGTGAAGTCTTTTACCATATGTTTAAAAGACTAAACATGGAGTCGCCGGGACATGTTATATTTAAAACTCCTCATAAATAAAGTATGCAGAACGTTCAGATTAAAAATAAAGTTGAAATATTGAGATATACGCTGGTTTTTCTTGCTTTTGCAGTTTCAACCAGTCTCTACGCTCTTACGGCGACCGAGGTTATGAATAAGGCTGCCTCTTATGCCAAAGCGGCAAAAGGGATTGTCGGTGTGTTTGGCGTTACAACATCAGGCGGTTCGTTTACCGGTAGCCTGAAAGCAAGCGGTAATAAGTTTGTGTTTGCCACGCCCGTATCCACATCGTGGTATAACGGGAAACATATGTGGTCATATAACACTTCGTCAAAGGAGACTACGGTTGTGACACCGACAGCAAATGAAATATCAGAATCTAACCCGTTGGAATATCTCAGAACGTATTCCGCGAATTATTCGGTAACATTCTCAAAAAACAGGGTGGCAGGGAAATACGTGGTTACGCTTATTCCCAAGTCAAAGAAGAATCAGGTAAGGTCTGTAGAAATTACATTGAATTCAAAATCTTTTAAACCTGAGAAATTCGTTGTGATTCCAAGAGCGGGGACAGCCGCTACTGTCAGGATTAAATCACTTGATTATTCGAAATCCATCAGTGCTTCGGAATTTGAATATCCCAAGGCAAAATATCCGCGGGTCCAGATTATTGACCTGAGATAGATTGACAATAAGATCATATATAAATCATATAAATGTTAAATGTGCTGGACATTGAGTTCAGACATAATAAATCAGAATATAGCCATGACAGAAGAAAGAACAAAAGTGTTGATTATAGGTTCCGGTCCGGCAGGATATACCGCCGGTATATATGCATCAAGAGCAAATCTGAGTCCTGTGATTTATGAGGGAAACCAGCCGGGAGGTCAGTTGACTCAGACTACAGAAATAGAGAATTTCCCCGGTTATCCGAATGGAGTGCAGGGCATGGAGATGATGCAGCATCTGAGAGATCAGGCGGAGCGTTTCGGCGCACGCGTAGTGTCTCGTTTGATCGACAGTGTTGATTTCAGCCAGCGTCCTTTCCGCTGTGTCGATGATCGTGGAGATGTTGTTGTTGCAGACACTGTTATTATTTCCACAGGAGCTTCGGCGAAATATCTTGGAATTCCTGATGAAGAAAAATATAATGGACTTGGAGTGAGTGCTTGTGCCACCTGTGATGGCTTTTTCTATAGGAAAAAGACTGTTGCCGTTGTCGGAGGCGGAGACACTGCCTGCGAGGAGGCTTTATATCTGTCTACTCTTGCAAAAAAAGTCTACATGATTGTAAGGAAGGATTATCTGCGTGCTTCCGACATAATGAAGAAACGTGTAAATGAACGTGAGAACATAGAGATACTCTTCAATTGCAACACTGTCGGACTTTTCGGAGAAGATGGTGTGGAAGGAGCAAGGCTTGTCCGTCATCTCGGCACACCGGAGCAAACTGAGTTTGATATAGAAATAGACGGTTTCTTTTTGGGAATCGGACATCGTCCTAACACCGGAATATTCAAGGGTCAGATAGATATGGATGAAGAGGGCTATATCAAGGTGAACGCTCCTTATACTTCCACAAACGTAGCGGGAGTATTCGCGGCGGGAGATTGTGCGGATCCCATATATCGTCAGGCTGTAAGTGCGGCAGGTACAGGATGTAGGGCGGCGATTGATGCCGAAAGGTATATTCTTGAAAACGATTTATAAGCAACAGATGAAAGACAAACAGACAACTCTTGACCGCAGATATTTGCGAATGGCGGGCATATGGAGTGAAAATTCATATTGTCAGCGCAGAAAAGTCGGGGCGATTCTTGTTAAAGACAAGATGATTATATCTGACGGTTATAACGGCAC
Organism: Muribaculaceae bacterium Isolate-036 (Harlan); assembly: GCA_003833075.1. Classification (GTDB taxonomy): domain Bacteria; phylum Bacteroidota; class Bacteroidia; order Bacteroidales; family Muribaculaceae; genus Lepagella; species Lepagella muris_A. The sequence continues at coordinate 61,565 of RIAY01000014.1, read as the reverse complement.
GCCGGCGGGATTCGCCAATGTATGCGAAAGTGCTGAAGGGGTGACATTCCCATATGTGCTGCATGCCGAGGCAAATGCAATAACAAAAGTAGCGCGTTCGAATAATTCAAGCGAGGGGAGCACTCTTTATGTGTCGACGAGTCCGTGTATGGAATGTTCGAAACTGATTATCCAGGCTGGTATCAAAAGAGTTGTTTTTTCTGACATCTACAGGATTACCGATGGTCTTGATTTATTGAAAAAGGCAGGCATAGAGGTAGTATATTTACCTCTTGAAGACGAGGAATGCCAATAATCATATATTTGAAATGGCTAAAAAAAGAAACATATCAGCTGTCATACTCCCTTTTGCCATTGCGTCAGGAGTGATAGGAGGTATTTTTATAGGCAAGTATGAAGCTGTAAGAAAGCTTTCCCCGGGACAGGAAAAAATGCAGACAATACTCGGACTTGTCAGGAATCAGTATGTGGATCAGATTGATATAGATTCTTTGATGGAAACAGCAATTCCTGATCTACTCGCTTCTCTTGACCCTCATTCTGCGTATATTCCGAAGTCAGAGCTGACTGCGACCAATGAAGAGCTTGAGGGTGCCTTTGGGGGAGTAGGCGTCTCTTTTCAGATTCTTTCAGATACGGTAAAAGTCATTGAGGTTGTTCCCGGAGGACCTGCCGAACTGGTGGGGCTTCAGCCGGGTGATATGATTCTTGAGGCTGACGGTAATGCTTTATGTGGAGACAAAGTCTCCAATCAGGAAGTGTTCAAGCGCCTCAGAGGAAAGGAGGGCTCCAAAGTGACTCTTAAAGTTAAACGGAAGGGAGTCTCCAAGATACTGACATTTGACGTGGTGCGTGATAAGATACCCGAGTACAGTGTCGATTCAAAGTATATGCTTTCGGATAAAATCGGGTATATCCGCGTAAGTAAGTTCGCGCGGACAACATACAACGAGTTTTTCAATGCTCTCGTGGAATTGAGAAAGAAAGGGGCTGAGAAATATGTGCTTGACTTCCGGGGTAATTCCGGCGGGTTCATGGATCAGGCAATCTACATGGCGAATGAATTCCTTCCTGCCGGAAAGATGATTGTATATACACAGGGGCGACGACCTGAAAACGAGACAATGGCGATAAGTGATGGGAACGGACAGTTTCAGAATGTCGAGTTGACTGTGCTTACCAACGAATTCTCAGCTTCTGCGTCAGAAATATTTGCAGGAGCAATCCAGGATAATGACAGGGGACTGGTCATTGGTCGCAGATCGTTTGGCAAGGGGCTTGTACAGAATCCGATAGTACTGCCTGACAGTTCAGGAATCCGGCTTACTGTGGCAAGATATTACACACCCTCCGGGCGTTGTATTCAGAAAGAATACAAGCGTGGTCGTGATGGTAAATATGATCTGGATATTCTTGACAGGTACAATCATGGTGAGTTCTATTCTCAGGATTCCATAAAAATGGACAAAAGCAAGATATTTACCACTCCCAACGGACGCACAGTCTACGGAGGGGGCGGAATAATGCCCGACATATTTGTGCCGGAAGACACGACCGGATACACTTCCTATTATCTTGAGGCTCTTAACCGCGGTCTTATACAGCGTTATGCAGGTGAGTTTGCGGAAACGTATCGTCCTATGTTGAATGGGAAGAATTCTATGGAAGATCTTAAAAGAATCATGCCACGCGACAACATGCTGCTGAATAATTTTGTTGCATTCGCCGCGAACAACGGACTGCCGGCTCGTTGGTACTACATCAATAAATCGCGCAATCTGCTTCTCAATCAGCTAAAGGCCGTGATAGCAAGAGATCTAATAGGATTCAATTCGTTTCTGGAGATTCTCAATCAGTCAGATCCTACTGTATTACGCGCTGTCAAGGTTCTTGAAGAAGGGGAATCGCCGATAAATATCAAATAACAATACTATGGAAAAGAATGAAATCAGAAAGAAAATCAGGGATTTGAAATCCATGCTGCTTGAAAAGGAGCGACAATCGGCGGCTGATGACGTTTTCAGGCGTGTTGAGAATACAGCGGCATTTATGGTAGCCGAGAGGATACTTATGTATCATTCACTTCCGGATGAGCTTTCCACGCGAGCCTTTCTGACTAAATGGAGCAACCGGAAACGTTTTTATCTGCCAAGAGTGAATGGGGTCAATCTTGAGATTCTCCCTTATGACGAAACACGGCTTGAACTCGGGGCGTTCCATATTGAAGAGCCTACCGGGAACGATGTCGTGAACCCGGACGACATAGATCTTATAATAGTGCCTGGTGTAGCTTATGATAACAGAGGTAACCGTGTCGGACGCGGCAAGGGATTTTATGATAGACTTCTCAGATCAATGAGAGCTATAAAAATCGGAATCGGCTATGAGTTTCAGATTGTTAATGAGATACAGGCTGAATCGCATGACGTGAAAATGGACATAGTTATCTCGCCGTCTTCCTGTGTGGTTGTCAATCCTGCTGTGAAATAAAGATATTGAAATAAATAAAATGGCGGTATATACAAAAGATTCCAGACTGAGTGAACCGATATTCGAGGATCCGTCGATTGTGGCGGTTATCAACCGTTTCGGGATTTTTCTCGGTGTGGGAGATTGCACTATTTCGGAAATCTGTGTCGATGCCGGCATCGACACAGATTTCTTTTTGGCAGTTATAAACACTTATCTTAATCCGGATTATTTCCCTGAGAGAATTGCCGAACGAACTCATCTTTCTATGGTGGTTAATTATCTTGAAAAAACAGACCATTATTATGAAAGAATTCAGATTCCTAATATAGACAGGCATTTCAATCTTCTGATGCAAAGGAAGGCAGATTGCGGTTCCGAAAGTTGCGGCGATAATAATCTGCAATTGCTCAATAAGTTTTACCTTGAAGTCAGATCCGACATCCTATCAATGATCAGAGATGATATTGACTATTGGTTTCCTTATTTGAAATTCTGCGATAATGTTTCAGATGATTCGTTTCATAAAGGATACGGAATTCATGACAGTAGAAAAATCGAACTGCCATATGACAAGAGCAATATTGAAGACAAGATAAGGGATCTCATATCTTTCTTTGTCATTCATCTCAAGGGTGATTATGACAGAAATCTGTGTGTGGCGGTTGTAAGTGCCATATCTGTGCTTGACAAGGATATCCGTCAGAACAATCGTATTCGCGACAGAATATTGAAACCGTTATGCGAAAGATCGCTTTAATTGATGTTTCATCGCTTGAGTCACTTGCGATACGCAGTATCCTTGAAGGTTATCCCGGGGTACATGCCCGTAATTTTGTCAGTCTTGACGAAATACGCGGTACAGATGATTCGTTCGAGTGTTTTATAGCTTCAGTCGAGGAATTGTTGAGAAATCTTGACTTTTTCCTTCCTCGTCGCAACCGGGTTGTAGCAATATCGCGAGAAACCGGACATTCTGCTTCAGGTTTTGCAACAATCGGCAAGGATACTGATCTCACTGAAATCCTTACTGTTTTTGATCGAATTCTGAACAAGAATAACGGCAATGACGAAAATGGAGAATTGACAGCGAGAGAAACAGAAGTGCTTAAAGAACTTGTGTCAGGACTGACTGTCAAGGAAATCGCAGACCGTCTATGTATCTCGCCGAGCACAGTAATTACGCACCGCAAGAACATATCGTCGAAGCTTGGCATAAGGTCTATATCGGGATTGTCATTATATGCACTTATGAATGGCATCATTTAGATTCCGGATTTTAAGGAAAGAGCTCTTAAGATATGACCATAATGTCAGTAAATGTTTTGAATTTATGAATTTTCTTTTGCAAATTTAAAATATAAGAATTACCTTTGTGAATATGTTTTACACAAAATAACGGCAATTATAAACAACATAACATATTTAATACAGTCATTATGATTCTAAAAAGAATGTTGAGCGTGGCGATAATGATCGTCGGCGCTTTCGGAGCATTTGCTCAACAGCCGCAAATGCAGCCGCTGCCTCTTAACCCGGCAGTAAAGCATGGAACATTGCCTAACGGCTTGCAGTATTTTATCATGCATAATGAAGAACCCAAAGAGCGTGCAAATTTTTATATAGCGCAGAAAGTCGGTTCTACGCTCGAGACATCGGAGCAACTCGGTCTTGCACACTTTCTTGAACATATGGCATTCAACGGAACAAGCCATTACCCCGGAAAGAATATGCTCAATTATCTTCAGTCCAAGGGAATCCGTTTTGGCGCGGATATAAATGCATACACAGCTTTCGATGAGACCGTGTATAATATAAATAATGTGCCGACTACCGACAAGGCTCTGATGGACAGCGTTCTGCTCGCAATTCATGACTGGAGCGGAGAGATTCTTCTTGAAGAAGACGAAATCAACGCGGAGCGCGGTGTCATAGAGGAAGAATGGCGTTCCCGTAACGATGCAAATTCCCGTATGCTTGAATACATCTTGCCTAAAGTATATAAGGAATATCAGTATCAGCAGATGCCTATAGGAAAAATGGAAGTTGTTCGTAACTTTCCTCCGGAGGTGTTGAGGGCATATTATAAGAAATGGTACCGTCCGGATCAGCAGGGCATTATCATTGTTGGAGATTTTGATGCAGATGAAATGGAGAAGAAGGTTATCGACCTGTTCTCTCCGATTCCTATGCCTGAGAATGCTGCTGAAAGGACTTATCCGACTGTAAGCGATAACAAAGAGCCTATATTTGTAGTTTTTGAAGATCCGGAAGGTCAGTTCACAAGACTTACGTTGAGTTTCAAAACCGAAAAAACTCCTTTTGAGATGCGTAACACGCTTGCCGGTTATGTTCAGGATCAGTTGCTTGAATCAATTCTTTCTTCATTGATAAACAACAGGCTTACAGAATACAATCAGAAGCCCGAATGTAAATATGCCTATGCTGGTGTGCATTTCGGTGATTTCTGGGTATCGAAGACTAAAGCGGCGTTCACAATCACAGTTGTCGGGAAGACGGATATCAAAGAGGGTTTTGCCGAAGCTATGGGGATAATAGCCAGAGCTTGCAAAACTGGTTTTACTGACAGCGAGTTGCAGCGTGTATATGATAGCATGACTGCAAGATATGAGAAACTGTATAACGAAAGAAACAAAACTACCAACGGTGCGTATGCAAACGAGCTTATTCGTCATTTTGTCGATAACGAAGCGGCACCCGGTATTGAAATGGAATTTGAGCTGGTGAAGCAGTTGCTTCCTAATATACCTGTAATGGCTATCAATCAGGTCGCTGCGACAATCCTTACTCCGGAGAATCAGGTAATCGTTATTGACCAGCCTAAAAAAGAGGGTATTGCTCCCGCTTCAGAGAAAGAAATGCTCTCTACACTTGAAAATGCTCTCAATGCCGAATATGAGGCTTATGTAGATGAGGTGATAACAGATCCTTTGATTGAGAAACTTCCCAAACCCGGAAAAATCAAAGCTCAGAGCGAAGGCAAGTTCGGTACGACTGAATTGCTTCTTTCCAATGGTGTACGCGTTATTGTAAAACCAACAGATTTCAAGGCTGACGAGATTCGTTTCACAGCGTTCAGAAACGGTGGCAAACGTTCATATCCTGAATCACAGGCTGCAAATGTTCTTCTTATGGAAGATGCATTCTCTGCAAGTAAAATTGGGAACTTTGACAATGTCAAGCTAAGAAAATATCTTTCTGGTAAGGTGGCTTCGCTCTCTTATTCTGTTGGCAATACTGTAAATTCATTTGATGGAAGCAGTTCTGTAAAGGATCTGCCCACGCTGATGGAACTTATTTATGCCGGATTCACTTCTGTCAATCCGGATCCGGAAACATTTAACGCACAAATTGATCAGGCTCGTTCCATATTGAAGAACGCGGATTCAAACCCCAATTTCGTATTTTCCAAACATCTTGCCTCGGCGCAATATGGCAACAATCCGATGTTCCAGGAAGTTGATGTGAATACATTGGATGCAGCGAATTATAATGAGATTCTTGACATGATCAGGCTGTCAACAGCAAACGCAGCGGATTATACTTTCGTCTTCGTGGGAAATGTGGACATCGAGACTCTTAAGCCGCTTCTTGAGCAGTATGTGGCGACTCTGCCTGCCAAGAAAGGAAAGTCAGTTGTCAAGGATCTTTCACCAATAACTATTGCATCAGGTCAGGTTATAGACAATTTCAAGCAGCCGATGCATTCTCCCAAATCTCAGGTTTATGCAATCTTCTCCGGAACGAATGTTCCATATTCAATAGAGAATTCCGTTAAACTAAGCACCATCGGACAGATACTGAGAATGGTATTTACCGAAACATTGCGTGAGGAAATGGGTGGGACATATAGTCCGGCTGCCGGTGCTGTCCTGAATCCTTATACAGGTCAGTGGATGGTGATATATACATATGAGACAAATGCCGAAATGCTTGGCAAAATGGAGGAACGTGCGAACGCCGAGTTCCTTAAACTTCTGAATGACGGTGCGAAAGAGGAGGATTTTAATAAAGTAAAAGAAGCTACAATGAAGCAATATGAGATGAATGTCCGCAATAACGGTTATTGGGAGAATAATCTTGTAATGCTTGAGAAAGGTTTCGATGATATCTCCGGTCACAAGGCTGCGATAGAGAATCTTACTCTCCAGGAACTTAATAAATTTATGAAAAATCTCTATAACGGCAAAAATCGTATAGAAGTCATAATGGAGGGTATTGAATCCAAGTAAACATAATATGATATTATGCTAAAGAGCTGTCTGACAAGTAAGTCAGACAGCTCTTTTACTTTTCACATACTGTAATATTTCGTATTCCATGGCATGCCTCTCAAATTCGGTTACGATGTCGATGCAGGTATATTCCGTTTTTTTCATTGTCGAGTTTGCGCGTTATTCGTGCGGACCGGTCAAGGTCCCATCTGATCCTGTCGCGAATGGCGTATATGTAAGATCTGCGGGGTTTCGCTTTATCTACTTTTGCTATTCTTTCTTTCCTGTTCCATTCGTTCGGGAAAACGTAATAGCTTGTCAGTATCTTTCTGATTTTCCGTTCATGGATAATGTGATAATAGATCATGCCCTCCTTTTCAGCGCTTTCGGAGGGGAGGAATTTGACTTTTATTGTAGCCATTTCTTATTAATTTGGTGAATTTGCGTATGTTTTCAAAACAATCGCTAAAGAGGAGGATGCAAGTAATCCGATTGAATCAAATTTACCATTTTTTGACGATTGGATATTTATGTCAAGGTATGCGGTAATTGTATTTTTGCAGCGGTATAGATAGCCTGAGATATTTGCAAATGCAATTAACCTTTGAATCATGAAAAAAATATTGATAGCCGTTATTGGAGTTTTCGCTCTTCAGAATTTATGGGCGGCTGAGACCAGACTTCGTTATGACCGTCCTGCGGAAAAATGGATGGAAGCTGTCCCTATCGGGAATGGGCGCCTTTCGGGTATGATTTATGGAGGTGTAAAGACTGACCGTATTGCCCTTAATGAAATATCGATGTGGTCCGGACAGCCCGATTCCACTTCCAACAATCTCTGTGGTGCAGACAGACTTGCAGAAATGCGGGGACACTTTTTTAATAATGAGCCGGAAAAAGGTGATTCTTTAGGGTGGAAATATCTTAACGGACGCATGACCTCTTTCGGCACGCATGTGCCGGTAGGGGATCTTGTGCTTGAAATGAACACCGGAAAAAATGCTGTAAGCGGTTATTCCCGTTGTCTGGATCTTGCAGATGCAGTGACTTCTGTCACCTACGATTCCGGTGATGTGACGTATACCCGCGAATACATCGCTTCTTTCCCCACGCAGGTGATTGCCGTGAGACTGACCTCTTCGGAGAAAGGAATGCTTACATTTGCCATAGGTCTTGATTTATTGCGTAGTGCGGATATACATACATCCGGTGATTGTCTCCGGTTCGGAGGGAAAGTGGATTTTCCTCTGCATGGTCCCGGAGGTGTGAATTTTGTAGGTATGGTCAAGATAATTCCCGAGGGTGGAAAAATTGTTGCCGAAGGAAACAGGATGAGGGTTGAGTCGGCGGATGCGGCGACAATACTTGTTGACATACGCACGGATTATAACAATAAAGATTATAAATCGCTTTGCTCCCGCACGATAAGCGATGCCGCTTCTTTGGGTTGGGATAAATGCAAGGTTGCACATTTGTCTGATTATAGGAACCTTTTCGGCCGCATGGAGATTGATCTTGGTGAATCGAAGAATGCCGCCCTTCCGGTCGATACCCGTCTTAGTCTCGCAAAGTCCGGTGCCGTTGACCCGGCATTCGATGCGTTGTTTTTCCAATATGGAAGGTATATGCTTATCGCAAGTTCGCGTCCTAACGGCATGCCTCTTTGTGCCAACCTTCAAGGCATATGGAACGACAATATGGCATGCAACATGCCTTGGACATGCGACTATCACCTTGACATAAACACCCAACAGAATTATTGGAGTGCGAACAGAGCGAATCTTGCCGAATGTAACGAACCTCTTTTCAGATATTTGGAATTGTTGGCGCATCATGGGGCGAAGACTGCTGAAAAGATGTATGGTTGCGACGGATGGGTAGCTCATACGGTTGCCAACGCATGGGGATATACGGCTCCCGGATGGGGCGTCAGCTGGGGAATGAACGTTACAGGAGGGGCATGGCTCGCCACTCATTTGTGGAGCCATTACCTATACACCCGTGATGACGATTATCTCCGTACCATAGGGTATCCATTGCTTAAAGAGTCTGCAAAATTCTTCATGGACTATATGACGGAAGATCCTCGCACGGGGTATCTTGTGACCGGACCGAGTATTTCTCCTGAAAACGGATATATTTCACCATCGGGGAATCATCTGAGCCTTTCGATGATGCCTGCGATTGATAGGGAAGTGGTGTATGATATCTACAATGCGTGCATCAAGTCTTCAAAGATCTTGGGAGTTGATAAGAAATTCCGGAAACAGCTCGAGAACGATATCCGCCGGCTACCGCCGATTTCAATAGGGAGTGACGGGACTGTGTGTGAATGGGACGGAGACCGGCGTCGTTCCGATCCTTCTCACAGGCACTCCTCTCATCTGTTGGCGCTATTTCCCCTCAATCAGATTTCTGTTGAGTCCACTCCTGAATTGGCTGCGGCATCGCGCCGGAGTCTTGAACTGCAGACAGCATCGCCCGATTGGGAAGATACGGAATGGTCAACGGCGAATATGCTTTGTCTCTATGCCCGCCTTAAGGATGGGGAGATGGCTCATGACTGGCTTCAGAACCTTTTTAGCCGTTTCACTCGTGAAAATCTGATGACAGTTTCTCCTGCCGGGGTTGCAATGGCTGAATCGGATATTTTCAGTTTCGATGCCACCGAGGCAAGTGTTGCCGGAATGTGCGAGATGCTGCTTCAGAGTCATGCAGGATTTATTGAGTTCCTGCCTGCACTTCCACAAGCGTGGCATACCGGCTCCGTAAAGGGGATATGCGCAGAGGGAGGAATGTCGCTTGACATGTCCTGGAAAGACGGGAAGATGGTGGAGGCTACAGTTTATCCGACTAAAGATTGCAAAGTTTTAATCAAGGGATTTGCAAAACCTGTGAACCTCAAAAAAGGAACTCCGTATATTGTAAAATTCTGATAACAAATAGCCATATAGGCTTAAAAAAGACCGTTCGCAACCGACATGGCGCAAATTTATCATTTTTAGGTTTGAATTTTACACGCCTTGAAGTTGACTGTGAGCTAAATTTGCAATATCACTCAGTAGGAGACGCGGCGTTGATTTGTCGCCTCCCATGAAAGACTAACCTTTGTTGGCATTACGTTGAATGCCGATTAAATTAATTTTAAAATCTAACCAAACAACATTAATAACAATCCTGCTGAAATGGAAAAATTATTTAAATTTCTATTCTTCTTTCTGATGTTCTGTGCGCCACAGGCTTTTGCTCAGAGCATAGTTACTGGAGAAGTCGTGGATGAAAAATCTGAACCGCTGATCGGAGCAACGGTCATGGTGAAAGGCACGTCCACCGGTACGTCCACCGACATCGATGGCAAGTTCTCTCTTGCCGCGAAAACCGGCGATGTCTTGGAAGTTAGCTATGTCGGCTATGAATCCAAGGCAGTAAAAGTTCCCGAATCCGGTAAACTTAGAATCACCCTCACAGAGATTTCAACCGGTCTTGATGAAGTGGTGGTTGTGGGAGTTTCCATGAAGAAAAGTGACCTTACTGGTGCTGTCAGCCAGATCGACGGAGATGTGCTCACTGAAAAACCTGTTACCACTGTCAATGACGCTCTTGCGGGTCGTATGCCTGGTGTGAGCATAGGTAAAGCTTCATCTCCATCTGAATCCAACTCCATTAAGATTCGAGGCACGAACACTATCAATGCCGGATCAAGCCCGATATATGTGGTTGACGGTCTGGTTATGGGTGATGATTACGGCTCTTTCAACTCTATTAACGTAAATGATGTTGAATCTATCCAGGTTCTCAAGGATGCTTCGGCAACGGCGCTTTATGGTTCGCGCGGTGCCAACGGTGTGGTTGTCATCACTACCAAGAAAGCGCGTGTGGGCGAAGGTAAGGTTACTTATGACGGTTGGGTAAAATTCACAGAACCCGGTCACTCTCCCGACCTTATGGATGCCAACGGTATATGGAACCTCCGAACTGAAGCTTTTGCCAATGGATATATGTATGGTAATCCTAATGCCGATCGTGATGCCTACATCAAGGATTATATCTGGAACGAGGACAGTCCTCTTGCATTCGAGCGTCGCGAGTTCCTTACTCACAGACTCGGCAAAAGCTATAACTGGCTTGATCAGGTGACCCGCACAGGTTTCGAACAGAACCATGCCCTTTCATTCTCTAAAGCTACTGATAAGACCAACGTATATCTGTCTTTCGGTCTTGCGGATCTGAACGGTATCATGAAAGGCACAGAGCAGCGCCGCTATTCAGGTCGTGCAAACGTGTCTGTTGATATTAAAAGCTGGTTACGTGTAGGAACTAACACCTCTTTCACTTACACCAACGACGTTATGACGGATGGTCAAGTATATAACCAGGCTCACTATAACGGCAACCCGCTTCTTGACTATGAGCCTTTCATGAATGACGAGACAAGATTCGATCAGGAAAACCTCACTCTCTTCTGGCGTGCACAATCAGGCGACACCAATAATAATTTTAATCCTTTCAACACATTGAACGGCGTGAAGACAGAGCGTTCCCGCTATCATCTCATGTCATCAAACTTCATCAACATCAATCCTCTTGAAGGACTCAATATACGAACCACATTCGCTATAAACCGCGCTGAGCAGAAATGGGCACAGTTTGTTCCCACAGGTATTCAGGAAGCTATCCGATACAGGGGAGGCGACAACTATGCCAAGCAGCAGCGTGATGCGTCCACACAGTGGCAGTGGGACAACACTGTAAGCTATGACAAGACGTTTGCAGATGTTCACCGCTTGAATGCATTCGCGGGTATGTCTATGTCGCGTTATGTTGCCGACGGACTCTGGGGAGAAGGTCGCAGGTTTGCGTCAGACGATCTCGGTTTCAATGTGCTCGGAGCAAATGCAGACATAGAGAACCGAGCTGTCGGGAATTATCTCAGCAACAGTTCGCTCATCTCTTATGTAGTGCGCGGCAATTATAACTATGACTATCGTTACTTCGTGACTTTCACAGGTCGCTGGGACGGTTCTTCAAAATTCGGGAAAGGTAACAAATGGGGGTTCTTCCCGTCGTTCTCTCTCGCATGGAATATCGCCAACGAGCCTTACTTCCCCAAAACAGACTGGCTTAACACTTTGAAGCTTCGCGGAGGTTACGGATCGGTGGGTAACCAGAATATCGGAGACTTCCTCTATCTTACACTTTACTCTCCTTATGGATCAACAGACGGAACTGCCGGATATGGCACTGACGGACGCCGTGGCACACCCGGTATCACTTGGGAAAAACAGAAACAGGGGAACCTCGGCATCGACCTTGCGTTCTTCAACAACCGACTGAACATTTCTGCCGATGGATTCTGGATCACGAACTCTGATCTCCTTTATTCTCACTCTCTCGCATCTTCATCCGGTTATATATATACTACAGAGAACGTAGGCGAGATGACCAACCGAGGTTTTGAACTCTCTATCGGTGCAACTCCCATCCGCACTCAGGACTGGACATGGAATGTGAACTTCAACCTCGGTATGGATCGCAACAAGATCACCAAACTTTATGGAAATGTTGATCATATCTATAATGGTGACAATAACCGCACCGGTAACCTGTTCATCGGTGAATCGCTCAACAACCTTTACTGCCTTAAAGCCGGCGGTATCGCCAATGAATGGAACCGCTCCGAATGGGAGGGCAAGACATTTAACGGCCGCACAATCGGTCTTGGAGACCTTTATGCCCTTGACGTTTCAGGTCCTGACGGGATACCGGATGACGTAGTCGATTCTTATGACCGTGTATGTCTTGGAAGCATGGATCCCAAAGCTTATGGCGGTTTCTCTACGGACTTGACTTGGAAAGGCTTGACACTTAATGCAATCTTCACGTATTCTATCGGTGGCAGAGTGATTAGCGGTTATTATGAGTCTTTGATCAGTTCTGTCGGTATGAGCAACGCTTCTCCAGACCTTCTGGATAGCTGGAGCCCGGAAAATACCGGTGCCTACTTCCCCCGCAGAATGTTCAATGCCGACGGTTATTCTGCATATGGAGCGGGAGATACAGACAGATATGTGCAGAAATCAGACTTCCTGAAGCTTTCTAACCTTTCTTTCTCATACACATTCCCCAAGAATATACTGCGTAAGATACGTTTCGATAATCTTCGTCTATATTTCACGGCAGGCAACGTGTTTACAATCACTAAATATAAAGGTTATGATCCCGAATGGGGCGACGGCAGCGGTTACTTCCCCACTGAGCGTAGCTACACAATCGGACTTTCATTCACCCTATAATCGAACAGACAATGAAATTCTCAAATATAATCAAATATATGGGTGTTGCAGGAATCTCGGCAATGATGTTCACCTCCTGTAGCGATTTCCTTGACGAAAAACCCACCGGATCAATCTCTGAAGAGCAGATTTTCTCTGATCCGGAATATGCCGAGTCGAACTTGCTTTCCTGCTATCGCCAATGGCGTGAGTGCTTCAAAGACAGATACCTCTGGGAAGTGATGGTGGGAACGGATGAAATCCAGTCAGGCGCATTGCAGGCATTGAAGGAAGATGGCGGTCGCCGTGGTTCTCTTGACCGTTACGATGCGATGCTCACTTCGGAACTCTCCTACATAAAGGATACCTGGGACTGCCGCTACCTTAAAGTCGGAGAGTCGGCCAAGCTTATCAATGCCTTGAAATCAAAGAAAGATGAAGATGAGCTGTCCGGTAAAATATATGGAGAGGCAAACTTCATACGTGCCGGTCTGTGCATGGAACTGACCCAGATATTCGGAAGGATTCCTATTATAGACATGGAGCGTCAGGAGGAACTCACATATGCGCGTCAGCCGCTTAATGTGGTATGGGGATTTATTATTGACGATCTCAAGGAGGCGGTGAGATATTGTCCTGAATCCAATGATCCTCAGAGAGCCACGGTCTATGCTGCTAACATGCTTCTTGGATATGCATATATGGCTGCGCCTGAAGAGACCGGTCTCCGCGATTTTGAAGAGGCTGCAAAATGTTTCAAGGCGATTATCGACAGCCAGAAGTTCCGCTTGGTGGAATATTATGACCTCTTTGATTATAATGTGAAAAATTCGGCGGAAGCTATTTTCGAATGGCAGTTCAATACTACATGGCCTGATAATAACTGCATCCAGTTCCAGATAGGTTCGCGTGCAGCTGCCAATATGGGTCAGGACGGATGTTTCTTCGCCGGTTATGATCACGCTGTTCCTTCTGCATGGGCATATAGCGATGTAGAGGATGGCGGTATTTGGGAGGATGGCGATATCCGTCGCGATGAATCGCTCAGATATGATTTCGAATGGTTCGGTCAAGTGCCCGATCTCTCATCCCTGGCATGGGAGGGTCTTGGCGATGACCATGACGAGCTTCTCCCCCACATAAAGAAATATGAAGACTTCCGCACTGATATTCATTCAGGAATGGGCGTTAACAATATGTGGAACTCCGGTAAGAACATACCTTGGCTGCGTTATGCCAACGTTCTTCTCCTTTACGCTGAATGTCTCAATGAGACCGGACATACATCCGAAGCTGTAGATTATGTGAATGAAGTGCGTAAACGCGCATGGGAGAATAATATTCCTGCCGACAAGCAGTGGAACAAAGGAATGTCGAAAGACCAGTTCTTTGAGGCTCTCATGACGGAGCGTGTCCGAGAGTTGTTCGGTGAGCGTTGGAGACGTTTTGACCTTGTCCGCACAGGTAAGTTCCTTGAATATGTCAAAGCTCGCAACAAATGGGCTAACCGTTACGGCACAATACAGGAATTTAATAAATATTGGCCTATCCCTCAGTTCGAGATCGACCAGAATGACGATATCCTCGGCACAGACCAGAATGAAGGGTATAGATGAGTATTTAGGCTTTAGGTTTAGAGTTTGACTATATATTCTTTAAGTTGGCTCGGCTCATTCCGGGTGAGCTGAGTCAACTTTATATCTTATTTGATTTAAAATTAACAATATAATGAATAAACATATACTTTTTTCGGGAATCCTGACTGCTGCCACAGTGCTTGGCGCTCAAAGTGCAACTCCTACTTTTGTGGAACTTTCCAATCTTAAGGATATTATATCCAATGGCTATTGTCATGGCAACGCAATCCTTGTAGATGTCAATAATGACGGAAATTTTGAAATTGTAGGTAAAGGGCGTGACCTTAATAATAGCTGGCAGACTGATATTTTCTGCGTATCGGGTGACGGATATTCATTTACAAAAAACAATATGCTCTCTGATCCTGACGGGTGTTCCTGGGAGCGTGTTGTCGTACCCATTGATTACAATTGCGACGGGAATGTAGACCTTATTCTTGCAAGTTCTTGGAATGCAAAGCTCTTGATAAATAACGGTGATGGCACTTTTGATGCAAACAAGGGTCTTGTTGACGGTTTTGCATTGGATGGAGAAATAAGCATAGACGGTGATGATTCCGAGAAATGGTATTCGGGACTTATGGCTGTTGCGGATTTCAATGGCGACGGATATCCCGACATTCTGACATTTTGCGGAGATCCAAGGAATGATCAGGGTACGCCTACAATTTTCATTAATGAGAAGGGTAGCGGTAAGTTTACCAAAAAAGAAACTACCGGGTTGAAAGCTCATCGTGGCGGTACGCTTGCCGTTGGCGATTTTAACCGTGACGGATTGATGGACATTGCGGTTTCCGGTTGGAATGACGATTTCGGTAACGATTGTATCAAGGTCTATAAGAATAATGGCGACTTGACATTTACGGAAGTGGCTTCCGATAGTTTTGCCAAAAGCAAGGCAGGGGTGGAGAAAGGTGCCATAAAATTTCTTGACATCAACAACGACGGCTATCTTGATCTCCTCGTTACCGGTGAATCATGTGTCAATGATTGGGCAAAGAGCGCGTTCCTGTTTAAAAACGTGAACGGCACGGACTTTGTCAAAATCGAAGCCGGACTTCAAGGCATATGCAAGTCGGGTATAGATTGGTGTGACCTTAATGGCGATGGCTTTGTGGATTTTGTCTATTCCGGAGAATCTGATAAGGCGATTACAATCATTTCATATAACAATGGAGACGGCACTTTTACACTTGACTCCACGTCTATCGGTGGTCATCGTGGCGGATCAACTGTTGAATTGGGCGATTTTAACAATAACCTTGTGCCCGACATGCTCGTGATGGGTTACAATGACAATGGTCCCCATTTTCAGATTTATAACTCCATGCAGTCTCGTGGTGTAAACACTGTGCCGTCGGCTCCTGTGGCATTGAGTGCAAAATCAGAGGGTGACGCCACTATTTTCACATGGGAGGCAGGCAGCGATAAGGAGACTCCCGCAGAAGCCCTGCGTTATAATTTTTATGCCAAGCTTACGGATGGTCAAATAATCACACTTGTTCCTGTTGATGCCGTTTCCGGCAAGCTCAAGCAGGCTAACGTTGACGCATCGCTTACCGGCACTTCGTATTGTCTCAATGTTCCTTTGGACAAGATTTCTGAATGGGGTGTTCAGAGCATTGACGGAGGCAAAGCGACAAGCCAATTTGCAATGGCGTCTACTGCCGGTGTTGAGGATATGGAGCAGGCGAATGCATCTTTTGTTATTGATGGAAACATACTTACCGTATCTGATGATATGGAAGTGGAGATTTTCTCAGTGTCCGGAGTTTCAGTAATGAAATCCGGCCTTAAATCCGGTGAAAGCGTCAGCCTTGACCTGGAGTCGGGAATATATGTTGTAAAGACATCCTCCTATGTAACCAAGATTGTAGTTAAATAACAAACGATTGCGGAAGAAATGTTAGGGTAAAAAGGTTTTAGGTATCTTTATTTTGCGAAAATAAGAAGTTGTTATAAATTTGCAATATACGACAATGAAAACAATCAGGACTCATATATTAAATGCCAGGACGGGCGGTGCCATTGCCTTGGCGGCAGTGATTGCCTCATGTGGAGGTTCAGCGTATGCCGGCAATCTCGATATTGTTGACGGAAATGTTAAAGTGACGTTTGACGAGTCACATAAAACCGCTCGGTTTGAGCATAAAGGAAAGCTGGTCTTATCCGGTGCCTACACAACGGCGATACTTGCGGATGACACACCGGTGGATTCACGCAATTATCCTTCGGTGTCTATGAATAAGGCGGCAGTGAACGACGGATACGGCAACGGCATCGTGTATACTTACACATATACCGGGGCAACGCCTCAGATTGAACAGAAGATCTATGTTTATCCGGATCTCGACTATTTCTTGGTGGAAGCAACATTGAGTGGTGATAATGCCGCGGCGCATCAGATATGCCCTATTGTGTCCCAGACATCAACTACGCTCCCTCTCCCCACTTCAAGCAACAGGATCTATGACATGCCTTTCGCCAACGACAACTGGGCTACATTCAACTCTCACAATTGGAGTTTAGGGCAACCTATAACCTCATGTGAGGCTACTGCATTATATAATGTCAATACCCGTCAGGGAATCATAATCGGCTCGGTTGACCACTCCGTATGGAAGTCGGCGGTAAGTGTTACTCCGACATCTTCAAACAAAACGCGTAAAGTATCGGCAATAGCCGGTTATATTAGTTCACGCACATGGGATGTTATCAAAGACAAGGCTTCGTCTACACGTCATGGAATTGTAAAAGGCGACAAGGTTTCTTCACCCCGTTTCATGGTGGGATATTTCGACGACTGGCGTAACGGACTGGAAACTTATGGAGAGGCGAATACTGTTGTATGTCCCAAGCTTGAATGGACAAAAGACAACGCGCTTTTCGGATGGCAGTCATGGGGCGGTATGGAATTCGGTCTCAATTACACATCGGCAATGAGTGTTCTTGATTTCTATGAAAAGGAACTTCTTCCCGTAGGATTCTATAATGAGAAGGGACGCACGCTGATGGTGCTTGACTCAGGATGGAACGCCCTTAATGACCAGCAACTTGTAAATTATGTAAATAAATGTAAGTCTCTCAATATGGTGCCCGGTATATATACCACACCATTCTCATATTGGGGCAGCGAGCAGGATGCTGTCAATAACAACACTTGGGAGGGTGGCAAACTCGGTGAGATGGCTCTTAAGGTGAACGGGCGTTACCGAATGATCAATGCCCTCTCTCTTGATCCTACACACCCCAAAGTGAGGGAATGGGTTGAGAAGACACTCAATAAATTCAATAATCTCGGATTCGAGTTTGTAAAGATAGACTTCATGAACAATGGTTCGCAGGAAGCCGACAGTTTCTATGATCCGAACATAACTACCGGTATGCAGGCTTACAATTATGGAATGGACTATATTGTGGAGGCGGCGGGAGACATGATGATTGACTTCTCTATCGCTCCGGTATTCCCCGCAAAAGCGCATGTGCGCCGTATCGGTTGTGATGCATGGGGAGATCTTCCTCAGTCCATGTATACACTTAACTGTATCAACGGCTCATGGTGGCTTGACCGTTGCTATGCATTCAATGATCCCGACCATATGTGTCTTTCCAAGGTTCCTTTCAATGGGAAAGGCTCCAATGACATTAATGAAGCCCGTATACGTTATTCCTGCGGTCTGATGACCGGTATGACCCTTTTGGGTGGCACATATGCTTACGAAGGTGATGTCAAGAACTTTAACGGAACGGACTATAAGGTTGTGGGTAATGATGCCGAACGTGCGCGAGTGGTTGAGTTTGCCAAGAATAAGGATCTTATCAAACTCGGTAATGTCGGCAAGACGTTCCGTCCGGTTGAAGGAACTTTCCATGAGAAGGGTTCTCTTTGGTCGAAAGATGATATTTCTGTTGACAACGAGTTTGTTCTTGATGCAGGAGACGCATTCTATTATGTTGTGTTCAATTATGGGACATCCGGTAATTCGGCTATTGAGAAGACTCCCGATTTTGCCCGTCTGGGTGTTAATGCCTCGGATTTTGTCAATGTTACTGAACTATGGATCGGAGAGACCGCTTCTCCGGCTTCGCTTAAGGTCAATGTTCCTAAGAAGGATGTAAGGATTTATCGTTTCGAGAAATCAGGTTTTGGAAGCGGAGTGACAGAATCGGTAGCGGATGATGCCGGTAAAGTGAATGTTTCCAAAACCGGAAACTGTGTTAGTGTCAATGCTGTTTCGGCGATTGACCGGATAGATGTTTATTCAATCGACGGAACTCAGTTGAATTCAACTGATATTGAAGGAGCCACAGGCTCCTTCAATATCATATTGGATACAATATATAATATCTTAATTGTAAGGGTTAAGACTGTTGACGGGAATGTTTATGTCACTAAGGTGGCGTAAACTTTTTGTTTTTATATAATGAGGTCTTAATTCCTGTTAATATGCTAACTCCATGCTAAACTCATGAACCGATTCGTTTTAACCCTATTGGTATTGCTGGCTGTTATGTTGCCGGCATATTCTGTTGATAAGAAGTACTCGTTTAAACATATTAATTCTGCTGACGGGCTTTCTGCAAGCAATGTCAAGTGCATTCTCCGGGATTCCCGGGGATTTATGTGGTTCGGCACCAAGAACGGGTTGAATCTATATGACGGAATGGATATCGAACGGTTGAAGTGTTTTGATTATGTCAGGAAACATGGCAATGACAACATTGGGGCATTGTATGAGGACAAGACAGGGAAGATATGGATCGGAACAGACCGGGGTGTCTTCCGGTTTGATCCTGATGATGTCAGATTCAAGTTTATGGATGGAGAGGCATCTCCGTCCGAATCGAATATAGAAGCTAAGAAAATAGGAAATTCCAATACGGAATCTCCTAATAATTATGTTTTGAGGATATTGGGTGATGCTGCCGGAAATGTGTGGGTGCTCATTCCGACTCAGGGCATTTTTCGCTTTAAGGGGGATAAGGTAGATTTCTTCTCAAATCCGAAGACTTCTGACAATAAGCAACATGTTTATACCGACATTGCCGTGTCTCCTACAGGTGAGATTTATGCAGTGAGTAATTATTTGGATATCTATGTGCATAATTCGCGAGATGACCGGTTTCGAAAAGTATTTTCCAATGATGGTTTGCTTCCGGCACCGAGCAGCCTTACGAAGATGATATCCGATCAAGATGGAGATCTGTTTTTTGCCACTTTAGACGGCTATATATATTCATATAATCCTCATAAAAACGGATATCCCCAACTTATTGATTTTTCGAAAACAGGTAAGGTATATTTGCGTGACATAGCACTTTTTGATGATGACTTGTGGATCGGCACTCATAACGGACTTCGTATACTTGACTTGTTGTCCGGAAGTGAGAAAGAACTGAGGGAGAATGCGCTTGATCCTTTCTCACTGAGTGACAATTCACTCTCTGTGATATATCGTGATTATGAAGGTCATGCATGGATTGGAACAATGTTCGGAGGAGTTGACTTCCTTTCTAACAATCCGTTCCGGTTTGATGTGTTCGGCAGGGAATATGGATTGTCGAGTATGCGAATAAGGGGGTTGGATGTGAGCGATGACGGGAAACTATGGATAGGCACTGAAAATAACGGGCTGAATCTTCTTGACCTGAACACCGGTTCTGTATCACATCCTGTTGTTTCACCTGCCAAGAGCAGTGGTGTCATGCATTTTGTGGATGTAATCGGTAATGACGTTTATTTAGGTTTCACCCATTCCAGTGTATTAAAGGTTAGAGGAGGAATAGGGAAGACCGAGATATTGCCGATAGATTCTATAGCAGGTAATGACAGAAGCGGATATTGCTATCTTCTTGATTCATCCGGCAATGAATGGTTAGGTCTCGGAGGAGCCTTGGCAAAAAGGAAAAAGGGGGAGACAGGCTTTTTAAAAGTAGAAGATACCGGCTCTAACTGGATATTCGCATTGTTTGAAGATTCACACCGTAACATCTGGATCGGAACAATGGGCAATGGATTATGGAAATATACACCCTCTTCCGGTAAATTCAGGAACTATAGTTATGATGACGGGGAGATAAAACCTACCGGTCTGCGCTCTAATTCAATATCGTCCATAATGCAGGATAGCAAAGGGAATGTATGGGTATCTACCGACCGGGGTGGTCTGAGCAAATATAACGAAGCCAAAGATGATTTTATCACTTTCGGAATTGAAGAGGGTCTTCCCGATGATGTGGTCTATAATGTGCTTGAGGATTCCAATGGTTTCCTTTGGTTCGGGACCAACAAAGGGTTGGTTAAATTCAATCCTGATAACAGCTTCATAAAGGTCTTTTCGATCAATGACGGCTTGCCGTTTAATGAGTTCAGTTATAATTCTGCCGCCGCCGATAAATCGGGGATCTTTTATTTCGGTGGTAATAACGGAATCATAGCGTTCAATCCATTACTTGACGTCCCGGGCAAGCAGCATCATCCGGTATATTTCACAAACGTTTCACTCCTTGACTTAGCTGAGGGCAGTGATGCCGAAGGGCTTGAAGGGGTGACTCTCGGCAAGAGCATAACTCTGCCAAGCACATGTGCGAGCTTCAGGGTCACCGTGTCGTCGCCGGAATATGGAGTCTCGGGGCAACGTTTCTTTTATTACCGATTGCTTCCTGTCGGGCAGGAATGGACTCGGATTGACGGTAATAAAATAACTTTTGCTAATCTTGCCTCGGGTGATTATCGTCTGGAAGTAAGATACGGTGACGGGGAGGATGTTCCTGTGAGTGAATTGCGGATCCGGATTCTTCCACCATGGTGGAGGTCGACATGGGCGATACTGGCTTATTTGATAATAGCTTTAATGGCAGTCGTGTTGCTTGTGATCTGGCTGCAATTGCGCAATAAAAAGAAGATAAATCAAAGGGAGCAGGCATATGCTGCAGAAAAGGAGCGTGAATTATATCGCGACAAGGTTGAGTTTTTCACGACTATTGCCCATGAAATACGCACACCACTTTCTTTGATAGACATCCCTCTGGAGGCAATTTAGGAAAACGGTATTGATGACCCCAAGACTTCTGACTATCTTAAAGTAATGAGGCAGAATACCCGGCGACTGCTTCACCTCAGCCGCGAACTCCTTGATTTCGGGAAACTTGATTCGCATATGCTTATTACCAAAAAAGAGTTTTTTGACATGTCTGCCTTGGTGAGTGAGACGGCGGAGCGTTTCGGTCCGGCTATGGATCTCAATGGTAAGGATCTTGAAGTTGATGTCTCAAATGAAAAGTTAATGGTTTTTTCAGATAAAGAGGCGGTAACCAAGATACTCAGCAACCTTTTCAATAATGCTCTGAAATATGCCTCGAAAAATATAAGGGTTGTATTAAAAGAATCTGAAGGGATTGTTGCCGTTAGCGTCTCAAGCGATGGGACGAAGATAACGGAAAAGGAGAGAAATTTGATTTTTGAGCCGTTTTATCAGAGTGAAGGTAATGCTGAGAAAAAAAACGGTGTCGGTATCGGTTTGCCACTCGCCCGTCAGCTTGCCGCCGTGCTTGGTGGCAACCTTGTGTTGGATAATGATGACAGCTTGCTGAATACGTTTACTTTCACTTTCCCTGTGGGTAATGCCGAGAAAGAAGATATTTCAGTGGCAGATGCGGATAAAGACAATTATGTGCTTGATGAGGAATCCAATCAGACCAAGCTTCGCAGCAGCGGCTACCATGTATTGGTTGTGGAAGACAACGAGTCTATACGTCACCTTCTCAGAGACCAGTTATCGAAAAATTTCATTATTGACACTGCGAGCAATGGGGTCGTTGCCTTGGATAAACTTAAAAAGTCAAGGGTGGATCTCGTGGTTACGGACATAATGATGCCGGAGATGGACGGAATGGAGCTTTGCAGGAGAGTGAAAGAAGATCCGGATCTCTCGTCAATACCGATTGTGTTCATAACCGCGAAAAATGACCTTGACAGCAAGGTCCGCGGACTTCAGATGGGTGCAGAGGCATATATCGACAAACCGTTTTCTATAAAATATCTTACACAGACAGTAAAGTCGTTGCTTGAAAACCGACGCAGGGAGAGGGAATCTTTCTCAAAGAAACCATTTTTCAATGTAGACAGCATCCAGACAAACAAGGCAGATGAGGAGTTTGTCAAGAAATGTATGGATGCTATCACGGAGCATCTTCAGGAAGAGGATTTTAATGTGGAAAGCCTTTGTGACATACTTGCCATGAGTCGTTCGAACTTACTGAGGAAAATCAAGGCAATTTTCAATATGTCGCCAAGTGAGCTGATACGTTTGGTCAAGCTTAAGAAGGCTGCTGAACTGATCCAGGACGGACGTTACCGCATCGGGGAGATATGCGAAATGATCGGCATCTCTTCACCTTCATATTTCAGCAAGCTTTTCTTCAAGCAGTTTGACATCACTCCGAAAGCATTCGAGAAGCAATGCCAGGAAAAGAGGAGGGATCTGGCTCAAAACAATGTCTAAGGTTAGGTGCGGGTTCGCCCCCGGAAATTGCGGGGGCTCATTCCCATAAGCTTTGAAAAGAGCCGTGAGAAATAATAAGGATCGGGGATTCCTACTTTGAAACATATCTGGTTCAGTTTCAAGTTGGAATTGTCAAGGAGGTCGCATGCACGCCTTATCTTAAAAACCTTTGCCGTCTACGCAATATATCAATTTTTGATGTTACAAAATTCTTTAATGTATTTGGAGCTTTTGTCAGTAATTCTCCAAAAAGTGTAAGAAATAATTCAAATGATAGATTTTGAGGGATAAATGCACTATAAATAGAGTTAAAATGTGTGTTTGTTGTAATATTTGAAGCGATTTTTCAGTTTTTTATTGTCTCATAATATGTAAATTTGCAATAAAATAACAGTGACCATGGATAAACTTATTTTATTATTACTTATTTCCACAGCTTTTGTTGTTGCTCAGGCAAAGGTGGTGCTGCCGAATTATATTACTGACAATATGGTCGTGCAGCGCAATAGCGTGATGAAAATCACAGGTCATGCTTCTTCCGGTTCTAAAGTGAATGTTATTGCCGGTTGGGATAGCCGTTCACGTGAGGTCAAGGCTGACAGCGAAGGGAAATTTGATATTTCACTTGATACTCCCGATGCGGGAGGACCGTATTCGATTATAATTGCAGATAAAGATAGTAAGGTAAAAGTCGGGAATGTGCTTTCCGGAGAGCTTTGGTTGTGTTCCGGTCAGTCAAATATGGAATTTCCGGTGGATGGGTGGACATCCGTGATGGATGCCGACCATGTTGTTTCCACGGCGCGTAATCCCGACATAAGATTGTTACAGGTTAAAAAAAGAGTTGCGTTTTCCCCTCAGGATGATATCGAGACTAATATGGGGGGATGGGTAGAAGCGGCGCCAAACACTATGGATTTTTCCGCTATCGCTTATCTTTATGCCAAGGAACTCCGTGATAGCCTGAAGGTGCCCGTAGGGGTTATTGATGCCACATGGGGTGGCACTCCTGCCGAGGCGTGGACATCGTATGGCTTTCTCAAAGGAGTTCCCGGTTTTGAGGGAGAACTCTCCGCGATGGAGAGTTGCGGGTTTGATACTTCGCGTCTCAGGGAGAATTATGAGAAGGAGATGGGGGTATGGATGAAACTTGCCCAGAAGGGGGGAGAAGAGATCCGTCCCGGAGATAAACTGACAGGCAATGTTCTTCCTGCCGATTATTTTGAGAGGATCGGATTTGGCAATGGTTTCGACGGGATAGTGTGGGTCCAGAAGGAGATTGATGTCCCGGCAGAAGATGCAGGCAAGCCTATGACTCTCAAGCTTGGTGCCATAGATGATGAAGACGTGACTTATCTCAATGGAGTGGATTTTTCAAGTCTGCCTAAGAAACCGGCTTCTATAGAAGGCTCAAGTTATCCTACGGTGCTGTATAACGCTATGATTCATCCATTGCGTAACTTGCCTATAAAGGGGGTTCTATGGTATCAAGGGTGTGCAAATGTAGGTAGGGCAGAACAGTATGAAACTTTGTTCAAATCGTTGATTAATAATTGGAGAGACACTTGGGATTCGGAGTTTCCGTTCTATTTCGTTCAACTTGCCGGATGGCTTGCACCGCACTCCGTGCAGCCGGATTCGGAATGGGCAGCTTTACGCAATGCCCAAAGCAAGGCGTTGCAGCTTCCCAACACGGCGATGGTGAGTGCTATCGACCTCGGTAATCCGGGGGATATACATCCCCGTGACAAACAGACCGTGGCACATAGGCTTGCATTGACTGCGTTAGGTCGCGATTATGGATTTGATACAAACTATAAGGCTCCGCAATGCATCTCCATGCAGAAGATGGGCAACAAGATTGTTCTTAAATTCGATGATGACCTGACTGCGACTTCCGTTGCCATTCTCGGTTTCATTATCGGTGATGCCGATGGTGATTTCGATCAGGCTGTTGCCCGAATGGCAGACAGTCGCACCCTTGAATTGTATTCACCTTTGGTGAAGAAACCGGTTTGCGTACGCTATGATTGGGCTGATTTTCCCAATGGCAACCTTTACAGCCGTCATGGTATTCCCGTGGCACCTTTCGCAACTGATAAATAACAATACACTAAATAACTCATGAAACTCAAACAATTAGCATTTTTATTACCTTTTGTGGCGGTTACTGCCAATGCTGAAGATATCGTAATCAGCACGGATAACAACGCTTTGGTTTATAATGTAGCCGACAACGGGCGTGTGTATCAGAAATATTTCGGAAAGAAACTGAAAAATGCATCCGATTATGCTTCTATGCCTAACGGTCAGGAGATATACATCACAAGCGGGATGGAAGATTACTATGAACCGGCTCTTCATATAGTGCATGCCGATGGGAATCCATCGACATTGCTAACTTACACCGGGCATAAGACTGCGACTCTTGCGGATGGTGCTAAACAGACAGTCATTTCCCTTTCCGACAAGGAATATTCCGACAATGTGGATGTATATTTCATCGTATATCCGGAACATGATATCATAAAGACATACACTACAATCACCAATGGAGAAAAGAAACCTATAAAGCTTGAGAAATTTGCGTCTTCAATGCTTCATTTCGATAATGGCGATTATTACCTCACGCAGTTTAACGGAGACTGGGCTTCTGAAGCGAATATGTCTGAGACAAAGCTTGAGTATGGACGCAAACAGCTTGACACCAAACTCGGTGCGCGTGCAAATATGTTTTGTTCACCTTTCTTCCAACTCGGTATAGATTCTCCCGCTAAGGAAAATTCCGGAGACTTGCTTGTCGGAACCTTGGGGTGGACAGGTAATTTCCGTTTTACGTTTGAGGTTGACCATAAGGGTGAACTCCGTGTAATATCCGGTATCAATCCATATGCTTCGAGCCGTATCCTTAAGAAAGGGGAGACGTTCTCAACTCCGGAATTTATTTTCACTCTTTCCGATGAAGGACAGGGCAAGGCGAGTCGCAATTTCCATGATTGGGCGAGGGATCACCAACTCTATAAGGGTAATGACACCAGGATGACATTGCTGAATAACTGGGAGGCTACATATTTTGATTTTGACGAAAATAAGCTCGTGAACCTTGTTGGAGAGGCAAAGGAACTTGGTGTGGATATGTTCCTTCTTGATGACGGCTGGTTCGGTAACAAGTATCCGCGACATAGTGACACTCAGGGACTCGGAGACTGGGATGAGACCAAGAATAAGCTTCCGAACGGCATTGGTGCACTTACTGACGCGGCTAAAAAGAATGGTGTGAAATTCGGTTTGTGGATAGAGCCTGAGATGGTAAATCCCAAAAGTGAACTTTATGAGAAGCATAAAGACTGGGTTATAACGCTCCCTAATCGTGACGAATATTATTTCAGGAATCAGTTGGTTCTCGATTTAAGTAACCCTAAAGTGCAGGATTATGTGTTTGATATCGTTGATGGTCTTAAGACCAAGTATCCGGACATAGCATTCTTTAAATGGGACTGCAATTCTCCGATCACGAATATCTATTCCAATTATGAGAAAATGGATCAGGATCATCTGTATGTTGATTATGTAAAGGGACTTTACAATGTATTGGACAGGATACAGGCTAAATATCCCGATCTGCTTATGATGATGTGCTCTGGCGGTGGCGGACGCTCCGATTATGAAGGGTTGAAGTATTTCACTGAGTTCTGGCCCAGTGACAATACTGATCCGATAGAACGTCTCTACATACAATGGGGTTTCTCTCAGATTTTCCCTGCCAAGACACTTTGTGCGCACGTTACAACATGGAATCGCTCAACTCCCGTTAAATTCCGCACGAACGTGGCTATGATGGGTAAACTCGGTTTTGACCTTAAGCTTGACGATATGTCGAAAGACGAGGTTGCATATTGCAAACGTGCGATCAAGAATTATAATTCGCTTAAACCGGTGATCCTCGAAGGTGACCAGTACCGACTTGTGTCGCCCTATGAAGGAGAGCATGCCGCAACAATGTATGTTGGCAAGAAGGATGGAGACGCGGTGCTTTTCACATTCGATATTTATCCGCGTTACAAGCAGCAGATCGCTAAATCAGAGTCGACTGTTAAATTGAACGGACTTAACCCGTCGGCACGTTATTCCGTGACTGAGATTGACCGCACAGACGGCAATGACAGCAAGATTGGTGAATATTCCGGCGAATACCTCATGCAGGTAGGTATTCCGCTCTTCACGCTCAACCGACTTAACAGCCGTGTCTTCTCTATTAAGAAGATATAATAAGCAAGTTTATACTTAAGTATCCGAAATGGATATATAAATCAAGGAGACGTGTCAGAACCGATCGGTTCTGACACGTCTCCTTGATTTATAAGTTAATGTTTCGATAGTTGAGTAGTCTGTTTATTCCGGTATCACTATTCCTTTGCCGTCTTGCGATATTTCATAAGTCTTGGAAAAGCCTCCGTCTTTATGCTTGACACTGATGATAGCCCTGTCGTGCGAAATCGTGAAGTTGTCTATATAACCTTTGTCCTTGTAGCCGGATGCCTCGAGTGCTTCCTTGCAATATCCGGGCAGGTTGTTAAGATATGTCTTGATGTCATTATAAGTGAAAAGCATGTCTTTATAACCTTCATATGAATCAACAACATCGCTGCTGACCATGGTGGATACCGTAAGGTCATATTTTTCATACATATTTCTCCGGTCTTTCATGTCATTCCAGTCATACTGCTCCATCTGGTTTTTATCATCAGGAGAAATGATCTGGATGCTAACGTGCGCTGTGTTGTCACCGGGTTTGTAAAGGAATGTGGATGTGATCTCTGCAAATTCAACTCTGGTGGAGTCTGTGCCTGCTTGGTCAAGAAGATCTCCGATCTTTGATTGGAGTTCGCCGGGAGTGTCTCCTACTATGTCTTCAGGTAAGGGCCCCGGATTCATCATATTGCACGAAGTTGCTGACAATACGAGTAATGGAGCTGCCAAGAGAGTTTTGATCAACGTCTTTTTCATGTTGTTTAAAGAATGTTAGTGAGAATTAAAACTATTGTGTAATTAAGCACCTGTTAACTTGTTTGCTGCAAAATTAACGAAAAAAACAATAAAACAAACCGAGTGGCTGGTTTTATTCTGGATAATAGATATTGTAAGCCATAAAATTATAATGCAAATAAGGATAAGGTATTAAAAATCAACTTTTTAATAAGTAATATATGAATCTGAATTTTTGAGCTAACATTTTTGTGTCAAGACCTGATAAAAAGGATTGCTCATATGCAAGGCCGAAGAATGCTTGCCTGAATAGGAATGCTGAATCTTTAGTGTTTAGGTCATGACGTATCTCACCACTGTCTTTTGCCAATTGGATCGCTGATTCCCAGACGGTATAATCCTGATTAAATAGTGATTCTATCTTTTTTTCGACATCCGGATAATATTGGCGCACCTGCATTAGCAGATTATAATAATAGAAATTAGGACTGCATCCGGGTTGCCTGTCGTCGTCTTTTAAAACCGATACGAGTATATGCATGGTCCGTTTTATTCCTTCAACATATTTGTCAATAAATTCAGATAGGGATGTGTATGTAAATCTGAATTTATTGGCTGTTGAGTGCATGCTGAATACATATTTGTCTATTACTGCTATGAATAAATCTAATTTAAAGGGATAGTAATATATCAGTCCGGCTTTGGATAGTCCGCAAGCTTTGGCAATTTCAGTTAGACTCGCTTTCTCGTAATTCATTTTTGCGAAAACCCGCAAGGCGTTCGCGAGGACTTCTTCCCGGTTTGTTATCATGATGGTTTCTTGATTTAAGAAGCTGTTTAAACAACTTCGATGTTTCCGGGTTCGAATATACTATATTATATTTACATTAAGCGAAAAAAACGGATTTATTTTTTAATAGCGTCTAAACACGAAGTGCTGAGGATAAAATTATTTACCGAATGTGAAGCGTATGCCTATGTTCAAGTTGAAATTAAAAGGTTTGTCGCTATATATTGTCTGCAATGTTGAATTGTCTTTGAAATGGTAACTTACGCCAGGTTCTGCGTATATTCCTATTAATGATGTTGCGTTTAACTGAACGCCGGCTGAGGCATTGACGGAAAACTGGAATGGTTTTTCGTCAATGCTATAAGTTTCCGACACATCGGTTTTTTGTTCGATGATGTAGTCGGTTTTTTGTTGCCCTTTGACGCATTGTTCGGCATGGACTCCTGCGGCACCATATATGTCAATCAGTTTCCAGGAAAAGATATTGTATCTTACGCTAACCGGAATCCCTATGTAATGCAAACTTTGCCTGTTGTTTATATAATTATTGTCGGTGCCTTCCTTAAAGTCGGAAGTAAGGTTGGTGTATGTGAGTCCGCTTTCGATGCTCAGGCGATCGTTTAGCTCGTAGGCAAATGATATCCCCGTCCTTACAGGAAGGTGATGCTTGACATTGTGTTTGGTAGCTTTTCCTTTATTAAAGAGCATTATACCGAGTTTCGGGTCGTCTTCCCAATTGGCATTGTCTGCACCAAGACTGCTTGCCATTGCTGTTTGAGACGTCATGGCTGATGAATGATCCGGTGAGCCGGATGTGTATATTCCCATTGAGAAACGACTCTTTTCATTATTATGCATATTGCTTTGGGCGATATGATTATATACGTTCATATCGCTTTTATATGTTGTCCTTTTCTGAGGAATATCTTTCTTTTCCGTTGATTCTATTTCAGTTGGGGTGATAGGGGAGTCGGTTTGGTCGCTAACTTTCGAAATGGTGTCAGCATTTTCTGCAATGTGGCTAACTCCCGCAATAGTTCTATCCGTTATGGCGTGGTTCTTATAACGTGGTTGATTATGTTGTTCCATAACAACTCCTTTGCTTCCCTCATGTGTGGCAACAGGTTTGGAAAGCTCTTTAATGTCAATGTTGGATGTGCCAATGTTGGCAAGGTGGTTGTCTACCGACATGTCAATATCCGTTTGACTTATTAAAAAATATGAGGAACATATGAGAAGTAAAAGAATGGCAGCTGCCACATATTTTCTCCATGTCCATACGTGTGCGTTACGTTTATGGCGGGGTGATTGAAGTTGTTTTTCAATGTTCTCCCACAGCATGTCAGGGGCTTCCCGTTCATAATCGGCAAGCTTTCCTTGTAAATCTTTAAGCCAATTGTCTTTCATCGTGCATATGGGGTTAATGTTTGATACTTTCGGATTTTATCTGCCAATATTGCTTTGGCTCGGTGTAATTGTGATGCAGATGTGCTCTCTTTTATGTTCAGGATTGATGCGATTTCTTTGTGACTTTTTTCTTCGAAAACATATAGGTTGAAGATTGTGCGGTAGCCGGGTTTGAGTTCACGGATCATGTTGTGTATCTCGGATATCGGAATGTTGTCTAATTCCGGTTCATCGTCTTCAATATCAATGTTTTCCTTTTCGAGTGATACAAAATCTAATCGTCCGTTACGTTTAATAAACCTTAGGGTTTCATTTACCGTAACTTTTGCAAGCCAGCTTTTTAGAGAACCCTCTCCGAGATATGTGAATTTATCAATGGATGAGAATATTTTCAAGAATGCATCCTGAAGCACGTCCCTTACGTCATCTTCATTATCGATATAGCGTGAACATATTGCTGTAAGATACCTTACATAGCGATTATATAGGGTTTTCATGGCGACAGGATTATCCTGCCGTGCCATCTCTGCTAATTTATCTTCGCGTATGTCCTCGCTACATGTTCTCATGTGTTTGTGATAATAGAGTATGCCTGAACTCAGGCATACTCTATAGTTAGCGGTCGATGAGGTTTAGTAAGAGTTTTTCTAAGAGATGAAAACTATTGAACCCTGTTTGAATAATTAATTCCT
Organism: Muribaculaceae bacterium Isolate-036 (Harlan); assembly: GCA_003833075.1. Lineage (GTDB taxonomy): Bacteria > Bacteroidota > Bacteroidia > Bacteroidales > Muribaculaceae > Lepagella > Lepagella muris_A. The sequence goes on along the minus strand of RIAY01000014.1, from coordinate 30,573 downwards.
GTGTAATTTGCATCTGATTTGTCTTCACGCAATGTAAGGTCAAATTCAGTGCTCTTTGAGCCGCTGAATGATGTCCAGTTTATTTTTATCTTGATTGGAGATTCTTCCGGTTTCGGCAATCCGTTAAGATTGAATGCGATCAATGCATCGCCTAATTCACCGTATGTGTCTCCGTTAGCGTTGTGACGAAGTTCAAACTCATAAGGATTCTCAGGATTAACGTTGCTGACAAGGTTTACTTCATGTTTAGCAGAAGGAGTCCCCCATTTTGTCCTTATCCTTAAGGTCAGATAGCCGTCTTCGGCAATGGTTACCCAATCCTTAACTATTTCGATAGGGTCATTACCAAACTTCTCGTCGTTGTTTTCTCCGGCGCTTACTACAGGCATTTTTGTGCGGATGCTGTCCATCCAGTTGATGGTCACATTGCGAGAGGTGGATTTTTCGGTTTCGTCATCATATCTGAAATTCACGAGTGCGCGTACCTCTTTGTTTTTGAAAGGGGAGGTCTTTAGGTTTGAGGGGATCAGTTTCTCCGTATTTGTAAGATTGAGTTCAAAACCATTGTCAGACATTGGCACCACCGTTACCACAGCCGTGTAGCTGTTCTGCAACGGATCATCATCAGACGAACAAGACTGTAATAGAGGCATGGCTGCAACAGCAAGCCCTATAAGATACATAAATTTAAACTTCATAATTTGTATTTTAATGTTAGTGTTCATTATAATAAATCACGAAGTATTAAAAATCTTGCATCGAATATCACAAAAAAATTAAAAAAATTGTAAAATAAAATGCAATTGATTGATATGCAGTTAATACAATCCCGGTTTCTAAGAGATTGTCTAAATTTTAGTGATTAAAAATTTTATAGCGGCGAAATCAATCATTTCTTCAGCTGATTCATTGGTTGTTTCATAATTTCTGGCGAGTCTGCGGCATGAATCAAGCCATGCGAAAGTCCTCTCGACCACCCATCTGAGTGGTTTTGGCAGGAGTCCCTTGACTCCATTAGGAGTCAAGGGACACAATAAAGAACCGTAACCGTCAGCTCGAAAAATCCAGGCACATAGAAGAAACTTTCCTCTATTTCAACCCAACGGAGAAGTAATCCATTCATTAGTAAGACAGGCAATCTCGGCATTAATCTTCGGGGTTGCCAGTCTTTGTCTATTTTCCTGTGCCAAAACGCGATGTGTCAATGTTTGTTTCTTTGGGTTTGAAGCCGTTGAACCGCCAGATGAATGTCAGTTTGAGATTGTGGGACATATCACGCACTTTCATCCGATAGTCCTGACTGCCGTGGTTTATAGTCATCGTAGGCGACCATTTGTTGAATATATCGTCTGCTTTCAGATCCAGTTCACAGCAGCGTTTCTTTCCAAACTGCCATTTGACACCTGCATCAATCCTCCATATTCCTGACATGTCGGCTATTCCCTGCAATGAAGGCGAGATGTAGCTAAAATCCACTGACACAGAAATAGGACTGTTCTGACTGAACTTGAAGGAGTTGTTAAGCGAGCCGTAAAAAATCCATTTGCTATTGTCAAAGCTGATGTCATGGAAGTGGTCTGCCTTAGCCCTTCTGTTCATTACGTTGGCTGTGGCTGTGGCATTCCATATATAGCTGACGCCGAAAGGTGCATAGAGATTTAGCCCAACCACACGCTCATAGTTCATGTTGATGGTCTGATATATCAGATTCTGAGCATCGGGCGATTGATATGGCAATTGCACAGTGGTTTTATCGCCATACTGAAAATAGAGCGTTGCCACATATTTATGTCTCAGAATATAGTTAAACTGCGCATCATATTGGATATATGGTTGTAAGGCAGGATTACCTACTACTGTCGAGTAGTTGTTTATATGGCTCGTGCCGCCATGTAGTTCCCAATATGAGGGATATATGCGTTGGGTGTTGAAGTTCAGTTGAAATATGCTTTTGGGTGTTTTGTAGTAAGTCGCCCCGAACTGAGGAATAAAATTCCAGTTGTGCTGATATTTATTGTGATAATATTCTCCTTTTGCAGATAGATTGAATGACAGCCCCCAGTCAAATGATCGTTGTGTGCCTACATAAAGACTTGCCACATCTTCGTTGAGAATATCATCGAAATCAGGATTGTCGGACAATGCATAATGTTGCGAACTGTGGTCTTTTGAATGCTGATATTCCGCACCATAGTTAAGCTGCCACTTACCGAGCTGATGCTCTTGGTCTACATACACATGCCAGCGGTCTATCGCCTGACGATTTTCAGAGCCAAGAATATAGTCTGTGTCCTTAAACAATGACTGAGAACGGTTCTCGGAATAGCGGGTATAGTCACCGCCGACAGTCGTACCGAAAGGAGCTGTGTAACGCAGGGCTATATTATGATAACCGACAGGCGACAGCATATTGTAGGCATTTGTGTAGTTACCCAACGTCCCCGATGAGAGTCCCCAGCTCTTGGAATCGGAAATTATCTGACCGTTATAAGTGAGTTTGAGCGTTTTCCATGAAGCAGAAGCAAATATTGTATTGCTCCAGTTCTGACCGATACGGCGCATATCATCCTCAATCATAGTTCGTTTGCCGCTATAAAGATGATTCGACCATGTTTCCTCGTGGCTCCACGATTTACTGCGCGTTAGTCCATAGTTGAGGTCAAAAGTCCAGTCCTTTATAGCGTAAGTGGCTGCAAGTACACCGCCATACGAACCATAGTGAGCCTGATTGTATCCGGCTCTGACCTGTCCTTGCAAGCCGTCGAGAGGCGTAGGAGTTTTCAGAACCACGTTGATTACCGCACCGTTGACATGATACTTGGCTGGAGCGGAATACATAATCTCCACGTTCTTCAGTCGGTCAACCGGAGTGGTGTAGAGAAGTTGATAAAGGTTCTGGAGCGGCATATTAGTCAGCTCACCATTGAGAATAATGGTTACATTTGAGGCTCCGGTGAGCCAAATCATACCGTTATTGTTCGTCACGCCAGGCATATAGCCAAGGGCTTCAAGAATATTGTTAACCGGTTTGTCCTTGACTATTTCGAGGAGGTCAACGACCATGATGCCGTCCTCGCCCCTTACTTGCGGTTTCTCTCCCTTTACAATAACTTCATCAAGCTGTCTGGTAGAAATTGTATCAGTTGTCTCCGTCTGAGCCACAGCCGATATGAACGTAATGAATGAAGCGAATAATATGCCTTTCCTCATAGCTGTTTAGTTTTTGGTTGATGCAAAATTACAGGCAAATGGTCTTTGGCAGATAATTCTCAACCTTATTTAGTCTTAAATGCTCCCTTATTTAGTCTTAAATAGGATTAGGTCGAGCCGATTGTATGACGGATTATTAGTAAATTTGCGTTATGAAACGCTTTAAGACCATATCAACCACATTTATCGTTGTCATTGCCGCGATTTTTACTTGCAATGTCTATTATCTCGTAAGTCTGTATAATTCTATAAGAAGTAATGTCGAACGCGATGTGATGACTGCTTTGGCCGATGCAGATATTGACGACCTAATGTATCGGGCAGGGAGGGCGCAGGCATTGGCATCAAATGTACAAATGCAGGAAGACATTGAAGAGTATAATGCCCCCAGAAAAGCAGAAGCATCAACATATAAAGATGAAAACGGTCAACTCATATCAGTCCGGACTGAAGCTGACGGAACTGTTATTGAAGAGCGTGCGATGTTATCTGAAAACTCGTCCTATTCCAATCAGATGGTTGATGCTATGAGCCGACAATTTCACGCTATAATGGATAAATATATCCCTTACGATATGGCGGTTATGGATAGCGTCTTATATAATCAACTTTCCAACAGGTTCATCTATCCGGAATTTTTATGTGTGGAAGTTGTCAACAGCAACGATTCCGTGATATGCGGCAATCCAAAATTAAACGGAGAATTAGGATTAGATTCATTCAGCTTCAATATCAATTCTGACGAGGGTATATATTACAAGGCATATATGACTCCACTGACCCGCCATATACTTTCGCAGATGTTTGGAATCATTATTACGGTATTCCTTCTTATGATTGCCTTTTCTCTTGCTTTTTGGTACCTGTTCCGTACAGTGTCGAGGTTGCGCACCATCGAGGAGATGAAAGATGATTTTGTCAGCAATATGACCCATGAGTTGAAAACGCCTATTGCCATAGCATATTCAGCCAACGATGCTCTGCTCAATTACGACACATCCAATGACCCCGACAAAAAGACAAAGTATCTGACGATTGCAAACAAGCAGCTGAAACGACTTGGCGAACTTGTAGAGAATATCCTTGCAATGAGTATGGAACGTCGAAAAACTATGAAACTCAGACCTGAAGATATACAGTTACGCGAATTTGTAGAAGAAATTGCCGCCGCCCAGCGTATGAGAGGCGATAAGGATATAACCATCAATGTGAACGTGGCTGACAATATAGTCGTAGAAGCTGATACGACGCATTTGGCAAATGTACTGAACAACCTGATTGACAATGCAATCAAATACTCCGACGAGAGTGTTGAGATAAGTATATCCGGCGACAACAATGAACTTTCCGTCAGAGATAACGGCATCGGTATTCCGTCAAAATCCATTCCCTATCTGTTCAATAAGTTTTACCGTGTGCCGCACGGCAACCGTCAGGATGTCCGCGGGTATGGCATAGGACTATATTATGTAAAGGGCATCATTGACAAAATGGGCTGGTCCATTGAGGTCAAGAGTACGGAAGGAAAAAGCTCAGTGTTCACTATTAAATTCAACAAAAATGAGCAATAAAATATTGTTTGTAGAAGATGAGGAAGACTTGACGCTGATTGTTGCTGACACTCTGCACGGGCAAGGATATGAAGTTATCACAGCTGTTGATGGCGTAGACGGGCTTGAGAAATTCAAGACCAAAGCTGCCGATATAGTAGTGGCTGATGTCATGATGCCCAAAATGGATGGGTTCACAATGGCGAAGGAGATAAGGAAATTGTCGCCGACAGTACCATTGCTTTTCCTAACCGCAAAAAGCACAATAGATGACGTAGAGCAAGGTTTTGAAATCGGAGCCAACGACTATCTTAAAAAGCCCTTTGAACTCCGCGAACTGATAGTGCGGATAAAAGCCCTGCTGCGAAGATATGGTGACAACCGCACAGAGGACATGCAGTTTGCAATTGGATTATACACGTTTAACGTAACGACCCAGACATTGTCATTTGGCGACAAAGAGACAGAGCTGTCTCACTTTGAAGCCAAGATTCTTGAACGTCTGGCAATCAATATCGGCAGGACTGTCAATGCCTCAGAACTGATGATTGCCGTGTGGCAGCGCGATGAACCGAGCAACCGCAACTCTCTACACGGATACATCCACAAACTACGCCGGGCATTACGCTATGACCCCTCTATATCCATCATCAATCAGCGAGGCTTCGGCTATATGCTTGTAATCCGCAACTGATAAAATGCACAATGTAATGGTTAATCTTCCAAATTGATAAGATCGTAGAACATCAATCGTGTCGGCTTTCCCTCATCGGCACTATTCAAGTATAAAAATCCGTTTTTCTGATAGAAGGGTTCTGCTGTACAATAGGCATCCACAGTGAGAAATCGGCAACCTGTCTTATTGTCGGAAACAAAATACCGCTTCATGAAGTCCAATAATATCGACCCTATATGCTTGCCTTTAACAGCGTTGCTCAATGCAAAACGGCATAATTTCACCGATGGATAGTTGGTTAGCCTTTTCTCGTTAACAAACCTATGCCTACGAAATTTGTTGAATTCATTATTGGATGGAAAATCCTTGATAGCAATTCGATCATTCGCCAAACTGAAATAACCTACAACCTCTTTGTCGGAATTTCTCTCAATGATATAGGTAACTGCCAACAATGCCTCCCGATACAAGGGCGCATCATTGATGATGAAGTCATCCAAATCTTCATCATCACATGAGAATGCTTTGACACGTTCTCCTAAGTCAAGTTTGCGGATACCGTAATCCTGATAAAAGTCCTCAAAAGTCATTTCTTCTGATTGCGAGCCAACATTTTCATAACGGTATCATAAGCCGCCTTTATCTGCGCCTTACGCTCCGGCGTTTCCGGACGTGGGGTGTTCATCAGTTCTACAAAGCGACGTGCATCCTCGCCACTGAGAACCGGGGTATCCTGAATCGGTCGAGCCATAATATTATCTCTTTCTTGTTATTCAATTACAAAGGTACAACAAATTTCTCACATAATCAGCTTAATAGCCTGATAAAAAACATCAGTTCTGAGGCTTCCAATTCTTTTGGCAAACTTTCTGCCCGTATATTGCCTATCTAACACAACGAAACTCGTTCCATTTTGCCCGATGCCTCGTTAAACCGGCTGACAATACGGTTTATTTTGCAATATTCAAGCAGCTTCTTGATTTTCTTTTTATGCATATTGGTGCCCGGATTGTGTCGGACAAAATCGAAATCAAATCCTCTACGCCTGATGATATCCACAGCAAACAGCATCAGAGGGGTGGTCTTCTCCTTGCGGTCGAGTTGAGTCCTCATGGTTTTCTTCGGAAGATACCTGACATAAGGTATCCCATCTTCCGTTATTGCGATGTTGTCCATCATGAGTTTTCTGAAATCGCTGATGCGACAGCCTATCGCACATTGAAGAAGAAAGGCATCTTTGGTGGAAGACAATGATTCCGGCACGTCCGTTTTCAATATAGTCTTAAACTCTTCGTGATACAGGAAATATGGTTCGTCGTATTGTTCTCTCATCACCTCATTTACCATGAATTTATTAACATTCAACTCACGTTTAAATCGCTGATATGATGCATACTTACTATTTATATTCATTTATGCTCATTCATCCATTTCAGTCCTTCTTTGACTTGATTGCTGTTTTTTCATAAATTCTTATTAAATTTGTTGTCTGGAATAAACGGCATATGATGTATGATTGATTCCAATAGCTGCTTACAGTTTAAGAAACTGTTTAAATTTAATTGTGAGGTTCATTGAGAGGATTTTATGAGGTGTTTTTACGAGTCGAAGAGGGAGCATAGCGGGCTATGTGACCGATGAGACTCGGTGAAAACAACCATAAAAGACCTCAAGGAAGCCACAAGATTCACTATATAAAAAATTTCGAATTAAATTTAAACAGTTTCTAAGAGCTTGTTTAAAAACCTGAGATTTTCTAAATGAATATAAGAACAGTCTTATTAGTGTGCTTCGCGACAGTCACAATAGGGATATTTTCCACATCTTGTCATTCTTCGCATAAAGCCGGCAGTCAAAGCAATCGTGTGCATGGCGAAGAGTCCTTAAGTATTAAGAATATTAATGCTACGGAATCGCAGAAACAAATAGTAAAGGAGGCATTGTCATGGGTAGACACACCATATGCATATGCAAAGTGTGACAAGAAGAAAGGCACAGACTGTTCCGGAATGGTGCTTAGGGTCTATGAGGATGTAACCGGGAAAAAGTTGCCTCGAAACTCTGCAAAGCAGGCAGAGTTTTGCTTACCTTTGGAAAAAGGGGAGGTGCAGCCCGGAGATCTTGTGTTTTTCGCTACAGGACATGATCCGGAGAAGATATCTCATGTGGGAATAATGATAGACGATGTGTGTTTTGTTCATGCGTCAACAAAGAAGGGTGTGATAGTTTCAAGAATAGATACGCCATACTATATCCGGACTTTCATAATGTTTGGCAGAGTGCCGGATTAGGAGAATCATCTTTGGTGTGAATGTAAAAAATATTCATGGCATACGGGAGCAGTCTTTAATTCCCGTATGCCATGAATATTTTTTATCTCAAACAGTTTGGAAGCTGTTTAAGTTTCTTAGAAACTGTTTAAATTTAATTGTGAGGTTCATTGAGAGGATTTTATGAGGTGTTTTTACGAGTCGAAGAGGGAGCATAGCGGGCTATGTGACCGATGAGACTCGGTGAAAACAACCATAAAAGACCTCAAGGAAGCCACAAGATTCACTATATAAAAAATTTCGAATTAAATTTAAACAGTTTCTTAAAGCAGAGGAAGAAGTTTGCTTTCGAGGTCCTCAAGTTTTACCAGACCGACACTGCGATCTACAGCCTCGCCACCTTTGAAGAAAAGAACTGTAGGAATGCTGCGTATTCGGTTCTCAGCGACAATTTCATCGTTTTCGTCAATATTGAGTTTGCCGATTATCGCCTTGTCTCCATATTTTTCCGCGAGTTCTTCGACAACAGGACCAAGCTTCATGCATGGTCCGCACCATGTAGCCCAGAAGTCTATTACCACTGTTTTTCCTGATTCAATAGCCTCCTTGGCTGTCTGATCTGTGAATTGAATTGCCATGATTTAGTTATTTGTTTATGGTTGATGATTATATTGTTGGTGATTATATTGTTGGTGATTAAATCATAGTGTAGATATCTTGAAACGCATGCCGTAATCACGCAGCGTATCTATAAGCTCGCGGGTTATCGGCATTTTTTTGCGCGAATGCACTCTTATGGATTGTCTTGACTCGGGGTCGAATATGTCAAAATACAAGTCCCCTTTACGGTTGTTGTCCGGGATCTGCTCCAACGCTGTAAAGAATTCTCTGTTATCGTATTTGAAGTTCATGTAAACAAGAACTCCGTTAGCGATATTACCTCTTTTGGATTCAAGAGAGGAGACTTCTTCTATCTGCATGTCCGTTCGTTCGGGATTAAACCGCCCGGGAACAATATTGATTTTAACGAATGTCGGTTCTCCGATTCTGAATTTGTCTTTGTGCTGATTGTGATTCATGCCAAAGAGGGCGATTTCCGTTTTTCCCGTGAAATCTTCCAGTTCCACAATGGTGAATTCATTTCCCTTACGCGATGTCTTCAGTGTTACTTTCGTCACAAGTCCTCCCATCGTGATCTTGCATGGAGCGTTTTGCTTGTCCTTGAATTGTTCACAAGGTGTGTTGCAGCCGTAAGTCAGTTCCATGTAATAAGGGTCAAGAGGGTGAGCGGACAGATACATCATCACCATCTCTTTTTCTTTTTCAAGTATCGCCAGACGATCCCACGGCTCCGGATTGGGATATGGCGGTTTATTTGTCTCGATAGGTTCGAGCTCGCCAAACAGACTCATCTGAAGAGAGTTTTTGTCGTTCTGTATGTTCTGACCATATTTGACAAGCAAATCGGTATATGTCGAGTCAAACATCGGGTGCACGAACATTTCGCGTTGGACATTGAAGCAGTCGAATGCTCCTGACATGGCAAGGTTCTCTATCGCACCACGGTTGCATGCGGAAAGATTGACTCTCTCCACAAAATCATAAATATCCTTGAACGCACCGTTTTTGTCTCGCTCCGATATGATGGCGTTTACAGCGTTAAGACCAACTCCTTTCACGGCTGCAAGACCAAAACGGATTTCACCTTTCTGGTTGACACCGAATCTTTCTATTGACTCGTTGATGTCAGGTCCCTTGACGGTTATTCCCATTCGTTTGCATTCGTCCATAAATTTGCGAAGTTTATCGGCTGCTGTCAGGTTCCGGCTCAAGACACCTGCCATGTATTCGGCAGGGTAGTGGGCTTTGAGGTATGCTGTCTGATATGCCACCCAGCTGTAACATGTTGCGTGGCTTTTGTTGAAGGCATATGATGCAAATTTTTCCCAGTCCGCCCAGATTTTTTCAAGTGCTTGCTCGGGATGTCCGTTTTTCATACCCTGCTCCATGAATTTTTTCTTGAGCTTCATCATCTTGTCGATCTGCTTTTTACCCATCGCCTTTCTCAGCATGTCGGATTCGCCTCGTGTGAAGCTTGACAGCAGACGCGAGAGTAGCATCACCTGCTCCTGATATACGGTGATACCGTATGTCTCCTCAAGATACTGTGACATTATCGGTATGTCATACGTGATCGGTTCGTCTCCGTGTTTACGTCTGATGAACGATGGGATATAGTCCATAGGTCCTGGACGATAAAGCGCATTCATGGCTATCAGGTCTTCAAATTTAGAAGGCTGGAGCTCACGCAGAGACTTCTGCATACCTTCAGACTCAAACTGGAATGTAGAAGTTGTGTTACCTTTGCAATACAAGTCGAATGTCTCCTTGTCATCAAGTGGGATATGATCGATATCGACATCAATCCCTCTCGTATGCTTGATGTTTGCAATAGCTTCTTTGATAATAGAAAGCGTTTTGAGTCCGAGGAAGTCCATCTTGATCAATCCGGTTTCCTCAATCACACTTCCCTCATATTGAGTTGATATTACTTTCGAGCCATCGGCATCTGTTGCCATCGATACCGGAACCCAGTCGGTTATGTCGTCTCGACATATGATCACGCCACACGCGTGAATGCCCGTTCCACGGATATTCCCTTCAAGCTGTTCGGCATATTTCATGGTCTCGCGTATACCCTCGTTGGGATTCTCTTTCTCTGCGGCAAACTCTTTATTGTAGAGCAAACAGTTTTTGAAATTGATCTTCGGTGCCTTTCCGTTGACCTCAGGCAAGCGGTCGGGCACGAGTTTGGCAAGACGGTTTGCTTCCGGAAGCGGAACCTCAAGCACTTTTGCCACATCCTTTATTGCCATTTTCGTTGCCATAGTCTGATAAGTGATAATATGGGCAACTTTTTCCTCTCCATATTTCTCCGTCACGTATTTAAGGACCTCATATCGTCCGTCATCATCAAAATCGACGTCTATATCAGGGAGCGAGATTCGGTCCGGATTGAGAAAACGTTCAAAGAGAAGGTCATATTTGATCGGGTCTATCTGGGTGATTCCAAGACAATAGGCTGCAGCACTTCCAGCGGCGGATCCACGACCGGGACCGATGCTCACTCCAAGTTTCTTTCTTCCTGTATTGATAAAATCCTGCACGATGAGAAAGTATCCGGGAAATCCCATTGTCTTCATTATGTATAATTCAAACTTCAGCCGTTCTTTTACATCATCTGGCAAAGGATTCCCATATCTTTCAAGCGCGCCCTCCATGGTCAGTTTTTCCAGATAGTCGGCTTCAAACTTGATACGGTAAAGTTTGTCATATCCTCCGAGACGCTCTATTTTTTTCTTTGCTTCATCTTCGGAAAGAACCACATTACCGTTTTCATCCTGAGTGAATTCATCAAACAGCTCTTTTTCCGTGATCCTCTCTCTATACTCCTCTTCCGTTCCAAATTCCTTGGGAATATCGAAAAATGGCATGATTGGGGCGTGATTTAACGTATAGAATTCAATCTTGTCAAGTATTTCCTTTGTATTGTCGATAACTTCCGGAATATCCTTGAATATCTCACGCATCTCTTCGGTTGATTTGAGCCATTCCTGTTTCGTGTAATGAAGACGTGGCTCATAAAAGGATTTCTGCATGGATACGCATATCAGACGGTCGTGAGCCTCCGCATCGTCCTCGAAAGCGAAGTGCACATCGTTTGTCGCAACCATCTTTATATTATGCTTACGCGCGAATTTTATCAAGTGTTCGTTGACTTTGGTCTGCTCTACAAACACTTCACGGTTCGCGTTTTCTTTGAATGTCTCGTGTCGTTGAAGTTCTATATAATAGTCATCACCGAAAGTTTCCTTGTACCAGACAATCCGTTCCTCGGCCTTGTCAAGGTCTCCGTGCATGATAAACTGAGGCACTTCCCCTCCAAGACATGCCGAACACACAATCAGTCCCTCCCGGTGCAGTGCAAGTTCTGTCCGGTCAGTTCTCGGTTTGTAGTAATAACCTTCAGTCCATGCCTTGCTGACAAGTTTCACCAGATTATGGTATCCGGTGCTGTTCTTGGCAAGCACGATCAGGTGATAGCCGTTATCCGTCTTGTCTTTTTTATCGGTCAGTTTTTCGCGCGCCACATACATCTCGCAGCCGATGATTGGCTTGAATTTCTCTTCGTCTGGTTTACCGGAATTCTTTTTCTCGACATAATTGAAAAATTCCTTGATTCCGAACATGTTGCCATGATCGGTCAGCGCGATGCCCCGTTGCCCGTCGGCAATGGCTTTGTCTACAAGTTCCGGTATTGTAGCCTTTCCGTCAAGAAGGCTATATTGCGAGTGCACGTGAAGGTGCGTGAATGGGATATTGCTCATGTCGTATATTATTCAAAAGCGAATGCAAAGATAACACTTGACGACTATTTTTCCAATTCCATATTTGGAAAAGTGTTGTCCTGTTATTGAAAATGTGAACTCGTCTTGCCTTATTTTTTCTTGATATCAGCGAGATATTTCCGAGGTGTTTTCGCTATTCGAAGAGCCGGCAACCTTACGTCTGGCGGTTATGGGAGGGGGGACACAACCGGAAAGATCCGCTGAGGTTGGGAAAATAATCAGCAATATAATTATTTTGATTTTCGTAAATAAGTCAAGACAAGTTCTGTGCGACAATGCCGGAATGGGTGCGATTGATAATTTTGTATATGGTGATTTATGTTTTATAATATTAAGAAAAAATTTGCAAGGTCTGGAATAGTTCTTAATTTTGTAAAAAATATGAATAAAAAATGTTCCATGGATAACAACAGAATACTTCTGGATGCCGAATGGCCTGATATGCCATCGTTTGAAGAAGGTATCCGTCGTGCTCCCGACAGGGGATACACATTGACACCGGAGAAAACCAGAACTGCATTGAAGAATGCATTGCGTTATCTTCCGCCGGAGTTGCATGAGAAAGCCGCTCCTGAATTTCTTGAAGAACTGCGCACTCGTGGACGGATATATGCATATCGGTTTCGTCCTGAAGGAAATCTTGCCGCCAAACCCATTGACGAGTATAAAGGCAAATGTGTCGAAGGTAAGGCGTTTCAGGTTATGATCGACAACAATCTTTGTTTTGATATTGCTCTTTATCCTTATGAACTCGTGACTTACGGTGAGACGGGACAGGTTTGCCAGAATTGGCTGCAATACCGTCTTATAAAGAAGTATCTTGAGGAACTTACAGATGAGCAGACCCTTGTCATTGAGTCTGGTCATCCTCTCGGACTCTTCCCTTCCCGGAAGGACGCTCCGCGCGTTATAATAACAAATGCCATGATGGTCGGTTTGTTCGACAATCCCCATGACTGGCATGAGGCGATGCAGATGGGTGTGGCGAATTACGGACAGATGACGGCTGGCGGCTGGATGTATATAGGACCTCAGGGTATCGTGCACGGCACTTTCAACACTCTTCTCAATGCCGGCCGCATGAAACTCGGTGTGCCGCAGGATGGCGATCTGAGAGGGCACCTGTTCGTGTCTTCGGGACTCGGAGGCATGAGTGGAGCTCAGCCAAAGGCTGCGGAAATCGCAGGCGCGGCTGCAATTATAGCGGAAGTGGATCTCTCGCGCATAATGACACGTAAAAACCAAGGATGGGTGGCGGAGATAACAGATGATATAGCTGAAGCTTTCAGTCTGGCGGAGGATGCCATGAAAAAGAGAATGCCTGTATCTGTCGCATATCACGGAAATGTCGTTGACCTTCTTGAATATGCTGTCAGTCATGACAAGAAAATTGAATTACTAAGTGACCAGACATCCTGCCATGCAGTATATGAAGGAGGATATTGTCCTGCAGGAATCACTTTTGAGGAGCGCACAAGACTCCTGCACGATGATCCGGCGCGGTTCCATGAATTGATCGACGACACGCTGCGCCGTCATTATGAAGCTATAAAAATACTTGTAGAGCGTGGAACATACTTCTTTGATTATGGGAATTCATTTATGAAAGCCATCTACGATGCCGGAGTAAAGGAGATTTCCAGAAATGGAGTTGATGAAAAAGACGGGTTTGTCTGGCCTTCATATGTAGAGGACATAATGGGACCCATGCTTTTCGATTATGGTTACGGTCCTTTCCGATGGGTGTGCCTGAGCGGAAGACATGAGGATCTTGTCAAGACAGACCGTGCTGCCATGGAATGTATCAATCCGGATCGCAGGGGTCAGGATCGCGACAATTACAATTGGATACGCGATGCCGAAAAAAACGCGATGGTTGTAGGCACTCAGGCACGTATTCTGTATCAGGACGCAATGGGCAGGCTTAAAATAGCTCTGAAGTTCAACGAAATGGTTCGCAATGGAGAAGTCGGTCCGATTATGCTTGGCAGGGACCATCATGACGTAAGTGGTACGGACTCTCCTTTCCGCGAGACTTCCAATATAAAGGATGGCTCAAATGTCATGGCGGATATGGCAGTGCAGTGTTTTGCCGGCAATTGCGCACGCGGGATGAGTCTGGTGGCTCTTCATAACGGCGGCGGCGTAGGAATCGGTAAAGCAATCAATGGCGGGTTCGGAATGGTATGCGACGGCTCTGAAAGAGTTGACGATATTCTGCGCAAAGCCATGTTATGGGATGTCATGGGTGGCGTCGCACGCCGTAGCTGGGCACGCAATGAGAATGCCATGTCTACAGTCAGAGAGTGGAATGACACTCAGTGTGAAAACGGCTTTATGATAACAGAACCATTTATTGCTGATGAGTCGCTTCTTGATTCAGTGCTCAGTTGATTGTAATTGAGATTATTGTCCAATCATGTTTCAATGGTCGGGTATGTAATAATTCACATAAGTAAGATTTATTTATGAAAAAAATCATAGAATGTGTCCCCAATTTCTCAGAGGGGCGCGACAAGAATATAATTGATGCCATTACCGCAGAGATAGAGAAAGGGGGAGAGGTCAAACTCCTTGATGTTGATCCCGGAGAGGCTACGAACAGGACGGTTGTCACATTTGTTGGAGAACCTGACGCTGTCATGGAAGCGGCTTTGAGAGGCATGCGGAAGGCTGCCGAGCTGATAGACATGCGACATCACCACGGTGCGCATCCACGTATGGGTGCAACTGATGTGTGCCCCCTTATTCCGGTAAGCGGCATAACGCTTGAAGAGTGTGCGTCTCTTGCGAGAGAACTGGCGGAAAGAGCGGCGGCAGAATTGAATATACCATGCTATTGCTATGAGGCTGCGGCATTCGTGCCGGAACGTAAGAACCTTGCGATATGCAGGGAAGGGGAGTATGAAGGTCTGGCTGAGCGTATGGGAAAAGAAGGCAAGGGACCGGATTTCGGCGACCGCGCTTTTGACGAAGGTGTTGCCCGCACAGGCTGTACAGCCGTTGGTGCCCGTGATTTCCTGATTGCCGTGAATTTCAATCTAAACACTACTTCGACGCGACGTGCAAACGCCATTGCTTTCGATGTCCGTGAAAAGGGAAGACCGAAAAGAGAAGGGGGTAAACCCAACGGTAAACCTGTCAAGGATGAGAACGGAAATGTGATAATGTTGCCCGGCACTCTCAAATCCACAAAAGCGATAGGTTGGTTCATAGATGAATATGGAATCGCACAGGTGTCGATGAATATAACAGACATGGGAGTTACACCGCTTCATGTTGCCTTTGACGAAGTCTGCCGTGCTGCGGCGGCACGCGGAATAAGAGTTACCGGCACAGAGATTGTCGGGCTTGTGCCCAAGCGAGCATTGCTGGATGCGGGCAAGCACTATCTGCGCCGGCAACAGAGGTCTCTCGGCATACCTGAAGAGGAGATTATCAAGATTGCTGTGAAGTCAATGGGACTTGATGAACTGAAGCCGTTTGACCCGGCTGAGAAAGTCATAGAATATATGCTTGATGCTGACAAAAACAGCAGGAAACTTGTTGATATGACCTGTCGTGGTTTTGCAGACGAGACAGCATCTGAATCACCGGCACCCGGTGGAGGATCGATTTCGGCATACATGGGTGCGCTGGGTGCGGCACTCGGGACAATGGTAGCTAATCTGTCTGCCCATAAGGCGGGATGGGACGAGCGTTGGGAGGAGTTCTCGGATGTTGCAGAAAAGGGAAGGTTTCTTCAAGATGCGCTTATTCGTCTTGTAGATGAAGATACGGAAGCTTTCAACCGTATCATGGATGTCTTCGCTATGCCCAAAAAGACAGATGAGGAGAAAGAGGCTCGCAAGGAAGCGCTTGAAAAGGCAACACTCTATGCCACGCAAGTTCCTTTGCGCACGATGAAAACTGCGTTTGAGACATTCGACATTCTTGAAGCGATGGCTAAAAATGGTAATCCTGCGTCTGTCAGCGATGCCGGTGTCGGTGCGCTTGCCGCGCGAGCGGCAGTCCAGGGCGCATATCTGAATGTGAAGATAAATGCTGCTGGGCTTAAAAACAGGGATGTGGCGGAGGCAATGCTTTCCGAAGCACATGAGATTGCAGAAAATGCTGACAGCAGGGAGTCCGGTATATTGTCAGTTGTCAACAATGTAATAGCAACACAATGAGCAATATTGTAATCAGACATGCCAATATAGTAACCCCTGTAGGAAACTCTGCAAGGCGTGGCAAAGAGATGGATATGCTTACTGTCATTCCAGACGGGGCGATTGTCATATCAGACGGGAGGATAACGTATTGCGGTGCGGATCGTAATCTTAAGGCTGAACTTGTCTCTGAATGTCACGAATCAATAGATGCATGTGGAAGAGTGGTTCTTCCCGGGTTTGTCGATTCCCATACACATCTTGTTTTCGGGGGATACAGACCTGACGAGTTTGAATGGCGGCTCAAAGGGGATTCCTACATGAGCATAATGGAAAGGGGAGGAGGAATACAATCCACAGTGAATGCCACTCGTGTTGAATCTTATTCCGAACTTAAAAAGAAGGCGGAGTGGTTTATCGACAGAATGGTTTCCATGGGAGTGACAACCGTAGAAGCAAAAAGCGGATATGGTCTTGATGTCGCAACCGAGGTAAAAATGCTTGATGTGATTGATTCGCTTTCTAAAGATGCTGACCGTAAACTGAGAGTTGTCGCTACTTTTCTTGGCGCGCATGCCGTGCCGCAGGAATACAAAGGGCGCACTGCAGAATATGTTGATTTCATGATACGGGAAATGATTCCGGCTGTCAAAGGTAAGGCTGTGTTCTGCGATATTTTTACCGAAAAGAATGTTTTTGAAATTGAAGATTCAAGACGTTTTCTGCAAGCGGCACGTGAAGCCGGATTCAAACTTAAACTTCATGCAGACGAAATAGTTACGCTCGGTGGCGCGGAGCTTGCCTCGGAAATGGGTGCGGTGTCTGCCGACCATCTGTTGCACGTAAGCGATCAAGGAGTCGCCAGAATGGCAGAATCAGGGACAGTTGCGACTCTTCTCCCTTTGACAGCGTTCGCATTGCGGGAACCATTCGCTCCGGCTCGTAAGTTTATCGACTCTGGTGCGGCTGTGGCTCTTGCTACAGACCTTAATCCAGGTTCTTGTTTCAGCGGTTCTATCCCCTTGACAATAGCCTTGGCATGCATTTATATGAAAATGTCGGTAGAGGAGACTATAACCGCTTTGACTCTAAACGGTGCGGCTGCGCTTGATCTCGCATCCGAGACCGGGTCTATCGAGGTGGGGAAAAGCGGAGATGTTGTCATACTTGAATTCGAAAACTACCGCATGCTTCCGTACTATGTGGGAATGAACTGTGTGAATACCGTTATCAGCCGTGGGCGGATTGTGGCTCACAACTGAGAGTTTTTAACAATTAAATTTATCAACCACTTAAAAATATTCTATATACCATGGATAGACTGGAAACATACGCAGTGGGTTCATCTGAACTGACGTATGACCTTATTGAACGCATCATCAATGACAATACTCGGCTTTTGCTTTCTGAGGAGGGGCGTCAGAGAATAGAAAGATGCAGGGAATATCTTGACAGAAAGACGGATGTGAACACTGCTCCTATTTATGGTGTCACAACCGGCTTCGGTTCACTATGTGACAAACACATATCTCGCGATGAGCTGTCGACATTACAGGAAAACCTTGTAAAAAGCCATTCTTGCAGTGTCGGGACTCCTGTAGACGATGTCATAGTGAAACTGATGCTTCTACTGAAAGCACATGCGTTGTCGATGGGTTTCAGCGGAGTGCAGACAATAACAGTAGAGCGTATTCTTGATATGTATAACAACAATGTCCTTCCGGTTGTATTTGACAGAGGCTCTCTTGGCGCATCGGGAGATCTCGCACCTCTTGCCAACCTTTTCCTTCCGCTCATAGGCGAGGGAGAGGTGTGGTATAAGGGGAAAAGAATACGCAGTGCGGAAGCTCTTAACATATTTGGCTGGAAGCCGATACGACTTATGTCTAAAGAGGGTCTTGCCCTTCTTAACGGCACTCAGTTCATGAGTGCCAACGGCATCAAGGCTCTCATTGACGGATGGCATCTGGTAAATTGTTTTGATCTTTTCGGTGCCATGTCTCTTGAGGCGTTTGACGGCAGAATAGAACCTTTCTTCGATTGCATTCAGCAGGTGCGTCCGCATCGCGGACAGATAGAGACAGGCAAGATATACCGCTGGCTGTTGAAAGACAGTGAGATAATAGCTCGCCATAAAGAGCATGTGCAGGATCCTTATTCATTCCGCTGCATTCCTCAGGTCCACGGTGCCGTGAAGGATGCCATGAATCATGTTACAGACATACTTCATACGGAAATCAACTCTGTTACTGACAATCCCACAGTTTTCCCTGACCTTGATTTAGTGGTTTCGGGCGGCAACTTCCATGGAGAGCCGTTGGCTCTTGCGTTCGACTATATGGGTGTCGCTCTTCATGAACTTGGCAACATATCCGAGCGCCGTGTAGCACAGCTGATTCTTGGAGAGCGTGGACTGCCGCCTTTCCTTGTGGCTCATCCCGGTTTGAATTCAGGATTCATGATTCCCCAATATGCAGCTGCTTCAATGGTAAGTCAGAACAAAATGTTCGCATGGCCTGCGTCATGTGATTCAATAGTCAGTTCAAACGGACAGGAAGATCTTGTGTCGATGGGTGCTAATGCCGCGACAAAATTGCATAAAATCGTAGATAACCTCAAATATATAGCAGCTGTAGAACTTATGAACGCCGCTCAGGGCATAGATTTCCGTCGTCCGCTCAAATCCTCGCCTTATATAGAGAGTGTAATGGCGGCTTACAGAGATGTCGTGCCTTTTGTTGACGAAGATGTGGTGATGGCAGATTATATTTCCAGGACAATGCAGTTTCTTGAAAATTTCCAAATTGAAATTGAGGTCGTGGAAGAGTGATACATCTGTGACAATTATAAAATGATTCCAGATAATACGGCACCGGAGCGAAATGGAACTCCGGTGCCGTGTCGGTTATTGTTATTATGGTGTATACTGTTATTTTAATTGCAGTCTGACAACATTCTCGACATGATGTGTATGGGGGAACATATCGACAGGCTGGACATCCGTCACACGATATGCGCAGTCGAGAAGTGAAAGGTCACGCGCCTGTGTGGCAGGATTACAACTTACATATACGATTACCGAAGGACGTGCCTTAAGTATGACTTTGATTACATCCTCGTGCATGCCTGCACGAGGAGGATCGATAATCATGACATCTGGTTTTCCATGAGAACAGATAAAACCGTCGGTTAGTATTTCTTTCATGTCACCGGCATAGAAAAGAGTGTTGTCAAGTCCGTTGACACTTGCATTCAGTCTGGCATCTTCAATTGCCTCTTCAACATATTCAATTCCGATTACCTGACGAGCCGCACGAGCGACAAAATTTGCTATTGTACCTGTGCCTGTATAGAGATCATAAACGAGCGGCTTCGTCTCTTCGTTATTATTGCTGTCAAGTCCGGCGAATTTGCGGGCGACTTTATAAAGTTCGTATGCCTGTGCTGAATTGGTCTGGTAAAAAGATTTTGCGTTGACCCTGAATTTTAATCCCTCCATCTCTTCCTCTATATATTCAGGACCTCTGAATGAATGAATCTCCTGATCGGAAATAGTATCATTGAGTTTAAGGTTCACAACATAGAGTAATGAGGTGATTTCGGGAAATCTGTCGGCAATGGTTTCAAGCAGTGCGACACTCTCTTCCGGTCTGTCTTCGCCAAAAACCAGACAAACCATTACTTGTCCTGTTGATGCAATGCGTATCATCAGGGTTCTTAGCATCCCCCGGTTCTCCCGAATGTTATAAAAGGAGAGCCCGCGGCTTTCGGCTTCCTGAAAAATGAAATTCCGGATTCTGTTTCCAAGATCATCCTGCAGGAAGCATTCATCAATATGATATACTTTGTCGAACGCTCCGGGAATATGAAAGCCAAGGGCATTGCCCGAATCGTTAAACTCTTTGCCGGAACGCACATCTTCCCAGGTTCTCCATTTTTTATTGGAAAAGGTGTATTCCATCTTGTTTCTGTAGTGCCATACATTTTCAGAACCAAGAATCGGAGAAATCTCCGGCAATTCGATTTTTGCAATACGCTGGAGAGCATCGGTAACCTGCTGCTGCTTGAATTTCAATTGTTCTTCATATGGAAGATGCTGCCATTTGCATCCGCCGCATATTGTGAAATGAGCGCATTTCGGACTGACACGGATAGGAGAGGGGGTGATCATGTTTTCTATGTGTCCCTCCGCATAACTGTGTTTTTTGCGGTCAATCTTTATGTCCGCTATGTCACCGGGTGCACCGAATGGAATGAAGACAACTATTTTGTTTTCATCATCTTCTTTCCACGCCACTTTGGCGAGGGCCTTACCCTCGGCTGCAACTCCGCTTATTTCTATATTTCTCAGAATTGGCTGTTCCTTGCGTTTTCGTCCCATTTATTATCTTAAATATTACTTTTTCAATGCAAAAATACTAAAAATTAACAACAAATTTGTATATTTGCAGTTGCTAAATAGGAAGCAGTCTCGAAAACGTGCTTTTCTTTGCATGTTTATAATTGAGATATTTTATCTTTTGCAATAGTTTAATATATTGGATGCTAATGTAAAAGGCTCAAAATACCGATTGAAAGCACAATATGATATAAAGATAAAAATATTATATTTAATTTAAGTCATAATTAATTTTATAACCTCTATGGCAAAAAAAGTATATACGTTCGGTGACGGAAAAGCCGAAGGTAATGCGTCAATGAGAAATCTCCTTGGCGGCAAGGGTGCAAACCTTGCAGAGATGAACCTGTTGGGGATGCCAGTGCCTCCCGGATTCACGATTACCACAGAAGTATGCACAGAATACACACAATATGGCCGTGACAAAGTAGTGGAAGACATCAAGGCTGAAGTTGAGAAAGCAATAGCTCATGTCGAGGAACTTACCGGCAATAAATTCGATGATTCTTCTAATCCTCTTCTTGTTTCAGTACGTTCCGGAGCCCGCGCTTCTATGCCCGGTATGATGGATACAGTGCTCAACCTCGGTATGAATGATGCGACTGTTGCCACTATGGCAGAAAAGAGCGGCAATCCTCGTTTCGCATGGGACAGCTACCGCCGTTTCGTACAGATGTACGGTGATGTTGTGCTTGGAATGAAGCCGAAGAGCAAAACCGATATCGATCCTTTCGAGGCTATCATGGATAAGGTTAAGGAGGAGAAGGGTGTGAAATTTGACAATGAACTTGATGTAGAGGATCTCAAGGAACTTGTAAAACGGTTTAAAGCAGCCGTAAAAGAATATACAGGCAAAGATTTTCCAGAGTCTGCATGGGAGCAGCTGTGGGGAGGTATCTGCGCTGTTTTCGACAGCTGGATGAACGAACGTGCCATTATATACCGCCGTATGAACCAGATCCCCGAAGAGTGGGGTACTGCTGTCAACGTGCAGGCGATGGTAT
This sequence comes from Muribaculaceae bacterium Isolate-036 (Harlan), assembly GCA_003833075.1. Classification (GTDB taxonomy): domain Bacteria; phylum Bacteroidota; class Bacteroidia; order Bacteroidales; family Muribaculaceae; genus Lepagella; species Lepagella muris_A. The sequence continues at coordinate 8,904 of RIAY01000014.1, read as the reverse complement.
ACGGCAACATGGGTAACAACTCTGCTACCGGTGTTGCGTTCAGCCGCGACGCAGCTACAGGTGAGAATATCTTCAACGGCGAATACCTTATTAACGCTCAGGGTGAGGATGTCGTTGCTGGTGTCCGCACTCCGCAGCAGATTACAGTGGAAGGTTCACGCAGATGGGCTAAACTTCAGGGTATTTCTGAAGATGAGCGTCGCGAGAAATATCCTTCTCTTGAGGAGTCTATGCCTGTATGCGCTGCCGAGCTTATAGCTATTGCAAAACGTCTTGAAGACTACTACAAAGACATGCAGGATATGGAGTTCACAATTCAGGATGGTAAACTCTGGATGCTCCAGACCCGTAACGGCAAACGCACTGGTGCTGCAATGGTGAAAATCGCCATGGATCTTCTCCGTGCCGGCGAAATCGATGAGCAAACAGCACTTCTCCGCATAGAACCCCAGAAACTCGATGAACTTCTTCACCCTGTGTTTGACAAAGACGCTCTCAAGCGTGCCAAAGTCATGGCAAAAGGTCTGCCAGCGTCTCCAGGCGCCGCAACCGGTCAGGTTGTGTTCCAGGCTGATGATGCTGAAGAATGGTCAGAAAAGAAAAAGAAAGTCGTTCTCGTGCGTATCGAGACTTCACCTGAAGACCTTCGCGGTATGGCTGTGGCACAGGGAATCCTTACAATGCGTGGAGGTATGACATCTCATGCTGCAGTTGTTGCTCGCGGTATGGGTAAATGCTGTGTGTCTGGCGCCGGTGAGATTGTTGTTGACTACAAGGCAAAGACTGTAGAAATGAACGGCAAGGTTTATAAGGAGGGAGACTGGATCTCACTCAACGGTTCTACAGGTGATGTCTATGACGGACAGGTTCCGACAACCGAGCCTGAACTTGATGGCGACTTCGGCGCAATCATGAACCTCTCTGACAAATTCGCCAAGACTCTTGTACGCACAAATGCGGATTCTCCCCGCGATGCAAAACAGGCACGTCGCTTTGGTGCACAGGGTATAGGTCTTTGCCGTACAGAGCATATGTTCTTTGAAGGCGACAGAATCAAATCAGTTCGTGAGATGATTCTTGCATCTGACGAAGAGGGTCGTCGTACGGCTCTTGCCAAACTTCTTCCCATGCAGCGTGGTGACTTCGAGGGAATTTTCGAGGCTATGGACGGTTATGGTGTGACTGTACGTCTTCTTGACCCGCCGTTGCATGAGTTTGTACCTCATCAGACTGCTACACAGAAAGAGCTTGCAGCAGAGATGGGTCTCACACTCGAAGAGGTTAAGGCAAAGGTAGATTCACTTGAAGAGTTTAACCCGATGCTCGGACACCGTGGTTGCCGTCTTGGAATCACATATCCTGAGATAACCGAAATGCAGACACGCGCTATCATCGAGGCTGCACTTGCATGTAAGGCACGCGGTATCAAGGTTCTTCCTGAGATTATGGTTCCGTTGGTAGGTTCTCTCAAAGAGCTCCAGAATCAGGCAGATGTTATTAACACAACTGCTGCAAAAGTATTCGAAGAGAAAGGAGACTCAGTAATCTACAAGGTTGGAACAATGATTGAGGTTCCTCGTGCGGCGCTTACCGCAAACGAAATTGCAGAGGTGGCTGAATTCTTCTCATTCGGTACCAATGACCTCACCCAGATGACATTCGGTTTCTCTCGTGATGACGCTCCCAAGTTCTTGAAATTCTACAAAGAGCACGGCATCATCAAGGTAGATCCGTTTGAGGTACTTGACCAGACAGGAGTTGGTCAGCTCGTAGAGATGGGTGTTAAGAAAGGTCGTGCTACCCGTCCGGATCTGAAGGTCGGCATCTGTGGCGAGCATGGTGGCGAGCCCAGCTCAGTGAAATTCTGCGCAAATCTCGGCATGAACTACGTCAGCTGCTCACCCTTCCGTGTGCCCATCGCCCGCGTAGCAGCGGCGCAGGCAGCCATCGAAGAATAAGCGTAACTTAACGTAATCCGATACTTAGGCGGTAACGCTCCGATAAAAAGGAGCTTACCGCCTAAGTTGCGCTTGGGCGATTCGTACATTCTGCACGATAATCATGCAGAATGTGTCGGCAAAACTTACAAAATCAGCTATATCATTCGAGCAAGGCACTTACAAGAATTTACAAACATAATTACAAACGTAAATGGCAACATTCAAAGCAGTTGTTAGAACTCCGCGCAAGGACGGATTCTATCAGGTCTATATCCGGGTGACGCAGAACACCAAGCCGGGATATATCAAGACCGACAAGATTGTCACCAAGCAGATGGTGGACAAGCACGGCAATATCAATGACCCTTTCGTGAACGAGTATTGTGCGAGAATGATATTGCTCTATACTGACAAACTCAACCGCAAGGATTGCGCAAAGTGGACAGTGCGTCAGATTATCGAGTATGTGACACAAGGAGACGCTGACATCTGCTTCAGCGACTACGCGCGCCACCATATCGACCGCATGGTGGACCGGTACCAGTTGCGCACGGCGCAGAACTATCGGCAGGCTCTCGGACACATGGAGCGGTTCTACGGCACGAACAAAATCATGTTCGCGCAGCTTACCTCAACGCAGATAACGAGGTGGATTCAGTCGCTGGAGCATACGCACAGGGCAAAGGAGATGTACCCGGTGTGTATGAGGCAGGTGTTCAAGGCTGCGGTTGAGGAGTACAATGACTATGACAACGGCAATCTGCGCATAAAGGTCAATCCGTGGGGAAAGGTAAAGATTCCACAGAGTGACCGCACGGTCAAGAAAGCGATAAGCCCGGAGGATTGCAGGCTGTTCTTTACCGCACCTCTCCCGGATACACGCATGGTCGATCCGTTGCCCGAACTGGGGCGCGATGTGGCAAAGATGGTGCTGTGTCTCGCAGGCATGAACACGGTCGATATCTACGAGCTGCGCAAGGAGGATTACCGAAACGGCTGTATCTGCTACAAGAGAGCCAAGACGAAGAAGTTCCGCGCCGATGACGCATATTTCGAGATTCGTGTCGAGCCGATTATTCAGCCGTTAGTTGAGAAATATCTGGCCGAGGCTGACGACCCCTACTTGCTGAACTTTCACAAGCGGTTCACGTCCTCGGACTCGTTCAACGCGAATGTGAACAACGGCATAAAGCAGCTCTGCAAGAGCATGGGGATACCGAAAGAGCGTTGGTACAGCGCATACACGTTCCGTCACACTTGGGGTACTGTGGCTCAGAACGACTGCGGAGCGAGCATTGCGGAGGTGGCGTTTGGTATGAATCATTCGCATGGGCATACGATAACGCGAGGCTACATCAAGATTGATTTCACTCCGGCCTGGGAGTTGAATGCCAAAGTGATTGATTTTATCTTTTTCTCCACGGCGAAGAGCAAGCAGGGAATGGCGCGAGGGGTTGATGAGCCTGCTGACAAGTTGTTCCGGCTTTCGCCCAAGCGCATGGTCTATGCCCGTGCCTACTTTCGCGGAGAGGTTCTTGCCGAGGTCAGCGACATCGGTTTCGGAACCGTTGATGAGGTCATCGCCCGGCTTGCCGGGCAGTTGCCCGACACAATCCCGACCGGGTGTGCCGTGCAGTTTCGCATAAAGGACGTGGACGCAGACCGCGAGGCGGTCTATGAGCGCACGAAAGGGAAAGGGTTTTAATCGCATCTGAGGTCTGCGAACGTGATATGCCCTCGTCCTTCTTCGCAAATCATCTTGATTTCACTGAAAGAAAAGATGTCGGCGTTTCTGATAGTCAGACTACCGCCGGAGTTTCTTGTTTGACGGGCCATTGTGCGTACTTCCGAGTATGCGAACTTGTTGGCATCTATTGTCAGGCCGCAGCCGTATTCGGTCAACGAGATTATTTCTGATTTTTTCATGGCTGTGCGAATTTGATGTTGAAGCGGTCTCCGCTTGTCAAGACGAGCGAGTTCACCATATCTGCGGTCAAATTGCCACCAACAACGAGGGTGGCCACTCTGTCAAGTCTTCGCATCTCGTTTGCAAGATTGGTAAGGCCATTGTAATCCAAGTCAACCGACTGGATTTCGATTTCCCGTTTGCTGTTCTGAAGCAGACCGAGAATGGTTTGATAGTTTCGGAGCATTGCGATATGATTTTAAAATTTCACATGCAAAGATAGCACGCACCCCGGCCCCCTTGCCTTTTAACTTTTGTTTCTCGCCCGGCTTTGTTTCACAGCAGAGCCGGGCTTTCTCTTTTTCTTTTTGCGCGGAACTTTTTTCTTTTTCTCTTTCTTGCTCCGCAGGATTACGGCGCGTCAGCCAAAAGAAAAAAATCTTCAAAAAAAATTTTTAAATGTCGGCGTTGTCGGAGCGAAGCGAACTATATTCCGTCTCCTACTCCATAGAAAAACTTTGATTTAAGTTTTTCTTCTACATCCATAGGATATATTCGACTTAATATATCCGTCTACATCCATAGTAAGGACTATGGATTAGTCCTTACGTCCTAATCCATATAGGATATCCATAAAGGAATATCCATCGCGCGCACGCGTGAAGCGGTTTGCTTGGGGTTTCGTAATTGGTGAATTGGAAAACCCCTATGGGGATATTTTGGGGTTTACTTGGGGTTTTTAACGAGGTATATTTATTGCGCTGAAAATGCGTGAAGCGGTTTGCTTGGGGTTTCGTAATTGGTGAATTGGAAAAGCGACCAATCCTCTCGAACTGGTCGCCTAAAAAAACTACAAAAATTGAGAAATGAAAAACTATGTTGTGTCTAAAAGTAGATAAAATAGACCGGACCGCAGGGGCGCGTCAGTCGTCGTCCTCGTCTGTTTCTCCGCAGAGTTCGCGTAACCGGTCCTCTATGGTTGTGACTGAACCGCGAACGTCCATATCAACCTCAACGGCTTTCATCTTCGGTGTATGGAACTCAAGCAGGCGCAGCTCTGCGTTGACGCGCTCGTTGGGATTGAGAGCAATCATGTCTGCCTCGAAGTCTGACATCGTGACAGGGTTGCCTTTGGAGTCGGTAAGTGGAATAAGGTCGATGACCTTGTAAACATTTCCCTCGGCGTCCTGCGTGAGGCGTTGACGCTGAATCTCACGCAATCCTCCAGTTACGGGGTCGGTCTGTACACGCGGCTCAAAGTATGCGAGGCTATGAGCGCGGAGATACCCTTTGAGCGGGTTTTCCTTGTTGGGCGTACCTTTTTGTCGCCCACCTGTTTTCTTACCTTTTGCCATGATACAAAACTTAAAAGTTGCCTGCAAAGATACGGCCGTAAATTAGCGCACGAATTATAACTTTTGAAACATCGCTATCATGATAGGAAGTTTAGTAGGCGCAGGTTTGTCGGCTGTCGGGAGCATTTTCGGCGGTATCTCGGCAAGCAAAGCAATGAAAAAGGTCAAGAAGAATCTGCAACAGCAGAAGCAGGCGAACCAAGACTGGTATGACCGCCGATATAATGAGGACGCGACCCAACGTGCGGACGCACAGCGTATCCTAACCAAAACCGAGGAATCAATTCGTAACCGCAACCGACAAGCCGCCGGAGCGCAGGCTGTGATGGGTGGAACGGAAGAGAGTGTGGCAGCCGCCAAAGCCGCCAACAATCAGGCACTCGCCGACGCGACATCGCAGATTGCTGTCAATGCCGAGGCTCGCAAAGACCAGATCGAGCAGACTTATCAGCAACGTGACGCGCAGATAGATGACGCTCTGAATAATCTTGAAATAAAAAAATCAGAAGCTATCTCGTCAGCCGTGCAGGGTGTGGCACAAGCAGGCGCAGGAATAGCAGGTGCTTTCTAATCCTTTGTGACATATGGCAGGATATACTGAAGAACAACATGAGCAGAGCCAAGCTGCCACCCCAGCCACCGTGGGTGCTGTCAGTACGTCCGGCTCTCAGCCGCAGAGTGAACAGCCTGCGGTATCAACCGACACCGAACACGAAACGCCTACTGTTTCTCCCGAACAGCAACAGCGCGTGGACGCTACCGCAGGTACTGACCGACAAATCAAGACCATTCAAGACTGGATGGACGCAGAGGGCAACCGCCCCGAAACCGAGGAAGAGCGAAAGAAGCGTGAGCGCAGGGAGAAGTCCAAGCGTATTATCGCAGCCGTCAGTGACGGCATATCGGCGTTGAGCAACCTGTATTTTACATCGCAGTATGCTCCCGATATGTACAACCATGAGAAAGGGAGCATGACTAATGCCGTTGACGCTCGCCTTGAACGTCTGAAAGCGGAGCGTGAGAAGAATGCCGACAAGTATCTGCAATTCTCGCTCAAACTCGGAGACCTTGAAAATGAGCGTGCCAAGACCTTGCGCGAACTGGAAGCACAGCAGGAGCGTCAGAAACTGGCACGCGAAAAGGCTCAGCGTGAAGCTGAGGCGCACGGTTGGGCGGCTGTTCTGCAACCTGACAAACAGCGTGAACAGGCAGGCAAGGCCAACCGAGCCGAGCAGGATGCTATCACAGCGAAAGCAGAAGCCGAGGCAGCTCCCGAACTCCAGCAGGCTAAAATCGCCACCGAAAAAGCGAGAAAAGGCAGTTTGGACGCTTCGGCCGCCAACTCTCGCGCCTCTGCGGCCGCACATGGACGCTCCAATCAAAATGAGTTCTCTGCATGGGATGAGCATGGCAACGAGCATAAGTTTCGCACAAAAGAAGCCGCAGAAGCCTATGCCAAACAGCACGGCACATGGAAAGAAGAGGACGAAACGGAAACAACGACAACCGAAACAAGGCGCACGCCCGAATCCAAGCCTCAAAAGCGTACATCGACCAAGACCACGAAAGGCGGTCATGCAGGCAAACCCAGCCCCACTGGTAGACAATCTCCAACCGCATAATCATAATCCACTATGGCAGAAGATAAAGTAACCAACCTATATAACGCATTTGTCAAGAACGGCTATGCGATGGAGCCGGAGGCGCAGTTCCGCGAGAACCTCAAAGACCCCAAGAAGCGCAAAGCCGCTTATGACGCTCTTGTTGCTGACGGCTACAACATGGAACCGTTCGCCGACTTTGAGAGCAATATCGGATTTGGCGCACCTACACCTGCGCCTGCTCCCACCGCTCCGACACCACAACAGCAGGCTCAACCTGCCGCGACCGCCGCCCCGACTTCCGTACCTGCTTCGGCAACTGCGGAAGAGCAAGAGCAGGCATCGGCCCAGTCTCAACCCGAACAGCCTGCATGGCAACCCTCCGAGCAGGAAAAAATACGAATGTCGTATCAGATGCACACCATGCTCAATGATTTCAAGCAGAAGTCAAAGGCCCGCATAGAGCAGGTTCAGCGCATGACCGAGCCGCTCACGCCCGAAGGCAGGAAGAAACTCAAAGCCGCCAAATTCCAAGCGCAGCTTGCAGGCACTCCCACAAAGGTAATGGGATTGACACCGCCCACGTCTGCCCCGGCTTCCGATGGAGCGGAGGGAGCCGCCGAGGACGAAGCACAGCAACAGCCAGTGCGTAGCGGTCAGTCGCCCGTGCCTTACGGAGTTAAGTATATAGACGGCAAGGCTGTCACACAGTGGCTCTTGCCCGATGGCAGGCTGACAACAAGCCTCTCAGAGGCAGACCAAACCGAGTATGGCGCACGCACCGCACGTCAGGCAAGTACAACCATCCGCGATAGCATATTGACGAACTCCGAAAGAGAGTTGTATCTTTGCCGACAAAAAGAATCATGGGTTATAACAAGTCTTTGTCCGATGTCTATTCAGAGACATGGACGCGTTACAAGAATCAATGCGAGACAGACGGCTATATCGCATTGAACCGTTTCTGTGCCGGCACCGGCGTCAACGTCCAGCGGCTTTATGAGTGGCTTCGGCGCCGTAAAATCAGCATAAGCGATTATCAACGCAGTCTGCCGGAGAGACCGGATTCGTCGCGGGAAGGTGGCGAGCCGTTATTCCGGGAGGTTAAAGTTCCCGGTATTCAGGTTGCGGATGAGAGCAGGGATGTCGGTGCCACCAATATCGTGCGTGACGTGCACATCGAACTCGGTTGGGGCCGAGGCGTGAGTCTGGGAGAGATAAGCGCGGAGGGGCTGGCGCTTCTGGTGGATGTCATGACACGCAGGAGTGATGTGGAGTCTTGAGGCGGATATGCGGCTCTGGGTATGCCAGAGACCGGTGTCGATGCGTTACGGCATCCGCGGTCTGACCCAGATGGTGTGGTCGTGGAAGGGTCACTCTCCGGCATCGGGCGATGTGTATGTGTTTTTCTCCAAAGACCGCAGGACCATGAAGGCGTTGAAATGGGATGGCGACGGATTTTTGATGTACACAAAAAGACTGTCGCGAGGCCGTTTCCGGGAGGTGCTCAAAAAGGGCGATGACGGCGTTCGCAGGCTTCAGTGGGACGATTTCTATATGCTGATGAGGGGGCTCACGCCTGTGAAGGTGACGGTCGAGAATCGCTTCAGAATGGCTGCAAAATAAGATGTAATATTTTAGCAATCAAGTAAATAAGCGGTGTAAAAGTTGCGTATGTCGGATATTTTTCGTAACTTTATGCCATGAAAAAGAACGAGTTGACAGAGTTTTTGCAACGCCAGAACGAGTTTCTTCAGGGACGGCTTGACGAGGCGTTGGCTTCTGTCAGCTCGCTTACTTTAGCCAACGAAAAGCTGGTGGCGACAGTGGATGAGCTGCGCAGGCAGATAGCCTCGCTGGAAGATGTCATAAAGGGCAGAGGTGCGGAACTGAGCAAAGAAAAAGCTGCGCGTCAGGCCGTGCAGCGTCTGCAGGGCTCGCCGTCAGAGCGCCAGACAAAACCGATGCCGGCTCCTGCCGTATCAGAAACTCCGGAACAGAGGCCACAGAAGAAACGCACCAACAATGGAGCCAGGAGAAAGACCCATCCCGAGTGCGAGGTAGAGACGGTTGTGGTGGAGCCGGACAGCCCCGACTTCAAC
>RIAY01000013.1 GCA_003833075.1 Muribaculaceae bacterium Isolate-036 (Harlan) | reverse complement strand
ATTCGTTGCCTCGGTGCTCAATGATGTGCGAGTCTTTCCTGAAATACTGCCATTCAACTGCAGACCCGTATTTGCTAACGAATGAGAAATCCGTAACCGAATCAGTTTTGATGCGCACATCCTCCATACGAAATCCCGAAACAACCCGCAACGGCATATCCGGAGAGGTGACCGCGGCAATAGTCATCAGGAGCGAGAGTGGCAGAAATATGGCCATTATTTCCAAATTTATAGCAGTGTGTTTAATAAAACTGCCTAAAGATAGCAAATTTATTTTATACTGCCAAAAATAATAAGGAATTAATAAAAATAATTCCTTATTATAATTACACATGAAGAGGTTTTTTCGAGGGAATTTCACGGGTTGAAGAATGAGCATAGCGGGATATGCAATTGAATTACAAGGCTGAACAACCTCAAATTTTACCGAATCATTGTAACATATGAATGATATGTCAAAACTCCGGACAACTCCAAGCACTAACAAACCATGATACAACCGGTTTTATGGTTGTCGCCATAATCGTGTTTTGCTTTTAAGGGTGGTTGTTGAGTGGTTGGAGGATAAATAAGTGTTTGGAAAATAGGGTATTGTTTTGTGCTTGCAGATAAACGAAGATTGGATGATGTGGAAAATATTTTTGGAGTTAGAGAAAATTGTATTAACTTTGCGGCTGAAAACGGTTGGCAGTTTGCCATCAAAAGGGAACCGGGTGAGAGTCCCGGACAGTCCCGCTGCGGTAAGTCTCCATATAGACTTCGGCAAAAATCACACAGAGACAGCAATATAAGAGTGTCTCTGCCACTGACCTCAGGGTCGGGAAGGCGTGCCGAAGTTGAGACAAGTCCGAAGACCTGCCGTTTTTGAGGAGTCATCCGGCATAGTGCCGGTGTGGTTTCTGGATATGTTGGTCACTCTTTCGAGGAAAAGAGAACATATGAAAGGTATTATTGAGTCAAAGAAATCATTAAAGAAAGCCGTTGTTATGGTTTTTGCCGAGGTGTTAGTATGCATCCCGGCATTCGGTGTGTCTGTTTCCGAACGCACCGCATATGAGGCGGCGGACACCGCCGGCAGGAATCTGCAGGAATTCGAGGTGGTCTCGGAGCGTGTGCGGAAAGAGGTGACCAGCACGGCACCTCTTTTCAATCTCACTAACGAGAGGATGAAGACGATGGGAGTGACCGACATTTCCGATGCCCTTCACCGTCTGCCCGGTATCAACATCCGGGACTATGGTGGAGCGGGAGGCATGAAGACCGTATCGGTGCGCGGCTTTGGCACAACCCATACAGGAGTTATCTACGACGGTATTGTCCTCAGCGACTGCCAGAGCGGCAAGATAGACTTGTCAAGATATTCATTAGATAATGTCGGTAGCCTGTCTTTGATAGTAGGCGATAATAGTGATATTTTTGTACCCGCGAAGGCTTCGGCATCTGCTGCATCAATCATTATTTCTTCTATGTCTGTGCCCGGTCCGATGGATTCATTGTGGCATGTCACCGGACAGATGCGATTCGGCTCATTCGGCACTTATAACCCTTATTTTAAGGTTGGGAAAAGCTTGACGCCAAAATTCTCGTTCTCGGTAATTGGAGAGTACACTCATGCGAAAAACAATTACCCATTCACATTGGAGAATGGTAAGCTTGTGACGCGCGAGCGTCGCAACAACAGCATGATGAATTCATGGCACGGCGAAATCAATACGCGCTGGAGGTTGACACCTGCATCAATGCTTGATGCAAAGGTGTATTATTACGACAACAACCGTCAACTTCCAGGTCCGGTTATCCTATACAATCCTATTTGCCACGAAAAACTTCGTGACCGCAATTTTTTCGGACAGCTGACTTACAAAAACTTATCCCTATCTAAATTCTCATTTCAGGGCCTCGCCAAGTTTAACTGGGACGCATCTCTATATCATGATGAAGACGGGAAATATCCCGGCGGTATCCTTGATGAGGATTATTTCCAGCGCGAAGTATATGTGTCGGGATCGGCACTTTATGTGCCCACCGACAAGCTTGCGTTCAATTACTCCGCCGATTATTTTTACAATAATCTGACCACAAATCAGATGGAGGTTGTCGGTCCTTGGCGTCACTCCGTGTTGCAGTCGTTCACCGGAAAATTCCAGAACAGCTGGCTGCTTGCTACCGCCCGTCTCCTTTGGTCAATCTACGATAATGGAGTTAAAGAGGGCATAAGCTCGAAAGATGAGAATAAGCTGTCTCCCTCACTGAGCGTGTCTGTGCAGCCGATGCGCAACCGTCTCTTCTTTATACGGGCTTCATACAAGAATATCTTCCGTATGCCTACATTCAATGAGACCTATTATTTCCGTATGGGCAGCACCTCCTTGAAACCGGAAGACACCGATCAGTTCAATTTCGGATTGACATGGCAGTATAATTCGACTAATTGGCTGAATGCGCTTGTCCTTACAGGCGATGTATATTACAATAATGTGAAAGACAAGATTGTTGCTTTGCCTACCAATATGTTCATATGGACAATGACCAACATGGATAAGGCGAGGGCATTCGGTGTGGATGTCACGGCAAGTGCAACGTTCAATATTGCCCGTAGGCAGAGTCTTGTGTTTGCCGGAAATTATAGTTGGCAGCGAGTGCAACCGCGTACGTCTCCTACTGATCCGGACTATAACAAGCAGGTGGCTTACACTCCGATTCATTCCGGAGCTGCATCTCTTAGCTGGGAGAATCCTTGGGTAGATGTTGTTGTTCACACCACCGGTGCGAGCGACCGTTACGGGACAAGTTCCAATCTACCGATAACAAGAATCAAAGGATACATGGAGATGGGGGCAGCGTTGATTCGCTCTTTCAAGATAAAACGAAACACCATAGATCTCCGATTCGATCTGACAAATATTCTGGACACGCAATATGAGATTGTGGGTAATTATCCGATGCCGGGACGTGCTTGGAAATTTACAGTGACCTATAAATATAATTGAGAAACAATCTAATAACAATTAAAACATACAAAATGAAGAAATTTGCATTAATGCTTTTTGCAGCATTCATGGCTGCCGGTTTCACCGGCTGTAGCGATGATGACAACAAAGGTGAAGCAACCGAAACCGTCAGCGGTTTCTACACTATTAACGGAGGCAATATGTCAGGTAAAATTCCGGCATCCATTACTGCGTATGATTACGCGACAGGAACTGCCACAAAGGCTCTTGAAGACGCATTCTTCGCAGCCAATGAGATAGCTCTTGGCGAAGGTGCCCAGCAGGCTCTTGTCTATAACGATAAGATGTATATCGTGATGTATCGTTCTAATCTAATTTGGGTTGTAGAGCCAACAACACTTAAGATAATCACTTCTATCAAACCCGAAGGCGATGCAATGAGTCCTCGTGCTATCACAGCTAAAGATGGCAAACTATATTGCTCTATGTATACCGGTTATGTTGTCCGTATTGATGCCAAGACTGATGAGATTGATGGTACACTCAAGGTGGGTCCCAATCCTGATGGCGTTGCTCTTGCAGGGAATAAATTAGTTGTTGCCAATACAGACGGACAGAATTCTAAAAATAAATATGCCAATAATGGTATTTCTGTAATTGATCTGGCTACATTTACTCAAACTGAAATCAAGAATACTAAATTCGTCGGGAATCATCCGACGGAGGCTGTTTCAAATGGAACTGATGCGTTTGTGATAATGCAGGGTTCCTATACAGCACCGGATAAGGATGACTATGTGGCTCCTATAATAGTTAAGGTTACCGGCGCTTCCGAAGCAGATATAACTAAAGTTTGTGAAGGTTCATTGGCATGTGTTGCCGGTGATAAACTTTATGTCGCAATGGCACCTTTTGGTTTGGCTCCTGACAAAATAACGTACAAGATTTATGATGTCAATACATTTGCTGAAAGAGGTAATATGCTGACACAGGTTAAAGGACAAGACTCAGAAATAGAGTCTCCCAATGGCGTATTTGTGAATCCTGCAAACGGAGATATTATAGTATTGTCTTATTATTATGATTCTGCTTCAAACAAAGCTTTCACGAAAGAGCCATGCTATGCTAATATCTACGATGCTTCCGGCAACTTCAAGAAGAGAATTGAGTGTGGTGTCGGTGCTCGCGCCGTTACATTTATCAATGAGAAAATAGCTAAATGATAGTGGAATATAGATTGGAGGGAAAAAGGAAGATGCGAATCTTTCTTACCCTGTTTATAGTCGTGGCTTTCCTTGCGTCCTGCAAGGGAAGCCATGCTTCATCTTCTGCGGAAGGCGAGGGCGAGGTCTTGCCGATGAAATATGCGGAGAATCTGACTGTCCGCGAGTTCCCGGATTTCACGGAGGTGACGGTCAGAAATCCCTGGGACACGTTGAAAACGTTGCAGAAATATATCCTTGTGGAACGCGATAGCGAGATGCCTGCCGGTCTGCCGGAAGGGACAATAATCAAAGTGCCGGTGACCAACGCGCTGGTGTATTCAACCGTTCACAACAGTCTCATAACCGAACTCGGTGCCATAGACGCCATAGGAGGTATCTGCAATTCGAAGTATGTAAACGGCAAAGAGCTGCAGGCGCGTCTTGCCTCGGGGCGTATAGTCGACTGCGGTGTAAGCCTCAGTCCCGACCTTGAGAAGATAATAAAGCTGAAACCTCAGGTGATAATGCTTTCACCGTTCGAGAACAACGACAAATATGCAAAGGTGGGTGAACTCGGCATTCCGATCATAGAGTGTGCCGACTATATGGAGACCTCGCCGCTCGGCAGAGCCGAGTGGGTGCGCTTCTACGGAATGCTTTTCGGAAAACAGGATGTCGCAGACAAGATGTTTGCCGAGACTGAAAGCAATTATCTTAAACTGAAGCAAATTGCCAACGGACTGGCGATCAAGCCGAAGGTGATAATAGACCAGCGTTACGGTCAGGTATGGAATGTGCCGGGTGGTGTGTCTACTATGGGACGGCTTATCGAGGATGCCGGCGGCATAAACCCGTTTGCATCATATGAGCGGAGCGGCAGTGTGCCATTGGCACCGGAGAAAGTGCTTGCAGAGGCTCATGATGCCGATGTCTGGTTTGTGAGATATAATCAGGAGAAAGACAAATCGCTCAGGGAGCTGGGCAATGATGCGCCTGTCAATTCGCAGTTCAAGGCATATAAGAACAGACGTGTCTATGGATGCAACACCCGCTACATAGATTTCTATGAAGAAACTCCTTTCCATCCCGACCGCCTGCTCGAAGACATGATCTCCGCCATGCATCTCGAACTCAGCAACCACACCTCCCACCACTACTACCACCTCATGCAGTGAGTAATGTTGAATGTTAAAGCAGTATTAATCGGATAAATTTGGAATTAATGGCATCGCGGATTCCCTTTCACCTTCCGGTGTGATGGGATGAATACGGATTTAGCGGATTGATCGCGGATCTTTTATATCCAGAATCAGAATCGCGGATTAATATGCCTAAAGGCATATGACGGGAGTCGCGGATTTTAACTGATAGTCGCGGATATGTTGTCGCGAAAATCCGTAACTATCAGCTGACATCAGCGGCTCTCCGTCGGCAGACATTGGCTGCCGAATCCGCTGTGACTTAAACTGCCCCATGGAAATTGATTTGAAAAGATAAATCCGCGTTCAATCCGAAATATCCGCATGTCTCCCGTGATGCCATTAGGCATTAAGGGATCCGCGATACCATTAATCATGATTCATTCAAGTATTTACTAAGTTAAATTGCACAATCTATCACTTGCTAAAATAGATTGTATTATATTTGCAGACTGAATAAGTTCTAAAATTATGGAAAGATGCCATTAAATGAGGAGTATGTGCAGATAGGTTATGATATAATAGCCTCGGCATTTGAAGTAAGAAATTCTATTGGAAGAGGATTGAGGGAGAAATTTTATGAAGGAGCTCTTGCCTATGAAATATCTCAAAAGGGATATGAAGTAAAACGGCAGGTTCTAATCCCTGCAATATATAAAGGTGTTGTGGTTGAAGAGGCTTATAAAGCGGATATCGTTGTGGATAATCGTGTTATAATTGAGGTTAAAGCAGTCGGGCAGATGAAGGAGAATGAATGTCGTCAACTTCTTACTTATTTAAAACTGTCAGATTACAGACTCGGATACCTCATAAATTTTGGTGCTAAATTGTTTAAACCCGGTAAAGTCTCGGAAACAATGCCATATAAAAATGGAATTTATCGATTCGTAAATAATATTTAGGTGTGCATAATCTGAAAATAATTGAAGAGGTATGAAGTTTGTGATTCTTTGTGTGTCACTTGTGGTGCTGTTTTTGCTGAATCTGTTTGTGGGTTCGGTCGATATTCCTCCAGCGCAGGTGGTCGATATACTTTTCAATAATGGCGATCCTGACGGCCCGTTGCGATTTATCGTGGTGGGAAGCCGTTTGCCGCAGGCAATTACCGCAGTTCTTGCAGGCGCGGCGCTGACCGTGTCCGGACTTATGCTCCAGACCGCTTTCCGCAATCCTCTTGCCGGTCCTTCCATACTCGGCATTACATCGGGGTCAAGTCTCGGAGTCGCGTTTGTGATTCTTTTTTTCGGAGGGTCAGTTTCTGCCGCAGGTTATTCTTGGGGCGGATACGCGGCTATACTGGCAGGATCGTTTGCAGGCAGTATCGCGATCATGGGTCTGCTGCTCCTGTTTTCCATGTGGCTTAAAAATGACCTTATGCTGCTTATCGCCGGCATCATGACAGGTTATCTGACATCCTCGGTCATCACTCTTCTGAACTATCTTTCCACCGCCGAGGGGGTGCATGGTTATGCCATGTGGGGTATGGGTAATTTCAACGGTGTTGCCTTGGGTCAGATACCGTTGTTTTCTCTTGCTATAGTTTTTGGTCTGTTGCTCTCGATACTGATGGTGAAGCCTCTGAATGTGATACTGCTTGGAGAGAACTATGCGCTCAATCTCGGCATAAGCATGCAGACCGTGCGCAATCTCCTGCTGGTCACAACCGGGCTGCTGACCTCCGTGGTCACGGCATTCTGCGGACCGGTGTCGTTCATCGGACTTGCCGTGCCTCACGTGGTCAGGATGATCTTCCGCGTTGCTGATCATCGCGTGATTATTCCCGGATGCATTCTTACGGGCGGGGTGATAGGCTTGATTTGCAATCTTATATGTATTTTGCCGGATAACATAGTACTTCCATTGAATGGTGTGACTCCGCTTATCGGTGTTCCGGTTATCATGTACGTGATTTTTAAAGAGAGGTTCAAGAGAAGATGAAACAGGTTGAAACGATAAAAGTAAGGAACCTCACCACAGGTTATAGAAATTCCAAGGGGGACAAATGTGTCACCAGATGTCTTGACGCATCCCTTTATCCCGGAGAATTGACGTGCTTGTTGGGACCTAACGGAGCCGGAAAATCTACGTTGTTGCGCACGCTTGCCGGTTTTCAAAAACCGCTGTCGGGCTTTGTGGAGATAGCCGGCAGACCTCTTGCCGATTATTCGGGAAAAGATCTTGCCCGGACAATAAGTGTGGTGCTTACGGAGAAGCCCCTGCTTGACAATATGGATGTGGAGACACTTGTAGGGTTGGGGCGTGCACCTTACACCGGATTTTGGGGACGTTTAAGCGTTCGGGATAAAGATGCTGTTAATAATGCCATTTCCTTGGCAGGCATAGAACCGCTCAGATACCGGATGGTGCAGAGCCTCAGTGACGGAGAACGTCAGAAAGTCATGATTGCCAAAGCATTCGCACAGGAGACTCCCGTGATATTCCTTGACGAACCTACAGCTTTCCTGGATTATCCAAGCAAAGTGGAAATCATGCTTTTGCTTTATTCTTTTGCACATAAGATGGAAAAGACGATCTTCATGTCTACTCATGATCTTGATATGGCGATGCAACTTTCCGATCGCATATGGCTTATGGATAAAAAACTCGGAGTCAAGACAGGAACTCATGAAGAGTTGATACAGTCGGGAGATATGGAACTATATTTCGACAATCCCGGAATCTTATTCGATAAGGCAGACGGTCTCTTTAAGATTGATTTAAAGAAGAAAGAGGAACTGAGATTTAAATCTGATAATATATGAGATACAAGTCAGGTTTCGTAATTGCTGCGGTTTCATCTGGAAGTGGAAAAACAACCGTTACCAACGGTCTTCTCAGGGCTTTTAAAAACAGAGGTTTTAAGGTTGCGCCTTTTAAGACAGGTCCGGATTTCATAGATACGCAATTTCATAAGGTTGCGTCGGGAATGGAATCTGTCAATCTTGATGTTTTCATGTCGGATGAGCAACATGTTAAAAGTCTTTTCCAACGATATTCCGCTGGTAGCGATGTGCGTATTGTTGAAGGAGTGATGGGGTTATTTGACGGATATGACAAGAGAAAAGGTAGTGCAGCTCATATCGCAGAGCTTACGGGTTTGCCGGTGGTGCTCGTAATAAATGCAGCTTCTTCCGCCTATTCCCTGGCAGCTGTGCTTTCAGGTTTTAAGAATTTTGATAAGCGAATAAAGATTGCCGGGGTAATATTCAATAATGTCGCATCTGAAAATCATCAGCGGCTTCTTAAATCTGCAGCTGAAGATGCGGGGGTGACACTTTTGGGATGCCTGAAGAGGAATCCGTATATGACAATGCCGTCGCGACATTTGGGATTGTCATTGGGAGATGACAACGTGATAGAAAGTTTTATAGATCGCGCTTCGGACGCGGTGAAGGTAGGAATTGATTTGGATTTGTTGTTGAGCCTTACGCAAATAGATAAAGACGAAAAGTCAGATGACACGCATGTCGCAGATAAATGTCATTTGATTTCCAGTCCTTCCCGCAAGATTGCTTTAGCATATGATGAGGCATTCAATTTTGTCTATACTGAGAATCTTAGATTGTTGGAGCAAAATCTTCGTTTCGGAGGGGAGATAATTAAATTCTCTCCTTTACGTGATACGCGTATGCCGGATGCGGATTTCCTTTATCTACCCGGCGGTTATCCTGAGCTATATGCCGCAAGACTTACTGCAAATGTTTTGATGCGGGAGTCGATTAAGGATTATATTGATCGCGGAGGATACGCGTTTGCCGAATGCGGTGGTATGCTATATCTTTGTGATTCGATTGATGGATATGAGATGTGCGGTTTGTTGCCTATCAAGGCAACGATGGATAACGCTCATCTGCATTTGGGTTACAGGACTGTAAAAACGGAAAACTTCGCAATCCGTGGGCATGAATTTCATTATTCCTCCGTTATTGAGGATGGGACGCGGATAAAGGATTACATATATCCGGCACGGCAATATGACGTAAATGGTAAAGAGGTGGATACTCCTCTTTATCGCTATAAGAATGCAATTGCCGGGTATACTCATATGTATTGGGGAAATAACGATATTAACGGATTATATGAGGATTTACACACGTAAGGGTGATTTTGGAACGACAGGAATACACGGAGGCATGAGAGTGCCGAAAACAGATATCCGTATCGAAACCAACGGCACTCTTGATGAACTGAACAGCATAATCGGGATTGTGAGAAGTTTTCTTGATGATGCAGAAAAGGATAATATACTTCGAGAGATTCAGGTAAACCTGATGACAGCGATGAGCATAGTTGCCACTCCTTCTGAATCGCGTGAAATAAATCCGCGTAAGTTACCCTACGACGCGGTGGAAGCATTGGAGATGAAACTTGATGCGATTACGGAGAAAGGTTGCATGGAGCAGGATTTCGTGCTTCCGGGAGGATGCCGGGCTGCGGCGTTCCTGCATCAGGCACGCACGGTTTGTCGTCGAGCCGAACGTCAGTTGTGGTGCTTGAATGAACAGGATAAGGTGGAAGGGGATGTAATGAGATATGTAAACCGTCTTTCAGATCTCTTCTTCGCGATGGCACGGGAAGTGAATTGCGATGAAGGGATTGATAACGAGAGGTGGAAACGATTCGGAAAAGCAGGATTATTTGAAGAATAATAATGAAGAAACTGAGACCTATAATGCTCGGAGGCACCGGGAGCGATGTCGGCAAAAGTGTGCTTGCCGCAGGGTTGTGCCGCATATTTTTGCAGGACGGTTATCATCCCGCACCGTTCAAGGCGCAGAATATGGCGCTGAATTCCTATGTCACGCCTGACGGTCTGGAGATCGGGCGCGCACAGGCGGTGCAGGCTGAGGCGGCGGGTGTGGAATGCATGGCGGAAATGAATCCCGTGCTTCTCAAACCCTCGGGTAACATGACCTCGCAGGTAGTGCTCAACGGTCTCCCCGTCGGCAACAAGGATGCTTATGAATATTTCAGAAAAGAGAACAAGGAACCTTTGCGAAAAGAGGTGCATGCCGCCTTCGACCGTCTTTCCTCCCGCTATAATCCCATAGTAATGGAAGGTGCCGGCAGCATAGCGGAACTGAATCTGCGTGACTCTGACATAGTGAATATGTCGATGGCGCGATATGCGGGAGCGGCAGTGATACTTGTTGCCGACATAGACAGAGGAGGAGTGTTTGCCGCGGCATACGGTTCCATAATGCTTCAGACTGAGGAAGACCGCAGATATATAAAAGGCATCATAGTCAATAAGTTCCGTGGTGATGAAAAACTCTTTGAAAAGGGTCGCCGCCAGATGGAGGAAATCTGCGGAGTGCCAGTAATAGGAGTTGTACCGTATCTCGATGATATTCATATCGAGGAGGAGGATTCTGTATCGCTGATGAAAAAATCTTCCGTTCACACAGAGGAAAACATGATTAATGTGGCTGTTTTGGCTTTGCCTCATATATCAAATTTTACTGATTTCGACACCATTTCGCGAGATCCGCGTGTGCACCTCTACTTTACGGATGACCCGTCCGAACTTGGAAAGGGAGATGTGATTATACTTCCCGGGAGTAAGAATACGATAGGAGATCTCCGTGCCATGCGGGAAAAGGGGTGTGATGATGCCGTAATCGCCGCTGCCGCACGTGGCTGTTCTGTCATGGGAATCTGCGGGGGATACCAGATGATGGGTCGTGAAATCTCCGATCCGGATGGGGTGGAAGGTGAGGTAGCAGCCGCGGAAGGTTTGTGCCTGCTCCCGACGAGTACCGTGCTGAGGGGCAACAAGACCATCAGACGTGTGGAGTTTACTGTGAAAGATTGCGAAGTAACCGGGTCTGGCTATGAAATCCATATGGGCGAGACTGAGGTCCCGGCGGATGCGAGTCCGCTGGTCGTGAAAAGTGACGGCACATGTGACGGGTGTATTGCCGGCGACAGAGTGATGGGAAGTTATATTCACGGCATACTCGACAATCAGGAAGTGACAGACCGTCTGCTCGCTCCACATGCCAGGGCGAAAGGTTTGCCGTTGAAAAGTGAAACCGAACCATACCGCAGTTATAAGGAAAGGCAATATGACGCGCTATCAGCCAGACTCCGCGAATGTCTTGACATCGAACTGCTGTATAAAATAATGAGAGAAGATGATTGAAGGGCATGGAGATGACCTTTATCGTTATGGCGCAAAGGTCATGCACAATTTCAGCACCAATATAATCTCGGATTCGGATCACTCGGGATTGATTTCCTATCTCCATTCGGTAATGTCTAAGATAGGAAGTTATCCCGAACCGGCTCCATATTCACTGGAGAGACAGATTGCCCGGAAAATCGGTGTCAGAGCGGAAAATGTGGTTGTCACAAACGGAGCGACAGACGCGATGTATCGAATCGCGCATATTTTCAGCGGATGTGTGTCGGCGATCCGCATACCCGCATTCAGGGAGTATCAGGATGCCTGCCGTAGTTTCGGACATGAGATATGTTTCGTGAAGGAAGTTGCGGATATTCCTGTATCTGCTGATCTCGCATGGCTGTGCAGTCCGAATAATCCGACAGGGGAGGTTCTGGACAAATCTTTGATTCTTGATCTTTCCGATAAGTTTAGAGGAGGTAAAGTTCAAGCGGATACCAATAATGACAATCGGGCTTGGGTTGTTGTAGATCAGGCATATGCCGATTACACCGCCAAGCCGGTGCTTGCTCCGCAGGAAGCTGTGGAGACGGGGAATGTCGTTCTCTTGAGTTCTCTTACGAAACGGTATGCCGTTCCGGGTCTGCGTATAGGTTATATGGTAGCGGAGTCGGGGATAGCGGCAGCGGTCAGAGACAAGGGGATGCCATGGGCTGTGAACACGCTTGCCATAGAGGCGGGCGCATACCTTCTCCGGCGTGATGCGGATTATATCATCGACACCCCGGGACTCCATTCGGAGGCTTTGCGTATTGCCTGTGCGTTCAGAGGTATGGGTATCGAATGTTCAGCGACAGACTGCAATTTTATTCTATGTCGTCTGCCGGAGGGTACGGCTGCAGAACTTAAGGAATATCTTGTGGATAGCCACGGCATACTTGTCAGGGATGCCTCAAACTTCGAAGGTCTGGATGAAAGATATTTCCGTGTTGCGGCGCAGAGTTCCGCTAAAAATGATATGTTGATAAAAGCTGTGGAGGAATGGATGAGATGATTTTACACATTGCGGTAGCTGTCTTGCCCTTGCTGGCTGGATGGATTCTTGACCGCCTGTTCGGAGATCCGGCGTGTCTGCCGCATCCAGTTGTCGGATATGGGAAAGTTATTTCCTTTTTTGAACACCGTCTCAACAAAGGGTCTGACCGCAGGCTGAAGGGAGCCTTGATGTCGTTATCGCTCGTGTTGTCGGTGTTTGGAATAGTGAGGCTTCTGCTATGGCTATTGTCTCCATATCCGTATGTCCGCATTGCGATAGAAACGGCGGGTGTGTTCTATTGTCTTGCAGGAACCACGCTGACGAAAGAGGTCAGGATGGTGTTTGCCGCCTGTCGCGAAGGGCTGGATGCCGCGCGTCGTCAGGTAGCGAGGATAGTAGGCAGAGATACTGGTTCGCTTGATGAACAGGAAATAAAGACCGCGGCATTGGAGACACTTGCCGAAAATCTCAGCGACGGTGTCATAGCCCCGATGTTCTGGTATCTGCTGTTGGGATTGCCGGGAATGATGGCGTACAAGATGGTGAATACACTGGACTCGATGATCGGATATAAAAGCGAGCGATATAAGGATTTCGGATGTTTCGCTGCAAAAATGGATGACGTGGCAAACTACATCCCGGCGCGGCTCACCGCATTACTGATGGTCATTGCCGGCGGCAATCTGAGACTTCTGGGATTTGTAAAGCGGTTCGGCAGGTGTCATGCCAGTCCAAATTCCGGTTATCCCGAGGCGGCATTGGCAGGAATCCTTGACTGTCGTTTCGGTGGCACTCATGACTACTTCGGCGAAGCCGTCTACAAACCCTATATCGGTTCCAACCCCAAGCTTCTCACGGACTCCGACCTGCGTATCTCCCTCCGTGTCTGTCTCCAAGCCGAACTCCTCATGTTGATTCTCTGCTTCCTCCTGCGCACTTACAACCACTTTTATATATAAAAGTGGTTGTTATGTGGTAGTGTGTGGTTGGATAACAAAATATGGATTGGTTTGGACTGAGTGGTAAACGAAGATGTATAATCGGAAAAAATTGTTTAAATTTGTAATCCGAACAAAGAATAATAAAAATGAGCTATTTACTGGAAGCTAACGGTATAGTCAAGGATTATACCGGGCATAAGGCACTTGACGATGTGACTGTGCACGTGCCGGAGGGGAGTGTGTATGGCCTTCTCGGTCCCAACGGTGCTGGGAAAACCACTCTTATAAGAATCATAAACCATATCACCGCTCCCGATGCAGGAGAAGTTATCTTCGATGGCAGACCGCTGACAGCCGATGATGTCAAGCATATAGGCTATCTCCCGGAAGAGCGTGGTCTCTACAAAAAAATGAAAGTAGGGGAGCAGGCAATATTCTTTGCCCGGCTGAAAGGTCTGGACAAACGCGATGCCGAGAAACGTCTCAAGGAATGGTTCGAGCGTATGGAAATCGGCAACTGGTGGAATAAGAAAGTGGAGGAACTTTCCAAAGGAATGGCGCAGAAAGTGCAGTTTATCATCACAGTGCTTCACCGTCCGAAACTTCTGATTTTCGATGAGCCGTTTTCCGGATTTGACCCTATCAACGCGAATATCCTCAAAAGGGAGATTCTCCGTTTGCGAGATGAAGGCTCCACGGTTATTTTCTCCACACATAATATGAGCAGTGTCGAAGAGTTGTGCGACCATATAACACTGATAAACCGCAGCCGTAACATTCTTACCGGGAATGTAGAGGAGCTGCGCCGCTCATTCGGAGGCAACCGCTTCAGATTGCGTTTCGAAGGAGAGCTGTCTTCTCTTGCCGAGGCTATCAAGCCTGTTGTATCCTATATCGGCGAGGATGAGGAAGAGAACCGCGGTCAGGGGGAATCCGTGATAGTCGAACTCAGCGATGCGGCTACTCGCCGCGATCTTGTGGATATTGCAAACAGGGCGACAGATCTTGTCGGTTTCGAACCTGTGATGCCTTCAATAAACAATATATTTATCAATGCCGTGCGCAATTCCTCGGAAATGCCGGTTGAAAACAAATAAGATATGGAACTGTCTTTAATCATACAGAGAGAATATTTCGAGCGGGTGCGCCGCAAGAGTTTTATAATCACAACAATCCTTATGCCGGTGATAATGATAGCCATGATGGCTTTCCCGGCAGTGATCTCCATATTGTCCGGTCCGGAGAAGAAGACCATAGCAGTGGTAGACCCCTCGGGGATCGTAGGCAATGCGTTGCCTGCGCATGGCGAGCTTTCTTTCGCGCCGGTAGAGATGTCGGTAGAGGAGGCGAAGGCAGACAATAATTATGACGGGGTTCTTGTTATCGGAGAAAATCTTGTCAGCGATGACACGGATGTCTCGCTGTATACCCGCGAGGCGGTGAGTCTTGCCACAGAGGAGTCGATTTCCGGCGAATTGTCGCGAATCGTTGAGCAGAAGAGACTTCAACGCTACGATATAGAGAATCTTGACCAGATAATCGCCGCCGTGCAGTCGCATGTGAGGATGCAGACATTTACGCTCGGCGATGACGGCGAGAAAGAGACTTCATCGGCGATATCCTATATGATAGGAATCGTGATGATGATGATCCTTTATATGTTCATACTCATGTACGGGCAGATGGTGATGACCTCGATTATCGAGGAGAAAGCCAACCGGGTGCTTGAGGTTGTGGTGTCATCGGTCAAGCCCTACACACTGCTGATGGGAAAACTGCTCGGCATCGGATGTGTCGCGCTCACTCAGATACTGATATGGGCATTCATCATACTTGCCTTCACCATGTGGGGGTTGCCTGCGATACTGAGTTCCGCCACTGACATGGATTCCGCAACGCTCTCATTGGTGCTCGGAATCGGCAATCCGGCATATATCATGAAACTCTTCGGATGCATGACGCTTTTCCTTGTCGGCGGATATCTCTTCTATTCCTCCATCTATGCCGCCATCGGCAGTTCTGTCGACAATATCCAGGATGCGAGCCAGCTCACCTCTTTCGCCACAATGCCTATAATAATCGGTCTGCTTCTTGCTTTCACTGTAGTCAATGACCCCACGTCGCAACTCGCTTTCTGGACATCGGTGATACCGTTCACCTCGCCGATGGTGATGATGTCACGAATGCCCTTCGGCGTTGCCGGATGGGAGATCGCGCTTTCAGCGGTATTGCTGTTTGTCTCTGTTCTTTTCATGATATGGCTGAGCGCGAAGATATATAGAATCGGCATCTTCATGTATGGCAAAAAGCCCAACATCAAGGATCTTGTACGTTGGGCAAAATACAAATAGGAGCGCGTTTTAAACCGGAATATACGGTCAGACTTCGACTGTGGTCATGCCGCCATATGGAGGCTGGGAGTCGAAAAGCTTTTCTAAAGGAGTGATTCCGAGGATCAGCATGACATTCATCATTACTCCGGCATGGGTGAACACAAGAACATCGCCCTTGCCGGAGTTTTTCATGTCGTCAAGGAATGATGCGACTCGCCGGTTCTGGTCGAGAAATGACTCGCCGCCGGTAGGTGTGACGTTCAGCCAGTCGTCAAACCATTCCTGTAATCTCGGGTCTTTTATATCATCATATCGTTGCATCTCCCATTCTCCGAAATTCATCTCCAACAGTCTGTCATCAGGGATGGCTTCATCATAACCACATGCCTCTGCCAGAAGCCGGCACCGGCTCAACGGGCTACGATATACGGCATCAAACGGCTTGCCGTTTGATGTTATGGCTTTTATGATGGTTTCACGCACTTTCGCGGCTTCTTCTGGGAATGTCGGTTTTAAAGGCACATCGGTGCGACCATAGCAAACACCTGGCTCAACGTCAACGGCTGTATGTCGGATAAAGGTTATCTTCATGAGCGTTTTTATTGAATGACAGCGTGGGCAATGACAGCGGATGAAAAATAGAAAGCCAGTTCACAGAGCAGTGCCGTGGCTCCGCAGCAGTCGCCGGTGTACCCTCCGATTTTACAGCGCATATAGAGTATCATCGCGGCTGCGACAGCCATCGGAAGCAAAAGGGCAAGCCAATATGCTTCCGGCAACAGGATTGCGGGAAGCAATCCAGACAGCAGGCATATCACAAAAGCCGGTGCCGACATGCGGTCATATACGATTTTGTTCTTAGCCTCCTCTTGTTTTCTGGCGTAGGGGAGTGTGTTGATGATGAATGATCCGCAGAACTTGCTCCAGGGGTCTGCGGCTAATACAGCCAGAGGAGATATTGCCGGCGGCAGCGATGCCACGCATGACACAAGGAGCATGAAATAAATTACAAGACCGATGACTCCATAGGATCCGATTCTTGAATCTTTCATTATTTCGAGAATGCGTTCGCGGGTCGAGCCTCCTCCTGTGCCATCGATGAAATCTGCGAGTCCGTCCTCATGCAAGGCACCGGTAAGAAGAAGTCTTACGGCAAAAGCTGTGACAACGGCGGCAAAAGGGGGAAGCACTTGAAGTGCCCCCCATAATGTCAATGCCGTCAAGCCTCCGGTTATCCATCCGGCAGCCGGCCACAGATCCACTACACGTTTATATTTGTCAGACGGTATGTCTGTAATTTTCCATACCGGAATCCTTGTGAAGAATCCTATTGCCGCAAAAAGTTTTTTCATAACCTGTTTGTCAGAAGTATTTGGTGACACCTACCGACTGGAAGTTGTCCATCTCGTTGATCATGCGCACTGCAGAGTCTATTATAGGATATGCGCATACCGCGCCGCTCCCTTCGCCAAGACGCAGGTCAAGGTGTAGAATAGGATCGGCGCCAAGAGCCTGCAACAAGAGTTTATGTCCCGATTCATCGCCCTGATGTCCGAAGATCGCGTAATCGAGCACAGCCGGATTCAGTCTGGACGCGGCAAGTATGCATGCGGTCATTATGAATCCGTCTACAATTATTATCATTCCGAGTTCGGCAGCCTTAAGCATGCCACCCACAGCCATTACCATCTCGTATCCGCCGAACCGAGCCATGATCTCTTCTGCCATCGTGTCGGGTACGGGTTGTCCCGGCTGTGGAATAACACCGGCGCTACCCCGTTTTTTTTCGGATATGAAATTATCCCATGCGCGGGTCAGTACATCGAGTTTACGGTTGATGCCGGGTTTGTCGAGTCCTGCGCCGGCACCTATGCATTCAGCCAAAGGAATGCCGGTGAAAGCGTGCATCCACATGGATGATGATGATGTGTTGCCGCTGCCCATCTCACCGAAACTTACTATGTTGCAGCCATCGTTGTAAACGTCTTCCACAACTTTTGCTCCGCGTTCTACAGCAAGATCGCACTCCTCGCGTGTCATCGCCGGTTCATGCAGGTAATTGCGTGTGGATTTCCGTATCTTGCAGTCAATGATTCCTTTTCCGGCGGGAATGTCGTAGTCGACCCCCGCATCTACAAGCACGAGTCTGAATCCATGCTGGTCACAGAGAAAATTGATGCCGGCGCCACCATGCGAGAAATGAGACAGCTGCTGCCATGTCACTTCTTTGGGGGAGACGGTCACACCCTCCTCGATTATGCCGTGGTCAGCCGCAAACAGAATATTGTGTGGTTTCGACAGCTTCGGTGACAACGTCTGCTGTATAAGCCCGATGCGGGCGGCGAGTTTCTCAAGTTTGCCGAGCGAGCCTTTGGGCTTGGTCAGGAAGTCTATTTTTGTCAGGAGGTCTTTTTCAATCTCTTTTGAGGGAGTCTTGATTGCGAAAGTTTTCATATTTGGGGGGTTAAATGGGGTTAAATGGGGTTAAATGGGGCGGAATAGGGCGGAATGGGGGATTTATAGGGATTTATGGGGATGGGAAGGATCGCTACTTTATTTTTAGAGGGATGCCGGAAACAGTGAGGTAGACTTCGTCGGCGTGGGCGGCGATATATTGGTTGAACCAACCCTGCAGGTCTGTGAACCTGCGGGTCATGGCGTTTGGCGACACACCTCCCGAACCTATCTCATTTGACACGAAAATATAGACTGCGTCATGGTGGTCCGTGAATCTGTCAAACTCGGATTTAAGCTTTTCAAGGGATGCCGTGACATCTTCACCTGAAGCGAAAAAGACGTTTGTGACCCACATGGTCACGCAGTCAATCAATACCGTTTTCTGCGAGAGGTCATGTCGGCTGAGAAAAATCTCCTCTTCTATCGTAGACCAGTTGGGTCCGCGTCTTGCCTTATGTTTCCTGACGCGTTCCCGAAATTCATCATCGGCAACGCGTGCGGTTGCGAGATATACGGGAGTGTCGGAATGTTCGAGAGCCAGTTTTTCGGAAAATTCGCTTTTCCCTGATCTCTGACCGCCGGTTACAAGTATTATTTTTTTCTGTCTCATATACTGTATCTCATATGCTGTGTCTCATAAGTTGTGTCTCATATGCTGCGTCTCATAAGCTGTGTCAGTCTCATTGCCTGTAGATGTCAGATATGCTTTCAAGGTTGCCGGTCGCGGCTTCCTCCTCTGAAAACATATTTGTTTCATCTTTTTCTATTCCATGATAATAGAGTAGGAAAGGTACAGAATCCACCGAATGACACCCTTTTTCGCAAAGCGAAGGATGATCAGACATAACGGCAATGGCAAAATCTTCGCCATCGCAAAGTTTTTTCATCAACGGTCCGATGATCTCTCTGTCTATGTTCCGGATTGCGTTCAGCTTGGAGTTTACATCCATCTTGTGGGATGCGTAATCGCAGGCTTCTATGTGGAGAATTACTATGTCGTGGTCTTTCAATGCCGCTACGGCGGCATCGCATTTTGCTCTGTAAGCCGTGTCGCAGTCTCCTGTGGCTCCTTCCGGTCTGATCCATTCCGCCTGAATACTGTATGCCATCCCCTTCAGAAGTGGCACCGCTCCTATTACGACAGGGCGGCTGAATTGCTGATGTCTGCTGACAAACGGCTCGTATGCTCTCGGTGTGTCTCCGCTCCAGAAAGTGATTCCTTCGGCATGTATGTCTGAAAGGCGGCAACCGTTGGGGATAATACATATCCCGGATGTTTCCGATAGGGAATGGAATTTCAGATCAGGAAATTTATGTTCGAGTGTGTGGCGCAAATCCGCGTTGCCGTTCAGGAGCAGGGAGGGGTCGGAGACTGCATACCGCATGACTGTGTCATCCGGCGAGACATCGATGCCAAGCCCTGTCGCTTCGAGAGGTCCGCGCCCTGACGGCAATTCATCGGGAGCATAGCCGAGAATTGTAAGTATGGCGGTCTCGCTGCCAGGGTAATGCCCCTCCGGCACTGTCCTCAGGGAACCGCATCTGCCGTTGGCTGCGAGAAAATCAAGTGCCGGAGTCTCGGCTGCCTGCAAGGGGGTCTTCCCGTTCAGCCGCTCCATGGGGCTGTCTGCCATTCCGTCGCATATGACCAATATCTGTTTCATTGTGTCAACAGTTTCAATGCTTCCTCGCGTCCGGCGTTTACCTTGTCGGGATAATGCGCATCGGAATTAACCACCACAGGCAGGGAAGCGTTTCTGATTTTGTCCCACCATCTGAATGCCGGGAAGAAACGTTTTTTGTCGGCATACGACTTGGTGTTGATCTCCACGATCACTCCGGCAGATGACGCGTGACTCAGCACATCGTCGACAAGGGCCTCATACCATGCCGCGTTTTCAATTTCCGGATCGGCGAGAGCAGCATTTCCGGCGATTTTATCGAAGTGTCCGAGGATTTCAAAGCCTCCGTCTTCAATCATGCGGATAACATTCTCAAAATATTTCTCCACAACGTATCTCAGGTCATTTTTATAATCTTCTTTCAAATATCGGGAGAAGCGTTCGAACCTGCCGTCGCAATCGAGCCATACACCATCCTGAGTAGGGACAAAATGCACCGAGGCAAGCCTGTAATCGAGCTGCATATTCTGGAAATAGTCGATATGCGGACCGAAATCATGACTGATATAATCTATTTCAAGAGAAGACAGTATTTTCATGCTGCCGTCATATCTGTCTTTAAGTTCAGCAGCCTTTTCAAGATATGTACCGATGTCTCCGGACTTCATGTTGCAGGGGGAGTCGAGACAAATGGGGGAATGCGGGGTGAACCCCCAGATTTCGAAGCCATCGCCGGCTGCGGCTTCCGCCATTGTCGCCATGGGGGCGTGGCCGTCGCAAAATTCGGTATGAGAATGGAAATTATATCTGTCTGTATTTTTGATTAATTCTGTTATGTCGGTGACATCCATGGTTATTCGGCAACTTTAGTAGGTAATGAAAGCCTCTTGTCTGAATTGAGGCGAAGGAAACGTGCGAACAGCACAAGCAAGAGCAGTGTCACGCCCAGTCCTGCGGCAAGGGCCCACTCATAGGCGATGCTGACTCCGAAAAGACGGTCAGTCAATGCACCAAAGCCTTCAGGGGCGAAGAATATATAGGTTACAGTCACAGCAGTCATGAATAGAGCCGGAACAAGCGTAATGACATACAACTTGTGCTTGCGCGCAAGATAGACCGAGAGTGCCCACAGGGTGAAGACCGCCAGCACCTGATTGCACCATGCGAAATATCTCCACAATGCCTCGTAGGGGAGCATCATTATGATGAAGCAGACTCCGAAAATGGGCAGTGAGATCATAAGCCTCTTTGTTATCTTGCGTTGCTTCACGCCCATGAAATCAGCTGCTATAAGCCTTGCGGAGCGAAGGGCGGTGTCGCCCGATGTTATCGGGGCGGCTATTACTCCGAGCACGGCAAGTATTCCTCCGACTGTGCCGAGCCACGATTTCGACACATCGTTGACCAATATTGCCGGACTGCCGTTGCCAAGGAAACTCTGCAGACCGTCGTAACCGCCGGTGAAAGTGATTGCAGCGGCAGCCCATATCAGAGCAACGATGCCCTCTGTCACCATAGCGCCGTAAAACACGGGACGCGCATGTTTCTCGTTTTTCAGACAACGTGCCATCATCGGCGACTGGGTGGCGTGAAATCCGGAGATCGCTCCGCACGCTATGGATACGAACATCATCGGGAATATGGGACTCGCCTCTGGATTTGCCTTATGGTTGTAAAATTCGCTCCATATCTCGGGCATGGAAGATGAGTGTGCATAAAGTGCTGCCAATATTCCAACAGCCATGAAAAGCAGGGCAAATCCGAATACCGGATAGAGTTTCCCTATAAGTTTGTCAATCGGCAGGAGAGTGGCAAGCATGTAATATGCGAAAATAGCAATTATCCAGAAAAGTCGGTCGAGACTTTCAGGTGTCATCATGGCAAGCAGGTCGGCGGGATTATATACGAACACCGCCCCTACAAGAATCATAAGCAGCAGCGAGAAACCGCGCATGGTGTTCTTTATTCCGTTTCCAAGCTGATTCCCTACAATTTCCGGCAGCGATGCGCCATTGTCTCGCACCGACAGCATACCCGAAAGATAGTCGTGAACGGCACCGGCGAAAATGGTGCCGAAAACAATCCATAGAAAAGCAGCCGGACCGAACATCACACCCATTATCGCGCCGAATATGGGACCGAGCCCCGCTATGTTCAGAAACTGGATGAGGAAAACCTTCCATGTAGGCAGTTCCACGAAATCCACTCCGTCAGCGTGTTGCTTTACCGGAGTGGGGCGAGCGGGATCCTGTCCGAAAACTTTTGATACGAATCTGCCGTATGTGAAGTATCCTGCTATAAGTATGATGAGTGCTATGGAAAACGAAAGCATAACTTTTCTTTGTTAGTCGGAAATTGGTCATGTGACAATATCGCGGTTCTGCTATCTGCCTTCTTCAGTGCGGTAGACATCGCTGCGAAGCCTGCGCAGAGCCTCGCGGTCTTTCTCAGTTTCGTTCTCAAGAGAGCGTATCTGCGCTTTCATCGAACTTCCTTTGTTTATCGAAAACTTACGACGCATTTCGGCAAGTCTGGCAAGTTTATCGTTAAAAGACTTTTCTGCCGCGAGATATTTCTTCATCATTGTCTTTCCACCCGGAGTGCGGAAGTCATCGAGCGTGGTGTATGTGACACCTCCCTTCATCGGGAATATGAAATCCACCTGTTTTTTTATCGGCTCCGGGGTTATTGCCATGATTTCTTCAAGGAGAGGGGTGTAGTCATCCTCGCCCCATGTCGCCTTGTAGTCGCGGATGAATGCGAAATCCGGTATGTTCTCTGTCTCCTCGGCATTGTAATTCCTGCGCAGGTCATTGACCTTGAAAAGATACACTGTAAGCAAGTCGCCGAGCTGATTGCGGTCGGTCGCCCACCATCCCACGCCGTTGAGTTCATCAATGGCGAGCAGATAGTCATCATAAGGGGAGTTGTAAGGCATGCCTATGTTTTGCGGCTGGAGGTATTCGCCGTCGGCGGCATCGCGTGTTGCGACGAATATGTCATATCCGCCGAGCGATTCACCGTTGTCTGACGCGAAATAGAGAGTCACGCCGTCAGACATCATGAAGGGATAGATCGCGTTGCCGCCGTTGTTGAGTACATCGGGAGTCTCGGAGGGTTCGTGCCATGAGCCGTCTGTGAGTCTGATCGATTCCACGATTCTGTACGTTCCCGTCGAGTCCGGCTGCGCCCACATCTTGAAATCATTCCCTTCGTTTGTGAAAACATAATCCGCATCCGTATTCTCGAAAGGAACCGCATCCGAATTGCCGAGATTACCGGCAGAAAACGGCAGCTTGTAAGCTTTGAAGAAGTCGGTTTTGGGCACGGTGATACTGTCGAGAATCACCAGTTTTTCCACTCGTTCAAGGAAATTCTCCGCCTTCATCAGTTCCCTTTCCTGCTCTTCCAGCTCGGCGGGGATTTTCTTTCTCGCTTTTTTTCGGGCGGCGGCATAATGACGCGCCGCACCTTTGAAGTCATAGCTCATGAAAGCCTCGCGCCCCTCGGCAAGCGATTCCTCCACTGTCTGAGCCGGAGCGGTTGACACACCGGCGGCAAACAACAAGGCGACCGGTAAATATTTAAAACAATTCATTGATGTCGCAGTTTGGGTGAATTATACAGCTGTTCCGCTGCACCAGCAGCCGTTTTCGTGTCTGCGGCAAGGCGGTATAGCCAATGGCAAAATTAATCAAATTATTTCATACAGACAACAGCAATATAAATAAGAACGGGTGCACAACTGAAATAAAAATGAGCATTTTTAAGAATTTTTTATTAACTTTGTCGCCAAATGTGGAATTTCGAGAACTTAGAATAATCAACAGACAAAATATATACAAATTATGAGTTTGAACATCATTGTATTGGCCAAGCAGGTGCCCGACACCCGCAATGTCGGCAAGGATGCGATGAAGGAAGACGGCACAATCAACCGTGCGGTGCTTCCAGCGATCTTCAATCCCGAGGATCTCAACGCTCTTGAGCAGGCCCTTAAGTTGAAAGAGATGTATCCCGGCACTACGGTGACATTGCTCACCATGGGTCCGGCGCGTGCCGCGGAGGTGATCCGTGAAGGTCTTTATCGCGGTGCTGACCGTGGCATAGTGCTTTCAGACCGTGCTTTCGCCGGTGCCGACACACTCGCGACATCATATGCTTTGAATGCAGCAGTGCGCAAAATAGGGAATTATGACCTCATCATCGGCGGACGTCAGGCAATTGACGGCGATACAGCCCAGGTGGGACCGCAGATCGCGGAGAAACTGAAACTTCCTCAGGTGACATACGCCGAGGAGATCATCGAGGTCAAAGACGGCAAGGTTGTAGTGAAGCGTCGCCTTGAAGGTGGGGTGGAGACAGTCAAGGCACCTCTCCCTCTCGTGATTACCGTCAACGGTTCTGCCGACGAATGCCGCCCTCGCAATGCGCGCAATGTTCAGAAGTATAAATATGCCGCAGTGCCTTCAGAAATAGCAAATGATGAAGAGAGGAAGGCGTTCGTTGCAGCGCGTCCTTATCTTGAGATAGGGGAATGGACAGCAGCTACTGTCGAGGCTGATCTCGCACAGTGCGGTCTTGCCGGTTCTCCGACAAAGGTGAAAGGTATAGAGAACGTTGTTTTCACCGCTAAGGATGCACGTCGCATCGAGAACAATGACGAGGAACTTGAGGGCCTCATCAAAGAATTAATCGCTAACCACACTATCGGCTAAACATTATGGCAACAGACAAGAATAATTTGATCGTATATTGCGAATATGAGGATGGTAAGGTTGCTGATGTCAGCCTTGAACTCCTCACCAAAGGTCGCACGCTTGCCGATAAGCTCGGCATCAAACTTGAGGCTGTAGTGGCAGGCGACAAACTGAAAGATATCGAGAAACAGGTCTTCCCTTATGGCGTTGACCGCATATATAAAGTGGAGGATCATCGTCTTTATCCTTATACATCGCTTCCTCATAGTTCGATCCTTATAAACTTATTTAAGGAGATTGAGCCTCGTATCGCCTTTATGGGTGCTACGGCAATAGGGCGTGACCTCGGTCCCCGCGTGTCGTCAGCTCTTCACAGCGGTCTGACAGCGGACTGCACCGCACTTGAGATCGGTGACCACAAGGATGCCAAGACAGGAACCGAGTACAAGGATCTTCTCCTTCAGATTCGTCCTGCTTTCGGAGGCAACATTGTGGCGACTATCGTCAATCCCGACTGCCGTCCGCAGATGGCGACAGTGCGCGAGGGTGTGATGAAGAAAGAAGTCAAGGATTCCAACTATACAGGCGAGGTCATAGATCTTGACGTGAACAAATATACTTCACCCGAAGATTATGTGGTTGAGGTGATTGACCGTCATATCGAGAAATCCAAAGTCAACCTCAAGGGTGCTCCCGTTGTGGTTGCCGGCGGTTACGGTGTGGGCAGCAAGGAGAATTTCGAGCTGCTTGCCAAACTCGCTGATGTACTGGGCGGAGAAGTCGGCGCCAGCCGTGCTGCTGTTGATGCCGGATGGGTTGACCATGACCGTCAGATCGGACAGACCGGTGTGACAGTTCGTCCCAAACTTTATATCGCCTGCGGAATCTCCGGTCAGATCCAGCATATCGCCGGAATGCAGGACAGCTCGATCATCATTTCCATCAACTCCGATCCCGAGGCTCCGATCAATACGATCGCCGATTACGTGATCACAGGCAAGATGGAGGATGTCGTTCCCAAATTAATCAAATATTACAAAAAGAATTCCAAGTAAACAAGATGGCTAATTTCTATACAGATAACGAGGCTCTGAAACTTCACCTCAATCATCCGATGATGAAGAAGATTGTGGAGCTCAAGGAGAGAAACTTCGCCGATGCGGACAAATTCGACTACGCACCACAGAATTTCGAGGACGCTATGGACAGCTATGACCGCGTGCTCGATATCGTGGGTGAGATCTGCGGCGACATCATCGCCGAGAACGCAGAGGATGTGGATCACAACGGTCCCCGCGTGGAGAATAGCCGCGTGATATATGCCGAGGGCACGAAGAAGAATCTTGACACATGCCGCAAGGCAGGTCTGATGGGCATGTCGATGCCCCGCCGTCTCGGTGGTCTTAACTTCCCGATCACTCCCTATATCATGGCTGCCGACATGGTGAGCCGTGCCGATGCCGGTTTCGAGAACCTCTGGGGACTTCAGGACTGTGCCGAGACGATCTATGAGTTTGCCGATGAAGCACAGAAGGAGAAATATATTCCCCGCGTATGCGCCGGCGAGACAATGTCAATGGACCTTACCGAGCCGGATGCCGGATCCGACCTTCAGTCCGTAATGCTCAAGGCATCGCAGAAGGAAGACGGCTCTTGGGTGCTCAACGGCGTGAAGCGTTTCATCACCAACGGAGACAGCGACATTCACCTTGTACTTGCCCGCAGCGAGGAGGGCACAAAAGACGGTCGCGGTCTCTCAATGTTTATCTATGACAAGAGAAACGGAGGCGTTAACGTTCGCCGCATCGAGAACAAGATGGGTATCAAGGGCAGTCCGACATGCGAACTTGTCTACAAGGACGCACCTGCTGAACTCGTAGGCAGCCGCAAGCTCGGTCTCATCAAATATGTGATGGCTCTCATGAACGGCGCCCGTCTCGGCATCGCCGCCCAGAGTGTGGGTATCAGCGAGCATGCGTATCGCGAGGCTCTTGATTATGCCAAAGAGCGCAAGCAGTTCGGCAAGGCAATCATAGAGTTCCCGGCGGTGGCAGAGATTGTTTCTCTGATGAAGGCAAAACTTGATGCGAGCCGCACGTTGCTTTATGCCTGCTCTCGTTTCGTAGACATGTATAAGATCTACGATGATATCGCCAAAGAGCGCAAACTTGAAGTAGAAGAGAAGAAAGAGGCTAAATTCTACAGCCGTCTTGCAGATGCCTTCACCCCGCTTGCAAAGGGTATGACATCGGAATTCTGCAACCAGAACGCATATGACTGCATCCAGATACACGGCGGTTCCGGTTTCATGAAAGATTATGCATGCGAGCAGATTTATCGCGATGCACGTATCACCTCGATTTATGAGGGAACCACTCAGCTTCAGGTTGTAGCGGCTATCCGCCACGTCACCACCGGCACATATCTCGACTGGATCAAGGGAGAGGCTGAGAAACAGGTTGCCGCTGAGGACGAGGCAGTAAAGGCTACGCTGAATTTCATGACCCAGCAGTATATCGATGCCGTAGAGGCTGTTACCGGTGTCAACGATCCGAAATTCCTGGATTTCATGGCTCGCCGCCTTGTTGAGATGGCAGGGTATATCGTGATGGGTTATCTGATGCTCGACGATACGCAGCGTGATTCTTCCTTCCGCAAGTCGCTCCATGTGTTTGTGAACTACGGCAAAGCTGAAGTTGCAAAGCATGCGGACTTCATCGGCAACTTCCGCCCCGAAGAAATCAGTGATTATCTCTACGCAGAGTAAATTATCCGTATTATACTTTGAGACTATGTCATAATATAGTGTTTTGAAATAGTCGATATTATAAATTGCAGAAAGCAGGCATAATTTTTATGCCTGCTTTCTGCAATTTATATGTTTTAATCAGCATAACATATGTTATATAGCATATGTTTGGGATATTTTGATTTGCAGTGTTATTTTTTGTTGAAAAATATATAAATTAATTTGCATATTTAAGAAATATTTGGTAATTTTGATGCGTTACTTAAATATAAGTATAATTATATTTAGAGCGGTATTTAGGGATTAATAATAACTCTGATTATGGTTATGATGGAGAATGTATCGCCTGTTGAGGCTATTCGTACCTTGGGCGCCCGTTTTAAGGATTACCGCATGCGCCTTAATTTGACTCAAAGGCAAGTGTCGGAATTAACGGCAATCAGTGTCCCGACGATTTATAAATTCGAATCGGGGAGGATTACTGATTTGTCATTTGTCACCATGCTCAAGCTCCTCAAGGCTTTGGATCTTGAACACAACTGGCAGCAGCTGATTCCGGATCTTCCCGAATCTCCTTACCTGTATAAAGAGAATAAGAAAAGACAACGCATAAGACATCCGAAAAAATGAACGTACTGACAGTAAAGCTATGGGGAGAAGAGTTGGGGCGTCTTGTTTGGGATCAAGTAAGAAAAACTACATATTTTGTTTTTAATCCGAAAAATAGTAATCGTGCAGATGTGTCGCCATTGATGCATCCCGCGGATAAATGGAATGTAAATAATCCCATCTTCGGAGATGCGCGACGAATTTATCAGAATTTACCACCCTTTATCGCAGATTCTCTTCCGGATTCGTGGGGTAACAAAGTGTTTGATAAATGGATTAAACGGAATAGAATTCCAAAACATAAAGTCACCCCACTTTATAAACTCATGTTTATAGGTAAACGGAGCATGGGTGCTCTGGAGTTTGAACCTGCGGCTGAGGAATTGATACATCCGAAAGAAGTTGATGTCAAGTCATTATATGATCTCTCTCTTGAAATTCAGGAGCAACGTGAAAGCACCATAATGGATTATTCGGATGAGTTGAAACTGCACACTATCCTCGCAGTAGGCACATCCGCGGGAGGCAGACAAATGAAGGCAATTCTGGCAGTAAACCCTACTACGGGAGAGATCCGTTCAGGTCAGATTGAGACAGTTGATGGTTTCGATTATTTCATCCTTAAGTTCGAAGACAAAGTCCTTCCTTCTTCCGAAATAGAGATGGCATATTACGATATGGCAACAACATCCGGCATCGAGATGGAGGATTGCAGACTCATGAGCGTTGAGGGAGTAAAACATTTCATGACGAAACGTTTCGATAGAAAAAATGGAGAAAAAATTCATATGCAGACTTTGGCGGCAATAAATCCTGATGTCGACTCTTATGAGGATTTATTTGCAACCTGTCGTAGCCTCAAACTCACTGAAACCGAGATTTCCCAATTATTTCGTCGACTTGTGTTCAACGTTATGGCAAACAATACGGATGACCACAATAAAAATTTCTCGTTTCTGCTTGACAGAACAGGTAGATGGAGATTATCGCCGGCATACGATCTGACATTCATATTCAACAGGTATGGTACGGATGCAGAAACAACACACTGCCTGTCGCTCTATGGTAAGACAGATGATATTACGAAAGAAGATCTGATTTATATAGCCAAAGAAAACAGCATCCGCAATGCTGAGGAAATAATTTCGCAAGTAGCCGATTCAATTGCTAAGTTTCAAGATTTTGCTTCCAAGTATGACATGCCGTCGAATTGGAGTCATATCATAAATAAGACATTGCATAGAAATTTAGTCAACTTCGGATACGTAGCGCCGCAGATCTGTAGTGTTGAATTTGTAGACAGTAAAGGGAGGATGTTCAAGGACATCTCTGTCTCTACAAACAGTAAAGGCATTTATCAGCTTTCAACGTCGATTGACGGTAAGACTCGCAGACGATTCATAAAACCCTCGGATCCTACGTTTGAAGAAATCCGGCAATATGAGATTGGCAGTCTTTCACTATCATCTGTGAAAGAGCTTCTAATTCGCCTCTTCCCTGAATAATCTGATGCTCCCGGTGCATTACCGCTTCGACTTCAAGCCCAAATACACAATGACTTGCACGCCAAGTCGCGATGGTGCGAAGTTTGATTCAAATTATGGAAGGTCGCATGGCTCCTGCCAAGTCGCCGAGCCATCCGGTGAAATCTGCAATCTCCAGAACACCAGAACCTCCTTTTTTCTAACATTAGAACATTAGTAACATTAAGAAACTGTTTAAATTTAAACAAGCTCTTAATTTCTGAATTCCGGAATTTAGGGCGTAAAAATTGACCGATGTTATGTCATGTTATCGAAATGAGAGATTTTTACAAATATTAATTTCTTAAAGAGCTGATAATTATGGATATATAATGTGCCAAAAAGTAGCAATGAGAGATTTTTATTTTGGATGTTATAATTCAATTCGCTATCTTTGTAGGATGTATATTCGGTTTTGGCAAGAGATACGCTGAAGTTCATAAGTTTAATTGCACGGTGCGCAGTTTATAAGTTTGACTGATGGATGAGAAATGGAAACGCCGATGGCGGATAGCCGGGAAGTGGGCGGAGAACGTGTTGTTCGTCGCCAGCATCGGCTTTTTTCTGTTTGTCATCTGGCATCTGTTTCTTTTCGCATCTTTCAACATCCCTTCCGAGTCGATGCTGCCGACACTTCAGCCCGGTGACAAGGTATTGGTTGACAAGGTGACCACAGGTGCGCGTCTGTTCGACATCTTCGAGGCTGCGTCGGGGAAGGATGTAAAGATCCGCCGTATGCCGCGTTTCAGGAAATTCAAGCGAGGCGACATACTGGTATTCAATTTTCCCTTTCGCGAAGGATGGCGCAAAATAGACATGGATTACAGGGTGTATTACGCCAAAAGATGCGTGGGAGCACCGGGTGACACGCTTGAAATCAAAGATTTCGACTATTACATAAACGGTATTCCTTCGGAAGGGGGCGGAGACCGCCGTCTGGCAAGGGCTGTGTATGCCCCTGATTCCGTCAGTCGAGATTCATTGCCGGGATTCAGGGCTTTCCGGAAAGATTCCGTGACGCATTGGACAATCCGCGATCTCGGACCGCTTTACATTCCCCGCAAGGGGGAGGAGATAAGTCTTACTCCTGCCAACTATCTCCCTTACAGGAAGGTGGTGGAGTGGGAAACAAAAAACAAGCTAAAGGACAATGACGGGGTGCTGACACTTGGCGGGAAACCGGTGAGTAGCTACCGCTTTAAGGAGAACTATTATTTCATGGCGGGAGACAATTCGGGAGATTCCCAGGATTCACGTTACTGGGGTTTTGTGCCCGAACCCTTCATCGTCGGACGAGCACTGTTGGTATGGTGGTCAGAGCGTGATGAAGTCGTAAACAAGGAAAGGGTGATGAAATGGCTCAACTGACAATTGTTTTCGGATTGGTGGAATGTGTGTTCGGATGGTTGCAGCTTCTGGGATTTGCGGCTTCCGGCAATTCCATGTATCCTGCGACAGGCACATTCTACAACCCCGGTCCCTACTGCGGCTTCCTTGCCGTCATAACCCCTGTCGCGCTTCATGCGGTGCTTCGCGACAGGCACAGAGCGGCGGTCTGGTTGTCGGGAACCTACCTGTTTCTTGCCATCGGACTGATGCCGGCGTTGATGGGCAGGACAGGATGGATTGCAGCTCTGCTCGGTTGTGCGGTGGTGGCTGCCGGACGTTACGTCTCTGCCGGCAGGTCGTTTGAAAAAGGGAGACTCCGGATGTATGCCGTTTCTGTGATTGTGCTGACAACAGCGTTTCTTGCGTTGCTCTATTTTCTCAAGCCCGACTCCGCGCAGGGACGCGTGCTGATGTGGATGGTGGCATTCAAGGCTATGTCCGCCCACCCGTTGGGTGTCGGCTGGGACAGGGTTGCCGGCGCTTTCGGACAGGCTCAGGAAGATTATTTCGCCCAGCATCCTGATTCCGGGTTCATCTCTGTTGCCGGCGCGCCGGAATATGTTTTCAACGAATTTCTGCAGGTCGGTATCGCATTCGGCATTGCGGGCTTCATTGCATTTGTCGCTGTTGTCACAGCCGGAGCCGTGGCGGCGTGGAGATCACGCTGTCATGGTCTTTGCGGAGCAGCGGTGGCTTTCGCCGCAGTGTGTTTCTCCTCGTATCCCCTCCAGTTTGCCGAGTTCTATCTGCTGGTTTTTCTTCTCGGAGGAGCGATAATATTTCATCGGCGTAATTATCCATTGTGGCTCAGAGCCGGAGCGTGTGTTGTGGCTGGTTGTATTCTGTCGGTTCCCGCATATGGAATAATGGAACGGAAAAGACAGATACGTGAATGGAACAGGATTGGCAACACAATACGCTACCGCCTGTCTGACAGTATGAAGGAGGAATGCGATTCATTGGTGCGGGAGATGGAATGGAGTGCCCGCTGTCTTTTCGACTATGGGAAAGCATTGCGTGGAAACGGAGATTATGAAAAGTCAAACGAGGTGCTGAGGATGGGGGTTAAGGTCAGCAGCGATCCGATGTTTCTCAACCTTATAGGACGCAATCATGAGGACATGGGTGAGACAGCCAAGGCTGAGGAGCATTATACGCGATCGAAGCATAGATTGCCCAACCGCCTTTATCCCTATTATCTCCTTGCCATGCTCTACGCCAAAGAGCACGATGTCTCATCCGGCAAGTTCCGGAAGGCATACGAGGAGGCGATGGGGCTTCCTGTGAAAGTGGAATCACCCGCGACAAGGGAGATGAGGGAAGAACTTAAAAAGGTGAGAGGTGAGAAGTAAGAGGTGATAAGTAATGATTGATATGAACGGAATAATGATAAAGACAATAACAACGGCGGCTGTTGTCTTGACAATGGTCGGGGGAGGGTGTTCTTCCGATAAAAGCAAGGGAGAAGACACTGTGTCTGCTAAAAAGACGGCAAAGCTTTCTTCTTCTTCGGAGGGAGGCATGCCGGTTGTGAAGACAATGAAGCTCACGGAGCGAGAGATAACCCATGATATGGTGAGCAACGGCAAGATAATGGCGAGGGAAACGGCAGACTTGTATTTCCGCTCATCCGAGCCTGTGAGCGAGTTGTGGGTGCGGGAGGGTCAGCGGGTGAAGCGGGGTCAGAAGCTTGCCCGTCTTGATCTTTTCAAACTCGAGTCGGAACGTGCCAGACTTTTGTCGGAGCGGGAGAAATCCATTCTCGACATGCAGGATGTGCTTATAGGCCAGGGTTACGATCCGGCAGACAAGGCTTCCGTGCCGGAAGAGGTGTTGCGGCTGGCGCGTGTCAGAAGCGGTCTTGACGGCATAGAGACATCGATAGCCCTGAATAAGAAAGAAATTGAACAATCCACATTGACCGCTCCCTTTGACGGCGTTGTTGCTGATCTCAAAGTCAAACGCTTCGGCATAGCCCCGACCTCAGAACCCGCCTGTCGAATTATAAACGACGGCGGCATGCAGGTGGAGTTCACGGTGTTGGAAAGCGAATTGCCGCTCTTGCATATCGGTGACGGTGTTGAAGTCTCACCCTTCGCGGGTGGTAATTCCTGTCGCGGGAAGGTTACAGAAATAAACCCCAAGGTCGATGAGAAAGGTCTTGTGAAGGCAAGGGCTTCGCTGGGTTCCTGCGGAGGAATGATCGACGGCATGAATGCCCGGGTGCGCGTCAGCAAGAACCTTGGCAAGCGGTTGGTTGTGCCGAAGAGCGCTGTGGTGCTCCGTTCCGGCAGGGAAGTTGTCTTCACACTGGAAGAGGGCAAAGCGATGTGGAACTATGTCACCACGGGCATTGAGAATCTCGACAGCCGAGAGATTCTCGAAGGGTTGACAGCCGGTCAGACAGTGATTACCGACGGCAACGAAAACCTCGCCCACCAAACTCCGGTAATCCGACATTAAACGCTACCATTGATTTGATACGGTTTCTGTTACAGCGGCGCATTGCCGTGCTGATGAGTTTTCTTGCCCTCGTGATCTTAGGGTGTGTTACGTTCGTGACGCTTCCGGTGTCGCTCTTGCCTGATGTCGATGTTCCCCGGATCGCGGTAAGGGCGGACGGCGCATCTCTGGACGCCCGCGAACTTGAGAACATGGTTGTCGCTCCACTCCGGCGCGAACTGATGCAGGTCGGGGGATTGTCGGATATCCGGAGCGAAACGCGCGATGGATATGGAATCATCCGACTCACGATGGATTATGGCGTTGACACGGATCTCGCCTTTATCGAGGTTAACGAGAAAATAGACGCTGCCATGAATTCGCTTCCACGGGATATCAGCCGTCCGAAGGCTGTTAAAGCATCCGTGGCGGATATTCCCGTGACTTATCTCCAGCTTACCGCCGCCTCCGGACCCACTCCCGGATTCTATGATGTCGCCGACAATATCGTCAGACGCCGCCTCGAACAACTGCCCGAAGTGGCGCTGGTGGATATATCCGGAGTGCCGGGGAAAGAATTGCGCGTAACGCCCGATTATGACCGCATGCACTCTGCCGGAATAACCTTGGCAGACGTTGAGAAAGCCCTTAAGGACAACAATGCCGAGCCGGGAAGCATGACGGTCCGCGATGGTTATTATGAATACAGTATCCACATATCCGGAAAACTGCGCACATCGGAGGATGTGGAGAATGTGCCTCTGATGAAGAACGGGCGAATGCACCGCCTGGGTGATTTCTGTGAAGTGGAGCTCGCTGAATGTCAGGCGCAGGGGTATTCTCTTTTCAATGGGCACCGCGCCGTGACGATGGCGGTGATCAAGAATGAGGCGTCAGGCATGGCAGACCTTGACAAAGCGATTTACAGCACCATAGAATATTTCTCCTCCCAATATCCCGACATCTCGATAACCAAGACCCGCAGCCAGACGGAACTTCTCGATTTCACGATAAGCAACTTGCGTCAGAACCTGATCTTGGGTCTTGTGCTTGTCTTTCTTGTGTGCGCTCTTTTCATGCGCAACTG
This sequence comes from Muribaculaceae bacterium Isolate-036 (Harlan), assembly GCA_003833075.1. Taxonomy (GTDB): domain Bacteria; phylum Bacteroidota; class Bacteroidia; order Bacteroidales; family Muribaculaceae; genus Lepagella; species Lepagella muris_A. The sequence continues at coordinate 51,478 of RIAY01000013.1, read as the reverse complement.
GAGGATGCCGGTGGTTATCGGATTCACTGTCGTGGTTGCCGTGATCATAACATTCCTTCTTTTCTATCTCTTCCATATTTCGATCAATATAATATCATTGGCAGGACTCATACTTGCCGTGGGTATGATGATCGACAATTCCGTCATCGTGGCGGAGAATATCATGCAGTATCGCAAGCGGGGCTATTCGCTTGAAGACAGCTGCGTGGCGGGCACGACGGAGATGATCACGCCGATGCTGAGTTCATCGCTCACCACTGTTGCCGTCTTTCTGCCTCTCGTGTTCATGAGCGGTATTGCCGGAGCAATATTTGCAGATCAGGCATTCTCGATCACCGCCGGGCTGTTCTCTTCCTATGCAACGGGCATCACATTGCTGCCTGTGCTTGTCTCTATCGTGGAGAAAGGGAGAAAGAAAGACATTTCGCAAACAGAGACAGACTTCGGGGAGGAGAGAGGATCCGGATGGTATGACAAAGGGATTGATTTTATATTTTCCCACAAATCGGCTACGATATTGTTTGTCATTCTCGTCATAGCGTCTTTGTTTCCGCTTGCAAAAGCTCTCGACGTGGAGCGTCTGCCCCATATTGACAGTACGGAAACAATACTCTCGGTAAACTGGAATGAGAACATAAACATAGACGAAAATCGCGTGCGCTCCGAGAAGGTCGCAGGGGCGGTTGACAACGAGGAGTGGGCGGCATTTGTGGGGCGACAGGATTTCATGCTCGGCGACAATTCTGAAAAGGGGGCGTCGGAAACCGAGTTTTATTTCCGGGTGTCGGACTCCGACAAACTGCAGGCATTCAAGGATTCCCTGACATCTTTCCTGCGGCGAGAATATCCGGCAGCCGTGTGTGGGTTCAGTGTACCGTCGAATCCGTTCGAGCAGGTGTTTTCTTCCGGGGAAGCGCCGTTGGAGGCACGTTTTATGACCGGATATGCGGGGGGATCGGTGGAAAAGGCGGCAAGCCTGTGCAGAGCGGTGGAAGGCGCCACGGGGTTGCATGTGAAGGATATTCCGCGACAAGAGGTGACAGATATCCGCATGGATCCTGAACGTATGCTTCTCTATGGAGTCAGCGCTTCTGATGTGCGCAACACAATAGACGTGGCTTTTAAAGGTTCGCAGACCACTATACTCCGGTCATATCAGGATTATATACCGGTAAGAATTTCCGACAGAGGGATAACCCCCGATGAATTGCTTGCAACGGAGCTGGTGTCTTCGTCTGCAGGAAAGGATGGCAGCCGGTCCGGCATTCCACTGTCCGCCCTTGCCCACGCGGTTAAGCGGGATGTGCCGGGGGTTATCAACGCCTCCGGCGCGGGTGAGTATCTCCCTGTGGAACTTAATGTGGAAGCCGGAGAAACTGATGCTTTGATCGATAAGTTGAAAGAGGTCGCGATGGCAGAGGAGATGGCGGATGTGGCGTTCACCGGTTCGATCTTCTCCAACCGGAAGATGATGAAAGAGCTGACAGTAATCCTGCTTGTGTCGCTGCTGATGATGTATTTCATTCTTTGTGCCCAGTTCGAAAGTTTTGTGCAGCCTCTCATAGTGCTTCTGGAGATTCCGGTCGATGTGTCGTTTGCATTGCTGACCCTTCTTGTCTGCGGAGAGACACTGAATCTGATGTCGGCGATCGGAATAATCGTGACATGTGGAATCGTGGTCAATGATTCAATTCTTAAACTCGATTCCATCAATGAATTGCGCAGGCAGGGAATGCCGCTTGCCGAGGCTGTCCATACGGCGGGCAAGCGACGCCTCAAACCGATATTGATGACTTCGCTGACCACAATCTTTGCGATGCTCCCTGTGCTTTTCACATCTGACATGGGATCTGAGCTGCAGAGTCCTCTCGCCGTTGCCATGATCGGCTCGATGGCGGTGGGAACGCTGGTCAGCATTTTTGTGATACCGCTTGTCTATTATCTGATTTACAACCCGCGCCATTTGAAAAAAGGGGGGAACAAAGAGTAATAATTGAAAACATGAATATAGGAAGACTGATAATCGCGATAGCGTTGTTTGCAGGAAGTGTGGCAGCCTCGGGAGCAGGGAGGATGGTTCTCTCGCTCGGAGACGCCGTGCGTCTTGCCAACGACAGCTCCCTTAATGCATTCCGCAATCGTAATCTTTATGCCTCCGGCTATTGGGAATGGCGCACGTTCAAGGCAAACCGGCTTCCCGGCATGTCGCTCGAACTGACCCCTGCCCAATATTACCGCTACATCACAACGCGCTATGATTCGCAGCAGGATGTCGATGTGTTCCGCAGTCAGCAGATGTACACAGCCTCAGCCGGGCTGACTGTTACGCAGAATGTGGATTTCCTCGGCGGCTCCCTCTATCTTGAAAGCGATCTTGAATATATGCGCAATTTCGGGGCGATGAAGGGTAATCAGTTTTCATCAGTGCCTGTCAGACTCGGTTATCGCCAGAATCTTATCGGATACAATGCGTTCCGCTGGGAGAAGCGTATTGAACCGATGAAATATGAGAAAGTGAAAAGGGAATTTGTCTACAACATGGAGACAGTGTCGGAGGAGACTGTAAGTCATTTCTTCGCTCTCGCCTTGGCGCAGACGGAATTCCGGCTGGCAAAAGAGAATCTTGCCGCCAGCGACACGCTGCTGATAATCGGGGAACGTCGTTTCAGCATTGCTGCCATATCCCAGACCGATCTTCTGACGTTGCGACTCGACAAGGTGAATGCCGAGAACGCTCTGGAGAATGCCAGGATCGAAATAGAGAGGGCACGCCTTTCTCTTGCCACTTATCTCGGACTTGATTCAGACACCGAGATAGAGGTGGTGCTGCCCGGCAAACCTGTGGCAATAAATATTCAGGAAGACCGTGCTCTGGTGTATGCCAGGGAGAATAGTCCGGCAATAATGTCTAAACGGCAGACCGTGCTTGAAGCGCAGAGAGATGTGAACAAAACCAGGGTTGAATCGATGTTTAATCTCAGCCTCAACGCCTCTGTGGGTTTCAATCAGGTTGCGCGCACCTTCGGCGAGGCTTACAGTCACCCTCTTCGGCAGGATCTGGTGTCGCTGTCGTTATCGATCCCTTTGGTCGACTGGGGAGTGAGAAAAGGGAAATACAACATCGCCAGGAATAATCTGAATGTCGCGCAGATCGCCGCCCGACAGGAGGAGCTTTCGATGGAGCAGGATGTGGTCATAACCATACGCGATTTCAACAGCCGGCAGCGTCTCGTAGGCAGTGCCGCCGAGGCTCTTGACCTTGCCGACAGGGCGTATGCCCAGACGCTTCAGCGGTTTATCATCGGGAAAGCCGACATCAACACCCTTACGCTTTCCCACAGCCGCCAGCAGGAGGCAAGCAAGAATTATATCACTTCCCTGCAGAATTACTGGCTGAGCTATTATAAGATACGTAAGCTGACATTGTTTGATTTTGAACTCGGAGTGCCTATACCGACGGATTTTGACCGGACGCTGGGAGTGAAATGACGAGACATTGGAAATGAGAAAAAAAAGAGGGATATCATCGTTTTCAGTCATTGTCGTGTTTCTGGCGATGGCTATGCTGGGGTGCGTGCTGATGCCGTTGCTTCCGGTAAAGCTTGTGCCCTCGGAAACCCTTCCCTCAGTAAATGTGAGTTATTCTTTCCCCGGTGCGTCCGCACGCACTGTGGAGGCAGAGGTCACGGCTCCCTTGGAGGCAATGCTTGCCAGAGTGTCGGGCGTGAAGCATATCGCTTCACGGTCAAAAAAGAACGGAGGACGGGTCACGCTTGAGTTTGACCGACACGCGGATATGGAGAAAGCCCGCTTCGAGACGGCAGTGATTGTAAGGGAAGCGCGCACTTCATTGCCCCCGGGGGTGAGCTACCCCCGTGTTGCCGTGAAGCAACTTGACGACGAGGCTGCGCGTCCTTTCATGAGTTATACTGTCAACGCCCCCCTTTCTCCACACCGGATCATGAATTTTGCCGAGGAGAGCATTCGTCCTGTCCTGATAGCGCTTAAGGGTGTTGACAACGTGGAACTTTCCGGGGCAATGCCTATGGAGTGGCGGGTGGATTATTCACCCGAAAAACTTTCGACGCTCGGCTTGTCGCCTGATGATCTGTCGAATGCCATATCCGAAAGGGAGAATGCGGGTTGCGATACGCTTGATGCTGCAAAAGTGTTTCTGACCGCACGCGACGGGCACATCGTCGCGTTGTCGGACGTGGCTCGTGTGTCTCGTCGGGAAGCCGAACCGACAGGATATTTCCGCATTAACGGTCTTAATTCAATCTATCTCAACATAACGGCTGCAGAAGATGCCAACCAGATAGAACTGAGCAAGAGGGTCAGGGGAGTTCTGGACGGGATCACACTCCCTGATGGTTTTATGATGGATCTGAGCCATGACGCATCGGAATCAATAGCCGAGGAAATGGACAAGATATATTTTCGCACCGCCCTGACGATACTGTTGTTGTTGGTTTTCGTGGCTGTGATAACGGCGAATCTCCGTTATCTGCTCATCATCGCCATCAGTCTTGCGGTCAATATGGCTATCGCCTTTCTTGCCTATTATTTCCTGCGGGTGGAGATACAGCTTTATTCGCTTGCCGGAATAACGATATCGCTGAACCTCGTGATCGACAATCTGATAGTGATGACAGAGCATGTGTCGAGACATCGCACGCTGCGGGCGTTCTCAGCTGTGCTCGCCGCAACGCTTACCACAGTCGGTGCTCTGACTGTTGTGTTCTTCCTCGATGAGAAGACACTCCTTTCGTTGAAAGACTTTACGGTTGTGGTTATTGTCAATCTCGGGGTGTCTCTTGCCGTTGCGCTGTTTCTCGTGCCCGCTCTTGTGGAGAGGATGGGACTGGTGCTCAGGAAATCAAATAAGCGGAAGCGACGTCTGGTTGTCAGGATTTATAGGATATATGGCAGGATACTGACCGTTCTCTGCCGCTTCAGGTGGATCGTGTTCATTATCTTTGCCGCGGCATTCGGATGGTCGGTCCATGTGTTTGTCACCAAAGTGTATGAAGGTGGATATTTTGACAATAATGACCGCGAGCCTGTTCTCGAGATTGCGGCAAGTCTACCCAATGGGGCCACATTGTCGCAGATGAATGTCCTGATTTCGAAGATGGAGGCATTCCTGAGCGGTCAGGAGGGGATACGCCAGTTCCAGACATATGTGTCGGGACCGCGCAGGGCATCGGTTTCCATATATTTCAAACCGGAATATCAGCGGGAATATCCTTACAGACTCAAGTCTGATGTGGTGTCGAAAGCCTTGACTCTGGGAGGCGGAAGCTGGAGCGTATACGGTCTTGAAGACCAGGGGTTCAATAATGATGTCAGGGAGGGAGCCGGAAGTTACAGGATTAAGATGCGGGGATATAATTATGATGAGCTGTCGGCAAGGGCACGCGAACTTGCCGACACATTGCTGAATCTCAGACGCATCAAGGAGGTGACGATAAACTCTGAATTCTCTTATTATAAAGAGGATTATACGGAATTTTATCTTGACATAGACCGCGTGAGACTTGCAAAAGACAGTCTGACGGTGTCGGATCTGTTTCGCGCCGTCAGACATGAGACCGGACGAAACCTCGGCGCCGGATTCGTTGCGGGACATAACGGCGCGGAATACATACGTCTAAACTCTATGGAAAATGACCGTGATGTGTGGGGATTCATGAACCATCCCATGCGTGCGGGCGGCAGGGAAATAAAACTTTCCGATTATGCCACCATTGAGAAGAGACAGACACCCCCTGATGTGGTGAAGAAAGATCAGGAATACATTCTGTGTCTGCAATATGAATATATCGGCTCAAGCAAAGCCGGGGAAAGGGTGCTCGACAAGATCCTTGCCGCTTATGTGCCCACACTGCCCTTAGGATATCATGCCGAAAAGGAAGAATACAAATGGAATCATGAGATAAGCGGGGAGAAGTATTGGCTTCTGGCTCTGGTAGCGGTAATCATATTCTTCATATCATCAATCCTGTTTAATTCATTGCGACAGCCACTTGCCGTGATTCTCATCATCCCCGTGTCATTCATAGGGGTGTTCCTCACCTTCTATCTGTTTTCACTTAAATTTGACAAAGGTGGTTTCGCCGCTATGATTCTTCTTTGCGGCATTACAGTCAACGCCGCCATCTACATCATCAACGAATATAACTCGATGCGGAAACGTCTTCCGGCAGGTGTAAGACCTGTAATACTATATATTCGTGCGTTCCGGCGCAAGATCACGGCAGTGTTGCTGACCGTGCTCTCCACGGTCTTGGGATTTATCCCCTTCCTCATAGGCGACACCATGGAAGGTTTCTGGTTTCCCCTTGCCGCCGGCACCATGGGCGGTCTCATCATGTCGCTCTCGGCAATCTTCCTCCTTCTCCCCCTGCTTCTCCTCCCGCGCTTTAAATTCCGATAGGTTTTTGATTTCGCGTTTACTAAAGATTTCGCGGATATAATGCTCTGCAGCTTCGGGATTGTCGGCTTTCAGACGTTTCTTAAGTCTGCTCTTTAGATTGTAAACGGCATCCAATGTGTTACGTTTCATCAACATGGCTATCATCTGAGGTGAGATATTCAGGTGTAGATATTTCGCCAGTTGATACTGGAATTGTTCCAGACTGGTGAAAGTCTTGGTGAATTTAATTATCCATTCCTCGCATATGGAATCAATGCATTTATTTAAAATGTCGATGTTCTCATCGTTTCTTATGGCTTCAAGAACCTCTCGCACATCGGTAGGCAACTTATTTATAATTTGTTTTGAGGTGAGATACTTGAAACCTTTTTCATAGATGGCATCAAGGCTGAGGATGTAATTGATTGTGTTATCCTTGCTCTCGGAGCGGTTATTTCTGATTGTTTCCAATTCCCTTCCTAATTCTTTTAGGTTTGCCCTCAGGGATTCTGCCTCAGCTTTATCCCGCTGATTCTTCAGGCGAAGGGTAATAATCAGCCCAATGGCAATTATGATTATCAATGCCAGTATTATAATAGAAGCAGTAGCTCTGAATTTTAGAGTCGTAGCCCTTTCCTGCGCATTCTCTGCATCTTTTGTAAGATATTCCTCAAGCAGACTTATAGCCTCGCTGTTGATTTGGTTGTCAATTTCGTTTTCAAGTTTTTCTCCATATTCAATCGCTTTGGATGCTGCCACCCTGTAGTTACCATGTTGTGCCAGTAATAGTGACTCCATGTATTTACAATACAAATTTTCCTGATGAGTAGATATTATTCTTTTTGCGGAATCCAAAGCTGCCTGTGATTTCGTTATCTCGCCATTTCTATAATAATTGTCAGAGAGTTTACACCAATTCAAAGACTTAAATTTATATCCATCGTTTTCAGTAGATGACAAAAATTGAATTTATGCTGTTAAACATCTAATCTTTAGGCGATTAAATTTGTAAAAGTCCTTGAAATTTAGTAATTTAAAGGAAAAGTTAGACCTCTTTTTCACATGAAAACTACTAATTCCAAGGACTCGGTCAAAGTTAACCAAATCCTCCCGATTATGCAAGAGCACTTTGGTCAAAGTATGAATTTGGCACGCATAAAACTCATGGCGTTGCTGCTCCATGCACTCTGTGTGGTGCAGACTGTCAGCCTCCACAAACTGGCTGATGCGATGCCTACGGCTGTAGACAAGGATTCCAACCTCAGACGGCTCCAAAGATTCTTTGCCAAGTATGTACTTGACCTTGACATCATAGCCCGTATGATTTTCTCGCTGCTTCCTGTCAAGACCGGTCTTGTGCTGAGCATGGACCGGACCAACTGGAAGTTCGGGGAGTTCAATATCAACATTCTTATGTTAGGCATCACCTATAAAGGGATTGCCTTCCCTTTGATATTCAGCCTTCTTCCGAAACGTGGCAACTCCAACTGGGAAGAACGCAAGAAAATTATGGAACGTTTTATCCGTCTTTTCGGAGCAGACTGCATCGACTGCCTTGTGGCAGACCGCGAGTTCATCGGAAAGGAATGGACAGGATGGCTCAACAGCCGTCGCATACGGTATTACATCCGAATACGTCAGAACTTCTGGATTGTCAAGCCTTCCACCGGTGAGAGAATCCGAGCCTGGTGGCTGTTCAATGATTTGAAGGTCGGTCAGGAGAAATTCTTCCATACGCTCTTTCTTCACAAAGGTGAGTATGTCTATCTTGCCGGCAGCCGGATCAAAAACTCCGATGGTGTTCCGGAATTGCAGATTCTCATATGCTTCAATCGGCCCGAGGAGGCGATTTTGACATACAAAAAACGATGGGAGATAGAAACGGCCTTTAGAGCCATGAAATCTTCCGGCTTCAACATCGAGGATACCCATATGCGTGATATGGACCGCATCGCAAGACTTGTCGCGATGGTCTGCATGGCTCTTGTATGGGCGTATCTCGTTGGTGAACATAAAGATATAAATATTAAACCGATAAGGATTCTGAAACATGGAAGAAAGGCAAAGTCGCTTGTCAAATATGGATTGGAAGAGATTTCGACCATACTTATGCGTCCGACTTATACCCCAAAATTCGATGTTTTCAAATTTTTGTCATCTACTTAATCCATCGTTATATAATTCCATTAAGATTTTAATGGAATCAACATATCTGTGTTCAGCATTTGCGATATCGGCTTTTGCCTTGAGTATAGAATGCCTGAAAACCGGCTCTGTATTGTATTCAGTAGAATCTATATTTAATAATATGCTGTCTGCCGCATTAAGATTGTTCAGACTAATAAGAGAATTTATTAGAGTTATATCAGCCCATGCAGCATGCTTTGAGGCATTTGCCTCTTCAAATTTTTGTTTGGATATTTTTGCCCACTTCAATTCTTCGGTGCTTTCATATATCTTACCATAAATTGCTGAAATGATTCTGGCATTAAGTCCTGCATAAAACGGATTTTCTTGCTCGTTTGCCATGTCATAGGCTTTTCGTATGTTTACGAGACTGTTTCCCAAATCTCCATTATAATATTGAATCTCTCCGTAGTAGGTTTTCGATTGCATTTCCATACTGTCATTACGATTGTCATAATAATCGTACGCAATTTTGATAGTAGAATCAGATTCTATGAATTCGTTGCTTTTGATTTGTGTCTTAGTCAACAACAATGCATAACGAGCTTTATCAGATGCATTCAGCGAGGATCCTTCAAGCTGTCTTAACATTTTCAACGCAGAATCAGGGTAAGCATGCATTAAATTGTCAGCGGAATTGAGAACTTTGTCTGTTTCCGATCCATGTCGCGAACAACCGCAATTCACTACCCAAAATGTCATGAACACTGCTATGTATGATAATATCTTCATGCCGTTATGATCAAAATCCTCTACAAAATTACAAAATTCTCTTCAACATTACTCTAAGCCAATTCTCTAAATCCTGATTTACCGAACTGAGTTCGGCAGCTGCTGTTGCTCGCAACTGCAGCTACGACTGGACGCTCACGTTAGAGTCTTGCCAATTCTTATTTTTTACCTATTCCTTTTACTTTTTACTTTATCGGGCGCAGACCGATAAGCGGGGATTTCGCTTCCGCCAAGTGTCGTGATATGTGTAAATTGGTTGTGATAGAATCTATTTTAAGGAGATTTGATATATAGCTTATATTCAATTATATAGTATGTATCATATTTATGCTATGATAGATTTATTTTTTGGATAATAGGTGATAATTCTATTAAATTTGCAATAAAAACTAACCATAAAATAAACATCATGAAAAGGTTCTTAATCGTTGTTATGCTAATTATGGGATTGCAGCTTTGTTACGATAACATGGCAAAAGCTGATGATCTTGATCCCACATCTGAACTTATCACAGGTTTCCTTAAAAAGGAAGTTGATCCTGAACTACCAAACTATCCTCATAAACCATCGCGTTCACAGTTCTATTTCACTTATGATGGAAATGAAGTTGTGGTTTATAGCACAGTAGAGACAGTCGCTGAGGTTCGGCTCGTGGATGCTGTTTCCGGTGAGGTAATAGCAGATGAAACTGCCGAATTGTCATGTGGTCATATAATCAATGTTGGGAGTTATTCAACAACATCCTTTAAAGTTTCAGTAATTACGGAATCGGGAATATATTCGGCTACATTCTGAATTTACTATTATGCGGAAGAACGTTGTCTTAAACTTAATGATGCAGTTATCACTTTTGGCAATGATCTCCTGTTCGGGCTCAAACAAGGAGCAGCAGGATATTGTTGCGGAATGGGTTGGCAAGGAAATCGTAATACCAGAGGGACTTGGATTTCAGGTAGGTAACATCCCCGTGGATTACGATTTCGATGCCGCCGATTTCAAGATCGTCACTTATGTCGATTCCACCGGATGTACCAACTGCCGGATGAAACTCAAGGATTGGGAAAAGGTGATCAACAGTTTCAAATCCTCTCCCGATGTTGATGTCAACTTCCTTATGATAGTAGGTTCCGACAAGCGGGAGGAGATTGAAAAACTCGTGAAAAACAATAGCTTTCATCAATCGTTTGCAATAGATTCCGCAGGATATTTCAGTAAAGCCAATCCTCTTCCTTCCAAACTGGAACATCAAACTTTCCTTATTGACGGTGACAATAAAGTTGTAGCATTGGGGAATCCGGTGTATAATCCAAAGATCAAGGAGTTGTATGCTCGCCTTATCTTTGATTCCCTCAATGACGGAAAGACGCAGGGAGATGATGAAGAACAGATCTGTAAGAATCCGGTACGCGGCATAGGCGTGGTCAGCAAGGGAGACACAATAACCAAACGTTTCAGATTTAATAATGACACAAAGTCAGATTTGACATTACAGGAGATCACCCCGTCATGTCATTGTATCAGCACCAAAGTTGACTGGAAAGTACTGAAAAGCGGAGAATATGCGGATATTGAAATCAGTTATGTTGCCGACTCCGTTCCGCAGCAGTTCCACCGCTATGCTGATGTCTGGTTCAAAGAGAGACCGAATCCGGAGAGGCTTGTTCTCCAAGGATTCATAAAATAAATTTTAATCATTAAAAAATTTTCGAATGAAGAAAACAATTATTTTCGCTGCAATAGCGGCAGTAATAGGCATCAGTGTCTATGTTGGAGTGAATGCGCATCAGAAAGATGTAATGTCTGATATTCAGATGGCAAATGTTGAAGCTCTTGTGAGTGGTGAGAGTGATGCAGATGGCAGTCGATATAAATGTTATACATCAACTCATTATGAGGAAGGGGCCAGCGTAGTAATATGCTCTACTTGTGAAGAGAAGGATGATGCAACGGATGATCTGTTTAATAGACATGACTGGTGCTCATGAAAGAAAAAGCTTTTGGTTACCTATATTTGCTGTCGCTTGTCGTCTTGATGGCGGCTTGCGGCAGCACGCCATCGTATGATGAGTGCGGTGATGTTGAATATGTTAAAACCTTCCCTAATGAATATTCCTTAGCTGAGCATAAACCGGCTCTATCTGACTTCGAGGGCGTAGTAAGCATTAAAGGAGTTGATGCCCTTTTGATGGGTATAAATTCAAATCAAGAATATTATATGGGTCTCTATTCGCTGGAAACCGGACATAAGATTCTTGATTTGTTCAAACAAGGGCAAGGTCCGGGAGAATATGCCATGTCTCCGACGATACAGCGTTTTTTTACGCATAATGACAGTCTCTATGCCTGTATGAAGTATAATCCGGATAAAGAAGTGTTTTTGCTCAATATTACTTCTTCAATACAGGAGGGGAAAGAAATCATAGAAAATCGTTCATTTCCCAAAGATTTCAAATCTGTTAAAGATATTATTCCATTGGCAAGTGGCGATTCATTGATGATATACAGAGATTATGGTGAGGGTGGCTTTAAAAGATACATACTTCATGCAGAAGGGAACAGGCAGGCTGTAAACATTGGGAATGTAATTCCTAAAATAGAAGAAATTGATCATAACATTTTGTCATTTTTAGTTCTGCCGTTTAAAAATGATTCGCTTGTAGCGGAAGCAAACATAACATTGAATCAGATCAAAGTCTATTCCTTATATGATCAATCGATAGGGAAAACTATATGTGTCGGTTCTGAACTGGATGATATTAACTCAATGAGTAGTAGATGGCGAGGCAATATCCCGCGTTCTTATGGTGGAGTACAGCTTTGGGGTGACAAGCTGATTTTTTTGTATCATGGACTTAAAGAAAAAGACTACCGAGATAATATCGGGCATTCTGAACTTCAGATTTTTGATTCGGACATGAAACCATGTTCAAGAATCAAGTTGCCGGTCATTGCATCTGCCATGTATGTCGACAAAAACGGTGTATTATATGCTTTCAATCCACTTGGAGATAATGAATATATTTATAAATACGATATAAAATTGATGTTACAGTAATTAGTTATATGTTTTTCGAACCACATAACGACAAAACAACCACGTTGATCTATCGGCAGCATTATAAGGGACAGAGTCTTTTAGCCGTGTATACAATATAGCGGAGTGAAAACTAACCTTAATTTTAGTTTAAGGTATATTAATGCTGATTATCAATGATATAATTGTATGAAGATGTACTAAATTCGTACTAAATAGAGAGCTGTCCGAAAACGCATAGAAACGAATTATAGATAATTTGCTGTCGTTAACTTTATTTATTTGCCTTGATTTTCTTCTTTCGGTGATAAGGTTGGTTTAGGGATATGGGCTGGTGAAAAGAAAAATTTAGGTGGGCATTTCTCTTTTGCATCGCATATATTTATAGGTTTGGTTCGGTTTATATATCTATATATAGAACCAAACCAAACTTATTTTTGCCCAGCCTATTGACTCGCAACACAAAAAGTCGTAACTTTGCAATTGATTGGGAGTAATCCCATCACGACATTTTGAAAAATAAGAAGCGTTATGCTTATCTCTTGAGAGTGGAAACCTGAGAAACTTCGACAGAGCAAGAGTAGTATAGTGGTTCTCACGCTATGGCGTGGGCTGCTATTGTTACATCTGCTCACAGGCTTTCTCAGGGCCTCCATTCTAAGACGTGGCATTGCAGTTCCACGCTTTGTGTTTTAATTAGTCTGCTTAAGGAGTTGCAAGTAGAACAACATCAACCAATCGAACCCCTGCGATATGAAAACGAAATCCTTGATTATTACTCTTGTTGCCCTTATAGGATTATGTTCTTGTGGACAATCCAAAGAAGAAAAGGCACAAGAAATGGCAGCTAATTATCTTAAAGGTGTTTTATATCATTTTGATAGTTATGAACCACTGCAAACAAAAGTTGATAGTTCTTTTGTTGCGCTATCAACGGATAGGGAGGCAATTGAACTCACATTGGATATGTTGAAGCTTTTTCAATCAGCACAGGAGTATGCAGATAAAATCGAAAGTGCTGAAAGTTCTATGGAGATTTGGTCTCCGAGTGGATATTCATCAGCATATAGTAAGGGGGAATACCGCAGGGCAAAAGAAGAACGAGATAACAATCAACGACTTTTGGATAAGACAAAAGACCGAATCCAAAACCAATTCTCCAAAATAAAAAGCAGACAATCCTATTTGGAAGCAGAGGCTTTGTTGAAGATTGGGGATTTTAACGGGTGGAAAGTATATCACAAATTCAAAAGCCTTAATGGGGCAGGAACTCTTGATTTATTCGGAGAATATGTATTCTTTTGTGATGAGGATTTTAATGAGAAGTCTGCATATCCAAAAGAAGATTATGAGGCAATCTCAAAAGTTATGATCGCAATATCATCGTCGAATGATATTTCTGATATGATTGAGAAGGTCCAAGAAGAAATTTACTAATCCCATAGCACGTTATGATAATCAAAAAACGCCCTATTATCACTTGGTTGCTTAATCCTGACACATCTGGATTTCAGGAGGGTTTGACGTTCGCCGCTCCTCAAAATAGAGAGAACTATGAAATTCTCAATGAAGAGTTGAAACATTTAAAGGAAATACGAGCGATGAAACCCAAATGGGGATTGCCTGAACTTGTAATGCCTTCCTTCGAAAGAGTTATGGAGAAAAGCGCACCAGCTTTTGAAAAAATCATGCCGGATTTATTCAAAGAGTTTAGCGAAACGGATGAGTGTGGTATTCTTATACTTCGTAACAACGAAACCTTAGTTTATGGTTTTGGCGACAATCAATTGAATATTTGGTTCTTTAATGAACAAAACGGACATAGTATGTTCCATTTCTCTGCCGGATATGAATTTGTTGATGGACAGCCCAAATTATTAATGACTGACTCAATTTTATATGATGATAACTTGTTGGCTGGTACTATTCAACATCGCATTGATGAAATTGGAATTCGACTTCGCTTTATTGCCGTATATTTAGCCGTTAAGAAATATATAAAAGTCGAGACTCTAATTATTCCTCAAGGCACATTTACTGCGGTTGCTGGAACGCCACTTGAATATGTAGAAAAGAAGAAGGTTATCAATCAATGTGGTCAGGAAGTCATTGTTATGGATTCAAAATGGTTCAAGAAGATAATCAATGACAATGACATTCCTGTTAGAGGTTTCTTTCGCATGCAGAATAAGAAGAATCCCGAGGGAGTATGGTACAAAGAACTTATTTTTGTAGATCCATTTATCCGTCATGGTTATCACAGAAATGCCAAAATTGAAGATGACATATAACAACAATTTTTATTATGAGGAAATTTATACTCTTAACATTTGCGCTGCTCTGTGCATTAAGCTCTTCGGCACAGGGTGAGACTTCGACAAGTAACAAGAATGACTCTATATCTTCATATATAGCAACAATACTTGAGGATATAGATATGAGAATTCTCAAGAGTGAAGCAAATGACCGATATAAATTCTATCCAACAGAGAACATATATAACTTTCTTAAATTGGATACACGAACTGGGAGAATAGAGCAAGTTCAATGGTCTTTGGACACCGATAAGGAAGGGTCTGTTTCTATTAACAATGAAGACCTCTCATGGAGCAGTGGCAGTTTGTTTGAACTTTATCCAACACAGAATATGTATCAATTCCTCCTGCTGGATAAGACTAATGGCAGAGCGTGGCATGTCCAATGGGGAATGAAAGATAAGGAAAGATGGATGCGAAGGATTTATTAATCAGAAGGGTTAATCTTAGTTGAGTACAATTTGTTTTCCAAAAGGTATTCAATAATCCTCGGATTCCAAAGGTTGACCTTTGGCTCATTCGGGATATTTTCAGCGTTGACTTGTCAATGCGGCTTGGAAAATACCCTAATGAGCTAAGGAATTTTTTGTCGGTGTAATTTCCATGACGGTGTTGTGGTTGTATTTCACATTGGCTTTGATATTGATTTACGGAATGACTGAATGATTAGATGATTAGTCACTCAGTCATTTTGTCATTTAAATGATTAATCATTCAGTCATCAATTCATCGAATCATTTAATCATCCGGATGATTGGTCACTTTGTCATTCAGTCATTTCATCATTGATGTTAGAGGGCATTACTGGGTGATGAGGTTGTGGAGCGTTTTGGGATTACAGGTAATACCTAAGCATAAACTCGCTCCACCCTAAAACGACCTCCTATGGCAATGAGAAAAACAAAGAGCGGTCACGGCAGTGACTGCGGTTTCGGCGGTGGTTTTTCGGAGAAAAAGGAATCCCGAAACATATCCTTGCACTCCTTTTTTCTCATCGTCATAATGACGATAGTCAGTGTAATGACAGTATTCGTTTAAGTCAACACATCCACTGCAATGACTGTAGCAATTTAGTGATTATATCCGACCGTCGGGAGAGAGCCTTTTGAGGTAGTCAGAAGGTATCTTGCCGATTACGAAAATCCGATTTTTCTCATTATCCCCCTTGCATTCTTTGCACTTTTGCACAATCAAGGGTCAGCTTCATCAAGGAATAAGGGTGTGTGGTATCTGTGTTATTTCAATATTACCCCGTGGCATTTTTGACACTTTGGCATTTTCAAAGTGTGCAAGAATGCAAGGTGTGCAATGGGATAATTCCTGAAAAATATTGACTGACACCGCCACACTATCTGCATTTCCTGCATTTTCAAGTTCCAAAATGCGGATAATGCAGAAAATGCGAGCATTTTTCATCGTTTTTTCTTTTCTATGCCCTCATATATTGTCTTGGTTCGGATCTGCCCTATATATACACCCCCGTACTGAACCAAACCAAAATTCATAGATGATGACCGCCGGAAAAAAGAAGAACCCTCCGATGTCGGTCGGAGAGTTCCAAAAGTGCCAAAGTGTCAAAAATGCCACGGTGTAAAATCTACACGCTGACCGCCTCGCAGTCATAGTCAAGGTCGCCGAGGCTGTTGATTGCGTCCTGCTTCTGCTGGTCTATGACGTGTAGATATTTCTCGGTCATCTTGATGCTTGAATGTCCCATTAGAGAGGCAACAGTCTTGATGTTCGCTCCTGCACCAAGCACATTTACAGCGAAACTGTGGCGGGCGCAATGCCATGTGATAGTCTTGTTGATTCCTGCTGCCTTTACCCATTTCTGCAAGCGTGTGATTGCGGTTGTGCGGTAGCAGGTGATATTGAATATTTTTTCGGAAGTGTGTTGTATAGGATTCCCGATGAGTTTCAGCAGCGTCGGACTTAATGGGATTGTGACACCGCTGTGTGCGCTACGCCCCTCGGTCTTTTGTTGGTTGAATCGGAGTATCTTTGCCGAGAAATCGACATTGGCGTATGTGAGGCTCACGGTGTCACACCAGCGTATGCCGGTGAAACAGCAAAAGAGAAATGCTCGTTGCAGTGCCGTGTCCTCACCCTCGTAATGAGTGGCGGCAAGGCGTTTGATTTCATCCATTGTCAGTATCTCTTTTTTCAGCGTGTTCACGTCACGGTGGATTACGATTCCTTTGCACGGATTCTTTTTCATCAGTCCTTCTTCTATCGCATGGAGAATTACGGTTCGGAACATATAGTATGACTTATGCGCTCCCTCTCCTTTGGCGACTTTCTTCAGATAGTCTGTGAAACTCGTCACCATTTCGGGTGTAATCAATTCCATGCGCAGAAACGATGTGTAACGTTGGAAGCGTGGTGTAGCCTCAAGGAATCTCATAAAGCGGTTGTAAGAGGTCTTGTAGGTAGTTCTCACTGGCTTTGAATACAACTCGTTCTCCCAATGTTTGCGGAAGTATTTGATAAAGTCGTTCTCACCGTCCTTTTTCAGTCGGTATCCCTCACGGTCTTCGAGAAATTCCTGCTCACGCTCAAACCGTATCTTCTCGGCGAGTGCGAGAGTATTCTTGTTTTGGGTGCGTTCCTGCTGGTTGCGAGGGTGTAGCCATATATAGAGGTTCAGCACCTCTCGTTTGCGGATATGCTTGATTCTATATTTCGGTTTTCCTTTCATCGCCCCCTCGGTATAGAGGACATGGTTGCCGTTTTCATCAAGCACCGGGGTTTCGTTGCGTCCGAGATAATACTCCAACGCAAGGCTTGCCCGACCGTCCTGCAATTCGGACTGCACGAGTTTCGGGTTCTGTTTGTTCTTGCTTTCTACTTTAGCCATAGGTGATTATCTTTGTTTGATGCAAAGGTAATGAGGCGTAATCAAACGTGAAAACGGCTCACAACAGATATTAACAATCTAATCGTACTAATTGTGTACTAAATGCGAAAATAAGGGTAAATTAAGGCAAAAGCATAGAAATACTTTGCAATGTAACTATTTGAAAATGAATGGCAATGAATGTATTTGAATGTCAGTGAATATATGGCAAAATACTAAAATAGTTACGATAATTATATTTGGGCTGTTAATAACTCTTCAGGGTTGTTCCATATCAGATTCGGCGATGCAGGAGCGAGCATTGTCGGATGCTGGTGACAACGCCGGAGAAATCAGTCGATTTCTTGACCGGTATGACGGAGAGAAAAAAGAGGCTGCATCATATCTCATAAGAGGTATGATCGGGCAATATGCGGTCAGCGGATTTGGTCTCGATTCTATTGAAAATTTATATCATCAGCTGCCGCGTCCCAACCGCAGCTGGCAATTTGATTCGGTGCAACTCGCTTCCGGCAAGAGATACGAGAAAATTTTGCGTCGGAAAACTGCTGACTTACAGACGTTGACCTCAGACTATCTCATAAGAAATTTTGATGATGCTTGGGAACAGAAAGAGAAATGCAGCTGGAACAGAGATCTTTCATTGTCAGATTTCTGCGAACTGCTGCTCCCTTACCGCATCGGTGACGAACCGCTGACAGAATGGCGAAAGGCATATCGGGCGGCATATGATTCCCTCTCAGACAAAATCTATTCCGCGCCCAATGCTGTTGCCGCAGCCGCAATTATTTCCAAGACGTTGGGCGAGATCCATTACAACAACAAGCTGAAAACGCCCCATCGACCTGCCACCGGTCTTCTGACAGCTCCCGTCGGGTTCTGTCGCGAAGACTGCGACCGCACCGTGTATGCCCTGCGGGCATTCGGTATTCCCGTGACCATTGACGAGATAATTGTCTCTCCCGACAACGGTACTCCGCATCAATGGTGCGTGGTGCTTGACACCGAAGACAACAGGTTCCGGATGTTCGACAATGACCGTTTCCCTCCCACCCGAGACTCCGTTCACAATGACGGGAGACGGAAAGGGAAAATCTACAGAAGGTCGTGGGCGGTAAACACCGACAGGATAAAGAGGCTTGCCTCCATTCCCGATGTCCCTGCCGAATTATTGAGTCCCAGACTGAAGGATGTTACGGCAGAATATTTCGGTCATAACGAGGCAGTGGTAAAGACTAACAGAGAATCCGGCACTGTGTTTCTCGGTCTTTTTACACCTGACGGTTACAGACCGGTAGACGTTGCGGATAAAAATGCGGGAGGAGAAGCCGTGTTCCGAGACATAGAGCCAGACCTGATATATTTCCCGGTTACCCGCGAAGGCAACGGGTACAGCACATGCGGGAATCCATTCATGCTGAAAAGTGACGGGAACGTACATGAGTTCGTTCCGGATGTTGCCCGCGGGGAAAGACCGACCATGAAACGTAAAATGCCATTCTGGCTACACCATACGGGACGCATGAGCTCGGTCATAGGCATCCGGATACAGACCGGACCAAACGCGACGGGACCTTGGCGCGATATTGACAGCATCTCCTCCATGCCGGCTCATAGCTTCCACTGCATTCCCGTGAGTATGGACTACAAGGAAAGGTACGTGCGTCTTCTTCCGTCTCCCCTCCAACGTTCCCAGATAGGGGAAGTGATGGCGTCCGTTGATTCCCTTGCACGGGAACGCCTGCCTATGACGGTGATCACTGACAATCTCACGGCGGGTAAGAAAAAGCTCGTAGACGGAGACATACTGACGTGGACAAACTACCAGGTCGGATACCGGGATCTGGTGTTTGGGATAGACTCCGACAAGGATGTCAACAGTATCTTCATCATTCCTCGCAATGACGACAATTATGTTGTTCCGGGCGAGGAGTATGAACTGTTCTATTTCGACCGGAACGAATGGAAATCGCTTGGGAAAAAGACCGCCGAAGGGTTCGACATCACGTATGATGTTCCGGCGAATGCCGTGCTGTGGCTTCGCAATCTCACAAAGGGGAAAGAGGAGCAGGTTTTCATATGCCGTGACGGCAAACAGCTCTTCAACACCGACCTTAGAAAAATTTTGTGACATTTTCGGTATTTCTGCGTAATATATTTGGGTGAGGGGAATTTTTTACTAATTTTGTCGTTGATGGCGTGAAGACAGGTGTCATGCCAATAAGCCGTTTGATATCAAAGTACATCATGAACAAGTTTTTTTCTTTCTTCCGTGCGTTGCTCATCGTTATATTGGGTCTTGTTGCAGCCGATGCATCGGCTGCCGGCGCAACTAAAGTAGACAGCATAGCTCTCACAGGTAAAATATACGACAGGCTTACTACACGCCATGTGATAGGCACAAAAGTTGAGGTGCTCCGCTCCGACAGCAGCGTGATATCTTCAGTGGAAGGTGGTTACAGGTATTATAATTATGATAATCGAACGAATGTATTGAAGTCGGATTCCACTTCTCACTATTCCATTAATGTTCCGCGTGTGGCGGGGAATTATCTTATAAAGGTCACGAAGGATGGCTATGAACCTCATTTCCTTTCATACTCTCTTGTGCTCAACAAGCGCGATATGGAGAAAGAGGTGCCGAAAATATATCTAAGTCGTCAGAAAGTCACGACACTGGAGGATTTCACGGTCAAGGCGAGCAAAGTGATGTTCTACAACAAGGGGGACACTATCGTATATAACGCCGATGCTTTCATGCTTCCGGAGGGTTCGATGCTTGACGCGCTGATCGTGCAGATGCCGGGTGTGGAGATAAAGGATGGCGGCAAGATTTATGTCAACGGCAGGTTTGTGGAAACGCTGCTCCTTAACGGCAAGGATTTCTTCAAGGGGGATCAGAACGTCATGCTTGAGAATATCGGAGCGTATGCTGTGAAGGATGTTGCTGTCTATGAGAAAAAGGATGACATGGATGCCATTTTAGGTGACCGTGCCGATGTCGACAAAGATTACGTGATGGATGTGCGGCTGAAGAAAGATTACATGACCGGCTTCATGATCAATGCCGAAGCCGGAGGGGGCACCAAGTCACGTTATCTCGGTCGTCTTTTTGCCATGTCTTATACCAACAATACCCGCCTTAGTCTATATGGCAATGCAAACAATATCAATAAGAAAAACAGACTCACACAGGAGGAATTCGAGCTTTATGACGGTGAAGACGCCGGAATCACCCGCAAAATCAACGGAGGTATAGATTATCTCGCCGACAACGCCCTTCACACATGGGAGGCGTCAGGAAATGTGGATGCTTCGTATAACGATAATCGTAACACGATCATTACCAATGCTGTGAATTTTCTTCAGACTGCCGACAACTATGATTTTTCAAACCGCGACATGAGGGCACGCGATTTCTCTCTGTCGACTTTCCATGATTTCAAACTCAAGAAGGATTCGTGGAACATGACCTTGAAACCTCAGTTCTCTTACAATAAGAAACGCGACAACGACGAGACCGTTGCCGCTACTTTTTATGAAGAGATGCAGGGCGTTGACAAAGAGATGGTAAGGTCGATATATACTCTCAGTGACAGTGAGCTGCGCAGGGCTCTGATCAACCGCAACCTGAAGAATCTTGAATCGAACAGTCACGGTTATGACGCGAAGTTCAACGGAGAGACAAGGGTGAAGATTCCCGGTAGTCCCGATGCCATGGTCTTTAAGTTGCAGAGCAAGTATTCACGCAGCAGTTCTTTCAGCGAGGAATTGCAGGACATCTGTTTCGGAGAAGTCCCCTCATCGTCTCAGTTGCAGCATCAGTTCACAACGGAGCGTCCGCATTACAGCTTCAACATACAGGCTCTGGCGCGATACTATTTCCGTGTGCCGATAGGTAATCTGCAGGCAAGCTATGAGTTCGCCCACACGCAGACCCGTAAAAACTCGGATATTACCGCTCTTGAGGCTTTTGCGGAAAACTCGATGGCAGAGTTCACGCCGGGGATGATTCCGGTGCCGGATTTCGCAAACAGCTACACAAGCAAGCTTTATAAGAACGAGCACCGCATCAAGATAAAATGGGCGTACAAGAAGAAGTATGAACGCGGCAAGCTTGAGCTGGCGTTGCAGCCTCAGTTCTATTTCGAAGACCAGCATCTGTTCTATCATCGCGGAGAGACGTTCGCCACTCCCGACAGGGCATATCTCCGGTTCCGGCTTGAGGATTGCAGCGTGTTCTGGGATGCAAAGAATTGGTTCCTGCGGGCTTCTTATAAAATAGATCAGACAGCTGTGAATCTTGTGAATCTCGTGGATGTGCGCAACACCTCGGATCCTCTTAACATATGGGTCGGCAATCCGGATCTCAAGAATTCCACCACGCATACAGTGAATCTGACATTCCGGCATGCTCCTGATAAAAAGCTTTCGCAATATGTGTCTTTCCATGCCGTATTCAAGGACAATGATTTCGTGAGCGGTTACCGCTACGATTCGCGGACCGGTGTGCGCACCATGAAGACCTATAATATTTCGGGCAACAACAATATGGATTTGTATCACAGCATTTACTATCGCTTCGGACCTTCGGATGCTTTCAATATATCCAACTTTGTAAGCGGGGCGATATCGAATTATTCCAATATGATAGGTTATGATGCAGACCCTGCTCCGCAGAAGGTGCGCAATTACGCATTGCAGGAAGACATAGGTCTTGGTTATCGCACAGAGAAATGCCTCTTGTCGGTTAATGGCGGTATTGATGTAAACAACACTCATTCCGCCGGTGTCCTGCCAACGCGACTCAATAACGGTGTCTGGTTTGGCAGACTGTACGGGCACGTCGCGTTGCCTTTCAATTTCAGCGTAGACTCGGAATTCAGAATCATGAAACGCTACGGATGTATTGATGAATCGATGAACACCACCGACTGCGTATGGAACGCCACCCTGGGCTATGAAATCAACAAAGGAGTGTGGCGCATATCTCTCGACGCGAAAGACATTCTGAACCAGAACAAGGGTTTCAACTACACGGTGAATGCCAACGGACGCACGCAGACCCTCAACACCGTGCTTCCCCGCTACCTGATGCTGTCAGTGCACTACCGTTTCGATTTCAAACCCAAACGCGGTAAGTGACCTCCGGGCGAAGATTGATTCAAATGTTGTGTATTTGAAAAAAAAGTGTTAACTTTGCGGCGGTTTTCGTGTGAGAGATGGTCTCGCAAGGAAACCGCCGTAAATATTTTATTACAAATCAATCATTTACAAAACGTATGAATAACTACGAAACCGTTTTCATTTTAACTCCCGTTTTGTCTGACGACCAGATGAAGGAAGCGGTAGAAAAATTCAAAGACGTTCTGAAGGCAAACAATGCCGAGATCGTTAATGAAGAACTGTGGGGTCTGCGCAAGCTCGCTTATCCTATCCAGAAGAAATCCACCGGCTTCTATGTGCTGGTAGAGTTCAAGGGTGAGCCCACTATCGTTAAGAAACTCGAAACTGCTTTCCGTCGTGACGAGCGCGTTATCCGCTTCTTGACTTTCCGTCTTGACAAATACGCAGCTGAGTACGCAGAAAAGCGTCGTAACCTGAGAGCAAACAAAGCAAGTGAGAAACCCGCAGAGGCAGAGGCTAAAGCAGAAGTAAAGGAGGCATAATCATGGCAGCAAACAACGAAATCCGTTATCTCACCCCCCTTACGGTAGATACTAAAAAGAAAAAATACTGCCGTTTCAAACGTAGCGGTATCAAATATATCGATTACAAGGATCCCGAGTTCTTGAAGAAATTCCTCAACGAGCAGGGTAAGATACTGCCCCGTCGTATCACCGGAACATCTCTCAAGTTCCAGAGAAGAGTTGCTCAGGCAGTTAAGCGTGCCCGCCATCTTGCTCTCCTTCCCTATGTGACCGACTTGATGAAATAATCATTTTTCTAACCTGATAAAAGCAACAACACAATGAAAGTAATACTCAAAGAGAATGTAGCCAGTTTAGGTTATAAGGATGATGTGGTTGAGGTAAAAGACGGTTACGGCCGCAATTATCTTATCCCTCAGGGTCTTGCCATCGTGGCTTCAAAAGCGGCTCTCAAGCAGCTTGCCGAGAACCAGAGACAGCGTGCGCACAAGATTGCCAAGATTCTTGAAGACGCTCAGGCAGCCGCTGCTGCTCTCGAGGGCGTAAAGGTGACAATCACAGCGAAGACAAGCGCGTCAGGCACAATCTTCGGTTCCGTGGGCGCCGCTCAGGTTTCCGAGGCTCTTGCAAAGCTCGGTCATGAGATCGACCGCAAGATCATCAACCTCAAGGATACTATCAAGACAGTAGGTGTTCACACAGCTATAGTCAAATTCCACAAAGAGGTGGAGCAGCCCATCGAGGTTGAGGTTATAGCCGAAGAGGAAGACAAATAAAAATCCGACAGTATATGATGCAGACCCGTCCGTATCCCGGACGGGTCTGTTTTTTTGCAATTAAGGGATTTTTATGGTTGTAAAGTTTGAATCTACGTGCAAATTGATTATCTTTGCAAGTTGAACAAAAACAAGACAAGATATGAAATTTAACGTAGAGGGAAAGACATTCCAGCAGCAACTTTCGGCTGTGAGCAAAGTGATCAATGCAAAGAATGCATTGTCGATTCTCGACAACTTTCTTCTGAAAGTGGAGGGCGACCGTCTGAGCATAACCGGCAGTGACCAGGAGAATGTGATGACGGCGTATATGACAATAACCGAGAGCGAGGGTGACGGTGCAATCGCCGTGTCAGCCAAGAGACTTCTCGAAATCACGAAGGAAATCTCAAGCCAGCCCCTTACGTTCTACATAAACGACGAGACAAAAGAGATCGATATCCGTTTTCTTAACGGACATTTCAACTTCATGGGTGTGGATGCCACCGAATATCCGGCACGCCGCAATCAGGAGGCGGAGCAGAAAACAATGATGCTTCCCGCTTCGATGGTTCAGAAAGGTATTGACAACACTCTGTTTGCCGTGAGCGCCGACACAGTGCGCCCAATTATGACCGGTATATACTGGGATATTCATGAGAACGACGTGACCTTTGTCAGCTCAGACACGCATAAGCTTGTGCGCTATATCAATTCAGAGTCCGCTCCCGGATTCACAGGGTCATTTATTCTCCCCTCGAAGCCGGCGAATATTCTCAAAAGCATAATCGGCAAGGAGGATGGTGATGTAAAGATTGTTTTCGATTCCAAAGGCGCTACCTTTGAGCTTGGCGACTATCTGTTGTCGTGTCTATTCATCAACGGCAACTATCCCAATTACAATCGTGTGATTCCTCAGGAGAATCCCTTTGAGATGACGATTGACCGGGTTTCGCTTCTTACGGCATTGCGTCGCGTGTCCATATTCGCGGCAAAGAGCTCAAATCTTGTTGTTCTCGACATTCAGCCCAACGAGGTTATTCTCCATGCTCAGGATCTTGACTACGGCACATCTGCCGAAGAACGCGTCAACTGCAGCTACGAAGGCAACACCATGACCATCGGCTTCAACGGACAGTTCATGATAGAGATTCTCAACAACCTCCATTATGACTCAGTGGTGTTCAAGCTGTCGGATCCCGGACGTCCCGGAATCTACACGCCGCTTCAGCAGCAGGAAGGAGAGGATGTAGTGATTATCCAGATGCCGATGCAGGTGCTTTAAAGGCAGTCTGACGGTAAATTCCGAAAGGGGAGAGGATAAGCCCCGGGGTGTTAGAACATAAAATAGATATAGTGAAACTGAATCTTAAGAGACCGCTGATTTTCTTTGATCTGGAAACCACCGGTACCAATATAACCCGAGACAGGATAGTAGAACTGAGTTATATCAAAGTTTATCCCGACGGGCATACGGAGTCCAAGACCCGCAGGCTCAATCCCGGCATGCCCATACCGCCCGGGGCGACAGCCGTGCATCACATCACCGACGAGATGGTGAAAGACGAGCCGTCGTTCCGCCAGATTTCCAAAGCTCTTCTCGAGATATTCGAGGGGTGTGACATTGCCGGATATAACAGCAATAAGTTCGATGTTCCTCTGCTTATCGAGGAGTTTGGCAGAGCCGGACTGAATTTTGAGGTTGCCGGGCGTAAATTCATAGATGTGCAGAATATCTTCCACAAGATGGAGCAGCGCACGCTCGTAGCCGCATACAAGTTCTATTGCGGACGCGATCTCGCCGACGCACATTCCGCCCTTGCCGACACTCAGGCGACTTATGAGGTTCTTCTGGGTCAGCTTGACCGTTATCCTGATCTTGAGAATGATGTGGAAAAACTCGCGGAATTCTCGAGGTCCGGCAAAAGTGTTGATCTCTCGGCGCGTATAGTGCTTGATGACAACGATGTGCCTGTATTCAATTTCGGCAAGCACAAGGGAAAGCCGGTGAAAGAGGTGTTCCGCAAAGAACCTTCGTTCTACACATGGATGATGCAGGGTGATTTTGCAAAGAATACGAAGGATGTGATTTCCGTGCTTTATGCGGAATGCAGAAACCAGAAATAAAGGCAGCCGTGGAATCGATATTGAAAGGTAAGCACATAGTGCTCGGCATTACCGGCGGCATCGCCGCCTACAAGTCGGTTACTCTGCTCCGCCTGCTTGTCAAGGCAGGTGCGGAGGTTCAGGTGGTGATCACCCCGGCTGGGAAAGAATTCATCACTCCGGTAACACTCTCCTCGTTGAGCGGAAAACCAGTGGTAAGCGAGTTTTTCACCGCAAACACCGGGGAGTGGCACAGTCACGTTGACCTCGGTCTCTGGGCAGACCTGATGGTGATCGCGCCCGCGACTGCATCCACTATCGGAAAAATGGCGAACGGCATCGCCGACAATATGCTGGTCACGACATATCTTTCAGCCAAGGAGCATGTGATGATAGCACCTGCGATGGATCTCGACATGATGGCGCATCCCTCGACAGTGCGCAATCTCGCTACGCTTGAATCATATGGTGTGGAAATAATAGAGCCTGCCGCCGGAGAACTTGCGAGTCATCTTGTAGGAAAAGGAAGAATGGAGGAACCGGAGAATATATTCTCCCGCATAGAGCGTTTTTTTATGAAGCAGTGTGATATGCTCGGCAAAAAGGTGGCGATTACCGCCGGCCCGACCTATGA
Source organism: Muribaculaceae bacterium Isolate-036 (Harlan) (assembly GCA_003833075.1). Classification (GTDB taxonomy): domain Bacteria; phylum Bacteroidota; class Bacteroidia; order Bacteroidales; family Muribaculaceae; genus Lepagella; species Lepagella muris_A. The sequence continues at coordinate 24,788 of RIAY01000013.1, read as the reverse complement.
GAAACTTGATCCGGTGAGATTCATAGGCAATTACTCCAGCGGCAAGATGGGTTTTGCGCTTGCCGAGGAGTGCGCCGCACGGGGTGCGGAGGTTATCCTTGTATGCGGTCCGGTTTCATTGCAAACCGCAAATCCCAATATACACAGGATTGACGTGGAGAGCGCAGAGGAGATGCTTGAGGCATCGCGTGAGCCATTCGCCAATGCCGATATGGGCATATTCGCAGCTGCTGTCGCCGATTATCGTCCGGAGTCACGTGCGGAGAGCAAACTTAAACGTGAGGGAGTTGAGGAGATGTCGCTTCGCCTTGTGAAGAATCCGGACATCGCGGCTACGCTTGCATCCGTAAAGCGCGAGGGTCAGCTCTTTGTAGGTTTTGCGCTTGAAACAGACAATGCGCATGCAAACGCACTCGGAAAGCTCAGAAAGAAGAATCTTGACATGGTTGTGCTGAACTCGCTTCAGGACAAAGGTGCCGGTTTTGGCACTGATACCAACAAAGTGACAATTCTTCGCAAGGATGGAACCGAGAGGTCATTCCCGTTGAAGAGCAAGAGGGAAGTTGCTGCGGATATTATTGCTGAAATATTATCATGAGAAGATTATTGGGTTTATTGTTTGCGGCACTTATATGGGTGAATGCGGTCGAAGCTCAGGAGCTCAACTGCACTGTCGAGGTCAATTCACAGCAAATCGAGGGTACCAACAAGAATGTGTTCGACGCTTTGCAGGAAGGGATCTCAACCTATATGAACGAAACAAAATTCAGTAATGCGGTCTTCAGTCCGAACGAGAAGATAGAATGCCGTCTGTTTCTTACAGTAGCGGAGTATTCCGACGACAGGATAAAAGGTGAGTTGCAGCTTCAGCTGTCGCGGCCTGTGTACAACAGTACATACACCACGACGCTTTTCAACTTTCGGGATACCAAAGTCGAATTCGGTTACAGGGAGGGAGACCCCTTGATTTACAATGAGAATACAGTAGACAATAACCTCACAGCGATACTCGACTATTATGCCAATCTTTTTCTTGCCATAGATTTCGACAGCTTCTCGCCCAAGGGTGGGCAGCCGTTCTATGACCGTGCCCAGAGCATTGTGCAGCAGGCACAGTCCATAGGAGAGGTCGGATGGCGAACTTTTGAAGACACCAAGAACCGTGCGGCAGTTTTGAGCAGTTATACCGACACCAATACATCCGGCATCCGCAATCTTCTTTACGACTATCATCGTCGCGGACTCGACGAGATGGTCACGAGTCCTGACAAAGGTAGGGCGGTTATAACAGAATCGTTGAAAGAACTGAAAGGCATAGCGGACAGTTCGCCTATGTCCGTTGCTTTGTCTCTCTTCCGTGATTCCAAGCTTGACGAGCTGGTAAACATATACTCCAAAGCCCCCGCCAACGAACGCGAGACGGCATATGATATTCTGCAGCCTATTTATCCGACGGAATCCGAGCGTCTGGATAAAATCAAGAAAGGGAGTGAGAACCAGTAGCGTGTTATTATTGTCAAGACATCGTTAAAAACCATCAACAGATATGCTGAGTAAACTGTCAATTAGGAACTATGCGTTGATCGATAGTCTCGAACTTGAGTTCGACTCCGGACTTACGATAATCACGGGAGAAACAGGAGCCGGGAAATCGATAATGCTCGGCGCGCTCTCGATGATCATGGGGGGGCGTGCGGATTCCCGTGTCATTGCCGACGGCGGATCCAAATCTGTTGTGGAGGCATCGTTCGCATTTCCGCCGGCATCTCTTGAACAGTCGTTTGCGGAGAATGATCTTGACTGGAATGCCGAGGAACTGCTTATAAGAAGAGAAATAGCGTCAAACGGGCGATCCCGTGTCTTTATAAATGACGTGCCCGTCACATTGTCGGTGCTTGCATCCATATCCGGCTATCTGATCGACATACATTCCCAGCATGAGAATGCGCGTCTCACAAGCCAGACCGCGCAGCTTGAGATAATTGATTCTGTCTCTGACAACGAAAAGCTCCGGAAACGTTATGCGGAAGCATTCCGGCGTTTTGTGGAGATACGCAACAGGGTTAAGCGTATTCGCCAGGAACAGGATAGGATGCGGGAAAACAGGGAATACCTTCAATTTCAGTATGAAGGTCTCAAGACACTGTCGCCTAAAAGGGGGGAACTCGAGACCATTGAGAAGAGGTTTGAACTTCTCAGCGATGCGGATGAGATAAGAGAGCGTCTGCAGTATTTCCGCAGCCTGTTGGGAGATAGCGACCGTGGCGCTCTTGATTTGCTGAGAACTGCAAAAGCTGAAGCTGACAGGGTTGATTATTCCCTTGTCGGGATAGAGACGGACGAAGATACACCTGCGATACCGGAACGCCTTGAGAATGTGATTGTGGAGCTTCAGGATATGTATGAGACCATAGATGACGCTGTACTTAGGATTGATGCGGATCCTGCTGTGCTTGAGAAGCTCTCGCGCCGGATGAACGAATATTATGACGCAGTGAAGCAGTACAGGGTGAAGACGGCAGACGAGCTTGTTGATATGCTTGAGAAAATAGGCAGTCAGCTTGATGCAATCGAGACCGGAGGAGAAGAGTTGCCCATGCTTGAGAAAGAGGGCAAGAGGGTTGCCTCCGAAGTCAAGGAACTTGCCGTGCGTCTTACCGAATCGCGCGAGGAGGGCGCCCGGCGCTTTTCGCGTGTGGTTACAGAGACCGCACGTCCGTTGGGACTTTCCAATCTTGATTTCAGCGTGAACATAGCAGCCGGAAAAATGGGACCGACAGGTCAGGACCGTGTGGAATTCAGGTGCTCCTTCAATAAGAATCAGGTTGCGGGTCCGATAGCCGGAATGGCGTCCGGCGGCGAGATGTCGCGGCTCATGCTTACAATCAAGCGGGTGCTCGCCGGGAGAATGAATCTCCCCACGATAATATTTGATGAAATCGACACCGGCGTATCGGGAGAGATCGCCGACAAGATGGGAGAGATGATGGTTGATATGAGCAGGGACATGCAGGTTATGGCAATAACTCACCTTCCGCAGGTCGCTGCCAAAGGCGACAGTCATTTCAAAGTGTTCAAGAAAGATGAGGAGACCCGTACGCTCACGCATGTGCGACGTCTTGACGAAGAAGCAAGGGTTCGCGAGATTGCCGCGATGATGTCGGGCAGTGAAGTGGGTGATGCCGCGCTCAACAATGCCCGTGTATTGCTTGGGAGAAAATCGGGTGACAAACAAGAATAAGATATAAATTGAGAAAATGGATAAAAACGATTATATTTTCGGAATAAGAGCTGTCATAGAGGCTATCGAGGCGGGACGCAGCATAGACAAGGTTCTGGTGCGCCGCGATCTTACCGGAGACCTTGCCCGTGAACTCTTTGCAAAGGTAAGGGAATATGACATAGTGATGCAGCGTGTGCCGCAGGAGAAGCTCAACCGCATCACGATGAAGAACCATCAGGGAGCAATAGCGTTGCTTTCGCCGGTGGAATATCAGAGACTCGAACATCTTGTTCCGTTGTTCTATGAAGAGGGGCGCAATCCGCTTGTGGTTGTGCTTGACGGACTTACAGACACCCGCAATTTCGGAGCGATCGGTCGCACGGCGGCATGCGCCGGCGTCGACGCACTCGTCATACCGGAGCGAAACAGCGTCACAGTCACTCCCGATGCTGTCAAGACCTCTGCCGGAGGATTGTTTCATGTGCCGGTATGCAGGGAGAAGGATACACTTTCGGCAGTGAGGTTCCTTAAAGACAGCGGTTATCACATAGTAGGCGCGACGGAGAAGACAGACACTGTCTATACGGCAGCCGATTACAAAGAGCCTGTGGCGATAGTCATGGGAAGTGAAGACACCGGAATTTCGGATTCCGTGCTAAGGGCGTGTGACGAACTCGCGGCAATTCCGATTGTGGGAAAGATAGAATCCCTCAACGTATCGGTAGCTGCAGGAGTGATGATTTACGAGGCACTCAGACAGCGCGGAGCAGGAGTCTGACATATATTATTTTTCACCGCAGGGAGTGTGATGTTTTGCAGATTGGGGATAAAATTGTAAATTTGTCTTGAAAATCATTGCCGCAAAAAAATATATAGGCTATGATTTGAGAGTCACTTATATTCATAAAGAGTTATGATAAACCGTATATTAATAAGAATCAAGGTGATACAGATATTGTATTCATTCTTGCTTGTAGAAAAACAATTCTCATTGGTCACACTTCCCGAGACGCCTACAAAGGAAAAGCGTTTTGCATATTCCTTATATCTCGACACACTCGTGCTGATGCTTAAGGTTGCGGAATCCATAGGCAGGCGCGGCGGTGACAAACCATTGGAAGAAACCCGGTTTATAAAGAGACTGAAAAGTGACGACACAATAAAATCGCAGCTTGCGAGGTATCGCATGGCTCCCTTCCCGTTTGAAGGAATCGTGGAGTCAATAGCAGACAAAGTCAAAGAGTCTGCCGTTTACAAGAATTATCTCAAAGACAGAAAGGAGAATAAGTTCGGGGTTGACAGCACGGTCTGGAACGATATCTACAATCTTGTCATTTCCCGTGACGCAGAAGTTAACCAGATAATCAGTCGTCGCGAGAATTTCACGTTGAAGGCAGTAGACAGAACCGTAGAATTCCTGAACGAGACATTCACTAACTTCATGGCATCGCAGGACGGCGGGTCAGAGGCGATCTCCGCGCTTCATCAGAGCCTTGACAAGGCGCGTGAACTCTACTTCCGTCTTTTGTGGCTTCCGGTGGAACTCACCGACATGCAGGAACGGCGACTCGATGACCGCCGTCATAAACTTCTCGTGACACAGGAAGATCTTAATCCGAATCTGAAGTTTGTAGACAATTCTCTTGTGAAAGCAATCAGGGAGTGCGAGGCTATAAGAAACTTTATCGAGAAGGAAAAGATTTCATGGGAGCGCGAAGATCGCGTGATGATGGATAATCTTCTGAAGTCAATAGTTGACTCTGATATCTATCGCAGTTATATGGATAATCCGGTTGAGACACCGAAAGAAGACTGCGAGCTGTGGCGCAATATCATCCGCCGCATAGTATTCAACAACGAGCATTTTCTTGAGACTCTCGAAGACAAGTCTGTTTTCTGGAATGACGATCTTGACACAATCGGCACATTCGTTCTGAAAAGTTTCCGTAAGTTCGAGGAGGGAGCTTCTGCCGATGCCGTACTTGACAAATACAAGGATGAGGAAGATGCTCGTTTCGGAGATGAACTTGTAAAGGCAGTGCTTAAGAACAAGGATACATACAGAGGATATATAGACGAAGCTGTTGACCGATCGTTGTGGGAGAGTGAACGTCTTGCCTTCATGGATGTTGTGATTATAGAGACCGCGCTTGCGGAGATGTTCAATTTCCCCAAGATACCTCTTAATGTGACTCTGAATGAATACATAGAGATTGCAAAAACCTACAGCTCCGCCAAGAGCGGAGGTTTTGTAAACGGAATTCTCGGAAAGATTATCTCGCATCTTCAGAAAGAGGGCGTATTGCTCAAAAAATAAAAAAAATAAACAAAACAAATAATAAATTAAAAGATGAATCTTAATTCAATTCTTCTCGAAGCGGCCGCAGGTCAGGCCGGCGGTGGCATGAGCGGTATAATCATGATAGTTCTCATGATTGTGATTTTCTACTTCTTCATGATTCGTCCGCAGCAGAAAAAACAGAAAGAGCTCAAAAAGCAGCGCGAGGCGATGCAGAACGGCGACAAGGTTGTGACAGCCGGCGGCATACATGGCAGAGTTAAAGAGATCAGAGAAACCACTGTCATTGTGGAGGCGGCTCCCGGTGTAAGCCTTAAGGTTGACCGCGGTTCAGTCTATCCTCTGGTTGAAGAGCAGCCCAAGAAATAATAATTTTTGCATTGACACCTCGGAATGGGATTCCGGATTGAAGAAGCAAAGGAGAAATGGCGCGGAATGCGGGCCTCTACGGGGTTCCATAATTTCGTGCTCTTTCTTGCTTTTGTGGCTGTCGCCACACTTTTCTGGCTTGTGATGTCGCTCAACGACAGTGTGACCAAGACATTCGATGTGGCACTGAAGATAGAGAATGTGCCGGATACGGTGACATTCATCAATGAGCCGCCGGAGATGTTTCATGTTACACTGCGAGACAAAGGCACCAATATTCTGCGCAGCGGAGTTCTCGGCAAACCTCACGTAGGGTTTAATTTCAGGGATTTTTCGGAAAATGGCATACTTCACGTAACAAAGACCGACATAAACTCTGCGGTAAAAGGGGCTTTCGGTAATACCGCGCAGATTACGGCAGTGTCGCTTGATTCCCTTTATCTGCATTATACCACAGACAAAGGGCGTCGGGTTCCTGTTGTAGTTGTAGCGGATGTCTCCGCAGCTCCGGGAATGGTCATCAGCGAGTCTCCGAAGCCGTTGCAGCGTTATGCGCTTGTGTATTCCTATTCCGAGGCGATTGACACCATCACCAGGGTGTATACGCAGCCGATAGTGAGACGCAATCTGTCGGAGACCACTGAAGTGGAGGTTCCTCTCAGTCCCATACCTACTGTAAAGATTGTTCCTTCATCGGTAAAGGTGAAGATACCTGTGGAGCCATTGGTGAAGAAAGAATCAGTGGCGACGGTCTCGGCGCTTAATGTTCCCGAAGGAGAGAGCCTTTTGCTTTTCCCGAACCGGGTGCAGGTTGTCTATTATGTTCCGATGAGTCTTTTCAACAGTGATCTTGTTCCTGTCGATGTGACTGTTGATTACAGGGATATATACAAATACTCCGGCGATCGTCTTCCGGTAAGTATCCACAGTTTCGCTGATTATGTGGAGAGTCCGCAGATGTTTACAGATTCAGTCGAATATACGCTCGTAAAACAATAGGTCATGGCTGGAACTCAAGATACGAGGCTTGTAGGTATAACCGGGGGAATAGGTGCCGGCAAAAGTGTGGTTTCCCGCGTTCTCCGTCTAAAGGGATATCAGGTTTACGATTGTGACTCGCGGGCAAAAGAACTTATGTCCGGGTCTGAAGAGCTCATTGCCGCACTCAGGGAACGTTTCGGAGAATCCTGTGTCCTGGAGGACGGAAGTCTTGACAGCAGGCTTATATCGGCAAAAGTCTTTTCCGTTGAAGAGGAGCGCGTATGGCTCAACAGTCTTGTGCATGCCGCTGTGAGAAACGATCTGGACACATGGAGGAAGAGCGGAAAAGGCGCATTGTGTTTTGTCGAGTCTGCGATAATCGCCACGTCCGGACTCGACCGGATGTGTGACAGCATATGGCTTGTGGAGTCGCCGGAACAGCTTCGTATCCGCAGGGCACTCGGTAGAGGTGGAATCACCGAAAAAGATCTCATGCAACGTATCAGGGCGCAGCAGAGCGAGTTCGGCATGTTGCCACCTGATAAAACAAAGCGAATCTCCAATTCCGGGGATTCTTCATTGATTGAGCAGATTGACATTTTACTTGAAGTTGAATCAAAAAATATAAAATGATATGTTAAGAGAAATTTTATCTATTACAGGACGTCCCGGCCTGTTCAGGATTGTTTCGCAAGGGAAAGGCACTCTCATAGTAGAGGAACTTGGCAGCGGCAAACGTTTTCCCGCCCATGCACGCGACAAAGTGGTTTCGCTCGGCGACATAGCCATGTATACGGAATCAGGCGACACACCGCTTGGAGAGATCCTTGACAAGGTATATGCGAAATATGAGGGGAAGAAGATTGATGTCAAGGAATTGCTGGCGTCGAAAGGTCTTCGTCAGGCATTTGAGGCAATAGTCGAGGACTATGACCGCGAACGTGTATACGAGAATGATATCAAGAAACTCTTCACATGGTATAATATTCTCGTGGAAAACGGGTTCACCCGGTTCGCCGAAGAAGAGGAGAAGGAGAAAAATACAGAAGAGTGATAAATGCGGAAAATCAGTTGTGTTAAAAACGCGCAAAAATTTGTGAAAAAGTTTTAAATTGGTTATCTTTGCATTCAAATGATGGTAAGCAGCCATTGTTTAGTGGTTAATCTACATTATCAAAGGTGACCGATGAAATCAACACGACGATTTTCTATATACGGCATTATGATCTCGAAGCATAGCGTTATCGAGTTTTAATGTCATGACATTAAGAGCCAGCCTGCATTGCAGGCTGGCTCTTAATGTTTTGTTGAATCTATATAATTGTCTTATTATAATTATATTATATAACAACAATAACTTAAACTTTACACATTATGAAGAGACTCTTTCTCTTAGGCGTGGCAATCTGCATGTCATGGGTGCTGGCTCTGGCTACCTATGGTGCGGATGTGAACTGCTACGGCCGCGTCATTGATGAGCAGGGTGAACCGCTCATTGGCGCGATGGTGACGGTGCCCGGCACAAGGATCGGTGTTTCCACAGACCTTGACGGCACATTCAGTCTTAAAGCTCCCTCAGGGAAGACGCTTAAGATAACCTATGTCGGTTATTCAGGCTATGAGACCCCTGTGAAAGAAAACATCGGCGACGTTGTGCTGAAGCCGGAAACAAAGATGCTTCAGGACGTGGTTGTGACGCAGTCAAAGGCACGCACACGAGAGACTCCTATCGCGATGTCAGAGATCACAGCAGCCCAGATCGAGGCGAAGCTCGGAAACAAGGAGTTTCCCGAGGTGCTTAAAATGACCCCCGGAGTCTGGGCGACACCGGAGGGCGGCGGTTATGGCGATGCCAAGATCAACATGCGCGGATTCAAGGCTCCTAACGTTGCGGTTCTTGTAAACGGTATTCCGATGAACGATATGGAGTGGGGTGGTATCTACTGGTCCAACTTCGCCGGTCTCGGCGGTGTGACCACGAGCATGCAGACGCAGCGCGGTCTTGGCGCGGCTATCATTTCCTCACCCTCTATCGGCGGCACCATCAACATCACTACCAAGGGTCTTGATGCAAAGAAGGGTGGTTCCGTATGGTACGGGATGGGTAACAACGCTCTCAATGACGTAGGATTCAGCGTGTCTACCGGACTGATGAAGAACGGTTGGGCAATCAGTATTCTCGGAAGCCGCAAATGGGGTGACGGATACATTCAGGGAACCCAGTTCGAGGCATGGAATTATTTCGCAAACGTATCGAAGAAAATCGGCGACAGCCACCAGCTTTCGTTGACAGCTTTCGGTTCTCCTCAGTGGCACAACCAGCGCAATATGGTATACGGCGCGCTTTCAATCGAGAACTGGCAGCAGGCAAAGGAATATATGAACGGCAAAAGCATGTACAGCTACAACCCCCAGTACGGTTTCGACAACGAGGGACGCCAGCGCACGGCTTACCGCAACCAGTATCACAAGCCTATTATCTCACTGAATCATATCTGGCAGATCAATGAGCGTTCATCACTTTCATCCGCGCTTTATGTCTCTCTCGCATCGGGCGGCGGATACGCAGGACAGGGCCGTACATCTGAATATCGCGGTTACTGGCGCGGAGCAGAGAACGGAGCCATAACAACGAGATTCCGCCGTCCTGACGGAACGTTTGACTACGGCGCGATACAGGATCTCAACGCGGCTTCGACTACCGGTTCGGAGATGGCGATGTCACAGTCAATCAACAGCCACGAGTGGTACGGGCTTGTATCTACCTACAAGAACGAGATTATACCCAACAAACTCAATCTCACCGGCGGTATCGATGTGAGATATTACGTGGGACACCACAGAAACGAACTCATCGACCTGTATTCGGGCGAGTATTACATGGATGACACCGACAGAAAGAATGTGAAAGCCGCCAATAACTATCTTGCGGCAGATCCCAACTGGAAATATGAGAAACTCGGTGTAGGAGATGTGGTATACCGCAACTATGACGGTTTCACACATCAGGAAGGTGTGTACGGTCAGGGAGAATACAAGATTCTTGAAGGAGCTGTCACTACATTCCTCGCAGGTTCTCTCAATGTGACAAGCTACAAGAAGAAAGATATGTTCTACTATGACGCCGAGCACGGCACGACTCCATGGCAGTCATTCTTCGGCGGAACGATCAAGGGTGGCGCCAACTGGAATATCGACCGTCACAACAACATATTTGTGAACGGAGGATATATCTCCAAAGCTCCTTTCCTTTCTCGCGGCGTCTTCCTGAATCCCGAGACAAGCAATGCGTTGAATCCGAATCCGAAGAATGAGAAAATCGGATCGTTCGAGTTGGGTTACGGATTCCATTCACCCATCTTCTCCATGACTCTTAACGGTTACTACACCAAGTGGATGGACCGTTGCGACCGTGACACCCAGAAACGCGGACAGTTCAACGGCGGTCCTATGAACGGAGAGTACTTCTCAATGAGTCTTGAGAATGTTTCGGCACAGCATATCGGTCTTGAACTTGACTTCGCTTTCAATCCCACCCGCTGGCTCGAAATCCAGGGTATGTTCTCATGGGGCGACTGGAAATGGCTCAACAACCCGAAAGGTTATTATTATAACGAGCAGGGACAGCCTCTTGCCAGCCTTACTGACGGAACACTCGCATCGGGACCCAACGCTCCCGACCATGCATGGAGTGTTCTGAACCAGAAAAACCATAAGGTCTGCGGATCTGCACAGACAACAGGCGGACTCGGCGTGACATTCAAACCGTTCAAAGGATTTCGCATAGGTGCCGACTGGACATTCAGCGCACGCAACTATTCGGATTATTTTCTTGACGCGTCAAGCAGTCTTGTGCAGAACGGCGAAATCACACTTGCCGACCCGTGGGAGATTCCATGGGGCAACGAACTCGACCTTTCATGCAGCTACAGCTTCAAGATCGGCGGACTCAACGCCACCGTCTACGGAAACGTCTTCAACCTGTTCGACTACTATTATGTCAAGGATGCGCAGACTCCTTATAACGAGAACGGAACATGGAGAAATGCCACATATGCCGTATATTCTTTCGGCCGCACATTCTCCCTGAAATTAAAAATCAATTTCTAAGAAACTACCGAAATGAAAACATATATAAAGAATACACTTCTTGTCGGAGCTGTGTCACTTGGCATGATGTCGTGTAGCGAAAACAGCTGGAACGACCATCTTGACGGCTTTACAGGGGGACCGGACTTTTCCAATGTCCAGACTCTCGATTACACACTTGAGGTGTCAGACTATGAGCTTATCGCCAAGAATTCCGCCAACAAAGCGCTTGCCGAGTCAGCCGGTGTGGCAGACGAACTGAAGGCTGTCGGCTCCCTCGGATATCTCAACGACAAGATTCTTCCAGCTGAGTACATTCCTAATCTGCTTCAGGATCCCGGTTTCAAGTATTTCACTCTTTCCGGTGGTTCATCGATCAATGTCACCTACAGGATTGCAAAGAACCTTCCCGAAGAGATGGTAAACATGAATGCCGCTTCCTCCTACACAGTGACCAAGGAAGATTATCAGGAGGCATACGGAAGCGAAGAGGATTATGCCGAGAGTTTCTCGCCCATGGCGACGGCAGCCGGCAATATCCCCGGTATCCTCAAGAGCAACTTCCCCGATGCAGCGGCAGGCGAGTATGTGCTTGTGGATTATAACAATTCGGAGACCTCTCCCGTATTCAATACACCCGAGGATACGTTCGAGCCCAGCGATATTCTCAAAGATGCGAAAGCCGGCGATGATGTCACAGTCAACGGTGTCGTGACCGGAGTCTGCGCGCGCGGATTCATATTCTCGGACAAAGGTGCTTCCGTACTTGTTTATCTCGGAAGTTCTTACGACGGCAGCTATGTTCTCGGCGACCGGCTTGAGATTTCCGGCACGGTCGGCGTCAACAACAACGGTCTTCAGTTCGGAGAAAGCGCCACTATCAAGAAAGTCGGACAGGAAAGCAGTGTGACATATCCTGCGGCAAAAGTATATACCGGCGCCGATATGGATGCTGCAATCCAGACCACCGACAACTTCACCGCTGTATACTGCAGCATTACGGGAAAGGTATCCGTATCGGGCAACTATTACAATCTTATGGTTGACGGCGCATCCACATCGCAGGGCAGTTTCTACATGCTGACCGATGCGCAGAAAGCCATGCTCAAGGATGGCGAGACCTGCACTGTAAACGGTTATTTTGTAAGTATCTCCAAATCCGGCGGCGTGCCTAAGTTCTTCAACATTCTGCTCACCGGTGTTGAATCATCTGCAAAATCCTCGGCGAATGTCAAGCGTCGTGTAGCCACAATCGCAAACACAGCTGTATCCTCCCTGTATCTTTATGACGGTTCGAAATGGGCACCGGCAACAGATGTCACTGTGCTTCAGCCTTCGGATTACAAGCAGATGGGAGTATCCGGAAACGCTCTTACAGCCGATGAAGCGAGAACAATGATACCGATGTTCCTTTCAAGAACATATCCTTATGCCGCAGCAGAAACAAGCAAGTATGTGCTTTATTCTCTGAAAGGGAGTGACGGGACAAGCTTCAGAAGCGTGGAATATACCTATGACGGAACCCAGTGGGTTGACTCCATTTCCGAGGAAGGTGTGATTACGGAGACAAACCAGTTCGTGTTCAAGTCAAGCGGCTGGAAGATGGATCCCTCTATCTCGCTGGTTCTCCCGCGCGGCAAGAACCAGGCGACGAGCATGTGGTTCTATCAGGCTGCAGTTGACTGGGTGAGCGCCAATATAGAGAATGCCTCGTCATGGGTAGACAGCTACGGCACCGGAGAGTATTATTCGGGTTGCTCGGCATATCAGGGCAATGTGAATATCAACAGTTCGTATGCTACGCTTCTGAGTTACTATCCGGGCGTGCAGCCGGAGGAAATCGTGAAGATGATGAAGAGCCGTTTCGAGCATGAGACAGGTCCTGGCGCACTTTCACTTCTCTATCCCAACATGGCTCCGATCGAAGGTCTTGAGCCAACTGTGACAGTCACCTTCACCGCCTGGACAACCGGCGGCGCGAACGTGGAGTACACGATTGTGTGGAAATGCGTTGAGAAAGGTAAATTCGAATTCGTTTCCTGCACATGGAACGATGCTCCGGCGGAATAAACGATTCAATCCATATATACAAGAAAACGCGTCAGAAATTTCTGACGCGTTTTCTTGTATATATGGATTGAAACCGGAGTAATCTTTTGGAAACGGCATTCAAAGCAGAGCGGCGGAGCGGCGGATGAATGCGGATAATGCCTCACCCTTCAGAAGTCCGCTCTGAAGAAGGGCAAGGTCTATTATCTGTTTCACATTTGCCACACCTGCAGCGTATTCCTTGATGACAGCTTCCTCCTTCTCGCGGCTTTTGCCAACCTCTGCCTCAAGATCAGACACCTGCTTGTTGATAGCTTCCTTGTCGGCATCTTTATCTTCAAGTCTCTTGCGCAGGTCTGAGATTTGGGAGTTGAAAGATTCAATCTCATCGCGGATCGGTCTTACAACGCTTTCCACGCTCTCTTCCGCGTCCTTAAGAATACGTTTCACGGCAGGTTGACAGGTATTGACCACGAGAGAATACATGTCGGGCATCTGACCGTAGAAATTCATTCCTGGCTGCAGCTCCGCCATGTCCTTCATGCGGCGCATCATCTCGTTCTGGGTAATCACCGCCGGGGCGTCTTTTTCAGAAAGAGCATTGTATTCCACAATGAAATTAGTGTCTTTCACTTCCGGCATCTGGGTGCGGAAAATCGTTGTCAGCATGTCAGCCTGAAGCGGAGAGAGATCAGCCTTCTTGTCATCGTCCTTGCGAATGAGACGCTCCGGAGTGTCGGAATCGACACGGACAAAGCGAGTCTTCTCCAGTTTGCTTTCCAGCATTCCTACCGCGTGGCGGTCAAGCTGTCCGTCAAGGAGAAGCACATTGTAGCCTTTCTCCTCGGCACCCTGAATGTAGGCATACTGACTTGTTTTGTCGGAAGCATAGAGGTATACCACCGTCCCCTCCTTGTCTGTCTGTGCAGCCTCGACAAGTGTGCGGTATTCATCAAGAGTGTAATAGTTTCCGTTCACATCCTTGAGGAGGAAGAATTTTTTTGCAGACTCATAGAATTTCTCATCCGTGAGCATGCCGTATTTTATGAAGACTTCGATATCGTCCCATTTTTTCTCAAACTCCTTGCGGTCATCCTTAAACATTCTGTCGAGTTTCTCTGCGACTTTCTTCGAGATGTAGGATGAGATTTTCTTTACCTGCTGGTCAGCCTGCAGATAGCTGCGGCTCACATTCAGCGGGATGTCCGGGGAGTCGATGACACCCTGCATCAGCATCATGAACTCTGGCACTACCCCCTCGACCTGGTCGGTTACATATACCTGATTGCAATAAAGCTGAATCCGGTTACGCTGGATGTCGATATTGCTCTTTATTTTCGGGAAATACAGTATGCCGGTAAGTGTGAACGGATAATCCACATTTAGGTGGATCCAGAACATCGGATCTTCCTCGCCCGGACGCAATTCATGATAAAACCTGAGATAATCCTCATCAGTGAGTTCCGACGGCTTTTTTGTCCAGAGAGGTTCTGTGGCATTGATGACACGGTCTTTGTCGGTGTCGACATACTTGCCGTCTTTCCATTCCTGCTCCTTGCCGCTGATTACCGGCACCGGAAGGAACCTGCAGTATTTTTTCAGTAGGTTGTCGATTCTTGTCTGTTCAAGAAACTCCTTGTTGTCATCGTCGATATAGAGAATGATGTCAGTCCCTCGTCCGGTTTTATCGGTTTCCTTCATTTCATATTCCGGACTGCCGTCGCACGACCATTCCACACCTTTTGCGCCCTCCTTGTAGGAAAGTGAGCGTATCACAACCTTTTTCGAGACCATGAACGCGGAATAGAATCCGAGTCCGAAATGTCCGATGATAGAGTTCGCGTTGTCCTTGTATTTTTCAAGGAATTCTTCCGCGCCGGAGAACGCTATCTGGTTTATGTATCTGTCTACATCCTCCGCATCCATGCCGATTCCGTGATCCGACACGGTGAGCGTGCCTTTTTCCTTGTCGACAGAGACTTTTACATTCATTTCTCCAAGCTCACCCTTGAACTCGCCAAAAGAGGAAAGCGTCTTCAGCTTCTGAGTCGCGTCTATAGCATTGGATACGAGCTCACGCAGAAATATTTCATGATCGCTGTATAAGAATTTTTTGATAACGGGGAAAATATTTTCAGTAGTAACCCCGATTTTTCCTGTTGCCATATTTCTCTTTTTTTATTGATGATTCTACAGACAGGCACAGGAGATTCATATCAGCCGCTCCTGTCTGCTTCTGATATTGAATAGTCAAATATCGTGCCATTGTCAGAATTTGAGACGATATCGCGGATTTTCAGCAAGAAACGGGTTTGCCGTCTTCTCGCGTCCTATGGTTGATGACGGACCGTGTCCGGGATAGACCACCGTAGAGTCGGGAAGGGGAAGAAGATTGTCGCGTATGGACTTTATGAGTGTGTTTCCGTTTCCACCGGGAAGATCGGTGCGCCCCACAGAACCTTGAAACAGCGCGTCTCCGGTGATTACAAATCCGCCGTCCCTGTCATACAGTGCGATGCTGCCGGGAGAGTGTCCCGGCACGTGCAGAACTTCCAGAGTGCCGTTGCCTATTTTTATCTTGTTACCAGCCTCGACAAAAGTGTCGATTGCCACATCCTCGACCTTCTCCTTGATTCCGAAAGCTTCCGCCTGCTGACGAAGCCTTTCGCCAAGGAAAGCATCCTCCCTGTGTCCCACAAGGGGAACACCGTATTTCTTTTTTGCATACGCAACGCCGATGGCATGGTCTATATGCAGGTGGGTGTCGATGATATTCGTCACTACAAGCGAGTTCTTTTCCAGAAAACGGGAAAGAGCCTCCTCTTCTTCGGTGTTGATCATGCCCGGATCAACAATCGCGGCTTTTTTCGATGTCGGGTCATAGACCACGTACGTGTTTATTCCGAACAGAGAAAATTTAAATCTGGCGATATTCATTGTTTTCCACTCATTAGATGATTGTGAATGCGATTTTTTTAGTGTCGAAGAAAGGTTCGGAAAAATAATCGCTTATATCTATAACCTCGCTGCAGTGCCTAAGGTTTTTCATTTCTGCGGAAATGTCGCCTCCCTTGAGTGTTATAAGTCCGTTGGGGATGGCGTTCCGCTGCTCCGTGGCGATGTTCTTGCGACATATTTTTATGAGGTCGGGTTGTGGCATCACCGCCCGGCTCACAACGAAGTCAAATTTCTCTTTGCATTCCGCCACGTCTCCATGCCGGAATGACACATTGTCAAGAGCGCAGGCGTCTGCTATTTCTTTTGCGACAAGGAGTTTCTTCCCGGTTCTGTCGACAAGATGGAAATGAACATTGGGGAAAAGTACCGCCAATGGCAATCCCGGGAATCCGCCACCCGTGCCGAAGTCCATGACACGCGAGCCGTCAGTGAAGCGTAAGAATCTGGCAATCGCGAGGGAATGGAGGATATGGTTTGTCTCAAGGTTGTCGATATCTTTGCGGGATATCACGTTTATTCTGGCGTTCCACTCAGGATACAGCTCGAGCATCTTCCCGAAACACTCTTTCTGCCTGTCGGAAAGATTGGGGAAATATTTGAAAATGATATGTTCCATATTTTTATAACATAAATGACACCGATTTATTGAATCGGTGTCACTTAAGAAGTCAATTAACATTCAGAAGATTCTCAGAACCAGCGCACGTATGCGAAATCCTGACGGTGTGGGAGAGCCTCGTTCTTCGGATACATACGTAACGCGTATTTGTATGTGCCTGCCTCCTTGAGTGAGGATTTGAGCTCATATGTGAATACACTTCCGTTGCGTTTTACCACCTTGAAGTCTGCACGGCCGTCATATTTGCTTTCGCCATGCTCCTCCTTGTAGAAAACAAGCTCCACACCTACGGAATCGCCGAGACCCTTTGTGTCGATGACGACATTGATGTCGATCTTGTCACCGGTACGCGATGCGCCGGCATGAACCTCGTCGAAGTTGGAAGAAAGCACCTGGATGCTGTCCCATTTTGAGGCTACTTCCTCTTTCCATGCCACGATTTCGCGTGCCTCGGCAAAGTTGTTTGCCTCAAGTCTGGCTGCGCGTTTAGCCTCAGGCTGATAGAAGCGGGAGATGTAATCGTCAAGCTGACGCTTCATTGTGAAATGGGGAGCGATATTGCCGATGGAACGCTTGATATACTGGATCCATTCGGGGCTGTAGCCTTTGTAGTTCTTGTTGAAGTAGAGAGGAATAATCTCGTTCTCCAGCATTGAATAGATAGTTGCCGCATCAAGTTTGTCCTGCTGCGCCTGATCGGTGTAGGTGCGTTTGTCGGTAAGAGCCCATCCGGCTTTCTCATCGAAACGGTAACCCTCATACCACCATCCGTCGAGCACAGAGAAGTTGAGGACACCATTCATTTCTGCCTTTTCTCCGGAAGTTCCGGAAGCCTCGAGCGGACGTGTCGGGGTGTTGAGCCAGATGTCGACGCCGGAAACGAGACGTTTTGCAACAATCATGTTGTAATCCTCAAGGAATATGATCTTGCCAGAGAACTGAGGCATCTTGGAGATTTCGGTGATGCGTTTGATCAGCCCCTGACCTGCGCCGTCGGCGGGGTGCGCCTTGCCGGAGAAGATGAACTGCACGGGATATTTCTCGTTGTTCACAATCTTGGCTAGACGGTCGAGATCGGTGAAGAGAAGGTGTGCGCGCTTGTAAGTGGCGAAACGGCGTGCGAAACCGATTATGAGAGCGTTGGGGTTGATTTTGTCAACAATCTTCATCACCTCGGTCGGATCGCCCTGGTTCTTGAGCCATTTCTCTTTGAAATCCTTTTTTACGAAATTGATGAATTTGTTCTTCATAGTCATTCGCATGTTCCAGATATCCTCGTCGGGAACATTGAAGATACCCTTCCACATCTCGGGATTGCTCTGGTCGTTGAAGAGATCCTGGTTGAGATGCTCGGAATAGAACTCTTTCCATTCGGTTGCCGCCCAGGTAGGCATATGGACACCATTGGTCACATAACCCACGTGAGACTCTTCGGGAGCATAACCTTTCCAGATACCGGCAAACATTTTCTTGGAAACCTCTCCGTGAAGCCAGCTCACGCCGTTTGCCTCCTGACAGGTGTTGAGGCAGAACACACTCATCGAGAAACGTTCGTTGGTGTCGGGATTCTCACGACCCATGTTCATGAGATCGTTCCAGGAGATGCCGAGTTTTGCGGGATACTCGCCGAGATATTTTCCGAAGAGAGACTCCTCGAAATAGTCGTGACCTGCAGGCACGGGAGTGTGTACGGTATAGAGAGAAGAAGCGCGTACGATCTCAAGTGCCACATTGAAAGGAAGATGGTCTTTCTGAACATAATCCACCAGACGCTGCAGGTTCATGAGAGCCGCGTGTCCTTCGTTGGCATGATAAAGGTCGGTCTTTATGCCGAGTTTCTCAAGCATGAGGACACCTCCGATGCCGAGGAGATATTCCTGCTTGATTCTGTTCTCCCAGTCGCCGCCATAGAGTTTGTGGGTGATCTGACGGTCCCACTCCGAATTCTGGTCGAGGTCTGTGTCGAGGAGGTAAAGTTTCATGCGGCCCACGTTCACGCGCCATATGTGGCTGTATACCACACGACCCGGATATGGCACTTCAAGCACCATCGGCTGTCCGTCTTCACCGAGCACCGGCTCGATCGGAAGCTGGTCGAAATTCTGGCTCTCATAGTTGGCGATCTGCTGACCGTCGATGGAAAGAGACTGCGAGAAGTAGCCGTATTTATAAAGGAATCCGACAGCAGTCATGTCGATGCGTGAATCGGACGCCTGTTTGATGTAGTCGCCGGCGAGCACGCCGAGACCGCCTGAATATATCTTGAGACAGTTGCACAGACCATATTCCATGGAGAAATAAGCTACAGAGGGGAGCTTTTTGTCCATAGGCTGTTTCATATAGTCCTTGAACATTGCGTATACATCCTTGATGCGTTGCATCATTGCCGCATCAGAGAGTATTTCCTGATAGCGTTCGTAAGAGAGTTGCTGAAGAAGCATCACAGGATTTTCACCGACCTGACGCCAGAGGTCATGGTCTATGTCGCGGAAAAGGTGCTTGCCTGCGCTGTTCCATACCCACCAGAGGTTTTTAGACATTTCCTCGAGAGGTTTCAGCTCTTTGGGAATCTCAGCGCTCACGGTAATTGTGCGCCATGCCGGAGCATTGGTATTGCTGACTTGAAGTTTCATATAGTTTTAATTGGTTTAATATTCAGTTTAATATTCAGTTTAATATTCAGTTTAATATATTCTTGTTTCTTTCCGAAGCTCTGCGCCACGCAACGGAGAAAGCCTCGTCATAATGCGTTATGAAGAATTTCCAGTCTGCCTTTTCAGCTGTCAGGAAAGCGGCGTGGCGTGCTTCGGAGCGTGCAACCGGAGTCTCCTTGTAATAGCCGGCGGCTGCCTCTGCTATAACATCGCATGAATCGGAATAGTTGGAATCCTCTCTTTCCGTAACGAAGACTCCGCACTGTCGCAATCCGTTTCTGAAGCTGTCAAGCACCCATTGTCCAAAGCCTGCCTTGTCGGTAGTGACCGTAGGCACACCGAAGGCTGTGCTCTCAAGAGGAGTGTAGCCCCACGGCTCGTAGTAGGAGGGGAAAAGTGTAAGGTCGAATGCCGGAAGAAGATCATAATAAGCTATGTCGAGTATTCCGTCGTGACCGTCAAGGTAACTCGGCACATATATGACACGTACTTTCCCGAGTCTGCCCTCGCCGCGAAGCTGGCGAATTCTTACGCATACTTCGTCGGAATCTTCATTGAACAGACGGTGTGTCAGAAAATCGGGAGCTGAATTGTCGTTGCCGTCGAAATCAAGCGTCATCAGCAGGCTCCCGGACGGTTCCTTAACCCATCCCGGCACAAGTATAAAAGCGAGAGCCTCTGCGTTATCGGGAAGTTTCTCCTCCATTTTTACAATTGAGTCGAGGAAAAGGTCAAGCCCCTTGTTGCGGTATTCATGGCGACCGGAAGTTGCGATAAGGAATGTGTTGTCGTCATACTTCCTGCCGCTAAGAGCAGCAGCTACATTAAGAAGTCGCATGCGACCGTCTTTGCGCAGTTTGTTATATTTCGCGGTTTTGGGGACAAAATCCGGCTCAAAGCCGTTGGGTGTTACAACCTGCGGACGAATCTCAAGCAATTGTTCGCATTCTCTTGCCGTGACCTCGCTAACCGTGGTGAAGCAGTCTGCAGCATGAGCCGCAGCTTTTTCAAGCGAATGTTTCGACTGCATGTTCAGCTCGGAAGCCATCTGGTCACCGTTGTAATTGTGGAAGTATTCGTAAAGAGGCTTGCCGTTGCCGCAGATGCTGCGTCCGATGCTTGTGGCGTGTGTCGTGAATACGGTCGCGGTCTCGGGCATTGTCAGCTGTGTGTAAAGGAGTCCCATAGCCGTTGTCCATTCATCAAAATGAGCCACAACGTTTTTCTCCTCTACTTTAAGGTGTTCTGCGAGAGCCTTGATCACGATTGCCGATGCTACGGCAAATTCGCAGGATTCTCCATAATCTCCATAAGAGTGAAGGGAATCGACACCATATTCCGCCCACATCTCGCCGTATACCTCGTCAATGTGGGCTGCGGTTTCACCCGGATTCACAAGAATCACAAGCGGAGTGCCGGGAATGTCCCAGCGTCCCGTGCGTATTGTTATGCCCCACGGGAGCTTGAGTTTTGAAGCCGCGGATTTAAGAACTGTCTTTTTCTCTTTGAAATATGGAGAGGGGTTTTCAGAACTCCATACATCGGGACCTATGAAAACCAAGGCATCCGAGAATTGTTCTTTAAGTTGTCGTGCTTTTGTCGAAAGAACGGCGTATATGCCGCCGATTTTATTGCAGACCTCCCAGCTTGTCTCCGTAATCAGACCGATGTTTTCGGCAATCGAAGTGTTGCAAACCTGTTTGGTCTCTGTCTTTTTGTTCTGGCGTGTCATTAATATATTTCGAATTTATTTATGCAGCCTTATTTTAAATTGATATTAGTACAACTGCTTATAAAATTGTGCTCGAGTCACCTGTGGTGACACGGAATTCACATTGACAAGTGCAAAATTAATAAAAAGATAGCAAAATGCAATAATAAGTTAGAAAAAATAATTGCAAAGAGATGCAATATAATGCATTTGTAACGATTGAGTGCAGGATAGTTCACCAATTGGCAAAAATCCGGAGGCAAAATCTTGCCTCCGGATTCATAAACGATTCAGACCCCTTCCGACCTTGCGCCGGAAGGGGTCTGAAATATTTTTGTGACCAATCAGAATGGGAGGTCGTCGGTGTCGCCTGATGCGAAAGGATCGGCGGCGGGAGCAGCTGCAGCAGCAAACGGGTCTGCGGGAGCAGCGGGAGCAGCAGTGGCAGAGCCGAATTGCTGCGCGGGAGCCTGCTGCATCTGGGGGGCACCCATTTCCTGAGCCGCATATGCGCGGAGGTCTGTATACCAGCGGCCGTTGAATTCACGGCTTTCTGCGTCAACGGAAACTTTATATGATTTTCCAGCCTCAAGTCTTACCTGATCGATTCTGTCGCCAAAGAGGTCGAATTTTACTTTACGCGGGTATTGGCCGAATGTCTCAAGCACCCAACTTTTCTTTCTCCAGAGATTGCCGGCCTTGGATGTTCCTCCCTCTTCAGGAAGGTCCAGTATGATTTTGCCTTCGATTTCCATTTTGTATTATTAATTTAAATCACTTTGTTTGGTAATGCAAAGGTAATCATTTAAATTCTTACATGCAAATTGACTTTCCACGTCATCACAATCATATATAATATGCGTGGTTATAAATCTGCCGCATATAAGAGCTGCTGCTCGCGTTCTCTGTCGTAAACGCGTTTGCCGGCAACGTAAGTGGCTCTGACGAGGTTGTCGGGCGAAAGAGTCTGGAGTATGAACATCCTGTCAAGGATGAAGTCGTTGAACTGCATTCTCCATTTCAGAAACTCAGTGGGATGCATGTCAAGCACAGTTATGTCGGCGGTATATCCGGGGGCAAGCGACCCGATGCGATCTTCAAGATGCAATGTCTGTGCGCCTCCTTTCGTAGCCATGTAGAAACATTTCAATGCGCCCATGCTGTGTTTTTTCAGCATCGACACCTTGTACGCCTCGTTGAGCTGGCGTGGAAGCGAGAAATTGGTGCCGGCACCCACATCCGTGCCTACGCCTACGCGCAGAGGTCTCTTATGGTCTTTGGCTTCCCATATCTTGAACATTCCGTCGCCAAGAAAAAGATTTGATGACGGACAATGAGCCACGCTGCAGTCGTAATCATGAAGGGTCTGCCATTCCTCCTCTTTCACGAGGCAGCAGTGGGCGAAAACAGAGCGTGGTCCGAGCAATCCGTATCTGCGGTAGATGTCGGTATAGTTCGCCGCTTCGGGATATAGCGATAATGCCCATTCGATTTCATCGTCCGCTTCGTCGAGATGTGTATGCATATACACACCTTTGCCGACGTTTTTCTGATAAAGGTCTCCTGCGAGTTCCAGCTGACGCGGTGTGCTTGTAGGTGCGAAACGCGGAATTACGGCATACAGCTGGCGTCCGCGCCCGTGCCATTTCTCCAGCAGTTCCTCTGCCATCGCCACCGAGCCCTCGGCGGATATATCCCTTAAAGGTTCCGGCAGGTTGCGGTCCTGAAGCACCTTCCCGGTGATCATACAGGTGTTGTAGCGTTCCGATTCCTCGAAAAGCGCATCTACGGAAGTCGGGAACGTAGTGGAGAAAACGTTGGCGGTGGTTGTTCCCTGTTTCAGAATCTGACCCATGAAAAGGCGTGCCACAGAGCGAGAGAACTCCTCCGACCGGAATCTCGCCTCAGTAGGGAATGTATATTGGTTGAGCCACTGCAGAAGCGTATCGCCGAACGAACCGATCATCGGAGACTGCACGTAATGTACATGGGTGTCGACCATGCCCGGTATTATCACTGCGTTGTCATACCTGTCGATATCTTTCAGATCCGGATAGAAGGTGGCGACTTCCATGTAATCTCCGGCGGCGAGTATCTTGTCGCCCTGTATCACCACGAGTCCGTCGGAATAGTGGGAATAGCATTTTGATTCATCTTCCACAAGGAAAGGGTCCTCATGGAATGTGATCATCTCGCCTCTTATTCCTTTCAGAGGCGCGCCTTGGGTGTCGGCATCGATATGGGAAATATTTTTTTTCATCAGTAATTCTGTTATGTTGTTACGTAAGCGGAGCGTGATGCGTCCCCGCTCCCACCTATTATAACGGAAGATATATAGATATGTTTTGCACTCGGGAATCTTGCGCGTGCATAATAAACCATTCTATTTCATTCCAATTGTCATTCCGCGAGTCTGCGGCGGGTGAAGAATGTTTTTGTGAATATAAGGAAAAGGAGAGTTCCGGCTCCCTGCATGATGGCGGTTATCCAGAATGCCGCCGAAAAACTGACATATTCGGCAACAAATCCGCCTAAAAGAATACCCATTCCCATGCCGAGATCCCATGAAATCAGAATAGAGGAATTAGCCGTGCCCCGCTGGTCGTGGCGAGCCACTTTTATAAACATGTTCAGGAATGCGGGATACATTCTGCCGTTTCCAAGACCTATGAGCAGAGCCGATGCGTAATAAGTCCATTGGTTTATTGTAAGCGCAAAGAGTATATAGCCCGCGAGCGAGAGTATCACCCCCTGCGAGCAGTTTTGTGTCAGTTTTCCGTCGCGCAGCGCCTTGTGACCGGTGAGCCGCGAAAGCACGAGTCCGCAAGAGAGCACAGCAAAGAAAATGCCTGTGCCATCGGTTATTCCGAGTTCCAGCTTGCCGTAGAGAGCCACGTAATTGCTCATTACTCCCCAGCATAGGCCGAAAAGTGTGATGTTTATTGCCATCAGCCATGCCCGTGAAAGGAAGAAATGGTCGAGATCAAGTTTGGGACTGCGTGTTTTAAGCTCTCTTTCAGGTAGCTTCACCATTGTTGAGCATATGAATCCTGCCATTGCAAGAAGCAGAGATATCCAGAAGAGCAATTGGAAATTGTCGGTAAGATTGTAAATGTAGATTCCTGCCGACGGGGCAATCGCCATGGCAAGATTGTTGCTGAGTCCGTAATACCCGATTCCCTCGTTTCGTCGTGCGGACGGCAAGACATCGATGGCGACAGTGGAGTTGGCTACGGTTGCCGCTCCGAACGGTATGCCGTGGAGAGTGCGGACAATGGCAAACATAAGCAGTGTTCCCGCACCGATGTATCCTGCAAAGCATATGAAAAATGCCATAAAGCAGATTACAAGCACGGTCTTTCGGTTGAAACTGTCCACAAAAAATCCGCTGAACGGTCTTATTAGGAAAGTTGCCACAACATATCCCGATAATACAATGCCTATCATATCCTTGTCGGCGGCAAACTGTCGGTCAAGATATATGGGGAGAAGGGGAGTGAGGAGGTAAAAGGCGAAAAAGAGGAGAAAATTCGTTGTCATCACTTTCCAGTACTCGCGGTTCCAGAGCCTGTCGGAGTGCGTTTTGTCTGATTTGGAATCCTGTCGCATGTCTGAAATACTAACTTTGCGGGTGCAAAATAAATAAATTATCCAATCTTCTCAAATGAAAACCGAATATAAATTTTTTGTTGTGTATTTGTTCAATACTTCGGTTATTTTTTGTGAGTTTGTTAACGGCTCCGAGGAGCCAAGTGTTTAATCCGTTAAAAATCTGATGCTTAGCATGAAAATTTAACACTAAAAATTTGGTCAAGTCGCTGAATTTCAGTAACTTT
>RIAY01000012.1 GCA_003833075.1 Muribaculaceae bacterium Isolate-036 (Harlan) | reverse complement strand
GCATAAGGGCTCCACCTCTTCCCATTCCGAACAGAGAAGTTAAACCTTATCACGCCGATGGTACTGCGAAAGCGGAAGAGTAGGTAATCGCCACCTTTAAGCCTCAGAGAAATCTGAGGCTTTTTTTTGTTTCTTTTTCTATTTTTTTGCGCTTTTTTATGTGAATTGATAAAATTGTGTTAACTTTGTGAATGAATGCAAAAAAAGGAGTACTCCTTTTTTTTGCATTGCTGCTCAGGCAGCAATGCAAAAGTAAGTTAACGTTTTATCAATTAATATATTAAATGCTTATGAAAAAGTTTTTACTCTCTTTGTCAATAATGGCTTTTGGTGTATCAGCTGTCAATGCCGCTGAATACACTCTTTATGACGCTAATGGTGCAACTAAAACCGAATGGGATGTAAATGCTGCTACTAATGGGTTTACAACATCAGTTTCGGAAAATGGAAAGTCTTTTACATTGACTACCGATAAGGCTGCATCCACAACTGCTCTTCGCAATCCCGGAACTGAAACTAAATCCATGCGTGTGTATAAAGGATCTTCTCTTTCTATAGAATCATCGGATCTGACAATAAAATCAATCCTCATTAAATATGATGATCTTGATAATAATAAATACGTAAAAACTTGTGTTTTGAGTGATGGATGGACAGGAGCACTTGAGGGTGTGTACTATTCTTTAACAAGTGCAAATGGTTCAAAAAGTTTTACATTGACTGCAAAAGAGGCTCAGGTTCGTATCGTATCAATTGTAGTTTCTGATACAGAAATAACCGTTCCAGTTGATCCTGATCCAACTCCGTCTGAGGCGGTGAGTGTTAAAAATGTCAAGGACGCCATTGCACTGGACACAAAAACTGCTGTAAAAGTTGATTTCGACTTGACTGTTGCTTTTGTCAATGCCAACAATATTTTTGCTGTAGATGCAGCGGGCGATTTCATTCAGATATATGGTAAAAACAGCTATAAGGCAAATGATGTTATTCCTGCCGGATGGGAAGCAACATATGAACTCTACAATAACGCTACACCTGAACTTCTTCCCAAGGGTTCTCTTCCTGCTTCAACTAAGCAGGAGGCGTTCACTCCTAAAGAGGTAGCAGCTGCAGATATCACAACAGCTATGGTTAACAATGTGGTTCTCGTTAAGAATGTTGTTCTTGAGGCTGCTTCTCCTGCTACTAAAGATAACTTCATCGGTAAGGTTGGTAATGTTGAACTGAGCTTGCGTAATAACTATACTCTTGCAAGTGTTGATGCAGGCACCTATGACATGACCCTTCTTGTTACCGTATTTAACAAAGCTACTTCTCTCTATGTTATCAGCTATAATAACGATGGCAGCGGTGTCGATGAGATCGAGGCTGAGGCTAATGGCGAGGCTGTTTACTACAACCTTCAGGGTGTAAAGGTTGCCGAGCCTGAGAACGGACTTTACATCAAGGTTCAGGGCAATAAGGCAACGAAAGTGCTTATCCGCAAATAATCATTGCCTGATCATATACATTTGACGAGGATCACACGCACGGTTTGTGCGTGTGATTTTCGTTTTACGGGATGCGCAATCAAAAGTATATGCGGTAATGTCGAGGGAATTTATGGCGTTGGATTGTTTTTTACTTGCGAGAGTTGTCGGGAATTGTTATATTTGCAAATTAAGAAACTGTTTAAATATTGTTAAACGGTTTCGATTTAAGTTTAAACAGTTTCTAAGAGAGTGTCTGGATTTGACTTTCATGTGGATGAAAAGAATTAATTTCGGAAAATCCTACGTATGATTCATATTAAATTCAAACACTCTCCAAAGGTTGTTAAGAATCATTTATAGCCTATGGACGGAGCCTTATCTAATGCGGAGAACAGACGTCCCCATATACTCATAGTGTATACGGGGGGTACAATCGGAATGATTGAGAACGATGAGAGCGGTGCGCTCGAACCTTTTGATTTTGATCATCTGATAGACAATGTGCCGAAAATCAAGCGTCTGGATTATGATATCGATAATGTTCAGTTTGAAGTCCCACTGGATTCGTCGGCAATGACTCCGGACCATTGGGTGGAAATCGTGAAGGTTATCGCAGAGAATTACGACAATTACGATGGCTTCGTGGTGCTTCACGGCACCGATACCATGGCTTATACCGCTTCCGCCTTGAGTTTCATGATGGAGAATCTCCGCAAACCGGTGGTGATCACCGGCAGCCAGCTGCCGATAGGCGAGGTGCGTACAGACGGCGAGGAGAATCTGATAACCGCTTTGCAGGTGGCAGCCGCCAGAGATGCCGACGGGAGTCCGATGGTGCAGGAGGTTGCCATACTGTTCGAGAACTATCTGTGGCGCGGCAACCGCTCAACAAAGCACAGTTCCGACAACTTCAACGCGTTCAAGAGTTCCAATTATCCGCGTCTTGCCAAGATAGGGCTGGGCATCAGTTACCGCAAGGAGGTGCTCTGGCGCACGTGTGGTGAAGCACCGCTGAATATCCGTTACGGACTTGACCGCAATGTGATGTACATGGATCTTTTTCCCGGCATCACGGAGGCGGCAATACGTCATCAGCTTTCGACTCCGGGTCTGAAGGGTATTGTGATGAAAACTTTCGGCGCGGGCAACGGTCCTACCGCCGGATGGTTTATAGAGGCAATCCGGGAGGCAGTGGAAAGAGGAATTGTTATTGTCAATGTGTCGCAGTGCGACAACGGCATGGTCAATCCCACCCGTTATCAGACCGGCACGGCGTTGAACCGTGCGGGTGTGATTTCCGGTCATGACCTGACATCGGAGGCGGCGATCACTAAACTTATGTTCCTGTTCGGACAAGGGCTGACCCCTGAGGAAGTCAAGACCGAGATGGAGCGTCCTATTGCCGGTGAGATGGATTAGAGACGGCGGGGAGTGAAGCAAAAAAGTGAGTAGAGTATTTATGGAAGATAATCTGACGACATACAAAGGGGTGAGAATAGACGACACAGCCGAATGGAGGCTTGCCGTCTATATCACTGAAACAGGTATGTCCGCATATCTGAAAAACACAGAGAACCCGCTTGAGCCTGTGGCAACGCTTTTCGAGGAGCAATGGCAGCAGGATGAGACGGCTCTCCTGCGTAATATAGAGACAGCGGTGTATGACCACCCGCAGCTGCTTGATGATTTTTCTACGGAGATCGTGATTTGCTCGCCGCGTGCCATGTGGGTGCCCGAGGTGCTTGCGGGAGACTATGAGGAGCAGACAAATCTGTATAACAAGGTCTATAAGGCTGAAGAGACGGATGTATTGTGCGACACGGTCAACGGCATGTGTTGCCTCTATACGTTATGTCCGGGACTTCCGGCGTTTCTTCGCAGGACGCTGTCGGGCGCGAGGGTATCGTGTCATCTGTCGGTTCTTGCAAGAAGGTTCATGAGCAGGGGCAGCGAGATGCCACGCGTATATGCCGACATACGGCAGGGAGAGGTGGATTTTGTGGTGCTTGACGACAGGCAGATGCTGCTTGCCTCGACCCAGCGCTGGCACGACAGGATGGATATCGCCTATCATGTTTTCAATATGATGGATGTGTACGGTCTGAATCCCGCAAACACACAGGTGTCGCTGTCGGGAGAGAGCGAAATAAAACAGTCTCTTGTCAAGACGCTGCGGGAGCAGATCTCATATGTGATGCTGACCATGATGCCGTCGGCGGTGTCGAAGACCGACATGCCGCTTGCCGCCGCCGTCGCGCTCGTGAAAAACACATAGACAGCGGCATTCAGGATATAAACATGCTATGAGGATAATAAGAGGGAAATATGGAAGACGCAGGTTTGATGTGCCGAAGAATATAACGGCACGTCCGACCACAGACTTCGCACGTGAGAATCTTTTCAATGTTCTTGACAATATGATGGAACTGGAAGGGAAAAGCGTGCTTGACCTTTTTGCCGGCACAGGAGCGATAAGCTGGGAGTTCGCATCGCGTGGATGCGCACCCGTGACAGCCGTGGAGCAGGCGGCAGTGCAGGCAGGATTCATCAGGTCTGTGAAAGAGAAACTCGGCGACACATCGCTGAAACTCATAAAAGGGGATGTGTTCCGTTTTATAGAAAGAGGAAAAGAGAAATACGATATAATTTTTGCAGATCCGCCTTATGACCATCCGCGGTTTGCGGAAATTCCCGAACTTATACTTAATTCCGCCATGCTCAAGGAGGGGACGGCAGTGATTGTGGAGCACAACAGGAACCATGATTTCTCGCATCTTCCCGGCTTCAGGCGGCATCTGGTATACGGGAGCGTGAATTTCTCGATATTCGAAAACGAATAGGAATCAATATGGAAAATATAAAGTTAGACAGGATAGAAGACGCGCTTGAAGATTTCAGGCAGGGGAAGTTTGTGATGGTTGTCGATGACGAGGACCGCGAGAACGAGGGTGACCTCATAATCGCTGCAGAAAAGATAACGCCCGAAGATGTGAATTTCATGCTCAAGAATGCGCGAGGCGTATTGTGCGTGCCCATGACGCTTGCACGTTGCAGGGAACTTGAACTTGAGCCACAGGTTTCCGACAACACCTCGGTGCTCGGCACTCCGTTTACAGTTACTGTCGACAAACTCGAAGGATGCAGCACCGGAGTCTCCATCGAAGACCGTTGCGCGACAATCCGCGCTCTTTCCGATCCGGCATCGAAGCCCGAGACATTCGGTCGTCCGGGTCATATCAACCCCCTTTACGCTCAGGACAGGGGCGTTCTGCAGCGAACCGGACACACCGAAGCCGGAGTCGATCTCGCCCGTCTTGCCGGATTGCAGCCGGTGGCGGCTCTGATGGAGATTATGAGCGATGACGGCTCGATGGCGCGTCTTCCGGAATTGCGCCGACGTGCCGACGAATGGGGAATAAAACTGATAAGCATCCGAGATCTTGTTGCGTACAGGCTTCAGAACGATTCGCTTGTCGAGCAGGGTGAGGAAGTGAGCATGCCCACTTTTTACGGAGATTTCCGCCTCATTCCGTTCCGCCAGAAAGACAACGGTCTGGAGCATGTGGCTCTGATCAAGGGTGATGTAAGCGATGGAAGTCCGGTGCTTGTAAGGGTGCATTCATCGTGCGTTACCGGCGACATATTCGCATCGAAGCGGTGTGAATGCGGCGAACAGCTGCATCTCGCGATGCAGATGATCGAGAAAGAGGGAAGAGGGGCTGTAATCTATCTCAATCAGGAAGGTCGCGGAATCGGACTTATGGACAAGATCCGTGCATACAAGCTTCAGGAAAACGGACTCGATACTGTTGACGCCAACCTGCATCTCGGACACAAGGCAGACGAACGGGATTACGGAGTAGGCGCCAACATCCTCCATGCGCTCGGCATACGGAAGATGCGTCTGATGACCAATAATCCGATGAAACGCATCGGGCTTGAAGGTTACGGACTTGAGATTACGGAGAACGTGCCTATCGAGGTTGCTCCGAACAAATATAATTCGAGATACATGCACACCAAGAAAGAGAGAATGGGGCATGTGCTCAGCAAGCTATAGAAGCAGAGTGAGCGGATTCAGACAGCACTCTAAAACACAAAGTTTCCCAAACAGCCACAAAGATTCGGACTGACATGAAGACAAGGCATATCGCGCTAATAATAGCAGGCTTTGCCGTCGCAGGAGTCGCGACGGGAACCAAGAAAGCTCTTGACCACACATCGTTTGACAACTGGAAGAGCGTGCGTAACACCGGACTCAGCGACAGCGGAGAATGGGCGGCTTATTCCGTAGACCCGCAGGAGGGCGACGGATGCCTCTATTTCTACAATACCCGCACAAAGAAGCAGATAGCGATACCGCGCGGTTATCAGGCATCGTTCACTGCCGACGGCAAATGGGGCATATCGCTGGTAAAGGCGGAATATGCCAAAACACGGAAGGCGAAGATAGACAAGAAGAAAGACCTTGACCTCCCTCAGGACTCACTCGCCATAGTGAATCTTTCCACAGGCGGAGTGGAGAAAATAGCGTATGTGCTGTCGTATAAGATCGGTATGAAGGGGGGCGACTGGATTGCATTTTCGAGTTGTGACACAACGTATCTTCCCGCAAAGATACTGAAAGAGAAGGAGGTCGCCAAGCCATTGGTGCTAAGACATCTTCCCTCCGGTGTTACAAAGGTTACGAAATGGGTTGAGAATTATGGTTTCGACCGTAGTGGTTCTAAAATCGCTGTCAGCACCAAGAAATGTGATAAAGATTCGCTTTCCTCAAGCGGTGTCGGAGTTATTCTTCTTCCAGACACATCTTATGTGATTCTTGACAGGGACAAGGAGTTTTACGGCTCTCCCGTGTTTGACCATGATGGGAGTCAGTTGGCATATGCCGCGTCAGACGACAGCGCGAAGAGCGGCACAGTACATGCCTCTATCTATCATGCCCGTCTTGAAAACCCGATGAAAAGTCCGCGGGAAATAAAGAGTATGTTTATGAGCGCGGCGGGTGACACATTGGTCCCAAACCAGTACACCAAGCCTGTATTCTCGCGCAACGGACAAAGACTTATTTCCGGAGTCGCGCCGATTATAGCTCCCGATGACACGACTATCGTGGATTTCGAGAATCCCGCTCTTGACATATGGAGGTGGGACGCGCCGATGACACCGCCGCAGGAGCTTAAGAATGTTGGCAAGGTCCGCGAAAAGAACTATCCGGTTGTAATAGATCTGGGCACAATGCACCAGACACTGGTATATTCCGCACCGCTGGCGACAGCCGAAGGCGCAGACCGCTGGGCCGGAGACTGGGCATTGGTCAAGGACCCCACCGCAGATGCTGTGGAAGGGCAGTGGAATTATTTTTCCCCTGTGGAGATTTCTCTTGTCAACGTCAATGACGGACGTAAGAGGGTGCTTGGTAAAGTGCCTGCAGGCATTGCCACGCTCTCACCGGGCGGCAAATATGTGACATGGTTTGACGACAGAAACTATTATTCATATAATATCTCTACCGGAGACACTGTGAACATGACAGCATCGATGCCGGTGCTTGTATGGAATGACGAGGATGACCATCCGATGCCTGCGGAACCATGGGGCGAAGCCTGCTGGAGCGCAGACGACGAGGCAATGCTTATATACGACAAGTTCGATATCTGGGCTGTAGACCCGCAGGGAAAGAGGAAACCGGAGTGCGTGACCGGCGGCGAAGGACGCAAACGCAACCTTCGTTTCCGTTATCTGAAGACAGACCCTGAAGAGAGATTTGTAAAACGCGGCGGAGAGATGCTCCTTGAAGTGTTTGACTATACCGACAAATACAACGGTCTCGCGACTGCTGTCTATGGAAAAAATGTGAAGCCTGCGCTGACAGTGCTTGACGGGCATGCCTACACGCAGGTGCGTAAAGCGCTTGACCGTAATGTCTACACCTGGCAGCGCGCGAATTTCTCCGAGTCTCCCGATATATGGCTTTGCCGCGGCAACGATTTTGGCAAGGCATTGCAGCTTACAGATGCGAACCCACAGATGAAAGACTATAACTGGGGAACGGCGCAGCTGGTAAAATGGCGTGCATACGACGGCAAGGAATCGGAAGGAGTCCTGTATGTGCCGGAGAATCTCGATCCAAGCAAAAAATACCCGATGCTGTGCGTGTTTTACGAGACCGGCAGCGAAGACCTCTACCGTCATTACACCATGGAACCCTCATGGAGCTGGGTGAATTATCCCTTCTATGTTAGCCGTGGCTATGTGATATTTGTTCCCGACATCCATTATGCACCAGGTCTTCCGGGCGAAAGCTGCTATAACTATGTATGCTCCGGAGCCGAAGAGATGTGTCGCCGTTATCCGTGGATAGACAAGGAGCGTGTAGGTATCGACGGTCAGAGCTGGGGCGGATACCAGACGGCTTATCTTGTGACGCGTACCGACATGTTCGCATGTGCAGGGTCGGGAGCTCCGGTTGCAAACATGACTTCGGCATTCGGCGGAATCCGCTGGGAATCCGGCGACTCACGTCAGGCGCAGTATGAGCAGGGACAAAGCCGTATCGGTCGCAATCTCTGGGAAGCTCCAGAACTGTATATTCAGAACTCACCTCTGTTTCATGCCGACCGTGTCACGACTCCGCTGCTGATTATGCATAATGATCAGGACGGTGCTGTCCCATGGTATCAGGGCATAGAGATGTTCATGGCATTGCGCAGGCTTCAGAAACCGGTGTGGATGCTTCAGTATAACGGAGAAGCCCACAATATCCGCGCCCGCAAGAACCGAAAGGATATCACAGTACGTCTTCAGCAGTTCTTCGACCATTATCTTAAAGGCGATCCGATGCCGAAATGGATGAAAGAGGGTATTCCAGCCGTAAGGAAAGGTCAGGAACTGGGATATTGAAAAATTGTTTTGGAAATAAAGGTATTCAAAAATACAGGTAAGTGAAAATCGACACAGCAAGAAATATATTCGGAGGTATGTTGGCGGCGTTATGTCTGGGTTTGTCAACACTCCCCGGCATGGCGCAGAAGTTCCATTGCGAGGCGGACACCGCGAAAGCGATGGAGATCATACGCGAGTTTCATAATCCCGGAGGAGATCCGGCTAAAATATGCGGTCCTGTAGCCTCCCGGCTTGTAGGAGTTCCCTATGTTCAAGTAACAAAAGAGGATTCTTTGGGTGTGGCGGAGATCCGTCTTGACGGATTTGATGATTTCTCGTTTGTCAACATGGTCGCCGCTCTCGCCAAGACTGCCACATCTCCCGGACATTCCAGGGCAAAAGATCTTGAAATGGCGTTGGAGAAACTTACATTCCGCAGAGGGGAAGCCGATGGTTTTCCGTCACGTATGGTTTACGGTGGAGACTGGATTGTCGACAACCGCGCACGTGGAAATGTGAAAGAACTGACAGAGGATTTTTCAAATAATTTCAAGACGAAATCGCTTGACTATGTAGGAAGACACCGCGATGAATACGTCGCGTTGAAAGACTCCGCAACATATGAGCGTCAGCGGATGGTGGAGTTCGGTTACCGTACGTTCAAGATTCCGCATATGAAAAGGGAAAGTTCCGAATGGAAACAGGTTGGTCCGGAAATCCAAGACGGAGACCTTATCATGCTTCTCACTCCCGAACCCGACAGGGATGTCTGGGAGATGGGTTATGTGGTCAGGCGTGATGACGGACTGCATTTTATCCACGCTTCCGAACGAGACGGCAAGGTGGTGGAGGAGCCGGAGGTTCTCGGAAGGTATATCAAGCGCCATGCCAAGGAGGTGTATGGCTGGAGATGGATCAGAATATTATGATGACGTTTGTCAATGCCAAGATCAACATAGGTTTGCAGATCGTGAGGCGCCGCGAAGACGGTTATCACGATCTGCAGACTGTGTTTTACCCTGTGGGGAATTACGCAGGAACGCCTTCGAATCCCGAGTCATTCTGCGACATGCTCGAAATAACGCCGTCGGCAGAGGAAGGGATGGTATTCGTGTTTACCGGAAACCGGATGAAGTGCGAGGAGAAAGACAATCTCGTATGCAGAGCTGCCCGGCTATTTATGGAGCATACCGGAGAAATACTCTTTCGCAAAGGGAGCGGCAAAGGGATTGAGGTGCATCTTGACAAGCATATCCCCGATGGCGCGGGTATGGGTGGCGGCAGTGCTGACGCGTCGTTTGTTCTCCGCGCTCTCAATTCCATGCTTGCCGAAGACGAACGACTTAACGAAGAACTCCTTGCCTCACTTGCGCTGAGACTTGGTGCTGACTGTCCCTTCTTTATCTATAACCGCCCTATGTATGGAGTCGGGGTAGGGGAGAAACTCTCTGACATTCCCCTTGATCTTTCCGGTTATTGGCTGCTTGTAGTCAAACCGGATGTCTATGTGTCGACGCGCGATGCTTTTGCCGGTGTTGTTCCGCGTCCGGGAAACATTGACCTGCGGTGTCTGCCGGGTATTCCGATTACAGAATGGCAGGGAATTGTGAAAAACGATTTTGAGGATTCAATTTTTCCCCGTTATCCGGAACTGCGGGAAATCAAGGAGCGACTCATAGGCTCCGGAGCGCTTTATGCCTCTATGAGCGGAAGCGGAAGTTCGCTATATGGCATTTTCGCAAACCTCCGGGATGCGGAGACCTCCCGGAGCGAGTTTGAGGGTGAAGCAACCATAGAGGGGGTATATTTGTTAAAGCTATAGTGAAAGCAGATTAGCTTTTAACAAAAATTGGCTTGTAATTTGATGCATTATGGGAAGACCAAATATAAGAAACAAATATAGAAAACCCTACAGAAAGGATATCGATATGGAAGATAAGAACAAGAATCCCGAAGAGTTGCCTGAGGATGCTGTTATAACGGAAGATGTCAATCCTACGGTTTCTGAGAATGAAGAGGCTGGGGAAACCGTTGCAGAAGAAGCTGTTTCTCTTGCCGAAGAGAATGAGAAACTGAAGGCGGATTTAGATAAAGAGAAGAAAGAGTATCTTTTTCTTATGGCTGAATTTGATAATTTCCGCAAGCGTACCCTCAAAGAGAAGTCGGAGCTGATCAAGAATGCGGGCGAATCCGCATTCAAGGGTCTGTTGCCGATAGTAGATGATTTCGAGCGTGCTCTCAAGGCTACAGAAAACAGCGATGACGCATCATCGGTAAGGGAAGGGATGGAACTTATCTACAAGAAACTTAAAAAATATATGGAACAGAACGGCGTGAAGGAGATGGATCCCGAGGACCGTGAGTTTGATGCGGACAAGCATGAGGCTATATCCGCAGTACCTGTTCCCGACGAGTCTCTTAAGGGGAAGATTCTGGACACTGTGGAAAAAGGGTATACAATAAACGACAAGGTGCTTCGCCATGCAAAAGTGGTGGTAGGACAATAAACTGAAGCATTATGGCTGATAAGAGAGATTATTATGAAGTGCTTGGCGTTGCAAAAAACGCTACCGCCGATGAAATAAAGAAAGCCTACCGCAAGAAAGCGATCCAGTATCATCCGGACCGTAATCCCGGAGACAAGGATGCCGAAGAGAAATTCAAGGAGGCTGCGGAGGCTTATGATGTTCTGAGCGATGCCGACAAGCGAGCCCGTTATGATCAGTTCGGTCATTCGATGGGTCCGCAGGGTTTCGGCGGAGGCGGCAGCTATGGTGGTTTTGGCGGTTTCGGAGCGGGTGGCTTCAGCATGGAGGATATCTTCGCGCAGTTCGGAGACATTTTCGGCGGACGTTTCGGTGGCGGCGGTTTCAGCGGTGCGACCGGCGGACGTCCTCGTCAGCATGTCAACAAAGGGACAGACCTTAGAATCACCGTAAAGGTCACGCTCAAGGATATAATGAACGGAGTCGACAAAAAGCTTAAGATTCCGAAACTTGTAGCAGACCCGGCGTGCAAGGGCACCGGTGCCAAAGACGGCACGGCGTTCGGCACATGTCCGCGTTGCCACGGTTCTGGTTATATATCTACGGTACAGCAGACAATAATGGGTCCGATGGAGAGCCATTCCGTATGTCCGGAATGCAACGGTGAAGGCAAGATCATTACAGAACAGTGTCCTCATTGCCACGGAGAAGGAGTCGAGAAGAAAGAAGAGATTGTAAGCTTCCATATTCCTGCAGGAGTTGAGAACGATATGGTTCTTACAATTCGCGGGCAGGGCAACGCTCCGCGTCACGGCGGTGTCAACGGCGATCTGCTGATAGTTATTCAGGAAGAGAAAGACGCCGATCTCATCCGTGAGGGGAATGACCTGATCTATAACCTTATGCTTGATTTCCCGACAGCCGCTCTCGGCGGCAATGCCGAAGTGCCAACAATTGAGGGAAAAGCCAGACTGAAGATAGCTGCCGGCACACAGCCCGGAAAAGTTCTCCGTCTGCGCGGCAAGGGTTTGCCCAAGATGAACAGCAATGCCAAAGGAGACCTGCTTGTGAATGTGATGGTATACGTTCCCGAACAGCTCAGCGATGCTGAAAAAGCCGCTATAGAAAGTCTGAAAGACGCACCCAACGTTGTCCCGACGCAGTCTACCTCACAGAGGATTTTCTCCCGTCTGAGACATATTTTCAACAAAGAGAACCGAGGGGAATAAAAATCTTAAGAAATGCTAAGAAAGAGAGAAGTTTTTGTTTCTCTCTTTTTTTTTAAGTAATTTTGTTCAGACAAGTAACTAACTAACTCCATATGTCTGATGGCATACACCCCGCCCATAGATGAGAAGCAGCTGGTCGAAGACCTGCAGAATCCGAAAACCGCCTGTACAGCTTTCGACACTATGATGCGTGCGTACGGGGAGCCGGTTTACTGGCAGATCAGAAAGATGGTCGCAAGCCACGAAGATGCCAATGACCTTCTGCAGAACTGTTTCATGAAGGCATGGAGCAATCTTCAGAACTTCCGTGGAGATGCGAAACTGTCGACATGGCTTTATAAGATAGCGGTAAATGAAACACTGAATTTTCTCAATAAGGAACGTCAGCGCAACGGTGTGAAGGAAGAGGGTGACGATTCTTTCCTTCTGGCGAATATAGAAAGCGACGAATATTTCGACGGAGACCGGCTTCAGGCTGATTTTCAGAAAGCGATAGCGACATTGCCGGAGAAGCAGCGGCTGGTATTCAACATGCGTTATTACGATGACATGAAGTATGAGCGCATATCAGAGATTCTCGGGACATCTGTCGGAGCGTTGAAGGCATCCTATCATCATGCCGTCAAGAAACTCACAGCTCTTCTCGAATCATAATAATGCGAATGCGGCCGGTTTCTCAACCAGCCGCATTCTCGTGTTTTCCATAATACTTTTTCTAACTAACCTAACATCATGAAACGATTTTCTTTACTACTAAAAACATCGCGGCTGAGAAAAGGTTCGACGGTATGTGTAAAAAATCATAAAAACAGTTGGAGAAGGTATCGCCGGTGTCTTTCCCCGGTGTGGCGGGGGAGTTGCAGGAATTATGAAAAATTTTTAACTTTGTGTTTAAACCTTGGAAAGGAAGTGTTGTCATAGAAATACAAGTAACTGGAAAATATGAACAAGCAGGAAGATAAACTAATAGAGAAATATGGCCGCGAAGGAGCCTGGAGAGTTCCGGAAGGTTATTTCGAATCGGTCTACAAGGAGATCGGAGAAAAGCTTCCTCCATATCCGGAACTCCGGCGACATGAGGAGATGACGCGCTGGCAGCGACTCAAACCGTATGTGTATCTTGCGGCTATGTTTGCCGGAATCTGGCTGATGATGAAAGTGTTCTATCATGCATCGGGCAATGTTTCGCTGAGTCTTGACAATCCTCCGGAGCAGTTAGCTCAGGTTATGTCCGAACCGGATTTTGCCGATACCTTTTTTATTCCGGAATCATTGTCGGATCTGGAAGTGGAGAGAGAGGTGATGAGGGAATATGATTCGATGGAGGAGTTTGAACGCGATTTCGGCTATACACTTGAATCGCAGTATAAGGATCTGGATCTAACTGAATAGAATTATGAAAAAAATATTTCTGATTGCGTTTACGCTTATTCTCGGACTTGGCAGTATGTGTGCGCAGGGCAACGGGAGGAAGAGCAGGGCGGAGATGAAAAAGGAGTTCAAAGAGTTCAAAATGAAATTCATCGCTCAGGAGGTCGACCTTCAGGATGATCAGCAGAAGCAGTTTTTTGAACTGTACGAGCAGATGAGCGATGAAAGGATGCAAGTTTTTGAACAAACTCGCAGGCTTGAGCGTAAGGTAAAGAAAGACCCACAGGCTACGGATGAGGATTACGCAGCTGTGAGCCGCGCCATCACAGAGGCCAAGGAGAAGGATGCGGCGATAGAGAAAAAATATGATGCCAAATTCTCGACTTTCATGAGCAGCAAGCAATTGTTCAAGATGAAAGCTGCTGAAGAAAAATTCAGACAGAAGATGAACGAGATGAGGCATAGGAGAAGAAAGTAAGTAAGTTATTGGTGCATATGACATATAGTTGTATTTTTAAAAAAGTCGGCCAGATGTCGGCTTTTTTGTTTTTAATCATTATGGGAGTCGTGGCGGCTGATGCCTCGGCGTCTCGTGCCAGTGTCTCAAAGGTATATGGTAAAAACAGTAAGGTTATGCAGAACACATTCGGAAATCCGGATTTCGCGTTTCCGGAGACAGTGGGAGCCAATGCCGAGGCTGCTTTGAAAACGGCAGTTGATTCGGGAGATGATGTCAGCGCCTTAAGGGCGGCAATGCAGATTGCCATTTCCGGGAATCTCGTCTCTAAAGAGAATTACGGTAAAGGAATCAGGTTGTTTGAAGAGCTTGCGACAAAACTGAGGCAGCCTTATTCACAGCTGGCGGTGTTGCTTGAGGCGCAGATGTATTGTTCGATCTACAACTCCACTCCGTGGGTCTTCAACAACCGTGCAATTCCTGTTGAGCCTGCACCGGAGAATGTGATGGAATGGAGCCGCGATATTTTCGCGACAAAGGTTTCATCGCTCGTATCGGCTTCTTTCGCGGATGTGGAGGCAGCTCGTGCCCTTCCGCTTTCCGCTATATCCGCAATAATTGAAAACGGTGAAGACGCCGAGAAGATGGGGATGACTGTATATGATTTCATGAGCATGAAATCAGCGGATATTCTTGAGCCATTCTCGGGCAATAACAGGGCATCGGTGATACCTTTCGGATACGGATCTGCTGCAGGTAATAAGAAGAACGAGCGTTCCGCCTCAGCGTTGCTTGCAGGCATCCTGGACAGTGATATAGACTGGCACCTGCAGCGCGGCGAAAGCAGGATAGCCGCTGTCATGAGTTATTATAAATATGAGAACATGCCGTGGAGTGAAAGGAAGAGTTTTGCCGAAGACTGCATCAAGCGGTATATAGACACTCCATACTGCGCCCTGTTCATTCTTGCCGGCAATGATTATATGGAAGAGGATGATGACAACACCGTGTCTGCGGAATCCGAGTCGGAGCAGCTCGCAAAAAGCAATCGTTTTCTGAAAAAAAGATATAATCTCATTGAATCATATCTGAATAGATTCCCGGATTGCGACAATGCCAAGGCTCTGAGAAACCGGTTGACAGTTCTCGGCGCCGAGGATATCGCGGTTACTCTTAGCGGTCGTATTTATCCGTCGGAGAAGGGAAAAGTGACGGTATCGGCATCGAATGTCTTTGATTTCAATATTCTTGTCGTCAAGTTGCCCGCTTCGTATGTCGGGAAAGACATACGGTTGAATTCAGTGTCCGGAACCGGGACTGTTGCGGGTGTGGTTCCCGTGCGGTTCAGCGGCGAAAAGCCGGTAAAGAACCAGACAACGATAGAGTTGCCTGTACTGCAGAGCGGGGTTTATGTGCTTGTGCCCTCCCGGAGTTCAAAACTCGGAGACGTGATAACAGGCACGTCATCGCGAATGGCAGTGCCGACATTCACAGTGTCACGGCTTACATATTTCCGAAGTTCCGACCAGACCACTAAAGATGGAGACAGACTGTATGTGTCGGATGGCAGGAATCAGAAACCCGTATCCGGAGCGAAAGTTGTCTTTACTTCGCGAAGCAGCAAGCAAAGAACGGAGAAAACAACCGGAGAGGAGGGGTATGTGACGGTTCCTTACGGTTCTTGTGATTTTATTGTGAGCAAAGGCACTGACAGACTTGCCGGAAACACATGGAACCGGGGTTATGACAAAACTGTTTCCGACAGTCAGATACAGGGCAAGATACTGACCGACCTTTCCATTTATCGTCCCGGAGACACGATCGGTTTCATGGGAGTTGTGTATGAGGTAAAAGAGAGAGAGATGCGTCAGCTTCCAGGGACGGAGGTGAAGATGGTTCTCTGTGATGCGAATTATCAGAATGCAGACACGTTGCTCCTCGTCTCGGATAAATACGGAAGGGTTGCAGGGAAGTTCACCCTTCCGGAATCCGGACTGCTCGGCAATTATGTAGTAAAAATGATGAATGTATCGGGTGATTCGCGGGAATACGGATCCGTATCTGTGGAAGTCGCCGATTACAAATCCCCGACATTCTTTGTGACAACGGATGGAACAGAAGATGATTACAGAATAGGTGATGTGGTCAGAATCAAAGGTAAAGCCACTACTTATGCGGGGATGCCTGTGAGCGGAGCATCCGTAAAATATGATGTGAGATACATAGCACTGAGATGGCTCAACCCGGGTGTGAATGCCAACTACGGAGGCGAGACCACAACCGATGCCGACGGAACCTTTATTGTGGAATTGCCCACAGAAGGACTCCGCGGAACCAGATATGCGTCAGGAGGCTATGAACTTGCAGTGGCTGTGACAAGTCAGTCGGGGGAGACCCAAGAGGCTCCTTTCGTCTGGTTCTCGCTCGGGCAGGCTTATTCGATCACTCCTTCGCTGCCTTCAGCGGCAGACGCATCAGACGGAGTGAAAGATTTCGCGGTAAGAGTCATGGATATTGCGGGAAATCCGGTGAAACGCACAGTCTATTACAGAATAAGCGAATATGAAAATGACAGGGAGAAAGAAAATGCCGTTATTGCCTCCGGAGAATTTGAATCACCGGTGTTCCGGTTTGATGTGAATTCTCTGAAATCCGGTCGATACAGTTTCAAATTCTCTTTGAACAAGGATTTCAAGGATGATAAGAATTCGCAGACTGCAAATTCTATCATGACAATATATCGGATGAATGATGCAAATCCTCCTTACGCCACTCCGTTGTGGACTCCCAAAGAGCGGATTGT
Source organism: Muribaculaceae bacterium Isolate-036 (Harlan) (assembly GCA_003833075.1). Taxonomy (GTDB): domain Bacteria; phylum Bacteroidota; class Bacteroidia; order Bacteroidales; family Muribaculaceae; genus Lepagella; species Lepagella muris_A. The sequence continues at coordinate 86,254 of RIAY01000012.1, read as the reverse complement.
AGCAGACAAGGGTGTTTCAAAAATAAAGATAAATGTAGGCTCTTCATATTCTGACAGCTGGATATTCATGCAGATTGCGGATTGTGAAAAAGTCTTTGAACGCCGCTGGCTGCGTGTGGACGGCGGTATCAGCGAGATAGAAGTGCCGGTTCCGGCAGACAACAACAGAATTGAAGTGACATTTGCCGGCACGCATGATTTCGACCGGAAGATGGCTTGTGTCACAGTCATTCCTTATGTGCAGACCGAAAATATAAAGATAAAGACCGTATCATTCCGAGACCGCGTCACCCCGGGAGCGCGTGAAAGCTGGAAGTTCAATTTCACACTTGACAACGGAGTTCTTGCCGGCATTCCGGTAGCAGCCGTCATGAGCAACAAGGCACTCAACGCCCTTATGCCTTTCCGGTGGAATTTCAATCCATACGCAAATTCGGGTTATGGTATAAGAGGAAACTTCCAGTGGGGATTCCTCAGTAGCGATGGAAAGTGGCGCGTGCCAATGTCGAACCCCATATATGGAGGTGTGTCAAAGAATCAATATCCGGGATGGGATATGTATGGGCTTCAGCTCTATGGCGCGGAAGGTATGCTTCGCAATCTTCGTGTGAGAGGGACCAAGTCTAAGGAGTCGTTGAACAGCGTAGTCTTGACAAGCCGTTCTGTTGCAGACGAGATGAAATTTGAGGAATCGGGTGTCGTGGAATCCGCTGGCGAGGTCTCTGGCGAGGTCTTCAACTGTGTGGAGCAGGCTCCCGCCTTTGTCACAGGTGCCGTCGCACAGGAGTCGGCAATGGGTGCCGGAGCACTCGAAAGACAGCCTGAACCGGAAATGCGGCAGGTCGACTGTCCTATGGCATTCTTTATGCCACAGCTTGTGACTGATGCGAACGGCAACGCCGAGGTGGATTTTACTGTGCCGCAGTTCAACGGGACCTGGCAGTTCCAGATAATGGGTTATACGGAAGAAATGAAGGGTGGTGTAGCGGTGATGAATGCCGTTGCTTCGAAACCTGTCATGGCACAGATGAATGCCCCGCGATTCGTGCGTACCGGAGACAATGTGTCGGTTGCCGCAATGCTATATAACAACTCTGCCGAGGATATGTCTCTCTACGGAAAGATCGAAGTGTTTGACCCGGCTACGGGTCAAACAGTCAAGACTTTCTCATCCCCAGCGCAGAATGTTGAGCCTGCCGGCTCAAGCCGTATCACCATGGATTTCAATGTTCCGGGAGACATCAATTATCTCGCCATACGCGTATATGCATATGGTGCTGATTTCGCCGATGGAGAGCAGACCGTTGTTCCTGTTTATCCGAGCAGCACGCCTGTGCTTGAATCCAAGCCTTTCTATATATCTCCCGGCAGAGAGGAATTTTCAATGAATGTTCCATCGTTCGGCAAGGGTGCGAAAGTAACGTTGCAGTATAGCGACAATCCGATATGGGATGTGGTCACTGCATTGCCCGATATTTCCGAGCCAAAATCATCGAATATTCTCTCTCTTGTGTATTCTCTTTACGGAAATGCCATAGGAGCCGGACTTGCCAAGGATTATCCTGAGATAACCGAAGCTATAAAGATATTCGCGGATCCTTCGAACAGTCAGGACTCGACCCTTGTCTCGAATCTTGAAAAGAACGCGCAACTTAAGAATGTTGCTCTTGTGAACACGCCGTGGGTTCGTTCCGCCGCTTCTGAAACACTGAGAATGCAGGGACTCGTGAAATATGCCGATCCTGCAAGAAGCCGCGAAATCATATCCTCTACGCTCAGTGAGATGGCTAAACTGCAGAATGCGGACGGAGGATGGAGCTGGTGCGCAGGGATGGAATCTTCGAGATTCATCACCTCGCGTGCGCTTCTGCATCTCTCGATGCTCCGTGACATGGGTTATCTTCCCGCTGAGGGTGAGGCTATGGCTGTCAAAGCAGTCAGATATGCCGATGCCGCCTGGGTCAGTGATCTTAAAAATTATAAAGGTAAAGACTTCCCTTATATCTCGATGCTCGATTATCTCTATGTAAGGTCAAACTTCAGGGATGTCTCGCCGTCCGCATCGTTCGCGTCTATGGAAAAGAAAGGTGTCGCGGCAGTGAGAGCCGAATGGAAGGGAATGGGCGTCTATGAAAAAGCCACAGCGGCAACACTCCTTTCTCGCAAAGGTTATGCCATGGAGGCAAGAACCATCCTCGAATCCCTGCGGCAATACGCATCGTTTTCGGAAGAAAAGGGTATGTGGTTTGACAATCTGTCGTCAGCTGCCGGAGGATGGAACAAGCTGATAACAACAGCGCAGGTTCTTGAGGCATATGCAGACATTGAGCCAGAGAACGGCAATGTCGATAAACTGCGTCAGTGGCTTCTTGTCACAAAACAGGCGGAGAACTGGGGAGATGACCGTCAGACAGCGGAGGTTATCCATGCTATCCTGACTTCAGGAACTAAATGGACCGAGCCTTCGTCACCGGCAGAGATAACGATAGATGGAGAAAAGGTTGGTATTGACAGGTTTGCAGCGTTGACCGGAAATGTTACTGTCAGCGTGAATGCCGGCGGCAAGGGGAAACTGAACGTGAGACGCTCAGGTTCCGGTCCCGCCTGGGGTGCGCTGATCTCACAGTACGTCGCCCCGATAAAAGAGGTGAAGAGTTCAGGAAATGCCGAACTGACTGTAGAAAAGAATGTGTATGTCATCACCAATGACGCTGACGGCACATCCGCCCAGTCCGGTGCACTTAAAGTCGGAGACAAAGTGCGCGTGACCCTTACGCTGACAAGTGACCGAGATCTTGAGTATGTAGCAGTGATGGATGCGCGTTCTGCATGTCTTGAACCTGCGGAGCAGATTTCAGGCTATACCCGTAGCGACGGAGTGTGGATGTACAGGGAAGTGCGGGATGACTCCACCAATCTGTTTATTCCGTTCCTCGGCAAGGGCACGCACGTAATCAGCTATGAGTGTTATGTTGACCGAGAGGGAGTGTATTCTCTCGGAATAGCATCGGCACAGTCGCAATATGCACCGTCGATCGCGGCGCATTCACGCGGAATGGAGATTGTTGTCAGATAAATGCTACTCTCCGGCTTCAGTCAAGGGGAGTCACCAGTCCTTCCCGGTTAAGAATCACATTCGGAAAAATGTCGAGGGCTTCCTTACGGAAGTCCTCGTCGTTTTTATAACGGGAGGAATAATGTCCGGTAAGGAGTGCGCCCGCACCTGCGTCGCGTGCTACCATGGCCGCCTGACGGGCTGTTGAATGTCCGCGTTGCGCGGCTTCTGCCGAATGACTGTCAAGATAAGTGGTTTCGTGAAAGAGGAGGTTTACCGGTCCGATTTTCTCAGCTATTTCAGGCATGTATGCCGTATCGCTGATATGTGCGTAAGACAGCGGAGGAGTCGGTGGAGTGGTGAGCATCACATTGGGGATAACCGTTCCGTCAGGCTTGACAAAGTCCTCACCCCCCTTTATGCGGTTGATCATAGAGAACGGTACCTGATGGAAATCTATCATGTCTCGTTTTATATGTCTCAATCCCGGTTTCTCCTCAAATACGAATCCGACGGCAGGAACCCGATGGTCAAGAGGGATTGTGCGCACAGTAAGCGAAGGGGTATCGAGTATGACAGCCTCTTCCTCTCTTATTACATTGAACTCAACCTCGAAAGGGAGATCTCCTGAGAAGAAATTGAAGATTCTGTTAAGTATTCTTTTCCCGTCGGCGAATGTGTGTATAACCATTTTACCCCCGGCTCCACCCAGTCCGAGAGAGGAAATCAGTCCCGGAAGACCGAGTACATGATCGCCGTGGAGGTGTGTGAGGAAAATATGACCGAGGCGTGAGAATTTAAGACGGTGTCGCTGAAACGCCTGCTGCGCACCCTCACCGCAGTCAACCATGAAAAGGTTGCCGCGATGGTCGATGACAGTAGATGAAGGCTGATGGCGCAGTGTCGGCTTTGCCGAGCCGCATCCGAGAGTATGAATCTTGAAAGTTGACATTCTGCCGCAAAGATACAAAAAATTGGGAAATTGACTAAATCTTGCTAAATTTGTTATATAATTGAGTGCATCGGAAAGTACGTTTTCAAGAACAGATATGAGTGAGATTCCGGATAACGAATTAATCGAAAGAATGCGTTATGCTCCCTCTGTGAGCAAATTCGCGTATAGTTTCATTCGTGTCCGCGAGGATGTGGATGATATCACTCATAACGTGTTTTGTTCGCTTTGGGACAGCCGAGACTCGCTTTCGGATATGGAGTCGTTGAAGGCTTATCTTTTCAAGATGACGCGAAATGCGATTTTCAAAGTCTTCAGACATCAGCATATAGTGTCGGAATATGAGACTTATGTAAAGGAAGGGAACAGCGGTTTCAGCGACGGAGAGAAAATTGTGACTACAGCCGATCTTCTTGAAATGATAGATCTGATGATTTCCAATATGCCGGAAGCACAGAAGACCGCATTCCGCATGAGCCGTTATGAGAATAAGACATATTCGGAGATCGCCGAACATCTCGGAGTGAGTCCCAAGACTGTGCAGTATTATATAAGTCAGGCTCTTTCGGACTTGCGTAAACTTACCGAGGCAATGCTTATTTTCACATCTCTTGATTCTTTAAATATCATATAAATTCTTTAAATATAATATAGGGGGTAAGTTCTCTCATTAAAACGTTAATAAATGATATGATCAGCCCCTGAGAATCTGATTTAAGGTTCTCAGGGGCTGATCGTGTAAATTAATACAGTAAGTAATTGGGAACTTCACTGTAGGCTTGCGTGAATTATTTCTTAGATGCCGGGCATTTGCCGGGTGACTTGCAGCAGTCTTTTGCTTTTGCAGCATCGATTATTTTCTTCAGGGCTGGGGTTGCGTTGATTTTTTCAGCAATGTTTATTGCGGCACGCTGGTAACCCATATCGCCCGGATGAGTGCCGTCGACACTTGTTTCATGATCCGTGCCTGTATATAGTCCGGGTTCAAAAAAGTAGATATTGGGGTCATTGGCAATGACTTTGGCGATCTCTTCGCGAGCTGCCTGCTCTTTGTCATTCTCAAACTTCCGTTTCTTCAGGTCAAAATTTTTCCATTCACGATCTACGGTCTCAAGAAAAACGAGGGGAGTGGTAGGGTGTTTGGAGCGTATTTTTTTCACAAAAGGTGCGAAACGTTCGTGAATCTCCTTGGGTGATGGATTGGAGAAGCAGTCGAATATGAACATGTCGGCATCTGTGTCACAAATAATGTCAGCAAAAAACTGTTCCATCTTCTGCTGTCCGCTTGTGCCGTAGTTGGCGATGTCCACTCCCAACATGCGGGAGAGTTGGGCGGGCCATGCCATTCCGGCACGGGAAGTGCCCGAGCCATGTGTATAGCTTGAACCCATGGCAACCACCGGAGCGCGTTTTATATCTCCGCATGATTCGATTCGTGAGTCGGGAGCTACCCCGATCTCAATGGAATTGACCTGCATGAACGTAGGGAGATAAAGCATGCATTCCTTCATGGTTGTGTCCATATCGTTGATCATGGTTGACGCATGTTTTGTTCCCTCAAACTTAGGATTGCCGAAACCTGCCCATAACCATTTTCCGTCTTGTTTGATATACAAGTCAAGTCCCTTCTCTGATATTGAAGCCATATTGGTATGCCTCAGTGTGTCGAGAGTTGTCCACTTGGCGCGTATGACCGGACTGTTGGTGCGGAAACGCAGTGCCATTCCTGTCGGCATGTTCAGATAATGCCGCACTCGCGAAGTCAGATCAGGATATTTGTCGGTATTGATCCTGCGCAGTCGGTTGCCATCGTGTTGCGGTTTGTTGATAATCGTCAACGATGTTCCGTCAACATACTTAAGGTTTTTAGTGTCTGCACTCCATGTCGGCATACAGAAGGCTGCTATGGCGAGCAGCAGAAGTAACTTTTTCATGATTGATTAAATATTGTTGATTAGTTTACGATAATTTTATCGGTTTTGTTGCCTTCATGCCGGATATATATACCGGGAGTGTCAGGTTTTCTGCATTTCACTCCTGATATGTTGTAATATTCTACATGAGCAGGCTGTTTGTCAACAAGAACTCCATTGATGCCCGACCCTCCTGCCACCGATACGGTTTTGCTAACGGACAGGTTTCCTACCGATACGGTTAACAGTGCTGACGCAGGAATTTTTCCGGCTGTGAAAACCTTGCCGTTGCATGATCCTATTTCTGGCGGGCATGACATTGTGAAATCCGTGATATTCTTGTTTATAAGTTCTCCATATATGTTGTATCCGAGGATAACGGGTGTAAAAGTCTCTCCGGCTTGAAGGTTGATCTGAGGATGGTCAAATTCCAATGACGCAAGCCGGGTGTCTTCTTCCGGGGCTATAGAGAAAACCATCCATCCGTTTGCCACGGGACGCGGAGTCGCTTCCGTGGTCTTGTTTACAATCTCATAGTCAATCATCATTTCAGCAGAACCTCCGGCATCGAAATTCGACATGTTCCAGCATCCGAAATGTTTGGCGATCTCACACATTACCGATGTCGGGCATCCTGCCGACTTACCATACACGGGATCCGTAGATTTATCAATCACAATCATGTATAGGGTCTTGCCGTCTTCCGAGCATCCATATGCAGTGCGGGAATAGACCATACTGTTGTAATCTTCATTATAGTTATGTTCAGTGAGTTCGCCTTTTCTCATAACCACGGCATTACCCCCGATCGCCTGTGAGGATGCCATAGTGAGACATGCGGTCAATATAGAAAATGCAGCTTTCATATTAGAGTATATAACAATCCACAAAATTAGCTGAAAATTTGGATTTCGTTCCAAAACCACAGCTAATTTTGTGGAAAATCAGAATAATGTTAGAGATTGTTTAAAAATAAACGTGAAATTTGTGGCGGCTCACTTCCGGATAAAATCCATCCGCGGCGCAGTCACATAGACCGCTATGCTCCCTCTCTTCAAGAAGAGCCCTGCTCCAGGTCCACGACCCCGGATTCCCTTTAATTTTTAAACAAGCTATTAAATCGTTTGCACAAAATTTGGTGAAATGAAAAATATATGTTAGTTTTGCGACATCAAAATATTGTAAAGGCAATATGTTTGATGAAGTTTTTTCATAGGATTAGATTTTTTAAGGTTTAGCTGCGGCTTGTCGGGAGACAAGCCGTAGCGGTTTTATAGAGTCTGTGAGGCTGTTTCGTGATGAAAATAAATCGAAAGGCTTGCTTTCGTAAGAAAAGTTTTGTTAACTTTGGGGCAGATTTTTTAATAAATTTTTTATTCCACCTACGACTTCAATTTCCCCCATAGACTATTCTGCTAATTTCGATGAGTTTATGGCTCAGAGAGATCCTGAGAAACCATTCTGTTTCTGGTATGGTGCCCGCGAGCCTCACCGTGCTTACGAATACGGATCATCTTCAAGATACGGCAAAAAACTTACAGATATCGATTCTGTTCCTTCGTAGTTTCTTAAAAGACGCGCCATACACTGGTGGCGAGGCAAGTGTTAGAGAATATCCTCAAAAATGGGGATTTGAATAAAGCGTAATATTCGGTAACTTTGCGGCAAATTTCCCAATATATGGCGATTTCCGCGAAGTTACCTATTATATATGTCTTGTTCTCGGCTGCGATTACGGCAGTCGGGCAGTCTGCGGTGCCTTTGCAGCCGGATTCAGCGGGTTTGCAACTCTCGGAACTTAATGTTGTGGCACTGAAACAGGATGCACGCATAAGAGAGGATGCAGTGTCAGCGACAGTGATTGGCAGAGCCGCGCTTGAAGAATTGAATACAGTCTCGCTGAAAGGGATTTCCGATGTCGTTCCCAATCTTTATATTCCGGATTACGGATCAAGGATAACATCCTCTATTTATGTCAGGGGGCTCGGAGCGAGAATGGATCATCCGGCAGTGGGTCTCAATGTTGACAATGTCCCTTATCTGAATAAAAACGCTTACGATTTTGACATCGCCGACATTGAGTCGGTAGAGATGCTCCGCGGACCGCAATCGACGCTCTATGGAAGAAATACCATGGGAGGACTTATAAATGTCCAGACATTGTCGCCGATGAGATGGCAGGGATGGCGGATAATGGCGGAAGGCGGAAGAGGTAACGACTACCGGGCTTCAGTAGGGTGGTATCATAAGTTCACTCCCGGTTTTGCTACATCCGTAAGCGGCAATTTCTCATATCTCGGCGGATTCTTCCGCAACGAAAACGACGGGAAACTTCTTGACCGCGAACTTGCGGGAGGAGTCAGATGGAAAACCAACTGGCGTATATCAGACAGGGTGTATCTTCAGAATGTGCTCGCCGGGTCATTGCTGAGGCAGGGAGGTTATCCTTATGAATATATCGAAACCGGAGAGATCAATTATAACGACACTTGTTTTTATCGCCGTTTTACGGTGAATGACGGTCTCAGCCTGACATATCGCGGTGATGGATGGAGTCTTGTGTCAATTACAACGCTGCAGCATATTGACGACAATATGACACTTGATCAGGATTTTCTCCCTCTCTCTTATTTCACTCTCACGCAGAAACAGAGAGAGACAGCATTGACAGAGGATGTGGTAGTCAAAGGAACAAGGAACGAAGGAAAATATAAATGGCTCGCAGGTTTCTTCGGTTTTTTCAAACATCTTGACATGAACGCTCCTGTAACATTCAAGGATACCGGTATAAAATCGCTTATAGAAACCCATCGCAACAATGCGAATCCTGATTATCCGATAGTGTGGGATTCACGGGAGTTTCCTCTTAACAGTGATTTCACTATTCCCACTTTCGGGATCGCACTTTATCATGAATCCAAATACGATGCAGGCAGATGGCATTTTGCGGGAGGAGTCCGGCTGGATTATGAGCAGGCGCGCCTGAAATATCACAGTCATTGCGACACCGGCTATCAGATACTTTCGCGTCAGCCGTCAGGAGTGTTTCACAGTTATGACCATGTAGACATAAAAATAGATGACACGGGAGATTTTCACAGACGCTATTTTACATGGATGCCAAAAGCCAGTGTGCTTTATGATCTTCCGTCGGATCTTGGAAATGTCTATGCCACAGTTACCAAGGGATACAAGTCCGGCGGTTTCAATACCCAGATGTTCAGTGAGGTCCTTCAACAGAGACTCATGCATATCATGGGAATCGGGAAGCAATATGATGTTAATTCGGTTGTGGGTTATAAACCCGAATACAGCTGGAATTACGAGATCGGCACGCACCTTTCGTTTGCAGAGGGTAAAGTGCAGGCTGAAATGTCACTGTTTTATATAGATTGCCGCGACCAGCAGCTCACCATGTTTCCTGAGGGTACGACAACAGGCAGGATTATGACCAATGCAGGAAAGACAAGGAGTGCGGGAGGAGAGATTTCTGTCAAATATATTCCGGTTGACGGTCTGCTGCTTAACGCCGCATACGGATATACGGACGCGAGGTTCCGTGAATTTAACGACGGACTTCATGACTATAGAGGTAAGGTGATTCCATACGTGCCACGCAACACACTTTTTCTACAGTCTGTATTTACATGCAGTCCGAGAACAGGTGTAATAGAACACTGGACTTTTGACGTGAATATGAAGGGTACCGGAAAAATCTACTGGAATGAGGACAATACCAGATGGCAGGATTTTTATGTTCAGCTCGGAGCATCAGTTTCGGCGGAATTTAAAAATATCGGAATCCAGTTGTGGGGCAAGAACCTTACCGGAACCCGATATCATACGTTTTATTTCATGTCTATGGGCAACGAATTCGTGCAACGCGGTAAACCGTGGCAGATAGGCGCGACACTCAGATTTAACATTAACTGACATAATAAGCTTTACCGTATGGCGTTATTATGATAATTGCGCGAATCCGAATAAACACAAACAATATAATACTGAATAGTAATTAAGTGAAAATAAGAATGAAAAAATTAATCTTTGCAGCGGCTGGTGCCGCATTGGTCTCGCTCGCATCATGCAGTGACAACAACAGCGTTTCAACAATGTCCATTCCCGTGACAACCTATAGTATGATTACAAATCTTGTCGATGGCGGGGACCCCGTTGTTGCCGGGACTTTGTATAAGTTCAACTTAGACATGATGACTGGAACAGCTACTGTAGGGGGAGAGCTGCCTCTGTCAACAGACAATAAAGTCACATTCGTTACCAATAACCTCACTTGCGCTATCGGTACATACACATTCGAGGAAAGTTACCGTGAAGTGATTAAAATGGAATCGATGAAGGCAGGAACTGCATCTAACAAAGAAGATCTGATAAACTTCAAGTGCGATCTTACGCAGCTTGCGTATTTCCCTAAGGAAATCCAGGGTCTTCCTGAGTTCTCATATCCCACTTACCTGCGTTATGCTGTAATGAATTTCAACTTGGGACAGAATTATCTGGTTCGTACATTCTGGCCCGACATGACATTCCGAGGCACCACCACAACATCCTATCCGGCGTCGGACGGCTCACTGAAGACCTTCACCAATAAAGATGTGCAATATCGCATTGTGATGAATCTAAAAGAAAAGAAAGCGACCGTGATTCTTTATGATGTGAAGCTTGCAGAGGAAATGCCCCAGACAATCAGCAATATAGTGCTCAGCAATCTTGACCTTGGTTTCAGCAGTTCCGGCATTTACGTAAGCGGCTCAAATGTTGTTCCCAGTGTATACGAAGGTGGCGTTGCCACACCGAATTCAAAATACACATTCGACAGCTTCCAATGCGACATGACCGGTGATCTTACCACTGCCACCATGCGTTACAAAGTAGCCGGTTCCTACAGCGGGCATTTTAGCGGAAGCTATATTCTTAAAGTCGCTTCCAACGAGGATTAAGCTTTAAAAAACATAGTAAATGTTTACAAAAAGATGCGTTTCCATGCGGAGACGCATTTTTTTATTGCCCGAGTGTGAAAATTTCACAAATTTTAAGGAATTGCGCAAAACGGTTTGCCCGATTGATTAAAAATTCGTATCTTTGCCGATAAGTTCGGCTCCCTCAAAAGGGTGAGCCATGAAGAGGTAAACCGGATTTTAGATTAAAACATTAAACAATAAGCAGATATGAATCTATTGCTGGAGATAGGCAATGGCGCGCTGTCGGTAACGGCGGTTCTAACGGGTATCGGACTCGTTTTTGCAGCGCTCCTTATCGCCAAACTGATTTCTCCGAGATCTTTTTCAGTAAGAAAATCAGAACCTTATGAGTGTGGTATCCCCACAAGAGGCGAATCCATGATTCAATTCAAGGCGGGATATTACATTTTTGCAATCCTGTTCTTAATCTTTGATGTCGAGACCGTGTTCCTGTGGCCGTGGTCGGTAGTGATGCGTGGTCTTGGAGTTCAGGGACTCCTCTGCATTGCAATTTTCATGTTTGTGCTGATTATGGGTCTGGCCTATGCCTGGAAGAAAGGAGCTTTGAAATGGGAATAGACAAGATTAAAAGCATGAAGCGTGAGGACTTCAAGGACAACGAGTATATCGACAAACTTGTAGACGAACTCAACGCAACCGGTGCCAATGTGGTGGTCGGTAAAATGGATGAACTCATCAACTGGGGTATCTCCAATTCACTTTGGCCTCTTTGTTTCGGAACAAGCTGCTGCGCAATAGAATTCATGAGTCTTGGCGCGGCACGTTATGATATGGCGCGTTTCGGATTCGAGGTTGCCCGCAACTCTCCGCGTCAGGCGGATTATGTAATGGTGCAGGGCACGATTGTTCATCGTATGGCTCCGGTCATGCGTCGTCTCTACGAGCAGCTTGCAGAGCCGAAATATGTTATTGCCTGCGGCGGATGTGCCGTGTCGGGAGGTCCTTTCAAGAATTCATATTGCGTGGTTCCGGGTGTGGATCAGATTCTTCCGGTTGATGTGTATATTCCCGGATGCCCTCCGCGCCCAGAAGCGATGTTCTACGGGCTGATGCAGCTTCAGCGTAAGATAAAGGTGCAGAAGTTCTTCGGAGGAGCCAACCGCAAAGAGAAAATAGAGGAGTTTTTCGCCGAGCATCCTGAGGAGAGGGGTGAAATCGGTTAACTAAATATCGATACGAATAGACTTTGACCATGAGCGATATAAAAGAAATTATCGGTAAGATTTGTCCTGAAGCAACCTTTGAAGAGGGGGAGTGCCTTCTGGTAAGTGTTCCCGAAAAGAAATGGTATCCGTTGGCGAAAAGCCTCAAGGAAAATAAAGATCTTGATTTCGATGTTCTTTCAGCCGTAGTCGGTATGGATTGGAAAGAAACAATCGGAGTCGTTTATTATTTTACGTCTACCTCCCGCAACTGGGGTATGCTGGCTGTTAAGGTAGAGGCGGAGAGCCGTGATGACGCATATATTCACAGTGTCAGTGACCTCTGGAAAGTTGCCAATTTCCAGGAACGTGAGGTTTACGATATGTTCGGTATCAAATTTGTGAACCATCCCGATATGCGTCGGTTCTTCCTGCGCAATGACTGGGTTGGACATCCGTTGCGCAAAGACTATGACGCGAATCCCGAATTGAATCCCATCCGTCTTGAAGATGAGGTTAATGAAGACGATTCGCGTGTTTTTGTGGAGAATGCCGAAGGCAAGATCGTGGAGGAACCCCGCAAGGTGTTCGAGAAGGATGAGTATGTGGTGAATATCGGTCCGCAGCATCCGTCGACTCACGGAGTGATGCGTTTCCGCGCCTCTCTTGACGGTGAGATTGTAAAGAAGGTTGATGTGGTGTCCGGTTATATTCATCGCGGTATAGAGAAGCTGACCGAGGGAATGACTTACCCGCAGATTCTTCATTTCACAGACCGTATGGACTATATGTCTGCACATCAGAACAGACATTGTCTCTGCATGTGTATAGAGAAGGCTCTCGGTCTTGAGATACCGAAGCGCGCTCAGGTTATCCGGACAATGATGGATGAGCTGATGCGTATAAGCTCCCATCTTCTATCGTTCGGATGTACGGCAATGGACCTTGGCGCTACTACGGCATTCTTCTATGGATTCCGCGAGCGCGAGATGGTGCTTGATATATTTGAGAAGACATGTGGCGCGCGCATGTCGATGAATTATAATGTCATCGGCGGTGTGATAGCTGACCTCCATCCCGATTTTGTGAAAGATGTTAAACATCTGATTGAAATCATGCCGGAGCGTCTCAAGGAATATCACAAGGTTTTCTCCGGTAATCTTATTGCAAAGAACCGTCTTAAAGGCGTGGGTATGCTCAGCAAAGAGGATGCCGTGAATTATGCGATAACCGGTCCGAGCGGACGTGGCTCCAACTGGAGTTGCGATTGCCGCAAGAAACATCCTTATGCAGCATACAGCGAGGTTGAATTTGACGAAATCCTTCTTGACGGATGTGATTCATACTCGCGTTATATGGTGCGTATGAAAGAGATAGAGCAAAGTTGCCGCATACTCGAACAGCTTGTTGACCGTATTCCCGAGGGTGAAATCCGCGCTCAGGTTCCGAAGATTGTCAAGCTTCCCGCCGGACGCTGGTATCAGCAAGTCGAGGCAAGCCGCGGAACATTTGGTGTATACATCGAGTCAACCGGTGAGAAGACCCCTTATCGCGTGCATTTCCAGAGCCCGTGTTTCAACCTTGTCGGTGTGATGGATCTGACATGTTCGGGATATATGATTGCCGACCTTATCACAATCGGTGCGGCTCTCGACTTTGTGATTCCCGATATCGACCGTTAAGGCAGATGTCTGCGTCAAGCAATACAGTGATAATAATTGACAATACAATAAGCGTATAATCCAATAAGAGAATAATCAATATGTTTGATTTCGGAAAATGGACATCTGCATTCAACAGCCTTTTGCTCGGCACCGGTATGCCGGACTGGGCGGCTGTATTGATCGAATGTGTGATCATAGCAGTTCTTGTGCTTGCCACCTACACGGTGCTGGCACTCTTCTATATTCTTTACGAGCGTAAGCTTTGTGCCTGGTTCCAGTGTCGTCTCGGACCTATGCGTGTGGGTAAATGGGGTCTTCTTCAGGTATTCGCCGATATGTTCAAGATTCTTATCAAAGAGCTCATCTGTCTTAAAGGCACAGACCGCTTTCTATTCAAGCTGGCTCCTTACATTGTAATCACATCGTCGGTTACTATGCTCGCATGTCTTCCGTGGGGTAACGGTCTTCAGATAATTGACTGGAACATCGGTATATTCTTTATACTTGCAGTTTCTTCAGTAGGTGTGCTTGGCATTCTGCTTGCCGGCTGGGCATCCAATAACAAGTATACACTCATCGGAGCAATGCGAAGCGGCGCACAGATGATCAGTTATGAGCTTTCTCTCGGAATCTCTCTGATGACAATCTGCGTGTTTGCCGGCACTATGAATATATCCGAGCTTGTCGCAGAGCAGGAAAGCGCCTGGTTCCTTTTCAGGGGTCATATTCCTGCAATAATAGCGTTTATCATCTATGTTATAGCGGCGACTGCCGAGACCAACCGCGGGCCGTTCGACCTTCCTGAGGCGGAGCATGAGCTTACAGCAGGTTATCATACCGAATATTCAGGTATACATTTCGGTTTCTTCTACCTTGCAGAGTATCTCAACCTCTTCATAGTTTCCGGAATCGCGACACTGATGTTCCTTGGCGGCTGGATGCCGTTGCATATTCCGGGCTGGGAAGCATTCAACCATGTCATGGATTTCATTCCTTCAGTGGTATGGTTCCTTGCCAAGGCATTCTTCATCTCGTTTGTCATAATCTGGTTCAAATGGACCTTCCCCCGTGTGCGTATCGACCAGATGCTCGCATTCGAGTGGAAATACCTGATGCCGTTCTCGCTTGTGAACCTTATCCTCATGGCGGTGTTTGTAGCATTAGGGTGGCATTTTTAATTTGAATTAAAAAACAAGAAACCGGTCAGTCGGCAAGTCTTATTTTATCGATTGTCCGAATAATCAACAAGAAAATTATATGAGCGCAAATTACGGCACAGTGACCCAGGTTATCGGACCTGTGATAGACGTCTCGTTCGAAGGTGGAAAAGAAAACATTCCTCCGATTTATACTGCCTTGAAGGTGGAGCGCGACAATGGCGAGGAACTTATTCTCGAGGTTGAGCAGCATATCGGTGAAAACATCGTAAGATGTGTCGCCATGGAGAGTACTGATGGCGTGCGCCGTGGTGTCAAGGTTATGAACCTTGACCGTCCGATAGCCGTGCCTACAGGTAACCAGGTCAAGGGACGTCTTCTGAATGTGATCGGAGACTCGATTGACATGCTCGGAGATTTGAACCGCGATAACCTGCGTCCTATACATCAGCCAGCACCGGCATTTGACGATCTTGCCATCTCGCAGGAGATTCTGTTCACCGGTATCAAGGTGATTGACCTTCTTGAGCCTTACTCGAAGGGTGGTAAGATCGGTTTGTTCGGTGGTGCCGGCGTAGGCAAGACTGTGCTTATCCAGGAGCTCATCAACAATATTGCAAAGGGACATGACGGTTTCTCGGTCTTCACAGGTGTGGGAGAGCGTACGCGTGAAGGTAACGATCTTCTCCGTGAGATGATCGAGAGCGGTGTCATCAAATATGGCAAGAAGTTTGAGGAGGGAATGGAGAAAGGGGAGTGGAATCTCAAGGATGTAGATGAAAACGCATTGAAAGATTCCCAGTGTACCCTGGTGTTCGGACAGATGAACGAACCTCCGGGTGCGCGTCTGCGTGTCGCACTGTCTGGTCTGACAGTTGCGGAGCAATTCCGCGACAATGATGGTGGAGGCAAAGAGGTGCTTCTCTTTATCGACAACATTTTCCGTTTCACACAGGCTGGTTCCGAGGTGTCGGCGCTTCTCGGACGTATGCCATCTGCTGTAGGTTACCAGCCGACTCTTTCTTCTGAGATGGGTGCTCTGCAGGAACGAATCACCTCAACAAAACAGGGCAGCATCACTTCAGTACAGGCGATTTATGTGCCTGCCGATGACTTGACAGACCCGGCTCCTGCCACAACGTTCAGCTTCCTTGACGCGACAACCGTGTTGAACCGTAAGATTGCGGAGCTTGGTATCTATCCAGCTGTGGACCCGCTTGACTCCACATCGCGTATCCTCGACCCGAATATCATCGGCGAAGAGCATTATAATGTGGCTCAGGCTGTAAAACAGCTTCTGCAGAAATACAACGAGCTTCAGGATATTATCGCTATTCTCGGTGTTGACGAGCTTAGCGATGAAGACAAGCTTGTAGTCGCCCGTGCCCGTCGTGCGCAGCGTTTCCTCTCACAGCCCTTCTTCGTTGCGGAGCAGTTCACCGGACTTCCGGGTGTGATGGTTCCGTTGTCAGAGACTATCCGCGGTTTCAAGATGATTCTTTCCGGAGAGCTTGACAATCTTCCGGAGCAGGCATTCCTCAATGTCGGCACAATCGATGAGGCGATCGCCAAAGGTAAGAAGATGATGGAGGATGTAAAATAACAGACTCTTCGCTTCCTGTATTAACAATAATATAAACAAAGAATAGATGACACTCGAAATCATATCAGCTCATGAAGTAACGTTCAAGGGAGATGCAGTCTCGGTTACATTGCCGGGAATGATGGGATCTTTCACGGTTTTAAAGAACCATGCTCCCCTGATTTCCGTGCTCGTCAAGGGAAATGTAAAGTATACGACTCCCGACGGGAACGAAAAGTCGCTGGGCATAGAGGGTGGTATCGCCGATGTCAATAATAATGTGGTTTCTGTATGCGTCTATTAATTTCAATAAAAGAGGGTATGTCGAAACGAATATCCACACTTGCGCTTCTGCTTGCCTTGGTTGCGGCTTTCCCGTTTGCCATGTCAGCGTCAGGTCATGACGATGGGGGCGAGCTTGATGTCAAGGAAATTATCTTTGAGCATCTTGGCGACGGATATGGCTGGGAAGTCCCCTTTGCGCATGTCTATCGTATACCCCTTCCGGTAATTGTAAAGTCTGAGGATGGCAAATGGTTCTGTTTCTCTTCCGATGATCTGACTGAAATAGATGTTACCGAGAACAAGGAGACAGGCAAAGTGACCAAGCATCTTGTTCCGGTTGTCAAAATCATCAAGAAAGATGGAAAAGAATACCGCTTCACACTTGCAAAGGAGGGTGATCACAAAGACAAGGTAGTTGAGCTGATCCCTGACGGAAACGGTTATCGTGAGTATCGTCCTCTTGATATATCCATTACCAAGAATGTAGCGGCTCTTTTCATAGCGGCGATTCTTGTGACGGCAATGGTCATGGGGCTTGTGCGTTACTACAGGCGCAAAGGACTCAGAGCTCCGCGAAAAGGCATGGGTTTTTTCGAGATGCTTGTCTCGTTCGTATATTATGACACGATCAAAAGCACACTTGGTGAAAGCACAAAGAGGTTCGCGCCGTATCTTCTGACCTGTTTCTTTTTCATCCTTACGATGAATCTTGTCGGTCTTATTGTGATTTTTCCAGGAGGAGCCAACCTTACTGGCAACATTGCTGTGACGCTTGTTCTTGCGTTCATGACGTTCGTCGTAACCAATATTTTTGGAACGAAGCATTATTGGAAAGAGATTTTCTGGCCTGATGTTCCATTGTTCCTGAAGTTTCCTCTTCCTATCATGCAGATGATAGAGGTGTTTGGCATTTTCACCAAGCCGGCTGCGCTCTGTGTCCGTCTCTTCGCCAATATGATGGGTGGTCACATTATAGTCATAACGCTTACCTTGCTGATATTTATCTTTGCGGCTTTTGGCGCGGGTGTAGCAGGCGGCGCGACTGTAATTTCAGTTTTGTTCTCGATTTTCATGCTTCTTCTTGATGTGCTCGTAAGTTTCATTCAGGCTTATGTGTTTACATTGCTGTCAGCGCTGTTCATATCTATGGCAGTGGTAAAGGAGCATGAACACAATGCCGAGGGGGATGAGGCTTATCCTCAGAAAGAGCATCGTGACCGTCAGGAAATAGCTGAAGAGAAAAAGGCATTGGCTGATCTTGCAAAAGAGGTTGATGCCTGAAAGATACGAAACAATAAAATTGAATATATAATTAATTAAATAACAATTAAAAAAATCTGAATTATGTTATCAACTATTTTAGCAGAACTTTCCCTGCAGCCTATCGCAGGACTCGGCGCAGCTCTTGGCGCAGCATTGGCAGCAATCGCAGCCGGTATCGGTATCGGTAAGATCGGTTCTTCCGCAATGGAGGCTATTGCACGTCAGCCGGAGGCTGCAGGTGATATCCGAAGCAGTATGATCGTAATCGCGGCTCTTATCGAGGGTGTTGCGCTATTCGCGGTTATCGTATCAGCTTTGGCATTGTTCATTAAATAAATAGGCACTAATGGAATTATTCACGCCCGATTTTGGCTTGGTATTCTGGATGTTCATTGCGTTCATCCTGCTTTTCCTTGTGTTGGCAAAATGGGGTTGGCCAGTAATCATCAAGATGATGGATTCACGTGCCGCCACCATCGACCAGGGCGTGGAAGACGCGAAGCAAGCCAAAGAGCAGCTTGACAACGCCCGCGAAGAGGCAAAGAAATATGTTGTCGAGGCTCAGGCGCGTCAGGCGGAGATGTTGCGCGATGCAGCGCGCATGAAGACCGAGATCATCGAGCAGGCAAAGAATGAAGCCGCCGATGCCGCACGGAAAGAGATGGACGCTGCAAAAGCCGCAATCGAGCAGGCACGCAAAGAAGCCGAGCTGCAATTTAGAAACGAGGTTGGCAGATTCTCGATAGATATCGCTGAGAAGATGGTAAGGAACCAGATGAAGAGCGATAAGGCACAGACAGAACTTGTCAACAAATTATTGGACGAAATAGAGAAAAACTGAAAGTAGATGGTTTCCGGACTCATACCTCACCGCTATGCCAAGGCATTGTATAAGTTTGCCATGGAAAGCAATAAAGCCAGCGAAGTATATGAAGAGATGAAGCGTGTTGTGGAATCTTTTCAGTCAAATCCAGAGCTGGAAAAAGTGCTGTCTAATCCTTATGTGGATTCGACCGACAAAGAGAAGGTGCTATTGTCGGCGGCGGGCAAGGAGCCCGGAGATGACTACCGTCGGTTTGTGAAGCTTATCCTCGACCACAAAAGAGAGGAGTTAGCCTATCTTATGGCGCTCGCATACCGCGATATCTACCGCAAGGAGAACAATATCTCTCAGGTGTTGATCACCACAGCCTCCTCCCTTCCGGAAGAGGAAATGGAGAAATTGCGAGCGGTAGTGGAGAAATCATTCAAGGATACGAAGTTCGAATATTCTACGCGTGTGAATCCCGATCTTATCGGTGGTTTCGTGATAGATGTGGATTCGACAAGAATGGATGCCTCCGTGAGTGGCGAGCTTGCACAATTACGTCAAAATCTCTTAAGAAGCAATTAATAAGATGCTCAATCCCAGCGAAATATCAGATGTTTTAAAACAAGAGCTTGAAAACATCAATTCAAAAGTCAAGTTTGAAGAGGTAGGCACTGTGCTGAGTGTCGGCGACGGCGTGGCGCATGTCTACGGACTTGAGAATGTGAGAAGTAATGAGCTCGTGGAGTTCGAGAACGGAGCGAAGGGCGTTGCTCTCAACCTTGAGGAAAGCAATGTCGGAGTCGTGCTTCTCGACAAAATGAATTCAATAACCGAGAACATGTCTGTCAGGCGCACGGGAGAGATTGCGTCTATTCAGGTTGGCGAGGGGCTTCTCGGGCGCGTCATCAACATGCTCGGCGAGCCTATCGACGGCAAGGGGCCTATCGAGGGTAAACTCATACCGCTTCCACTTGAGCGCAAGGCGCCGGGCGTAATTTTCCGCCAGCCGGTTGTGCAGCCCTTGCAGACCGGTATCAAGGCAGTCGACTCAATGATTCCAATCGGTCGTGGTCAGCGTGAGCTTATCATCGGTGACCGTCAGGTCGGTAAAACTGCAATAGCCATTGATGCGATAATCAATCAGAAGGAGAATTACGAGGCAGGCAAGCCGGTGTATTGCATATATGTGGCAATCGGTCAGAAAGCATCTACGGTTGCTGCGATTGTCAACACGCTTACCAAATATGGAGCGATACCTTATACAGTGGTCGTTGCCGCCAATGCGTCCGATTCTGCTTCCATGCGTTATTACGCTCCATTTGCAGGAGTGGCAATCGGAGAGTACTTCCGTGATTCAGGAAGAGACGCGCTTATCGTATATGACGACCTTTCGAAGCAGGCTGTGGCATATCGCGAGATTTCCCTCATTCTCAAACGTCCGTCCGGACGTGAGGCATATCCCGGTGATATTTTCTATCTTCATTCACGTCTTCTTGAGCGCGCCGCAAAAATTATCGGTGACCAGAAAGTGGTGGAGAACATGAATGACCTGCCCGATGTCATGAAGCCTATAGTTAAAGGTGGCGGCTCGCTTACTGCACTTCCTATCATCGAGACTCAGGCAGGTGATGTGTCTGCATATATTCCTACCAATGTGATTTCAATCACCGATGGTCAGATATTCCTTGAGACCGCGTTGTTCAATCAGGGTATCCGCCCGGCGATCAACGTGGGTATTTCAGTGTCTCGTGTGGGTGGTAACGCACAGGTCAAGGCGATGAAGAAAGTGGCAGGTACACTGAAGATCGCGCAGGCACAGTATCGCGAGCTTGAATCGTTCACAAAATTCGGCGGCGATGTGGATCCTGTTACAGCCAAGGTCATCGATACAGGCCGTAAGAACCAGCAGCTTCTTATACAGCCTCAGTATCATCCATGGCGTGTAGAGAACGAGATTGCCGTAATTTTCTGTGGTGTAAACGGGCTTCTTGAGAATGTGCCTATCGAGAAAGTGGGAATATTCCAGGAGCAGCTTCTCCAGATGCTTCAGATGAAATATCAGAAAGAGGTGCTTGACGAACTTCGTCAGGGCAAGCTTACAGATGAGGTCTCCGAAAAGCTCACAAGATGTGCGAAAGAGGTTGCCGATTCTTTAAGTGCGGTAAAATAATCCTCTAACCTTATAACAATCATTTAATGGCAACCCTTAAGGAATTAAAAATACGCATCGGTTCCGTAGCGTCAAGTGAAAAGATCACCGGCGCCATGAAGATGATCTCGTCTGCGAAAGTGCATAAGGAGGAGCAGAGTCTACGCCGTCTGAAGCCCTTTAAAGACCAGATAAAATCAATCATGGGACATATATTGTCGACCGGAGAGAATTTCAATTCGCCTCTTATCGAGACAAGAGATGTGAAGCGTGCCGGAATAGTGGTGTATGGATCGGACGACGGTCTGTGCGGTGCATACAACATCAACATTTTCAAAGGTCTTCTGATTGAGATTGACCGTCTCAGGCAGGAATATGGCAGAGAACTCCATGTTGAGTTGTATCCCGTAGGCAAGAAGATGTCCAAGGCTGTCCGTCATCTTGAAGACGATCTTTTGGAAGTGAAGGTTTTCGAAAGCGTGGATTCAAAGATGCCGGGCGAAGTCGTGACCGGGTTTACAAAAAAGCTCCGCGACGCATTCCTTGCAGGCGAGCTTGATATAGTGGAGACTGTCTATATGAATTTCCGATCCATGAGCCGTCAGACTCTGACCACAGAGCAGCTTTTCCCTGTGACCGAGAAGATGCTCACATCCGGTGCGGAAGGAGAAGAAGACAACAGACTCTATATTTTCGAGCCTGATGCAAACAGCATCTTCAATGAGGTGTTGCCTATGTTTGTGATGTCGACGATGCAGGAAATCACCGTTCAGAACCGCGCTTCCGAGCAGGCAGCGCGTGTAATGGCGATGCAGAGCGCGAACGACAATGCAAAAAAACTCTTCGACGAGCTTCAGCTTGAATACAACAAGCTTCGTCAGCAGAGCATCACCACCGAACTTCTCGACATTCTTGGAGGTCAGGTGGAAAGATAACCGATTCAGAATACGATATTAATTAAACTCATAAAAAGAACCAACCTAAAAAGCTACATGGGCAGTATAAAAGAATATTTCTCGTCAGTGGGGCAGGGGGTAAAGAGTCTGCTTGTGGGAATGGGAGTTACTGGCAAAGAATTTGTGACACCCAAAATCACGGAGCAGTATCCGGAAAACAGGAAGACATTGCATATTTCAGAGCGTTTCCGGGCTGAACTTACCTTGAAATATGATGCCGAGGGGCGTCACCGCTGTATCGCCTGCGGAATCTGCCAGATGAATTGTCCTAACGGAACAATCAGTCTGACCACAAAGATGGTAGAGCTTCCCGATGGCAAGAAGAAGCGTAAACTCGACAAGTATACGTATGATCTGGGCAGTTGCACATTCTGCATGCTCTGTGTCACCACATGTCCTCAGGACGCATTGGAATTTTCCAATGATTTCGAGCAGGCTGTATTCACACGCGAGGCTCTTGTCAAACAGCTGAACTATCGTCCGGAGCCGGCGGATCCGGTACCCGCACCAAAACCGGCGCCTGTAACGGCAGATGCACCCGCAGCTGAGAAATAGCAGCCGGACAACGACAATAACCATAGAATTAAAAATTTCACAATAAATGGATTCAGTAGCAAATATAATTTTGTATTTCGTGGTGGCCATATGCATGACCGTATTTTCGGTTATGGCTGTCACGTCGCGCAGAATACTCCGTGCTGCCACGTATCTACTGTTTGTGCTTATCAGCACATCGGTGATATATTTCCAGCTCGGCTACGAGTTTCTCGGTGCCGTGCAGATCGCAGTCTACGCGGGGGGTATAATGGTGCTGTTCGTGTTTGCGATTCTTCTGACCCGCAAACCGGGCGACATGTCTGCCCCTCTTGAGTCACATCGCCGTGCACTCGGAATATCTATCTCCGTAGCCGGATGTGTTCTTCTGCTGCTTGCTCTCTTCTACATGCCTCTACTCAACGGAGTGTCGCTTATCGAGGCGATAAACTCGGGAAACCGGATTACGATGCATGACATCGGCGTAGCTTTCACAGGTACATCCCGATTCCAGTATCTCCTGCCATTTGAGGCTGTCAGTGTTTTATTACTTGCATGTATCATCGGCGGCGTTGTAGTTGCCCGTAAAAGATAGACAGATATGGATTTAAGCATGTTATGGTATCTTGTGCCGAGCGTCATTATGTTTGCCGCCGGCGTCTACGGGTTCGTGACCCGCAAGAATATGATCGCGCTGCTGATTTCATTGGAGCTGATGCTCAATTCGGCTGATTTGAATTTTGTGGTTTTCAACCGTTTTCTTTTCCCGGGTTCCATGGAAGGAATGGTTTTCACTCTCTTCGCCATCGCCATCGCCGCAGCTGAAACAGCCATCGCCATCGCGATTATCGTGAATATCTATCGTGCCGTGGGTAACACGGATATCAACAGTGTTAAAAAAATGAAATACTAAGATATGGACATTACACTTCCAATTTTGATTCTGGCTCTGCCGTTCACAATGTTCCTTATCTTGGGAATAGGCGGTGTCAAGATGTCGCGCAAGCTTGCAGGTGTTTTAGGTATCTGCGGCAACGGCGCGTTGCTTGCAATGGCTTATACTGTGGCGTTCACGTATTTCTTCAGCGGAAATCCTGAATTTATAGCCGATGGTATCCGCCAGCAGGTTCAGCTTTTTGATGTGACATGGCTTGCGTTTACAGAACGCATGGTCGTGAACATAGGTTTCCTTCTGGATCCTATCAGTGCCATGATGCTCATTGTCATCACCACAATTTCGTTTATGGTTCACCTCTACAGCTGGGGATATATGGAGCATGAGCCGGGATTCCAGCGTTATTACGCATTCCTTTCGCTCTTCACATTCTCAATGCTCGGACTTGTAGTCGCAACCAACATTTTCCAGATGTACATTTTCTGGGAGCTTGTGGGTGTGTCTTCCTACCTTCTCATAGGATTCTTCTACAAACTTCCGTCAGCTGTCTCGGCATCGAAGAAAGCGTTTATCGTTACCCGTTTTGCCGACCTCTTCATGTTGATCGGTATACTGGTTCTTTCATATTTTGTTGCCCAGACTCCGGCAGACGGACCTCTTGGCGGCGCATCGGCGTTCAACTTCCTCATGCTCAATTCAGAGTCCTCGAATGTGCTCGCTTCAACCATAGGTGCTACATTCCTCGGCGGTTCCGTGCTTACCTGGGCGATGATTCTCATTTTCGTGGGAGGTATGGGTAAGTCGGCAATGATGCCTTTGCATATCTGGCTTCCCGATGCAATGGAAGGTCCGACACCTGTGTCTGCGCTTATTCACGCAGCGACCATGGTCGTGGCGGGTGTTTATCTTGTAGCGCGTTTCTTCCCGCTTTATCTTATCGTTCCCGACTCGTTGACATTCATCACTGTAGTAGGTGCGATAACAGCATTCTACGCGGCGGTCGTTGCATGTTGCCAGATTGACATCAAGCGTATTCTCGCGTTCTCCACAATATCTCAGATCGCATTCATGATGGTTTCACTCGGTGTCGCAAGACCTGAGCTCCATGATGGTCTCGGCTACATGGCATCGATGTTCCATCTCTTCACTCATGCGATGTTCAAGGCTCTTCTTTTCCTCGGAGCCGGTGCCCTCATACATGCCGTGCATTCGAACAATTACACCGAGATGGGCGGCATGCGCAAATATATGCCGATCACTCACTGGACATTCCTCATCGGATGTCTTGCTATCGCAGGTATTTTCCCGCTCTCCGGATTCTGGTCGAAAGACGAGATGTTGTCGGCAATGTATGCCAACAACTGGATATGGGGAGCATGGATGACAATGGTTGCCGGTCTGACCGCATTCTACATGTTCCGCATGTATTTCCGCGTGTTCTGGTGGGAGGAGAATCCCCATTACAAGGAACATCGTCCTCATGATGCTCCATGGCAGATGTCACTTCCGTTGATATTCCTCGCTATTGTAAGCATATTCTCAGGTTTTATTCCTTTCGGCGAATTTGTTACATGGAACCGCGAGCCATATCATATTCACATTGAAATGCAGGTTGCTGTCACAAGTATCGTTGTGGCTCTGATAGCAATTGCATTCGCAGGCTGGCTGTATCTGAAGAAGAACGACAAGCCCGCACGCATGAAAGCTGCTCTTCCCGGACTCTGGACTGCTGCCAACCGCCGTTTCTATTGGGATGAGATCTACATGTTCGTGACCCATAAGATCATATTCAACGGCATCTGCAAGGCTATAGCATGGTTCGACCGTCACATCATTGACGGCACTATGGATGCCCTCGCAGCGATGACCCAGTTCTTCTCTGTCAGAATCAAAGGAATGCAGAACGGAAGCGTTCAGACTTACGTGCTCTGGTATTTCTTCGGCGCAGTGCTTCTGGCGGTCATCACGTGGATCTGTTTATTATAATTAACTTCATATCGCATTGCAAATATCAATTAAATCATGTTTGGAAATATCTTAATCTGGTTTGTAATAGTCCCGGTCATCATGATGGCAGGATTGGCATGTTGCGGCAATAGCAATATGAAGGCAATCCGCACGGTGATGGTCGCAGGATCGACAGTGCTGCTGGCAATGGCCATATGGCTTGTCGTGGACTTCCTCGCCTTACGCGCAGGCGGCGACACATCCGAGATGCTCTATACTGGCAGCTGGATGTGGTATGCACCGCTCAATATCCATCTTGCGGTAGGTGTCGACGGCATCTCCGTATTGATGCTTCTTCTTTCGGCAATAATCGTTTTCGCGGGCACATTCGCATCGTGGAAAATCGATCCGCTGCCCATGAACTTCTTCCTCTGGTTCTGTCTTCTTTCAACCGGTGTGTTCGGCTTCTTTATCTCTATCGACATGTTCACGATGTTCATGTTCTATGAGGTCGCTCTTATACCGATGTATCTCCTTATCGGAGTGTGGGGAACGGGACGCAAGGAATATTCGGCTATGAAGCTTACGCTCATGCTCATGGGAGGCTCCGCATTCCTTATGCTCGGTCTTCTCGGTATTTTCTGGCACAGTGCGCCAGAAGGAGGCGAGCTTACATGGAATATACTTGAGATCTCACATAACTCGGCAATTGATCCGAGCTGGCAGCGTCTCCTCTTCTGTTTCACATTCGTAGGTTTCGGTGTGCTTGGCGCTATGTTCCCCTTCCACACCTGGAGTCCCGACGGTCACGCCTGCGCGCCGACAGCAGTGTCGATGCTTCATGCCGGCGTGCTTATGAAGCTCGGTGGTTACGGCTGTTTCCGCATTGCCATATTCCTTTGTCCCCAGGCAGCGCAGGAACTTGCGTGGATCTTCATCATCCTTACGGGTATCAGCGTAGTGTATGGAGCTTTCTCCGCATGCGTTCAGACAGACCTCAAATATATCAATGCATATTCGTCAGTGTCACACTGCGGTATGGTGCTTTTCGCAATCCTTATGCTTAACACCACCGCAATGACCGGAGGTATACTTCAGATGCTTTCACACGGTCTGATGACGGCACTTTTCTTTGCCCTTATCGGTATGATTTACGGAAGGACACACACACGCGACATACGCGAGATGGGAGGTCTTATGAAAATCATGCCATATCTGGGAGTCTGCTATATGATCGCCGGTTTCGCATCACTCGGTCTGCCGGGTATGTCTGGTTTCGTAGCCGAGATGACGATTTTCTTCGGTGCGTTCGAAAACGATGACATGTTCCACCGTATTTTCGTAATCGCCGCTACAACGTCGATCGTCATAACAGCAGTCTATATCCTCAGGGTAGTCGGCAAGCTTGTTCTCGGTCCCGTGCACGACGAGCATCATCTCAAGCTTTCTGACGCCAGCTGGTGGGAACGACTGTCGACCGTGACACTCATAGTGTGTCTGGCGGGAATAGGTTTCTTCCCCAACTGGATAAACGAGACAATCCAACATAGTTTTGCTCCGATAATCAATGCGCTTCAGAACGCGCTTTGACAAAGTGAATATGCAAAACTTTTAGAAACAGAGTAAAGCACAACAATAAAAATGGATTATTCACAATTTGGGGCAATGTTGCCCGAACTAATAATTCTGGGTCTTTTCCTGGTAGTGTTTCTTTTCGACACATTTTCGGGAGATGGCGCAAAGCGCATCCTCACGCCCTTGACGACAGTGCTGTTCGGTCTGGCAACCGTAGCCATATGGATCATACCGTCGTGCGATATGGAGGTGTTCGGCGGCATGTATGTCAACGACACAGCATGCAAAGCCATGAAAGCGATTCTGAATGTCGGAGTGTTTATCGTTTTCCTGCAGTCTGCAAAGTGGGTAGAGAGTGACGAGGTGGCAATCCGCAAGGGTGAGTTCTATGAACTTCTGCTCGTTACGCTCTTCGGAATGTATCTTATGATTTCCGCCCGTCATTTCCTTCTCTTCATAATCGGACTTGAGTCGGCGTCACTTCCGCTCGCGGCACTCGTAGCTTTCAATAAGAAGCATTACGAGAGCCATGAGGCAGCTGCAAAATACATTCTGACAGCAGTGTTCTCATCAGCAATTCTATTGATGGGTCTGTCGTTTGTCTATGCATTCTCAGGCGGTTCACTTTATTTCGATGATATTCGGAACAATGTGATTGCGGGAGAATACAGCGGACTTCTGATAGCGGCAATCGCCTTCATGATAGCAGGTATCGGTTTCAAGCTTTCGCTTGTTCCCTTCCATCTCTGGACAGCCGATGTTTATCAGGGCGCGCCGACAGCCATCACAAGTTATCTCTCGGTAATTTCAAAAGGTGCGGCAGCTTTCGCGTTCTTCGTTATTTTCGTTCATGCGTTCGGTCAGCTTTTCGAACACATGTGGGAATGGATGATGTATGGTGTCATCATTGTCACAATAACCGTTGGTAACCTGTTCGCGATCCGTCAGAAGAACATGAAGCGCTTTATGGCGTTCTCATCAATCTCTCAGGCTGGATACATCATGCTCGGCGTAATGGCAGGAGGGATCGGTCTTGCATCCATGATGTTCTATATTCTGGTGTATATTGTCAGCAACCTTGGCGCGTTTGCCGTAATCTCAAGCATCGAGAACAATACAGGCAAGCTCTCAATGGATGATTATGACGGACTGCACAAGACGAACCCCTGGCTTTCGTTCGCGATGACACTGGCTATGTTCTCACTTGCCGGTATTCCTCCTTTCGCAGGGTTCTTCAGCAAGATACTTATCTTCACAGCTGTAACCTCGACAGGCTCGATGGCTCTTTATATGCTCGTCCTGATAGCGTTGATCAACACAATCATCTCGCTTTATTATTATCTGTTGGTTGTAAAGGCAATCTGGATAAAGCCCGGCGAGGCTAAAGTCGAAAGCTTCAAGAGCGCAATCGGTGAGAAGCTTGCATTGTGGATCTGCGTTGCAGGTATTATATTTGCGGGACTTGTGCCATATGTATATGAATACTGCTACAAGGCGGTTCTCGGATAAGACATCTTCCAAATTCCCGGATATTTCTGACCCGGGGATCAAAGGTTTAAAAAAATCAGAGACACAGCGCGTCACTACGCGCTGTGTCTCTGATTTTTATAATAAGAATTGCGTGGGTGGTGAAAATTAAGCGAAATGTGTAAAAAATGTTGTACGTTGTGAAATTATATTATTAAACATACAAACGTTGCTTGCAATTGTTGAAAGTATGAAGTAACTTTGTGGAATAACGGTACAAATGTTTTTATACGATATTGTTTTTTTTATCACCCTGGCATTACCCTCCTCGGCTTCGATGATAACTATAGTGTAAAATAACTGGAGTGAAAATTATAACCCGCATAATCAATTTATGTCATGAGCTATCTTAAGTTTGACAAGAACCTGATGATCAATCTGGAGCAGAGTCTTCCCAAGGAGATGCTACGCACCAATAAGTCGGGGGCTTATCACTGCACGACCATCGTAGGTTGCAACACGCGCAAGCAGCATGGTCTTCTCGTGATACCGATTCCGGAGATGGACGACAAGGCGCATGTGCTGTTGTCATCTCTCGATGAGTCGGTAATCCAGCACGGAGCCTCCTTCAATCTTGGGCTACATCAGTATGGTGACAATGTTTTCAGTCCCAACGGTCACAAATACATCCGCGAGTTCAATTGCGAGAATGTCCCTGTAATGACATTCCGCGTGGGAGGTGTTGTGCTGACAAAAGAGAAAGTGTTTATCTCGCATGAGAACCGCATACTCATAAAATATACCCTCGTGGAGGCTCATTCGCCAACGACGTTGCGTTTCCGCCCGATGCTTGCTTTCCGCAATGCGAATGATCTTTGTGTTGAAAACGATGCGATCAACAAGGATGTCAGACTGACACACAACGGAGTCTCAACGTGTCTTTACAGCGGTTATCCTGAATTGTTCATGCAGTTCAGCAAGCCTGTCGAGTGGATCAACGAGGGGCACTGGTATAAAGGAATAGAATATACAAAAGATAAAGTCAGGGGGATTCCCTATAAGGAGGATCTCTGGGTGCCCGGATATTTCGAATTGCCTATAAAGAAGGGGGAATCGATTATTTTCTCTGCGTCTACGTATGAATGTGACCCCAAGAAATTCGAGAAGACATATGACGGAGAACTGACAACGCGCACATGCCGCACAAGCTTCTTCAATTGTCTTAAAAATTCAGCCAAACAGTTTTATCTCAAAAAAGACAGCGGCACATATATCATGGCAGGCTATCCCTGGTATAATGTCCGTGCCCGTGATGAGTTGATCTCTCTTCCCGGCTGCACTCTCGCCATAAACCATGAAGAAGATTATTTCGAGATACTTGACACATTCCTCAGCGCATTGTTCCGGTTCATAGACAAGGGTGAGAAAGATCCGACAATAGGTGAGATCGATCTTCCCGACATACCGTTGTGGACCATATGGGCGATACAGCAATTTCGTCGTCACACGGATTCGAATGAATGTCGCAAGCGTTATGGAGCATCGGTGCGTCGTCTTGTAGAGGATATCAGGGGTGAGAAAATCCGCAACCTTAAGCTCAACCATAACGGACTTGTGTCATCAAACGGGCAGAACACGCCTGTGACATGGCTTTCAGCATCGATCAACGGTCAGCCGATAATTCCACGTACAGGATATATACTTGAATTTAACGCACTCTGGTATAATGCAGTGAAATTCCTGATTTCCCTGTATGAAAACGAAAAGGGAGAAGAGGCTTATGTGGCGTCGCTTGCGTCGCTTGCGGAAAAAATAAAACTTTCGTTTCTGGATACATTCCTGAACGATTACGGTTATCTGTATGATTATGTCAACGGCAGTTACACCGACCTCGAAGTGCGTCCGAATCTCGCGATAGCAATCGGTCTGGAATATTCGCCGCTTGACCGCCGCCAGCGCAAAGGAGTTCTTGACCTGTGCACGCGCGAGTTGCTAACCCCAAAAGGATTGCGCTCGCTGAGTCCCCAAAGCTTCGCCTATAATCCCACATATGTAGGCAATCCGACAGAGCGTGAATATGCGGTTCATCTCGGTCCGGCGCGTCCATGGCTTTTCGGATTCTATGCAGATGCCTATTTCAAGGTTTTCGGACTGTCGGGTCTTTCATTTATCGAAAGAATGCTTATTGGATATGAGGATGAAATGACCGAAGGCTGCATCGGTTCTCTTTCGGAGATGTATGACGGCAATCCTCCCTATACGGGTCGCGGAGCCGTGAGCACGGCAAAAAACGTGGGTGAGATTCTGCGAACGATAAAGACCGTGAAACAAATGACAAAACTTCTAACCGCTCAAAGTGAATAACAGATGAAAGCATTAATGTTTGGATGGGAGTTTCCACCCCATATCCTTGGAGGATTGGGAACAGCAAGCTATGGTCTGACAAAGGGCATGCATGCCAACGGCGATATGGAGATTTCCTTCGTTATTCCCAAGCCCTGGGGCGATGAAGAGAAAGGTTTCGCCAATATAATAGGAGCGTGCAACACCCCCGTCGCCTGGCGTGATGTGAACTGGGACTATGTTCAGGGGCGCATAGGCAATGTTATGTATCCCCAGATGTATTTTGATCTGCGAGACCATATTTATGCCGATTTCAATTATATGCGTCTCAATGATCTCGGTTGCATCGAGTTCTCAGGCCGCTATCCTGACAATATCCTCGAAGAGATCAACAATTATTCGATAGTTGCCGGAGTGATTGCGCGCACGGTCCCCTGCGATGTGATTCATTCTCATGACTGGCTCACTTATCCGGCGGGAATACATGCCAAAAACGTTACCGGCAAACCTCTGGTGATACATGTGCATGCATCGGAATTCGACCGTTCCAGAGGGAAGCCGAATCCTACGGTGTTCGGAATAGAGAAAGACGGCATGAATAACGCCGACCATATCATAACGGTTTCGGATCTGACCCGCAGAACGGTTATAGACAAATATGGCATTGATCCGGCGAAAGTCACTACTGTCCACAACGCGGTCATCCCGCTCAGCGATGAACTTCTTAATCTGAAACGCCGTGAAGGTAAAGACAAGGTGATTACTTTCCTCGGTCGCATCACGATGCAGAAAGGACCTGAATATTTCGTGGAGGCCGCCGCCAAGGTGCTTCAGAAAAACAAGAAGGTGCGGTTTGTGATGGCAGGCGGAGGCGACATGGAAGCGGCAATGATCCGTCTTGCCGCCAAGAGGAATATAGCAGACAGATTCCATTTTACCGGATTCCTGCGCGGAAAGGATGTATATCAGATGTTTCGCGATTCCGATGTCTATGTGATGCCTTCGGTGTCCGAGCCGTTCGGTATATCGCCGCTTGAGGCGATGGAAATGGGGGTGCCATCCATAATTTCCAAGCAGAGCGGCTGCGCCGAGATTCTCGACAATGTGATCAAGATGGATTACTGGGATATCGATGCTATGGCAGACGCGATGCATGCGCTGGTATCCTACCCTGCGCTACACAGCGAACTGCGTGACAAAGGTATCGAGGAGATACATCAGATCACATGGGAAAAAGCGGGTAAGAAAGTTATTGATATTTACAATCAGGTTATAGCTTCGCGGAGATAGTCAACATCAAAGAATTTACCAATAAAAATAAAAAAGATGAAGTCAGTTTGCTTCTATTTCAAGATACATCAGCCATATCGTCTGAAACGTTATAGATTTTTCGATATTGGCAACGACCATTATTATTACGATGATTTTGCCGATGACGAGATTATCACCCGTGTCGCGCAGAATTCATATATACCTATGGCAGACACTCTGCTTGACATGATTCAACAAAGCAACAGGGAGTTTAAGTTTGCGATAAGCATATCTGGCACAGCAATCGAGCAATTACAGATGTATGTGCCTGAATATATCGATAAACTTCGACAGCTTTCTGAAACCGGATGTGTCGAATTTTTGTCGGGCACGTATTCGCATTCGCTCGCTTCTCTTGAGGATCCGGAGGAATTCATGCGTGAGGTAAAGGCTCATGACGACCTTATATATCGTCTTTTCGGACAGAAACCCAAGGTGTTCGCCAACACTGAACTTATCTATGATGACGAGATTGCCATGATGGTTGCGTCAATGGGTTTCAAGACAACACTGACCGATGGCGCCAAGCATATTCTTGGCTGGAAATCTCCGAATTATGTGTACCGTGCATGCACGGCGCCTGATCTCAAGCTACTTCTTACCAACGATAAACTTGCAGATGATATCTCTATGAACTTCAACAATCCGGAATGGGATGAGTATCCGTTGACCGCCGACAAGTATGTCAACTGGATAGCGTCTCTTCCGGAAGAGGAGCAGGTGGTGAACCTGTTGATGAGCATGGATACATTCGGTTCGTTTCTTCCTGCCGGCACCGGTATCTTCGAGTTCATGAAGGCACTTCCGATGTTCGGCAAGGAGAAAGGAATACAGTTCACCACACCTTCGGAGGCTGTGGCGAAGCTTAAGCCGGTAGACGAGCTTTCTATTCCTTATCCTATTTCCGGTATTGACGAGGCTCGCGATGTTTCGGCATGGAAAGGTAACGAATTGCAGAGAGAGGCATTGCGCAAGCTTTATGCCGTAGCCGAGAGGGTTAGTCTTTGCCAGGATCGTCGTCTTAAACAGGATTGGGAATATCTGCAGAGCAGTGACCATTTCTATTACATGAGCACTAAGAATATGGCGGATGGCGCATCTCATGCCGCCTTCAGTCCATATGACTCGCCGTTTGCCGCATTTACCAATTATATGAATGTGCTTGCCGACTTCCTTGTTCGTGTAGAAGAGCAATATCCTGAATCTATAGATAATGAAGAGCTTAATTCCCTTCTGCTCACTATCCGTAACCAGGCGGACGAGATCACATCGCTGAAGAAAGAAGTGACCTCTCTGCGCACAGATATGGAGAATCGTGAAGAGAATCTGATTGAGGTGGAAGAGAAACCGGCGAAGAAAGCCCCCGCCAAAAAGACTGCTGCCAATAAAGCAGCAGTCAAAAAAGCAGCAGCCGGAAAGTCAGCTGTAGCCAAAGAAAAGAAATAACAGTACGACATTTATAGATACAGATTGAACGGGAGACAGCAGTTTCGCTGTCTCCCGTTCAATCTGTATCTATAAATGATATGGCTGAACACCATTCCTTGGTTTTTCTTAGCTACTTATCTGATTTTCATAAGGGTTTGTTTTATAAGTTCGGGAGACGGTATCGGCAGGTCTCTGACCAGCACAGTCGAGTATTCTTCATAACATTTTTCGCGCAGAGGGAGAATGATTGCAAACAGACGTGAATAAAGTTTGCGGATGTCGGGGATAAAGTCCTGCTGACCTTCGGAATTATATGCTCTAAGGAAGTCCGCGACAGTGAAATCCTGCAGCTCGACAGCCGGCGACTCACCGAACTCACCCTCTTTGATCTTAACTGAATACAGCAGTCCGGCGGCATGAAGTTTTTCTGTTATTCTTGAAACGATTCTTATGGGCAGATTGTATGAATTGGCAATGTCTGTATGTGAAATGGGTTTTCGGCGCTCAATAAACCTTTGCGCCACAACCGTCATTACAATCAGGGCTACGGAGTGCCACCCGTCAAGAGAAAGATTCTCTGCGTTGCCGTTGAAATTGAAAGTGAAAACATTCTGCAGAGAGTATGTAAGCATGCATCCGCAGAGCAAGAGCAGCCATGAAAGCTGAAGCCATATCATGAAAAGAGGAAGAAATGCAAACGAGCCGTAAATTGCATTGTATTTCGACACGTATATCTGACCGTTTACAAATAGAAGCTGGAGGATAGTGAATGCTATTGCACATATTGCTCCCGATATCGTGGCATATTTGAAATTGACTTTCGTGTTGGGAATCAGCATGAAAGACAGTGAGAATGCAACCCAGCAGAGTATAAGAGGAGTTGCCTCAAGAGCTATGTTTACAAAAGGGGTCAGAAACGGGAGGTTGAGTTTGTCCTGAATTGTGGTGGACATGAATATGGAGACTCCGGAAGAACATATCATAAGAACCGGAATAATAAGACAAATTGCAATGTAGTCCGTGATTTTCTGATAAAGTGAACGTTCGCGTTTTATGTCCCAGATTGTGTTGAACGCAGTCTCTATGTGTGACAAAAGCGAAATCACTGTCCAAAGAAGGAATACAATCCCAATTCCGACAAACATTCCTTGTGAAGCCTGATTCAGATAAGAGTCTACAAACGACAAAGCTGTCGAGACTGCTTTCTGCTGCGATGGCAACATATTGTAAAGTTCATTCTGCAGATAGTCTTGCAGTCCGAATCCGCGTCCTATGGCTACAAACAGCGCTATTGCCGGCACAATCGCCAGTACAGTCGAATATGTCAGAGCCATGGAGCGGTTCTGCAGGTTACGATCCATAAAGGAATTTACGGCAAGATTCAAGGTGCGGATGATTCTTATCTTTATTGTTTGCCTGGGATCGTTCCAGACGCCTGTCATGCAGTAGTCGACGGCACCTTTTACCTTCGTATATGCAGTGGCGATGAAATCTTTTGTCTTGTCGATTATGCCCATTCTTTCTTAAATTATTGTGCTTCCCATTATCATATGCTTACAAACGGAAATGGAGTCTACGGTAACCGAGTGCCGAAGACTCCATTCGAAAGGATTGACAGAGATGATATAAGCCGGGTTATGTGCCTGCACACGAAGTGCCGGTGTCTGTCATTTATCTAAGCCGGCCGGTTTCCCGACGGCTTCAGCAGCCTACCCCCCGGCAATGGACGAGCAATCCTTAGCTGCCGGTATATTTGGCCTTGCAACTCGCGGGATGTGCGGCCTCCGCTGTCGCCAACGGAGCCGGTGGGCTCTTACCCCACCTTTTCACCCTTGCCGCAACAGGCGGCGGTTGTTTTCTGTCACATGTCGCCCCGACGTCGCCGCCGGCTTCCCGTTAGGAAACGCGATGCTCTGTGTTGCCCGGACTTTCCTCCTGACATCCGGTAAACGGATGCCCGGCGACAGACCTCATTTCTGTCTTATTCTATAACGGAGTCTTATATATCTTATTTTGTTTCCTCAATTGTTTTTTTCTCTTCTTTCTCTCCGGAGTTTTCAGATTCAGCAACAGGAGATGAAGCCCTGGCTTCTTTCTGCTGAGTTTCTTCGACTGCTTTTCGAGCCGCTTCTTCATTCCGGAGTGCTGCCTCGCTGTTGGCTTTTGCCTGTTCCAGTCTCTGTTTTGCTTCGCGCGCTTCCTCTTTGACGGCTTTTTTCTGTTCCTTGGCGAGTCGGCGTGTTTCTTTCTCTATGTCTGAGACGGTTTTCTTGCGGCGTGGCAGACTCGCGAATCCGTTTATCGCCAATATAATGAAAGCAGCTCCAGCCACAATGCTTCCTAACGAGTGTTCTCTGCCTGGATTCTGGAAGTCAGTCTCCATAAAAATAATCCAAACTCCTGCAGCAACTGTGAGAATCGGGATGATATAGAGCCAGACAGGCGCGCCGTTGATGCGTCGTCCCTTCACGATCCATACAATCTGTGCCAATGATACAATAATCAGTGAAACGCCTAACGAGATGTTGAGATTACCAAGAAATCCCGATGGCATGCACAAAAGAAGAATGCCCCACACCAGTGCTATAACCCCCATGATGGTAGAGAACCACGGACGACTTACAACGACTCCGTTCGAATCGCGGCGCGGACGCAGAGAAGCGATAAGGAAGCATATGCCCGGGATCACAAATGCAACTCCGGCTCCCATGATGACATAACGCAATACGGGGCGCGTCTCCTCCATTGCCTGATGGTTAAAGACAAGAAGGCATACACCTGCTACAAGTGCTATGAGATAAACCAATGCGTATATAATTTTCCTCATAATATATAGTTTTTGAAATTATACAGTCCCTGGAATCTGAAATCAATGAAGACTTCAGTTTTGATATTAAAAGGAATTAAAAAGTGGAAAGGTTTATTAGCAGGGCGTTTTTTTTAACAGAGGTTTTCTTGTCAATCTCGTCTGACGGCTTTGAGAATTATGGGAAGAATAGAATCAAGCGGGAGTCGTGCTGAATTGAAAGTCAGATCGTAATTGTCGGCTTTGCCCCAGTGGCGGTTAGTGAAATAGTTGTAATAGCTTTCACGTTCGCGGTCACATTTGCGCAGTTTTTCCAATGCTTCATCGTCAGACACCGCCTCGCCTCTTTCCACCACCGCTCTGGCGCGGAGTTCCTCAGGAGCATGGATAAAGACGCTTAGCATTCCGGGATGTTCTCGCATCACATAGTCTGCCGTGCGGCCTACTATCACGCAGGAACCTTTTTCACAGATGGATCTGATTACCTTGCATTGGGCGCAATATAGATTGTCATCGGAAAGTGTGTACGAACTGAATGCTGCAGAAGTCGAACCGTAATTGAATGAAAGGAATGATCTTAATACAGAAGGTTTCCTCTCGTCCGCTTTTTGGAAAAGCTCTTTTGAAAAACCGAGAGAGTCTGCCGCTTCGGAAAGAAGTTCCTTGTCATAATAAGGCACATCAAGCACTTCGGCAAGTTTCTTGCCAAGTCTCCTTCCTCCGGCGCCATATTGGCGACCAATGACAATTATAAAATCATTCATGTGGCAAATTTACAAAAAAAATTCGTAAATTTGCCATATCAATGAATACAACACATAAATAAATGAGTTCGGAAGATATGATCAACACCCCCGAAGAAGAGGGTATGCAGATATATGAATATATCGTAGACAATGCCGAATCTGAATCTCTTCAGATGGGCGACATGGTTATGAAACTGCGCAATGCAGACACAACCGGTCAGTTCCTGTGCAGCACCGCCAGGTATCTTGCCGCCGTGGACCGAGAGCGTTTTGACAGGTGGATAGCACCGTTGGTGGAGGGTGCCATAGAGAAAGACCGAGACCGCAGGTATATCGGTTCGTTGCTTGAGGCTCTCTGGGGTGCCGACTATAAGGAAAGGGCAGAAGAACTTAAAGCAAGCGATGACAATTTTCGCCGCATATACAAAAGAATTTATTCGGAAGGGGCTCTCTGAAGTCTGGATTTCCCATAAACTTTTGCCGGAAAAATTGTTATATAAGCATGAAAAAGATAATTTATACATTGTTAATGTTTATGGCTATGGCAACAGCTACAGCTCAGAAACCTGCGGAACTCCCCGCAGGTCCGGTGGTTGATATAAAAACCTCAGTGGGTGACATCAAGGTTAAACTTTATGATGACACCCCCAGGCATCGTGACAATTTTCTGAAACTGGTAAAAGACGGCTATTACAATGGCGTTCTTTTCCACAGAGTGATAAAAGACTTTATGGTGCAGACCGGCGATCCCGGCTCCGTGAATGCCGATTCCACAGCTATGCTCGGCACCGGCGGTCCCGATTATCAGATAGATGCAGAGATACTGTATCCGAAACATTATCACAAATACGGGGCGTTGGCTGCCGCACGCACCGGAGACGACATGAATCCAGAGCGCAAGAGCAGCGGCTCGCAGTTCTATATAGTGACCGGACGCAAATATGATGACCATCATATCGACGGTATGGCTTATCGTCAGACCATGGACAAGCGTCAGGCATATTTCCGCGAGCTTTGCCGTAAGAATGATTCAAAAATCCGCGAGTTGATGAATTCCGGCGACAAGGAAGCGCAGGAGGCTCTCCGCATGGAACTCATCAAGGAGACCGAGGCTGCTGTTCCCGAAGAATCGATACCTGAAAACATCCGTGCCGATTATAAGAACATTGGTGGCACTCCTCATCTTGACGGTGCATATACCGTTTTCGGCGAGGTAATAAGCGGCATGGATACTGTGGAGAAAATCCAGAATGCGCCGACCGGACGCGCCGATCGTCCAAAAGAGGATATACGGATCATTTCGATGAAGATAGTGAAAAAATAAGTCAGGACGAGTTCAAGCTCTAAATTCGATGAAGCATTGATTATGCTCTCGAATGGAGACAAACGGTAAAAAAATGCGCCAAATATACGGTTTTATTTTGCTAAGTTAAATTAAATCCGTATATTTGGCGTTGATTTTTACACTGCCTTTCCCAAGGTGGTGAAGAGTCGTGATAAATATGCCTGTTGCCGCAGAGCGGCGGCAGTAATGCAAAGACAATAACAATATTGATATGAACGAGCTTGAAAAGACAGTTCCCGCAGAAGAACTGGTCAACCCCACTCCCTCCGAAACGTGTGCAGTAGAGACTTCTCCGGCAGAAGATATTTCCGAGGCGGCAGACCGCATGGAAAATGAATCGGCAGAAGAGACTCCGGTTAATTATCATAACATGGGCAAAGCTGAGCTTAACGAAGCGATGCGCTCGATATTGGCTGAAAACCGTATGGATGCCCACAGGGAGGTGACAGCCATCAAGCAGGCGTTTTTCAATATCCGCAGCCGCGAGTCGATGGAGGAGGTCAACGCTTTTGTAGAGGCGGGTAATGATCCCCGTGATTTTTCTTCTGTTCCCGATGCGGAAGAATCTGAATTCAAGACGATGTATGCAGAATTCAAAGAGAAACGTGCGGCTTATCTTGCCGCAGAGGAGGCACGCCGTCAGGAGAATCTCAATAAAAAGCAGGCGATCCTCGACCGTATTCGTGAAATTGCGGAAGACATCGATAACGTAAATGTGAAATTCAGCGAATTCCAGCAGCTCCAGCAGGATTTCAAGGCAGTCAAGGATATTCCGGCTACTGCTGAAACCGAGATCTGGAAGAATTTCCAGACAGTAGTGGAGCAATATTACGACCATCTCAAGATGAACAAGGAGCTTCGCGATCTTGATTTCAAGAAAAACCTTGAGGCAAAGAAAGCTCTTGTGGAGGAAGCCCGCAGACTTGAGGCTCAGAGCGATCCTGTAGCTGCGTTCCGCTCGTTGCAGTCGCTGCATGACGAATGGCGTAATATCGGTCCTGTGGCAAAGGAATTGCGAGAGAGCCTCTGGGAGGAGTTCAAAGAGGCTTCGACAGTAATCAACAGGCGTCATCAGGAATATTTCGAGCAGCGCAAGGCATCCGAACTTGCCAACGAAGAGGCTAAGACCAGACTTTGCGACGAGATAGAGGCAATTGATCTTGCAACACTCAATTCTTTCAATGCCTGGACAGCGGCGACAGAGAAGGTGATCGAACTTCAGAAAAAATGGAAGGAATACGGATTTGCCTCGAAAAAAGCCAATACAGCGCTTTATGCGAGATTCCGCAAGGCGTGTGATGATTTCTTCGCCGGCAAAACTGAATATTTCCAGAAGACAAAAGATGAATTCAATGCGAATCTTGAGAAAAAGACAGCTCTTTGCGAGAAGGCAGAGGCATTGAAAGATTCCGGCGACATCCGCAAGGCAGCCAATGAGGTCGTGAAACTTCAGGCGGAATGGAAAAAGATAGGAAGTGTGCCGCGCAAACAGAGTGATGCTATCTGGCAGCGTTTCCAGACAGCGTGCAACTATTTCTTCGATGAACGTAAAAAACTCAATTCCGCAAAACGTGACGAGGAGAACGCGAATCTCGAGGCAAAGCGTGCGGTGATAGCAAAACTCAAAGAGCTGCCTCTTGACGGAGACCGCCGTGAGGTTATAGGACAGGTCAAGGAGCTGCAGGGGGAATGGCAGAAAATCGGTTTTGTGCCATTCAAGCTCAAAGACAAGGTCTATGCGGAATACCGGGAAGTCTGCGATGCTCTTTACGGAGCGTATGAGGCACGTGAGAACAAGGCAAGGATGTCTAATTTCCGTGAGCGTGTGAGTGAGCTTAAGGATGGCGGTCATAAACTTGACCGCGAGCGTGACAAACTCCTGCGTGCCTATGAGAGCCGTAAAGCGGAACTCAAGACCATAGAGAATAACATGGGCTTCTTCAACGTCAAGAGCTCTGCAGGCAACTCGATGGTAAGAGAGATGGAAAACAAGATCAAGCGTCTGAAAGAAGATATGGCTCAGATTGAACAGAAAATCGCCATTCTTGATGCTGAAGCCTGACAACATGGCGAGAGTCTCAATCAGATAAAACCGCAAGGAAAAAGAAAGGACGCGCGTATTCGTGCGTCCTTTCTTTACGTGACAATCTGCAAAACAATCGCATTCTTCGACAAAACATCAGACAGTTTTGTTATTCTATCATGAAGACAAAATTATTCAGGATTCTTACATATGTTTTCTGCTTCTGCGTGACTGCCGCATATGCGGGGGAGGAGGCTGAAATCATAAGTGGAAGAGACTTCCCGTTTTATATCAAAGAAGCCGAAGCTGGCGATGCTGAGGCGATGCGTCGTGCGGCAATTTGTTATCAGACAGGCGCAGGTGTTGAAAAAGATTTGCGGAAAGCCTGGGAATGGTATGGCAAAGCCGCAGCAGAGGGCAATACCGAGGCTCAGTATGACATAGGCACTCTTTATCGAGATGCGATAGGCACGGCGCAGAATTACAGAGAAGCGGCTTATTGGTTTCGTAAAGCTGCCTCCAACGGGCATTCGAAAGCGATGATAAATATCGCCCGACAGTTTGCCGAGGGGAAGGGAGTGCTTCAGGATTACCGCATAGCCGCCGAGAATTACTGGCGAGCCGCAGAGCGTGGTGAGGAAGAGGGTGCCTATCAGTTTGCGGTGATGTTGCGCGATGGTATCGGAGTGAAGAAAGATCTTACGCGTGCGTTGAAATATTTCAGGCAGGCGGCAAAATCGGATTACAAGGATTCGGCTCTGCAGGCACGCAGGCTTGAATCGGACGGAATCAGGGGAAATGACAGAAAGCACTAATTTAAATTACTCGGAATATGGCGAATCAGAGAGAACTTATACTTATAAATATTTCAGGACCAGACAAAAGCGGAATCACAGCGGAACTCACCGGGATTCTGGCGCGTTATGACGCGGATATACTTGACATAGGTCAGGCAGACATACATCATACCCTTTCGCTGGGCATATTGTTCAAGACCGACAGCCGTCGCAGCGGAGAGATTCTTAAAGAACTGCTTTTCAAGACAAATGACCTGAATGTGAAGGTCTCATTCAATATCATCAGTGAGCAGGAATACGACAGCTGGGTCTCGCGGCAGGGTAAGAACCGGTATATCGTGACCATTCTTGGAAGGAAGATCACTGCAAGGCAGATCTCTTCCGTATCGGGGATTATAGCAGAGCAGGGTCTGAATATCGAGACAATCACCCGTCTCACAGGTCGTATGCCTCTTGATGAAAGAGAACAGCCTGCGGCTAAAGGCTGTGTCGAGTTTTCCGTGCGAGGCAATATAAACGACAAGGAGAAGATGCAGAGTGATTTCATGCGTCTTGCGTCTGAACTGAATTTCGATATCTCCATGCAGGAAGACACGATGTATCGCCGGAGCCGTCGGCTCATCTGCTTCGATATGGATTCGACCCTTATAAAGACCGAAGTGATAGATGAACTTGCAGACCGCGCCGGAGTCGGCGAGGAAGTGAGACGTATCACGGAATCCGCCATGCGTGGAGAGATTGATTTCAAAGAGAGTTTCGCACAGCGTGTGAGACTGCTCAAAGGGCTTGATGTGTCTGTGATGAAAGAGATAGCGGAAAATCTGCCGATTACCGAAGGCGTCGAGCGACTTATGGAGGTGCTCAAGCGTTCAGGATATAAGACTGCTATTCTCTCCGGAGGTTTTACTTATTTCGGCAATTACCTCAAGCAACGTTTCGGGTTCGATTATGTATATGCCAACGAACTTGAGATAGGAGATGACGGCAGACTTACCGGAAACTATGTGGGAGATATCGTTGACGGTCAGCGTAAGCGAGAACTGCTCAGACTGCTGGCGCAGGTAGAGAATATAAACATAGCGCAGACCATAGCTGTAGGAGACGGAGCCAACGACCTTCCGATGCTTTCGGAGGCGGGTCTGGGCATTGCCTTCCACGCCAAGCCTAAAGTGAAAGCCGAGGCACAGCAGAGTATTTCTACGATCGGTATTGACGGAGTTCTCTATTTCCTCGGTTTTAAGGATTCCTATATAAAAGACTGAAACTGAACTCGTCTTGACTTATTTACGAAAGTTAAAATAATGATATTGTTAATTCTTTTCTCAACCTCAGCGGATCTTTCCGGTTGTTTTCACCCCTCTCATCACCGCCAACCGTAAGGTTGCCGGCTCCTGGAGTGGCGAAAACACCTCGGAAATATCTCGCTGATGTTAAGAAAAAATAAGTCAAGACGAGTTCACTATTTCTTGCCGGCATTTGTTTATAAATAAAAGTACTTTAACAGCTTCTTAAACAATTTTAACAT
Source organism: Muribaculaceae bacterium Isolate-036 (Harlan) (assembly GCA_003833075.1). Classification (GTDB taxonomy): domain Bacteria; phylum Bacteroidota; class Bacteroidia; order Bacteroidales; family Muribaculaceae; genus Lepagella; species Lepagella muris_A. Next base: position 43,583 of record RIAY01000012.1, on the reverse strand, counting down.
CAGAGTATGGCGAAAAGGGTAATATTGTCGCTTCTGTTGTCGGTTCTGACATATGGAGCCTCAAGCGGTATGAATAATCCTGCCGACAGCATCGGATGCGAAACGGCACAAAGAAAGTGCGAGTCTCGTTTAGGACGTCAGAGTGTCGGACTTGTTCTCAGCGGCGGTGGAGCCAAGGGTATCGCCCATGTAGGTGTGATCAAGGCTCTTGAAGACAATGATATTCCGATAGATTATGTTACGGGCACATCCATGGGGGCTATCGTCGGCAGTCTGTATTCCTGCGGATGGTCGCCGGAGAAGATGATTAAATTCTTTACCGCCCCCGACTTCATATACTGGAGCACAGGCGTTATCAATCCTGACCATAAATATTATCTGATGCAGCCGTCGCCGACACCGCGCTGGCTCACGGCTAACATCAATCCTAAAGACACGACCGGATTCCTGAATCAGATCCTGCCGTCGAATCTGGTCAGTCCGTTGCCGATGAATATAGAATTTCTGAAAATCTACGGTCCCTATACTCTGCAGTGTCAGCGTAATTTCAACAAGCTGTTTGTCCCGTTCCGGTGTGTTACGAGCGATGTCTATCATAAACGCAAGATCGTGCTCCACGGCGGTTCGTTAGGTGATGCCGTGCGAGCGTCCATGAGTTTCCCGTTCGTGTTCAAGCCCATAAAGATGGATGGTGTGCTTGTTTATGACGGAGGAATATACGACAATTTCCCGGTAGATGTGATGCAGACGGCATTCAATCCGGATTTCATAATCGGAGTTTCGGTGTCGGGTGCCGATAAGAAGCCGGAACCAGGCAACGTATATAGTCAGCTGGAAGATATGATTATCCAGAACAATGACTATAGTGTTCCTGCCCGAAACGGCATAAAGATACAGGTGCCGGTGCTTGATTTCGGTGTTCTGGATTTCGCAAAGGCGCGTACTATCTACGATATCGGATACAAGACCGGGCTGGAGATGGTGGATTCCATCAAACGTCGGGTCAGTGCCCGGGTGTCTGTAGCGGAGGTCAATGCCCGCAGGGAACGTTTCGCCTCCCGGACACCGGCGTTGAGATTCGATTCCGTGGTGGTGACCGGTGCTAACGAAGGGCAGGCACATTATCTTGAGCATCTTTTCGAAGGCAACAGGCGTAAGCCTATCGGTATCGGCAAGGTCGAGGATTCTTATTACCGTGCCGTTACCGACGGCACATTGCGCAATCTTCTTCCTCAGCTCGAATCGGGGCGAGACGGTCGCAACACACTGCTTCTTGAGGCGACATTACAGCGTCCCTGGTCAGTAGGGGTAGGGGGTTGGATAACCTCGACGGCAAACAGTATGCTTTATGTCGACCTGGGCTATCATTCACTCAGCTTCAACTCTCTTGACCTCAATCTCAGCGGCTGGATAGGGCAGTCATATCTTGCCGGCATGGTCAGCAGCAAATTCACCATGCGCAGTTCCGTGCCCTCTTTCGTTAGAATAGAGGGTGTCATGAGCCGTCAGAAATTTTACGACTCTCAGTTGCTCTTTTATGAGAACTCCACACCTACCTTCATCACAGAAATAGAAAATTTCATACGCGCTTCTTATGAATGGGCGATAGGTATGAAGACAAAAGGTTATGTGAGTCTCGGTTACGGATATATGTCAGATTCCTATTTCCCGACAAATGTTACGGATTATTCACAGACCTCGAAAGACAAGACCCAGTATCAGCTTGGTGTGGCGCGTGTCGGGGTCGAAAGCAATCTGTTGAACGACAATCTTTATCCCAATGCGGGTTATGCATGGAAAGCGGATGTCACACTTAGCTATGAATCATCGCGTTATACACCGCAGGGAGACAGATCGCTGCGCACGTCATATAACGGCGATTGCCGTGCGGCAGTGGAAGGTTACTGGAAGCGTTTTTTTCCGCTGAGCAAAAAGGTAAGACTCGGAGTGATGGGTAACGCGCGGGGCACGCTTCAGCAACTTAAGCAGAACTACACCGCCACGCTGATACATGCGGCGGCATTCGCCCCGACACCCTCCACACAGAACTATTTCAATGAGGCTTTCCGGTCAGACAACTACGTTGCCGCCGGACTGATACCGGTATGGAATCCGTTAGGCAAGTTGCAGCTCAGAGGTGATTTCTATGTGTATTCGCCGATACGCAATCTCGTTGCCGACGGTCCTGCTCATACGCGTTACGACGGCTGGTTCCGCAAGGCGGAATTCATAGGAGAGTTGGCGGCGGTCTATAATTTCCCATTCGCCAGTCTCTCCCTCTACGGCAACTACCTTTCCTATCCGGCACGCAACTGGAACATAGGCATTAACTTCGGTCTCCTCTTCCACGCCCCGAAACTCCTCCGATAAAAACGCTTGAGAGGTTTCAGAGGTTTTCATACAGCATACATGACATTTCATACAATGGAGGGCAAAACGGATCAGTGTAAATTAAATAAATTGCGAATTTCAGAAGCGATGAAAGATATTGATAAATATAGAAATACTAAATATGATGTTGATTCATGGAGATGGGTTGATCCTCTGCAGTATTCTTATATTTATGATAGATACTATAAAAATATAAATTGGCCATTCAATCTTTTTAAAATTTGCACAATTAATAAATAAGACAAATTATATAAGTACGTTGTACATCATCCTTATGGAAACGTGTGAATAGTTAAAATTTACGCTTGAAATATGGATAGATTGTACTATTGAGGTGTCTTCACTCAATCGGCTACGCCTGCGGGGGAAGGAATAGAAATTTAACTTACCATTTAAGGAAGAGGTAATTTGCTTACTGAATCAATAATGTCCATTCTGATCAGATCCCAGGATTTTCCAAGTAGGCAAATTGGGTCGGGTTCATTATCGGCTTTGTCAAAATTCAGCAAGTTCTGAATCATTTCAGCATAGTCATGCGTATAAGGGAATCGGTCAGAATGGCTTTGGATTAAGTAATATAAATCCATTCCAAGATCGAATAGAAGATAATGCAGATCCCAAAAGTCTTTTTTCCTTCCACCTGTATAAATGGCATCAAGTTTCATAATCGCTATTTCTTCAACATCTGCCATTCTTATTCCCTCGATTGTTTCTTCCGGTCTTAAAAAAGGATCATTCTCATACATTAAATCTAATTTGATTATATTATTTTCATCATATCCAATATAGTATGCCCTTCCCATGCCCACAATCTTTTGTTTGTCGTTGCAATCATAAAACGGAAATTTAGATTGAAGGAAATTTTCAATTTTATTGAAATCAATGCTTTCGTATTCAGCATCAGTAAAAAGGTCTATATCGGAAGATAATCTATATCCAAAGCGTAGACATAGATTGGTTCCTCCAACTAATCTGAATGGTTTAAATAAACTGCAATCCATTAATTCATAAAGAATTTCTTTGAGAGCAGGGGTTACAGTTTTTAGATGTAATGGCATAATAGATTATGAGTTATAGACCATAAAATTCATTTATGGCAGATTTTTCTGAAGTATTGCCGTATTGGGAAACGCGGTTAATGATGAAGTTTTTGTTCTTACGCCAATCAAGTTTATTCATGTCAATATCCCAGAACACACATTTGCGTATTATAGGAGTGGTGCCGTATAAAAAAATTGATTTCTGATTCTTGTCTCTTTGAATTATATAATTCTGTAAGTTAATGAGAAAAGATGGCTCATAATTCAAAATCTTTTCAATCTTTATTGCGTATGTGTTTTCAATTGTGCGGTGATTGTTTATGATACGATTTAGTGTTTTATATGATATGCCAATGGATCGAGATAAGGCAATTTGGGAGATCCCTCTTTTTTTGAGATCTCTTTTAATTATTGTTCCTATCGGAATCCCTTTATATATATCGAAAACGCTTATCATAATACTACAACATTTGCAAATTTGCCATTGTTGAATTACTTCGATTTGCAAATATACGAAAAATCCAGTAAAATCATAATTAAATGTATATAATCTTTTTTATATTGTCAGGGTCGGCGGGAGGTTTTTGCACCGAGGTCGCGGAGGCGTTCGGCGCGGGCGAGGAAGCTGCGTGAGCCGGAGGTGAGTCGCGAAAGTGCTGATTCGTAGCTGCGGTGGGCTGCGGCGAGATTCTTTTCGATGCTCTGTAGGTCGGAAAGGAAATCTTTCGCCGAATCATAAAGCAGTCCCCCGAGTCTTGCGATTTCTGTCGCGTTTCGGTCTTGCGCCTCCTTGCGCCATATCTGCGCAACAAGCATTATTACGCTCATAATCTGAGAAGGGGAGACAAGTGCAATTTTCCTGTCGAGCGCGTAACTGACTATGGCATCGTCATTGTCTATGGCGGAAATCATGGCACCATCGTTGGGTATGAACATCAACACCAGTTCTGCTGAGTTTTCAATGGTTTTATGATATTTTTTCGCGGCAAGTTCGTCAATGTGTCTTCTGATTGAGAGGAGATGCCTTTTCATAGCGTCTTTCGCTTCAATGTCGGAGACAGCCTCGCAGAAATCAAGGTAACCGGACAGCGATGTCTTGGAGTCCACGATAATATTGCGATTGTCGGGCAGAAATATCACCATGTCGGGGCGGAGAAATCTACCGTCGTCATCGCGGAGTGAATTTCCTTCTGAATCGCGAGTCACCTGAGTGTCGAAGTTTATGCCTTTTTTGAGTCCGGCACGTTCAAGCAGAGACTCCAGCACGGTTTCACCCCATTGACCCTGCACGCGATTGTTTCCGCGAAGGGCGGAGGAAAGGTTGCGCGCCTCTTCTCCGATGGTAAGGTTGAGACGTGTCAGTCTTTCTATCTGGTCGGAGAGAGAACGGCGTGACGCAGCCGCATCTGTGTAACTCTTTTCCATCTCGCGGTTAAAATCCTCGATTCTCATTCTCAGCGGTGATAGAATTGAGACCAGTTGTTCGGCGTTGTTCTGCTGGAGAGTGCGGGCATTGCGTTCGAGCGATTCGGCTGCCATAATCCTGAAACTCTGTTCAGACTCTTTGCCCATGGCTGCCATGCGGCTGCGGAAATAGAGCAGCAACGCTATCACTGCGATGCTTAGAACTATGCTTAGTGCAATTAATGCTTCTATCATTGATTTTTAGCAGTTTGTTTTTTATTATTTCTTCTGTATCATGCTTTTGAATCGGGGGGATGTCCATGTCGTGGAGTCCGAGAGAACAAGCATCACCGGCAATCCGAGCTTGCTGTTGACAGACTTGACCTTTTCGCTTCCCATCGCCATGAAAGCTGTTGCAAATCCGTCGGCTTCCATCGCCGAGGAAGCGACTACTGTTGCTGAAATGACATCAGTGGAAACCGGTCGCCCGGTAAATGCGGAGATTGTATGTCCGTAAGTCTCACCCGAAGATGAGCGGTGGAAATTGCGATAATTCCCCGAAGTCGCTATTCCCGCGTCAGAGATGCTGATTATTTCCTGAGAATCGTGTATCTCTCGGTCATTGGAGAGGATAGGACGGTCGATAGAGATTCTCCATGCCGATCCCTCCGGATTTCTCCCTTTCATCATAATTTCTCCACCTATTTCCACGAGGAAGTCGCTCGCTCCGTTTCTTTCCAGCATTTCGGCTATGGCATCGCAACCGTAACCTTTGGCTATTGCCGAGAAGTTAAACTCGATGCGGATGTCATCCTTGAAAATGGAGTCTCCATAGATATGTGTTTTCCCGATGCCTGTATATCTCAGGATGGAGTCGATATGCAACGTGTCGGGAGAAGCCTTGTGGCTGCTTCCGAATCCCCAAGCCGAAATAAGAGGTGATAATGTGGGGTCGAACGCTCCTTCCGTGATTTCATTGATTTTCTTCGACATACTGTATACGCGTATGAAATCATCGTCTATACGTGTGGATTCCAGCGAATTGACCCGGCTTACAAGCGATGTTGTGTCGAATACCGACAGAGATTTGCCGACTCTGTCGAGTATGGCGACAATAGAATCGCCAAGTTCCTTCCTTCCGTTGTATGTGATATGATAGGAAGTGTTCCATACCAACCCCTCTTTTTTTTGCCAGGAGGAATCATGACTGCCGCTGCCGCAGCCTGAAGAAAGGAAGACAAAGGCAACGGATGTCAGAAAAAAGGTAACTGATTTTATATTGCTATGCATTAAATTGATGTTACAGGTGGTTTAGCAATTCAAATTTAGTGAAATATTCAGAAATAAGCAAAAGAGGGTTGCGCAAAATGGATATGGGGAATGATGCGTTTTAAGAAAGATTTGCTATTTTTGCAGAAAAATCAGCTATTCGGACTAATATGGAAAAAACGTGGCGTTGGTTCGGACCCAACGATAAGATAACCCTCGACATGTTGCGTCAGATCGGTGTGGAGGGGATAGTTACGGCACTTCATCATATACCCAACGGAGAGATATGGAGCGAAGAGGAAGTTGTAAAAATGAAAAACTTCATCGAAGAGCATGGTCTGCGCTGGTCGGTGGTGGAGAGTCTTCCGGTGAGCGAGTCGATCAAATACGGAGGTTCTGACCGCGATCAACTGATAGAGAATTATAAGGAGAGTCTTAGAAACCTCGGCAAAGCCGGAATAAAGACCATATGTTATAACTTCATGCCGGTGCTTGACTGGGCGAGGACCGATCTCGAATATCCAAATCCCGACGGCACTTCGAATCTTTATTTCAACAGAGCGGAGTTTGCTTATTTCGACATCAATATTCTTAAGCGCGAAAATGCGGCGCAGGATTATGACGAAGAGACACTCCGCCGTATGCGCGAGGAAGTGGCGCCCCGAATGGATAAGGATGCCGAGCATCGTCTGGTGGAGAATATCATAGTCAAGACGCAGGGTTTTGTCAACGGCAATATCACCGAAGATGATCTTGAGCCGGTTAATAAATTCCGCGAACTTCTTGAATTATATAAAGGTATAGATGCAGACCGTCTCCGCGCCAACATGGCATATTTCCTCAATGCAATTATGCCCGTATGCGACGAATACGGCATAGACATGTGCGTTCATCCCGATGATCCGCCGATGCCGATTCTCGGGTTGCCCAGGATTGTTACCTGCGATGCAGATATCAGAGCATTTCTTGACGCTGTGCCCAACCCGCACAACGGACTTACATTCTGTGCCGGTTCATTGAGCGCAGGAGCACACAACGATGTGGTGGAGCTTGCGCGTAAATATGCCTCGCGCACCCACTTCGTTCATGCCCGAATATGTAAGGTTCTGTCGAATGGAGATTTCAAGGAGTCCACACACCTTGATCCAAGACTGATCGAGGTGGTAAGGATATTTGAGAAAGGGCGTCCGGGAGTGCCGATGCGTATCGATCACGCCCCGCTGATGCTCGGAGACGGAGAGATGGGTTATAATGCAGGCTATTCATTCCATGGAAGAATGCTAGCACTCGGCATGATATCAGGGGTGATGGCTGCTGTGAATGAGGGGGCTTGAATGGGGTGATATGGGGCTGGATGGGGTGATATGGGGCTGGATGGGGCGGAATAGGGATGGATTTTGACTCTTTTTGAGGTGGAATTAAAGGAATTCGAATATGAGCAATATATTTTCAGTTAAGGATAAGGTGGTGGTCATCACCGGGGGCACCGGTGTGCTCGGCAGCTGCATAGGCAAGTATCTTGCCTCCGAAGGTGCGAAGGTTGTGATTCTCGGCCGTCGCAAGGAAGAGGGCGATGCCATAGTCAAGGAGATAAAGGATAACGGAGGTGAAGCCATGTTTCTTGTCACAGATGTGATGGACAAAGATGTGGTGGAGCGTAATTGTGCCGATATTCTTGCCGCCTACGGCAAGGTTGACTCCCTATTGAATGCCGCCGGGGGGAATATGCCTGGAGCCACAATTCCTCCCTCAGGTACGTTTTTTGATGTCAATGTCTCGGAATTCGAGAGGGTGCTTAATGTGAACCTTACCGGAACCGTAATACCGACGCAGGTGTTTCTCAAACCTATGATCAAGGCGGGGAAAGGAACGATTGTCAACTTCTCCTCGATGGCTGCTTTCCGACCGCTGACCAGAGTGATGGGTTACGGGGCAGCGAAAGCGGGAATCTCAAATTTCACGGCGTTTATGGCTAACGAGGTGGCTGTAAAATTCTCGCCAGAGATACGTGTGAATGCCATTGCTCCCGGTTTCTTCCTTACAAATCAGAACCGCAGTCTGCTCACCAATCCCGACGGCAGCTATACAGAACGTGGTCAGGACGTGATACGTCAGACACCGTTCAAGCGTTTCGGACGCGCTGAGGAGCTATGCGGCACAATTCAGTATCTTATTTCCGACGCGTCATCGTTTGTGACAGGAACAGTAGCTGTTGTAGACGGGGGCTTCAATGTATTCGCGATGTGACAAAACGGTATTCGCAGGTTTGGCAACACGAAAGGAGGATGATGCCTGACAGGTGAATTGTGTAGTAAAATTGTAATCTGAAAAAATATTTTGAATAATATTTACAAATATTCTGAATATTTTGTTATCTTTGTAAATGAGTTAGAGAGATTACACACATATACACTATCACTAATGAATTAAAACGAAAAGCTATGAGAGAATCTTATGTATTTCTTGCCGATGGTTTTGAGGAAGTCGAGGCATTGACCCCAGTGGATGTTCTACGCCGTGCCGGTATGCCCGTAAAAACGGTTTCTATAACTTCATCGCTTCAGGTCACCGGAGCACATGGTGTTACCATAACCGCCGATCTTATATTCAACAATGCGCTGTTCAAGGATGCCGCATGGCTGATACTCCCCGGAGGTATGCCCGGTGCCACAAATCTATATGATTTCGATCCGTTGCACGGTCTGTTGCAGAACCAATACGACTCCCCGGTCGGCAGAATAGCTGCGATATGCGCCTCGCCGGCGGTTGTGCTCGGACAGATGGGTCTGCTTAAAGGTCGAGAAGCCACATGCTATCCCGGTTTTGAGGATATGATGGAAGGCGCGATCCATTCGGAGAAGAGAGTAGTTGCCGACAGCAAGTTCGTACTTGGCGCGGGACCCGCGCTGGCTCTCAAATGGTCGCTTGCAATCGTTGAAGCCGAACTGGGAAGAGAGAAAGCCGACAATGTCGCTGCCGGAATGCTGCTTTACAGCAAGAACCGCATAGATGTAGACAACTACTTCGGATAAACTCAGACAGTTTCCGGGAAACTGTTTAAAAATAAAGTTTGAAAACATAGATGTCAGATATCTATTATACGATTAAGGGAGCCGGTGAGTCTCAATATAAAGAGAAGATGAGCCGGTTCCTCTCTTTTGCTATTCCTGTGTCGGATGCCGAGGAGGCGAAAGGGGAGGTCAAGCGGTTTCAGAACCGTTTTCATGATGCGCGTCATGTGTGCTGGGCATACATGATCGGTCCCGACCGTCTCGAATGGCAGCTTAACGACAACGGCGAACCCTCGGGCACAGCCGGCAAGCCGATACTTGGTCAGATCAACAGTTTTGAGCTAACCAACGTACTTGTGATTGTGGTCAGGTACTTCGGCGGCATCAAGCTCGGAACGTCAGGACTCATCTCTGCCTACAGGGAAGCGGCGCGTCTCGCACTTGAAGAGGCGGGGAAAAAAGAGCTTCGCAAGATGTCGAGGCTCAGGATCGTATTTCCCTATGTCGGAGCGGACGGAGTGATGCGCCTTGTAAAAGGGAATGATATAAATATCGTTGAGCGGACATTCGACAACACCTGCGGAATGACCATCGAGTATCCGGAAAGTATGCATGAGGAAATCGCCGGCAGATTATCGAAAATCGACGGAGTGTCGATAGTTGATGAAAACGGGTGAAAAAGAGGTTTTATATACTCTTTGAGACTGAATTTTAATAAAAAAACGCCAAAAACATCAGAAAATCACGCTGAAATATATAAGGTTTCAAAAAAAATTGCGATATTTGCATCGCCAAATTTGCTCAGGCACTTTTGGATAGCAAGATTATACGAAAAAGTGTATAAAGATAAAATACCAAAACAATGACAAAGGCAGATATTGTAAACGAGATCTCCCGCAGCACAGGCCTTGAGAAGGCAGCCGTGCTCGCAACAGTTGAGAAATTCATGGAAGTCGTGAAAGATTCTATGGCAAACGGCAACAATGTATATCTCCGCGGTTTCGGCAGCTTCATCATCAAGAACCGCAAAGAGAAAACAGCACGTAATATTTCTCGCAACACAACAATCAAAATCCCGGCACACAAGGTTCCGGCATTCAAACCCTCAAAAGTTTTCCTTGAGGACGTAAAATAAAATTCTCCCAAGAGATATAGAATTAAAATAAGTATAATTATTAATACCGACAATCATGCCAAGCGGAAAAAAGAGAAAAGGTCATAAGATGGCCACTCACAAGCGCAAAAAAAGACTGAGAAAGAATCGTCATAAGAAGAAATAATCGCGGCTATAGAGACCCGATTGTTCTATGCGCATAGAATAACGAAACAAGGACAGACCCGCCGCGCCTCCACGGTCGTGGTGAGTTTGTCCTTAAATTTTTTAACCGAATGAAAAGCGAATTAGTAGTAGACGTCCAGCAGGAAGAGGTGTCGATAGCCTTGCTTGAAGACTCGCGTCTTGTGTCGCTGCAGAAGGAGAGTCGCAATATCGCGTATGCTGTAGGCGACCTTTACCTTGCCAAAGTGAAGAAGATAATGCCGGGTCTTAACGCTGCCTTCCTTGATGTAGGCTATGAGAAAGATGCTTTTCTTCATTATCTCGACCTCGGAGCCCAGTTCAGCACATACGGCAAATTCATCGCAGAGGCGATGGCAGATAAAAAGCGGGTTCCGTTAATTTCAAAATTCAAGCTCGAACCGGATATATCCAAACAGGGCACCATCGGGGAAGTCATAAAACCTGGCGACCAGCTCCTCGTTCAGATAGCTAAAGAACCGATTTCGTCCAAGGGACCGCGTCTGACAACGGAGATTTCATTCACCGGTCGGTTTATGGTTCTAATGCCATTTGGCGATAAAATCTCGATTTCGCAGAAAATAAAATCCACCGAAGAGAAGATACGTCTGCGTCAACTGATGGGTAGCATCAAGCCCAAGGGATTCAGCGTGATTGTACGCACTTCCGCGGAAAACAAACGCGTGGCGGAGCTGAATCATGAGATGCGTACGCTCGTCAAATGCTGGGAAGAGTCTATCGCCAAGATGCAGCGCAGTCAGTCGCCGGCGTTGATTTATGAAGAAGACTCCCGTATGGTAAGCGTAATCCGCGACATCTTCAGTCCGAATTTTGAAAACATCTATGTAAATGAAGCTGAGGCATTCACTCAGATTCAGAATTATGTGTCGTTGATTGCTCCCGAAAACAAGGATATTGTCAAGCTCTATGCCAAGGACACTCCGATTTTCGACCATTTCAACATCACACGCCAGATAAAAAGCAGTTTCGGCAAGACAGTATCATTCAAGAGCGGCGCCTACATTATCATCGAGCACACGGAAGCGCTTCATGTGGTTGATGTGAACTCCGGCAACAGGAGCAAGGCATCATCCGATCAGGAGTCCAACGCCCTTGATGTAAATCTCAAGGCAGCGGACGAGATAGCGCGTCAGTTGCGGTTGCGCGACATGGGTGGAATCATAGTGATTGATTTTATCGACATGAACAAGCAGGAGCACCGTCAGGCATTGTATGATCATATGCGTGAAGTCATGGCTAACGACAGAGCCCGCCACAACATTTTGCCCTTGAGCAAATTCGGACTCATGCAGATCACACGCCAGCGGGTACGCCCGGCACTTGACATAACCACCAGCGAGACATGTCCTTCATGTTTCGGCAAAGGAGAGGTGCAGCCTTCGATACTCTTTACCGACAAACTGGAAGAAAAAATCGAATATCTTGTGGACCATCTCAAGATAAAGAAATTCAAAATGTATGTGCACCCATATGTCGAGGCATATGTGAAAAAAGGGATGTTCTCTCTTTATGGCAAATGGAAATTGCGTTTCGGGCGAGGTGTTAAGATTATCCCCGACGAATCGCTCGCCTATCTTGAATACAAGGTAGTTGACGACACCAACAAAGAGATTGACCTTAAGGAGGAACGTGACATGAGCTCCAGTCAGAGCAAGAACCGCGTCAGACTTAAAAACAGAGATAAAGAAGAGAATTGATTCTTATAGCTTCTCCTCCATATCGGAGAATTAAATATAAAGAGTCCGCACTCATGAGTGCGGACTCTTTATATTTAATTCGATCTGAATACGCATTTATCTTAATACGGTATATAATATTGCTGCAAAATTGTTAAACAATACTTGCCTTTAAAAAGTTTAACAAGTTTTAAGATAATCGGCAACAACGAATGTAGAACCACCAATATAAATTACGTCGGAAGATGTGGCGCAATTGGTAGCGGCATAAACAGCTTCTTTGACCGATTCAAATTTGCCGGCAATCGTGATGCCGTTTGCCTCGCATTTGTCTGCGAGGATATCGACCGGCATTGCGCGTGGAATTGCAGCTTGAGTTATATAATACGCCGCCTCTTTAGGGAATAGGGGAAGGATATGATCCACATCTTTATCGGAGACAAAGCCTATGATCATAAACAGTTTTGCATTTGTTGCATGCCTGTGTCTTTTCTGCATAATCTCATTCAGCTGATGGAGATTATACCTCAATCCCGCTTCATTGTGACCGGTATCACAAATTGTGAGGGGAGAGGACGACATTCGCATCCAACGCCCCATAAGCCCTGTATTTTCAACAACCTTCTCTATTCCTTCGCGCGTTTTTTCTTTATTAAGCTCTATTCCGACATCAGGAAGGATGTTGAGGATGTTGAGGAGCGTGTTGATATTTTTCTTTTGGTATTCCCCTGCAAGAGGGAGGTGGAAGTCGCCAATAAGAGGAGAAGAACATTGCCATCCCCATTCGTCATCCGGAGTAAACGAGGTGAGGAGTGGAGTATTGTAAGCCTCCTTTAGTGTCGCGCCGGTTGCTGCGGCATGGTTGCGGAAAACCGTTTCTGTCTCCGAAGAGGCTTCCCCAATTACGCATGGCACGCAGGGTTTCATTATCCCCGCCTTTTCCAAGGCGATTTTTGAAAGAGTGTCACCTAAAAACTGCGTATGGTCGAAAGATATGTTGGTGATTGCGGACAACACGGGTGTAATGATATTTGTGGAATCCAGTCTGCCGCCCATGCCGACCTCGATGACAGCTATATCCACATTCTCGGATGCGAACCAGTCGAAAGCCATCATCATGGTAAGTTCGAAGAACGATGGATCTATCTCTTTGTCAGATTCCCGCCAGCGTCGGGTAAAGTCTATTACCTTTTCTTTCGGAATCATTTCGCCGTTGATTCGCATACGTTCACGGAAATCGGCAAGATGGGGAGAAGTGTACAAGCCTGTTCTGTAACCGTTTGTCTGCAAGACTGAGGCAAGCATATGCGAAGTGCTTCCCTTGCCGTTTGTGCCGGCGATATGTATGGAACGGAATCGCCTGTGCGGGTTTCCGAAAAGATTATCGAGAGCTATGGTCCGGTCAAGTCCCGGTTTATAAGCTGCCGCACCTACACGCGAGAACATCGGCAGACGCGTATAAAGGTATTCGAGAGCTTCGTTGTATGATTCTTCCAGATTGTTCATGTCAGTAATATAATATCAGACCGGTTATGCCTGCAAGGATTATAATAAGTATCGGGTGGATTTTTAGCTGCTTCTTGCCGAACCTCAGCGGGAAATATGCAAGGCAGAATGCAATGGCGCATATGGCGATGTTCATCCACATCTGTCTTGTGATGCCGTTCGGATTGAAGTTGGCGGCGTTCATCAGCATGATTGCCGCCGATGCGATTAGACCGACTACCACGGGGCGCAAGCCGGAAAATACAGCCTTTACGGCACCGCTTTCGTTATGTCGGCGTATGAAATGCGCGCTGTAGAGCACCAGAAAGAAGCTCGGCACAGTTACTGCAAGTGTGGCAAGTATGGATCCGATAAGCCCCCATCCGATACCACTGAATTCCGGGTTTACGGCTCCCGGAGCGACGAAGCCGATATAAGTGGCGGAATTGATACCTATCGGTCCGGGAGTCATCTGTGATATGGCGACAATATCTGTGAACATAGTCTCTGATATCCAGCCGGGACCGACAACGGCTTTCTCCACAAGCGAAAGCATGGCGTAACCGCCGCCGAATCCGAAGATGCCTATCTTTATGTAGGCCCATATGAGTTTGAGGTAGATTTGCATGTTTTTTGGGGTATATGGGGTTATGGGGATGAATGGGGCTATATGGGGCGGAATAGGGTTTAAGAGCGGTATTTGCGGGGTAGCCACCAGAAAAGGAAGCCCCCGAAGCCCCCGAACAGAATATATAGGATCGGGTTGGAAATGAATCCGAGATCGAGGGAGATCATCAATGCAACCACTAATGGAATCCAGACCGTCTTTAATCCTATTTTCGCGGCTTTTGCAGATGTCAGCACCGGCGCGATGATCAGGGCGACAACGGCAGGACGTATCCCCATGAATATGGAGGAAATAACGCGGTTGTTCTTTATCATGTCCGGGGTCAGGAAGATTGCGATCGCAAGGATTATTAGGAAAGAGGGGAGTATTGTGCCTGCGGAAGCGATGATGCTGCCGCGTGTGCCGCGAAGCTTGTCACCGACAGCAGTCGCTATATTTACAGCGAGGATTCCCGGCAGGCTCTGTGCCACTGCCAGTAGGTCGAGGAAATCGTCGCGTTCAATCCAGTGATATTTATCCACTATCTCACGTTCTATGATTGAGATCATCGCCCATCCGCCGCCGAACGTGAAAGCCCCTATTTTAAAAAAAGAGGCAAACAGTTGCCAAAGAGGGGTTTTAACTTGTTGTGTTTCTGCTTGCATGGAAAATTTGTATAAAATCATATCGGAATGCCGACATTTGTCGGCATTCCGATATGCAAAATTAATATATTCCAAGGGACGAAGCAAATTCGATTAATAATCCATCGTCATTTTCTTAATACTTATGGTCGGTGGACTCGAGGGAGGCGGGAGTCAGCTTCTTTTTGTCCATCGCTCGCCATACGTAAACGATGTAGGCGAGAACGAATGGTATGAGGAGAGAAACGTAACTCATCGTCTTCAACGTGAACTCGGAAGAGGATGCATTGCGGATGGTGAGGGAGTCCATAGGGTTCAGCAACGAAGGATAGAAGGCAGTGTCGCCATAGCCTGCAACCCAGAAGAGGGATGCCACGACAAGGAACGTCCCGATACCTGTGAACCATATGCCTTTGGTGAAATGTTTTGCGAAACACGATTTTGCCCAGCCTAAGAGCACGAGCACCACTCCGAGAAGAAGGGTCACACCCGCCCACCACAGGTTGATGTAGTTGTGTAAATATTTGAACGGAGTCTCCTGCACTTCAACGGTGCGGATACCGTCTGATATCACCGTATATCCCGTGGCAGTCAATAACATTCCGAGGAACCAAAGGAAAAACACAAGGAATATTCCCCCGTTGATGAGGGCTTTAGCCTTAAGCGTTTTAAAGAAATCGGGGTCATCGGCTATATTGTTCATCATATAGAGGCAAGCCTGCGTCCTTGCAAGGAAAAGGACTGCAACACCCAGCACAAGGTTCTTCCAGTTGAAGATGGCTTCGAAACCGTGGGTCGGCGCCCATTGCGAGATTACGGGTGCGGAGCCGTCCAGGAGGTTGCCCCTGTTGACGGTGAACTCGCCTCCGAAGAAGAACATGGAGACTGCCACACCGAGTAGCACGCAACCTACGCAGCCGTTGATGAAAAGAAATATGTCATATGTTTTTGTGCCGTAGACATTTCCTTTCTTGCGGCGGTATTCATAGCTTACGGCCTGGACAATGAAACTGAAAAGGATGAGTATCCAAAGCCAGTACGCCCCTCCGAAACTTGTGGAATAGAAGAGGGGGAAAGACGCGAAAGCGGCGCCTCCGAAAGTTACGAGGGTTGTGAATGTCAGTTCCCATTTCCCACCCATCGAGTTGACAATAAGGTCGCGGCGTGTCTCAGATTTAGCGGAGAGGATCATTGACTGTCCACCCTGTACGAAGAGCAGGAAGACCAAGATTCCTCCGAGCACTGAAACGAGGAGCCACCAGTAATTCTGAAGATATTCGAGTGACATTTTAGTAATGTTTAATGTGGAATGTTTAATGTTTAATGAATCAGGAGAGGGCTTTTTTAGATTCCTTGCTTATCTGGCGGCACATTATGCTCACCTCTGCAACGAGGAGCACTGTAAAGATGAGAGCGAAGAGCCAGAACGTAACAATAACCGATGTAGCTGGAACTGCAGACACGGAAGCGATTGTAGGAAGGAGGTCCTGCACGGTCCATGGCTGGCGGCCCACCTCGGCAACAGCCCATCCTGCCTCGGAACAAACCCACATGAAAGGCACGGACACCATTGCTATCCATTGTATCCAAGACGAACGCTGCAGCAGTGTGGTGCGGTATACCATGAAAAGCACAGCAATGAAAAAGAGAAGGAAATAGGAACCGAGCACTACCATGATGCGGAACATCACGAACGTGAGTCCGACAGGAGGAATGGCTTCGTTGACAGATTTGAAATATCCGTAGCCGAAGAAGCGGTAATTCTCCTTAAGGGTTTTGAGCGAAGAAGCCATTGCTGCCGAATCTCCAGCCTCGCGTGCCTCTCCGTAAGTTCTCAGAGCATCCTGTGCTTTCCTGCCCATAGCTATTCTTTCGGCATAAGAGACGGTATTTATCGTATCTCCCTCTGCATTTATGTCAACACCGTTGATGATGTCGGCGATGCCCGGAATAAACGCGTTCATGTCATGACGTCCGAGTATCGACAGACCTTTGGGAATGGCGATTTCAAAAAGATACTCATCCTCGTCATTGTCCCATTCCTTGTCAGGGTTAAGTATGGCAACCGCCGCCAGACTCTGTCCCTGGTGACCATGGTATAGTCCTTCCATGGCGGCAAGCTTCATCGGCTGGTGTTTTGTCACTTCGACGGCAGAACCATCGCCGGTATACATTGTCAGCAACATTCCGGCAAGTCCGAACCAAGCACCGACCTTAATCGAGCGTATGGCAAATTCCACATTCCTTTTTTTCCAGAGGAACCAGCAGCTTACCCCAATAACGAATACACCAGAAAGCGCCCATCCGCTGAGAACGGCGTGGAAGAATTTGTTGATCGCTATACCTGAGAACAGTGCCCAGAAATTATCCATTACGTTTCGCATCTGATCCGGGTCGAACTCCATTCCGACAGGATATTGCATCCATGCGTTGGCAACGAGAATCCAGAGTGCCGAGATGGAGGCTCCGAGTGCGGTGAGCCAGGTCGAGGCGAGATGGAAACGCGGACTTACTTTGTTCCATCCGAAAAACATGACCGCCACGAAAGTAGACTCCATGAAGAATGCAAGTATTCCTTCTATGGCAAGCGGCGCGCCGAATATGTCGCCGACAAACCAGGAATAGTTGCTCCAGTTTGTTCCGAACTCGAATTCAAGAATGATGCCTGTCGCCACGCCTATTGCGAAATTGATTCCGAAAAGACGCATCCAGAACTTGGTGGCAAGAAGCCACTTCTCCGATTTTGTCTTGAGATAGATGCTCTCCATGATGGCGACAATCACCGACAGTCCGAGGGTGAGTGGCACAAAGAGCCAATGATAGATGGCCGTGATGGCAAACTGAAGCCTCGACCAGTCAACAACTGTAGTTAGATCTGACATTGTGTATAGATAGAGTTTATAATTTGGAATTTAAAGTTTCTAAAGAGGCTGTAGCCGAATGTCATCTGTTCGTGAGTTCATGGCGGACGTGATCAGCTCGTTCCTTGTCGTTGTCGAAGTTTGAAGAGAGATAATTGGGAAAGAACAACATCTTCATAACGATGAAGAAAATGAAAAGTTTGATGAGTATTATAATCCATAAGGTCTTTCCAACGGTCATTTCCCTGAAACCGGTGTAATAGAACATCCATATATTTTTCAGTCCGCGGGCTGACGATCCGATTATTCTTGAAATCATCTCAAAATCTCCTAAAATTTAATATAAGCTAATTTCCAACACTTACTTATAGAATATAACAATGGCA
This sequence comes from Muribaculaceae bacterium Isolate-036 (Harlan), assembly GCA_003833075.1. GTDB lineage: Bacteria > Bacteroidota > Bacteroidia > Bacteroidales > Muribaculaceae > Lepagella > Lepagella muris_A. The sequence continues at coordinate 25,491 of RIAY01000012.1, read as the reverse complement.
AATTTAGCAAAAATTTGAAACAAAAGAGAAAATCATGCGGATTTTTGATTAACTTTGCAAATAGAAGAGCCTGCATGCCTGCCGGAATGCAGGGGTCTTCAATGAGGTAAATTTTAGTTAACAGATTAACGTGGCAGGTTGTGGCACCATGTCAGACACCTGTCTTAAAATTAAAACAGTTTCTACATATATGGCTCTTTGGTTTGAATGCAAAGTAAGATATGACAAGATGCAGGAAAACGGGATGGTTAAAAAGGTAAACGAACCTTATCTCGTTGATGCATTGACTTTTACGGAGGCAGAGGCGCGCATCGTGGAGGAGATGAAGCCTTTTATCTCCGGAGAATATTCCATTTCTTCTGAAAAGAAAACAAAGATTTCCGAAATTTTCTTCAACGAGGGTGGCGACCGATACTATCTTGTGAAGGTTAATTTCATCACACTTGATGAAAAGTCAGGAGCCGAGAAAAAAACGGCGACACTGATACTTGTGCAGGCTTCAGATTTCGAAGATGCTCTCAAGAATTTTCTTGAAGGAATGAAAGGAACAATGGGCGACTTCGAGATAGCGTCTATTGTGGAGACTCCTCTGATGGATGTTTTTCCGGCAAATCTTGGATGATAATCGGTTAAAGAGATGGTAGCCGAAGAGATAATAAAACTGCGCGAGGAGATTCCTGAAGGAGTCAGTCTTGTGGCGGTCTCCAAGTTTCATCCGGCGTCGATGATCCGCGAGGCATATGATGTCGGGCAACGTCTTTTTGGAGAGAGCCGTGTTCAGGAACTTCTTGAGAAAATTCCTCTGCTTCCCGAAGATATAGAGTGGCACTTCATCGGTCATCTTCAGACCAATAAGGTGCGGCAGCTTATTGGCAAAGTGGCGCTGATCGAGAGTGTCGATTCCGAGAAGCTGCTTGCCCTCATAGATTCCGAGTCCCGCAAGGCGGGGGTAGTCACAAATGTCCTTATGCAGGTTCATGTGGCTGCGGAGGAAACCAAATTCGGCTTCCTTCCCGAAGAACTGATGTCTTATTTTAAAGATAAACGGTTCGAGAATCTTACCAATACCCACATATGCGGAGTGATGGGTATGGCATCGAATACCTCCGACATGTCCCGGGTGCGTGCGGATTTTGCTGAAATCCGGCGCATATTCAGGGAGATTTCAGAAGACAACTCGCTTGGACTGCGTGGCTTCGACCGAGTATCCATGGGTATGAGCCATGACTGGCGCATAGCGGTGGAGGAAGGCTCGACATCAGTGAGAATAGGAAGTCTTATTTTCGGTGAAAGGGAATATTGACGTTAGAATTTAATAACCATAATAATAACAACTCTATCATGACTCAATCTACACAAAAGCGATCATTGGTCGCTATCGTCACGATGTTCTTCATCTTCGCGATGATTTCGTTCGTGACCAACATGGCAGCCCCCTTCGGCAACATCTGGGGATTCAAGTATGAATGGGCTGGCATGGCAGGTAACCTTATGAACTTCACCGCTTACCTTTTCATGGGTATTCCGGCGGGTAACATGCTCATACGTTACGGATACAAAAAAACCGCGTTGATAGCATTGGCTGTCGGTGCGATCGGTCTCGGAATCCAGTTGCTGTCGAGCGTTGTCGGCGGCAATGTAGTGGTTATAGGAGGTGAAAATCCCACAACACTCAATCTCTTCATCTATCTTCTCGGAGCATTGGTCTGCGGTTTCTGTGTCTGTATGCTCAACACCGTTGTCAACCCTATGCTCAATCTCCTCGGAGGCGGCGGCAACAAGGGTAATCAGCTCGTGCAGGCAGGTGGAACACTCAACTCGCTTTCCGGAACACTGACTCCTCTGCTCGTAGGTATGCTTGTGGGCACACTTACAAAAGAGACTACCATGGCGGCTGTCGCACCTCTTGTGACAACCGGTATCGTAATCTTCGTAGTGGCGTTCATCATTATCTCTTTCATCAGGATTCAGGAGCCACAGGCAAATCTAAAGCAGGTGAAATATGAGCATTCGCCCCTTGCGTTCCGTCATTGTCTTCTCGGTGTGATTGCAATTTTCTTCTATGTCGGAATCGAAATCGGTATTCCGGGAGAGCTTAACGCATGGATCAGCCGCGAAAACTTCGAAGGCGCCGCAGCTGTGGCAGGATCTCTTGCCGCTCTTTATTGGCTTATGATGCTTATCGGCCGTTTCCTTAGCACAATCATCAGTGGAAAAGTGTCGACACGCGCACAGATGATAACCGTTTCTTCAGTAGCAATTCTTCTCGTTCTTATCGCTATCTTCCTTCCCGAGGATATAACTTTCAAGTCTCCCGAGATCGCTGCTCTCAACATCATGAGCGGTCAGGTGCCCTTGAAATGTCTTTTCCTCTTCCTCTGCGGTCTTTGCACTTCAGTAATGTGGGGAGGTATCTTCAATCTTGCGACAGAGGGATTGGGCAAGTATACGGCAAAAGCTTCCGGTCTATTCATGATGATGGTTGTCGGCGGCGGTATCATGCCGTTCATACAGGACTGGATCGCCCGCGTACTCGGTGGCGGAACTTTCGGTTATATCAACAGCTACTGGCTGGTTGTGGCAATGCTCGCCTACATTCTCTATTATTCGGTTGTCGGCTCCAAGAATATCAACAAAGATATTCCGGTCGGAGAAGAACCTGTTGACCTTAGAGATCTTTAATAAATCAAACAGACTCCGGCAAGATGGCTAATGTCCATATTGCCGGAGTTGTAACATTCAGACAGAATTTATGGACGTAAAAGTCATGAACAATGCCGCCAATAATCTGCGAGTTCTTATCGCGGAAATGGTGGAGAAGTCCAAATCCGGTCACCCCGGAGGCGCTATGGGAGGCGCGGACTTCATCAATGTATTGTATTCAAGTTTCCTTGTGTATGATCCCGCAGACCCCAAGTGGTTTGCACGTGACCGTTTCTTCCTTGATCCCGGTCATATGTCGCCGATGCTCTACAGCATACTTGCGCTCACCGGCAAATTTACCATAGAGGATCTTCAGAACTTCCGTCAGTGGGGTAGTGTCACTCCGGGTCATCCTGAAGTGGATGTTGAGCGCGGCATCGAGAACACCTCCGGTCCGCTTGGTCAGGGACATGTGATGGCGGTAGGCGCGGCAATCGCCGAGAGATTCCTTGCCGCCCGTTTTGGAGAGGTTGTGGCTCACAAGACATACGCCTTCATTTCCGACGGAGGTATCCAGGAGGAGATTTCACAGGGAGCAGGACGCATTGCAGGCAAACTCGGACTGAGCAATCTTATCATGTTCTATGATTCCAACAAGGTTCAGCTTTCAACCAATGTCTCCGATGTTACTAATGAAGACACAGCTGCGAAGTATCGCGCATGGCACTGGAATGTAATAGAGGTTGACGGCACAGATCCTCTCGCAATAGCTGGTGCTTTGCAGCAGGCTCTTGAAGAGAAGGAAAAACCGACTCTGATCATCGGTAATACGATCATGGCGCGAGGCGCTGTGGATGCAGAGGGGAATTCGCTCGAAGGTTCGATAGCCACACACGGACAGCCGCTTTCGGCAGCCGGTGCCGATATCGACAAGACTGTCGCGAATCTCGGCGGAGATCCGGAGAACCCGTGGGTAATCCGCGAGGATGTCAAGAATCTTTATGCCGCCCGCGCCGAAGAACTTAAAAAGATAGTGGCGGTTCGTCGTCAGGCTTATGACGAATGGACGGCTGCAAATCCTGACAAGGCGCGTCAGCTTCAGGATTATATTGATCTCAAGTTGCCCGCACTTCCGTGGGATTCAGTCGAGTTCAAGGCAAATATGGCGAGTCGTGCAGCTTCGGCTACCGTTCTCGGTTTTCTTGCCGAGCATGTGGGCAATATGATTGTGTCGAGTGCCGACCTTGCCAATTCCGACAAGACCGACGGCTTCCTGAAGAAGACCACTGTTCTCTGCAAAGAGGATTTCACCGGCGGTTTCCTTCAGGCTGGAGTTGCAGAGCTTACCATGGCATGCATCATCAACGGTATCGCGCTTCATGGCGGAGTATTCGGTGCGTGTGCCACATTCTTTGTTTTCTCCGATTATATGAAACCGGCAATACGCATGTCGGCACTCATGGAACTTCCCGTCAAGTTCATCTATACACACGACTCCTTCCGCGTAGGAGAAGACGGACCGACACATGAGCCAATAGAGCAAGAGGCGCAGATACGACTGATGGAACAGATTTCCAATTTCAGCGGACGACCTTCTGCACTTGTTCTCCGTCCTGCGGATTCTGCAGAGACATTGGAGGCATATAAACTTGCGATGGAGAATGTTCACTCACCTTCTATCCTTATATTCTCGCGTCAGAATCTTGAGGATCTTCCCGGCGATAACCGTCGCGAAGAGGCAAAGAAAACAGCCAGGGGCGGTTATGTCGTTGTCGATGCCGAGAATCCCGAAGTCGTACTTGTCGGTAATGGCAGCGATGTGGCGCTTCTTGTCCATGCAGCAGAAGAACTTAAAAACGAAGGTGTTGCCGCACGTGTGGTTTCCGTGCCCTCGATCGGTCTCTTCAACAGCCAGAGTGAAGAATATCGCCGCAGTGTCATTCCTGCCGGAGTCAGACTTTTCGGACTTACCTCCGGTCTTCCCGCGACTCTTTATCCGCTGCTTAACGGAGGCGAATACAGATTCATGGGCATGGAGCGTTTCGGAGCGTCGGCTCCAGCAAAGGTGCTTGATGAAAAATTTGGTTATAATACGGAAAATGTATTAAAAAATATTAAACTATTTTTAAAGAAATAGTGTTTATATGTAAAAAAGTGCTAACTTTGCACTTCGAATTTAACAATGCAAGTGTGAAAATTAACAATTTATAGAAGCACATGCTTGTTTGATTCCGCTATAAATAACTGAAATATAGACAATTACATAAATTAATTAATTTGTTGTTTTATGAAGAAAAGTGTATTATTTACTCTCGCTGTTCTTGCTGCCGGTGCTTTCAGCGCCAATGCGCAGGAGGTGACTTATGTTGAGGATTGCTCACAGGGTTACCTTATGAACAAGGCTACAGACAACTGGTTTATGACAGTTCAGGGTGGTTCCAACATCCTTTTTGCAAAGGATAACATCCACGCAGAGCTTAAGAACCGTTTCGGTGGCAACGCCGCTCTCTATTTCGGCAAATGGGTAACTCCTACCTTCGGATTCCGTTTCGGTGGTCAGTACCTTATGACTAAGGGTGCTACTCAGTACTGGGGTATGTTCCGCAAGCAGAACGAGCCCGCTCTCGCTAACGGTTACTATCCTGAGAAGATGCAGTCTGTAGCTCCTGAGTTCGATGTTCTCATCAACCTTACCAACTGGTGGTGTGGCTATCGTCCCGGTCGTGTTTACAATGCTGTCCTTCACGGAGGTGGTGGTGCAATGTTCACATTCCGTCGCGCATATGACGGTGCAGACCTTCGCTGGCGTTCAGCAAAGAGCACTCCGCTCTTCATCAACGTAGGTTTGCAGAACAACTTCGCAGTAAGCAAGAGTGTTGATATCTTCCTTGATGTAGCTTACCAGCTCTTCAAAGAGGGTGGTGCTTACAACCCCCACTACGCTCACGATCTTCAGCTTTCTGCAGGTCTTAACGTACACTTCGGCAAGAAAGACTGGAACTGCCCTGTTACTGCCGTATGTCCTACATGGAAATACACAGACGCAGAGGGTGACGCTCTCGTAGCCCGCCTTGCTCAGGCTGACGCCAAGATCGCAAGCCTCCAGAAGCAGCTTGACGAATGTCTCAAACGTCCTGTTGAGAAAGTAAGCTGCGAAGGTCTCGCAACTGTTTACTATCCCATCAACCAGTATTCTCTTTCAAGCCGTGAGAAGACTATCCTCAAATCAATGGCAGAAGTTATGAAAGAGACTCCCAACCAGAAATATATCCTTACAGGTTGGGCAGACAACTACACAGGTAACGATGAGGTCAACACTCGTCTCCGCAACCAGCGTGTGAATGGCGTTAAGGCATTCCTCGTAAAATGCGGTGTTGACGAGAACCAGCTCGATGCTCGCATCGACGCTAACAACTTGACTGACTTCGGTGCAAAGGGTGCTCCCCTGGATCGCGCTGTGACAATCAAGCTCGCTGACTGATAATAATTAATCATCAGACACAATAAAGGCTCGCAAATGCGAGCCTTTTTTTGTTGTGTCATTTGTTATGCATGGTGCTCTTGTTCATAGAAGTTTCTGCATGTCGGGGAGTGGTGGAATCTCAAGAGATATCCGTTGTCCGGAAACCGGATGGATGAATTCGATGCGGTGTGCCTGCAGGGATATGCTGCCATCACGGTTGCTTCTTCTGGCGCCATACTTGAGGTCTCCCTTTATCGGGTTGCCGTTTGCCGACAGCTGGGCGCGAATCTGGTGTTTTCTTCCGGTAAGCAGATTGACTTCAAGAAGAGTGTATCTGTCGCCCCTTGCAACAGTCTTGTAGCTCAGTATTGATTTTTTTGCTTCAGGGTTTCTGCAGTCTGAAACGAAAGTCTTGTTTATTCTTCCGTCAGAGACGAGGAAATTCTCAAGTGTCTTTTCCTGGCACCCTGGAACACCTTCCACAAGAGCCCAGTATGTTTTGTGTATATTGCCATCGCGCAGCATTTTGTTAAGCCGTTCGAGAGCTTTGGAAGTTTTGGCAAAAATTACAAGACCGGACACCGGACGGTCGATCCTGTGCACAACACCGCAAAATACGTTTCCCGGCTTGTTGTATTTTTCTTTAAGATAATTTTTGACATGTTCGGAGAGTGGGGTGTCTCCGGTCTTGTCTCCCTGCACGATTTCTCCCGACGATTTGTTGACAATAATTATGTGATTGTCTTCGTATACTACTTCCACGTTAAAAGGGGTGTTAAGAGGTATGATGTTTAAGAAACTGTATGAATTTAAACAGTTCAAAGGGTGTGTATAAAAGAAACGCCGACTCGAAAGTCGGCGTTTCTTTTAGTAGCGGGGGCAGGACTCGAACCTACGACCTTTGGGTTATGAGCCCAACGAGCTACCACTGCTCCACCCCGCGGTGTTATTTACGGGTGCAAAGTTACGACTTATTTTTGAAACATGCAAATTATTTGGCTAAAAAAATTAAAAAAATATGTTTGACAGCATTATTTTGCAGATTTTTATTGATGATAGTTCAAATGGGGAGGAAATATAGGTGAGAATTGAAGAAAAATTGTTAAATTTGCTCAATAATCCCGACTATGTGCAATTCGGTGGAGGATTCGTTTGTTGTATAATAAAGTTTCGCCGCCGGATACTCTTAGAAAGACTGAGATGGTAAAGAAAACGCGTGAGAAATTTATAGAGGTTGCCCGTCAGCTTTTTGCCCGCAAGGGAGTGGAGAATACGACAATGAATGATATCGCCTCCGCTTCTGACAAAGGTCGGCGCACCATCTATACTTATTTCAAAAGTAAGCGTGAGATATTCAATGCAGTCATAGACAACGAGTCAGAGCAGCTTCTGGTCAAGCTTCGCATGATACTGGCAAAACCTATATCACCTGAGGAAAAGCTTCAGGAATATGTCGGATGCCGTCTTCAGACGATGCGTGAGATCGTTTCTCGCAACGGATCTCTGAGAGCCGGATTTTTCAGGGACGTGAGGAAAGTGGATTGTGCACGAGCCATAATCACAAGAAAAGAGGCGGCTTTGCTTATTGAAATATTGCATGAGGGCATAGCGACGGGAGATTTCAGGATTGGCAATGTTAAGGAATGCGCATTGGTCATAGTCAATGCTGTCCATGGACTTGACGTGCCGTATATCCGCGACAGTCTGTCGCAATATGGACTTGGAGATGAAAAAATAAAGAAAGTTATAGCGGATCTTATCCTGAACGGGATTATGACAAGATGATGTCGTTGTCGGCAATGCCGCTGACTTAAAAGAAAATTTTAACAGACTATTGAATATGTATATTAACTCAATGGGCATATTTGTGCCGGAACTTAGGGTGCCGAACGAGCATTTTCTGGAGGTAAACGGTCTGACATCCGAATGGATCGAGCAGCGCACCGGAATAAAGACACGTTCGAAGGTCGCTCCCGACGAGAATATCGACACCATGGCGATAGCAGCTGTAGAGGATGCGGTCAAATCACTTCCGTACGATGTGAAGGAAACCGGTTTGATAGTGTCTGCCCATTATTGTGTGTATGATACAGTCGCGACTGTCGCTCACAAAGCGCAGAGACATTTCGGCATTCATGGTGCCAAGGCTGTTTATGCCTCGTCTGCGTGCTCGTCGTTTATAAACGGACTTGAGATAATAGAGGGTTACTTTGCAATGGGAAAGGCAGACAAAGCTCTTCTGATATGCAGTGAGCAGAACACTTACTATTCAAATGAATCCGACCCCAAAAGCGGTCATTTGTGGGGAGACGCGGCGGTTGCATATTTTGTGTCGAAGGAAAGACAGAGTGAACATGACCTTAAAATACTCGACATATATACCGAGGGTCTCGGAGACATAGGCAAAGGTCCAGGCGGAGTGTGTCTGCGTCCGAAAGAAGACGGCATCACTATGCCAGACGGTCGCGATGTCTTTATCCATGCATGTCGCTATATGATTCATGCTCTCAACAATTCTCTTGAGAATTCCGGTCTTCAACGCGAAGATATTTCCAAATTCATATGTCATCAGGCAAACAAGAGGATTGTGGCTCAGGTCGCTCATCAGCTTGACATGGGGATGGATCGTTTCCTCAATAATATCGAGGAACTGGGTAATACAGGATCGGCATCAGCCGCGCTTGTGCTTGCTCAGGATATAGAAAAGATTCAGAAAGGGGAGAAAGTGGCACTGATGGTATTTGGCGGCGGCTATTCATGCGGCTGTTTTATTGTGGAGAAATAAATCACTTCAATATATTATAAGCCGGGTCTTCCCCGGCTGTGAAAATTTAGAGCATACAATTAACAACAATATTTATGAAACTTCTTGAAGGAAAGACAGCGATTGTAACAGGCGCTGCAAGAGGAATCGGCAAAGAGATTGCCTTGAAATACGCATCCGAAGGGTGTAACATCGCATTCACGGATCTTGTTATCGATGAGAATGGTAAAAAAACAGAAGAAGAGATCGCGGCTTACGGTGTAAAATGCAAGGGATATGCATCCAATGCAGCTGATTTCGCCGCTACGGAAAAGACCGTGGAGGAGATAAAGGCAGATTTCGGCAGTATAGATATTCTCGTGAATAACGCAGGTATCACCAAAGACGGTCTGATGCTCCGCATGACCGAGCAGCAGTGGGATGCCGTGATTGCGGTCAATCTTAAGTCCGCATTCAACTATATCCATGCCGTTCTTCCGATCATGATGCGTCAGAAATCAGGTTCCATAATAAATATGGCATCAGTGGTAGGTGTTCATGGAAATGCAGGACAATCGAATTATGCCGCATCCAAAGCAGGTCTGATCGCCCTTGCCAAGAGTATCGCGCAGGAGGTGGGCTCACGCGGCATCCGCGCAAATGCCATAGCTCCCGGCTTTATCGAGACAGCGATGACTGAGGCGCTTCCCGCCGAAGTCCGTAAGGAGTGGTGTCAGAAAATCCCGTTGCGTCGTGGCGGTAAGGTAGAGGATATTGCAAATGTGGCAACCTTCCTTGCTTCCGACATGTCAGGTTACGTTACCGGTCAGGTTATTCAGGTCGATGGCGGCATGAACATGTAATCCGGAACTATCTTAAGATAGTATGAAAAAATATGCAGTGATTGTCGCCGGCGGGGAGGGAAACCGCGCCGGCGGCTCTGTTCCCAAACAATTCCAGATGTTGGGCGATGTGCCGATGCTGTGGTGGTCGGTGCGGGCATTTCATGAAGAGGATTCTTCCACCGAGATCATACTTGTGCTGCATCCCGGTTTTTTCGATGAATGGGATATCCTTTATTCTGAGTTGCCGGAGAAAGACCGCAGTATCAAGGTGCGTCTAAGTTGCGGCGGTCGTTCGCGTGCGGAGTCTGTGAGAAACGGGCTCATGTCTGTGCCGGATGCCGGAGATGCATTGGTGGCTGTTCACGATGCAGCACGCCCTCTTGTAACTCGCGAAATCATAGCCCGCGGGTGGAATGCCGCCATAGAAAACGGGGCTGCGGTTCCGGCAGAGCCGATGACAGATTCCATCCGGCTTGTCTCGGAGTCAGGGAATGTTGCCGTGCCACGCAAGGATTATGTCAAAGTGCAGACTCCTCAGGTATTTTCCGCCTCACTTATCAAGAATGCATACAGCCGCGCAGACATAACATCAATGACTGATGACGCGTCTGTCGCCGAGGCGGCAGGACACCGCATAGCTCTCTTCGACGGCTCTCCATATAACATGAAGGTGACGGATCCTCTTGATATCCGCATTGCCGAGCTTCTTTTGAACACAGTTTCTTAAAAATCTGAATACATTTTCTTAAAAACGGATATTGTCATTTCTCGATACTGACATAAAATATCTTAAAGGAGTCGGCGACAAACGCGCCCAGCTTCTTGACAGCGAACTTGATATACGCACGTTCGGAGACCTGCTGTATACTTTTCCGTACCGCTATGTGGATACGAGCCGGTTTTATAAAATATCCGAATTTAGCGGAGAAATGCCTTCAGTTCAGGTGTTGGGAAGATTTGTAGGTTTTACCGTAGAGGGAGAAGGTCTCAGACAGAGGCTGAAGGGATCATTCTATGACGGAAGCCGGTTTATGGAGGTGGTGTGGTTCTCCAAGGTCAATTTCTTCAAGACAGCATATCAGCCTGGAGTCGCCTATATATTGTTCGGAAAGCCGACACAATTCCGCGATATCTGGCAGATGGCTCATCCTGAGGTCAGTGCGTATGATGCCACGCGTCCGCCCGAGGGTTTCAGGGGAGTCTATACCATTCCCGACAAACTAAGGAAAAAGGGGTATTCCACGCGTCTGCTTTCAGATCTTGTCAAGAATCTTTTCAACAATGCGAGAATCGGAGAGGTGGGGGAGACCCTACCGGCGGAAATTATAGACAAATATTCGTTGATGCCGCTGAGGGAGGCTCTCGGCAACATCCATTTTCCACAGAATCCCGACAGACTTCAGAAAGCGCGTGAAAGGATGAAGTTCGAGGAACTGTTTTATCTGCAGCTTCATATTCTCAGATATTCGCGTGAACGAGGCAGACGCATAAGAGGTCATGTGCTTGCAAAAATCGGAGATTACTTCAATACCTATTACAGTCGGCATATACCCTTTGAACTGACCGGAGCGCAGAAACGGGTGCTCAGAGAGATTCGCAACGACATGCGCACCGGGCGTCAGATGAACCGTCTGCTTCAGGGAGATGTCGGCAGCGGCAAGACCATGGTGGCGTTCATGACCATGCTCATGGCGGCAGACAACGGTTTTCAGTCTGCCATTATGGCTCCAACCGAGATTCTGGCTTCCCAGCATTTCGAGACGATACGCGTATGGGGAGAAGCCATAGGACTTCGTGTGGCGTTGCTTACAGGCAACACCAGAGCCAAGGCACGCCGGGAGATTCACGAGGGACTGCAATCCGGTGACATAGACATTATTGTGGGAACTCACGCCCTTATCGAAGACAACGTGCAGTTCCGCAATCTCGGTCTTACTGTAATCGACGAGCAGCATCGGTTCGGAGTTGCACAGAGAGCCAAGATGTGGAAAAAAAGCGCTGTCGCGCCTCATGTGCTTGTAATGACAGCCACGCCTATCCCCCGCACACTTGCCATGACGGTTTATGGCGATCTCGATGTGTCGGTAATCGATGAGCTCCCTCCCGGTAGGAAACCGGTTCAGACCTGGTTGAAATTCGACAATGCAAGGATGGAGGTGAACCGGTTGATAAACAGAGAACTTAAAGCGGGAAGACAGGTCTATATAGTTTATCCACTGGTAAAGGAGAATCCGAAGCTCGAGCTGAAGAGCGTGGAGCAGGGACTTGAGCGAGTGAGAGGTCTTTTTCCCGATGTCAAGGTCTGTATGGTACACGGTCAGATGAAACCTGCTGAAAAAGATTACCAGATGGAGCAGTTTGTAAGTGGATCCGCCCGTATTCTTGTCGCGACCACGGTGATTGAAGTCGGAGTCAATGTGCCTAACGCCTCCGTGATGGTCATAGAAAATGCCGAGCGTTTCGGACTTTCCCAGCTTCATCAGCTCAGAGGAAGGGTGGGGCGTGGCGCGGATTGCAGTTATTGTATTCTCATGACCCGTCACAATATCGCCGGTGATACACGCAAGCGGTTAAGCATCATGACAGAAACCACCGACGGTTTCCTTATTTCCGAAGCCGATATGAAAATGCGCGGTCCCGGAGATATGGAGGGAACCCAACAGAGCGGAATAGCGTTTAATCTAAGGATAGCGAATCTTGCGAGTGACGGACAGATTCTTAACGTAGCGCGTCAGGGAGCTGAGGCTGTGCTCAACGCCCATCCGGAACTTCTTGAAACCCCGGCGCACGGGGTGGAGCAATATCCGGGGGAGGAACTTGCTCTCTCTCCGGAATCATTAGGGTTGGTGCGCACCGAGTTGCGGACCCGTTTTTCAAAGACATACGATTGGTCGCAGATCAGTTGATGTCTCAAATACATACATTATGAGAGAAAAGGAGTTTCTTCCTCTTGTTGAAGGGAAATTAGGAATTAAGGAATTGAATCCGATGCAACGCCAGATGATGTCGCGAGCCTCGGAATCGCGTGACATAATACTCCTGTCGCCGACAGGGTCGGGTAAGACATTGGCTTTCATATTGCCGATGCTCAAGATTCTCAGACCATCAACAGGAAGGGTTCAGGCAGTTGTAGTCGCTCCGTCGCGAGAACTTGTGATACAGATTTCGCAGATAGTAGGTCAGATAGCCGCCGGTTTCAAAGTCACGCAGCTTTACGGCGGACATAAGGTGGAGGATGAGGTAAACTCACTCTCCGCGGGCACCGACATAATCGTTGCCACTCCCGGACGTCTGCTTGACCATATCAACCGCCGGAACATAGATGTGTTGCCCACGCGTATACTTGTGCTTGACGAGTTTGACAAATCTCTGGAACTCGGATTTGAGAAAGAGATGAAGAAGATAGTCGGCAGACTTAAGAATGTGAGCCGCTATATCCTGACTTCGGCAACAAAGGCTGATGTCTTGCCGGATTTTCTGAATCTTGACAATCCTGTTACGCTGAATTATCTTGAAGACAACAGAGAACTCCATTCGCGCCTGAGGGTGCACAGGGTCGATTCAGACATAAATGACAAGCTTGATTCTCTTTGTGTACTGCTTGCCCATCTTTCCAAGGGAGAGCGTCATGAACGCAGCATTGTGTTTGTGAACTATCGTGAAAGTGCCGAGCGTGTCGCCGGCTATCTCAACAAACGCGGTTTTCCGGTTGTTCTCTATCACGGAGCCCTCGACCAGCGAGAGAGAGAGACTGCCGTGGCATTGTTCAACAACGGCAGTCGTCCGGTTCTTGTCGCCACAGACCTTGCCGCCCGCGGACTTGACATAGAGAATGTAAAATCAATCATACATTATCATCAGGCACTTACGCCTGAAACCTATACCCACCGTAACGGTCGAACAGCGCGTGTAGACCGCGAAGGCGACATATATGTGCTTGTCGGACCTGAAGAGGATGTAAAGGAGTTCACGGATTTTGATGATACCCTTTATCCCGATGTCGAAGGTAAGACCCCTGTGTCTCCGCAATATTCCACGTTGCGTTTCTCTGCTGGCAAGAAGGAAAAATTGTCGAAAGGAGATATTGTCGGATTTCTGGTCAAAGAATGCGGAGCAGAAGCCTCAAAGCTTGGCAAAATAGACGTTTATGACCATTATTCTCTTGTCGCGGTGCCTTATGAAGAGGCAGAGGATATTCTAAGTTCAGCCAGGGGAAAGAAGATCAAAGGTGAGAAAAGATTGGTTTCTCTTTTGTGACTATGAAGATTATTTGCTAACTTTGTAGGCTGAAAATGAACGGGTCTAAATAGTTTTTTGCTTGCAATCGACAATTATCGGTTTAGACAGGTTCAATATAATAGAGAGGTAAAAAAAGAAAAACGAGATAACTCAAAATTAATCGATTATAACTATGAGCAAGACAAAGAAATTTCTGACATGCGACGGTAATCAGGCCGCTGCGCATATCAGTTATATGTTTAGCGAAGTAGCCGCGATCTATCCCATCACCCCGTCGTCGACGATGGCAGAGTATGTGGACGATTGGTCGGCAGCCGGAAGAAAGAACATCTTCGGCGAGACAGTATTGGTGCAGGAAATGCAGAGCGAGGGTGGAGCCGCAGGTGCGGTTCACGGTTCACTTCAGGCAGGAGCTCTCACCACTACTTATACCGCTTCCCAGGGTCTCCTTCTGATGATCCCCAACATGTATAAGATTGCCGGAGAGTTGCTTCCCTGTGTGTTCCATGTCTCGGCACGTACGCTTGCTTCGCATGCGCTCAGCATTTTTGGCGACCATCAGGACGTAATGTCAGCCCGTCAGACAGGTTTCGCAATGTTCTGCGAGGGTTCCGTTCAGGAGGTGATGGATCTTTCCGCCGTTTCCCATCTTTCATCAATCAAGGGTCGTGTTCCCTTCATCAACTTCTTTGACGGTTTCCGCACCTCACACGAGATTCAGAAAATCGAGGCTCTCAGCGAAGAGGATCTCGCCCCGCTTCTTGACCGCGAGGCACTTGCAGAGTTCCGTCAGCGCGCCCTCAACCCCGACAAGCCTGTGGCGAGAGGTATGGCAGAGAATCCCGATGTCTTCTTCCAGCACCGCGAGGCAAGCAATCCCTATTACAACGCGATACCCGAAATCGTAGAGAACTACGTAAAAGAGATTAACAAGATAACCGGTCGCAACTATGGACTTTTCGATTATTACGGAGATCCCGAGGCTGACCGTGTGATTATCGCAATGGGCAGTGTGACAGAGTGTATCAAAGAGACAATCGACCATCTCCGCGCAAAAGATGAGAAAGTCGGCGTAGTGTGCGTGCACCTTTATCGTCCCTTCTCCGCGAAGCATTTCCTCGCCGCAGTTCCTGCCACAGCCAAACGCATCGCGGTGCTTGACCGCACAAAAGAACCGGGAGCCAACGGCGAGCCGCTTTATCTTGATGTCAAGGATTGTTTCTACGGCAAAGAGAACGCCCCGCTTATCGTAGGCGGACGTTACGGTCTCAGCTCGAAAGACACAACTCCCGCGCAGATTGTCGAGGTATATGACAACCTTAAGCTTGCAGAACCCAAGAACCACTTCACAGTAGGTATCGTAGACGATGTGACTTTCCTTTCGCTTCCCGTAGGTCCGGAGATCAACGTTGGCGGAGAAGGTATGTTCCAGGCAAAATTCTATGGTCTTGGAGCTGACGGAACAGTCGGCGCCAACAAGAACTCAGTGAAGATCATCGGTGACAATACCGATAAGTACTGTCAGGCATATTTCTCATACGACTCCAAGAAATCAGGCGGTTTCACCTGTTCGCACCTCCGTTTCGGAGACACGCCGATCCGCTCCACTTATCTTGTGAATACACCTAACTTTGTGGCATGCCACGTTCAGGCTTATCTTCACATGTATGATGTTCTCCGCGGTCTCATGCCAAACGGAACATTCCTTCTCAACACAATCTGGGAAGGTGAGGAACTCGCCAAGAATCTTCCGAACAAGGTGAAACGCTATCTTGCTCAGAACAACATCACCGTATATTATATCAATGCGTCAAAGATCGCTCAGGAAATCGGTCTCGGCAACAGAACCAACACCATTCTCCAGAGTGCCTTCTTCCGCATCACAGAGGTTATACCTGTGGATCTCGCTGTTGAGCAGATGAAGAAATTCATCCAGAAGTCATATGGCAAGAAGGGTGAGAACATCGTCAATATGAACTATGCCGCCGTTGATCGCGGAGGCGAGTATCACAAGCTTGATGTAGATCCTGCATGGGCATCTCTCAAAGACGAGCCTGCAAAAGCCACGGATGCTCCTGAATTCATCACCAATATAGTGAACAAAATCAACGCGCAGGACGGAGACCTTCTCCCTGTAAGCGCGTTTGCCGACCGTGCTGACGGCACATGGCAGCAGGGCACAGCCGCTTATGAGAAGCGCGGTGTCGCGGCTTTCGTTCCTGAATGGAATCCTGAGAACTGTATCCAGTGTAACAAATGTTCTTACGTTTGTCCTCACGCATGTATCCGTCCGTTTGTCCTCACACCCGAGGAGGCTGCTGCAGCACCTTTCGGCGAAGAGCATTCTATCCCCGCCATCGGCAAGACATTCACCGGTATGCGTTTCGTTCAGCAGGTCGATGTTCTTGACTGTCTCGGTTGCGGCAACTGTGCGGATGTCTGTCCGGGCAAGAAGGGTGAGAAGGCGCTGAAGATGGTTCATGAAGAGAGCCAGCTTCCGCAGCAGCAGAACTGGGATTGGCTTATCAAGAATGTGAAGAGCAAAGCGGATCTTGTCGATGTGAAGCTCAATGCCAAGAACAGCCAGTTCGCAACTCCGCTCTTCGAGTTCTCCGGCGCATGTTCAGGTTGCGGCGAGACTCCTTATCTGAAACTCATATCCCAGCTTTACGGCGATCACCAGATGGTGGCTAACGCTACAGGCTGTTCTTCAATCTATTCAGGTTCTGTTCCTTCTACTCCTTACACTACAGATGAGAACGGTCATGGTCCGGCATGGGCAAACTCACTCTTCGAAGACTTCTGCGAGTTTGGTCTCGGCATGTATCTCGGATATGAAAAGATGCGTGCGCGTCTTGAGGATATCTGTGTGAAGCTTGAAGCAGATGAGAATGCACCCCAGGCTCTGCGTGCGGCGGCAAAGGCATGGTATGAGAACCGAGATGACGCAAAGCTCTCTCATAATCTCGGTTATGAGTTTGCAGAAGAGGCAAAGAAAAATGCCGACAAATGCGAGACTTGCGCGACAATCGTAAATCTCCGCCATTACCTGACAAAGCGCAGCCAGTGGATTGTCGGCGGTGACGGTGCAAGCTACGACATAGGTTTCGGTGGTCTTGACCACGTTATCGCATCAGGCAAGAATGTCAACATTCTTGTTCTCGACACCGAGGTTTATTCTAACACGGGCGGTCAGTCTTCCAAATCCACGCCTATCGGTGCTATAGCTAAATTTGCGGCTGCCGGAAAGAGAATCCGCAAGAAAGACCTCGGTCTTATCGCCACCACATACGGTTATGTGTATGTGGCACAGGTAGCGATGGGTGCTGACAATGCTCAGACACTGAAAGCTATCCGCGAGGCTGAGGCTTACGACGGACCGTCACTGGTCATCGCTTACGCTCCCTGTATCAACCATGGTATCAAGAAAGGAATGGGTAAGAGCCAGGAAGAGGAGAAAGAGGCTGTAGAATGCGGTTACTGGCACCTCTGGCGCTATAATCCCGCACTTGAGAACGAGGGCAAGAATCCATTCTCACTCGATTCAAAAGAACCCGACTGGAGCAAATTCGAGGACTTCCTCAAAGGAGAGGTGCGTTTCGCATCGCTTTACAAGATGTTCCCGCAGGATGCCGATGAGCTCTTCAAGGCTGCGAAAGCAAACGCACAGTGGCGTTACAACAACTACAAGCGTCTGTCGCTTCAGAACTGGGGCACCGATCCCGAACTGACTTCTGAAGAAGAAGCATTGCGCAAGTAATGTTTTACTATTCTATACTTAAACGGTTGCCGAGAAATCGGCAACCGTTTTTTTTGTGCTAAATGTTAAAATAATGTCAATAAACGTTAATTATTGGAAGAGGTAAATGATTTTATATAAATTTGCAAAAGAATATTAAAATATGTAATGTTTTATAAACGCGCATATTTTATCAGACATATTGTTACCTTGGAATAACCGCACAGCTTGTTATTAAACATGCTCCTCTGACAAGCCCTGTAGTACATTGATGATAACATTGAATATACGTTAAGTTGACATAGGAAAACTTAAATACAGATATATTAACAAAGAACTAACCAATTAAAAATTTTAGCCAATGAAAACTCATTCATTAGTGGCAAGAAGGCTGCTGGTGGCTTGTGCTCTTATGGGAGGCTTCGGTTATCATTTCGCGACACCGACACCTCTTCAGGCGCAAAGCAAAGTTCAATCGCAGCTAATCACAGTAACAGGTATAGTAAGTGACCCGGAAGGTCCCTCCATCGGAGCTACGGTCATGGAAAAAGGAGTTGCCGGCAACGGTACGTCAACGGATATTGACGGTCGTTTCTCACTCAAGGTCAAACCCGGCGCTACACTTGTGGTGTCATATGTCGGATGCAAGACGCGAGAAATCAAGGCGGTTGCCGGTGAGGATATGGACATCCTCCTTCAGTCTAATGACGAAATGCTCAACGAAATCGTAGTGGTTGGTTTCGGCACACAGAAGAAAGTGAATCTTACCGGATCAGTCAGCGTTGCCGACAAGAAAGCACTGTCGGAGCGTCCTGTGACATCTGCGGCTCAGGCACTCCAGGGAGTTGTTCCCGGTCTGCAGATCAACAACCCCAATGGTTCGCTTGAATCTAATCCTACCATGAATATCAGAGGAAACGGTACTATCGGTGACGGTTCATCCGGTTCTCCGCTTATCCTTATCGACGGAATGGAGGGTGATATCAACGCCATCAACCCACAGGATATCGAAAGCATCTCGGTGCTCAAAGATGCCGCCGCAGCCTCGATTTACGGTAGCCGCGCTCCTTTCGGCGTGATTCTTGTGACCACCAAGAGGGGAACGGAAGGGAAGCCTGTAATCAACTATAACAACTCATTGCGCTTCAGCTCGTTGATAAATATGGCGCACACAATGGATTCATACCATTTCGCGCAGTTCTACAACGATGGATGTGTGAACACACCGGGCTGGGGTCCTCACTTCAACGATGAATGGTTCGGACGTATCAAGGACTATTATGAGGGAAAAATCAACACAGTCATGGTGCCCGACGGAGATTACTGGAAGAATCCGTATGATTCCGCCAACGCCAACGTTGACTGGTATGATACAGTATACAAGGACCATAATTTCTCTAACGAGCATAATCTCAGCGTTAGTGGAGGAACTTCGAAGATAAACTATTATGTGTCTGGTAACTTCCTCAATCAGCCCGGTATGGTAGACTGGGGAAAAGAGGGACTCAAGCGTTATACACTTACCGGTAAATTCAACGCAGACCTTTATTCCTGGCTTTCGCTTGGCTTCTCCACGCGGTGGATCCGCAAGGACTATATCCGTCCTTCTACTCTTACCAACAACCTGTATCAGGTGCTCGGACGTCAGGGATGGCCCATTCTGCCGATATATGATGATAACGGTTTCATGTATGACTCCCCGTCACCCGTATACGGACTTCAGGAAGGAGGCTCTGACAAGACTCAGACCGACCAGAATTATTATCAGCTCAACATGATCTTCAAACCTCTCAAAGGGTGGGACATACATGCGGAGTTCAACTACAGCACCATCTCCAAGATGCGTCACTGGGATTCCCATATGATCTATAACCACAAGGTCAACGGCGAACCTTATGTCTACAACAACGGGTCGAATGTTCATGAAGACTATCACAAACAGAACTTCCTGAACTGGAACATTTATTCGAATTATGACTTCACTGTTGCCGAAAAGAATAATTTCCACGTCATGCTCGGTTTCCAGAGCGAAAACCTCAAAGAGAAGGATTTCGGTCTCCAGCGCAACGGCATAATCGTAGATGACCTTCCGGAAGTGGATCTCACCACCGGCTACGGATATGACGGCAAAGAGATAACCCCCAGTGTCAACGGAGCAAGTTACGAATGGAGCACAGCCGGTTTCTTCGGTCGTCTGAATTATAATTACGACGGACGTTATCTGGCTGAAGTCAACCTTCGTTATGACGGTACATCACGTTTCCGCCAGAACCGCCGCTGGATATGGCTTCCCTCCGCATCCGTGGGTTGGAACATCGCTCAGGAAAAATTCTGGGAATCGCTCACACCTTATGTGAATCATCTCAAACTCCGCGCATCCTATGGTGTGCTTGGAAACCAGAATGCCGACAACTGGCGTGAAAGATACCAGACATACCGTCTGCTTGGAATCTCAATGAACAACGGCAGATGGCTCCAGAACGGAGTGAAACCGAATACTGTGGGTTATCCGGGACTCGTGAGCGAGATGCTTACATGGGAGAAGGTGCACACCTGGAACATCGGTCTTGACTGGGGTCTCTTCAATAACCGTCTGACAGGTAGCTTCGAATATTTTATCCGTGATACCAAAAACATGGTAGGTCCCGGTGCGGAGCTTCCTGCGACACTCGGAACCGAAGTGCCCAAAACCAACAACTGTGACCTCCGCAGCCATGGCTGGGATCTTGAAATCGCATGGAACGACCAGCTTCCATTCGGTCTGTCTTACGGAGCGCGATTCGTGCTTTCCGACGCACGCACCAAAATCACACGTTACAACAACAATCCGTCGAATTCGCTCGACCCAGACACATATATCCAGGGTCGTTATATCAATGAGATCTGGGGATACGAGACAATAGGCGTTGCACGCACCAACGATGAGATGAATGCTCATTTATCATCTCTGCCTAACGGCGGTCAGGCTGCTCTCGGATCAAATTTCGCCGCCGGTGACGTGATGTACGCTGACCTCAACGGAGACGGAAAGATTGACAATGGCGCCAACACACTTGAGAATCACGGTGACCTCAAGCTAATAGGTAACAGCACACCGCGATATATGTTCTCATTCGACCTTACCGGCGCATGGAAAGGTTTTGACCTCCGTCTCTTCTTCCAGGGTGTCATGAAACGCGACTACTGGCAGGGCAGTGGTTATTTCTGGGGTATCGCAGGCGACTTCTGGTGGAGCCAGGGTCTGACCGGACATTCGGATTATTTCCGCGATGCAGACACATGGTCTGTTAAGGGCGGCTATTCAGCCGAGAATACCGATTCTTATTTCCCGCGTCCTATCTTCGGCAACGACGGAAACAAGAACCACCAGACACAGACACGTTATCTGCAGGATGCGTCATACATCCGTCTGAAGAACCTTCAGGTGGGTTACACATTGCCACAGAACCTTACCCGCAAGATCGCTCTTGAGAAGGTGCGTGTATTCTTCTCTGCCGAGAACCTTTGGACTGGAACAAAACTCAACAAACTCTTCGATCCGGAGACTATCGACGACCCGAACGGCTGGGGCGGCTGCGCTTATCCGCTGTCGCGTACATATTCCTTCGGTGTAAGTGTCACTCTCTAATAACCTTTATAATTGATAATTCAAATGAAACTCA
This sequence comes from Muribaculaceae bacterium Isolate-036 (Harlan), assembly GCA_003833075.1. GTDB lineage: Bacteria > Bacteroidota > Bacteroidia > Bacteroidales > Muribaculaceae > Lepagella > Lepagella muris_A. The sequence continues at coordinate 4,157 of RIAY01000012.1, read as the reverse complement.
ATATATATATCAAGACTGCGCTTGTTGTTGCTGCTGCCGGCACAATGACTTCCTGCAACGATTTTCTTGATCAGGAGCCGCAATATGCCGTGACTCCGGAGAAATATTTCAACGATGAATCCTCGCTCCAGTATTATGCCAATAATATGTATACCATCCTCGCCTCGCATGGCAACTGGAGTTATGGTATCTATGGCGATGACATACATACAGACAGCCAGATTTCACTCAATTATGACGGCAAATACGTTCCGGGCAACTGGAAGACATCGCTTGACGACGGCAACTGGACATTCGTGAACATCAACACGATCAATTATTTCTTTGACCAGGTGCTGCCTAAATACGAGGCAAACGCTATCACAGGCAATACAGACAATATCCAGCGTTACATCGGCGAGATGTATTTCTTCCGCGCCTATCAGTATTTTTCGCATCTCAAGACATACGGCGACTATCCGATTATAGAGCATGCCCTTACTGACAACGAGCCTGAGCTTGTAGAGGCAAGCAAACGTGCCCCGCGCAATGAAGTGGCAAGATTTATCCTTTCGGATCTTGACAAGGCTTACGATCTGCTCAAGGGAACTACGGCAGCCAAGACCCGTATCAACGCGGATGTCGTTAAACTTTTCAAATCGAGAGTCGCTCTTTATGAAGGTTCTTGGCTGAAAAATTTCGCAGGAACGGCATTTGTGCCCGGGAGTCAGGACTGGCCCGGAAAGGCGTATCATCCGGATTTCGCGTATCCGACAGGTTCTGTAGAGGCTGAGGCAAACTGGTTCTTTGACCAGGCAATGGCGGCGGCAAAGGAAGTGGGCGATGCAAAAGTGAACTCGCTTACCCCCAACACAGGTATCGTTCCACAGACCGAGGGTGCGACACTCAGCGCAATAGAGAATGAAAACCCGTGGCTTGCAATGTTCGGCACGCTCGATCTTTCCGGCAATCCCGAGGTCATGCTGTGGCGTCAGTACAGCCAGTCGCTCGGTGTGGTTCATAACGTTGTGGTCATGGCTCAGCACGGTAACTATGGTCGAGGAATCACCCGAGGCATGGTGGATGCTTTCCCCATGGCTAACGGACTTCCTATCTACGCAAACGGTGCAGGATATCATGGCGACAAGACAATTGCCGATGTGCGCCGTGACCGTGACCCCCGTCTATACGTGATGCTCAAGGAACCAGGACAGAAGAATGTGCTTATCGCCAATTCCTCAGGTGACCATGCTGAACCGGTTGAGCCTTATCCTGTTATTCTGGACTCCAACACAGAACGCAACTATTCCACAGGATACGCACTCCGCAAAGGCAACAGTTTTGACCAGATTCAGTGTGCGAACGGCAATAACTACACTGCTTGTCCTGTGTTCCGCAGTGTCGAGGCTTTGCTTAACTATATAGAGGCTTGCTACGAACGCACAGGTGCGATCAATGCCACCGCCGACCGCTACTGGAAGGCAATCCGCGCCCGTCATCAGGGACTTGACCAGGATTACAACAAGACAATCCAGGCTACTGTGATGTCGGAGGAGGCAAAAGGTGACTGGGGTGCATATACTGCAGGACAGCTCATTGATCCCGTGCGTTACAATATCCGTCGTGAACGTCGTCTTGAACTTATGGCAGAGGGCTTCCGCTCAGCCGATCTTTACCGCTGGAGATCAATGGACCAGATGGTGACAACCGGTTATCATTGCGAAGGTTTCCATATCTGGAACACTCCGATGGAGGCATGGTATAACGCAAAAGAGCTCAAGGATAATATTTCATCGAGAGATCTCAGCGAGTATTATCGCCCGCATGAGGCAAAGGCTACAAGCGAGGTGAAAGACGGTCTGAAATGGACTATGGCTCATTATCTGCGTCCTGTGCCTATCAAACAGATGATGCTGACATCTCCCGACCATCAGACTCCATCGCAGTCTGTGATCTATCAGAATCCTTATTGGCCAATCGAACCGAATCTCCCCGCTACGAAATAAGCAGGAACAGCCCCATAAAAAAGGATGCGCATGATCATGCGCATCCTTTTTTATGGGGCTGTTCCTGAAAAGTCGCCGGTTGAATTCTTCAGAAGCGGTCTTAGTACTTTATTTTGTCAGTGTATCATGTTTTGAGACCAGCGTTCGAGGTTGCCCGTGCGGCGAGCAACGTCAAGTATCGTGAATCTGCGTCTGATTCTCTGAGCCCTGACAGCACTGATACTGAGCCTTTCCCTTGTTATTCCTATTTGCTCCGGAAGCACAGGCGCGCCCGCAGCTTGCAGAGATTTTCTCATCTTACTGTAAGGTATCAGCTGATGCCGCAGTTTTTCCCGTATTTCAATCCAGTTGTCTTTAAGAGAGGTCAGCTGTCGGCGCAAGCCCTCTTTATCAACATATTTTTCCTCCATCTCGGTTTCTCCAATGTCTGGAAAATCCGTATTTTTGAACATTTCCCTTGTTTCAGCCTTGACTTCATCGAGTGTCTTCCAGACGCTAAGACACCGGTCGATGTCGAGTCTTGTGAAATCCTCGTCAAGCATCTGTTCGTAAAGGGCAGTAGATGCCAATGTCCCGATTGCAACCTGAAAGCCATGAGATGGAGTTGAGCCGTCAGCCAATGTGTGGTGTTCCATATTCCAGAGGTGTGAGAACTGGTGTTCCGCGCCGCTTGTAGGGCGACTGGACTTGTTTATCTGCATTGCAAGACCGCCGAGCAGAAGACCTTCCATCAGATGATATAAAGCTTTGCGGTCTCCGTTGCGCAGACCCTCCGGGTCCGACAGAGCACTCTTTAATCCATTCTGCACAGTGTTGAACGCGACGGTGTCAATCGGTTCTACACCCGCCGCATCGGCAAGTATCCAGTCTGCGCCTGCAGTCACTTTGGCGCAAAGGTCCGCATAGCCGCTTGCCGTGATTCTCCAAGGCGCGTTTGAGATGATATCAATGTCAGCGATGAAACCCAACGGGGCGGGGCATGAGAAACTCTGTTTCTTGCCATCCTTGATAATTGAAGCTCCATATGCTGTGTACCCGTCCATGGAAGCCGCAGTGCCGACGGTCATGTAGCGTCTGCCGGCATGGCATGATGAAAGTTTGGCAAGATCATTGATCGTGCCGAGACCAACGGCAACAGCCACTGCATCCGTGGCGAGCAACCTGTTGTCAAGCTGTTCGATGAAACTCCATTCGGCATGAACGTTGGGATCGGTGAATATAAAAGGCATCTCCGGAGACAATCCGTCAGATTCAAAAAGATTCTGAAGATTCTCTCCCGCAATTCGCCACGTTGTGGCATCAGCAATAATAACAGGCCTTTTCCCGGCGAAAAGTCTCTTGAACATTCCGGGAGCCTCAACGATCACACCGTCTCCGATACTCAGTGCTTTCGTGTCGGAAGCACGAGACAGTATGTCCTCTATTTTCATTAGTTCTAATAGTACCTATAATGTCAGCAAATTTACTAAAATAAAATGAAACGATACGCACACACAAATAAAATTTCAATAAATGTGATTGGATTTGAATGTTTCTCTGTAAATAAAGACTTACTGGTGGGAAGGTGACTAAATTGCAGAGCCACAAAGAAATGTTGTTCTTGATGATTTTTGTCTGACAGAAGAAGGACGTGTAACTATTCAGCGGACACGCTAAGGCGATAATGTGGAATAGACATCACCATTATAAGTAAATTTAACCTGCTGGTTTTATAGAAATTAGCGGCAATTTTATTTGGTAAAGTCAAATAAGTTTTGTATCTTTGTATCTGTTAAACAGTAGGTTAATGACATAGCAGAAGTGAACGACTCTGTCGACAATATCGTGGATGAGAAACCCGGCATGTGTGATGAATGCGGAGATTCACTGGACGGATGTGATACCGAGCTGGATTACATCACACGATAATCTCGTTGCCGGAACTAAAGCCATTGATAACGGAGGTCAGACATTACGTCACAACATGCCGTACTTGTGGCAAGCGTGTAAAAGCCCACTCCCGACATTGCCGTTCCAACGCCGTTGTGTATGACGCTTCTGTAAAAGGTTTTCTCCGTCTATATAGAAACTTCCAAGCACATCCGGGTTGCTTGCTTTCAGCTCATATTTTCCTCCCCCATCTGTAAAGTCAATACGGGTTGTTGTCGCAAATCGGATTGTATAGTCCATTTT
>RIAY01000011.1 GCA_003833075.1 Muribaculaceae bacterium Isolate-036 (Harlan) | reverse complement strand
AGAACGGTAAGACAAAATACCATACCAAACACGGAGACCTTTCTGCTCCAGCACTTGTGAAACTCGGTAAAAAACTCAAATTGCAGAAGTACAGCCGCAAGCTCAAATGCTACTATATCATGTTTGATGCCACGTTCGGAGGTGTCCCTGTAAGGATATTCCTTGTACGCCGGACCCAACACGGCAAATGGAACGGATTGCTTACAACCGATACCGCAATGGATTTCTTCAAGGCCTGGCGGATATATTCCAGACGCTGGGCTCTTGAAGTGGTATTCAAGGATTGCAAGACCAACCTGGGATTCGGCAAGTGCCAGAGCACCTGCTTTGCCTCTCAGATTGCCGCTGCCACATTGTGTTGTCTGCAATATAATATCCTTTCCATCGCAAAACGCTTCAGCGATTACGAAACTATCGGCGGTCTCTTTCGGGATATTTCCAAAGAGACAGTCCAACTCTCCGTTGCACAACAGATATGGGGAATCCTTCAGGAGATTGTCTCGGCAATAGCGAGAGTCTTCGGCCTGCTGGACGAAGAAGTCTATGATGCTGTGATCAATCACTCTGACGAACTGGCTCATATCGCTAAATTTTACAATCTGAAATCAGCAAGTTGAACTTGCGAAACTTAAATCAATTAGATTTAGAAGGGATAGAGATTACTTGCTATGTGTGTAAGTAGTGAGCCGATTCCTGCCAATCAGAATCAGAGTTAGATAGTAGAGTTCTTTAATCATTTAGCAGGGAATAAAATGATACTGTGTGAATCCCTGCTATTCTTAGAAGATAGAGTGACAACCCTTTATAATGAAATAACTAACTAATAGCTTATGATGATGTTAAAAGCTAAATGTCGGATGATAATGATAGTGAAGCTAGATAAAACTAAAGAAATATGGATGAATTTGAAAAAGCAGAATAGAGTGGAAGAGCTTTATTCATAGAAATTTTACAGTAGCTCTAGATTACCGATTATAGGGAATCAGCAGAGAAATATGATACTCTAGATGTTTATTGCACAATTAAGGAGCATAGCACTGGAGTAGAGATAAAGAAGAGAGATAAATAGTTTGAGCATTATCCTACTTATATGATGGAGCTTTATAAGTACAATGCTCTAGTAGATAGAGTAAATAATAAGGAGCTTGATTAGATATACTATGTAAACTTCTTTGGCTCTGATACTGCCTATATCTTCTCTCTTAGAAGGATTGCATAGGGTATAGCAGATGGAACTGTAAAAGTTACTTCCACTTATGCCAATAAGACTACAGCAGCCTTTAGTGGCAAAGTGGAGAAGCGGATAATACTAATACCTAAATAGTATGCTACTAAACTGATTAAAGACTTTTTCACGATTTTTGAATTTCAAAATTTGAAAACCGATATAAAAAAACTCCAACTGATATAGCTGGAGTTTTTTGTTTTGTTTAGTGGTGTAGTTTAGTATTGGAAGGGCGGTCTGCCATCTATCTTATTAAACACATAGAAACCACCTTCTCCATCATAAGTAATATACTTATACTGACTCTGAAGTACCTTCATCTTATCTACTAAACCGCTTATTTCAGAATAAGGAAATTCATTCCAGTTTGTACTGGAATTTACCACTATATTCATAGGGTTATCTGGGTAAATATCATAGTCATATTCTAATGCTTCTTTTACAAACTGATATATATTGCTGTTTGTAAGAGGTTTATAAAAAGAATTTGGATAGGGTCTTAGGTCCCAATCCTCTTCTTGATTAGATACCATAATTACCCTATCAGAAGATAGGTAAAAGTAAAAATCTTCAGTATTACCATCCCAATACACGGCAACGCCCCTGCCATTTGCCTTATATTCTGCTTCTGGTTCATCTTTATCATCCCCACAAGAAGTAAGGCATACAGCCATTACCATCGCTAATATGGATGAAAGAAAATAGATATATCTTTTCATTCAAGTATGAGATAAATGCAGGGGATTATTCTTGATTCAGAACTATCCCCTGCAATGATTTTACTTTGTGTAGCGTTCCCAAGTCCAGAGGTCATAGTACCCAAAAGCATCCTTATCATAGCCATCGCCATCTGATGCTTCATTATCGTATCTCTGCCATACGATTTTATTTTTAGATACTGTTTTGGCACGCATTTCTTCTACTTGAACTTCATCTGAGTGAATGATACTAGCTCTTACCCAGCCATCTTTATAAGACCAAGTGAAGTTAGTACCGTCTTTCTTTTGCTCATAGAGTGCTGGGCTATCATAAACTACCCCAGTGCCATTAGCATTAACGACAAAAATGTCATTATCACCATCCTGCGCCCAAACCCCTACAATGATAGAGGTTAGTTCATCTGCTGCTGGTTCATCGTCATCATCGCTACAGCTTGTAAAAGCCATTGCCATAATGACACACAGAGCTACAGCAACCAGCGACTGTAGATGAAAGAGTTTGTGTTTCATTGTAAAACAATGTGTTTGGTGGCTCACAATCCCGATGAAACCTTTAACTATTGGATATAGAAAAGGTGTGGGATTGTACTTGCTTTATCCGGTGATAGGCTTCTAGCATTGCCTTAGATAGTGATAAAACAGCAAACCCACACCGATTAAGCTATATAGATACCCCTAGAGGGGTAGGTACAAGCTACCGATGCAGATGCTATTTGTACTTATCTTACTATCTATGAGGAAATTTTGCTAGAATTTATCACAGAAGATAACTCAAATAACACCTTTTCAGATGTAAAGAGCCAACTCTTCGGCTCTATTTTCAACGGCAAAGTTACTAATAAAATCTGAAAGTACACCCTTATCTTCAAGGATTTTAGCTAACTTTGCCAAAAACTATGTACTATGGGTATCTTTGACTTCTTTAGGAAGAAACCTACTAAGGCTGATGCTATCCCTTCTACCAGAGAATATATCCCTGCTGAAGAGGTGGCAAAGATTACTATACCTACTCCGAAGCCTAGTGAAGCTATCTCTTATGAGGGAGAGCTAGAAAGAATCAGAGCCTATTTTGGTAAGCTCTATAAGAACGCTGTAAAAGGAACAGAAGGGAGATATACCTATAACATCCTTCACGTTGAAAAGCCAGTAGGCGTATATTACGGATATACTAAGTACACTGGTGAAACTAATCGGAATGGAGTTAAAGCTGTAGCCTTCTACCTACCTAATGACACCTTATTAGTAGAGCTGGATAGAAAGCAGTGGAAAGCCTACGAAAAGGAAGCGGAAACTGATAGCTTAAAATGGCTAGGCTATAGTGATGGAGATAGTGTTAGGCTCACTGTTTATAAGGATAAGGTTCTAGAGGATGTAGTAACTTCATTTCTATCTAATGTAGGAGAATGGATAATTACAGTAGCCTTTAGGAATGAGATAGTAAAGCGAGTAGAAAGAATGAATCTACCAGAAGGAGAACATACCTATAATAAAGCTGCTTCTGGATATGGATATGATTACTACTATTATGGAAGGTATCAGATAGCAGGAATAGCTCGATATGTTACAGCTCCTTTTGTCGCTTTTGGATATACTAGATTAGAGCCAGACAATCAATTTAATAATAAAGCTGGTTATCTATACTGATAATGGTGAAAAGATAGGCTATATTTCAGAAAAGGAGCTATCTAGGTTCTATGCTGAAACTGGTGGAGTAGATAATATTCCGCTAGTAGTAGAAGCTCACTATTATAATGGTAAGCTATATGGATGGCTTTACACCTTCTCCAGAAACAAAGAGGAATATCACTATTTAGTTAATCAGTTCTTAAAGTTGATAGAGGAATAAATGAAAGTTGAGATTAATAAGAAACACGTTGTAATAATAGCTATCGCCTTTGCTTTAGTTGCTATCTCTTTTATTAGTGGATATTTTATAGGAACTGAATCTGCAAAAAAATCCTAAAGGTGATGGAGAACACTTTTATAGTGAAATTCAAGATGCAAGTGGAATTAACGACCATATTCTAAAGTACCATAAAATTTTTAAGTTTCGCAAGTACTGATTTCCAGAGGTAAAGTCATAAAAAAACGACATGGATTCTTGCCTAATTGCAGGAAAATGAGTAATTTTAAGTACCACCAAAAAACTAACTCAAAGCCATGTCGATACACAAAATTACACCTTTTCTCTCGGATATCAAAGATTTTTTCAATAATTCCGATATGACAGCGGCCATGCATATCATAAGTTAGAAACTGTTTAAATTTAATTGTGAGGTTCATTGAGAGGATTTTATGAGGTGTTTTTACGAGTCGAAGAGGGAGCATAGCGGGCTATGTGACCGATGAGACTCGGTGAAAACAACCATAAAAGGCCTCAAGGAAGCCACAAGATTCACTATATAAAAAATTTCGAATTAAATTTAAACAGTTTCTTAGATTTTTGCTCAGATCAAAATGACCGAGCAAGACACGCTTGCAGTAAAAAGCAAGCGCAACTGCGTCTATCGGTTGCTGACAGTATTCCAATGTCTCCTTCTTTTCCCATGTTTCGGCATCAAAAACGCAAACCGTAATCAGAAGTATGGCATTCTTGATTCGTTGATCAAGGCCAGAAAGGATGTCTTCTACCGCTTCATGGAATTTCAGAACGCAACGCGAAGCATTTGAGCGTGCACGCGAAATCGCTATCAACAATGGTCAAGAAGTAGCTATTCATGGTGTGAACGGTCGCATTCGTGCGAAGCATAGCTATGGTAATGATCCGTGCCCCCAAAAAGGGTAAATTAGTGTTAGGATGTGCCCTGAAGGAGCTTTAGGCTCTTTCGGGGTTTCTATATATCCATATCAGAGATAGATTCCAAACTGTTGATATTTCAGGTGAATAATCAATAAAGGATTATATGGATATGCCCATTCTCCAATCTTACTACCGAGATACTGTAAACTCAGTTTTTTATCAAATATTGGATTATAATCGCAAAAATTTGTACCTTTGTATTCTCTTAATCGTGATTTTTTGTATGGCAGTTAAAGTTGACACCCAAAAAGAGATTATTTTCGGTTCGTCTAACCCGAACATTTCCCGTGTGCTCAGCAAGAAAGAAAAGGAAGGTGAGTTGCGAAAAGTCGCGCCACGCATATATACGACCAATCGTGTCGATAGTTTGGAGAATATTGTGCGTCGTAACCTTATGGATATACTCGTATATCGCTATCCCGATGCTCTTATAAGCCATCGCAGTGCCAAAGAGATGCGACCGACAGCGACTGGTGATTTCTTCCTTACCAATTCAACTACAAGGAGAGTAACAGACTTACCCGGTATAATTCTTAATTTTGTCAAAGGGCCAAAAGCGTCGCCGCATGATATACCGTTTATGGGTATGCACATATCGGGAGAACACCGGTATATGCTTGAGAATATGCAAATGTCAAGAAAATCTGGTGATGAATCACGAGTTCTTCCTATCAGTGTGATAGAAAATAAACTCGAACAGATACTGCTCACCGGTGGTGAAGACCGTCTTAACGAATATCGCGATGAACTGAGAACCGTTGCTGAAGAATTGGGGATGCAGACTGAGTTTGCCAAAATCAATAACATAATTTCCGCTTTGCTCTCAACTCATGATGCTAAAGTGTTGTCAACAGACTCCGCGAAAGCGTTAGCAGTCGGTAATCCGTTTGACAAAACAAGGGTTGAACTGTTTGAAGTGCTTTTTGAAGCAATAAAGGACCGATATTTTGTTATCCGCAACAATCGTAATACCGATGAGGAATCGTTCCGGGTTTTCTCATTTTTTGAGAGCTATTTTTCCAATTATATAGAAGGAACGGAGTTTGAGATTGATGAAGCGAAAGCGATTGTTGACTCCGGTATTCCTATGCCTCGACGCGATGAGGATTCACACGACATACTTGGAACATTCAAGGTGTTGTCCAACCGCGCAGAAATGATGAAGACTCCTACATCACCCAAAGAATTGTTTTCGATTCTTAGCCACAGGCACAGCATCCTACTTGAAGGACGTCCCCATATGAACCCCGGCATTTTCAAAACAAAAAACAATCGTGCCGGAATGACGGAGTTTGTGGATTATCAACTTGTGAAAGGCACCCTCTCACAAGGCTTCAAATATTATGCGGCCTTGACAGATCCTTTTGCCCGTGCAATTTTCATGATGTTCATGATTAGCGAGGTGCATCCCTTCAACAACGGCAACGGCCGTGTCGCCCGTGTGATGATGAACGCCGAATTTGTCCGTGCCGACCAATCGCGTATAATTGTGCCTACCGTATTCCGTGAGGATTATATCCTCGCTTTGCGAAAACTTACACGGCACAAAGATCCGTTGGCATACATAAACGTGATGACAAAACTCCATCAGTTCAGCGATAACCTATACGGCACTGATTTCACGGAGCTGAAGAACTATCTCGCTACCTGCAACGCCTACGAAGAACCGTCACAAGCAAAACTTCAGATAATTGACAGGACTATTATAGAATAAGATTTTTTCCAAAAAATACCATGATTAAAAAGATTACTATATTAGGGCCTGCTTGCTACAAACAAACGGCCACTTTGGAAACAGATAAAAATATCAATTTGATTTATGGACTTAATGGCTCTGGAAAGAGTACATTATCTGAATATTTAAGAAACTTCAGCGACCCAATTTATTCAAGTTGCAATATTGAACCTCCATTGGACATGGATATGGAAGAAATCCTTGTGTATAATGAGAAATATCAAATTTTACAATCTGAAATCAGCAAGTTGAACTTGCGAAACTTAAATAATTAAAAATTCCCAACAAACATATAAAATCCTTAAACCACCACTATTCTTTTGCCTATCATCCATCAATCAGTACACCAATAGTACACTTCGCACATGCAATATATACTGTAAATCAATTATCTATGAATGAAATGCGTTTTATCGCCAATTTGTGTTAAATTTGTATTTTCTTAAAAAATAAAATCAAGACTATGCGATAATGGCAGATAATTATATTGAACGGAAGATGGAGGAACTCAGGCGCGGGTCACAGCAGAGAGTGATGCCCGCACGTCGTTACGCTGCGAAGGCGGGGAAGCTGAGTTTTGATTTTCCTGCGCGCAGGGTGCTTTTGTGCGGACTGGCAGCCGGCTTGGGAGACGGCATCGCTACAGTATTTCTTGATGCCGGTTGTAAGGTGGCTGTCTTTGATGTGGATTCCGGACAGGGGAGCAAAATGGCGAGGGAGAAAGGCGTACGTTTTTATGAAATTGACGTGAATGACACGACCGCTGTTGAAAAAGCGTTTGCCGATTTGCTTAAGGCATGGCGCGATGTCGACATTATAATCAATATGGAGGCGGGTGAGGATTATCGTGTTGCGATTGCGCGGATGTGGTCGGAACATAAAACACGCTACCCGTTCCCAAGCAGTTACGGAGGTCGTTTTATTGATATTGACGGACCATCGTTTGAAAAAACTTCATTTCTTTCAGAATATGGCATAACGGTGAATTGTGTGTCTGTTGCCGGACGTAATGCCAAGGATGTGATTGATATGTGCAAGTTTCTGTCTCTTCCGCAGGCTGGTTTCATACATGGAAGCGGCAAGTGCTGACGGGTAGTAAGCATGTGTTGAATGCCTTAAATTGTCATATATAATAGGTTTCTTGAAAACTTTCGTTATATTTGTAGATAAATTATCAACGACTACCTAACTAATACGGTACAACTCATGAAACGGTTTATCCATGCCATATTTGTGGCATTGCTTGCTATCTGCGGACAGCAGGCTCGTGCGGCAACGCCGCAGAATCCGAAGGCTGATGACAAGGCTGTCGTCACTGCCGGCAACGCGAGGTTCACAGTGCTTACACCACGTATGATACGTATGGAGTGGAGCGCGGACGGAAAATTTGAAGACCGGAAGACTCTGACCTTCGTAAACCGAAACCTTGATGTCCCGAAATTCAAGGTTTCTAAAAAAGGCGACAGAACCACAGTCACTACCGATTGCCTTACTCTCCGCTACGACAACGATGGCAAGATGTTCAGCGACAGAAATCTTGAGGTCAGAATCAGAAACGGCAAGAAAACCACATTGTGGAAGCCTGGAATGGAGGATGACGGCAATCTGCTTGGCACCTGCCGCACTCTTGACGGTGCAGACGGTTACGATATGCATTCCGGTCCGCTCGAGCAAGGACTTCTTTCCAGAAGCGGCTGGGCACTTGTAGACGACAGCAAGAACCACATCCTTGCCCCTGATGACTCTCATTGGAAAGAGTGGGTGGCGATGCGTCCCGATGGAGCGCGTCAGGATTACTATCTCTTTGCTTATGGAAACGACTACAAGCAGGCATTGGCAGATTATCAGAAAGTGGCGGGCAAGGCGCCTCTGCCGCCTAAATATACATTCGGTTACTGGTGGAGCCGCTATTGGCAATATTCCGACAATGAGTTCAAGGATCTGGTAGACAAAATCAAATCTATGGACATTCCGATCGATGTGCTGATTGTGGATATGGACTGGCATGACACATTCGGTCTGAAATCGCGTAATTCAGCGAGAGATGAATACGGACAGAGAATAGGCTGGACCGGTTATACCTGGCAGAAAGAATTGTTTCCCAATCCTTCTAATTTCCTCAGATGGGTGAAGAAAGAGAATCTCAAGACTGCCTTGAACTTGCATCCTGCATCGGGTATCCAGCCTTATGAAGCATCATATAAGGACTTTGTGAAAGACTATGAATGGTCGGACACGACAAAAAGCGTTCCTTTCCATATAGATGAGGCAAAATGGGCGGACTCATATTTCAATACTGTTCTCGGTCCCATGGAGAAAGAGGGTGTTGACTTCTGGTGGCTTGACTGGCAGCAGTGGAAAGAATCGAAGTTTACCCCCGGTCTGTCTAATACGTTCTGGCTCAATCATGTCTTCTTCAACCATGCCAAAGAGAAAGCCGACAACGAGCGTCCGTTTATTTATCACAGATGGGGAGGTCTCGGAAGCCACCGCTATCCGTTGGGCTTCTCGGGCGACACGTTCATCACCTGGGAGACTCTCCGTTTCCTCCCTTACTTCACTGCTACCGCATCAAACGTGAATTACGGTTATTGGGGACACGACATCGGCGGGCATATGTTCAAGAAGAAACCAGGAGTCACGGACCCTGAACTTTATCTACGCTGGCTGCAGTATGGTGTGTTCACTCCGATATTCAAGACTCATTCCACCAAAGACCGTAATATCGTGAGATATTTCTGGGCTTTCCCCGAATATATGTTTGAGATGCGTGATGCTCTTAAACTGAGATATTCGCTTGCTCCATATATCTACAATGCGGCGCGGGAGAATTACGATACAGGCGTGGCTATGACTCGTCCTCTTTATTATGAATACCCGTCGCTTGAAGAAGCCTACAGCCATCCGGAGCAGTTCTTTTTCGGATCTGACATTATTGCCGCGCCCGTGGGTAATCCTGTCGATTCCATATCAGGTCTTGCAAAGCGTAAGATCTGGTTTCCGGAAGGCAAGTGGTATGATTATGCATCAGGAGAAATGATCGAGGGACCTTCGGAACGCGAATTTGAATATACTCTCGCCGAGAATCCGTTTTATGTAAAGGGAGGGGCAATAGTACCGATGAATCCCGATAAAGTTAACAGCCTTCAGGCTCCTTGCGACACGTTGGTGCTTACCTTTATTCCCGGAGGCGGTGGTTCCCTGCGCCATTATGAAGATGACGGCATTTCCAATGATTACGATAAATCCTATGCAATCACCAATGTCATTAAAAATGTGGTTGCAAACGGAATTAAGGTAACGGTAGAAGCAAGAAAGGGCACATATCACAATGCTCCTGCAGTCAGGAATTATGAAATGCGCTTCCCGGCTACATTACCTCCGGATAAGGTATTGGTAGACGGTAAAGAATATAGCTACTCCCGTTTCCCTGAAAATGGGAACTGGACCTATGACGGCTATTCATTGCAGCCTGTAGTCTATACTGAAGGTTTGCCCGTAAATAAGGATGTAACCGTAGAGTTAATCTATAATGAGGGTAACGGTGAGTCTGCCGACCTTTATGGCAAGAAAGGAATATTCAACCGTTGTAAAGATCTTACCATCCTCTTCAAGGAGGAGCAGGGTATGCATGGTGAAGGAATGAAGATGCTTCCGGAAGAATACCTGAAAGTTTCCCAATGTCCGAATTTTATATTGGAGGATCCTGCAAATATATCCGCTTATCTTAAAGAGTTTAATAACAATATGGAAAAACTTTTTGAGGTTACCGATAATATGGACATAATCAGTGACTGTTTCAAGGCTCGTCTTCGTGAGCAATTAAAGAAACATTGAATCAACTTCAATAAACATTCTGAGTAATATTATTCAGCAAGCTATTATCAGAATGTGTTCCAACTCACGGTGGGATATAATTTTAAATAATGTTATAATAGTTAAAACAAAGTGAGGGAAGGTGCATAACGGCACCTTCCCTCACTTTGTTTAACCATTATATTTACTAATACCTATTTGTCAGAGTATTACCTTAACCGACTTGCGGAAATCATTGTTCCAGATTACGAGAGCATAAACACCTTTGGAAACTCCGCTTGCGTCAATGTTAACTTCTGAATTGCCATAGACTGACTTTACCGTATGCCCGGAAATTGAAACGAGACTTACATTAAATTCTTCTGCATTCGATACGATCTGGAAGATATCGCCATTGCGGTTGATAACTACCTGATCTTTGCTTACAGATATTTCCGATAGTCCGGTGGTCTGTCCGAGTTCAGGATGGGAGAGGATATATTTGAGACCTTCAAATGCATCAACATTGCCGAATCCATAACGGTATTGAGTCTTTTCATAATGAGCTTCGCCAATTTCCTTGTTGTTCTTGTCTACTGCGCCTGTTGTCTCATCCCATACACCACCTTTCTTGGAACCGTATGGCATGCCTTCACCTTTCATTTTGGGTTTTGCTGCCGTATTTTGAATCACCTCGTAAATGTCGGCATATTTGAGGTTTGGATTGGCTTCGAGCCATAGCGCACATATACCGGCAAATGCAGGGGTTGCCTGCGATGTTCCCTGAGTGTTGAACCACCAGTAGCGTTCGCCCCCGAAATCAGCAAAAGCGGAATTGTTGTTGAACTTTGATTTAGGTTCAGCTCCATCAACTTTTACGTTTGGTGCATCATCGGTGAAGTTCTTGTTATTATTATATCTGCTTCGTGCAGACACCACATAATATCCCGGTGCGGTAATTGTTGGCATTGATCTGCCGTCTACCAGCTTGCCATATCCCGAAATGCCGGCGATCCATGTAGCTGTGTGTTCGATTGTTCCGACGGTTCCCGAAACTTTATAGGCGCTCTTATGGAGAGTTCCGAAAATGTTACGGTTCACATTGGCTCCGACTGCGAATACGTTATGGGCACATGCCATATTGTTGATTGACATGTCGGGTGTTCCTGCCTCAAATTCAAGATTATTCTCTGTCACGAGATTCACATCGTCTACATCGGAAGCCAAATCTATCCTCTGTCCTTCAGATCCTTCGATTTCAATTCCGATTACAGGATCGATATCAGTGTCGTCATACCAGAAATTTTGCGGCAGTTTTATGGTAGCGGCATATCGGTTATTTTGAGCCATAACGGATGATGTCACGACAATCACACCGGAGAAGCAAGGACCGGCTGTGCCGATATTTCCGTCAATATATTTCCCTTCGGGTGTAGATGCCGATACTTCACCGAGATTGTAACGTCTTGCCTCGTCAGGAGTAGCGTCATCCTTGTCATATGCAAAGATCCTTACCGTAAAAGGTTTGTCTGTATCGCTCCATATTTCAAGGGATGTTCCCTGGAGTGAGGTAACCTTGCTGTCTTTGTCGGTAATTTTTGCCTGCAGGAGGGTTGCGACTTTTTTTCTTTCCGCAGTGAACGTCTTGCTGATCCAGTTGTTTTTCAGTCCATCGTTTCCGGCAGCGATGCATACAATTGCTTCCTTACCGATTTCAGCTATGGCTTTGGAGAAATTATCAGTTCCGTCGCATGAGCCGAAATTCTGACCGAGAGAGAAATTTATTACAGCCGGTTTGCCTACAGACTTGGCATAATCGCTTATGGCTTTTGCCGATGCAAGCTCGGTGTTGGAATTTAACGGACCCACGCAGATCACGATATCACTTTCGGGAGCCATGCCGAGATATGGTATGTTTGCTTCTTTGCCGGTGTTGTCATAAACCAGGGGAGCGCAAGTCTTTATGCGTTCGCAGCATCCTTGAGGATTGCCGTTGCTTCTGCCCTCGATGGAATCTTTCTCATGATGGTCATAATCAACGAACTGTCCTTTGCCGGTGAATGCTCCGGACATGATTCCAAGCACATGGGTGCCATGGGTTCCCGGATTTTCTTCATCTTCTGTGGTGTAAGCCTTGATTGCTTCGGGTGTGTCCCAACGTTTCACCTCCTTCCCGCTTGCATCAAATTCAACAATGAGTTTGACCCGTGTCTCCGTATAATCAGGTGCTTTGTAGAACGTGATATGGTTCGGGTCAAAACCCGTGTCAAGAAGACCCACAACGACGTTGCGTCCCAGATATCCTTTGTCGAAAGGACGTGTGGTTCCGTCCCAAGGTGATTCTTTGCCAATATTTCCTTGCACCTTAGATGCAAAAGTGGATATGCGGGAATGCATCATTTGTGGCGCCGCTTCCCCCGAGATTTCCAAGGTAACGACCTGAGGCAGGGAAGCCACTTTTTCCAGTTCGGATACTTTCAGGTACGCCATCACAACGTTGCCTATGTTGTTGGAGATCTCTACTCCATGTTTTGTCAGATCTGTAAAGGAAGCTCCCGGAATTATCTGTATAAGCACGGGAACGACCTCGTCTGTCACTTCACTTCGTGTGCCTGATCTTTTTGCATGGTTGTATTCGGTTGCTTTCCGCATGGCGGAAAGGTCAAGTTTACTTTGGGCATATACCGGAAGTCCGGAAGCGATTGACAGGACAGAAATTCCTATACCAGCCAATAAATGGTTAATTCTCATAAGTTTTAAAGGTATTAATTGGTGATGTGCTTGAAATTGTTTATCTTTCTTCGGGAGCAAGGATGCCGTTTCCTTCATCGTCATATCCCGGATTTTGCTTTAGCAGATTGTTTGCGGAAAGTGCATTATGGGGAATGGGATAGCGGTTAAGATTTTCATCATGTGAGGGTGTATGATCCCACCATGGTTCATGTACAAAATATCCCATGCGGATTAGGTCGGTGCGTCGGCGTCCTTCTCCCAGAAATTCAATCATCCATTCGTCAGCCATACGGTACATGTCCATCGTGTCGGGTGCGGGATTTCCATCACGAACCTCAAAATATCTCGATCGCACCTTGTTTATCAGTTCGGCAGCCTCTTTGGGTTGTCCGGCACGTAGGCGGCACTCCGCAAGCATATAGTAAACTTCGGCAAGGCGGATTCCCGGAAAATCGGCGTTCCAGGTCAATGTCTTGTCGGCATCGTCGGGAATAGGGAATTTCACGAGACGTATGCCGCAACTTTCATCAACGGCAAGAATGGTGGAGGGAGTGTTGGCATCAGGCTTCGGATATTTGGTGTATTGATACATCTGGTCGATCAGGTTCACCTGCTTGCCGAGGTCTTCCTTGTTTCCCATCACGGGTTCACCGGTCGGTCCGGCAAGAGGCCCGGCAAGGAACATGCCCACGTATTGTTTGTTCCCCTTATATCTGTAATTCTCTTTACGCAAATCTTTACGGTGTAATTTGCCGTAGGGACCACCAAGTTTTATTTCCGGGTTTTCCAGAGTGTATAGTTTGCCCATAGGATTTTTTGAAGGAGCGAGACAGAAGCCGTTCTGTCCTGCCGCTACATACGTGTTGTCGAAATATACACGGCAATTCTTGGGCATGGAACGTTGCCACCACCAAGAGAATTGTCCGTATTTGGGGTGATTATATTCCGATGGAGCTGTCCATATCATTTCGGGCGATTTGTCGTTGTCGAAACCGAAGATGCCATGCCAGTCGGGATCAATTTCATATGGACCGTATTTGCCGTTTATTATATCTCGGCAAAGGGTTTCCGCATCAGAGAAACGTTCTTCACCGATATATGGCACCGCGTTGAAATATAATTGTGCGAGCATGGCGGCGGCTGCTCCTTTGGTCAGGAATCCGTTTTGAGCATCACCGGCTTTCTTGACAGGCAGTTTCTCAATCCCTTCCTTGAAGAGGGCTTCTATAAAGTTGAAGGTTTCACGCGCTGTGGCGCGGGGACGCATGCCGTGATCGTCACCTTTGTAAAGCGGCAAGCCACCGAAATAATCCAGTCCTCTCATATAGAACCATCCAAGGAGGGAATGCAGTTGCGCCTGAGTCTCTTCTATATATTTCTCATCAAGCCCGATTTTCTCAAGATCTATGCGCTGCAGGAATGTCAACGCCTCGTTTGTTCTTGAAACACCTTGCATCACCCCGTTGTAGGTGGAGCGTATGATGCTTTCGTTGGTGGTCCACTGATGGTAATGCATCCTTGCGTAGCTACCTCCGTCATACCAGTCTCCTGACGTTTTTGTGGGGCATATCATTTCATCGGTTGAATATTCCTGTGCATACCATCTTTCATTGATTAGGAAGACCGTGCGGTCAACGAACGCGCATGCCACGAGTGCGTCGACTTTTTCAGGAGTCGTGGCAAAAATTTCGGGAGTGGTGCTCGTATAGTTTTCTTCGTTCATGTCGCAGGATGACAGTAGGCATCCTGCAATTGCCATGAGTGAAATATATCTTATAGTTTTCATTTGAATGTGAGTTTAGAAATTCATTTGTATGCCGAATGTGAAACGCGCTGCCACCGGATAGCCTATATTGGGAAGCTCTGTTCCGGGGAAAAGTCCGGTTGCCTGTACTTCCGGATTATATCCGCTATATTTTGTCCAACATGCCACATCGCGTGCCGTGAAATAGAACCGGAATGACTGCAGGTAGTCATTTGTCCATTTTTTCATGGGGAGCGTATATCCCAAGGTTATGGCATCTATCTTCAGGAATGAGCCGTCTTCAAGAAAATAGTCTGTGAGCACGTGGTCTCCGTCTTTTATTTCCTTATGGTCGTAATACCAGTCACGCAAAACGTTCGTGCCTGTTTTCGTGCGTATTCCGTTATACATGGCATTGGCATTGTATATGTCGAAATCCAGCCATGAATGGAATTGCATGCTCAGATCGAAATTACGGAAAGAGAGGCTGTGATCCATGGAAAGCATGCATTTGGGAAGGGCGTTGCCTTTATAGACCCGGTTTTCAGCTTTCAGGTATGTAGAATTGGCAGGAACGATATTATTGTCTTTGTCGTATATCTGCCATTTACCTTCGTCGGAAAGTCCGGCGAAGCGGTATAGCCAGTATTGTCCGATGTTGGATTGTGCCGATATCCTCATCACGCTGCCGGGGCTTCCGGGAGCGGGTAGGGCGGAGGAATCCATGTAGGCGCCTTCGTCACCGAGTCGGGATATTTTGGATTTATTCCCGGAAAGGCGTAATGCCGTGTTCCATTTGAAACCGTGGGTCTGGAGTATGGTGCCGCCTATCTCTAATTCCCAACCGGTGTTTGACAAGGATCCGATGTTCTTATAACAATGGTCATACATATAGTCGGGCAGGGGCACCAACACGGAATAGACAAGGTCGTTGACTTTGCGGTGATACCAGTCAAAACGTCCCCATAGACGGCCGTTAAACAGAGAGAAGTCTGTTCCTATGTTGAATTCGTTTTTCTCTTCCCATTTGATGGCAGGGTTGAAGCTTGCCCCGGTGCCGTAGGCGTGTATCCATTGTCCGTTTACCGGATAGTCGCCATAATATCCGACAACAGGTGTGTAAATGCCCGAAGGGATTCCGTTGTTACCGGTAACCCCGTATCCGAGACGGATCTTTAAATCGTTGACCCATTCCACGTCTTTTAGCCATTGCTCACGATTGATGCGCCATCCGCCTGAGAGCGCCCAGAAATTTCCGAATCTGTTTTCAGGTCCGAATTTAGAGGAACCTTCACGACGGAATGATGCCATGAAAAGATACCTGTCGTCATAGGAATAGTTTACGCGACCGAAGAACGCTATCAGTCTTTGGCGTGTGTCTTTGGTTGACCCCATGGATGCAAGTCCCTCTTTCATGTCAGAGCCTTCTCCCAGATTCCATGGCCCGACGCCTTCTACGGTGAAATCCGAATTTGCAGCCTCGAAAGAATCACCGTGGTTTTCATTGAAGCTCCACCCCGCCACTGCGTCAATGTGATGGTTGTCGAAGAAATCAAGTTTATAGGAAGCGTAGGCTTCATATGAATTATATCTGTCCCGACCGAAAGAGTGTGAAGCCTTGCCGTTTTTGCCGGTATCCTGCATTGACCGGTGCAACGGGTCCCACCAAAGCCATGTCCGGCTTTCGCGGAGGTCGATATTTGCGGTGCCGATGAGGTCAAGCCCTTTTATTACATGATACTTTATTGTTCCAGTTCCGGTGATCCATTGGTCGTTCGTGCGTCCGTCGCGATACATTATGTCGGCAACCGGACTTGTATTTGTGCCGGTCAGTCCGTAATTGTCAACATTATATTGATTAGGATTGTCCGGATCCATCAGCGGTATTGTCGGGTTTGCCTGCATTGCCGTGTAGAGTCCGGAGTTACCTCCGAAATTCACACGTGTCGACCTGCGAACCTGGAGACGCACATTCAGTTGGACGCGGTTCTTGAACATGTTGAAATTTGCGTTCAAACGCCCTGAATAATCTGTTCTGGAGTTTTTCTTTATAATGCCGTTGTCATCTCCATACATAAGAGATGCATATACGTTTGCCTTGTCGCTGCCACCTGTCAGCGTAAGGGTGTGCTTATGTGAAAATGCATTGTCATTTATCATTTCGTCATACCAGTCAGTGGCATAGCCATAGTCGGCACCATAGCCGTTCTCTACAAATTCCGTGACGTATTCTTCTGCGGACAGCATCTGCGGACGTTTGCGGAGATGATCAATGGAAAATTCGTTAGAGAAAGTGCCTTTCACACGTCCGCTTTTTCCATTATGTGTGGTCACTATAATGACACCTCCTGCCGCACGGGTACCGTAGATTGCCCCTGCCGAAGCGTCTTTCAGCACATCTATGGATTCGATGTCTTCCTGGTTTATGGAGCGGAGGTCTCCTCCCGGAATCCCGTCAATGACAATGAGTGGTCCGGAGCTGCCTTTTACCGATGCGACTCCTCTTAACTGGAATGTGGGAACGCCGTTGGGGTTGTTGGAGCTGTCTATAATCAGTCCGGGTATCTTGCTTTTTATAGCCGTGGCTATTGTGGAGCCTCCCACACCCTGCAGAAGGTCTTCTCCCTTTACGCTGGATATGGCTGTCGTGACCCGTTTCCGTTCTGTCGTTCCGTATCCAATCACAACAACTTCATTCAGATCCGAAGCCGATGGATAAAGGGTAAGATTGACAGGAGAGGAATCTTTTACAGTCAGCTTCGCCGGATCGCACCCAAAATAAGAAACGTTTAGTTTGTCCCCTTTCCTGATGTTGTTAAGACTGAATTTACCTTCAATATCTGTCGTTACAACATTCTTGCTGCCAACCACTGAAACTGTGGCTCCGATCACAGGCTCTCCGTCTTCATGTGTGACAACACCATTTACCTTGAAATTTTCTTTCTTTTCTTTCCCTGCAGTTTTGCCTTTTGGTGATATCGCTATTATTTCATTTGACATCATGTAATACGTCAGACCTGTTTTATCCAGAGCCTTTACGAGCACTGCCGATACTGGCGTTTGGGATAACTTCATGGTAATGTTGCGTACCCGTGACACGTCTGCGCTGTTATACGAGAAATGATAGGGTGTCTGCTTTTCAATGGTCTTCAAGAGACTCTTAAGTGACGCATCGTGAATGTCGATTGTCACTTTTGCATCCTGAGCATTTGCCGTCTGTGCTAAAAGCGACAGAAAGAAAATGCATAGGATGTGCCGTAATACGTTTTTCAATCGGTTCATAAGGTTAATCGAATTGTTATTGGTTTTTCGTAAAGTCCAAGACGCAACTTTACATTAAATGTACTATTCGGGGCTGCATGTTATAAAACATGTGTTTAATGGGATCTATTTTTTTATCTTTAGCCTGACGTTGAATATCCGCTCTATTACATCAATTGAAAGCTGCAGATTGTCAGTGGGTATTGTGCCGGTAAAAATACTGTTGTCAATATTTGCTCCTTCTACAATTATTTTGCAGCCATAATATTTTTCTATAGTGGATATTACAGAGTATAGATCTTCATCGTTAAAACTGAGTTTTTTCGTGTGCCATGCCAGTATGTTTTCATTCTGGTCCGGTTGGCTAATGCTGATGTGTCCGTTACCGTAATTGAGCACAGCCTTCTCACCGGGATGCACAATGGCGTTTTTACCGCTTTTTTCAGACAGTAGACTCACAAGTCCGGATTTGAGATATAACACAGCTTCGGGATCTTTTCTGACAGCCTTGAGATTAAACTTGGTTCCCATGACTGTCACTTTTAATCCGGTGGCATTCACAGCAAACGGGTGTCGTGGATCTTTTGTGATATTGAAAAAAGCCTCTCCTGAGAATTCTATATTCCTGTTTCCGCGTGAAAAAGCGTCTGCATCATATGAAATAGAGGATGATCCGTTAAGCATGACCCGGCTTCCGTCAGGAAGAAACACTGACGCTCGTTCTCCTTTTTCGGTTGTGACAGCCATAAAAGAGGGGTTGGCAGCCGGATGTGTATAATAATATATTGTTGCGATCATGAAAACAGGCAGGAGCATGGCTGCCACATTGCGCGAAATATTCCGGAATGAATTACTGAAGCCTTTTCTTTCGATTTTCAGTAAATGATGAATATCGCATAAGGTCTTTTCTTTATGCGGGTCATCATCGTCGTAATTGACAGCCGGGTAGTTTTCCCAGTCTTCAAGAACCGCTTTATTCAGATCTTCAGGAGGAACTGACTGCAGTTTATAACGGAGAATCCTTAGATCTTCCCTTGACAACTTGTTTTCCCGATATTTTCTAATGAGGTCTTTCATGATCGTTTTGTATTTTATACAGTTTCTAAAAACTGTTGTTAAAACAGCCTATAGGTTATGTGGATGATGTTAATCCGCAGGCTAAGATTATGATAAGAATGAAACAGGCATCTTGGGAATCCAGATAGCTTCTTATTCTTTTCAATCCGCTGACAAGCTGATTCTTTACAGTCTGTTCAGTGATGTTGCAGAGATGTGCGATTTCCTTGTTTGACATATATGCGAATTTAGACAGTCTGACTATGCGCTGTTGCATAGGCGGCAGTTTTGAAATGCCGCGTTCCACCATGTCTGCAAATTCTTTATATTCCAATAAAGATTCGTCTTCAGTGCCTATTGTTTCACAATAGTCGATATAATCTTCATAATGAGGGGAGCCTATGTTTGTCCTTAAAATGCTTATCAGTTTGTTTTTGGCTATGCTGAAAAGATAATTGCTGATAGACTCATCGACATAAATACTTTTCCGGTTAAGCCACAACTTGATAAATACCTCTTGAACAATATCTTCTGTATCTTTTTGAGATTTGGTAAAATTCAGGCAATACCCATAGATACGTCTGTAATACATATCATACAAAGCATCAAACGCATGGACCGATCCGCTTCTTAATGAAGCTATCAGTTTAGATTCGTTATGTGTGCCTTCTTCTGCCATTGCCTGTTTTACCGCTTACTTAAGATTATCCGGATCTTGTTCAATTCCAAGTTTTTTCAAGAACCAATTTCTGGCTTTGTCGCTCATTTCCTGCTCTTTCACAATTTCATGAATGCGGGCATAGCGACTGTTGAATTGACTTATAAGTTCACTGTTGCGTTCGGGATAATATTCGAGTGCCTCATATATTGTTGCCATCGGTCCGAAATCACTATTGACTCTAAGTTTGGCATAAATGTTTTTTAACCCTCCGAATGCTTCCACAAAGCGTTTCATATTGCCGATTGTTCCGTCGGCGATTTCAGAGCCTTCAGGCAGTGTCACTTCCACGGTGCGTTCAATGTCGCAGCTTTTCTCCGGAATATTTATTATGGTACATAGTTGGGTAGGATCATAGGAATATTGAGATTCTATCCCGTCTACTTTTACTTTTAAAGGTCTTGCTGTTGCAGGAATGCGTATTTCGAAACGTCGGCTTGCCGGCATGTCGGCATATGTTCCCTTGCGTGGAGATATAGTGAACGTAAGCATATTGTGATTACGATTGCTGGAAACCTCCGTGAATGCATGTTCGTTGTCGTATTTCTGGTCATCTCCGTTGTCTTCATATAACATGAAGCTGTCGCTCTCTCCGGGATATATAGTGAATGCTATGGGAGCGTCATTGCGGCGCAGCGTCTTCTCTTTTTCTGCATGAAGGGGTATTATGGAGCCGGATTTGATGTATACCGGGGTCTCGTCCAAAGAGAATTTACGTTTGTATGTCTTGCCGCCATGAAGCATTGTTCCAGTGGCTTTCTCATACCAGTCTCCTTCCGGAAGCCACACTTCAATCTCGGAAAATCCATCGACTCCGGGACTTGTAACAGGCATTACTATCATACGGTCTCCGAACATGTATTGGTTTTTCATGGCATATGCTTCGTCATTTTCCGGGTAATCGTAATACATGGGACGACATATCGACACTGATGTGTCATGGCTTTTTCGCGCCATGGTATAGATATATGGAACAAGTTCGTAACGGCTTTGTATGGCATCGCGGATAGCATTCAGCGTATTGCGGTCAAAATTCCAGGGTTCCTTAACGAGCCGGGCGTTTTTATTGGAGTGTGTCCGCATTATTGGGGCATATGTGCCGAACTGCATAGAGCGTATATACAATTCCGGGTTTGTGACGGTATCGCCAGCAGCCATGTAATGACCGCCAAGATCATGACTCCAGAATCCATAGCATACGTTTGATGCCGTTGCTGTGAACCAGGGTAAAAAATCAAGCGATTTCCACGTCACATAATTGTCTCCTGAAAAACCGATCTGATAGCGGTGGTTGCCAAGTCCTCCCCATCTGTGATAAAGCATAGGACGCACTTTCCTCTCTTTAGCCATTTTTGTGAAGAAAGTATAATTTAGCCACCATGTGTTGCTGAGACTGTCTATTTTTGAATCATAAAGGTCTTGCTGCCAGTCGAGCCACCAGAATGTGACACCTTCGTCTGTCATGGGATTTAAAATATTTTTGAAGACACTGTTGACAAACCGTTTGTCGGATGTCACCCATTCAACGTCTTTCTCTGAAGAGGGATCAATGCCGTTTTCACGTGCCACGTCAGGGTATGCAGCCTCGAATTTTTTGATACCCGATGCCGGATGAAGGTTAAGGGTTACTTTAAGGTTTTTATCGCGTAAATAATTCAGGAATTTACGATGGTTTGGAAAAAGCCATTCGTTCCAGGTCCATCCGGTCCATCCTCCGTGTGCTTCATCCGTATAATGCCAGTCCATGTCGATTACCAATACTTCCAGAGGAATCCGGTAGTCTTCAAAATCTTTTATGAGCTGCTTGAATTCATGTTCGGAATATGCCCACCACCTTGACCACCAATATCCGAATGCATATCTTGGAGGAAGGGGAATTTTGCCTGCAAGGGTAGTGAAATCTTTGAGTGCAGTCTTGTAATCATTGCCGTATGCCATGAAATACCAGTCTTGTGCACCTTTCTTGACTTTTCGAGTCTTTACCCATTCCATGTCGGGGTTATTGTCGAATAAAAAATTCTTTGAATCGTCAATTAAGGTCCATCCATCGCGTGCCAGAAGTCCATTGTCAAGTTTTCCCGGCACGGGATGTCTTTTCCCGTCT
Source organism: Muribaculaceae bacterium Isolate-036 (Harlan) (assembly GCA_003833075.1). Lineage (GTDB taxonomy): Bacteria > Bacteroidota > Bacteroidia > Bacteroidales > Muribaculaceae > Lepagella > Lepagella muris_A. The sequence continues at coordinate 88,374 of RIAY01000011.1, read as the reverse complement.
TCCCCTTTTTTCATTATGTCCGGTCCGTCCCATTGGTCAAGGGTGCGGGTTGTGCCCAGAAGGTTGTTTTTCTGTTCCGTTCCCGGACACCATTTGAACGGTTTTATGTTGCCTGACGATTCGATGAAAAGGTTATCGGATTTGAATGCACCTGAATTTTTTTTATACCGCAGGGTCATCTTTGATGTGGATACAATAATGTTTTGACCATCCTCTTTCACTTCTGCTGCGGCTGCCGGATAATTACGGCATACGGCAACAAGAGATTTGTCATTGATAAACTTGCCGTCAGGAGAATACTCCATCCGCATTAATCCATCTGTCACAACCGTGAATCTTACGTGTTTGTCTTGATATACGATTCCGTCTGACATTGTATTGTCAGCCTTGATGCCTGGTATGGTTGATGTTAGAAGCAGAATGCTTGTCAGGAGCTTTTTGAATGAAAACCGATTCATAAGTAGCATAAATTAATTGACATGTTAGATAGTTTTTTAAACAGCCTTTAACAGTGAACTCGTCTTGACTTATTTACGAAAGTTAAAATAATGATATTGTTAATTCTTTTCTCAACCTCAGCGGATCTTACCGGTTGTTTTCACCCCTCCCGTCACCGCCAACCGTAAGGTTGCCGGCTCTTCGAGTGGCGAAAACACCTCGGAAATAGCTCGCTGATGTTAAGAAAAAATAAGTTAAGACGAGTTCCGTTTAAATCGTTATCAGTAGGGACGCAAATTTTAAAAAAAGTACTAAATCAAAACATGTGTTCTAAAACATCTTTTTCAAGTTTAAGAGAGTGAACTCGTCTTGACTTATTTACGAAGGTTAAAATAATGGTATTTCATAGTTTTGAAGAAAGCGTCCCTGCGAGACAATATGACGCTCGCCCTCAACACTCTTGCGGAAGCGTACACTACGGAAATATCCAAACAGCAGAATCCCGAAACACTCGGACACCACATCAATGTTGCCGTGAGTGGTGGCAATGTGGCGAAAGTGGCTGATAATAAAAAAGATAAGCCCGCAGTCAATGCGAGCTTATCACGATTCCACTATAAACTATATCTAACTAAACTTCAGCCCGCGAACTTTCTCGCGAAACCCCGAGGGCTTTATCCATATTGCTTTGTACCTTTAAAACGTGCGCATGTTGCAATAGTTGTGTTGATATGGTTTATTTACAAGAGTTTAATCTTACGTAAGGTTCATTAACAAAAACTATTCCCATAATTTCTGATGGCTGGAGTTGTATTCGGATTTTAAAAGAATGAACTTTTCAGAATTAGTGTTGTTTTATAGATATAAAGAAAATCGTTTCATGATGTTAGGTTAGTTCGAAAAAGTATTATGGAAAACACGAGAATGCGGCTGGTTGCGAAACCGGCCGCATTCGCGTTATTGAGGTGAAGTGTAAATTGTGTCGAGAGCTTTAACGGTTACCTCGATATTCAGGAAAGTAGAAGTCAATCCGTAATGGCGGCAGGCAGGACCGGCATGGCACCGTGTTGTGTACAGACAAAGGCAGAGGTCGCCACAGCCTTGTGATGGGCTTCAGGCACACTCTTCCCTTTGAGGATGCTTGCAATGAAGGCTGCGGTGAATGAGTCTCCTGCACCAACGGTGTCTGCGACTTCAACTTTAGGAGTGGGGAGGAATGAAACTTCTCCCGGGGTGAATACATAGCTGCCGTTAATGCCGCATGTCAGAATTAGCATCTTGAGATTATATTTGCCAAGCAATATCCAGCATTTATCCTGAAGGTCAATTCCGGGATATCCGAACATCCGGCTTACGGTTACTAATTCTTCGTCGTTGATTTTAAGTATGTTGCACGCTTTCATGGAACTGCACAGGATTTCTTTGTTGTAAAATCCCTGACGGAGGTTTACGTCAAAAACTATCAGAGGATTGTTTTCCTTGGGAATTGCCTCAAGGAACTCCTTGATCGTTGTGCGTGAAACTACGTTGCGCTGTGCAAGCGAACCGAAGCAGAACGCTTTGGTGTCTGCCGCGATAGCTTTAAGTTCGTCAGTCGCGGGGATGTTGTCCCATGCCACATTCTCCTTTATCTCGTATTGGGGAACTCCAGCCTCGTCAAGTTCAACCTGCACCGTTCCGGTAGGGTAGGGAACTGTGTCAAGATGATATCTTACGTTTTTGGAATTGAAGTTTTCTACCAGCTCCTTGCCGAGAGCGTCATCTCCAATAGCACTTATAGCGAGGCTCGGAAGCCCGAACTGTGAAACGTGATACGCGAAGTTGGCAGGAGCGCCTCCGATCTTTTTACCATCAGGAAGAACATCCCACAGGGCTTCTCCCATACCGATTACCAAGTCTTTCATGTCAAAATTTTTAATTTGTTTCATTGAAAAAGTTTATTGTCATAAGCAGGTGTCGAAATCCAAAAAATGCATTGCAAATACGACACCTCTTATTATCAAGCTTCTTTTTTGATTTTTATTGTGTAGCAGAGGATATAAATTACCCCTGCGGTCATTACCGCCACAGCCCCGAGTTGCCCTGTGGCATCTGCCGCGTAACCCATTGCGAGAGGGAACACGGTTCCTCCGAAAAGTCCCATGATCATGAGCCCCGAGACTTCGTTCTTCTCATTCGGAGCGTAGAAGAGAGCCTGTGAGAATACGATGGAGAACACGTTGGAGTTGCCGTATCCCACAAGCGCGATGCCAACATATAGCGCGGTCAGGGAGTGTGCGCTGAAAAGGATAATCATCGAAGCCAGCATCATCAGTCCGCTGATGGCGAGGAAAACTTTCGGACGCATCACACGCAGAATGAACGCGCCGGTGAAGCAACCTATCGTGCGGAAGATGAAGTATACACCGGTGGCGAAGGCGGCGTCCTCAAGCGAGAAATTCAGGCGTTCCATTATGATCATTGGCGCATAGGTGTTTGTGCCTACATCGATGCCTACATGACACATTATACCCAAGAAGCAAAGGAGTATGAACGGGCGTCCGAGCAACTTTACGCATTCCTTTATTCCGGAAGCCTTGTCGGGACGTTCCTCTCGAATAGGCGTTGCACCCAGAGCGGTGATTGCCAGCGCGCTCACAATGGCATATATGAGGAAAAGCACTCTCCACGACAGCCCGAACGTAGGCATAAGCGTGGTGGCTCCCCATGTTGCGATTATCGGGGCAAGAAAAGAGGCTATCGCTTTGACGAACTGACCGAATGTCAGGGCAGACGCAAGCTTGTTGCCGCTTATAAGGTTGGTCACCAAAGGATTGAGAGATGTCTGCATTACGGCGTTGCCGATTCCAAGCAGCGAGAATGAGATAAGCATCACCGCATACGAATCGCCGAAGACTGGTATTACAAGAGACACTGCCGTTATGACCAGTGACACCAGAACGGTGCTCTTTCTGCCGATGCGGTTCATCAGAATGCCAGTAGGCACCGAGAAGATAAGAAACCAGAAAAACACAAGTGAAGGAAAGAGACTCGCCTCGGAAACAGAGAGGTTGAGATCGTTTCTTACGAAATTTGTGGCAGTGCCCACAAGGTCTACAAAGCCCATCGAGAAGAAGCAGAGCATCACTGGTATGAATTGCATAAGAGGACTTTTAGCTGTAGTTGCCGCCGGATTTGAATTATTCATTGTTCGCAGGAATGTTATTTAAGGTTCAGTGAATAGACTTTAAGATTGGAGATATTTCCCTTTCCACCCTCCGAGCTTACGGTAAGAGTGGTGTAAGGGCTTTTTGGGAAAACAAGGTTTGTTATGGCGAAGCGTCCTCCGTTGCCGAATACCTCGATGCTCGAAGTGTCGACGAATACGCGCAGACTCAGCGTAGATTCCGTGTCGAGCACGGGAGCTGTGGTTACAGAGGCGAAATCCTGACTGAAATCCGTGATGCCGCTCTTTCTCCTGTCTACCGAGAATGTATTAGCGGCAGTGTCATACCACATGCTGACGCATTCCCCTTCTTTATTGGAAAGAGTAAGGAGAATTTTAGAGGATTTTCCTTTATTCATATCAAGTGTTATCTCGCAGGCTCCGCTGTTTGATTCAGGAAGTGCGAAGGATTTCTTTTTGCCCGATACCGACAGTCTTTTGGCTTCGGTGAATGTCTTCCCTCTCAGTCCCAGCATCTCTTGAGCAACACCGCAGGAGGCATATGTCTCTCCGTCAAGACCTTCGAAAAGTCTTATTTCGCGGGGAAGAGTATTGGCACTGCGGAACTGCATCGTCGGCACTTCGGCGGCATATTGCCAGTTGCTCATCCAGCCTATTGCCACACGTCGCCCGTCGGGAACATCGCTCCAGCTTACAAGAGCATAATTGTCTTTGCCATAGTCAAGCCATTTGGTGGCAACGTTACCGTTCTTGTCGGTATCAGCCTTGAATGTGTTGCCATCGAAATCTCCTGTGAAATACTGCACCGCGCTTCCGCCGAAGGGTCCTCCGGGGTTGATATTGCAGATAAGCATCCATTTCTCTTTGTCCGTGCCGTCAACCTTGAGCCGGAAAAGATCCGGACATTCCCATACGCCTCCCTGTGCGCCAAGCCCCTTGCCGAAAGAACCGCGGATAGTCCATTGTTTCATATCGGGAGAGGTGAAGAAAAGCATCTCATGTTCGAGAGCGTGGGCGAGCACCAGAATCCATTGTTTCTTGTCATTGTCCCAGAACATATTGGGGTCTCTTGCCTCGGTTTCCATTGTTATCACCGGGTTGGCGGGATAAATGTCGTATGTCAGGCCGTTGTCATGGCTGACGGCGAGACTCTGCATCTGGCTCACTCCGGCAGATGTATACATGGCAACTACTGCATCTTTGCCGAATCCGGCGCTGCCGCTGCGGTCTATGGCACTGCTTCCGCTGAAAACCATTCCCAGTCCGTTGGGTATTATTGCCGCAGGGTGATGTTCCCAATGTATCAGGTCTGTGGAGGTTGAGCTGCCCCAGGTCATATTCTGCCATTTGGATCCGTAGGGATTCCACTGATAGCAAAGGTGCCACACTCCGTCTTTATAGAACATTCCGTTCGGGTCGTTCATCCATCCCCATTCCGGAGTGTGGTGATATAGCGGACGGTATTTCTCCTTGTTTGCACAATCGATTGTGTCAGATAAAGAGAAGTTGCTCCAGCATGCGTCCTGCTTCGCTTCGCGAACCGATGCGCGCCCCTGCGACGATACAATGTCAAGAACCACGTCTTTGCCATCGAAGGGTGACAGATCGAAAGGCACGGTGTAATCCACTTTAGTCTTGGCGAGTCTGACGGCAAAAGAGCGTTCGATATTTCCGTTGACAAGAACGTTGACTTTTGCATCCTCATTCGATTCCTGCACTGGAAGCATAAGATATCTGTTGGCTCCCTTCACCCGCACAAGCGTATTGTTTGTGCCGAGATAGTCTATCTGGATGTCGGATGCGCCTGCCGATATGGAAAGCGCGATGGCTGCCGCCGTCATGGTGTTTTTAAGGATGTTGTTCATTTTACTGTTGTTTTGTACTTTTGTTCACAATCTTTTATTACCTATGAGTTTTCACATGCAGTATAAAGGATGCGCTTATAATATTTGTTTCAAATGTGTCGCAAAGATATTGTTCTGATTTCTGTAATGCAATAATTAAAAGAGCAATCGGTATGAATTTTGTTGCATAAGCTTGTTTTTTTATTGCCTATGCACGTTTTTTTGTAACTTAGCATGTCGGCATATGGTCACAGATTTTGAGGTGTGGCAATATTTTATTAATTTCGGATTCGGAAGGTGTGTCCCTTTTAAATTGACCGATATTCCATGAAAACGAGACTGACATTGATTTATATCATAGGTATTATATTAACCGCAGGATTGATTCTGGTGTCCTGTGGTGAGGAAAAGAAGGAATACCGCATAGGTGTGTCGCAGTGCAGCAACGACGACTGGCGCAACAAGATGAACGAAGAGATAGAGCGGGAGATCCTTGTTCATCCCGAGGCTTCTGTCGAAATACGTTCCGCCGAAGACAGCAACGCGAAGCAAATTGCCGACATCAGGTATTTTGCTAATAATGGGTTCGATATCATCATAGTCGCCCCCAACGAGGCTGATGCCATAACACAGGTAATCGACAGTGTTTACCGAAGCGGTATCCCGGTAGTGGTTTTCGACAGGAATGTCAACGGACACAGCTATACTGCTTTTCAAGGCGCTGACAACGAGAAGATCGGTGTTTTGGCGGCGCGTTATGCCTCGAATCTCATGCGGGACAAAGGTTCTGTCTTGGAACTCTACGGTCTTAAAGGCTCCACGCCTGCCATCAGCCGGCATGAAGGTTTCAGAAAGGAACTTGAGAGCCATCCCGGCATAAAGATAGAGGCAAGTGCCTACGGTAATTGGAAATACGAAGACGCATTGCACCTTGCGGATTCTTTATTGTCGGTTTATCCGGATGTTGATTGCATATACGCTCATAACGACCGTATGGCTGTCGCCGCCTCAGATGCCGCGCGTAGGCGTAAGCTTGATCCATATATCATAGGTATAGATGCGGCTCCCGAGATAGGAATGAAGGCTGTGCGCGATTCCGTAATCGATGCCACTTTTCTTTATCCAACCGAGGGACATCGTCTTATAAAGACTGCTCTTGCCATTCTTAAAGGAGAGCCTTATGATTCAGTGGCGAAACTTCCCATCCCTTCTGCCGTGGATCTGAGCAATGCTGATATTTTGCTGATTCAGAACGAATCACTGAAGGAGGAGACCTCCAAGATGAAGAGCCTTAAATCGGAAATCGACCAGTACTGGGACAGGCATTCGGCGCAGACAACTCTGTTTTACGTAAGCATCGCTTTTGTAGTCATGCTTTGTGTGTTGCTTTTCTTCATACTCAGGGCATTTTGGCTTCGCAAAGGTTATCAGGAAACCTTGCTGCGTAAAAACGAACAGCTCGCATCGCAACATGAGGAGCAGAAAAGACTCAACACCCGGCTGGAGGAAGCTACGCGCTCCAAGCTGATGTTTTTTACCAATGTCTCCCACGATCTTCGCACGCCACTCACTCTTATCGCCGAGCCGGTGGAGCAACTTGCCGGAGCGGGGAATCTGACTCCCTCCCAGAAAACACTTATGCATATCGCCGATAAGAATGTAAGGATTCTTAAACGGCTTCTGAACCAGATTCTTGACTTTCGCGCATATGAAAACGGAAAGCTGGATGTGAATCTTGTGGAGACAGACTTCGGCGCGCTTGCAAAAGATTGGGTGGAGGCTTTCAGCAATGTTGCCCGCAGTCGCGACATAAAGCTTGATATTAAAATTGAAGATGCGGATCTGCGTCTGGCTGTTGATGAGGAGAAGATTGAAAGGGTTGTGTATAATCTGATGTCTAACGCATTGAAATACACTCCTGCCAACGGTTCTGTCTGCTTTTCGTGCGGACGTGAAGGGGATAAGATATTTTTCTCAGTGTGCGACAATGGTCCGGGAATAAAAGAGGAAGACCGAAAGAGAATATTCGATCGTTTCTTTCAGGTGGATCGTGTTCATCCCAAGGGGAGCGGCATAGGACTCTCGCTGACCAAAGCCTTTGTGGAACTTCACGGAGGAGAGATCAATGTTGAGAGTGAAGTCGGGAAAGGTTCTGAATTCAAAGTCATTCTGCCGGTTGTCCATGTGGGTGTGGACACGGAATCGTCGGTTGCCGGAACGGATCGCGCCGCCATTGAGGCGGAACTCGCGGATGTCGAGACTCAGGAGCGCGAGTTTTCGGAAGACAAACCGGTGATTCTTGTAATTGATGACAACGAGGACATACGAGTCATGCTTGAGGAATTGCTGTCGGATAAATACAATGTGGTCGGTGCCTCAAACGGCAGGGAGGGCATAAGATATGCAACGCGTTATGTGCCGGATCTTGTGGTCTGCGATGTCATGATGCCGGTAATGGACGGTCTTGAATGCTGCCGCAATATAAAAGAGGAGATTTCAACATCTCACATTCCGGTGCTTATGCTTACAGCCTGTTCTATGGATGAGCAGAAAGTCGCCGGTTATGAAAGCGGAGCCGACGGCTATATCTCGAAACCCTTTAACAGCGCAGTGCTGAGATCCCGCATCGAAAACCTGCTTGAGAACCGCCGTCGCATAAAAAATATCTGGGGCGCATCGCATGACCGCAGTGAGGGGGATCTTTCTAAACCCGCAAACGGATCAGCAGAGCGGCGCATTGTGTCAACGGATGTGGAAAATGAGTTTTACGCCCGTTTTCTTAAACTGGTGGAGTCACGGATGGGCGATGCTGATATGAATGTTGACCAGCTTGCATCGGAAATGGGTCTCGGACGTTCGCAGCTTTACCGCAAGATAAAGGCTCTGACCAATTATTCCCCTGTAGAGCTTATAAGGAATCTCCGTCTTAAACGAGCGCGACATCTGCTGACAACCACAGACCGCTCCATTTCCGAAATAGCATATGAAGTGGGATTCTCCACGCCGGCATATTTCTCTAAATGTTATCGTGAGGCTTACGGTGAGACTCCGACCGAGCTGCGGTCGCGGCTGTAGAACGACTCTGTGGATTATGGTGAGCATTCATGAGCCGCTATTAAAATTTATGCATATGTAATCATATTTCATGCCATGAATCAAATTTTATATCGCGCTCAACAAAAGTGACAACACGGCTTGAATAGAGAGCGTAACTTTGCCGCAAATTATTCAAACCAATTAAAATTCATCATGAAAAAATCACTCCTGAGTGCCGTGCTGCTTCTTATGGCAGTGTTTACGGCACACGCACAGAACATCACTGTGCATGGAACGGTTCTCTCAAAGACGGATAACGAACCTCTTATCGGCGCTACCGTATTGTCGGAAGCTACAAAGAAGGGTGCTTCGACCGATCTTGACGGTACTTTTACGCTTACCGTTCCGGAAGGCTCAATGCTGACAGTGTCATATGTCGGATTCAGACAGCAGTCAGTCAAAGCAGAAGAAAAACTCACAATCTATCTTTCCGAAGACACTGAACTTCTTGACGAAGTGGTGGTGATCGGATACCAGACAGTAAAGAAAGCCGACCTGACCGGTGCTGTTTCTGTAGTTTCCACAAAGTCGCTTGAGACAAGTGCGGATACAGACCCTATGCGTGCGCTTCAGGGAAAAGTGCCCGGAATGACCATCACGACCACAGGTGCCCCCTCCGGGAGCGGAACAGTAAGAATCCGTGGTATCGGTTCATTCAACGCATCGCAGGATCCTTTGTTCATTATAGATGGAGTGCCGACAACCGCTACTCTGAATTCATTGAATATGAATGATATCGAGAGTATGCAGGTTTTAAAAGACGCGGCATCCGCATCAATATATGGTTCAAGGGCGGCAAACGGCGTAATCATAATCACCACAAAGAGCGGAAAGAACGCCAACGGCAAAGTAAAGGTGTCGTTGTCTGCCAACCTTACAGCGCAGTTCTATTCTCCGCAATCGAAAATGAAACTGCTTGACACTCCCGGATATGCTACAGCCATGGCGCAGGCTGCCCTTAATGACGGAATCGACCCTGTGGGATATGCCGCAGGCTACGGACTGAACCTGTCGGCAAAAGATGGTTATCCGATCCACGCCTATAATCCCGCTACAGGACAGTATGTCGATTATATGGTAAACGGTCGATATGACGGTTATATAAATGCGAAGCGTACGATGCGTTTTTCTGACACCGACTGGCTTGACGAGATTTCTCGCACTGGTTTCTCGCAGAATTACGATGCTGCGGTTTCGACCTCCGGTGAGAAAGGGTCTTCATTCTTCTCCCTCGGCTATAAGAAAAACAGCGGTATATTGAAATATACCGATTTCGAGAATCTCTCTGCTCGAATAAACACATCCTACAATATAAGCAAAGTCGTTACGGTAGGGGAGAACTTCACCCTCACCTATACTGACCAGGTCAACTGCGAACCACTGGAGAATGCCTTGAAAATGCCCTCTATCGTTCCGGTATTCGAGACAGACGGAATAACATATGCCGGACCGGTCGGAAACATGAGCGACCGTCAGAATCCCGTGCGTGAATTGGCATTCAACAAGGACAACGCTCTTAAGATATGGCGTCTGTTCGGCAACGCCTATGTCGACATAAAACCGTTCAAAGGCTTTCTGTTCCGTTCTAATTTCGGTCTCGACTATGACGCGGCGTTTATCCACTCCTACAGATATACGTTCCACAGCGATATCGTCAACAACGACACTAACGGAACCACACTCTCACAGGCAAACGATTCCAAATGGACCTGGACAAATACGGTCAACTATGATTTCACTGTAAAAAACGACCATAACTTCACTGTTCTCGGCGGTATCGAGCTGTTCCGCCAGAACCGTGTGGATTTCTCGGGCGAGAACCAGGATTATTCGATAGAGACTCCTGACTATATGTATCCTGATGCCGCGGTAGGTGTGGCAAAGTCAAAAGGTAACAGATCTGCATATTCCCTTATATCTTTCTTCGGCAAGGCTGATTACAACTGGAGAAACCTGTTGCTTGCTTCTTTCACCATCCGTTACGACGGCTCTTCGCGTTTCGGTAAAAACAACCGCTACGCAACATTCCCGGCAGCCACTCTTGGTTACAGAATCTCGGAGAATATCGACAAACCATGGCTCAACGATTTGAAAATCCGCGCATCATGGGGTAAGACAGGTAATCAGGCTATCGACAATAATGCACGTTATTCCCTTTTTGTCTCCGATTATGGCAATGATCGTGTGACTTCAACCGCATATGACCTGCTGCTCCAGCAGAGCGGTATATTCCCCTCGGGATATTTTGCCAGCCAGACAGCCAACAACAATCTCAAATGGGAGAGCACTACGCAGTCAAATATCGGACTCGACTTCGCCTTCCTAAACAACCGCCTTTACGGGACCTGGGATACCTACATCAAGGATGTCAAGGATATGCTTATCAGACCTGCCTACCTCGGTTCGATGGGAGAAGGAGGAGCTTCATGGGTCAACGGTCCTTCTTTAAGAAACTGGGGTATGGAGTTTCTTGTGGGTTGGCGCGATGACCTCGCCTGCGGTTTCTCCTACAAGGCTTCTCTTAACTTCGATTTCTTCCGCAGCAAGGTTACATATCTACCAGCTACGGCTACCGGTTCATATGCCCACACTCCGACGCAGAATATTGTGGAGGCGGCAAAACCTTATGGCTCGATTGTAGGTTATGTGTGGGACGGCATATTCCAGAATGCGGCGGAAGTGGCATCTTCCGGACAGCCCAATGCCCGTGTGGGCGGAATGAGATACAGGGATCTCGACAATGACGGTAAGATAACCGACAAAGACCAGACCTGGATCTTCAACCCGGTTCCGGATCTTTCGTTCGGTCTCAATATAGAACTTGCTTACAAAAACTTCGACCTGCAGATGTTCTGGCAGGGCGTGCTCGGACAGGATGTCTACAACGACCAGAAATTCCAGACCGATTTCTGGAGTGTGAACGACACCGGCAGCAACAAGGGCGTGCGTGTGCTCGACGGGTGGCTTCCGGAAGTCAATGCCGGTTCGACCATCCCGATGCTTACAACCAGCAACAATGGCGATGAAGGTCGCTGCTCCTCATATTTCGTGGAAAACGGTTCTTACGGAAAACTACGCACACTGCAGGTGGGCTACAATCTTCCATCAAAGGTGCTGTCAAAGTTGCGTATGAGCAAGGCGAGAGTATATGTGTCCGGTCAGAACCTGCTTACAATCAAGAGCAAGAGTCTGACATGCACCGATCCCGAGAATCCAAGATGGATGTATCCTCTCTCGACATCTGTTTCTTTCGGTTTTCAGGTTGAATTCTAAGAAACTGTTTAAATTTAATTCGAATTTTTTTATATAGTACATCTTGTGGCTTCCTTGAGGTCTTTTATGGTTGTTTTCACCGAGTCTCATCGGTCACATAGCCCGCTATGCTCCCTCTTCGACTCGTAAAAACACCACATAAAATCCTCTCAATGAACCTCACAATTAAATTTAAACAGTTTCTAAAACAGTTAAATACCGACATTCTTTCAGGAAGGTGTCTTTTACAGCATCCACATTATTTAAACAGCAAATCATGAAATTATTTAAACTATATATAATGTCATTGGCTGCTGCAGGCGGCATGATGCTCACTGCATGCGATAGTTTTATCGATGTGCCTCCGACAGGCGTTATTGATGAGAAAGAGGCTTACAAAGAGCCGGATAAAATGGTGAACGCGGCTTATGCCATGCTTGGCGACTGCTGGTATAGCTACCCCTTTAACCTTTGGCCTTACGGTGACCTCGGGTCCGACGACTGTGTGAAGGGTGGATGGGGGCTCGGCGATACGGGCTACCACCCTATGGAGATATGGTCGAATCTTACAGCTACCCCAGGCGAGCTTGATGAGTTATGGTATCGTCTTTATTGCGCGATTTCCCGTTGCAATCGTGCGATTGTTGCTCTTAACGAATACGGTCCGGCAGTTCTCGGTCAGGAGACCACTGCGCAGAGGCTCGGAGAAGTGCATTTCCTTCGCGGCCATTTTTACTTCAAGCTGCTGACAATGTTCCGTCAGGTTCCATGGATCGATGAAAACGTGATGGAAAACGGCACATGGGAGCAGACCCCGAACAATCAGTATACTTATCAGGAATTGTTCGGCAAGGTGATAGGGGAGTTCAAGGCTGCCTATGATGTGCTTCCGGCTGAAATGCAGGATGGCGGTCGCGCCGACAAGGTGGCTGCGGCGGCATATCTTGCCAAATGTTATCTGACTCTCGCATGGGGCGACGGTTATGAGGCAACTACCGGAACCGCGCATATCAACACCGAATATATGAAGAAGGTGAAGGAATATACAGATGTTGTCAAAAACTCACGTTTCGATTATCTTGAGGATTTCGGCGACATATTCCTCCCGGAATACAAGAACAGCAAGGAATCGGTGTTTGCCGTGCAGACATCTTCCTATGAGGATGACAATACAAGATTCGGGCGTTGCAACTGGTCGAACACTCTTAACGGTTGCTGGCAGATATGGTCATGCGGATGGGACTGTCACAAGCCGTCGCAGAACCTTGTCTGTGCGTTCAAGACAAAGAACGGTCTTCCGATGTTCGATGATTATGACAACGACTATTCGTATCCGGAGGCTGGAGTGGCTTCGTCTCAGAAATGGGACCCTCGTTTGTTCCACACTGTCGGAATGCCTTCGTTCCCTTATAAGTATGAGGCGGAATACACGCTTACCATTGCCAACACCAGGGACCCGAATGATTACGGCTACTACACTTCTCTAAAGGAGGTTCCCCAACGCAGCAAGGGGGAGACTTTCGAAGGATCATGGCAGGCATTCGCGATGAACGATTATGTATTTCGTTATTCAGATGTGATGCTTATGCGTGCGGAGGCACTCATAGAACTTGACGAACTTCAGGAGGCTCGCACCATCATCAACGACATCCGCAGACGTGCCGCCAATTCGGTTGAAAAGCATATCGGCTACGCAAGAGACTTCTGTGAGATTTCACTATATCCTGCATCATATTTCAACGACAAGGAAACGGCACGCAAATGTCTGCAGTGGGAGAGACGCCTTGAAATGGCGATGGAAAGCAGCCGCTATTTCGACCTCCGCAGATGGGGTATTGCCTCGGAAGTGCTTAACGAATATTTCGCATATGAATCGAATGCCTACAGAAGCGTCCCGGATAGCAACTCGCCGACAGGCTACACAGACGTGAGATTCGGTCAGTATTACAATGACGCTCATTATACTTCAGGTAAGAACGAATTCTATCCGATTCCTTATAACCAGCTTTATTACGTTCCCGGCCTGTACGTCCAGAACAAGGGATACTGATTTATCTTCTTGTTGATGTAGACAAATGATTGATGAGAGGCACAGAGGTCAGCCGCAGATTGCTGCAGCTGACCTCTGTATCTGTCCTGATGTCTGTATTATAATGTATCAGCGGGGTTCGAGGCAGGCATCGAGGGCGGAAGCGAGGGCGGTGCGGTCGAGGTCTCTGCCGATGAATACGAGTTTGATCATACGGTCACCGTATTCTTCATCCCAGTCGCGGCGGAGTCCCGGCTCACGCTCCATCAGCACCGTCAGTTCCTCTTCCGGAGCTGTGGCATACCAGTAGCCGGCTTCCTTGAGGTTTTTCTGTATGCCCGCCTGCTCGAAAAGCAGGGACATGTCGCGGTTGTGGCTGAAATAAAGCACTCCCTTTGTGCGGATCACGTTTGCCGGCCAGTCGAGATTCACGAAGCGGTCAAACTTCTCGAAGTTGAAAGGACGGCGGCGGAAATATACGAATGTGCCGATGCCGTATTCCTCGGCTTCTCCATCACCGTGATGGTGGTGATGATGACCGCAGTCACAATGTCCCTCATCATGGCCACAGCATTCATGCTCATGTTCATGTTCATGTTCATGTCCATGTTCATGATTATGATGGTCGTGATGATGATGGTGTTCCTGTTCTTCTGCGGGTTTCTCGATTTTCTCGACCCAGGTGGCGGATGTCGCCACATCCTCGAAATCAAACATACGTGTGTCGATGATTTCACTGAGGTTCACATCGCAATAATCGCATTCCATAATTCTTGCCTTGGGCTGTAGCGCGCGTATTACTGCTTTTATATGGGCCGCCTCATCTTGTGTGACCTCCGAGATCTTGTTCAGAAGGATAATGTTGCAGAATTCAATCTGTTCGATTATCAGATTCTCTATGTCTTCTTCTTCGATTCTCTCTTTGTCGAGGTTCTCTCCGCACCCGAATTCACTTTTCATGCGTAGTGCGTCTACTACTGTTACGATGGCGTCCATGCGTGGACGGATGATGTCTGTGCGTGCCGGATTCACCATCTGTTCCATCGAGCATATGGTCTGGGCGATGGGCGCAGGCTCGCACACGCCGCTTGCCTCGATGACTATATAGTCGAACCGTGCCGATTCTATGAGGTCTGATATCTGTCTGATAAGGTCGGTGCGTAGCGTGCAGCATATGCAGCCGTTCTGGAGGGCGACGAGGTCTCCTGAATCATCCTGTCCCACGATACCCCCTTTCTGGATAAGGTCGGCGTCGATGTTGACTTCGCCTATGTCGTTTACGATAACTGCGAAACGTATGCCGCGTTCGTTTGTGAGAATGTGGTTGAGCAGTGTGGTTTTGCCACTGCCAAGATAACCGGTAAGTAACAGAACCGGTATTTCATTGCTTTCTTTCATGATAAATCTATTGAGAAATGGGACGCGTCCGAGAGCGTCCCATTATATATAACGAAGAGTGAACTGTTTTGGTTATGACAGATGATTTCTTAGGGAAGCCACTGCATACTCCGGAATCTCCGGGTCTTTTTCTGCTTCTTTTAGGATTTCACTGGCGAAATGGAGTCGCTTGAGCAGACGGAATGCAAGCATGTCGCTCTCTTCCTGGGTTCTGACAGAGCCAAGAAGCCAGATTGCCTTTTCCAGAGACATTTCGTCGACAGGAAAAAGATATGTGGCAAGAATGCGCGATTCGCGGACTTCACTGTCGTTCCATAAGGCTTCCGCCAGTTCGGAAGAGGGGGTGAGAGCTTTTGCGATTGCAGCGATCTGCGGAATCTGCAGACCGAAAATCACCTTGTGTGGCATTCCCGCTTTCCGCAAGGTATCGGCTACGATACCGTTGCGGAAAACGAAAAAATCCTTTTTTATTGACTGAAGGTCCATATTACTCCATTCTTCTCGGTTACTGCTTTATTTCGCGCTGCAGACTTTTGCAGTGTTTCCGCATTTACCGGTGAGCGGAGAATATTCGCGGCTGAGACGCAACATCTGCTCTACGTAGTTCTCGGGATAGGAAATCTCTATGTCCGTGATTTCTCCTGATTTGTTAACTACCGGAGTGTATACAGGATTGATGAAGCCTCTGTATGGAGGAATATCGAGTTTCGAATAGCGCGAGAGAACCTCTTTGTGAAGTTTCGGGTCTACCTTGACAGCATACTTCTGCACGAGCTCGTTGCCTCCTTTGTAGTCGCCTTCGCTCTTTATGCGCTGAACTTCGGCGAGAAGCGTGCCGATGAGTTCGCGCATCCTGGGATAGTCATTGACCTTTACAAATGTCTTGCCTCCCTTTTTCGTGAGCTCCACGACATCTTTGCCGCCTTTCCCTTTCTTTCTGCCGTTTTCCAGAATCCAGCGTGCTATGAGCTGGCGGTTGCGCATGTGCGCCTCCTCCACGTCCTTGCCAGGCTCGATGCGGTTGAGCTGGGTCATGAGTCCGTTGAGAAGGTATTTGTAATATTCTGCCTTGTAGGCTTCGGGATTGTCGAGTATTCCGAGTTCAATAAGCTTGGGATCCGCGAGATAATAGAGGGCGAAAAGGTCGGCGCGGGCTTCCTCGAGAGTGGAGCCGTGTTCCTTGAGCGCATCGGGGTCGACACCGGGGAGGAGCTGTCCGGAAGCGTGACCGAGACATTCGTGAAGATCGGTGTGGAGCATATCCGTGATATAGAGATAATCTTCCATTATCTTGCGTGTCGGAGCGTCGATTACGAACTCCTCGTTGAAGCCATTGCCGTGAGATGCCATTTCATAAGCCTCGGTGATATTCTCCAGAGTCACGGATTTGGAGCCATGCTGTGCACGGATCCAGTTGGAGTTCGGGAGATTGATACCGATCGCGGTAGCCGGGAAAGCGTCGCCGGCAAGCATCGCCGCCGTGATGACCTTTGCCGAAACGCCTTTCACCTTGTCTTTTTTGAAGCGTTTGTCCACAGGAGAGTTGTCTTCGAACCATTGCGCGTTGGAGGATATTGTCTCTGTGCGGGCGGAAGACTTGCCGTTGCGGAAGTTTACATAAGACTCCCATGCCCCCGTCATGCCAAGAGGATCGCCGTAGCTCTCGATGAAACCGTTGACAAAGTCGATGTCCGATTTTGTATCCTCTGCCCAGAGAATCGAATATTCATCGAAAAGACGGAGGTCACCGGTGATGTAATAGTCGATGAGTTTGGTTATATAAGCCTTCTGCGCGTCATTCTCGGCTACGTTCTTTGCCATGTCGAGCCAGTAGATGATCTGGGAGATAGCCGGTCCATACACACCGTTCAGACTGTAATGCTGTTCCTTGATTTTGCCGTTCTCCTTCACAACACGAGAGTTGAGTCCGTAGGAAATCGGAGTGGGGTCATCGGCTTTCTTTATGGAATTGTAATAAGCCTCCACCTCTGCCTGAGTCACGCCGTCGCCATAAAGATTGTTGGCGGATGTGGCGATGACATCCTGCGTACCGTCCTGATTAACGCGCTTCGCCATGACCGACGGATCGAAGATTACAGGTACAAGCACGCTCATCATCTGCTCGCGAGTCTGCCCCGGTTGCAGCGGTAGACAGCAATTGCCGAGTTTGCCAACCTGCTCCTCGAAGAAAGCCTGCGAGAACTCTGGCTGGAACTTGTCGGTGGAATAATGGTGATGTATTCCGTTGCCGAACCATACCTGCTTGAGATATTTCTCAAACGCCTTGAAGTCTTTGGAGTTCCTGTCGCCGTCGTATTTTGTATATATCTTCTCCAGAAGCTGACGTATCTGGAGGTTGTAACGGCCGTTCTGGTCCCAGATGATGTCGCGTCCCATCTGCGCTGCCTGCGACAGATAGTAGAGCATCTTTTTCTGGTCAAGCGACAGACGTGAATACTCAGGCACTTCATAGCGGAGCACCTCGATATCGGCAAAGCGGTCTACATGGAAATTGAAATCCTTGTTTTCCACCGCGTTCGCACCAGTTGTTGCCATGGTAGCGATCATTAATGAAGGAAGTATTTTTTTCATTTTATAATGTAGGTTAAGTCCGTTGTATCGGATGAGGAGGATGTTCGTGTATCTGTTCTTTTTTTTACTCCACGTAAAGCACCAGCCCTTTCAGATATTCACCCTCCGGGTGTGAGATGTCAACCGGATGGTCGGCAGGCTGGGTCAGCTGGTGGAGTATGCGCACTTTGCGCCCCGATTTGGCGGCTGCCGTGAAGACAGCCATGCGGAACATGTCTTTGGTAATCGCCTGTGAGCAGGAGAATGTGAAAAGTACTCCGCCGCTCTTGATTTTCTCGAAGGCGCGGGCATTGAGCTTGCGGTATCCTATCAGTCCGTTCTTTATCGCTCCGCGATGTTTTGCGAAAGCCGGCGGGTCAAGTATGATGAGGTCATATTTGTCGCTCTCCATGTCCGAGAGAAACTTGAATGCATCGACATCGTGCGTGTGGTGACGTTCGTCACCGGGGAAGTTCAGACCTATGTTGGCATCGGTGAGAGCCACAGCCTTTGATGAGGAATCCACTGAGTCCACGCTTATGGCGCCACCGCGCATGGCGTATACCGAGAAACCTCCCGTGTAGCAGAACATGTTGAGCACCCGTCTTCCTTTTGCATAGCTTTCAAGAAGTTTGCGGTTCTCGCGCTGGTCTACGAAGAAACCTGTTTTCTGTCCTTTGAGCCAGTCGATGTTGAACTGAAGACCATTCTCTATGGCTATGTTGCCGTCGTAGTTGCCGACAAGATATTCGTTGTCGGGGTCAAGATGCGCCTTGTAGGGGAGTGTGGTGTCGCTTTTGTAATATACGTTTCGGATTTTTGCGTCAGGGAGCATGGTGAGTGCCTCCGCTATCTTGTGACGTGCGAAATGCATTCCGGGAGAATGCGCCTGCATTACGGCAGTGTCGCCATATATGTCGATGACCAGTCCCGGAAGGAAGTCTCCCTCCCCGTGCACGAGGCGGAAACAGGTGTTGTCTTCGCGGATCAGACCGAGAGTGCGGCGAAGCGCGAACGCCGATGACAGACGCCTTATGAAGAAATCATCGGAAATGGTGTCAACGCCGAATTCGAGAATCCTCACGGCTATGCTTCCGATCTGATAATGACCGGCGCCGAGAATGTTCCCTCTGGAATCAGAGACACACACCTCGTCACCCTCTTCAAGATTCTGAGGCAGCGAGGCTATGGCTCCTGAAAACACCCAGGGATGATGGCGGAGGAGAGACTCCTCTTTGCCAGATTTCAATCTTATTTCTTTTTTCATTATTATTTGTTCTGTATGAATGATTGGTTATCGGATGCAGACTGTCTATTTGAAAAGCCTTACGATATCCATGCCGTTAGCGTATATAAGCAGGAGAATGAGAAGTGTCATGCCTACAAGTTGGGCGCGTTCCATGAATTTCTCGCTCGGAGGTCTGCGGAAAATCACTTCATAGATGAGGAACATCACGTGTCCGCCGTCAAGAGCCGGAATCGGAAGGATGTTCATGAACGCAAGAGCCACAGAGAGGAATGCCGCTATGTTCCAGAATGCGATCCAGTCCCATTTTTCCGGGAAGATGGAGCCTATCGATCCGAAACCGCCTATGCTGTTGGCTCCCTCTTTGGTGAAGACCATTTTCATAGACTTGGCATAAGAGGTGAGCTTGTCGGTTCCCATCTCGATTCCGCGGGGAATAGACTGGAAAATGTTGTAGCGGATCTCTTTGGTCTTGAAGAATGCCGCCGGGTTGACTTCGAGTCCTACTCCCATCTTGGAGTTTTCCGACAGCTTTACCTGTTTCACAATTGTGTCGGTCGTTTCTCCTGCGCGGCGCAGAATCGTGAGATCCACAGTCTGGTTGTCATGACCGGGAAGTGTTCGGAAAAACTCGTCGAGCGAAGGTGTCTTCACTTCTCCTATGGCGATGATTTCGTCACCCGGTTCTATCCCCGCTTTGGCAGCTCCTTCACCCGGCATCACCTGAGTGATGCGAGTGGGGAAGCGGTATGTGAAGAAGTTGACCGAAGCAGTGTCGCTTTTAGCCTCTTCGTCGAGAGAGAAGATGAATTTCTCCGGAATGGAGATGCTTACCGTGTCTTTGCCGTCGCGGAGCACAGTCACCTTCTTTGCCTGAACCATCTTTATGCGTGCCTCTACCGGATTTTCCAGTTCTTCGCCGTCGGCTGCCAACGGTATGTCTCCGTTATGGAAACCTATTTTTCTTGCCTCGCCGGAATAGGAGAATCCCATTTTTGCCTCCTGCACCGGAACATATTTCTCGCCGGTGGCATAAACGAGTCCGGCGTAAATCAGGATTGCGAGCAGGAAATTGAACAGCACCCCTGCAATCATTATAAGGAGTCGCTGCCATGCCGGTTTTGAACGGAACTCCCATTCCTGCGCCGGTTTTTTCATCTGTTCGGTATCCATCGACTCATCGATCATGCCGGCGATTTTGCAATATCCGCCGAGAGGCAGCCAGCCTATACCATATTCCGTATCTCCCCAGAATGATTTTTTCCTCTTTTTCTTCACCGGTTCGGCAGATTCCCCGTCGGTGTTGTCATTCCCGATGTTTTTTGTTTTCCCAAATCCGCCGAAATATTTCTTTGGCTTCCATTTGAAAAGTTCAATCCAGGGATCGAAAAAGATATAGAATTTTTCCACTTTCACCCCGAATATGCGGGCGAAGAAAAAATGACCGAATTCATGTATGATTACAAGAATGGCGAACGCGAGAATAAGCTGTGCCGCTTTTATAAGAAAAGTATCCAATTTTCTGTAGTTTTAGTCTTGAATTAAAAATGAAGTTTAACGAATGAAATGATTTGCGGAGACCAGCGGTCATATCGTTGTCCTGAATGAGGCAAGTATCTCCTCAGCATGTCTGCGCGCCTCTGTGTTGCTCTCTACAAGATCCGGCAGGGTTATGTCGGGAATCCATTGTGTCCGCTGCATCACGCGGTCCACAAGTCTCGGCATGTCCATGAAACCTATTTCTCTGCGGAGGAATGCCGCTACGGCAATCTCGTTGGCAGCATTGAGGATGCAGGGCATGTTACCCCCTTTCTCGATAGCGTCGAACGCATACTGTAGAAGCGGGAACCGCTTTCGGTCGGGAGCTTCGAATGTCAGCGATGCATATGCTCCAAGAGTCAGAGGCGGTCGTTTGCTCGTAAGCCTGTCAGGATAGCTCAAGGCATAGCGGATGGGGAGGTGCATGTCGGGAACTCCGAGCTGAGCCTTGACTGAGCCGTCTATAAATTCCACCATCGAGTGGACTATGGATTGCGGGTGAACTGCGATTTCTATCTTCTCCGGAGGACAGTCGAAAAGCCAGCGTGCCTCGATCATCTCAAAACCTTTGTTCATCATCGAGGCTGAGTCTATCGTGACTTTGGCGCCCATGTCCCAGTTGGGATGGTTCAGCGCGTCGTCTACAGTCACAGATTCCAGCTCCCGCATGGTCTTGTTGCGGAAGGGACCTCCGCTTGCCGTGAGGATTATTTTGGATATGTTTTCGCTGTTCTCACCTGTGAGACACTGGAATATAGCGGAGTGTTCGCTGTCTACAGGTATTATTCTCGAATTCGAGTCTTTGAGAAGCGATGTGATTACTTCTCCAGCCACTACAAGAGTCTCCTTGTTGGCAAGTGCGATGGTCTTGCCTGCCATTATCGCGTTGACGGTAGGTATGAGTCCGCTGTATCCCACCATTGCCGTGACCACGATGTCGGCTTCCGGCATCGCGGCGGCTTCCTCTATGGCGGCGGTGCCACCCTCCACCCGGACGGAGGTTCCGGCAAGGGCGTCCCGGAGATTGGGCAGGAATTCCTCGCATGCAATCACGACGCGAAGAGGATTGAACCTGCGTGCCTGGGCGGCGAGCAGTTCCCAGTTGCGCGCTGCTGTAAGCACTGTTGCGCGGAATTTTTCGGGATGCTCTTCGATTATGTCAAGGGTCTGGGTTCCGATGGAACCAGTCGATCCTAATATCGCAATGTTCTTTATGTTGTCCATTATCAAAAGAATCTTGAATCCTGAGGTGACTGGTGTCACCGTCCTCTCGGTGCCTCGAAAGGGGCATCCTTGATTATCATGGATTCGGGGTTTCCTATATATTCGTAAGGGATTAGCGGCAGTCCGTTGTGCCACATCATCACTTCCACATATCTTTTGCCTTTTGCATCGGGAGAGGGTCCTAACGCGATAACCTGACCGCCGGTCACTGCGTCTCCAGCAGAGACCATAGGAGAACCGACACGCGCTATGCGGGTGACGAATCCTTTGGCATGCTGTATGATAATTACATATCCGCTCCCGGATGCCGAATAGTAAGACGCGAGGATTGAACCGTCGGCAACGCACTTCACCGCCTCTTCGTCAGGCATTATCACGTATCCTTTTTCTTCAGTGCGCGAAGCCGAAGAGAATATGCCGCTGTCGCTCACAGGAAAAAACATCATTCCATCGGCAGCCAGAGGGGCGAGCACAGATATGTTGAAACGCTCACGTTCCTCCATCGTGTTTACAAATTTGCGTTCAAGCGGGGAGGGCGGCAGCAGGGAATCGGGCGACATCTCCCTGAGGTTTGCTGTCATTATGAGTGAATCTGCAATGGGTTTTCTGTCTGTGTCAAAAGCCAGAAGTATATTGTCGAGATAGTTCTGGTTCTGCTCATATATTCCGAGGATAGAGTCGAGACGCATGATGTTGTCTTCTGTCGCAGACCGCTCCGACTGCTTCATGTAGCCGGGGAGTAAAGTCCGCAGCGGAGTCACCATCACTATGGCTCCTCCGATTATGATCAGAATGAGCAGCGCAGCCCCTGCCGCTGCCAGCAAAGACAGGGGCGAAAGTGAAATGTCTGCCAGATTTTCAAGTCTGGATTCGTCTTCAATTCTTATGCGATATTTTGGGTGGCGTCTCATCTGATAAAATCGTATCGCGAATTTAATGAAAATTAGTGAAATGATGAGGCTCCGGAGCTTTTTTTTTGCAATATTATCTTCAAATTTGATGTCGCAAAGCAAACAAAAAAAATCCTTGCGGTGTTAGATATATAAAAATTGCAAAAAACAATTTATAAAGTTTTAAAATTTGCTTATCTTAAATTAATATTTTATGAAAACAAGAAATCTTTACTACGCTATGGCGCTCGTTGCAGGCACTGCCGCTTACTGCGCGCCCGCAAACGCACAGGATGTTTTCGTAGATGAAGCTACCACTGTAACTGAATTTACTTGCGACAACACCACACGTTACTTTTCCAATTGGCGTAACAACTGGTTCATCGAGGTCGAAGCGGGTATCAACCAGCCTTTTGTTGAGCGGGGCAACGCCAAGACTCCCGGTAACAATGTAAGCCGTCACAAGATGACTCTTACCTATGGAGTCGGATTCGGCCGCTGGGTATCTCCCTACATCGGTTTCCGTATCAAGGCTCTCGGCGGTGCCCTTCACTGGGACAATCCGATGCAGCCTGATCTCGCCAACGGATGGAGCCGCGCGAAACATGTAAATCTTCAGGCTGAGTTCATGTGGGATATGTTCAATTCTCTCGGAGGCGTGAATGACAACCGCGTATTCTCGATCATTCCTTTCGCAGGTCTCGGTGGTGACGCAACATGGGACTTCCGCAACGCACAGGGTGGCGAGCCTGCAGGAACCAATGTTTATAACCGTCACAACAAAGCAAAAAGCGTGGCATGGTCGCTTCCTGTCTCAGCGGGTCTGCAGTTCCGTTTCCGTCTTTGCGAATATGTAGATTTCTTTGCCGAGGCTCGCGCATCATTCTATGCCGACACCTGGAATAATAGCGTACACGGCAATTCGATAGACGCCAATGTGGCTGTGCTTGGTGGTTTCAACTTCAACATCGGTGGCCGTAACTTCGGCACATTCAACCAGTGCGCATATGTTTCCCAGATCGCAGCTCTCAACGGTCAGGTCAATGACCTCCGCGCCCAGCTTCTCGCCTGCGGTGAAGAGGTGGCTGCACTTCAGGCTCAGCTTCCCTGTCCGGAACCTGTCCAGAAAGATTGTGTGAACGCACCCCTCATGACTACTGTACGCTTCACCATCAACTCCGACAAGATTATGCCTACAGAGGAGGTTAATGTCTACAATATGGCTGAATGGCTCAAGGCTAATCCTGAAGAGAAAGTCGTTATCTGCGGTTATGCCGACAAGGATACCGGTACATCAGAGTATAATATGGCGCTTTCCGAGAAACGTGCCAACGCAGTCGCTGACGCTCTTGTGAACACTTACGGAATCAGCCGCGACCGTCTCACAATCAAGTATGACGGATCTGATGTTCAGCCTTACAGCACAAACGACTGGAACCGTATCGTAATCTTCACCCAGAAGTAAAATGTAATACGGTAAAGATAAAAGATAAAAGATAAATAATATAAATCAATTCTTCGTAACGACAAAGGGATTCCGTAGAAACGGAATCCTTTTTTTGTGTAAGGGGGTGTGTGGTTGGATAATATGGAATTTTTAATAGGCGGCTTAGCTTGGCGGAATGTCATCTCCTTTCGGATAGGCGACACCATAAAGGTGTTGAAATATATGGTTGCAAAACATAAAAAATTAGTTGTGATTTATTTTGTGGTATTGAATAAAGTTTGTAAGTTTGCAACACCTAACCATGTCAGTGAAAATAATTCTGACGTGGGCAGGATAAATGACAATTGAAACATATTAAATCTAACCATAAGTCTAAAAAGTTTATCATGAACATTAATGAAATCATGGCCAACCTTGAGGCCAAGCACCCCGGTGAGAAAGAGTATCTTCAGGCAGTGAAGGAGGTTCTCCTTTCAGTAGAAGAAGTTTACAACCAGCATCCGGAGTTCGAGAAAGCGAAGATTATCGAAAGAATGGTTGAACCCGACCGTATCTTCACTTTCCGTGTGTCCTGGGTTGACGACAAGGGTGAGGTTCAGAACAATATCGGCTATCGCGTACAGTTCAACAACGCCATAGGTCCCTACAAGGGTGGTATCCGTTTCCACGCTTCCGTGAACCTTTCAATCCTTAAGTTCCTCGGTTTCGAGCAGACTTTCAAGAATGCGCTCACCACACTTCCGATGGGTGGCGGCAAGGGCGGTTCAGACTTCAGCCCCCGTGGCAAGAGCGATGCCGAGATCATGCGTTTCTGCCAGGCGTTTATCCTCGAGCTCTGGCGCAACCTCGGTCCTGACCGTGATGTTCCCGCAGGCGACATAGGTGTTGGCGGTCGCGAAGTCGGCTATATGTATGGCATGTATAAGAAACTCGCACGCGAGAACACAGGTACATTCACCGGCAAGGGACTTTCATTCGGCGGCAGCCGCATCCGTCCCGAGGCAACAGGTTTCGGCGCTCTCTATTATACAGTTCAGATGCTTGCTGACCTCGGCACAGACATCAAGGGCAAGACTATCGCCATCTCCGGTTTCGGCAACGTGGCGTGGGGTGCTGCCACAAAGGCAACACAGCTCGGCGGCAAGGTCGTGACTATCTCCGGTCCTGACGGATATATCTATGACCCCGCAGGTCTTGACGCAGAGAAAATCGAGTATATGCTTGAACTCCGCGCTTCCGGCAATGACATCGTGGCACCTTATGCCGACAAATTCCCCGGTTCAACATTCTTCGCAGGCAAGAAACCATGGGAGCAGAAAGTAGACATCGCTCTTCCCTGCGCCACCCAGAACGAGCTTAATGGCGAGGATGCGAAGAAACTTGTGGCAAACAACGTTCTTCTCGTGGCTGAGGTTTCGAACATGGGTTGCACCCCCGAGGCTATCGACACATTCATCGAGAACAAGATTCCTTACGGTCCCGGCAAGGCTGTCAACGCCGGCGGCGTAGCAGTTTCAGGTCTTGAGATGACTCAGGATGCAGAACACATCCAGTGGACCGAGGAGCAGGTTGACGAGAAACTTCACCAGATCATGCACGATATCCACGAGGCTTGCGTGGAGCATGGCAAGCAGCCCGACGGTTACATCAACTATATGAAGGGTGCCAACATCGCCGGCTTCCTCAAGGTTGCGGACGCAATGATGGCTCAGGGAATCATCTGATAATATAGCAGACAACTAAACAATATGTGCGGATCCGGGAAGAATCTACTCCCCGGATCCGTTCTGATTTTTTGCATGAAGCGTTCTAAGATGGTTTTAGCGTGGGCGGCAGTCGGGGCAGGTGCCTGTGATGATGTAGTTTGCTGTTGCGGGGATAAAACCGGAAGGGAGCGTGATTGCGGGAATGGGCGAGGGGAGGCAGTAGGTCTTGCCGCAGCCTGTGCAACGGAAATGAACGTGCAGGTCTTCATGGGAAGGAAAACCTGCATCGTTTCCTGTGTGTGTATGCGTGGCACGGCAGACTTCGTATTTTGCGGAACTACTGCCGTCGTCGATGATGTGTATCAGCCCTTTCTCAACGAAAAGTGACAGGGCGCGGGTGATTGAGGATCTGTCTACTGTATCGAGACTTGTCTCTATGTCGAGTGCGGATATCGGATGAGTGGCATTGTCGAGAACAGACAATATCAGGTTGCGTACAGCCGTAGGGCGTACACCGTGGGATTGCATTCTATTGTCAATAGACATATCCATATGTATTGTAAACGTAAATAATCCGGATTTATTTGCGAAGGCGGAGCAGGGTCCAGATGATGGTAAGCAGAGTTACACCGGTATCGGCAAAAACAGCCGCCCAAAGGGAGGCTATGCCGAAAGCTCCGAGGAGCATGACAAGCGCTTTCACACCTATGGCGAATGTGACGTTTTCCAAAATTACACGCCTTACTTTGCGTGCGAGTGAGATCGCTTCCGGAATTTTCTCCAGGTTGTCACCGGCAATGACTATGTCGCTGCTTTCCATTGCCATGTCTGTTCCAAGTGTGCCCATGGCAATGCCGACATCAGCTGCTGCTATTGCCGGGGCATCGTTTATTCCGTCTCCGGAAAACGCCACTTTGTTACCTTTACGCGTCATCTCCGTTATAATATCCTTTTTATCTTCGGGAAGAAGAGCCGCATGATATGAATCAGCGCCTGTCTCACGGGCAACACGCTTTACAGCCTCTTCTCTGTCACCGGAGAGAATCTCCACTGATTTCACACCGAGAGAGTGAAGCCGGCGTATGGCTTCTGCTGCTTCCGGCTTGATTGTGTCGAGCAGATATATGGAGCCTATGTAACTGTTGTCAAGTGATACACATATTTCCGATGCGTCTGTATGAGATTCCGGCACAGCTATGCCGAGTCGTCTCATGAGCGTGCGGGATCCCGCCGCAGCCATCTTTCCACCGATGATTCCGGTAATGCCGTGTGATACTGTCCTTATATTCTCCGCCTCGGCTGTCACGATTCTTTCGGCGCGAGCTTTCGACAGTATGGCTTCCGCAAGAGGATGACCGGATTCTGCATCAAGTGACGCAGCCACAGAAAGCAGCATGGACGGCTCAGTTCCGTCAGCCGCGCTTATTGACGAAACGTGAAACTTGCCGGTGGTAAGCGTGCCGGTCTTGTCGAAGACAACCGTGTCTATGTTTCTCATGCTGTCAACATATTTCGAACCCTTGAAGAGGATGCCGCGTCGAGAGGCATTCCCCAATGAGGCGAAGTAGCTGAGCGGTATGCTCACAACTAACGCGCAAGGGCAGGAACATACCAGAAACACGAGCGAGCGGCGCAGCCATTTCATCCATTCGAACGGGTTGCCCAATACCGCATCTATGAGCCATGGCGTGAAGAAGAGAAGCAAAGCGAGAGTGAAGACCACCGGAGTGTACCACCTTGTGATTCTGCGGAGCAGGTTTTCAGTCGGTGACTTGGAAGCATGCGCCTCTTCTATCATTTTCATTATCCGGCTCATTGAGGAATCTGAGAATGACCGCAGGGTTCTGATATCCACAGCCTGATCCACCGGTATCATGCCGGATGAAATCTCCTCTCCCGGGCGGAATGAGCGTGGAACGGATTCTCCGGTTATGGCGGAGGTGTCGAATTCTACATCCTTCTCGCCGAGGAGAATGGAGTCTATAGCCACTCTTTCGCCGGGGCGCACGAAGAGCACTGACCCGGGCTGGAGATTCTTAGGACTGGCTTTCTTCAGTTTGCCGTCAAGTCTGACTGTGGCTTCCTCCGGCAGTCGCCCCAAAAGAGCCCTGATGCGTTGTCTGACATCGTCGGAGGCTGTATCTTCCATCTTTTCACCGAATGAATAGAAGAGCAGCACCGCCACCCCCTCGGGATATTCTCCGATTATGAACGCACCGATAGCCGCCGCGACCATCAGCGTGAATTCATTCATGAAACGTCCTTTCCTCCACATCTCCCAAGATTCTCGTAGTATAGGCAGACCCACAGGAATGAGTGCGATGGCGTAGAGGATTATCTCCGGAATCGACACAGCGCATCCGGCGGCTTCGGAAATTCGCCGAAGCACACCGCAGTGTTCGATAATCAGTGTCACAACAAGCAGCAGAGCGGAGAATATTTCGGCTTTGTAGATGGAAAGAATGTCGTTCTTTCCATGAGGGGTATGATTCTGCGCGTGAGTATGTTCGCAGCAGTGGTGTTCATGAGAATGGCTGCACATAAGCAAATGATAATATTACTATATGATGCAAATTTACGCTATCCGACGTGCACATCAAGTGCAGACTTTTCACTGACAGGTGACATCTGTCAGCGTGGAGCCAGTGTAAGTCTGGCGAATATCACAGGTCTGCCTGTCTTGTGCGATACAAGTGAGAACGCCGAGTCGAGAGGGGAGGAGTTATGTCGCAATATGCTTACGGTGTCACCGAAGCTTCCCTCATGCAGAAACGACAACTCAAGCCGGTTCACGAAATTTCTGTCGAACTCTTCGAGAGAGTAGCGGTTGAGCAGTATCGTTATGTATCTCACGGTATTGACATGGCGGTAGAAATCGATGTCGTTGTATTTGAACGTATATTCAGCATCAGGAACGTTTGCTTTCAATGCCTTGGGGTTAGCATTGCTTTCCGAAGTAAGATAAGGGAGAATTTCCGTATGTTTTGCCTGAGGAGCTATGGGGCAGGGTTCTCCGCATACCGATTCATCCGGCAGAGAGAGGTGTGCAAGACCGAAATTATCGTGGGTGGTCATGTCAAGCACCATCCATACCGACCGTGCGTATCCCAGAATGTTTCCCGCTTCATCCTCTACTGAGAAATCGCGTGTGGAGAAATGTCTGTTCCAGTTTTCGACCCATGTCTTCAGAACATATGAGGTGTTGCACTTCGGATAACGTGTCATCTCGATGGTCAGGCGCGAAAGCACCCAACCCGCGCCAAGATGTGCCATTGCCGGATTTCCGATTCCGAGCATGTTGGCGTGAGCTGTGGCTATCTCGATAATATTGCCCACCAGGATATTGACGGCGAGTTCACCCTCCGGGTTTGACTCATTTGCCGAATTGAAGAATTTTTGTGAGTAAGTCATGGCTTTTGATTCTTTTCAGATACGTTATATGTTATTGCGGCATACCTGCTATTGAGAGTATTTCCGTGGTTGCCGACACTATATGGTCCGCGTATGCACCGCGAAGTTCGGAAACGGGGCGGAATCCCCAGGTGACACCGACTGATTCGATACATGCCCTCCGTGCCGTTTCCATATCCACAGCCGAATCGCCTACATATAGCACATCCGCTTTGGGTGTGGGGTATTTGTTGAGGATTGCGAACACAATCGACGGATCCGGCTTCACAGGGCGGTCTTCCACTTGTCCCATCACAGCCACAAACGGTATATCGGGGAAGAAGTGTGGAATTATCCTGTCTACAGCCGCCTGGTATTTATTGGTTGCCACAGCCAATGCCACACCGTTTTCATGCAGTTTTACAAGCATATCGCGAATTCCTTCATAGGGAGATGTGTGGTCAGTTGCGTGTTCTCCGTAGTATTCGCGGAAGAGCGACAGAAGACGTTCCACGGTTTCCTCGTCGGCATCCGGCACGGCGCGTTCTATGAGTTTCCTGACGCCGTTGCCTACCATATAGCGATATGTCGGCAGCGCATGCTCCGGGAAACCGAGAGTGCGCAAAGCGTAGTTGCAGGCATTGCCGAGGTCTGCGATGGTGTTTAGAAGAGTGCCGTCAAGGTCGAAAATCACTAATTTTTTCATTTGGGTCTGTTTTTATGTCGATTGGGGTAAGCCGGCTCAGAAAGGATAGCCTATGGAAAAATGGAAGGAGCGGTCGCGGTGCCAGACCGGATGAATCAGAGGCCATGGTTCCTGTCCCAGAGCAGGGTTGTGAGCTTTCATTCCCATATCGAAGCGGAGTAAGAAATAGTTGAAGTCAAGGCGCAGACCGACACCATATGCGGCTGCTATCTCCTTATAAAACGAATTAAACCTGAACATTCCTCCGGGCTGGTTGGGATAATTGCGGATTGTCCATATATTCCCGGCATCTACGAAAAGCGCGCCTTCCAGAATCCAGAATAGTTTGGCACGGTATTCCACACTCAGGTCAAGGCGGATATCGCCGCACTGGTTGATGAAGTCGCTCACCGAGTTTGTGCCCGGGTAGCGTCCGGGTCCGAGAGTTCTGACATCCCAGCCGCGCACACCGTTGGCTCCACCTCCGTAGAAGCGTTTCTCAAACGGAAGCACCGCCGAGTTGCCGTATGGCACGCCTATACCCGCTCCGAATCTGCAAGCAAGGGAGTTACGGGTGTCAAAGAGGTGCAGGAAAGAGAAGTCCCCGTCGATTTTGGCATATTGTGAATAATGGATGCCGAACATTTTGTAGGGTTGGCTGTGGAAATCGGAGCGGTGACTTAGTATGCTGCTGAGCGCGAAAAGGAGGTTGCCTGCAACTTCGGCGTTGACCCTTACAGTGTATATGTTTTTCTGGAATGAACGGCTCCATGGAGTCTCGTGGCGTTTATTGCTGTGGTAGAAGCTATAGCCCATTCTCATTATGAAGTGGTCTTCGTAGCTGTAGCGGAGAAGGGGGTTGTCGGGGGCAATCTCGTCGAGGAAATCATTCGTGCTTTCCGGCAGATACACGTAGTTGATGTCTATCGGGGTGAATGTGTGTCGGTTGCGGTTGAAGCGTTCTGACCATTTGTAGCTCCATCCCGCAGTGGAGATGATGCGGGTGTATTCCGGTCTCTCCTGATAATTCATCGACACGTTCAGTTCGGTTGTCGCCTTGATGCGGCGTTTGAAACTCTCACGGAGGAATGGAGCCTTGAATTTAGGAAAGTTAACACCTGCTTCCGCGCCGAGTTCAAGATAGCGGTCATGTATGAGTCCGCTGAGGTTCCCGCTGAGTGATTCGTAAGCTCCGCGAAGTTTTGCCGTGAGAGTTTCCGAACCCTTGCCGATGTTTCTGTGGGAATAGCTGACACCTGCTGCTACACCGAGGTCACCTTCGGAGTTTGTGCCTTCAAGTTCAGCCGAGAAACTCTGACTTTTACCACGGGTGAGGAGAATATACGCGTCAAGAAGTCCGAAATTATTGAAATTCCCCGCGGGAATGAAACGGATATTGATGAATTTGAGTATCGTAAGCCTGCCGAGTGCCGTGTAAGTGTTGTTGACATCATGCAGGTTGTATGCCTCTCCGCTACGGATGAAACAGTTGTCGTAAAGTAAGCTTGGACGCAGATATCGTTTGTCACCGTAGAGAATGGTTATATCTTTATAGTTCACGGTGTCTGCTGCCTGATAATGACGGAAATCCTCTGTGACCCCGGGATCATAGTCCATGATGTAATAGACATTTCTTACGATGTATTCTTTGTGAGTGTCTATCAGATGGTTTGGAGAGTCGGATGGGTAAGCGGGTTTTACTGTCATCGTGAGGTCCACATCGTGTGACCCTTCGGTTGTGTCGGCGTTGAAGGTTATGAATTCTTTCCCGAATGCGTAATAACCATTGCTGCGCAGTCTCGTTGTCAGCAGTTCACGCTGGGTCTCGAGCAGTGATATGTCGAGCGGATCGCCGGGTCTGACGGTGAAACGGGCGGAATCCTTCATTATCAGTGAGCGGAGGGTGTCGTTGGGAAACTCATAGTTTACCGATCGTATGATGTGAGGCATACCGGCATGCAGGTTGTATTCCACTTTCATCTTGCGCTTATTGCGGTCGGCGAAAGTGTCTACCGACACAGTCGCATCAAGGAATCCGGCGTTAACCATCGCCTTACGGAGCTGTCCGGCATCGGTCATGGTGGCTGTTGAATCGAATATCACAGGCGCCTCTCCGAGTTTGCGTACCCATCTGTTCCACCATTTCGTGGAATCGTTGCCGCTCATGTTGTAGATGCCGAGACGGAATTTGGTAGCCCACAGCATCTTGTGGTTGGGCTGCATTCGCACATAGGTCATCAGCTGCTGCTGGTCGAGCCTTCCTGTGGAGTCGTTTAGGTTTATTTTTACATCGTCAAGCAGATATTTACCCTCCGGCACGTGGCGAGCCGGGGAACACCCAGACAGAAGCCATGCCGCCAGCAGTATTGCGGGCAGAAGCAGCATTGACGATATGCGCGATATTCTTTTCACGATACTTTTTCCTGTTTTTTACCGAAACCGGGTTCTATTCTCACTCCGAGACAGACAGCGAATGTAGCTGTGCAGCAGAGCATCACCAGCCAGAAAAAATTCACGTATCCCTGCGGTGTGCCGTCTCCGTATATGTCAATTCCGGAGAAGATATCGTGCAGCCAGCCTGCCGCCATTCCCGGCAGCATCATCCCCAATGCCATGAATGCAGTGCAGAATGCATAGTGGGATGTTTTGCTTTCACCCCGGCTGAAATATATGAGGTAGAGCATGAATGCCGTAAATCCGAATCCGTATCCGAACTGTTCGGTGAATATGGCGGCGCAGATGAGCGAGAAATTCTCCGGCTGCCACATAGCCAGACCGCAATAGAACACGCAGGGAAGTGTAAGAGAGAGAGCCATTGGCCATAGCCATTTTTTCAATCCGCCGCGCGATATGGCGATACCGCCGAGTATGCCTCCGGCAAGAAGCGCGACCACACCTACGGTTCCGTTTACAAATCCTACTTCTGAAGTAGAAAGTGCCAGACCTCCCTCTTCACGTGGAGAAACAAGGAAGGGCTGCACGAGCTTGAGACACATCGCTTCGGGCAATCTGTAGAAAAGCATGAACAGAAGAGCCGGCACTATGTCAGGTTTGCGGAAGAACGTGACGAATGTGCGTGCGAAATCGCGCATTATTGTGGAGGGTGTCACCCCCGGCATAGGGCGGTCTTCACCTGAGCGGGGCATGAAGCGGGTATGATACAACGCAGTCAGCAGAAAAATCACCCCTAACAGCATAAACACCAGCGACCAAGCCTCGGAAACGCTTCCTCGAGTCTGTTCAAGATAGCCGGCGAGCATCACCAGACCTCCCTGTCCGATGACTGATGCAATGCGGAAGAAAGTGGAGCGCACACCTACGAATGCAGCCTGGTCATGGGCGGAAAGCTCGATCATGTAGTAGCCGTCGGCTGCGATGTCGTGTGTGGCGGAGAAGAAGGCGGTCAGCCAGAAAAGTATGAGGGTAGCGGTGAAAAAGAAAGACGAGGGGAGAAACAGACCGACTGCACCAAGCGAGAATGCCATAAGAAACTGCATGGCTATGGTCCATCCCCGTTTCGTTTTTATCAGATCCACAAATGGACTCCAGAACGGTTTTATAACCCATGGCAGATAAAGCCAGCCTGTGAAGAAAGCCATCTCCGCAAGTCCTATCCCCATGTTGTGATACATCAGCACGGTCAGTGTGTTGACGGCAAAATAGGGGAGTCCCTCTGCCATATAGGTTGTCGGAATCCATAGCCAGGGAGATCTTTTCCCTTCCGGGTGTGTGGGGGGAGTTCTGTCGGTGGTGTTCATGACCGGTTGTTCTATGTTGTTACGAGTGTGAGCCGGGGAGGAAATGGTTTATGATCTCTTTAGGCAATGATCCTGAGAATGCAGTTTCCGAATATATGCGGGCGGCAGTTTCGGGAGTCAGCCTGTCGAAATCCTCTTTGCGTGGCACTATCAGCAATCCGGCAATGTCAACGGCTCCGGGGCTTATGACGAAGCGTTCCCCTTCAGGCAGGAAATACAGTGAAGGGCGGTGAGCGCGTCTGGGCACGACGACTATTCTCAGATAACCGCTGTCTGATATCCAGAAGAAAGCATTCACAAGCTCGTTGTCCTTTTCTCCGGTTTCAGAGTCTATGCCGAAAGCAGATTCGGTCAGGGCAAGATGTTCCAGACCTGCCATGTCCCCTTTTATCACGGCACTCATGAAGTTGAACGGGAGGTGCAGTCCGTATTCTTCGCTGCTCATCCATCCTGCCCTTTCAACGGGATGATACCTCTCGGCAAGTGCCGTTATCGGCAATTCGGATCTGAGCATCGCCTGACAGTGCAGGTGATCCGGAGCTGAAGCTCCGGCTTTTGCTCCGTTGAAGAAGAAGACCAGCGGGGGCGCATATTCTGCCATCATCGCCATTTCAAGTGGTATGCGTTCCTGTGGTATATGTTTTTTTGCCGCTATCGTGAAATGCACCGGCA
This sequence comes from Muribaculaceae bacterium Isolate-036 (Harlan), assembly GCA_003833075.1. Lineage (GTDB taxonomy): Bacteria > Bacteroidota > Bacteroidia > Bacteroidales > Muribaculaceae > Lepagella > Lepagella muris_A. The sequence continues at coordinate 54,023 of RIAY01000011.1, read as the reverse complement.
GTATGGGATATGGATTGACGAGCAGTTCCCATTCGGGAGTCGGCCATTCGCCCGACATCTGCATGGCGGGTCTGTTTTCTTTGCAGAGGAAACAGGACCGTGCTGCCACAGACGCCTTGTCGACTGCAGCTCCTGTGGAGCGTATGCGGGCAGGGTTAAGTTGTGCTGCTATGTGGAAATCGCCTAATTGAAGCGGTTTCCTCTCAATCTCCATGAGTCTGTCGAAATTACGCTTGGCTTCGTGCCAGGACATGAGTTGCGACTCAATAAGACTGTTGATATGTTCGATAGACAATGGCTGCATATGTCGTCAGGTTAGTGCTTGACAATAAAAGTTTTCTTAAAACGGCAGATCGGAATCGTCTCCGTCGAATTCGTCGAATTCGTCAAAATCATCGTCATCGTCCCAGGATGCATCGGGATCGTTTTCGGGATTCATAAGTGCGCCGAGATCGGGAAGAGGCAGACCTGGCATAGGGCGGCTCTGCATGTTCTGCCGTACGCGTGCCATAAGTTCTATGGACCGCAGACAATCCTTGTAATTGTTGTTGGCGTTCGTTTTTTCTATTGATAGTGAGGCATCGGAGTTTCCCTCCCACCGACGGCAGAGATACAGCGGCTCGTAGATCCTTCCTATGCCGTATTCCCGGCTTATTCTCAATGCCATGGCATAGTCCTCTCCATAGCTGACGTTGGGAAAGAGTATGCCTCTTGCCACCGGAGTGAAGAAAGCGCGCGGTGCACCGAATCCGTTTATCCGCAATGCGTTGTTCGGTCCGTTCGAGTCTGTCCATTCTTCATGGCTTATGAGTCCCGGCGGTATCGGGTTGCCGTTGAAATCCACCATCATGTAGCTTCCCACTACCATGCCGAAGTTGCCGCTGCGAAACCTGCTTACTATCGTCTTGAGCACATCATGCGAGTTGTAGAGGTCATCGGAGTCAAGTTGCACTGCAAATCGTCCGCAATGTTCGGAAAGGAGGGCGCGGTTCCAGCAGCCTCCTATGCCGAGGTTCTCATCTGCCGATACCTTTATGAGCTTCAGGCGGGGATCTTCGACGGCTTCAAGCAGCTCGAGTGTCCCGTCGGTCGATTCGTTGTCAACGACTATAACGTTGAATTTAAAATCGCATTTCTGCGACAACGCCGAGTTTACAGCGTCCATAACCGTGGACACACGGTTTCTGACAGGTATGACAACAGAAGCCTCGACAGGAAACTCTTCCGCGTCGTAATCAACTTTGGTGTTTCCAGGAGTCACAAGCCCGTCGATCTGGCGGAGATGGTCGGTCAGAGTTTTCTCCATCTGCAACTGGTAGGCGCGGTTTTTCGGGTCTACATAGTCATGCTGTTTCTCGCCGCTTTTGCGGTAGTCGGTGCGTGTGGCGGTGTAGAGATATTCCGGAATCATTGCCATCATCTTGCCAATGGTGATTCTAAGACGCAAGGCATACCATCCGCCATCGAGCATGTCGGATTCCTCGCGGGTGAAATCCTCTGTCGCCGAGAGAACATCCGCGGCGTTGAGAAGCACGAGCGGACCGAAGTCGAAATCATCGCGCACCGATCCCGGCTGATAGTCATTTACCGGGTGAAGAAGCAGTGTCCCGTCTTCGTTGCGTTCCCGGTAGTAGGAATATGTCAGTGTCGAGTCTATCTCCGAAGCGATTTCGGTATAACGGTGGATGCACAATGGATCCAGTTCGATCTCTCTGTCGTCAAGCTGTACTAGTACGTATTGCTCGAGCGGAGCGCGGAAAATCTCTTCGCGCAGGTCGTTTACAGTGGTGAATCGTATGATGTTCATGTCTTTTTCTCTAAGTTGACTGAAATGTTTTTTACCTCCGACTCGGAAGCGGTCGGTTATCTGAGGAAATCTGCCATTATCCTGTCGCGGGCGTAGCTCTCGGTAATTGCCTCGAGAGGAATTGAGAGAATCATGTTACGGCTTCGTCCCCGGTCAATGACATAACCTGCCGGGCGCGCAGTGTCGCTGAAAGAGAAGATTTCTCTGGCGTTAACACCGGGCGCTGGGGCAAGAATGTCAGGACTCTGCACGATGTAGCAGTCTTCGTTGAGGGTGCTGGAGTATTTTACCGTCTTTCCGTCGGATGACAGAAGCTTGCCGGAGCGGGTCTCTGTCAGACCGCCTTCGGGAGCTTCCGCCGGTACGACTCCAAGCACGACTTCCGCAAAATGTCTGTCTTCCGGACCATATCGGAAGGAGAAGATGTCTGACACCACATTCTCACCGCTGATAAATAGGTTGCCCCCTTCATTGGTGAATACGTTCAGCTGTCGCTCAAGTTCCGGGGTGAATGTCTTGAATCGCACGCCACTCTTGCCATTGCCGACGATACCGGCTTTCTGTTTGCCGAGTATAAGGTCTATGTTCTTGTAGCCGGATAGCTTTACGGCTCCTGATTCCACAGCTCCCACGCTTGAGGAAACGAATCCATGACCTGCGTTCGCTATCGCTTCGCCGTGTACCGCCGGATAATCGAATGTGTTGCCGGCGATGATCTTGGTGGTGAAGTTGGATCCGCTGTGGCCGAATGCGTTTCCGGTGTTTCGGTTGAACTCGGTCTGATAACCTGTGAAAGAAATATCTTTTATATAGGGCACTCCGAAATCTTTGTCGGCACTGAATCCGGCGTTGTTGCCGTCTTTGAAGTTTGCCGGAGCGCTGATGCGGGTGAATCCGTTGATTATCAGGACGGGAGTCTTATCTCCGGGTGCCTCGCGCAGGGAGAGAGTCTCCGACGGGAATGCGAGACCACCCTTATTGAGGGCAACTATGCGGAAACTGTGAATCTCGTTGTCGGCTACCTTGAGGTCGTAATGAGTCTTGGATGTCTCTCCGATCTTGTGGAAGCCCAGTTCACCCTGATTGCGTGCGAGAATCACGTATTTGTCAGGCATTGCTGTCTCTTCGAGCGGATCCGGCGTGGGTTGCCAGCTTAGTCTGTAATGGTTTTTCTTCTCGCGGGTTATAGCGAAATCTTTTACGGGAAGCGGCTGTATTACCAGCTCTCTGTCTTTACGCTCCGAGAGGAATCTCGCGATACCTTTGTAAATGGCGCGCCCTACCGTGAATTTGAAAGAGGGGTCGAGTCCATACATCATATCAGCGAAATTCTGATGGCTCATAAGCTCTATAAGTGTAGTCGGAACCTCCGGCACTCTCGCCTCTACATATGATTTGTCCCACATTGACCTGCGTGTCCACGAAGGTTCGTACTGGCGGCGTATGTCGTTGGTTATCTGACGCATTATCAGGTCGGTTAGCATACGGGAGTTTATGCGCGGAGTCCCGTCGCGGTATGAGTCGCCGTTCTGCGTGAAGTATATGCCGAGTGTGCCCACGAAAGAGTCGTCGGCTCTTTTGCCGGCATCGCTGTGGAGGGCGAAAGCCATGTCTACAGGTATGTTGAGACCTTCTCGATTCGGAAGAACACGCGAGCCTCCGGCGAGGTAGTTCACCCAGTTTCCGCGAGATGTATAGTCGTCTTTGTAGTCATCGGAGCCGTGATATGGCGCATATACCGGTTCGGGGAAGCCAGCCCACTGGAGCCAGTAGCGCGCGCCTTCAAGAAAGCGAGGCATTCCTGAGGTGCGGAATGTCGGCACTGTTTTTGGGGCGGAGGGGGTCATCGGTTCTGCAGGCACTGATGTGTCTGCCGGTCTTGCATCGGGAGTTTCCTCTGATTCCTCTGTTTCGTCATTGACTTCGTCAGTTTCGTCAACTTCATCTTCCTCTTCTTCAGTTGGGTCAGTATCACTCTCTTCTTCTCCTTCCGGCTCGGCACGGTTCTGACCTGAAAGAGAATTTGTTCCTGATCCGGTTTTGGAATCAGCATCGGATGTGGCAGTCGGAGTCGAGGCTGTGTCTGAGGAGACTTCGGGGGTGGAGGGGTCATAGTAGATATCGGAGCGGCGGTCGGAGCGGGCTATGTTGCCCATGCCGCCACCGATTTTTACGGCATCGGCTGTGATAACCATCCCTTCCCCTTTTTCGGAGAGGTTGGTCAGGGTGACTATCGGCTCAGTGTCGCTATAGCCTTTTGTGAGGGGGAACGTGCCGAGATAGATCCATGTGCCTCCGCCCATGGTCTGGTTTACGCGAAACTCCTTGGTGCCTCCGGAGTAGTTGACCGTATAGTGGGCGTCTTCCGTCGAGTTGGGGAAGGATTTGTAGCTCACGTAGACTGCATATTCGCCATCTTCAGGTATGTCTGCATACCAGGCGGCAACAGACTGTTTGCCTCCGGTCACAGTGGTGGTCTGACGGTATGTCCCGTTTTCGAAAGGATTCTCGGTGTCACGGAAATCGGGCAGGTCATATATGAATCCGTCAAGGTCGCCAGTCACCCAAGGCTTCGTGCCGGTCATCTCTTTATAATATGGCTGGGAGAATATCTGCCCTTCATCGTTGGTGTCATTGTCAACAATCACCTCGTGTCTGTTTACATCGCGTTCACGGGGAAGCATGACGTATGCTCCGGCGTTTTCAAGCATCGGCACTAAATATGGGAGTACATAGCTCATCGTATAGGTGTCTTCTACTGACTGGAAAAGGAAGGGACGCTGCCAGGTCCAGGCTCCGGATCCTGGTTTGAAATATCGTCCGTGAGAATGCCACAGGGCTATTATGTCGTTCTCCAGTCCCTTGTCGGCGTGGACAAAAGGATTCGCTTCTACTACAAATGGGGGATTCTTTCTGAATTTTTCTGGGAGTTTATCGACCTTGGTTATGAAATAGGCAAGAGATTTAGTGCCTACGTTGAGTGTGACGTTATAATCCGAAATGGAATCAGGAAGAGCCGCCTTGGCGTGAAAAGCAAGGGAGTCTATGAGTTCACGTGTAACCGGAAGGTATGTGAAATTCTCGTTTAGACTCAGTCTCGCGATTTTCGACATGCGGTCAGGTTTCACACTGTTCACCCTCAGTCCTCCGGGGTTCAGTTTCTCGGGAATCCATTGGAGCAGACGCTCGTTGACGGCAAGTGTCAGAGAGTCGTTGGAGGGTTGTTCAGGCTTTGGCGCCGTGGGCTTTGTCACTCTTCGGGTGTATCTTTTCTTTCTTGATTTGCGCTTTTTCCTTTTGGTTGTGCGTTTTTTTTTGCTTTTCCTGGAAGAGGTCTGGGTCGTTCCGGCTTTTGTCCGTTTCTTAGCTGCCTGAGATTCGATTGTGTCAAAACCCGCAATAGCGATAATAACCGCCATCAGTATATATATATATCTGCGAAATTTCATTTTGGGTACAGAAAATTTAGAAGTCTGATAAACCGTTTAAATTTTATTGAGAGATTCGTTGAGGTGATTTTTAGTGGTGTTTTTTACGAGTCGGGGGAGGCAGCATAGCGGACTGTGTGACCGATTAAAACCGAAAAAACAACCATTAAAGACCTCTGGGAAGCACGGGAATCGTTATAAAAACAAACGGTTCCTGACTACAAAATTAATGAAAAAACGGCTTAGAAACAACATCACGCGCCATTGTTAACTTTTTTTGCACACATGACGGCGTTCAGATTGCGCGGTCAGGATTATTGCGTGCGATTTTTTTGTCAAATCGCAATTAATGTGTTAACTTCGCATGTGGATTATCCGGGGTGGGCACCCCAGTTACTTACGATTTAACCAAAAACTAAAATAATGGCAACAAAACCTTTTCATTATCAGGAAATGTTCCCGCTTGGTCCGGACACAACCGAGTATCAGCTCGTAACCAAAGATCATGTTAAAGTGGAGAACTGGAAAGGCCACGATATGCTTGTGGTGGATCCCGAGGCTCTGACAATTCTGGCAAATGTGGCTTCACACAACTGCTCGTTCATGCTTCGCCGTGAACACAACGAGATGGTGGCGAAGATCCTTCATGATCCCGAGGCGTCTGAAAACGACAAATATGTGGCATTGACCATGCTGCGCAACGCTGAAGTGGCAGCCAAGGGCGTTCTTCCTTTCTGTCAGGATACCGGCACATCCATCTGCTCCGGTTACAAGGGTCAGCAGGTGTGGACAGGCTGCGATGATGAGGAGAAGATTTCCGAGGGTGTCTACAAGACATATACCGAGAATAATCTGCGTTATTCGCAGAACGCCCCTCTCAATATGTATGACGAGGTGAACACCGGATGCAACCTTCCCGCCCAGATCGAGATCCATGCCTGCGAAGGTATGGAATACAATTTCCTTTTCGTGGCTAAGGGTGGCGGTTCAGCCAACAAGACCTATCTCTATCAGGAGACAAAGGCTATCCTCAACAAGAAAACACTTGTGCCTTTCCTTATCGAGAAGATGAAGACTCTCGGCACAGCCGCGTGCCCTCCATATCATATCGCTTTCGTGATCGGCGGCACATCTGCCGAAGCTAACCTTGCCGCGGTCAAGAAAGCTTCTGTAAAATATTATGACAATCTTCCCACCGAGGGTAACGAATACGGTCATGCCTTCCGCGATGTCGAGCTTGAGAAGGAACTTCTCGAAGCGGCACACTGTCTCGGTCTCGGTGCACAGTTCGGCGGCAAATATTTCGCACACGACATACGCGTTATCCGTATGCCGCGTCACGGTGCTTCCTGCCCTGTAGGCATGGGTGTAAGCTGCTCCGCCGACCGCAATGTGAAGGCAAAAATCAACAAGGACGGTCTCTGGATCGAGAAACTTGATGAATTCCCGGGCGAACTTATTCCGGAGGAGATGAGAAACGCCGGTGAAGGCGAGGTCGTGAAGATAGACCTTAATCGTCCGATGCCGGAGATTCTCGCGGAACTTGACAAATATCCGGTGTCTACACGTCTTTCTCTTAAGGGCACGATAATCGTAGGTCGCGACATCGCGCATGCGAAGATCAAAGAGCGTCTTGACGCCGGCGAGCCGATGCCACAGTATCTCAAGGATCATCCCATTTATTACGCCGGTCCCGCCAAGAAACCGGAAGGAATGGCTTCCGGTTCGTTCGGTCCGACTACTGCCGGCCGTATGGACTCTTATGTGGATCAGTTCCAGGCTGCAGGCGGCTCCATGGTGATGATTGCGAAAGGCAACCGCAGCCAGCAGGTTACAGACGCCTGCCACAAGCACGGCGGCTTCTATCTCGGCTCAATAGGAGGTCCGGCGGCTATACTTGCCAAAAATTCCATCAAGAGCGTAGAGTGTCTTGAATATCCGGAACTTGGCATGGAGGCTATCTGGAAGATCGAGGTTGAGGATTTCCCTGCATTCATACTTGTTGACAACAAAGGAAATGACTTCTTTAAGCAAATCAAGCCGCGTTGCCCGATGAGCGACTGCAAGTGATTACTGAAAATATCTTCTAAATTACATAAACACAAAAGAGGCGGGATTCATGAATCCCGCCTCTTTTGTGTTTATGTCCGCATGGACTTGTTTTCTATTTTACATAGACGCGAAGAGGATTCTTCAGGCGTTCGAGGTAATTGCCGAGATATGAGTCCCAGGTTTCTTTGTCGGGCATTCCCCCTTTGCTCCAGCCGGAACCCCAGTAATAGGTGAAATTATGGCTGTCTGTATATGGTGCGGGAGCAAGAATGTGACCGGCGGCGTCTCCCGTAGGTTCGGTGAGCCGCCTGTATTCCGTATTCCTACTTTCGGGACTCACCACACCCACAAAAATCACGCCGTTGCCGTTTGAGGAGTTTTCCGTGGAATCAGCATACGACATATATCCGTCGGCAAGAGTGTAGCCTTCGGGATTCTGGCGGTGTATCACGATTCCCGGAGCCACGCATACGTCGTGACGGAGTCCGGTGTAAGTTACGGAGGTGCGGTTAAGCCATGACCCTTTGTCAAGAGAAATCATTCTTTCCTCGATCACTGCCGAGTCTCCGTCGACACTCAGCGGTGCGTAACGGAGACTGACTGTGAACCGCAGCGGACCGTTGTCGAGAATCTCATAGCTTTCGTAACAATAAGGATATACGATATTTCCGGCAGAGTCAAGCAATGCCGCAGTTCCCCCGCCAAGAGTAGGACCGACCGCATATACGTCCATGCCTTCGCCGTGATCCACATGGAAAGATATTTTTTTGTTTATGTCGAGGTCGAAACGTTTTTCAAGCACGCGGTGGGGCACGGATTTTGTCCATATGTCATAACCGAAAGCTCGTTCTCCCGACTGTTGCAGCGCGGGTCCGTATGCCCTGTATGCGCTGCGGTCGTTCTCCCACGCCATGTCATCCTTGCGTTCCGGAAACTGTCTGCCCCACGCGATGGTGTCGACAGGTGCCGGTGTGCCCGGCATGACAGTGTATATTGTCTTATCCGAGGCTTTGACGGATGCGGGGAATATAATACGGTTGTCGTAAGTAAGCTGATAGGGAATTTCCCTGCCTTCGGCATCGGTGATTATGAATTCTCCTGCTTTGGCTATGGTTATCGAGTCTGCGCATATCTCTGTGATTTCATCGGTGCGGTCGAAAGTGGCAGGGTTGTTGACAACGATTTCCTGTCTTCTCTGAGAGCACGAGCACAAAAGGAATAGCGTCGCTATTGCGATTGATATATTTTTCATTGTTGTCGGTATGGTTTATGTGGCGAATGCTATTGTTTCCAAACTAAAGGGACGACAGCGCGAGCCGGCGTCCCTTTGAATGTTGGGTCATATGTGTTTTAGAGTATTACCTTGCGAACCTTTGTGCCCTGACGCATGATGTAGATTCCTTTGTCGGGATTGTTGACTTTCACACCCTGGAGATTGTAATATTCAACGGGAGCGTCGCTGTTGTCAGCCTCAACGATGTCGTTTATGCCGGATTCCGTGTCATCGGCTACCACGAGGTTTCCATCTTTGGCAGTAAGTTTCAGACCTTCGTTGGCAAGGGTGAAGTATGCAGGATTGTCACAACCCTCTACAACTTTAGTGTCAACTGCGGGAGATGCAGCCGCAAGTGTTATGGTAATGTCATTGCCGGCGGTGACACCTTCATTCTTCAGGAATATGCCCTCTGCAAGCTTGCAATTGAATTTATTCACACCTTTGACAGTAGATGAATTTCTTTGAAGATGGAAGAAGTTGTTTTCTTCACAATTCTCCACGATTACATTCTCAAATACTCCCCATCCTGAATTCTTAATGTTGATGATACCGTTTGTATTTGTGCTGTTGTAGTTTTTGATTGTGACATTGCGGAGAGTAAGCCCCTTGTTCTCCGCTTCTATAAGAGAACGGTTCTTTTTGCAGTTGTTTCCGTCAATAGTAATGTTCTCAAAAGTAAGTTGAGCCTGCTGCTTCATGATGAACATGATCGCATCGCCAATTTTATAGACCAAGGAAGCATCTGCGTCTTTACCCTTGATGGTAACTGTGGCTTTCTTGCTGCCGTCAAACGTCATGCGGCTTGTGATGTCGACCTGACCTGTAATTATCAGAGTGCATTCATCACCAGAGTTTATTGCCGCAAATGCATCCGCAAATGTTTCGTAACCGGTATTGGTCGTCTCATTATAAACAGGTTTTTCAGACTGCGCGAATGCGCTCATGGAAAAGATGGCGATAGCCAAGGAAAGTAATGTTTTTTTCATGTGAAAAAATTTTAATGTTGTTTGTCTGATAATACGGATGTGGAATCGTTGACACTCAATTTTATCGGACTATTTCTGAAATATTTTGGAAAAGAGTGTGGAAATGCTAATTTTGTGAAGATTATTGCCGGGTTATTGGGTGGAGAGAGCCGGAATATCGTATTTATGAGTAAAGGGATAGTGTTTCCCGTTATTTTTCGTAATATAAACCTATATCAGATGAAGGTGATTTCAAATATAAGAATAAGAATGTGTGTTGTCCTGGCTTTGGCTTGCGTGGCGGCAACCGGATGGAGCCAGAGTGTCAAGTGGATTGTGAGCCGGGATAATGACTTCTGGAGAGAGACAAAGACAAGTTTGTCAAGACACTCTGAAATGACACCAGTGCTGACAATTCAGGCTGGAGACGGTAAAGGAGACAAAGAGAGTAGGGGAGAGACGCCGGGGCATGTTTTCAAACATTGGGGCACTACGTTCAATGAACTTGACTGGGAGGCTTTCATCGCCCTGGACAGAGATGTTCAGGATAAGATAATGGATGATCTGTTTTCGCCTGACGGTGATCTTCGTTTCACGCGAGGACGTGTGTCTATGAACTGCAATGACTATGGCAGTTCGTGGTATAGCTGCGACGAGGTGCCCGGGGACCTTGAACTGCGGTATTTCAATATAGAACGCGACAAGCGCGGCATTATCCCGCTGATACGCGCCGCCCAGAAATTCAATCCGGAGCTTACGTTCTGGATTTCCCCCTGGTCGCCGCCAAGCTGGATGAAAATAAATCATGACTATCCTGTGGTGAGCAGCCGGCATAACAATGCTGACCCTCGCATTGATTATCTGCTTTTCGGTGCGGTTGATGGCATCGACGAGGATGAGATGAAATTTCTCGGCGAGCGTAACAGCCAGTTCCCCCGCAAACTGGCAAGTCAGGACTATTTCATTCAGGATCCGCGTTATCTGCAGGCTTATGCAAATTATTTCTGCAAATTCATAGAGGCTTACGCCGAACAGGGAGTTCCTGTGGATATGGTGATATATCAGAACGAGGCATACAGCTATACCCCTTATCCCGGTTGCGCGTGGACTGCCGAAGGGACTGTGAGATTCAACCGCGATTACCTTGCCCCTACGCTTGAAAAGCGGCATCCTGATGTCAAACTCTATCTCGGCACATTCAACACCAACCGTCTGGATCATGTGGAGAAGGTTCTTTCAGATTCGCTCCTTCGTGAGTCGATAGAAGGGGTAGCCTTCCAATGGGAGGGGAGAGAGATACTCCCGGAAATAAGGAAGCGGTATCCGGACTTCAGCTATATATGCTCCGAGAGTGAATGCGGAAACGGTGACATGGACTGGAAGGCGGGAGAACATACATTCTTTCTTATTGCCGACAATCTCGGAAACGGATGTGACGAATGGTATAACTGGAATTTTCTTTTGCCTAAACAGGGTATGAGCCGCTGGGGATGGAAGCAGAACGCCCTTATTGAACTTGATCCTGAAACGCGCACATGCCGTTATACACCGGAGTATTATGCCGTGAAACATTTCTCTAATCTCATCCGGCAGGGAGCACGCATCGAAGGGTATTATTATGACAAAGCCGACCGAGTTCCGGTTCTTGCAGTCCGAAATCCTGACGGCATGCTGCTGGTTGTCACCTCCAATCCCGGCGACAACGAGAGAAAACTTTCATTAGAGATAGGCAGCCGATATCTTAACGCAACTCTTTCGCCTCACTCCTTTAATACTTTCTGCATCGGCGCAAATGAAGCACTTTCCCTTTGAAACGCTTGATGCAATGAAGGAAAACCGAATATTCAATATCAGTTCTCTGTCCTTTAAACGCCCCGCGGCCACCATTCCCCGATTGAACCGTACTGCGTAAAACTATTTGAGGGCAGATGATGCGCACGCCAATGAAAGTGCTTATTGCCGCCTCCAACGAGCTTCCTGGGGACGCGACAACTTCGATACCATAATGTCCTATGTGCGCTACTATTGGGCGCTGGAAAGCGATGAGCCTTTCAGCGTCCTGACCTTTCCTATCGGTTGTCCGCAGATAATCTTTCACAAGAAAACACCGCTTTATATACCGGAACTCGACAAGAGCCAGTCGCAATTTACGATTAGCGGTCAAGTGAATTTTCCTGCGCATATCCAGTCTGACGGCGGTTTGGAAATGATAGTGGCGGTTTTCTACCCGCATACCATCGGGATGTTTATCGACACTCCGCCATCGGCATTCTACAATCTTGAAATATCCGGTTATGACATTGAGAATCGGCAAGTGAATGATGTTGCTCAGAGGATTTTTGATTGTGAGAATGACAAGGAATGTATTGATATTCTAGAGAACTTTCTGTCATCAAAGATTAGATCATCGTTGAATATCAGTCGGATAGGAATGTCTGTCAGTACATTGCTTCGCGTTCCTTCAACATCTGTGAATGCTCTTGCCGCCAGTGCCTGTCTCGCAAGCGGCAATATGAAAGAGTGTTCCGCGAAACGGTCGGGATGAATCCTAAGGAATATGCCCGCATCGTGAAATTTCAAAAGGCACTGTGGCTGATGCAACGAGGAGAAAGCAACTATGCCGGAATCGGTTAACTGACCTACATTCTGACCTGTACTTGACCTATTATCTGACTTAATTTGATAGGGTTTCCCAATGCCCTCCTTTGGTTTTCCCAATGCGTTTTATTATTTCTTTCTTTCTGAGAGATGCTATAATCCTGTTGACTTTTCTTGTTGAGAAACCTGTCTCTATGGCAATCAATGGCTGTGTAATGCTTGGGGTCTTGCGGATTATCTCAAGAACTTTATTCTCGTCATTATTCTCGCCATTCTCGCCTTTATTCTCGCCAGCGTTGCGAGAATCCTTAGTCAATGCCAATGGATAAGTGACTGTTGAGATTAGCATATCACTCTCAAAGGTGACAGTTTTCCCGGTCAATCTTTCTGGGAAGACCGCCCGAAGCCTCTTTGACCTCGAAATCATTCCATTCTATATCGTTGAGCCTTGCGAGCAGTTCTTCTTTTGTCATTTTTGCGCGTATTGGACTGCAACGTTACTAATTTTTCGGCGATTCTTTTTACAATAGGTAGCCGAGAGCCACGGCTCAACTGTATATGACGAAGAACTTCAATACATATATTGAAAGCCCGGCGGTGGACTATCTGCGTAATCTATGCTTGCGCGAGGGCGTATTACGCCACTATGACAGATATGTAGATTTGCACTGCAAGACGGCACAGCAGCGTTATAATGACCTTATTTCCAAACATCCCGACCTGTTTTCACTATTTCCGCTCAAAGACATAGCCTCGTTTCTGAATATAACTCAGACATATCTGAGCCGTCTGCGAAAAAATACTTAGACGCTATTGTCACTTTTCAACAAATGTTGAAGTCTATAATACGGCAACTTGTTAACTTTGCATCGTGAAATCGTAAGCATCAACTCTATGAAATCAATAATTATCACAATATCGGCTTTGTCTTGCGCTCTATCAGCTATGGCGCAGACAGAAACTGCGGATTCAATCCCGGCTCAGAAACTGCAAGAAGTTGTAATACAGGCTCCAAAGGTAATCCGCAAGGCAGATATGGATGTTTATCATCCCTCTAAAAGTGCCGTTGAACATTCTCAGAATGGCTTGCAGTTGCTAAACAATCTTATGATTCCGACCCTTACCGTCAGTGACGCGCTCGGCACTATTCAAGCTGTCGGCCAGTCGGTACAAGTACGCATCAACGGTCGCGAATCATCAATCGAACAGGTGCGTACCCTTCTGCCCGAAACCATCAAACGTGTGGAATGGATAGACAACCCCGGCCTTCGCTACGGCGGAGCAAACTATGTGTTAAATTTCATCGTCTCCAATCCGACGGTCGGTGGCTCGCTGATGGCACAGGCTCGCCCGGCTCTCAACCAGGCTTGGGGCTTCTATATGGCGGATGCAAAATTCAATACCGGGCGATCGCAGTGGGAAGTTGGCGGCAACTTCAAGCTTACCAACAAGGTGAAGACTCATCGCGATTACACGGAGACTTTCACATATCCCGACGGCTCGACCTTGACCCGAGATGAGACCTCGCGCGGCGGAACGATGGATAATTCATTTGCCAATGCCTGGGCCTCATATAGCTACATCAAGCCAGACACAACTGTGTTTATGGCGGAGTTCGGCCTGTTCCAAAAGCTCACAGACAAATTTCTATATAATGGACTTTTATCGCTGAGCGACGGCTCAGACGATATACTCCTGACCGACTCCCATGGCGATAAAGGAGGAACCCCCTCTTTATCGTTATACTGGCAGCAGAATTTCGCTCGTAAGCAGATGCTTATCGTCAACTTCAACAGCTCATTCTATTTCGGGCGATCGTACTCCAACTATCTTGAACAATTGCCGGACGCCCGGAATCCTTGGGACTATGTTACTTCTATCAACACTGAAATCAAAGACCACAATCAAGCCTACGCAATAGAAGCTGATTACGTTAAGAATTGGACAAACGGACGCTTCACCGCCGGAGCATCCTACACTGCCAATAGAAACCGTTCACGCTATGACAATCTTGACGGAAGGATATTCCATCAGCGTCAGGACAAGGTCTATCTCTTTGCCGAATATTTTCATCGTTTCGGCAAATGGACTGCAACTGCCGGAATGGGTGTCCAGTATACCGATTTTCTTTTCAAGGAAACCGATCAAGGCACTCACACATGGAGTCCGCGTCCGCAGGCCACGATCACATATTCGCTGAATCAGAATCACAATTTCCGGCTGAACTTTACATCGTGGCAGTCCACACCGTCGCTAGCAGAAACCAACATCGTGCCGCAGCAGCTCGACGGCTTTCAGTGGCGCGTGGGCAATCAGAATCTGAAAACCGCCAATTCCTATATGCTCACTTTCCGCTACGGCTTCAACGTGCCTCGTGTCAGCGGTTCGTTCGGCGTCCGCGCCTTCACCTCGCCCAACGCCATCACTCCGCTTCTGCAGTGGGAGGGTGACAAACTAATCACCACATACGAGAACAGCCGCGGACTGCAGAACCTCTCGTTCTTTCTTGCACCCCAAATTGAAATAATCCCGAAATGGCTCATGTTAAGCGGATACGTTCAGTTCCGCATGGAGCACATGCGTGGCACCGGCTACACACATCGCAGCAACGCATGGAGCGGCAACGCCAATATACAACTTATGCACTGGGGCTTCGTGCTCAGCGGTCAGTACGTGAGGGCACAGCGCGACCTATGGGGTGAGAAAATCAGTTGGGGCGAAAACCTGAACATTATTGACCTCAGTTACAACTGGAAATCATGGCAGTTCTCGGCAGGTGTCATCATGCCTTTTGGCAAATACGACCAAGGCAGTAAGTCGCTAAGCAAGTGGAATCGAAACGAGCAACACATGCGCCTTGATATGCGTATGCCATACATCAGCGTATCATACAACCTGCAATGGGGTCGTCAGAAACGTGGAGCGCAGAAACTCATGGAAGTTGATGCCAACGCTGACCGCTCGACAGCAGGAGGAAGATGAACAGCAGCAAATTATTCATAGCGCATTGTTTCGGCGGGGGAAATTTTTGCTGCGAAGCAGGAGGGGAGGATTAGGCAGAGGTAGATGACAAAGACTGTGGCTGCGTTCAGGATGAGGATTGCCTGCCAGCTGATTTCAACAGGTACGAAATCAATGTAGTATGAATCAGGATCGAGAGGAAGGAAATGCCATCTGTCTTGAGCCCAAAGCAACGCCAGCATAAGGGCGTTGCCAATTACAATTCCGGTCAGGGCTATTCGTATCGCCATGTATATGAATATGCTTCTTACTTTTTTTACAGTAGCCCCGAGTGTGCGTATCAGTCCGATGAAACTCTTCTTGTCGAGAATGATGATGAGCATTCCTGATATGAGTGTGGCGCATGCGACGATTGTCATCAACACCAGAATCACTATAACATTCGTGTCAAGCAACGAGAGCCATCTTAAATATCCGGCACCCTGATTGAGTGCGTTGTCAACGCGGTAGTATTTATAAACAAGTCCTGAAGCGAGGGCTTCGTTCAATACTGCAGCGAGATGCTCGGCGTTTTGCTGTAGATTGTCGAAATCATCGGTAGTTATCGAAACCGAAGTGCCCTGGGTTCCGGATACTTCGCCGAGATTCTGAATCAGAGGGAGGCTGCCGTATACAAAAACATTATCGTATGTGTCGAAGTGAGAATTGTATATGGCTGCGATTTCGAGTCGGCGGACCCTGATCGAGCCTGACATGAAGTATGTGTCGATCTTGTCTCCCGCCTTAAGGCGCAGCTGATCGGCAGCTTTGCGTGAAATCACTATCTTCATGTCGTTTCCCTCTTTGGAGAAGTCCGGCAGACTTCCCTCCTCGATGTTTGATGAAAGGAATTTCCGGAGAGCCTCTCCCTCCATGCTTTTGAGGTATATACCCTTGAAATCATCCGCTGTCTTGAGGATTGCCGGAATCGATGCCTCCAGAGAATAGCTTGTGATAAAATCCTGCGAATCGAGGAGTGCTCGCAATGTGGGGGTGAGTGTTATAAGATTGGAGTCTTCCGGACCTGCGGGCACGGCATACAGGGTGATGTGTGAGTTAAACCCTATTACCTTGTCGCGGATTTCCCGCTTGAATCCCAATACAATGGCAATGGCGGCGAGCATCACCGCCACAGAAAGCGCCACGGCGGCGACTGCCACACGTATTGCGGGAGAACTGTGTCTTCCTCCCGATGCAAGAGAGAGTCTTTTAGCAAGATAGAGGGGATAACTCATGGCTTTCAGAACACAAACTGCAGGCGCGCCTGGATTATATTGACACCACGTCGCTCGCATACCGAAGAATTGCGCACATCAGTGTAGGAATAACGCAGGCGGGCTATCATATATTTATTGATGTAATAGTTCAGGGTAAGGTTCCAGTCGTTGGATATTCCGCCATCGATTCCAGCGGCATGACTGTCTGCATTCGTATAGTCATATCCGGCAACAAGCTCCAATGTCTTCGGCGATGGGAGGGCAAGGGCGCCTTCCGCTTCGGAGTATCTGTATTTGTTGTCGCCGAAAAGGAGACATCTCACCATTCCAAAAGTGCCGACGGCGTGATATGAGGGGATGCCATTGTGTCTGGGCACTTTCATGTAATAGAATTGCGATTCGAGCGCGAACCGGTCTTTGGAAAGGGTCAGTTCAGGGGAGAGTTTCCAGTCTCCCACCGCATCTGTCACATCCGCCTCCAGCATAGGCACCTTGCTGACCGTAGTGGGGAAAGACACCGAGAATGTGCGGAATCCGGCGGAAGCCTCCTCGTCGCCCGCATCGTTGATCAGACGGGTGTGTGATGCTGTCTCATAAGACACCGATCCCCCGACATGTAGTATGGAACCGGGCTCGGTGAAGGGATGCCACACGCCGCGCACCGAGCCGCCGACACTTACCTTCCCCTGCTCCGTGGCGTTGAGAGTCAGCGAACGACCGCCGACAAAAGCTGTAGCGCTCAGGAAATAAGAAGGATTGTAGCGGGTGTACCCGAAACCGATCTTACGTGTCATCGTGCGGAAGAACGATTCCGAGATCTGCGGAAGCATGCCCGGCTTGTATGATGCCGAGCCACCGCCGCGTATGCCGAACTGAGGAATGAAATATCCGAGGCGCAGGTAATCCTTATCGCCAAGACCACGCTGTATATAGACATCCTTCATTCCTATTTTTCCATAGGAATAGCCGATTTCCACGCGAGCCATCCATTTCTGGTATTGCGCCCTTACTCCCGCCCTTATTTCAGGCAGAGCCGCGCCATCGCTGAAACCATCTTTCGAGGGGAGGTAAAATGCGCCGTCAACGTGTATGCGCCCTATAGGTGTTACGGTAATCTTATCCTGTGCCGAGACGGAGAATAGAGTAGAAAAGGAAGCGAGCAACAACAAGCATGCTAATTTGTGTGATTTTTTCATTGCTTAATTACTTATTGATGCATCTGCATTTTGCAGACGCGAAATAGGTGTTTTTAAACAGTTTTATAAATTGCGACAAAGTTAAGAAAAAATTTGGAGGAAAATTCAACAAATAGTAAATTTGCAGTTGAACTTCTCCAAACTTATCATTTTCTTAACAAAACGGTATGGTCCGGTTGAAGTGGAAACAAGGAATACTAACTTAAAGCTAAATACACATGGAACAAGAGTGTCAGAAGACGTGTCTGCATGACCGTCACGTTGCCTTGGGGGCATTGATGTCGCCCTTCGCCGGGTTCGATATGCCTATCCAGTATGCGGGCATCACCGAAGAGCATAACGCAGTGCGCCAGCACGTGGGAGTGTTTGACGTGAGCCATATGGGGGAGGTGCGCGTAAGCGGTCCCGACGCATATAAATTCGTCAGCCATATTTTTGTAAACGACGTGACCGGTGCTCCCGACGGTCAGATTTTCTACGGCATGATGTGCTATGAGAACGGCGGCACAGTCGATGACCTTCTTGTGTACAAGGTTAACGACGAGGAATATTTCCTTGTGATCAACGCCTCCAATATAGACAAGGACGTTGCGTGGATTCTTCAGAACGCAGAGGGATTCGATGTCAGAATCGAGGATCAGAGTCCTTATTACGGAGAAGTGGCGATACAGGGTCCCGAGGCAGAGGCAGCCATGGAGAATATTCTCGGCATTACTGTAAAGGATATCGCATTCTACAATTTCAAGACAATGAATGTGGACGGCGAAGAGATCATAGTGAGCCGCACAGGATATACCGGAGAGGATGGTTTCGAGGTCTACGGCAGTCATGATTTCACTCGCAAAGTCTGGGATAAGCTCATGAAGGGGGGAGTGCAGCCTTGCGGACTGGGATGTCGCGACACCCTCCGTTTCGAGGTGGGTCTTCCACTTTATGGCGACGAACTGAGTGCTGACATAACTCCGATCGAGGCAAGCCTCAGTATGTTCGTGAAGCTTGACAAACCTGAATTTATCGGCAAGGAGGCGCTTGCTGCTCAGAAAGCCGAGGGTGTGAAACGTCGCATCGTGGGTCTTGAGCTTGAGGGGAATGCGATTCCGCGTCACGGATATCCTGTGGAGGTAAACGGCGAGCAGGTAGGAGAGATCACCACCGGCTACCGCTCCATCTCCACCGGCAAAAGCGTGGCAATGGCTATGATCAACAAACCCTATGACAAGCTGGGAACCGAAGTGGAGGTCAGAATCCGCAAAAAGACCTTCCCCGCGAAAGTGGTCAAGAAGCGCTTTTACGATAAAAACTATAAGAAATAAGCAAGTATTCAAATTTAAACGATAGCTAAAGATATGAGCAAAGTAATTGAAGGTCTGCTTTATGCAGAATCACACGAGTGGGTAAAGATCGAAGGCGACATCGCTACAATCGGTATCAGCGACTATGCGCAGCATGCGCTCGGCAACATCGTATATGTAGACATGCCTGAGGTCGGAGACGAAGTGACGGCAGGTGAGGATTTCGGTGCCGTAGAGTCTGTAAAGGCAGCCAGCGACCTTATCAGTCCGGTGTCGGGCGAGGTTGTGGAGATTAACGAGGAACTCGAAGACGCTCCCGAGGCTATCAATGCCGACGCTTTCGCAAACTGGATTATCAAAGTGAAGATTTCCGATTCTTCGGAGGCAGAGAATCTTCTTGATGCAGCCGCTTACGCAAAACTTTGTGAAAATGAGTAACAGATTCATCCCCCACACCGAGGAAGACATCCGCGTGATGCTTGACCGTATCGGTGTGCAGAGCGTCGATGATCTCTATGACGACATACCTGCCGAAGTGATCTTCAAGGAGGATTATGATATTCCTTCGGCAATGTCGGAGATGGAGCTTCGTCGCCATTTCAGTGAACTCGGCGCAAAGAACCGCACTCTCAAGGTGTTTGCCGGAGGCGGTGTCTATGACCATTATTCACCCTCAGTGATCTCCCATCTGCTCTCACGCAGCGAATTTTATACGGCATACACTCCCTATCAGCCGGAAATCTCGCAGGGCACGCTCCAGTATATTTTCGAATACCAGAGCATGATCAGCGAACTTACAGGCATGGAGTCCACTAACGCCTCCATGTATGACGGCGCGACTGCCGCCGCCGAGGTGATGTTCATGATGGTGGCGTCTGTCCGCAAGAAGAACAGAGTGCTTCTTTCAGCCACGCTTCCGGAGAATGTTCTTGAAGTGGTACGTACATATGCCGGCTTCCATGGCGTGGATCTCACGCTTGTTCCCGAGAAGGAGGGTGTTACCGATCTCGAGGCAATGAAAGTCGAACTGCGTTCCGGAGACGTTGCCGGAGTGCTTCTTCCATGTCCCAACCGTTACGGGATAGTAGAAGACTTCACCGGTTTTGCCGATGCCGTGCATGATGTCAAGGGCATGATGGCAGTCTATGCCGATCCTTCGGCGCTGGCGGTTCTCAGGACACCTGCCGAGTGGGGTGCAGATGTAGCCTGCGGCGATGGTCAGACACTCGGAATGCCGATGCAGTTCGGCGGTCCCTACCTCGGCTTTATCTCCTGCAAGAGCCATATGTTGCGCAAAATGCCCGGACGTGTCGTGGGCGCGACCACGGATGGGTCGGGTAAGCGTTGCTATGTACTTACTCTTCAGGCACGCGAGCAGCACATCCGCCGCGAGAAAGCTACAAGCAATATCTGCTCCAACCAGAGCCTGATGGCATTGTATGCCACCATATATCTCTCACTTATGGGTCATAAAGGTCTTGTGGAGGTAAACAGACTTTCTGCTGACGGCGCGCATTATCTTCACGACAAGCTCGTGGCAAGCGGTAAGTTCACACCGGCATTCGACAAACCTTTCCTTAAGGAATTCACATTGAAGACCGGTCTTGACGTGAAGGAAATGAACGCCCGTCTTCTCGAAAAGGGCTTCATGGGACCGTTGGACCTTGGAGAAGGCATGGTTGAGTTTGCCGTTACGGAAAACCGCAAGCGTGAGGAAATTGACGAATTTGTAAACATAATTCTGGAGGCCTGAGAGGAAGAAAAATGAAATATTACGATAAGCTGATATTTGAATTGTCTCGTCCCGGCAGAAGGGGTTATGAATTGCCCGCCGGCAATTACGGCACCGATGCCCTCGCCTCTCTGCCCGGAAACCTGCTGCGCGAGGAGGCTCCTGAACTGCCGGAGGTGAGCGAGCTTGATGTGGTGAGACATTACACCAATCTGTCAAACAAAAACTTCGGTGTAGACACCGGATTCTATCCATTGGGCAGTTGCACAATGAAATACAATCCTAAGATCAACGAGGAGGTGGCTACTATGCCGGAATTTTCCGCGCTGCATCCGCTGCAGGGTGAGGATACGGCGCAGGGAGCACTCGAACTTTACTACAATCTGCAGCGCGCGCTTGCCAATATCGCGGGTCTTGCCGAATTCACGCTCAATCCTTATGCAGGAGCACACGGCGAGCTTACCGGTCTGATGGTGATGCGTCAGTATCACATATTGCGCGGTGACACGAAGCGTACGAAAGTGATTGTGCCCGATTCCGCCCATGGCACCAACCCTGCGTCTGCCATGGTAGCCGGTCTTGAGGTGGTAGAGGTGAAATCCAAGCCCAACGGTTCAATCGATGTGGAAGATCTCAAGCCCCTTCTCGATGATACCGTAGCCGGTATAATGATGACCAATCCCAATACTCTCGGAATGTTCGAGACTGAGATTGTGGAGATTGCAAAGCTTGTTCATGATGCGGGAGGTCTTCTCTATTATGACGGAGCCAACCTGAACCCGATGCTCGGCAAGGTTCGTCCCGGCGATATGGGATTCGACATAATGCATATCAACCTTCACAAGACTTTCTCCACGCCTCACGGAGGCGGAGGCCCCGGTTCCGGTCCGGTCGGTGTCGCCGCACATCTGGTGGAACTCCTTCCTGCGCCGCGTGTTACCAAAGATGAGGAAGGACGATTCCATATAGAAGGGAAGAATGACAAGAGCCTGGGCAGTGTAAGCTCGTTCCTCGGCAACTTCGGGGTGATGATGAAAGCGTATGCCTATATCCTCAGTCTCGGCAAGGAGAATCTGAAGAATGTGGGTCCGATGGCAACTCTCAACGCCAACTATATCAAGGAATCGCTTAAAGACGACTATCTCCTTCCGATAGAGGGCGCCTGCAAGCACGAGTTCGTATTTGACGGTCTCAAAGACAAGTCTACGGGCGTTACAACGCTTAACGTAGCCAAGCGTCTTCTTGACTATGGTTTCCATGCGCCGACAATATATTTCCCGCTGCTTTTCCACGAATCGATGATGATCGAGCCTACCGAGACCGAAAGTCTGGAGACTCTTGATGAGTTTATCGAGGTTATGCACAAGGTGGCGAAAGAGGCTCGCGAGAATCCGGATATGGTGAAGAACGCGCCTCTGACCACGCCGATATCGCATCCCGACGAGACGACAGCGGCAAAGAAACCGATTCTTTCATACCGTCAGCTCAAGGCAGAACAATAATGCATAGTGACATTATAATAATAGGAGCCGGCCCCGGAGGGTATGAGACCGCTCTGGGCGCCGCGCACCGTGGCAAGAGTGTCACACTCTTCAACGGCGGTGCGCTCGGCGGCACGTGTCTTAACGAAGGATGCATCCCGACCAAGTGTCTCTGCCGCGATTCCGAGATGGTGATGCAGTTCAAGGAAGCCGACCGGTTCGGTATAGAGGACTTCACTTTTTCGGTTGATTTCAACCGTATCATCGAGAGAAAACGGAGTGTCACCGACCAGCTTCGCGACGGCATCGCAGCGATGCTCCGTCAGGCTAAGGTCAATGTGGTGGATGCCGTGGCGAGTTTCAGTGACGACCGCACTGTGGTTGCCGGCGGTGAGGAATATACCGCCGACAATATCATTATTGCCACAGGCAGCGTCTCGAAGTCTTTGCCTATTCCGGGACATGACCTCGAATGTGTGATGGATTCCACGGATATTCTCAATATCGAGTATATTCCGGCATCTCTGACCATTATCGGTGGCGGTGTCATCGGCATGGAATTTGCATCGATATTCGCCGGTCTCGGCTCTAAAGTCACGGTCATAGAGTTCATGAAGCAGATTCTCCCGCCGTTTGATTCCGATATAGCGAAACGCCTCAAACAGACTTTGTCGAAGCGGGGTGTGGAGATAATCACCGGTGCGGCGGCGAAGAAGATAGAGCAGAACGAAGACTATGAGATTGTGGTCACATATGAGGCGAAAGGGAAGGAACAGACGGTTGTCAGTACCGATCTTCTTATGGCAGTCGGACGTGCTCCCCGGGTAGACGGACTCAATCTCGAAGCCGCCGGCGTGGAATACTCGGCAAAGGGCATACCTGTCGATGACAATATGCGCACCAATGTGAGGCATATCTACGCCATAGGCGATGTCAACGCACGGATGATGCTCGCGCATGTGGCTACATTCCAGGGGCAACGCGCACTCAATGCGATTGAGGGAAAAACCGACGGCATACGGTTCGGTCTGATACCTTCGGCGGTGTTCACTGTTCCGGAGTGCGGCATGGCAGGCATGACGGAAGACGAGTGCAAGGCGAAAGGAATCGAGACTGTGTGTGGCAAGAGTTTCTACCGTGCCAACGGCAAAGCCCTTGCCATGGGCGAGAGTGAAGGGTTGTGCAAGCTTGTCTTCGACAAGGGTACGCACAAGCTCCTTGGCGCGCATATCATGGGAGCCGATGCGGCGTTGCTCGCCCAGGAGGCGGTTGATCTGATGAACGCAGACGCTACCGCAGAGTCTATACGCGAGATTGTGTTCGGACATCCTACATTAAGCGAGATTCTTCTTGCCGCGGCTGCGATCTGAAAATAATTGCACACTTTTAATAGCAATGTGAATAAAACACTGCGCACTTTTTGACAAGGTGCGCAGTGTTTTATTAATTTATTATCAATTGTTTGGATAATTGAAAAATATTTTGGAATTTTGTGAACCGCGACCGCAAAACCCATGTTTGCATTAGAAAAGTTTTAGGATTCCACTGTTTCAGGTCGTGAATAAAACGGGTTTCCTATATCAGTTATCAGGTTGAGGTGCGTCAGCGTATGCCGCAAGGTATCGGGGCGTACTGAAGATTAAGGAAAAAATTATGATTGAACGTTTTTTAAAGAAGTGTGAATTTGATTCGCTTGAGGATTTCAAAGCGAATTACAGTGTCAAGGTTCCGGAGAATTTCAATTTCGCTTATGATGTTGTCGACAAATGGGCTGAGGAAGCTCCCGACAAGCCTGCGTTGCTATGGACAAATGAAAACGGGAATGAACGTCAGTTCAGCTTTGCCGACATGAAAGAATATTCCGACCGCACGGCTTCCTTTTTTCAGAGTCTCGGCATCGGTAAAGGAGACAAGGTGATGCTTATCCTCAAGCGTCGCTATCAGTTCTGGTTTTCCATTCTTGCCCTCCACAAGTTGGGAGCGGTGTGTATTCCGGCAACCCATCTGCTGACGGCAAAGGATATAATATACAGGTGCAATGCAGCGAAAATCAAGGCAATTGTGGCTGTGGGCGAGGATGTGGTCGTGAACCACATTGTCAAGGCGCTGCCGGAGTGTCCTACAGTGGAGTGCTGTGTGTCTACGGGTCCGGATGTGCCCGAAGGGTGGCATGATTTCGATTCGGGAATCGCTTCAGCCCTTCCGTTCGCCAGACCGTTGCGCCCTAACCGCAACGAAGACCTTTCTTTACTCTATTTCACTTCCGGCACAACCGGCGAACCCAAGATGGTGGCTCATGATTTCCTGTATCCGTTAGGACATATCGTCACCGGAAAATACTGGCATAACCTTGATGAGACCTCGCTTCATCTTACCCTTGCCGATACCGGGTGGGGGAAGGCTGTGTGGGGCAAACTCTACGGGCAGTGGTTCTCCGGCGCCAACGTCTTTGTCTATGACTTCGACAAATTCCATCCGTCCGACCTGCTTGCCATCTTCGAAAAATACAATATCACCTCTTTCTGCGCCCCTCCTACGGTCTACCGTTTCCTGATACTGGAGGATGTGTCAAAGTATGATCTCTCATCGCTACGTTACTGCACCACAGCCGGAGAGGCAATGAACCCGAGTGTGTTCGAACGGTGGAAAGAACTGACAGGACTTGATATAAAAGAGGCGTTCGGTCAGACAGAGACAACACTGACCATAGGCACATTCCCGTGGATGGAGGCAAAACCGGGGTCTATGGGTGTTCCGAATCCCGAGTATGACATTGACCTCATCAACGCCAACGGTGAAAGCTGCAAACCGGGAGAGCAGGGGGAGATTGTGATCTATACAGACAGACGCCGCCCCCTCGGATTGTTCCGGGAATATCTGTATGATGAAGAGCTTACGCGCAAGGCTTACAGCAACGGTGTGTACCATACGGGAGATGTCGCCACCCGCGATGAAGACGGATATTTCTGGTTCGTCGGTCGTGCTGACGATGTCATCAAGTCATCAGGCTACCGTATCGGTCCGTTCGAAGTGGAAAGCTCGCTTATGAGTCATCCGGCGGTAGTGGAGTGTGCTATAACGGGAGTTCCGGATCCTATACGCGGTCAGATTGTCAAAGCCACCATCGTGCTTGCAGAGGAGTGGAAAGACAGAATAGGGGATGACCTTGTCAAGGAACTTCAGAATCATGTGAAAGAAACCACGGCTCCATACAAATATCCGCGTCAGATAGAGTTTGTAGACGAGCTTCCCAAGACCATCAGCGGCAAGATCCGTCGTGTGGAGATACGCTCCTCCCGCCGCAATCCCCGTGCTCACGCCTCCTGATGTGGCGTGATTGTTACCAATACCTTTTCTATTTTGGCACCGTTCATCGACAGAATCTCGAACCGGATATTATTCCAGTCGAGCCTGTCGCCCGGACGGGGAATATATTTCAGTTCTTCAAGGATGAGTCCTCCGAGTGTCGAATATGACGCGGGATGATACAGGTCTTCAAGTTCAAAGAAGTTGATGAAGTCATATATCTGTATTCTTGCGTTGACAGTCCAGGAACCATCCTTTTCGTTTCTGTCTATATCCGAAGGCATCGCCTGTTCCGGCATCGCCCCCACGAGTCCGTCAAGAATGTCGCCTGGGGTTATCACTCCGCTCAGGTCCCCGAACTCGTCGCATACAAGCGCGAAGCGCACACGGTTTCCCTTCATGACATCGAGAGCGTCATAAACGCGCATTGTCTCGGGGAAATATCGGGGTTCGCCCATGACCTTCTCAAGAGAAAAATCATTCCGGTCAAGCGACAGCACAAGCTGCTTGAGCGAGACAGCTCCGCATACGGTATTCTGCGATTTGTCGCAAAACACGGGATAATAGGAGTGCAGCTCCTCCGACAGGCGTTTTCTGACATCATCGGCATTCATGTCGAGTCTCAACGCCAAAACATCCACCTTCGGGGTCATTATCGAAGATATTCTCAAGTCTCCCAGCACAAGGGCGCGTTCCATAATATCCTGCTCAATCTTACGGAGTTCTCCGGCATCCGTTCCGTCCTGAATCAGAGACTTTATCTCGTCTTCAGTCACATTGTTCTTTTTATTGTCAAGACCTATGATACGGGTGACAAGAGATGTTGATTTCGAAAGCAGCCAGACTGCCGGCATGGCGACCACCGACAATACACGCATAGGACGCGAGATGAATTTAGCCACTGAATTTGCGGCTGCAAGTCCTATACGCTTAGGCACGAGTTCCCCCACGACAATGGAGAGATAGGTGACGGCAGCCACAACGGCAACCTGCCCCACGGTACGGGCGGTTTTTGCTTCAAGACCGATTCCCTGGAGCATGCGTCCGACATCGTCAGCTATCGCGGCTCCCGAGAAGAGACCTGTAAGTATGCCGATGAGGGTAATTCCAATCTGTATGGTGGAAAGAAAATTATCAGGATTTTCAGCCAAGGCTATAGCGTCTCTGGCTCCCTTGCTTCCTTTCCGGGCATCGGAATTGAGACGCGATTTTCGAGCAGAGAGAAGCGCGATTTCCGACATCGAAAACACGCCGTTTAGCAATATAAGAAGAATGATGACGATTATGTCGTTCATAAACAATGGTTTAGCCAATGGGCCCCGGGTGCTGGAACCGACAGAAGCCATTATATAGCTTATAATGATGTAATATATTGTTATAACATTGGCTGGCATGCATTTGTTTAAAAGCTGCGTATGAATTCATGTTAAGTAGCCCGCTATGCTCCCTCTTAAACTCGTAAAGAACACCTCATAAAATCAACTCAATGAACCTCTTAGAGCGGCTTCCATAAAATTCGGAAAAAGAACGGAGAGTCTGCGTTGAACTTAAGAGGATTGGAAATGGTTTCTATTAAAAAGAACGATAGTTTAATCTGCTATGTAAGTATAAAAGATTCCTCAAAACACTTACTGTCGTTTAAATTTGAATACTGAACTCGTCTTGACTTATTTACGAAAGTTAAAATAATGATATTGTTAATTCTTTTCTCAACCTCAGCGGATCTTTCCGGTTGTTTTCACCCCTCTCATCACCGCCAACCGAAAGGTTGCCGGCTCTTCGAGTGTCGAAAACACCTCGGAAATATCTCGCTGATGTTAAGAAAAAATAAGTCAAGACGAGTTCACTTACTTAAAACTATAGGCTAATGAGACTTGACGGGAGAAGAAGCAGCTCGAATGTGGATGACCGGCGCGGGCGGCGCACAGGGCTTGTTGCCGGTGCCGGAGGCATCGGCGGATTGATTATCACCGCTTTGATTATTTGGATTTCCGGTGGAAATCCATTGTCTGTGCTGAATAATGCAGGTTCGATTACCGGTAATCAGATGGCGCAGAATTATGTGCCTACGGAGCAGGAGGAACGTTATGCCGAGTTCGCTAAAGTTATTCTTGCGGGCACGGAAGATGTGTGGACAGAGGAATTTCGTAAGATAGGACGAACTTATGAGCCTCCGAAAATGGTGCTGTTCACCGGTTCTGTAAATTCCGGTTGTGGCAATGCCACGTCGGCAGTCGGTCCCTTCTACTGTTCTGCAGACAAGACACTGTATATTGACTTATCTTTTTTTGAGCAGATGGAGAAACAGATGGGAGCAGGCGGGGATTTCGCTTTTGCTTATGTCATAGCGCATGAGGTCGGTCATCATGTCCAGAATTTGCTCGGCACTCTCGACCAGGCGCATCAAGAGATGGCTCGGCTTCCAGAAGTGGAGTCAAATAAGCTGAGCGTGCGGACAGAATTGCAAGCTGATTATTATGCCGGTGTATGGGCATATCACGACAACCGGCTTTTCAACAGTCTTGAACCCGGAGACATTGAAGAAGGATTGAATGCCGCGTCCAAGATAGGGGATGACTATCTTCAGAAGCAGGCGCAGGGATATGCTGTGCCCGAGACTTTCAACCACGGGCGTTCTGATCAGCGCGTGCGCTGGCTTGAGCTCGGTGCCCGCACGGGCGACATATCACGCGGCGATACCTTCACACCCTCGTATTCATCGCTCTGAGGAGACTTCAGCATCGTGCGGTTGTAAATTCCATAATTTATGACTAATTTTGCAGTCGAATTTGTTTAAAGATGAAGAATATAAGGAATTTCTGCATTATAGCTCATATCGATCACGGAAAGTCGACGCTTGCCGACCGTCTGCTTGAACGCACGAATACAGTGGTAGGAAAAGATATGGAGGCGCAGGTGCTCGATGATATGGACCTTGAGCGCGAACGCGGCATAACTATCAAGAGCCATGCGATTCAGATGGATTATGAGCTTGACGGTGAAAGATATACTCTCAACCTGATAGACACTCCCGGACACGTGGACTTCTCGTATGAGGTTTCGCGTTCGATCGCCGCATGCGAAGGTGCGTTGCTTATAGTCGATGCATCGCAGGGTATTCAGGCGCAGACGATATCCAATCTATATATGGCTATCGACAACGACCTTGAGATAATTCCGGTTATCAACAAGTGCGACCTTGACAGCGCGAAACCGGAGGAGGTTGAAGACCAGATAGTTGATCTGCTCGGTTGCGGACATGACGAGATCATACGTGCCAGCGGAAAGACCGGCATGGGTGTCGATGACATTCTGCGTGCCATCGTGGAAAGGGTGCCCGCGCCGCAGGGAGATCCCGAGGCGCCGCTGCAGGCTCTGATTTTCGATTCAGTCTTCAATCCGTTCAGGGGAATCATAGCCTATTACAAGATAGTAAACGGAACTGTAAGGACCGGCGATTTCGTGAAATTCGTGTCTACAGGGAAGGAATATCACGCCGACGAGATCGGCGTGCTCAAACTTGACATGGCGCCGCGCAAGGAACTCTCGGCAGGCAACGTGGGATATATAATCTCCGGTATCAAGAGTTCGAAAGAGGTCAAGGTGGGCGATACGATCACTCATGTCAACCGTCCGTGCGCGAACGCCATAGCCGGTTTCGAAGAGGTGAAGCCGATGGTGTTTGCCGGAGTCTACCCGATTGAGACGGAAGATTTCGAGAATCTTCGCGCCTCCCTTGAGAAACTTCAGCTCAATGATGCCTCGCTGACATTTCAGCCAGAATCGTCGGCTGCCCTGGGTTTCGGTTTCCGTTGCGGTTTCTTGGGACTCTTGCATATGGAGATTGTACAGGAACGTCTCGGAAGAGAGTTCGACATGGATGTCATCACAACCGTGCCAAACGTTTCCTATCTTGTATATGACAAGAAGGGCAACAAAACGGAGGTGCATAATCCGTCCGGACTCCCTGAGGCAACGCTTATCGACCATATCGAGGAGCCGTATATACGCGCCACAATCATAACGCAAGCGGATTTCATCGGACCAATCATGACGCTCTGTCTCGGAAAGAGGGGTGAGCTGGTGAAGCAGGAATATATATCCGGTAACAGGATGGAGCTTACGTTTGACATGCCTCTGGGCGAGATCGTGATAGATTTCTATGATAAGCTGAAATCTATATCCAAAGGTTATGCTTCTTTCGATTATCATATCCACGATTACAGGGAGTCCAAGCTTGTGAAGCTTGACATTCTGCTCAACGGAGAGAGCGTGGATGCGCTTTCCACACTGACGCATGAGGCGAATGCCGTGAGATTCGGTCGCCGCATGTGTGAGAAACTGAAGGAACTGATTCCTCGCCAGCAGTTCGACATCGCCATTCAGGCTGCAATCGGAGCTAAAATCATAGCCCGTGAAACGATCAAGGCAGTGCGTAAGGATGTGACCGCCAAGTGTTATGGTGGCGACATATCGCGTAAACGCAAGCTGTTGGAAAAACAGAAAGCCGGTAAGAAGCGCATGAAACAGATCGGTTCTGTAGAGGTGCCTCAGAAAGCATTCCTTGCAGTCTTGAAACTCGATTAAGAAAAACAGTTAAATAATTGTTATAGCTATAGAGGCTCCTGTGGTCTTTATAGCTATAATTTAATGTAAACACTATTATGAATATAGGTGACAAATTCCCTGATGTATTAGGCGTTGACGCCGAAGGTAAAGAAGTTAAACTGTCTGATTATCCCGGCAGACGTTTTATAATCTATTTCTACCCTAAAGACAACACACCCGGATGCACTGCCGAGGCTTGTAACTTCCGTGATAATTATTCCATTTTCGAGAAGATGGGATATCAGGTCATCGGAGTGAGCAAAGATTCTCCCGAGAGTCATAATAGATTTGCAGCCAAGTTCGCATTGAGTTTTCCTCTTGTGGCAGACACGGAGCATGCGCTCTGTGAATCGGCGGGAGTATGGCAAAAGAAAAAGATGGCAGGAAGGGAATATATGGGTATCGTTCGCACTACATTCGTGACAGATGAGAATGGAGTTGTGACCGATGTCATAGAGAAAGTCAAGACCAAAGAGGCGTCAGAGCAGCTTTTCGCCATACTTGACAACCGTTTTAATCCCAATCCCGCATAATAGGGGGAAATAACCCGTTTCGAGTTGAATCCTGAACCTCAGGTCCGGGATTCAGCCCATTATGTACAAACCAATCATTACCCAAAATGGCTTCTGTATTTTATACTGCACAAAAGACAATAAAGAATTATGCCAGCGGCGGCAATGTGCTTATATTTGCGACCGCGCTGGCACTGCTGGTGGTCAATCTGCCGTTCACACGAGAGATATATGAATCGATATGGCTTAACGAGGTCGAGCTTCGCGTAGGAGATTTCAATCTTTTCAGCCATCATGGCGCACCGATGTCGATCATGGCGTTTATCAACGACGCGCTGATGGCGCTTTTCTTTTTCTCCGTAGGTCTGGAAATCAAGCGCGAGGTGCTTGTTGGCGAGCTTTCGTCGTTCCGCAACGCATTGCTGCCCATCATCGCGGCGATAGGCGGCATGGGAGTGCCTGTCATTATCTATTGGTTCATGTCGAAAGGCACTGCATATGCCAGCGGCGCAGCAATTCCTATGGCAACCGACATTGCTTTCTCCCTGGGAGTCCTCGCCATGCTCGGCAATCGAGTGCCCATAGGTCTGAAAGTGTTTCTGACCACCTTGGCTGTAGTCGATGACATAGGAGGCATCATCGTCATAGCCGCGTTCTACAGCACACATATCGACTACATGCTGCTGCTTTATGCCGCCGCCTGTATGCTCGTGCTGTTTGCGGGAGGCAAGTTGGGCATACAGTCCAAGATGTTCTATGTGTTTCTGGGAGCGGTCGTATGGTTCTGTTTCCTCAACGCCGGCATACATCCCACAATCGCCGGTGTGCTTGTGGCATTCTGCGTTCCGGCTAAACCTGTCTACGCCCCTATGAAATATATCAAGACCATCAGGCAGAACATATCGTTTTTCGCCCACGAGGATGACGAACATCTCAATTCGCGCACCATTCTGAGCAAAGAGCAGATGAACTGGCTCAAAGAGATAGAGTCTTCATCCGACAAAGTAATCTCTCCGCTCCAGGATATGGAAGACACACTGCATCCGCTGGTCAACTACATCATAGTGCCGCTTTTCGCTTTCGCCAATGCCGGTATCTTTTTCGGCAACATGGAAATCAGCCAGCTGTTCCATGGCATCGCCCCGGCTATAATCGTGAGTCTGATAGGTGGTAAATTCCTCGGGATTTTCCTTTTTGCGGCATTATGCATATTGTTGAAATGGGCACCTATGCCGGAAGGCTCCACATGGGGAAGTCTTGCCGCAGTCTCATTGCTCGGCGGTATCGGTTTCACGGTGTCGCTCTTTATCGCCACACTGTCGTTCGGCACCGGAGACCCCGTCACTTCCCAGCTTCTCAACGACTCAAAGCTCGGTATTCTTGCAGGCTCGCTTCTTGCCGGCATTCTCGGCTGGGCGGCGCTTCACCTCACGTTGCCCCGGGAAGCGGATTGTGAAGCGGGTCAGTGAATCCTGCCCGGTGCGCAGCGAGAACGAGCAACCGTGCCTGCGCAACACCTCCGACACTACCGTGAGCCCCAGCCCGCGTCCGGAATGCTTTGTCGAGAAGAACGGGCTGAAAAGACGTGAAGCCGTCTCTTCGGAGATTTCCGCGCCGTTATTGCATATTGTCAATGTGACAGAGCCGTTTTCATTTTCCGTGGCGATATGAATCACACCGTCGCGGTTTCCATTTCCGGAGATGCTCTCCACTGCGTTTTTCACGATATTGACAATAGCCTGCTGCAAAAGGGGCATATCGGCATTGACATACATCCGCTCTTTCTCGATTTCCGGGAGAGGGCGGTTTTCGTTGTTGAAGGTAATCACGCAACTGTCGGTTGCCATAAGGCGCAGAAATGGCAGCATTCCGGTGATTTCCGCATTCATGTCTACTTGTCTGAGAACAGGATCCGGTATTCTGGCAAGCTCCGCGAAAGAATCTATGAAACCGCACATCCCCGCGCACCTTTCCCTGCAACTTTCAATTGTCTCGTTCAGGTCCGGGTCTCCGGCTGTGTCTTCGGCAAGGGTCTCAAGGACCGTCAGCACGCTCCCCATGGTGTTGTTGACCTCATGGGAAATCATGCGTATCACCTTTTCGTATGCCTCTTTCTCAGCTGTTCTCAGTTCATCGGTAAGAGTCTCCACAAGATAAAAATGACGGTGAAACCCCTCTTGCAGAAACTGCAGGTGATATCCCCTGTACAGACGGGAACCGTCCTGCCTGATGACACGGCTTTCTCCCCGTGGAATGGCGAGCAGTGTTCTGACAATTGGGGAGTCCTGTTCGTCGGGTCTTTTGCCGACTATGCCATCCTCGTTCCGGATCTCCGCGATTCTGATGAATGCCCCGTTGGTCATCGACACTCTGCCGTCGAGGTTAAGCAGAATAATGCCCATCGGCGACGCCTCGATAAGAAGCCTGAGGAATGTATCCTGTTCCTTAAGCCGCAGCCGCTCGTTTTTCAGACGTGTCATAAGGTCATTGAAGAGAGACACGATACGGTCGGCACCCGGTTCGCCCACTTTTATCAGTCGGTTGTTTAAATCCTGGGCGCGAAGGAGTTCAAGACCGCGCTGTGCCGCCGACAACGGCTTTACGATGCTCCTGCGAAGCAGCAGAAGAAGAAAGAACGACATCGCGGCAATTCCTGCGCACCACCATCTTGCAGGAGAAGGAAGCATAATGCACGCTGCCGGGGCACAGGCTGCGGAAAGCAGGAGAAGGATATTGTGTATGGCGGATGGTCTCATATGCCGGAATCACGAAATGTCGATGCCATGTTTTTCAATTTTGCGATAAAGCGACTGGCGTGTTATGCCGAGCGCCGCCGCCACTCTCGACAGGTTGCCGTCATACTTTCTGACAGCCTCGGCGATAGCTGCCGCCTCAAGGTCTTCGAGAGTGGCGCCCTCAAGACTTCCCTTCAAGTCGGTTGCGGAAACATCCTGAATGTTTCCGTCTGCCTCGAAATCGCATTTTTCCAGTATGCCGCCGGCGCACATCAGCACGGCTCTCTCGACCATGTTCCTGAGTTGTCTCACATTGCCCGGATAGGGGAGACGCGAAAGGTAACCGAGCGCCTCATGAGAAATCTCCGGGCAACGGATGCCGTGAGACCTTGATGCCGACTCCATGAAACTCCTTGTGAGGAGAGGAATGTCGTCGCGACGCTCACGGAGTGGGGGTATGCGCAGCGTGATAAGGTTTATACGGTAAAAGAGGTCTTCGCGGAAGGTGTGTTCCCTGACCATTGCCGGCAGGTCGGCGTTAGTGGCGCATATGGCGCGGATGTCGGTTTTTCGCGTGCGGCTTTCGCCAAGGCGTTCGAATGTGTGCTGCTGCAGCACGCGCAGCAGTTTCACCTGACAGTCCTGAGTGAGGTCTCCTATTTCGTCAAGGAAGATCGTTCCCTTGTCGGCAAGTTCGAATCTGCCCTTGCGTTCGGAGACAGCGCCTGTGTATGCCCCCTTTGAATGACCGAACATCTCGCTTTCGAAAAGGGAGGTGGAGATTCCTCCGAGGTTCACCATAACGAAAGGAGCGTTTTTACGGCGGCTGTTTTTGTGGATGGCGTTGGCGATAAGCTCTTTCCCGGTGCCGTTCTCGCCGAGCACGAGCACCGGCGCATCGGTCGGGGCTATTCTTTCCACAGTCTTCAGCAGCTCCTTTACCCTGGGGTTCTCACCGATTAAACCGCACCTGTCGAAATCCGCCGGATTCCGGTCAGAATCCGTAGCCGGGGAAGACAGGCTCAGTGCCGTCTCTATTCTCTGCAGAAGAAGGTGGTTGTTCCAGGGTTTGGTTATGAAGTCGAAAGCACCGAATCTCATCCCTTCCACAGCAAGCTCGATGCTGCCCCAGGCGGTTATAAGAATCACAGGTGTGTCAGGCTGGAATATTTTTGTCTGGCGCAGAAGATGTATTCCCTCTTCGCCGGTGGTTGAAAGGGAATAGTTCATATCCATGATCACCAGGCGGAACTTATGTTTGCGCAGCATGCCGAGAGCCTCGTCCGGATTACCGGCGAGCGCGGTTTCGTAACCCTTCCGCTTCAGCACAAGGGCAAGGGACTGCCTTATTGCCTTGTCATCGTCAACAATTAGGATCATAATGCGAAGTTACTATTTTTTTCGGGATAACACAACAGAATTCCTGTGGTCACCGGTTGCGGATGTCGCGTTCGAAATCCGCGTCGATGCCCGATCCCGCAGAGAAATCCCAAAGGGTCAGACTGCGTATCTGATAGTAATAGTTCCAGAACAGGTACAGTTCGTTGATATATTCCCGCCGCGCCTCGTCTTTGCTTACGCGGGAGTCATTGAGGTCGAGGGTGGATATTTTGCCGATCATGAAAGTCTCGACATTCGCGGCGTATCGGCGTGCCGCGATTTCATCCGCGCGTCGGCTGATTTCAAGCTGGCGCATCTGATTGCGGTAGCGCTCCACGAGAATGAAAAGATTCTGGGAGAAATCCGCCCTCTCCTGTCGCAGCCTGCTTTCCATGACCTTGCGGTTGCTTTCCGCCACTTTCACTTTTCCCCGTCGGCGTCCCCAGTCAAGAATCGGTATCTCGAAACCTATTTCCACCACCTGGTTGTCTTTGAGAGATGAATATGCGCCTCCGAAGCGTCTGTCAGTGCCAGTATAACCGATCTGGGCGAAAAGCGATATCTGGCGCAGGTTGCCCTTCGCCTTCGCCACTTCATAATCCGCCTCCAGCTGACGCCGTCTGATGCTTGCCGCGAGTTTGTTGCGTTCGAGTGCTTTCTGCAAAGCGTCCTCATAGCTGATGTCTGCCGCAGGGAGGGCAGATGGAGTCAGGGGTATTATGTTCGTGTTCTCACCGAGGTCGAGGAGCGTGCGCAGCTGAAACATGCAGCTTTTCCGGCTGCTCTCGCAGTCGGTAAGTTCTGATTCGGCGTTGAGCAGGTTGAGTTCCATCTGCAGGAGGTCATTGCCGCTGATGCGTCCCATTTCCCGTTTTTCTTTCGCCACTTCGTAAAGTTTCCGGGCGTTTTCAAGGTTCTGCGAGGCTATTGTCATGTTCTCGTCAGCCATAAGGAGCTGGAAATAATATGCAATCGCTTTGATCGCCACATCTTCCGATGCGCTGAGGTATGCAGCCTTTGCTTCGGTGTATCTGACCGGTTCTATGCGTCTGTCCCATTTTATGCTGTTTACCCCGAACACGGGTTGTGTCAGAGTGAGAGCTACAGGTATTGACATGAAACGGTTGTATTTGTCTCCTTCGAGCTGGCGGAAAAAATCGAGCGAAGTGTTCAGCGCTATTTTTCCCCCCGTGAGCCATATGTTCTGGCTCAGCGACACTTCGCCGTTCATCTGGAGGTAATTGTTGCGCACGAAACTGTAGCTGCCCGATTCGTTCATGTAAGGTGAATACTGTCTGTGATAGGCGGGAACAGTGGCGGAGAAATTGACCTCAGGCAGAAGTTCCGCGCGGTAGGAACGGTATTCCCAATATGAGGTCTTGAGTTCATCGAGTGCCACTGC
Organism: Muribaculaceae bacterium Isolate-036 (Harlan); assembly: GCA_003833075.1. GTDB lineage: Bacteria > Bacteroidota > Bacteroidia > Bacteroidales > Muribaculaceae > Lepagella > Lepagella muris_A. The sequence continues at coordinate 18,036 of RIAY01000011.1, read as the reverse complement.
GGCATCCACGCTGCTTGTCCGTGCGCGAGAGATTGTCTCGTCGAGCGAAAGATATAACTCCTCCGTTTCCGCGCCTGACATGGGCGCGGAAACCAGAAGAGCTGCGTATAAGAAAAATTGTCGGAATCTCATTTATTTCTGGATATGTTTTTTACACACTCCGGCTATTCCTCCTTGAGGGCTATCGCCGGTTCTGTCTTCATCGCTTTGCGGGCGGGGAATACTGTTCCAGCCACAATCATAGCCGCCATGATGACCGCCATGATCAGGAAAGACAGAGCTATCACATATTTGTATTCATCGAAGGGGAATCCTTTTTCGATGATTATGAACCGGTATATTGCCGCGCCTGCTATTAAGGCAGGTATGAGCGCGATGGAGAGAAGGATCATTCCCTCGCCTATTATTCTGCGGAAAATGTCGGCGGAAGTCGCGCCGCATGTCTTGCGCAGGGCGATTTCCCCGGAACGCTGGCGGATGCGGAACCAGAACGTGCCGAGCAGTCCGAGGAATATTATGACCAGAAGGAAAACTATTCCCGCGCTCCACAGACGCACCATGGAATCGCTGTAGTGCTGGTTGGCGGCTCTGACATCTTCCATGCGGCTCAGGTCTGTGAGATATCTGTTTCTTAGCTGTCTCATGCTCTTGTCGGAATAGAACTCCTCTTCGAATTTTTTGCCCGTTCCCGGCTTCACCCTCACTGCGATCTCCGAGCAATATGCAAGACGCCTGTAGTCGGACTCGTCAATCGGGAAAATGATGGTGCCGGTCTTCTGCTCATATTCGTTGCGTTTTATGGACTTGACGACACCTCCGATGCGGCGTGTGTGAAGTGTGTCGTAAGGCATGACGCGTCCGCCGACGAGATCCTTCAGATCCTTGACGCCGCCATAACTGTAATCCGGAGCAGTAGAGACAAGCAGGTCTCCGCGGCGCAGGATTTCCTCAAGATCTTTCAGCGACAGGTTCTGTGTGCTTCTGATTCTGAGCACACCTGCGATCTCCGGACTTGCCATGCGCAGATTGCCCATATAAAACACCGAGTCACCCTTGTCCTGCACATCAAGCTGATTCCCGGCGTAGCTGAACTGATAGGGGAGGGCGTTGCTCGAGAACGCCGCAATCTCGACGTAGGGAGACTTGCGAATGCGTGCCATCAGGGTTTTTCCGTCATCGAGGTTGGCGGTTTCCGTCCGATCACCCATATCCACATATTCCGGACTGTCTTTTCCGAGACTTTTCAGCGTGATTTTATATACGTTGTCGATGTCATATCCCTTGTCATCGAACTTAGGGCGCAAAGTGTCGTAAAGAGTGAACGAAAGCGCCCATATCGCGACAGCCACGATAGCCAGCTCGATCACGAGCCAGAGGTTGTCGCGCCATTCGTTTTTTATCTGAGTCAAAAGATTTCTTTTCATGATTCAATCGTTTTTACCGGAAATAGCTTCAGCCGGGTTGATCTTTGACGCACGCCATGCGGGCATTCCGGTGCTTATGACATTAAGTAGAAGGCAGAACAGCAGCGCGATTCCGAAAGTTTTGAAATTCAGAAGCATGTTGATTGTAGGAGTCGAGGCGGCTATGTCATTGTTGCCGAATTTCCCTCCATAGGAAATGAAGAGATTGGAAAAGAAGACCACGAATATGAGGCAGAGTACAAGACCGATGATGCCTCCGGCGAGAGTAAGAATGAGATTCTCTCCGAGGAACCGGCTCATGATGCCGGCTTTTGTCGCTCCGAAAGCCCTGCGGACTCCGATTTCCGACACGCGTCGGCGCAGCCGGCTGCGTGTCATGCTGCTGAGATTTATTGCAGGGAGAATCAGAAGGATAAGATAGACCGCGTATCTCAGTTTCCGGGGTGTGTCGGGATCGGGATCGGTGTTTGAGCCGAATTCGAGATTGACAGTCTCCGCCGTATAGGGCGCCTGATGGTAATCCACCTGCTTCCCTTCCTTCTTCAGAACCGATGCGAATGTGGCGTATCGGCTTTTCACCTGATTGCGGATGTGTTCGTCGCTCACCCCCGGCGCCTTGAGAAGAATCACCTGTGTGTCGCCTCCGTAACCGTCGATCCAGAGATTATCCTGCTCCTCAGGAGCGTAGACGGTGTATATGTTGGCGAAGCTTTGCACTAACAGCGGACTCGTATCCTTCACCACACCCTGGACTATGTGTGGCACATGGTTGATTTTTATCTCTTTGCCTGCCACATCCGCGTTGCCGAACATTCTTACAGCCGCGGATTCTGTGATTATAGCTTTTTTAAGACGGGCATCGACAGATGCCTTGTCGAACGGTTTGCCGGAAACGAATGTGAAATCGAATATTTCCCAGAATGCATCGTCAACCTTCTTTTCGAACAGCGACACGCAGTCGCCGTCTTTTACCGACACGTCAAGATTGACAGCCCAGCTGTTGGCAAAGGAAATCTTCTCTATGCCGTCAAGATTTCCGTAGAGTCGTCTTGCGGTGTTATATGACATTCCACCCGATGATTCGCCCTTTTCGTATTTAATGTGTATGTTTTGTCCGAACATAAGACGGGGGCGGTTTGTTTCCGGCGCGACGGGCACCGTGTCGAGAGAGGAGGTCATGAATACCGCCATCATAAGGAAGATGGCGAATGCGGTGCCCATTACCGATGTGATTGTCACCATCGGCTGGTGGCGCAGTTCATACCATATCTGTTTTAAGTAATTGTTCATAATTGTCTGTTGGAAGTGAAGTGGATAAAATAACTTTCCGGCGGCAGTAGCGTTCTCATTCGATTCTGCGCCCGTCGAGGAAATGGATAATGCGGTCGGTCATGCGCGCCTGTTCCTCATTGTGTGTTACCATCACGATTGTGCGGCCGTCTTCCTTGTTGAGCTGATGCAGGAGTTCCATCACTTCCGCACCCATTCTGGAGTCAAGATTGCCGGTAGGCTCGTCGGCGAGGATAATTTCAGGGTCTCCCACGATTGCGCGGGCTATCGCCACACGCTGGCACTGCCCTCCGGAGAGCTGGGAGGGGAAATGGCGTTTTCGGTGAGAGATGCCGAGGCGTTCGAGCACATTGTCGATCTTCTCCTTCCGTGCCTTGGCTCCTGTGTCCTTGCGATAGAGCAGGGGGAGAGCCACATTGTCGGCGACGTTCAGCGAGGGAATCAGATGAAAGCTCTGGAACACGAATCCTATGTTGGCGTTGCGGAAATGGGAAAGTCCGGTGTCACCGAGCGATTCGGTATCGGTGCCGATTATCTCCACCTTCCCCTTGGTTGCCTTGTCAAGAAGTCCGATGATGTTGAGGAGGGTTGATTTTCCGCATCCCGAGGGTCCCATGATGCTTACAAACTCCCCTTTTTCAATCCTGAGGTTAACATTCTCAAGAGCTATTGTCTCTATTTCACTGGTGCGATAAACCTTTTCCACACCTTCAAGATTAATGATTGACATATGGTTTGTTTTTTAGTTGTTGTTTAAGAAGCTGTTTAAAAATAAAAGTTAAATTTGGGGCGGCTATCTTCGAGTTAAAATTCATTTAAGGCAAAGGAGCATAGCGGGCTATGTGACTGAGCCGAGAATGAATTTTAACCGGAGAGAGCCGGACAAAGGTAATTTTTATTTATCGACAGGCTTCATATGTTAAAAATTTAATCAGTGCTGTTTTTCAAGTTACTTTAAGTCTCGCAAGCTTGGGCATCTTTCTCCTTTCGGCTCAGTCACATAGCCCGCTATGCTCCTTCTCCTCAAGAAGAAATCTGCACCAAGCCTGCGACCCCAAATTAACTTTTATTTTTAAACAGCTTCTAATTGTTTTCACATGAATCGCGACTGTGTTTCGTACGAATGTCGAATCGACTTCTGCGTTGCCTGATTATCTGAGTCTTATTTTCTTGCGGCTGTTGTATTCCGCGAGGTCATTCTTCACGATTCTGTCGCCGTCGCTGAGTCCGGAAAGCACCTCTACATAGTCGAAGTTGCCCTCGCCGAGCCGGACTTCGCGTCTAAGCAGATGCCCCTCGCCGTTGTCTATGAAAAATATGTATTGTCCCGGACCGTGATAATATGTTCCGTTCGGAATCCTCAATACCTCCTCCTTTATGTCGTAAAGCACGTTTATCTCTGCCCTGACTCCTGAACGGAGACGCTTGTCGCTGTCATCGTCGAGCAGGACGGTGAAAGATATCACGCCGTTGTTAGACTGCGGAGTGATTGTTCCTATTCTTCCTCTGAAAGTCTCCTTGCCCACCTTTACGTTCACTTCCGAACCCAGAGCCATCTTGTCGGCATTTGATTCCGGAATCTGCGCAGCGATCTTGAAATGGTTGAGGTCAGAAAGCACGGCGAGTCTCTCGCCTGCCGAGATGCTTGTTCCCAAAGCCGAATTGAGATACGTCACGGTGGCGTTTGCCGGAGCCTTGATGCGTGCGTCATCAAGCATTCGCTGTTTTTCCTCAAGGTTCTTTGCCGTTATGCCCTCTTCGAGTTCCTTGCTTTTGCGTGCCGCGGCATGACTCAGCTCTTCGTTGTGGAGCTGTTTGCGAAGCTGGTCGAGTTCGAGAACGGCTGTTTTGTAGGCAAGTTCCGCCTCTCTGACGCGGTCGCCCGTACCGCTACCTATGCTGTCGAGTCTCCGTTCGTTGTCGGTCTCGGTTTTAAGCCGTTCCACCGACATCTCCTTCGCTTTTATCTTCATCTCAAGATTGGTGAGAAAAGTGCGGCTTGCAAGTATTGTCTGGCGGGTGTCGTAGTTCCTCATCATTTTCTGATTGGCGAGATTCTGCAGCTCAGTCTCTTCTCCGGCAAGGTCAAGTTTCATCAGAGACTGTCCCCGCTCCACTGCATCACCCTCGTGACAATATATCTCAAGGATTTTTGTGGACACCGGCGATGTGATAGTCATTTCATAAGCCGGAACGACTTTGCCCGAGGCGTCAGCCGACATCTCCACAGTGCCTGTGTCTGCGGTGATGAAATCGAGTCCGCTGCGGTCCATCGACGGGGCAATTGAGGATAAAGCGAATATGGCGCCGGCTGAAACAACGGCAATCGGAACGCATGTCTTCAGAATTTTCCTGCGTCTTAGTTTCTTTTGTTCTTTGAGTGAAATCTCTCTGTCCATTTTTTAACTTCGGATAGTTTACGCAGAAAGTCAGACATTATGCGTGCCAAAAATATAAAGTGTTGGATATTAACGATCTGACAAAACAAAGGGCGTCCGTTTTCGGACACATAGATGAATTTCGTACATTGATTATCAAAAAACTTTCGCAAAATATTCCGGATACACTTATGAAAGTCTGTATTTAGTATTAAGTAAGTATTGAAAATTAGTTTATAATAAGTAAATGCCGTGCTTATTTAAATTTTGAATCTTTTGGATGCTTTCATGATTTCTCATCAGTCGCATAGCCCGCTATGCTCCTTCTTCGGAATCATGAAATCATCTCAAAATCTCCTAAAATTTAATATAAGCTAATTTCCAACACTTACTTATTTTTGCAGAATGATTACAGGACAGATAAAATCGCATATTGACCAGATATGGGAAACCTTCCTCCGTGGCATGGTCGAACTCCAAAAGATGCTCGCACATGGCTGACCGACACCAGTTCCGTGCCGATTGGCATGACTATAATGAAGGAATATTCTTCATTACGGTCCGTTGCGACCAAAAGATACATTATTTCGGAGAGATACGAGGTGGGAAAATGATTCCTACAGATATAGGACATATCATGAAGTCAACAATAGACGAAGTGACAGATCATTTTCCAGAGGCTGAAGTCTGGAATAGCGTCGTGATGCCCAACCACATCCATTTGGTAATCTCCGTAGGGACGCGCCATGGCGCGTCCGCATCGTCCCCCATTTTGTCAACATCCCAGTCACAAAACAATTACGGATGTCTGAAGCCAAAGCGACATGAACCATCAGAAGCCAAAAATTTTCACCACAACAGCAGATTGGCAGTAATAGTAGGACAAATAAAGAGCACAGTTACCAGAGCTGCGAGAAAGCAAAACATAGAATTCGGCTGGCAAGAGAGATTTCATGAGCATATTATTCGCAGTCAGCATGCATACGCGAATATTATGCATTATATCGATGCGAATGTTGAAAATTGGTGTTACGACCGGTTTAATCCAAACCACATTGACAACGCGGACGCGCCATGGCGCGTCCCTACAAACTGCAACGATTATGAATCATAACTGGAAATATATCACTTCAAACGAATGCTTCTCTACAATTACACCTAAGTGTAAAATAGAAAAGAAGAATTATTCTTCCGGTAGTCTGATACCTGTTATATCGCAAGAGGAAGACTTCATAAAGTTGGAGAATTTGTCTTATTGCTTCATAAAGCGATTACTGCGGCATGACATTTTAGAAGGGGGATGTACCGTCAGGCACATCCCCCTTGTGGTTTTATCGTATGGAACGGATGAACCGTTCATGCGGGTTTCAGGTCATATCAAAGGTGGCGTTTGGGCTTTATGTCGAGTTTCACGGGCTTGATCATGTTCTCGGGAGCGAGAATCGTGTCAAGGTCTTCCTTGCTCAGGATGTCGTGTTCAAGCACAAGGTCGTATACGCTCTTTCCGGTGGCGAGAGCCTCTTTGGCAATCTTGGTGGAGTTCTTGTAGCCGATTACCGGGTTGAGCGCAGTCACGATACTGATGCTGTTGCGGGTCTGGGTGCGGCAATGCTCTTCGTTTGCCGTGATTCCTTCGATGCATCTGATTCGCAGGGTCTCGAATCCGTTGATCATAAGGTCCACAGACTCGAAGTCGCATTGAGCCATTACCGGCTCCATCGCGTTCAGCTCCATCTGTGCTGCGTCTCCTGCCATGGTGACGCAAAGTTCGTTGCCCATCACTTTATAGCATATCTGGTTCATGACCTCCGGAATGACAGGATTTACCTTACCCGGCATGATAGATGAACCGGGCTGCATTGCAGGAAGGTTGATCTCGCCGAAACCGCAGCGCGGTCCGCTGGCAAGGATACGCAGGTCGTTGCATATCTTGTTGACTTTAACAGCTACACGTTTCAGAGCTGCGGCATATCCTACAAGGCAGGATGTGTCGGAAGTTGCTCCTACAAGGTCTTTGGCGAGCTTGATATTCCATCCTGTAATCTTTCCGAGGGCGGCGACGCATTTTTCGGCATAGCCGGGTTCGGCGGTGATGCCTGTTCCGATTGCCGTGGCACCCATGTTCACAGTAAGGAAGTCGGCGGCAGCCTCGTCGAGATGCAGGAGTTCGTCTTCAAGAATTGAAGCGAAACCGCTGAAAGTCTGTCCTAAAGTCATAGGCACCGCATCCTCCCACTGAGTTCTTCCGATCTTTACGATGTGTTTGAACTCCTCGCTCTTCTTGCGCAGAGACTCTATCAGCACCTTGTAGTGTTCCACAAACTTCAGGTGAGTGTAATACATGCCGATATGTATCGCCGTAGGATAGGCATCGTTGGTTGACTGGGCACAATTCACGATATCGTTTGGTGAGCAATATTGGTATTCACCTCTTTTGTGTCCCATGATTTCGAGGGCACGGTTTGTGATTACCTCGTTGATATTCATGTTGGTGGTAGTGCCCGCACCTCCCTGGATCATGTCTACGGGGAACTGTTCATGGTGCTGACCTTCGATAAGCTCCTTGCAAGCCTGAACGATTGCGTTAAATTGCTCATCGCTGATAAGACCAAGCTCGTGGTTTGCAACGGCAGCACCCCATTTGGTGATTGCGAGTCCCTTGATGAACAAGGGGTAATCTTTCAGGTGAAACTTGCTGATTTCAAAATTTTCTATTCCTCGAAGTGTCTGAACACCATAAAGAACTGAATCAGGAATCTCGCGTGTGCCGAGAAGGTCGGATTCTTCGCGAAATCCTTTTTTAGATGTGGTCTCCATTGTAAAAATGTTTATGGTTTATATTTAAGGTATAATCTCTATTGTCATTCCGTGTCTTTTGAAACAAAGTTTGCGAGGCGAGGAATGAATCCACAAATATAATTAAAGATTTCTAATTGTAAAACGTTTAAAAACATAAAACGTTCCAAATATCATTTATTTTGTTTTATATCGGCTCTTGTCCGGTCAGACATGGAGACTCCGGACTCGTCATTGGCAGTCGAGTCCGGAGTCGTAAATATTTCCGGGAAATTGCATATAAGCGGATTTTCAACGCTTACTTGTCAGACAGTTTTTACTTTGCTTTTTTATACTCTTCGTAGTAACCGTCGAGAATAGAGCGTAAAGCCGATCCGATTTTCAGATAATCAATCTCGTCGAGGTTGGCGAGAGAAGCTCTGACTGACCAGCATGGACCGTCGAATCCACTGCCGTTGAGGAGAACAACAGAAGTCTGGCGGGCGAGACGCAGCACTATGTCTATCGGTTCGTAATTGGCTTTTAGCCAGTTGCAGAAGTCATCACCATATATCTTGCTTCCCCACAGCATAAGGTCGATCTCGCTGTAGTATCCTACGCGCAACGGATCTTCCATAAGCCTGAAACCGGTGCCTTTCCAAAGAGCTTCAAGACGGTCTTCCACCATATCCTGCATCTTCTTCTTATATATGTTTCGTTTGTCGAGCAGACACATCAGAGAGAAAAGCGACATCTGAATCTGCTGGGGTGTCGACAGTCCGGCGGTGTGGTTCAGTGCCACAGACCTGCTGTCAGCAACCATTCTGTCTATAAAGCGGATTTTCTCAGGGTGCAGCGAGAGGGATCCGTATCTTTTGTCAAGATCCTCAAGGCATTCCTTGGATTCCTGAGATATGAGCCTGTCGAATATGTTTTCCTTGGCAGCGGCAATAACCGCAAGACGCCATCCTGTGGCACCGAAATATTTTGAGAAGGAATAGACGCAGAGTGTGTTCCGTGGCAGCACATACATCAGGCTCTTGAAATCTTTGGCGAAAGTGCCGTATACGTCATCCGTTACGATCATCAGGTCAGGGTTGTCTTTCTTTACGACATCCACAAGATAGTCGAGACAATCCTGACTTAGCCTGTAGCTCGGCGGGTTGGACGGATTCACGAGGAAGACAAGTTTCATTTTAGGATCCCGCAGTTTATCCATCTCCTCTACGGGATATTGCCATGTGTGGTAGCCGTCTTTGTCTGTAGAGTCCGCGTAAATATTGGTTACATCAAAACTGTAGCGGTCAAGTTGCGGGATTTCTATATAAGGCGTGAAGATAGGAGCCATCAGCGCGATGGAATCACCCTTCTTCAGAAGGTGGTTTGCCTGCAGGGAGTCGAAAATATAACACATTGCAGCAGTGCCGCCTTCTGTTGCGAAAAGGTCATATTCCTTTCCAAGACCGGGTGCATTATCGCCCATTTCCTGCGCCAGATATGCCTGTACGATCTTTTCTGCATTGACAAGCATCCTGACCGGGGTGGGATAGTGGTCGCCGATTATGCCGTCTGCCCATTCATAAGCCAGCGAATCGGCTGATATGCCGAGTTCAGTTTCCGCATAATCGATGGCATTCAGAAGAAGATGCGCGCCGTGTCTCGCCGCATTGTCTTTAAGAAAGAGTTTCAGGCTGTCGCCCAGACCTTCTTCAGGAGGCATTCCGGCAACGCCCGGTTTCGAATAGGCTTCATTGCGGCAAGTCTCCACAGCCCATACACCGAGAAGAAAAAACGCCTCGCGTGGAGCCGTGGCTATCCAGTTGGGGTTTCCACGCCCGGCGTTAAGGAATGTGTCGGTAGTGGTCTCCGACCCTTTTTTCGCCATCTTAATCAGCGTATCCTTGATTTCGAAAGGACTCATCTCTTCGAGTGCTTTCTCATATTCTCTGATCTGATCTTTTGTTTTCATAATACTTCAAAAAACTGTTTTTATATTCTGAATTTACATGATAATGCCCATTATCACTCCCATAAGGATCAGCAGAGTATTGCCAATCGCATATGTCACGGTGTAACCCATTGCCGGGAGAGTCGAGCCTAAGGAATCCTGTATCGCGCCAAGCGATGCCGTTGTGACCCTCGCTCCGGCGTTGCATCCGAGGTTGATTGCGGCAGGAAACTTAAATATCTTGTCGCCGATCCATATGCCGAGAATCAGCGGAAGAGTAGTTGCGATCACACCGGCTACAAACAACATCCATCCCACCTGCTGTATGCCTTGCACGAACGAAGGTCCGGATTCTATACCTATCACAGCGATAAACATATTGAGTCCCATGTTATTTAGAATCCATAGCGAAGAAGTTGGAATCTTTCCGAAAGTCGGGTGTTTCGAGCGCAGCCAGCCAAGGACAAGACCGGCGATGAGCGCTCCTCCGCTTGTGGAGAGACTTACCGGTATACCGCCGAGATGAATCGTTATGGCTCCTATTATAGTACCGATGAAGATTCCGAGACCTACGAAAATCATGTCGGTCTGGTTTGTCGGTTTGTCTACATACCCGATTATGGAAGATGCTTTTTTGATATCCGCATCTCTTCCTTGCAGGGTCATGGTATATCCGCGGTGAAGTTCCGTCTTGGCGAGAACAGGAATTGAGGCTCCGTTTGCCGTCGTGATTGCGGATATCAGCACACCGTTCATTTCCGGCATATGACGCAGGTCTTCTATTGTCTTTCCGTCAAGCTGCTTGCGTGCAATCATCACAGGAACTTTCTCTATCGGGAAAGAGAGCAGAGCGTCATCCGCGACTTCGGGACCTATCCATCCCTCGCCGCTGACGAGAGTCTCCCGGCGTCCGCTGACAACGATAATATCATTTTGCGAGACCTTGACATCTCCGTCGGGATTGTCGATAAATTTGTCTTCCGTCCTTATACGTGCCACATATGCACGCATGTGCTCATCGGTGAAGTGTTGCTCGATTTCAGCTACAGTACGCGGCGAGGAGAAGAAATCTCCTTTGACCTCGTAAGCGCGATATACCACCGGTCTCAATGCGTTGATATATGCCGGGTCGTCATCGACACCGCTGCTGTTCATCGATTTCTCAAGGTCTGCCGTTTCCTTTCTCACCTTTTTCAGACCGCCGAGCATTGCCGGACCGAGCGAGCCGAGAATCCATGCGGAACCTATTGTGCCGAATATATAGGTCACGGCATAGCATACCGGTATTATGTTGCTCCATGCCGTTTTATCGGCAGCCGAGGCATTCATGTTTCCTATGGCGTCCTGTCCGACACCTATCACTGCGGAAATTGTCTGTGCGCCGGCAAACAGTCCCAATGCCTCTCCGACATTATAGTGGAAAAGCAGGGCGACACCCCATGTCACGGCAAAGCATATCACACACATGACCACGGCAAACAGCACCTGTTTTATGCCCGAGCCTTTCAATGCCCTGAAGAATTCGGGACCCACACTGTATCCGATTGCAAAAAGGAAGAGGAGAAAGAATATCGACTTCACGGGCCCGGGAACAGGGATGTCGAGTTGTCCGACAAGAACACCGACAAGCAGAACCGAAGTGACATTTCCCAGCGAGAATGTCTTATACTTCAGTTTGCCTACAAGAAATCCAACTCCCAGCGTCAGGAAAATCGCTATCGCCGGGTTGTCTCTCAGCGTTTGTATAAACCAATCCATAACTTAATGTTTTTGTGTTTTTCAAAGCTATTCAGAAACAGTTGAAACTGACGGTTCCTGAAGCACTGCGGCAGCCTTGGAAACTGTTTCTTATCACGTGCATCCTGATTCTTCAGGTTCCGATGCAAGGCTGATGCAATGATATTTTTTTAACAAAAGGGGAAGAGGATTGGTTTTGTGGCGAGTCACGGTAGAGAAAAGAATTACGAATTTCTGCAAAAATGTTATGAAACATTAAAACGTTGCAAAACCATTTTTAAGATTTATAGTTTAATAATATGAACAAGTCACATAAGAATTGCGAAGATTTCTTAAAATGGCTTTTTGTGAAACCTTATATAAAAGCTATGCTGACACTACAACTTTTATTTGTTTTGGCTGCAATCATCGTCGGAGCGCGTCTTGGAGGCATCGGCCTTGGTGTCATGGGCGGTGTAGGAATGGCGATACTGGTGTTCGTCTTTGGTCTTCAGCCTACTTCACCCCCGATCGATGTCATGCTGATGATTGCGGCGGTAATTTCCGCTGCCGCTGCCATGCAGGCGGCAGGGGGACTGGATTATCTGGTAAAGCTTGCAGAGAAACTTCTGAGAAAGAATCCCTCGCAAGTCACTATCATCAGTCCGTTGGTGACTTATCTGTTTTCATTTGTCGCCGGTACGGGTCATGTGGCTTATTCGGTTTTGCCGGTGATCGCGGAGGTTGCCCGTGAAACGAAGATACGTCCAGAGCGTCCTTTGGGAATTGCCGTCATAGCCTCGCAACAGGCAATAACCGCGAGCCCGATCTCTGCGGCTACTGTGGCGTTGCTCGGTTTGCTCACCGGCTTCGACATCACTCTTTTCGATATTCTCAAGGTGTCTATTCCCGCTACGCTCATAGGAGTTATAATAGGAGCGTTACTTTCAAAAAGAGTAGGTAAGGAGCTTCTGGAAGATCCTGAGTATCTTCGCCGTGTAGAGCAGGGCATGATTAAGGAAAACAGTCTTAAGTTCAACGAAATAAAGAATCTTGGCAGAGCAAAGCTCTCTGTTTTGCTGTTTTTGCTCTCAACTGTGCTTATCGTGCTTTTCGGCTCAATACCGGCAATGCGTCCCTCATTCAACGGAACCCCTGTAGACATGCCGGCGATTATCGAGATTCTGATGCTCAGCACCTGTGCCATCATTCTTCTCACCGGCAAGATCAACGGAATCGCCCCGACTCAGGGAAGTGTCTTCATTGCGGGAATGCAGGCAGTGATAGCGATTTTCGGTATAGCATGGATGGGCGACACGTTCATCAACGGCAATATAGCTGTGATCACAGAGGGTGTCAAGGGTTTTGTGACACAATGGCCCTGGCTCTTCGGAATCGCTCTTTTCGTAATGTCAATTCTTCTTTACAGTCAGGCGGCAACCGTCAGGGCAATAATGCCGTTAGGCATAGCACTGGGAATGAATCCGTGGATGCTTATAGCCTTGTTTCCGGCTGTAAACGGTTATTTCTTTATTCCCAATTATCCGACAGTGGTGGCGGCTATAAACTTTGACCGCACCGGTACCACCCGCATCGGCAAATATGTGCTCAACCATTCTTTCATGATGCCCGGACTTGTCGCCACGATAGCTGCGATTCTTACAGGTCTGCTTCTGATACAGATATATTGAGAACCTTGCATTATCTGAACCATAAAAACCAATAATCAACTAAAATAATCAAGTTATGAAAAATCTGAAAAAATTGAGCCTGCTGGCTGTAGTGTTGCTGACCTCGGTTGCCACGGCGTTCGCCCAGCAAAAACCGAATGTGTATATTCTTGCTACCGGCGGAACTATCGCAGGAACCGGCAAATCCGCCACGGCATCCGGTTATACGGCAGGCCAGGTGGCTATCCAGTCGCTAATCGATGCTGTGCCCCAGATGCAGGATGTGGCAAATGTCACCGGTGAGCAGGTTGTCAACATAGGCTCGCAGGATATGAACGACCAGGTGTGGCTTACTCTTGCCAAACGAATCAACGAGCTTCTCGCCCAGAGCAATGTGGACGGCATCGTGATCACTCACGGAACCGATACCATGGAGGAGACCGCTTACTTCCTCAATCTTACAGTGAAGAGTGACAAGCCGGTCGTGCTCACCGGCGCTATGCGTCCCTCAACGGCGATGAGTGCCGACGGACCTCTCAACCTGTATAACTCCGTTGTCACTGCCGCAGACCCGTCGTCAAAAGGGAGAGGTGTGATGATTGTGATGAACGGTCTTATCCTCGGCGCGCATTCCACACAGAAAATGAATACCACCGATGTGCAGACATTCCAGGCTCCCGATGCCGGTCCTCTCGGATATGTCTATAACAGCAAGCCTTACTACAACATGCAGACACTGAAAAAGCACACAACGGAATCAGTGTTCGATGTCACCAATCTTACGAGCCTTCCCAAAGTCGGAATTGTTTATGCATATTCGAATGTGGAGGCTGATGTAATGAATCCTTTCCTTACCAACGGGTATCAGGGAGTGATCCACGCAGGTCTCGGCAACGGCAACTATCACAAGAACATATTCCCTAAACTTCTCGAAGCCCGCAAGCTCGGCATAATCGTTGTTCGTTCGAGCCGAGTGCCTACCGGTCCGACAACTCTTTATGACGAGGTCGATGACGCCAAATATCAGTTTGTGGCATCCTGGGAACTTAATCCTCAGAAGGCGCGCGTGCTGCTTATGCTTGCTCTCACACGCACCAAAGACTGGCAGCAGATTCAGAAATATTTCGAAGAATACTAAAGTTTCAGTGACGTCTCCCCGTGCGTCCGGACTGCCGCGGACGCACAGGGAGCGTGAACTGACAACAATAGGCTGAAACAATCACATTTACCATAAATCTAAAACAAGATGAAACACACATCCATATTGTTTGCCAGCGCGGCAATATGCGCGTTGCCCGGAATCGCTCAGCAGGAGAGAACAAACAATTACAGAACCACAACTGAAGAGGGAATCATAGAAAGTATTGCCAACATTGAAAAGAAAACAGACAAATTCAATCTGTTTCTTGACATGCATGGCTCGTTCAATCTTGACTGGAACGGCTCGCATTTCAATGAGGCAAAGTTCAAGATGAACCAGTTGCGTATCGAAGCTAAGGGTAATATCAACGATTGGCTCAGTTATCGTTATCGCCAGCGTCTCAACAAAGGCGATAGCCAGAATGGCTACCGGGACAATGTGCTCAACAGCATCGATATCGCCGGAATCGGAATAAATCTCGACAAATGGTCATTCTTCCTTGGAAAGCAGTGTGCTGCATATGGCGGTATAGAGTTTGACATGAACCCGATCGAAATCTATCAGTATTCCGACATGGTTGATTATATGAGCAACTTCATGAGTGGTGTCAATGTCGCATATAATTTCACTCCAAGGCAGCAGCTTCAGTTCCAGGTGCTCAACGCCTACAATGACAGTTCCCGCGAGATGTATGGCAATTACACCAAGGCAAAGATACCATTGCTCTATACCGTCAACTGGAACGGTAACTTCAACGATGTCTACAAGACACGCTGGTCAGCATCGTTCATGAACGAGACAAAGGGTGAGCACATGTGGTATTTTGCGTTGGGTAACGATTTCAATATCTCCGACAAGGTTCAGGCATATTTCGACTGGCTGTATACACGCGAGGGCGTTGACCGCAAGGGCATCATCACAAGTATCGTGCAGCCTGACGGCTGGGAATCCACTACCGGCTACAAGACAGCCAAGACCGATATCATGTCTTTTATTCTCCATCTCAACTACCGTTTCCATCCGGCATGGAACATATTTGCGAAAGCCATGGCTGAGAACGAGGGGGTCTACAAGACTCATGAGCAGGAGGGTGCCCCGGGTCACATTGTGGAGGCAGGACGTTACCGCACCGCATGGGGTTATGTAGGCGGTATAGAGTATTATCCGCTCAAGGACCGCAATCTGCATTTCTTCGCTGCCTATGTCGGACGCACTTACAAATATTCTGATCGTGCGAAAGTATATGGTGCCGATGACTACTCCACAAACCAGTTCTCCGTAGGATTCATATGGCATATGCCAGTATTCTGACAAGCAATTTTCAAAACTGCCGAATAATTCTGTAAAAGCGAAGGAGATGGTGCGCAGACAAACGCATCGTCTCCATTGCTTTTTAGCCGCATTCCTGCGGAACCCATCTTGAAATAACCATTTATCTGTATATTCTGGCACCTATGCCAAGCATAAGGTTCTGTGGGTCTTTGAAATTGCCGAGGCGGTAGCCTGCGTTAAGAAAGATGTTGTCGGTAACGAATGCCTTGACAGTCAACATCTGGTAGAATCTCATCTCACCGTGCGGACTCAACAGGTCGTAGCCCAGACCTGCGCTTATTGCAAATATGGGCATTGTAAGTTCCGCTATGGCGGCAGTGCCGATTCTCAGCTGTTTCCCGAGTGGTGGACGGGAAAAAGTGGCTTCGTCGTAGTATCCCCCCTGCCAGTAAGGTCCGAGTCCTGCACTTCTGTCATATTGCATGTCGATTGCGAGTCCGGCGGTCAGCCAGCGGTTGATTTTTCGCATCGGAGACAACTGCAGTCCGCCCACACCATAGGTTCCCGGCAACAGAGTCTCTATCTCTTCAATAATAACATGCCGTTTGCGCCAGGCTCCGTATGCGAGGATGTCGAGAAGCCAGCGGGGTCTGTCGGCATCCTGTTTCATATAATCGGGTGCTTCGGCATACTGTATCCTGTTGAATACATATGAGGCTCCGAATGACAGACCGATGGTATTGATGCCGGAATTCGGGAATGAGGTGTTTCCGTTGGAGAAATGAGTTGCCTCAAAACCTAAAGAGAGTTGCCAGCGTGGGGCGAGCGCATAGGTAAGTTTCAAGCCTAACCCCATGTGTGCGGTTACTCTTGTAGAGATTGCCGAGTTAAGGAAACCGGCATCTCTGTCTCCGCTTCTGTCGCGCCAACCGAAAGCAGCGCCGAATCTCCATTCGTAACCGAGCCAGAGCCTGTTGCCGAAATGTTTGAATGGCGCGCCCTGATATACATATGCCGATACAGGTGTTCCGAGCAGACGCGAGGAGAAAAAGGTTCTTGTATCCACCCCTATCCCTTGATATAAGCCGTGATAAAGCATACCCTTCTCGGACTTCGGGTTGAAACAGAAATCAGTGCGGAGAGACGCGGACATGGCGGCATGCACCGGATGGGCATATATGTTGTCACCGGTCAGGAAAGAGTTTGTGGGCGCGACATAAGCAGGCGACAGTTCCACGCCGACACGCCATTGCATCGGGGAGGAGAATGCTCCCGGTATGGTGTCGGTGCCGGATATGCTGGCTTTTGCCGATAAAGCAGCCGACAATGTCAAGACGAATAATAGTTTTTTCATTTTTGATAAGATTATCTTGTCTTCTTGTTGATTTTATAAGATACCATTCTATGAAACAAAATTGTTTACACTTTTATCATTCTGTCCATTTTCGGGACGAGTGTTATATTGAGAATTAAGAAATCATAATTGAGCACAAATATATCCTCTCCGGTCGGATCGATCAGGTTTACGGGATCAGCTGCGCAGTACGCGTAAGGGGAGATGTGTGTGTATTCGGAGGCTTTACTGTCCGGGGAGTCGAATCCGCAGAGCAGCGGAGAGTACAGGCGTGCGCCGAAATCGCAGGAGCTGAACCCGAACTCGGAGGTGTATTCCTTTCCACCGAACTTGCGGCGGTTCGCCTCCGGGCTGTAAGCCGTGGCGTGCGGGATGCCGTAGGGATAGTAGTCGGTGAACTCATAGCTCCCGTAGATGTCGCGTCTGCGTAGTATCCTCCCGTCCGTGTCAACGAACACCTCCGACAGCTTTTCGCCTGTCGCGGCATAGCGGTAGCTGATCACCTCTCTGGAACTGAAGGATACGCTCAGAAGATGATTAATGTTATTCTTCTTAATGCCATGGATTCTGTCATATGACACCTTTCTGAATTTAAGAGACCATAAAACATCAACTATGTTTATTGTCGACATACGGATGCAATTTTTTTATAATGATTATGCTTGCCATGATTATCGAGTAGATGTATATCAATGTAATGCAAAAACAATGGATTGCGAATACATTAAAATCGCCCCATAGTGTTAAATGGATAAATAAATAGCAACCGGTCACTATATCAAGTACTATCATACATACACAAATAATAATAATGAGTACTTTAATCAATATTTGCGTTAATCTATTCTTATAACAGCAATTATTCCGCTTATGAGGCTTTATATTTTTTGAATCACACTTTCTTATAATCAATAGTTCGTTAAAAAATATTCATAGGCTATGCGGCATCTACCGTCAAGCCAAAGAGTTCTTTGACAAGTTTAGCATTTAAAGTCTTGTTCGGGTCAATTCCGCTCAGGTCAAAAAATCTTTTTATGAAATGAGCGTTGACCATCAGAGACTTAATTT
>RIAY01000010.1 GCA_003833075.1 Muribaculaceae bacterium Isolate-036 (Harlan) | reverse complement strand
CGCATGTCCGTCGGATGCTGCGCCATTACTATACGATTGTTTTCGTTCAAATTAAACATAGCGTTTTTGATTGCAAAGTTCGCAACCAAAAACGCTTTGATAAAGTCGGCCTATTTCGGACGGATACGATTCGGAGGCATCAACAATGAGTACCTTGTTCATAAGATTATAATTAAACATTTGAGGTTATTCATTAACAGTCCCCGACAAAGCTGCCGAGGACCGAATTTTTGTTTGTATGATTAGCTGTTTCTTTCAGAGTTCCTTTAATGTGTTATAAATTTTAGTATTAATGCTTAGCCTGTGCTGTTGATTATAGAGTTGCCTTTTTCCATGTTATTTTTCTAATGGGTTATAGAACTGTGACCAATCTTCATTCAGACGATGGAAACCTTGCTCACTATTATCCATAATTATAATCCGTGCGCCGGTATTGCGGACAAATGCTCCTGCGTTTTGATACATTTCACGCTCAAATCGCTTCCAGTCTTCTTTATTCATGGTTTTACGGTTCCAGTCATAACGGATTATCGGCTGCGTTTTTTGCGTTAAGCCTTCTGCCTCAAACACAAAATTATGCTCGGAATCCTCTGCTTTAAGAACAAGGCCCTTGACTCCGTTTAGTTTCCACGGACCGTATGGCAACGGAATGTCATTGGTGTAATATACTTTCCATTCGCGCCCTCCGTAGGTACATTTAGCCGCATGACAGTGGTAGCCCATCACTGTGGCTGTGTCTTCAAGAACGTACGTCCATACAGGAGCGGGAGTATTCTCCGTATATTCAATAACTTGAGAAGTATAGGGAACACGATGGGTGACAATGGTCGTCGAATCAGCATGATTGACAAGAAGGTCAAATCCGACATAATTCTCCGGCACGGTCTGGAATTGCATTGTGGTTTTGAGTTCTTTAGTGTTCCGGATGTCAAGATCACGGAGATTGCGACTGAAGAAGGCGTTGTATTTACGTCCAAGTTGCAGATCCATCAGGTCTTCTTGACTGAGCGAATCGTCTTTCTCAGTTGCCTTGTATTTGAATCGATAGGTGATTGTTAGATAACAGGAGTCAAGTGCTTGTGCTTTGTCGGTATCCTCATGGGCAAGTGTGAATGTCGGTGTATCCATTGCATAGGTAACTGTGACCTGTGCTGAGACATACACACATGAGAGCATCATTAAAGATGCTAAAGCTAAAAGTGTCTTTTTAATCATTCTCATATTGGTGTTTTTTTAGTTGATAATTTTCATAGTTGTTATTTTATGCTGAATCTAATGCCAAGCATGATTGTACGGCCACGCAGACGATATTGACTTGAATACTGTATGATTCCGTTATCATTATAGCGGCGAAATATTCTGCAATCCAACAAATTGCTACATTTGAGGGATAATATTGCGTTCCCTAAGGAATATTCTATATTGCAGTTGAGGAAAGTATTGTTTCTATAACTCGCTGAATAGTCGTTGTAATAATACATTACAGTCGGCATCAGGCTAAGTTGCTTACAGGGCCAGATAACGAAAGATGTTGAATTGGTGAATGTATGTTTCGCATTTCCGTTGGCTATACCGTCGGTAAATGTCTTGGATAATGAAAATTCATTTGAAGTCTCAAAAGTAATCCATCGGGCGAAAGAAGCTGTAAAGGAAATGTTCGCTCGCAGATAATTGCTTCGCCCTCTGTGCATGGCATCATCGACATAAAACTCATTCTGACTTGAGCCGATTGTAAACGATTCGCTTATCTTGGAATTCCATTTGAAAAATCCTTTGGAAAATGTCTGGTCTCCCTGCCAGATATTACCACTTGTAGCATACGGCAGTCTTATATACTTGATAATATCGTCAGTCACATCATATCCATTGGATAAGCTATTATAGGAATAAGCATGTGTTAATGTCACACCTCCAAACAGCATATCGAGCACGCTTTGGTAACTTGCACTTAAGGCCGTTTTTATAGTCCTGTTGATTTTAGCCTCAAGTTGGTACGGATTCGAAATAGAAGTACGATAATCAATATATCGCCTCTGTGCCATGAGGGAAAGGGCTGCGGGCATAGATTCCTCGCAGGTTGATGTCAACGCAAAAGACAAACGCTCCGATGGTTTGAAAGTGAGATTTGTGTAAGGTTTGAACGAAAAGAACATTTTGTCATATTTCCATTCTCCGTCTGTCGATGTATAATATTCAAAACCGACAGGCATGTATATCAGCCATTGGAATCGCTGACCGTAATGCAGAAAGAACTTAGGTGTGATGTTGGCACCTAACTGCCAAGTTCGTTGATTTCCTGATGTAAGATTTTCAGCCAGATTCAGTTCCGTTTTAGCCTGCTGCCATTGCGCATCGAAGCCGCCGTTGAGGTTGAACATAAAATGAGGCACTGCAACGGCGATTATAGATGCAGTTCCGCCGGTGTTCAGATTTCTTTGTCTTACAGTCTGATCCATACCACATTCTATCAACCGAAGTATTCCGAATTTATCAGTATAATTGGCATGCAAGGTCGCCTCGCCAATGCCCCCCTGTTTATTCTTATAATTTATCTTCAGCACATCATCTATATTAAATGAATGTCCTGAGAATTGCTGTCCTATCAAATCGTTGATAGATCCGTCGCCATGAGGAAACGACGCACTTGCTGTAAAAGCGTTTTTGATATAACGCTCATTACCGTTCAGCTTATAGACTGCATGTGCTCCTACGAATTGCTGGCGCATACAGGCTCTATTCGATTCATCTATAACAAAACGCGAGATACTGTCGGCAAGATAAGTGGTTTGCTCTGTAGCCTCTCTTTTTTCTTTGTCAAAAAGGTAATTGAGATTAAACGCCAATGTCTTGTCTTCGTCTAACTTGAAAAGTTGATTTATCGACAGGCTATGTGAGTTGTTACGATATGCGTAAGTGTCATTCAGCCCCGGAGAATCAGGGAAAAGTATCCCCGTTCCGTAAGATGAATTGAATGTCACGGGTGCACCAATATCCTGTCTCAAGTCATTGCCAATGTTGTTCGTCTTATAAACAGAGATATTTTGGGCTTTGCGCCGGAAATTCATGAGGGTGGCGGAGGCATCCCAAGATATATTGGGCTGTGTCCCGATTGCTGCTTGAAGTGTGGATGACCATATACCGAGAGCATTTTGTTTAAGCTTTATGTTCATAGCGGGAGCATTGCCGCTCTTCACTCCTTGCAGCAATTTCACATCCTGATGATTTTGCAGTACTTGAACTGAACCTATATCATTTGCATCGATATTTCTTGTAGCTACACCATAATTTCCGCCAAGCATATCAAGCCCCTCGATATAAAACTCATTTATCCATTGTCCGTTATAAGTTATCTGGCCATCGGCTTTTACTTCAATACCCGGCATCTTTCGCAACAAGTCTTCAAGAGTCTTGTCGTTTTTACCTCTGTATGTAGCAGCAGAATACGAAATTGTATCGCCGGACTGTCGGATTTTTTTAGCAGTAACAATTACTTCCTTTAGTTCAAGGGCGTTGATAATTGAATCCAGTGATTCGGTACTGACCTCCTGCGCCATCGCCATAAGAGCGATGGACACAAAGATGAATAGTATTTTGAATCGTTTGAACATAATTTGTCTTAAAAAGTCAAGCGCAAAATTACGGCAAACTCTTTCTCCAAAGTCTTAGTTGAATCTCCTTTAGTCTTAGTTAGTCTTAATTTGGGGTGATTTTATCGTAATTTTTCATTAATTTTGTTGACATGAAACGTTTTAGGACTATCACAATCATTTGTTTGTCAATCATTGCTATTTTGGTGACGGCTAACTTCTGGTATATGCATCGCCTATACGAATCCATAAGGATGCAGACTCTTCGGACCGTAAAAGAATGTGTGAGGAGGGCAGATGTGCTGGAAATTATCGACAGGAAGGCTCTTGCTTCTGGCCTAAAGGAAGATTTTTCAATAAAAGTCGGAATTGTTGTTAAAGGCGAAATAGATTCGGGGGGAAACTTTGACTTTATTCACGAAATGGATAAAGTCAACCAAACTATGAGTGAAGAATTCCACTCAGTGGAACAAACGGACGTCACGATACCGACTCGTAATTATAATCGACTGGCATTACTCCTTCAAAATGAGCTCAAAAACTATGGTATTAAACTTAACCGGGTGGCAATAGTTCCATTTGGCGAAAATGCTGGTCAAATCAAAGGACTGTGGCATATCGACTTTTCTATAACGGAAGGGGAACCGCCTCTTTATACTGTTTATTTCTCTCCCCTTCAAAAGCATGTCCTCAGACAAATGGCGGGAATTTTGGCGACATCATCCGCTGTTCTCGCACTAATGATTTTCCTAATATGGTATCTTTTACACTGGGTTGGAAAACTGCGTAGTATTGAGCAGATGAAGGATGATTTCACTCACAACATGACTCACGAACTGAAAACTCCGGTGGCCGTGGCTTATTCTGCGGCGGATTCAATGCTCCGATACTATGACCAGAGTGACGAGGTAAGGAATAAACAGTTCCTTAAGATTATTATGCAAAGACTGAGTTTCCTTTCCGGCATGATTGAGAATATTCTGTCAATGAGTATGGAACGCTTCAAAGCGATGAAACTCAGCATTGAGAATGTGGAGGTAAAACCAATTGTCGTAGAGGTCGCGGGAATGATTGAGCTTAAAGCCGACAAACCGGTGAAGATTGATATTGAAATCCCGGACAATCTTTCGGTCATGGCAGATTCATTACATTTCGGCAATGTCCTGTCAAATCTGATAGACAACGCCGTGAAATATTCCGAAGATACTGTCAACATAAAAATTATGGCTGACAACAACTCAATTGTAATTGCAGACAACGGCATAGGAATAGACAAGGACAATCTCCCTTATATATTTGATAAGTTCTATCGTGTCACCTCAGGAGACCGTTATGAGGTTGGAGGTTACGGGCTTGGACTTTTCTATGTAAAGCAGATTGTTGAATTACTTGGCTGGAGCATAGATGTGACAAGCAAACCGGGAGTCGGAACGAAATTCACAATTAAATTTAAGAACAATGAGGAAAGATAAGATATTGCTCGTAGAAGATGACTCAACTCTTTCATTTATTGTGCAGGATGCGCTGACCCGTGAAGGTTTTGATGTCGTTTGTGCTTCAAACGGAGAGTTCGGGCTTAAACTCTTCAAGGAGTCCGAACCGGATATTATTGTTGCAGACGTGATGATGCCAAAGATGGACGGTTTTGAGATGGTAAGGCTTATCCGTCTTACAGCACCGGCTGTACCCGTGCTTTTTTTGACCGCCAGAACTGCGCTTGACGATGTGGTGAAAGGGTTTGAGCTTGGAGCCAACGACTACATCCGCAAACCGTTTCAGATACTCGAACTTGTTGTGAGAATTAAGGCTTTATTGAAGCGTAATTCTCAGGGCATTACCGAAGATACGAATCTCAATATCGGAGATAGCTCACTTGACTTTGCATCACAACGACTTGTAATAAGAGAAGAGGCTATCGAACTGACACATACCGAAGCTGTAATCATTGATGAACTATTCCGCCATCCAAATGAAGTAGTCGAGGCTAAGACACTTATGTATCGCATTTGGCAGAACGATGATTATAACAACCTCAACCGTCTTCACGGATTTATCTATAAACTCCGCAAATACCTGTCTAAATCAACCTCGCTGGAACTTCTGAATGTTCGAGGGATAGGCTATAAATTAGCCACCTCCAAGCAGGAATAATACGGTATCAAAGCCATTGAAGATAAAAAGCAGACAAATGGAGGACGGTATTTCCATCTGTCTGCTGTTGAATTATAGTCCTATAAGTCGAATGGGGCGTTGAGGGTTAGTCATAGGTCGATAACGAAATTGAGGTTCTGCAACCATTGACTTTTTAGTATCAGTGGCCGGAGTATCGACAGTATTGACCTGCTTATTCTCAACGCCGTCCTGTTCCTCCTTTTTAGGTGCCAGTTCGGCAGTGATTTTACGGTCGAGGGCGGCGAGTTCGGATTTGAGGGCTTTCAGTTCGTTTTCCTTGCCCCATTTGCGCGACACGATGGCTTCAAGGGTCGGCACATCGACACGCTTTTTCTCGGCTCGTTCACGGTGCTGGCGGATTGTTTCGGGGAGTTTTTCAAGGGCGTTTACGAAGTTCATGCAGGCGGCATGTGTGTCTGACATTGCGAGATTGCCATTATTGTAGGTGTATTTGTACTGACCTTCCACCATAAAGCGGTTGTGGACTGCCTCAACACCGTCAACAATTGCTTTCTCCGAGATGATACACACCGGGAAGCCGTAGATTTCGCCGACACGGACATACTCGCCATGTGTGTTGGTGTTTTTCACCAACGCCTGAAGGTATTTACCCATGCGATCCTCGTCGGTAAACTGGCAATTGTCAAGCGTGAGGGCGTTGACTGGGTTGCCCTCACTGTCGCGCTGAACGACTGCGGCATAGCGAGAGTTGTCTGCCTCCATCTTGCCGATAATGATTTCCAGTTTTTCAACCTCGTCGGTGATGTCACGAAGTCTGGCACGGCTGTCACCAAGACCCTTGTTGAAAGAACGGTGTTCACTCTCCATAGCGGCTATGCGCTTTTCAAGTTTAGCCTTTTCAAGAAGGTCGGTGTTGCCCGACAGGATAGCCACATACTCCGAGTAGTTCATGCCGGATTTCTCGTCAGAGCTGCCCTCGTCGATCGTGCGAAGCCCCATCGCCCCGCGTTTGAGCTGGGATATGAATGTCTGCTTGCAATGCAGGAGGTTGAACTTGTAGGCATCGAGTGAGCGTTCAACGGCATAGATTATGACATCCACCTTGTTATCGTTGTGGAGTTTGGCAACCTCGTTGCCCTTGCGTATGGCACGCCCTTCGCGCTGCTCCAAGTCGCTGGGCCGCCACGGGCAGTCAAGATGATGGATTGCGACGGCGCGTTGCTGGGCGTTGACGCCTGTTCCCAGCATTGAGGTCGAACCGAACAGAACTCTTACGTTCCCGGCGTTCATGTCGGCGATCATACGGTCTTTCGCCCGCTGTGTGCCGCACTCCTGTATGAAGCGTATCTCGCTTGCGGGTATGCCGTGGTCTTCAACGAGTTTTCGTTTAATCTCGGCATACACGCTCCACTCGCCCGGCTTGTAAGTGCCTAAATCGCTGAAAACAAACTGCGTGCCTTTGTATTCGTCGAAACGTCGATAGTATTCGGCGATTTTGGCGGCGCAGATACTCGCCTTGTTGCCGGGGTTGTCGCCATAAGCCGGATCAATCATACGCATATCAAGCGACATCTTGCGGGCATAGTCGGTGGCTATGAGCATACGTGCCTTGTCCTCGCTGTCCGAAAGAGGCAGTCTGCCCAGCACTGTGGCATCGCCGGTCTGGGCGAACACCATCAGTTTTTTGATAAATTCCTCCTGCTCCGGCGTGGGCGGTATATTGCACATTATCTCGTTCTTCTCCGGACGGTCAACACCCACATCCTCCGCGGTCTTGTAGTCGGTGATCTCGTTGTAGAATGCTGCCAGTTCCGGCACCTTGATGAAATAGCGGAAACGCTCTTTGGCGGCTGTCGTATTGGTTACGGTAAACTCGAAGTCGGTAGTTTTCTTTGCAAAAATCGCCGCCCATGCGTCGAAGCAGTTTATCTGCTGCGATTCCAGAGCATTGGGGCGTAGGTATTTGAACAGAAGATACAGCTCCGTCAGGGAGTTGGAGATTGTAGTGCCGGACAAGAATGTGGCACCGAGGTCTTTGCCCGTGCGCTCCTGTATGGTGCGTATGGCATAAAGTAGGTTAAGGGCGCGGTTGCTCCCTTCGGAATTGCCGAGTCCTGCCACACGGTCGTGACGGGTGTTGAAGGTCAGGTTCTTAAAATAGTGGCTCTCGTCAATAAAGATATGGTCGATGCCCATGCTCTTGAAGTCAAGCACCTCGTCCTTCTCCTTTTCCATCTTGTAGCGTATGGTTTCAAGTCGCTTTTCGAGAGTCGCCTTCCGTTTTTGAAGTCCTTTGAGCATACCTACGGAGATGTCCTTTCCCTGCTCCTTGAGAACATTGAGGTTTTCCTCCACCGTGTCAAGCTCCGCCTGCATTATTTCCTCCTGCAAATCGCGCGACTGCGGGATTTTACCGAACTGGTCGTGCGACATTATTATGCAGTCGTAGTCGTTGTTCTGCATATTCCGCAGGAATTTCACGCGGTTGGCGGTTGAGAAAGTCTTTTCATCGGCAAAAAGTATGCGGGCGTCCGGGTACGCCGTGCGGTAGGTTTCGGCAATGGCGGCGACATTGGCTTTAAGCCCGATAATCATAGGCTTGTGGGCAAGACCAAGACGCTTCATTTCGTGCGCTGCTATGCACATTATCAAGGTTTTACCCGTGCCTACCTCGTGATCCGCGATACCCCCGCCGTTCTGCAATAGCATCCATATACAGTCCTTTTGGGATTGGTATATTGACCTGACATTCAGCCTTTCGCCAAGCAGTTTCATGTTTATGCCGGGGAATGTCTGGTGGGAGCCGTCATAGCGCGGTCTGACGAAGCAGTTGAAGCGGCGGTTGTAGAGGTCGACAAGCCGTTCCTTGAACTCGTCGCTTTGGTTGTCGAGCCACTCTGTGAAGCCGTCGCGGATTTCGTCAATCTTTGTATTGGCAAGCTGTATCGCCTCCGGGTCGGGAACAAGAATGTCCTTGCCGTTCGCGTCCTTGCCTATTGATTTCTTGATGTTGGGGGTGGTGTTGTGCAAGGCATGGCGCAACAGCGACATTCCGTTGTAATGCCTGAACTTACCCTCTACGCAATATTCGTGTGTTATTTTGGCTGTATCATCGGTATTTGTCGCCGAGAAAGTATCCATCGCCGAGGAATATGCAATCTTCACCTCAGTGCCGTAGAGATATGACATGTATTCGGCATAGATGCCGGCGGGTATCCAACGCTCGCCGAAGTTGAAGTCCAGCTCCTCGTAGCGTATCCTTTCGGGAAATGCGTCTTTCAAGGCTTGGAGCGATGCCGCCACACGCGGATCGGTGTCACCTGTGTCGTCAATCCATTGTTCAATAAGCTCAGTCTTAGTCACCACATTTCCGGCGATGAAGCGGTCGGAGATTTCGTACTCACCTATGAGCGGGTTGAAATATATCCGTCCGTCAAGGCTCTCAATAATCTGAGCCTCGTCCATGCCGACAAGAGAACACATATAGGAGAAATCCACCTTGCCGAACCTGTTGAGCGAAGCGGACAGAGCCTCCATAGGGGTGCCGACGGATGTAACCTCGTCAACGGCAAATGCTACCGGGCGGTCGAAGATGTCAGCCTTTACGAACAGCCCGTTGTCGCCACGTTCAAGGGCGAGAGCGTCACACCCGTTGGAGTCCATTTTTATGAACTTCACATTCTCACGCTCGTTGAGATGCCCGAATTTCTCCACGAACTCATCATAATACTGGTTGAGATGTTCGCGCAGTTCGGCACTTGCCTCGTGTGTTTCCGCCTCGTAATGGTAGAGCTGCTGATATGTTTCCGACAGGGTAATATACAGCATGGCGCGTTTCTCCTGCTCCGGCTTGAGCTGGAGCGGTGTGAAGGTGGCTCCCATGCGGCTGACCTGCGAGAGAAAGCCGACCTGACCTCTGTCGCATACCATTGAACCCTCCTTGTGGAAAAACTGCATATCTTCCGAGAACGGACGGGGCGACATATCCGGCTCTATGTTTACATCCTCAATCGGGATAATTGTACGCTTCTTGACACCCGTAGGCACACCGGGAATGAAGTCGCCCTCAGTCATTTCTATGTATGGCGTATCGGGAATATTATCTTTATCCTGATTTTTTGCAGCTTCCATGCGTTGCCTTTCCGCCTCCTGCTCCATGAGCTGGCGGTGTGCAATCTCCATCATTGTGGTGTAGAACCCGTTTATAGGCGGATTGTCATCCCAGTTGAGAGAACCGTAAAATTTTAGTTCATCTTCGGTGAGCGGGCGGAAGTCGGTCTTGGACGTTTCAACCTTGACTGCTTTCGCTTTTGGTGATGCGGTAGCCGCTTTGACCTCAGCCGATTTAGCAGGTTGATCAGGCTTTTGTTTCTGCACCTTCTGTACCACCTGACGCTTGCTGCGGTGTTTCTTTGCGCCGGGTATCTCCACCAGTTCGCCGAAAAGATTATACATCATAATTTTCGGGTCGTAGCTGTCAGGGTTGCCATTCTCCGGCACAGTATTGCCCGATGTTTCTGTTTCATCGGCTCTCTGAGAAATCACCTGTGCAGGTGTTGGCGTTACCTCCACCGCCTCGACGTCCTCAATGTTAGGCTGCGGCTTTTCCTTCGGTGTCGGTTTTGCTGATACCTTATTATATATAGGTGCTGATACCATGTGCGCCTTTTGCTGTTTACCGTGATACAGGTCAAGGTTGAGATGTAGTCCGAACTCCGCGTAGAGAACCCTGCGCATATCATCGCCGATTGCGACAACACCGCCGTCATGGGTATATACCAATGCCGGTTTTCCGTATGGATCGGTGTCCTCTTTCGCTCCTGTACAGATAATATGCGTTGGATTTTCTATGAAATAGCGGTTGTTGGGTATTCCGCTGTCCTGTGCGGCTGTTGACTGAATAAAAAGTTTCTCGTCCGGTGTGAAGCCTGTTTTGCCGGAGTGCTTCTGCAATATGATAAGGTCGCTGCCCACCTCGGTGTTGGCACTGTCGATGAATGTATTGTTGGGCAGGCGCAAAGCGGTAACGAGGTCGGCACGCTTCATCAGCTCCATACGCACAAACGGGCTTTTGCCGTTCATCACACCCTGCGAAGTTATGAAAGCGACAATGCCGCCCTCACGAACCGCGTCAAGACCTTTGAGGAAGAAGTAATTATGTATCGCCGATGCCGATTTTCGGTAAGCAATGTTGTCACTGGTGGCATACACCGGATCAGGTACGGCGATATCACCGAACGGGATATTCGATGCCGCGACATCAAAATAATTCTCGTGATCGGTGCCCAGTTTCTCGAAGCCCTCTATATGAACGTCGGTCTGCGGGTATAGCTTGGACAGTATCAGCCCGGTCAATGTGTCCTTCTCGAACGCAATTCTCTCGCCACGGGGATTTACCCATGTGAACGCGTCCACAAAGGCACCGCTCCCCGCACTGGGGTCGAGGAAGCGTCGAGGTTCCACTCCCACCTGTTGCAGAGTCTGGGATATGGCTTCAACAACGTGCTTAGGGGTATAGAAGGCGGTAAGCACGGACGCTTTCAGAGAGTCCATGTAACGCTTAAACTCCCGGTCATTATTTGAATGGTCGTGAATTATGCGCCGAAGTTCTACTGTCGGGGCAAACAGTTCCCGGTCTGATTTCGTCCACTTGTCTGCGTCGGCAAGCTCGTTGGCGTCATTGAGGATACATTTAAGTCCTCCGAAGCCGGCATACTTGGATAATATCTCCCATTCCGCGTCATCCGGCGGTCTGCGCTCAACGCTCAGGGCGAAAGCTGTGCGTATCGCCTCAATGTTGTCACGCATTTTCTGCATACGGTTATAAGCCATTGTCCACGCAGAATTGAGTGATACGGCCTATCAGTATGTCGCGCTTTTCGTCAAGCTCCTCACGGTCTATGCCTACCTGAGTGCGGTCAAAACCGTCAAAGAGGTTCGGCACGTTGTCAATGACCCAGCGCGCCCAATAGTGGGCGGCAGGCTCGTAATCCACGTTGAGGGTATCGCCGAAATATTCAAGCAGAATATCGGCAACGATGTCAAACTCCGACTCGCCTATGTTGGTGAACAACACAGACAGAGCCAGTTCCTCCGCCTCCGGCACACTTGCACCGTTGCGCCGTGCTTCCTCGTATGTGTCAAGGGCACGGTCGGAGTTGGCGACAATCTGCGGATGGTCGGTGGCTATGTCGAAATTGTTTTGCGACAGGTATCTTAGCAGATACAGACGGTAATAATCGAGGTCGTAATAACCTCCTGTAAATTGTAACATTGGATTGTGGATTAAGTGGTGGTTGTTTTCTATTGTTGCGGGAAAAGGTGACTGAGTTCCGGGGTGGATAAAATCCGTTGCTTTTCATCGGATATTATCTGTATCACGTCGGCTTTCACCTGTTCATAGTTGCGTTGGATTATAGCCTTCATGCGCGACTTGTCGGGGGTGTCGTCGTGGAAGTCTGTTAGTATCGGAATAGGTTTGTAGCGGTCTGTTTCCGCCTTGACCTTCGCGCTGTCAATCACTATCTCGGCATGAAATATCTTCTGATCTATGCGCTCGTCGATATTGTCACAGACCGCCCCGACGAACATACCCTGCGTGAGAGTGGAAATCTTGCTCGGAGGAATGAGGCTGTCCATCTGCGTGTTGAAAGAATGGCTCACGTCCTGACGGTTGATGGATATTGACTGACGTTTCTGGAGAACCTTGCCGAAACGCTCGGAGAGTGTCTTGGCGGTCTCTCCGACGACCTGCCCGGAGAAGATGTTGCCGACGGTGTTCATCACCACGGCCGCCTCCTTGTCGCCGTAGTCGCGTTTGAGCTGCGAGAAGTCCTGAAAGCCGAGGCACACTGCAACCTTGTTGCTTCGGGCGGTGGCAATAAGCTGGTCAAGCCCCTTGAAATATATCGTCGGAAGCTCATCAATCAGCACTCCGCTTTTCAGCATACCTTTCTTGTTGATAATTTTGACGATACGGGAATTATACAGACCCAGTGCCGCGCCGTAGATATTCTGGCGGTCGGGATTGTTGCCGACACACAGTATCTTCGGCTCTTTCGGATTGTTGATGTCGAGAGTGAAATCATCGCCGGTCATAACCCAGTATAACTGAGGCGAAATCATGCGTGACAGCGGTATTTTCGCCGATGCGATTTGCCCCATCAACTGCTCAGCCGCGCCTCCCTGCCATGCGTCCATGAAGGGCGAGAGGTAGTTTTCCAGTTCCGGATAGCTGGTAAGAATGGGAAATAAATCCTCGTATCTTCTATTCAGAAGTTCTATGGCATGGGGAAATGTGCAATATTTTCCTCCCTTGTAAATGCGGAGATACCATATTATCGCGGCAAACAGTACAATCGGTGACTCCACAAAGAAATCGCCCTGCTTGCTCACCCACGACTTATTGAGGTTGAGCATAATAGTGTACGCGCTTTCGTATGCGTCGGCTATGTCGCTCATGAAATCGGGATGTATCGGATTGCATCGGTGACTACGTTCAGGGTCATCGAAATTTATCATGTAGAATTTCGGCTTGACCTTACCGTAGCCCTCCTTGTGACTGAGCAGATGGTTGTAGGCTATCATACTCAAATCGGGACTCTTGAAGTCATAGATATAGCCGCTGTAACCTTTCTCTATCATCTGCTTGATAAAGGAATTTATGACGGCATACGACTTGCCTGAACCGGGAGTACCCAACACGATGGTGGCTCTGAAAGGGTTGACGACGTTTATCCAGCCCTTGTGCCATTTCTTCTGATAGTAGAATCTGGTCGGCAGGTTAATGGAGTATTGGTTGTCCATAAGTTTTGTTTCCTGCATGAAGCTCTCGTTCTCGTCGTTGAAGCGGTCGTCCATCATATTGTTTTTCAGCATACGACCGGCCCATATTCCGCCCATGAGCAGGCAGATGTAGCCGACAACGGTGCTTATTATATAGGTGTAGCGCATACCGATGTCGAGTGTCCACCAGTTCAGAAGGAACAGTATGCTGCCTGTGGCGATTGTTACGCCGATATGCCGCCATGTGATGTTCTCGCTCCTTACTCCTCTGGTGCCGAAGCATGATAGCCCAAGTAGCAGGAGCGCGAACAGTTTGGCATTGAAAGTGGTGCTGAAAAGCCCGCAGGTGCGGTTGAAGTTGGCGCAGATCCTATGGACGGTCGAATAGAACCAGCCGCTCTCGACGGTTTCCACGCGGGTGAACCAGTATAGGTTGGCGACAACCAACACTATACTGACCGCCCGCAGGAAGTCCATAATCTTTGCCAACGCTCTGAGGTCGTCCTCTTGTTGGCTCATAATTGTAATTTTAGAAAAGTGAATTGTTAGAATTTCGGGCGACGCCCTTTCTTCTTTTTGCGCTGCATACGGCGGCGGAATTCCTCCTCGTCGGGATTGAACGACTGCCCCTGTTGGAACAGGCCGAGTCCCGGAATTGGCAGGTCGTAGTCGCCGAAGTCGGAAACGGATTGGGTGACGGTGTGTTGATGCTGACCACTTGAAGGTTGATTAACCACCGGCTCTTGTGCTGTGTCGGTATGAGTGTCACCCGGTGTCGGTTCTACCAGCGGAACAACAATGGGTGTCGAAACATCGTGAGTGTCGGCAGGTATATTTGTCTGATTGTTGAACTGATTGTTGAATCGCTCATTGATTGCGTTTGCCGAAAACTCCTTGCCGAGATTGGAACCGTTCAATACCGTCATGGTGTTGTGGTCGATGAACGTGACTCCATATATGCGGCCTCCATCATTATAGCGGAGAACAACATCAATATTGCGTTCTTTCAGCTTGGCGATGAAATCAGCCTTATCGATAGAGTGAGCAATCACATCGGTGACTTTGCGCTTGGTCGGTGCAATATCAATCTTTTCCTTAGCCATTTCAAATCTCCCGTCAATAGCGGTGCGACTCGCAAATTTGCCGAGGAGCGAAGCCTTGAAAGGCGTTGCGATGCTCTTGCCATTATTATCAGTGGCGAAATAGACAAGACCGTGATACTCGCGCCCGTTCACTCTGCCGTCGGTAGGCTCACACCTCACATTATATAGTGAGAGAATTGCGTTATATTCCCCGATGGTCTGGAATTTATAGCGCATACCGACCATCTTGACGGTGTTGGCAACCTGACGCTTGATGTCGCCTGACGGGTCAATCTTTCTAATCGGAGTATCGGGCGAGATTTTTTCTCGTTGCGCCTTGTGGAGATTATATTTTTCCTCCAGCTCGGTGGTAATTTTCTTGCTGCGACGAAATAGAAAGTCCTGATTGAGCCTCTTGCCCTGCTCGTTGACATTGACTGTCACTATATGGATATGGTGGCGGTCGATGTCCATGTGCTTGTAAATTATGTAGGGCTGCTCACCGAAGCCGAGTTTGTCCAGATACTCGCGTGCAAGGATTTCATACTGCTGCTCAGTCAACTTATCGTCGGGGTGCGGATTTAGGGAGATATGCAGCACGGGCTTTTTTGTCCTGCCCGTTTTCGGCATGAACAGGTTGAAATTCTCCACCATTCGGGCAATGTCAATATGTCCGTCTGCCGGAAGTATAATCTTGTTGGCACCAAGCACACGGCCCTCGTCACGGTTCATCTTCATGCCGTTGTATGACAACGCCCCGTAGAGCGATGATCCTATCGAGATTTTAGCGACCATTGTTCATCAAACTGCATGGATAACGCCTTTACATCGGCTGTGACTTTTGCCAGATCTATGGTGGCTTTCTCCAGCTTGTAGAGATGTGTCATAGCTTTCTTCTCAGTGAAATTTGCGCGAAGCTCCTTCACAACGAGGTCATAATTTACCCCGATTGTACGGTACTGGGCGAAAAACTCCGAGAGTTTGGCGCAATATACTGCAAGGGACTTATCCGTGGTCAGCACCTTGAAAGGCTTTCCGAAGATAAGTTTTTTTATGAACGTGGCTTTTACGGATTCATCAGCCTTCTCCATCATGCGGGTCAGGCTATCCCATTCGAGGTCATCGAAGCGTACCATGACGCAGTGGGTGCATCGGTTGGGCGACAAGGGTCGCCCGGTTTTCGGTTTTTCAGTCATATTATGTATGGATTTTGTGGTGAGTGCATCGCTGTGTACAGACAAACCGCAGGTCAAGTCATGGGATATTCGACTTTGGAGAATATCCTGCATTGCAAGGTTGTTTCGTGGGAACCGGAGTTACCCGAAACCCGAATAGTTACTATTCGGACACCTTGCTATGTCTATGTGGACATCCTTCCTAATATGAAATCCATATTTTCGGTGCCTGTGGTGCCGGTCATACCATTTGGCGGTGAAAAAACGGTGTTCCATACCTGCGGAGTGTAGATACACACGTCGATGCTTCCATAAAGTTACAAAAAATCCGGTGCAATTCCTAACTGCAAGAGAGAAAATTTGAAACTTTATGACGGCAGGGATTGCCGTGGGGGCACCGTTGGAAAGTCCGGTGATGCCGTGAGTAAAAAAATCGCATGGCAAAATGTTAAAATTTCAGCCCCGTTTTCGGGAAATCCGGGGAAAAGTGAGGAAATCCGGCACCTCAACCTCTATGAGCCAATGAGTTGGCAATTTTAAGGGCTTGACAAAATGGAATTTATTTTGTTTCTTTGTGTAGAGATTAGCTCGAAAGCTCGCCTTCAGGGAAGTCAACCTACTTGTTATATAATGAACTTCCCTCCTGAACTGCAAGATTGAAAGCTGACCTGCCAATAACATTCCTCGCCTCTTGGCAAGACCGCAATAAAGGTATTTATACAATGTCCTTCCGAACAATCTATTTTATTTATGATGTACGGAGATTGGTTACTGAACGGCAAAGTATGTATCTTATAATAAAGCGGGCAAACCTCCTGACAAGGAATATTAGAAGCAAACTACCTATCTATGGTTCTACGGACATATAGCCGTGCGGCCATAGTTAGAAAGGAACAATGTTCCGCCACTAAATCCAACACCCAAAATTAAAAAAAGAAAATGACTGACATGACTATCACCTTCCGGCTTACATAGCCGATGCCCTCCTGACGGCGGAGGAAGGTCGCCCATGAGCGACGGAGATAGCCGTACCCCAACTCAAAAGCATAGCCAATGCCGCTGCCTGTCCCCCCCCCACGGAGTATAGACAAGACCGGTCTGCGACGTGTCGAAATGAAGCTGACGGCCACTGCTATGCAGTCACCACTACATCCATTTTCAAATTTTATTTATGACAGATCCTAAATTTGTCGCTTTCTCCACCCAGAAAGGTGGAGCGGGCAAAACGACTCTGACCGTTCTTGCGGCGAGTTACCTCTACTATGTCAGGGGGCTGAAAGTCCTTGTCGTTGACTGCGACTTTCCCCAGTACAGCATTGAGGATATGCGTGAACGTGACAAGGAGCTGATAGAGTGCAGCCCCGTGTTCAAAAAGATGTTTTCCGACAATATGCGTCTGACAAAGCTGGCTCCATATCCGGTTTTGTCGGCTCAGCCGGAGAATGCCATGCGCAAAGTCCGTGAGATTATCGATGACTGCGAGGATGAGATAGACATCGTATTTTTCGACCTTCCCGGCACAGTCAACAATCCCGGTGTTGTTTCTATCCTTAACTGTCTGGACATGGTGATTGTCCCTGTCGCCGCCGACAAGGTAATACTTGAAAGCTCGCTCGCCTTCGCCCTGAAAATACAGGAGTGGCTCACGACCGGGCGCACATCGGTCAAACAGATGTATATGCTCTGGAACCTCGTGGACGCCCGCGAGAAGACTGACCTCTATGACCAATATGAGGCTGTGTTTGAGGAATACGGGCTTCAGACCATGAAAACCAAGATACCCGACACCAAGAAGTATCGCCGCGAGGGGTCAAAGACCCTTAACCGCGCTGTGTTCCGTTCTACGCTTGTTCCGCCTGACAAAACGCTGCTCAAAGGCACAAGGCTTCCGGAACTTGCCGATGAACTGCTCGGCATATTAAACCAGTGAGCCTATGTCAAAGGTTTATGAGCCGCAAATCGATCCGGAGGAATTTATCAGGACATTTCGTGATGAGCCATCCGGTCTGTCATCGCTGAAAAGAAAAAGCGCGTCCAAACAGCAAGAACAGGCTAACCCACAGCCGGTGGCAGGCGAAGGTGACGGTGCAAGCCCCGGAAATACCACTGTACAGGCTAAAAATTCCGAAAGGGAACGGCTGTATATGGAACGCTTCGTGCGCAATATGCGTTATATGTGGCCGGAAGATAAATTCCAAGTGTCGGAAATCGATCCTGAATTTATCTGGAAGATACGCCGGATACTATTCCACAAGAAGAAAGGGAAGGTCTGCTCCATCAAAGCCTATATCAACAATGTGCTTGCAGCGCATTTTGAGGAATTCGCAGATATTATCGACCCTATTTTATAACCCCACACATTCACAACAATCATGAAAAAATCCCAATCACGAGTAGTCACCACTATCGAGGTGGCTGAAATCCCTGATGGCGCGGAAGAACGCTATATTGAGCGTTTTCTCTCGCCGCACATCTTGATGTCCAACAGGAAGGTGTATATCTATCCCGAAGTTCATGCCGCCCTGTCGCGCATGGTAAAGGGTCTTGACAGACCCGGAGTGTCAATCGGCTCGTATGCCTCGGAAATCATACTTGAGCATATTGCCCGCAACAATGCGGTGATGCGCAGTGTCCATGAACGTAACCATAAAGACCTGTTCTGATGGAAACTGTACTTATAATAGCTCTGCTGGCGAGTAACCTGTGGCTTATCCGCAGGGTGCTGACAAAGCCCGACACAGCAAAGCCGGTAAAGGAAACGCCATCGCCGGAACCCGCTAAGGCTGCCGACACAGAGGAGGAAGCCGAAAATGACAGTATTGTCGGCAAAAGCACTTTTGACATCAACGAGTTCAAGGAGGTGTTCCGCGAGGCTGCGAAAGAAGCAGCCAAAGAGGTATTACCGCTTATCATCAAGGAGTACGGCAAACCCTCGGATGCCGGTTTTCCCGATGAACCGGAGGAAAAGTCCTCAGCACAAATCCCGGTGGAGAAACTCGATGAAGTTTTTGCCACACACTCCGCAAGCGAACTGACAGGCGATGAAATCCCGGCGGAGGAACCCAGAGCCGGAGGCAGTGACTTCAACGAAATCAGTACTGCTGTAAACGTTCTGAAGGGTAATTCCGACAATCCCGATGACAAGGAAACCGCCCGCCGTGTGCTGCCCGACATACAAGGCACACAGATTATCGAGAAAATCAAGCTCGATCCGTTGGTGCGCAAGCGCATACTTATGATTGAGTGCCAGCTCCCCGAAATTCCGGGGGAGAATAATACTGCTGACACTCCACCCTCAAACCCGGAGGAAGCGAAGCCGAAAAAGAAAATCGTGTTCCATGCTGACATAGACACAACCGGCATTGACGCTATCGACTTCAATATTCTCCACTGACCACCACTATCCAAATCCACAATCCATCCTAAAAATAAAATTTATGACAAAATCCCTCAAAAAGCTCTATGACAGTATCGTAGCGTTTATGAACGCTCCCGGTATGCGTCGCCCTATGGCGATGATGCTCACGCTCCTTCTGTGTGCAGCCAACCTCTACGCCGCCGGCAACGGTCTGGCGGGTATCAACGAGGCTACCTCGATGATGACCTCCTATTTCGACCCCGCCACGAAACTGATCTATGCCATCGGCGCGGTGGTGGGTCTTATCGGCGGTGTCAAGGTCTATGGAAAGTTCAGCTCCGGCGATCCCGACACATCGAAAACCGCCGCCTCTTGGTTCGGTGCCTGTATATTCCTCGTGGTAGCCGCCACAATCCTGCGCTCGTTCTTCCTCTAATCCCGCCACGCCAATGGAATATCCTATCAACAAGGGCATAGGCAGGACGGTGGAATACAAGGGGCTGAAAGCTCAGTACCTTTTCATCTTCGCCGGAGGTCTGATAACCGATTTCATTCTGTTCGTGGTACTCTATATGTGCGGTGTACAGCAGGGTCTGTGCATAGGCTTCGGTGCCGTGAGCGCGTCGGCTCTGGTATGGTACACCTTCCACCTTAACGGCAAGTACGGGCAGTACGGTCTTATGAAACTCACCTCGGTGAAGTACCGTCCCCGCTATATCATCAACCGTCTGCGTGTGCGCAGTATAATGAAGGGAGGTCGCAAATGAGAAATACACTGAAAGCCACAACGCTGGAAAGCAAACTGCCGTTGCTCGCCGTGGAACACGGTTGCATCATCTCGAAGGACGCCGATATAACGGTGGCCTTCGAGGTCAGCCTCCCGGAACTGTTCACCGTAACATCGCAGGAATACGAAGCCATGCACGCCGCATGGTGCAAGGCGATCAAAGTGCTGCCGCATTATTCGGTGGCGCACAAGCAGGACTGGTTTGTGTCTGAGAACTATAAGCCGGAACTGCAAAAAGATAATTTGAGTTTTCTTGACCGCAGTTTTGAACGCCATTTCAACGAGCGTCCATACCTCGCCCACAAGTGCTACCTGTTCCTGACAAAGACCACAAAGGAGCGTATGCGACAGCAGTCGAATTTCTCCACCCTCTGCCGTGGGCGTATAACACCGAAGGAACTCAATCACGAGATGATTGTGGGCTTCATGGAAGCTGTCGGGCAGTTCGAGCGCATTATCAACGACACCGGCTATATCTCGCTGCGCCGTATAGGTGACGATGAGATAATCGGTACAGACACAACTTCCGGTATCATAGAAAAGTATCTGTCACTGTCGATGGGAGATGTCAACTGTCTGGAGGATATCGACCTGTCACCGAAAGAAATGCGTATCGGCGACAAGATGCTGTGCCTGCATACACTTTCAGATACTGATGATCTGCCCGGAAAGGTCAGCACTGATAACCGTTATGAGCGGTTATCGACTGACCGCTCGGATTGCAGATTGAGCTTCGCCTCTCCCGTTGGTCTGCTTCTGCCGTGCAACCATATCTACAACCAGTATATACTGATTGACGACCACGACGAGAATCTGGCGAAGTTCGAGAAGACAGCCCGAAATATGAACAGTCTTTCAAGGTATAGCCGAAGCAATGCCATAAACAAAGAGTGGATAGACCGCTATCTGAACGAGGCTCACAGCTATGGTCTTACCTCTGTGCGCTGCCACTGCAATATAATGGCGTGGAGCGACGATGCAGAGGAACTGCGCAGGATTAAGAACGATGTCGGAAGTCAGCTCGCCACAATGGGGTGTATGCCCCGTCACAACACCATTGACTGCCCGACACTGTTCTGGTCGGCTATGCCCGGAAATGAGGCTGATTTCCCTGCCGAGGAGAGTTTTTACACTTTCATAGAACCCGCTGTTTGTTTCTTCACCGCTGAAACAAACTACCGCTCTTCTCTCTCGCCATTCGGAATAAAGATGGTCGATAGACTGACCGGGAAACCTATCCATCTGGATATAAGTGATGAGCCTATGAAACGCGGTATCACCACCAACCGCAACAAGTTCATACTGGGCCCGTCGGGTAGCGGAAAGTCTTTCTTTACCAACCATCTGGTGCGCCAATATTATGAGCAGGGCGCGCATATCCTCCTGATTGACACCGGCAATTCATACGAAGGGCTGTGCAATCTGATCCACAACAAGACGCACGGCGAGGACGGTATCTATTATACCTACACCGAGGAAAAGCCGATTTCTTTCAATCCGTTTTTCACAGATGACGGGGTGTTCGATGTGGAGAAGAAAGACTCGATCAAGACCCTGCTGCTGACGCTGTGGAAGTCGGAGGACGACCGCGTGACAAAGACCGAATCCGGTGAGCTTGGCTCTGCGCTGTCGATGTTTCTTGACAAGATGAAACGTGATAAGAACATCGTGCCATGCTTCAATTCCTTTTATGAGTTTATGCGCGACGATTACCGTGCTGAAATGGCACAACGTCCTATCCCCATCTACAAACAGGATTTCGACATCGACAACTTCTTGACAACCCTGCGCCAGTATTACCACGGAGGCCGGTTTGACTTCCTTCTCAATTCCAAAGAGAATATCGACCTGCTAAGCAAGCGTTTCGTCGTGTTCGAGATAGACGCCATACGCGACAACAAAGACCTGTTCCCTGTGGTGACAATTATCATCATGGAAGCCTTCATCAACAAGATGCGCCGGTTGAAAGGCGTGCGAAAACTTCTTATATGCGAGGAGGCTTGGAAGGCGTTGTCAACCGCAAACATGGCTGAGTATATGCGCTATATGTTCAAGACGGTGCGTAAATACTTTGGCGAGGCGGTGGTTGTCACTCAGGAAGTGGACGATATTATCTCGTCGCCCATTGTCAAGGAAACCATCATCAACAACTCAGACTGTAAAATCCTTCTGGATCAGCGGAAATATATGAACCGCTTTGACCAGATACAGGAGCTGCTCGGTCTGACCGACAAGGAAAAGGCGCAGATACTCAGTATCAATATGGCAAACAGCCCCAACCGGCTCTACAAAGAGGTATGGATCGGGCTGGGCGGAACGCAGTCCGCTGTCTATGCCACGGAGGTATCACCGGAGGAATACCTGTGTTACACTACCGAGGAAACGGAGAAAATCCAAGTCCTTGACCGCGCCCGTCAGCTCGGCGGCGACATCGAAGCCGCAATCAAACAGTTAGCCAACGAAAGGAGAGAGAAATAATGTATGAAAGTGAAATACGTCTTAATAGGCATTTTTTCAGGAGTATCTTTCTGCCTCGGCCTCCTCCTGACAATTATTCTCGCCATGATTAGAGCTATTATAAGCATGGCTCACAGAATACGATAAATCCACCACTTTTAATCCGCAATCAAATGAAGCAACTCAAGTTTTTAATCCCTCTTATTGCCCTGTGCCAGATGTTAGGCACGGGCAGGGCTTCCGCCCAATGGACGGTCATAGACCCGTCCAACATCGCCCAGTCCATCGTAAACAACTCCAAATCACTCGTTCAGGAGTCACAGACGGCTACGCACATGGTCAAAAATTTTCAGGAAACCGTGAAAATTTACCAGCAGGCTAAGAAATATTATGACGCACTGCAATCGGTCAACAACCTTGTCCGTGATGCCCGCAAGGTGCAGCAGACAATCCTGATGCTCGGCAATATCTCCGGCTATTACGTCAATAATTTCCAGAAGATGCTGACCGATCCGAACTTCACATCGGCTGAACTCTCGGCAATCGCCTCCGGCTACACCCGTATTCTCGAAGAAGCCAACGGCGTACTCGGCGACTTGAAACAGGTAGTCAATATCACTACATTGAGTATGACCGACAAAGACCGTATGGATGTGGTCGATGACTGTTACAAGGAGATGAAAAGGCTGAAGAACCTGACGGCATATTACACCAACAAGAATATAAGCGTGTCATACCTGCGTGCCAAAAAGAAGGCTGATACACAGCGTGTGGTGGCTCTCTATGGCGACGGGTCTGAAAAATACTGGTAATCGTAATAATCATAATTAAAAAAATATGATAGCGTTATCAATAGATTTCAACAACCTCCACACCATACTGCGCTCGCTCTATGACGAGATGATGCCTCTATGTGAGGATATGGCGGGTGTGGCTCAGGCGATAGCCGGATTGGGCGCGTTGTTCTTCGTTGCCTATCGCATCTGGCGGTCACTTGCCGCCGCAGAGCCGATTGATGTGTTTCCGCTGCTACGTCCGTTCGTGATAGGCTTCTGTATAATGTTTTTCCCGTCGGTGGTACTCGGCACCATCAACTCTGTGATGTCGCCGATTGTGCAGGGTACAGCCTCTATGCTTGAAGGGCAGACACTCGATATGCAGAAATACCGCGAGGAGAAAGACAGGCTGGAGTATGAGGCGATGATGAATGACCCGTCAACAGCCTACCTTGTCGATGATGCCGAGTTTGACAGACAGATAGACGAATTAGGCGTGA
The DNA here is from genome assembly GCA_003833075.1 of Muribaculaceae bacterium Isolate-036 (Harlan). Classification (GTDB taxonomy): domain Bacteria; phylum Bacteroidota; class Bacteroidia; order Bacteroidales; family Muribaculaceae; genus Lepagella; species Lepagella muris_A. Next base: position 88,260 of record RIAY01000010.1, on the reverse strand, counting down.
CGGAGATAGGCACAGCCGCCGGAATGTATATCGAGCGGGGAATGTACAAAGTCAAAAAAGCTATTCAAAACTTTTTCAGAGAGTTGTTAGAGATGCTTTTTCAGGCTGCCTCACTCACGATTGACACTATCCGCACATTCTTCCTTATCGTGCTGTCAATTCTCGGCCCGGTCGCCTTCGCTCTTTCCGTTTGGGATGGCTTCCAGTCAACGCTGACCCAGTGGATACAACGATATATCCAGACTTATCTGTGGCTGCCGGTGGCAGACCTATTTTCGACAATCCTTGCGAAAATACAGGTGCTGATGTTGCAGAACGACATTTCGGAACTGACAAACAACCCCAACGCAAACCTCGACAGCTCAAATACTTGCTATGTCATTTTTATGATAATCGGCATTATAGGATACTTCACGATTCCAACTGTGGCGGGCTGGATAATACAAGCCGGAGGTGCCGGAAACTATAACCGTGCTGTCAACACCACCGCGATGCAGGTCGGTTCTGGTGCGGCAAGTGTCGGAGGCGCGGTCGCCGGAAATGTCGCGGGCAACGCAGGCAAATTGCTTAAATAATATTCAAACGACATTCAAATGCAATTCAAATCACTTAAAAACATCGAAACCTCGTTCCGCCAGATACGGCTGTTTGGTATTGTGTTTGTGGCGATGTGTGCCGTGGTGGTGTCGGTGGCTCTGATCTGCGTGTTCAATTTCGCTGAAAGGCAGAGGGAAAAAATCTATGTTCTTGACAACGGCAAGAGTCTTATGCTCGCCTTGTCGCAGGACATGGAGCAGAACCGCCCGGCGGAAGCCCGTGAACATGTGCGACGCTTCCATGAACTGTTTTTCACTCTGTCGCCCGACAAATCGGCGATTGAGCATAACATCAACCGCGCCCTTATACTGTCGGACAAGTCGGCATACAACTACTACACCGATTTCTCGGAGAAGGGTTACTACAACCGTATCATCGCCGGCAACATCAACCAAGTGCTGCAAGTGGACAGTGTGGTGTGCGATTTCAACAACTATCCGTACATCGCTAAAACCTATGCCCGACAAATGATTATCCGCGAAAGCAATGTTACAGAGCGTACACTGGTGACGCAGTGCCGCCTCTCCAACGCCTCACGCTCCGACGACAATCCCAACGGCTTCATCATCGAAGGCTTCACAATACTTGAGAACAAGGATATTTCAACCGTAAAACGATAATTCAATTATGACAAAGATTAAATCAATATTCTCCGCCATATATAACAATATGTGGCGCACCCCGAAAGGGAGGCTCACAACGCGCCTGAAAGGAGCGTGCGAGTCAATTCCCCAGAAACAACGGCTTACTGTCGTGTCGCTGATGCTGACCGTGTTTGTGCTTACCGCCTTCTTCGTGTTCGGTCACGCCTGTTACAGGATAGGTCTGGGCAAAGCGCAAAAATCTGTGGCGATTGAGCATATAATGCCGATCGACATCGTTACCAAATCTCCCGTTCATGAACCTCAAAATCTTCCAGACTATGACGATGCAGGAGTGGAAAGCGAAGATTAACGGCTTCTTCCAGCCCAAATCGCAGGCTGAACGGCAGAAGATGATGAAATACTTAGTCGTGTTCCCGGCGGCTGTCGTGTGCGGCATAGTGATACTGTGGCTGCTGTACACAAGCCTCAACAAGAATGACAGCAAGGTCGGCAATGCCTTCAACACCGAAATTCCTGAGGGTGAGAACGGCGGCATCAAGACCAAAGCGGAGGAATATGCCGCCGCCGATGCCGCCAAAGAGAAGGAGGCGCAACAGCGTGCGGTGGTCGCCCTTGATACTCTGACCGCACTTACAACCGATACCGTTGAGCATCAGTCCGCCGTTGAGAACTCCGCGCAGGCGTATCAGGAGGTTCAGGCGTCGCTCAATGACTTTTTTGTGGAGGATACCTCAGCCGACAATGTTGAAATGGAGGCTCTAAATGAGCGTATTGCAGAGTTGGAGGTTCAGAACGCTCTGGCACAGCAACAGGCGGCACAGCCCGACGAGATGGAACTGATGGAACGCTCGTATCAGTTGGCGGCACAGTATATGGGCAACGGCGGCAGCTATTCGCCGCCACATCCTACCGAAGAAAAGGGCAAACGGGATGTGCAGCCGGTGGCGCAGGTCAACAGGAATGTGGTATCCTCGCTCGGTCAGACATCAACCGTCAGGGGCTTCAATACCTCGGTGGGTACAATGAGGGCGGTCGCCAAGAATACCATAGCCGCAGTGGTGGCCGGTAACCAGAGTGTGGTTGACGGCGAGAGTGTCAGGCTGAGAACCTCCGAACCTATGTGGGTCGGCAACCGCCTGATACCGCGTAACACCACCGTTGTCGGCTCTGCAAGAGTGCAGGGCGAAAGGCTGGAGATTGAAATCACCTCCATCGAGTGCGAAGGCTCGATATATGACGTGGAGTTGCAGGTTTATGACTCCGACGGGCAGGAGGGTATCAATATACCGCAGTCAATGGAGAGTGATGCGTTGCATGAGATAGGTGCCAATATGGGCAGTACGATGGGTAGCTCGATCAACATTTCCACAAATACCAGGGCGCAGATTGCCTCTGATGTGGGGCGCGGGCTGATAAACGGTGTCAGCCAGTATCTTACCAAGAAGCTGCGAACCGTCAAAGTCCACCTCAAAGCCGGCTACCGTGTGATGCTTCACCAGCCGGAAGACATATGATTATTCACCATTAAATCCACAATTCAATGAATTACAAACTCTTTTTACTTTCGCTTATTGCCGTTATCGGCATGGCAAGCACTGCTTTTGCCGGAACAAAGTCGGTTAAAAACACCGATAATAACGTGCCGTCTGGCACGGAACAGGTTGCCACTCAGGTAGCAGAACACGACATCAATGTGTACGGCGGCAACTACACCGACGGTGACAAGTTCGACGGTCTGACCCGCAAGGTCGGCTTCGACCGGATGATACCGCCTCACGCTCTGGAGGTATGCTACGAAAAGACTACGCACATCATATTTCCCTCGGAAATAGTCTATTGCGACTTGGGCAACGAGAACCTTGTCGCCGGATTAGCCGACGGCGCGAAGAACGTGCTGCGCGTCAAATCAGCCTTCAAGTCGTTCAAGCAGGAAACAAATCTGTCGGTAATCACCGAGGACGGAAGCTATTATAGTTTCAACGTGAAATTCGCCAAAGAGCCGCTGTTGCTCAATATCGAGATGACCGATTTTCTGCATGACGGCGAGGCGGTGAACCGCCCGAATAATGCGCAGGAAATCTACCTCGAAAAGTTAGGTAGCGAGTCACCGATGCTTGTCAAGCTGATTATGAAAAGTATCTACAAGCAGAATAAGCGCGAAATCAAACATATAGGCTCAAAGCGTTTTGGGGTGCAGTTCCTCTTGAAATCCATATATGCCAACAACGGGCTTCTCTATTTCCACACCGAACTGAAAAACACATCAAACATTCCTTTCGATGTCGATTATGTCAGCTTCAAGATTGTGGATAAGAAGGTTATCAAGCGTACTGCTATGCAGGAGCAGGTACTTGAACCGCTCCGCGCCCAGAACTATGTGACGGTGGTACACGGAAAATCCTCCGAAAGAACAGTCTTCGCTCTGGAGAAATTCACCATTCCCGATGACAAGCAGCTCGTTATCGAAATTGCCGAAAAGGAAGGCGGCAGACACCAGTCTTTCGTGGTCGAGAACGAGGATATTGTGAGAGCCAACATAATTGACGAATTAAGCATACAATAACCTATGAGAAAAGCGATAATGATAATCGCTGCCATGCTCACCCTTTTCGGAGGGCGGGCAATGGCCCAGCGATGCCTCCCCGGAATGTCAACGGTAGAAATCAAGGCTGATATGGCAGACGGCTTTTATACCGGCAACTCTCGCAACTGCGGCTATTCTCTCGGAGTGTTCTACTCCGTCTATAAAGGCGGTGCCAATACTTGGAGCTTCGGCGGCGAGTATCTCCAGACCTACAAGCCATACGGCGCGAAAGGTCGTATCACGGTGGCTCAGTTTACAGGTGAGGTCGGCTACAATCTCCATCTGTTGAGCGACTACTCGCAGACCTTCCACCTATATGGCGGCGTGTCAGCTCTCGGTGGCTACGAAACAGTGAATTGGGGAAAGTCGGTTTTATCCGACGGTTCGACGCTCCATGACGGCGACAACTTCATCTATGGCGGCGCGCTCACGCTCTCTGCGGATTTCTACCTTTCAGACAAAATTGCTCTGACCGCAAATATAAAGGAGCGTTTCACTTTCGGTAGCGATGTGCAGATATTCCATATGCAATATGGTGTTGGTGTCAAATTCATAATAGAATAAACCTATGGGATTGATTGTGATAGACCTCGATATAAATAATCTTCCATTGGAGGATTTTATGAAGGCGATCGGCTATGAGCCGATAAAAAAGGATGGCAACCTTCTGATATACAACGCTCCGTATTCTGTCGGTGGCAACGCTACTATGGTGGTGGACACCGAAAAGAATGGCTGGTATGACAGCAAAGAACCCGAAAAATACTATGGCGGCATTTATGATCTCGCTTACGAGCTAACCGGGAGCTGCAACCGCTCCGAGTTGAACCTCTATATCGCCACACAGATGAAGGATTTTAAGGAGTTCAAGACTTACGAAGTGACCGTCAACGGCGATGAAGCCGAGGGTGATGTGACGGCTACGCCCGTCAGCAGACCGGAACAGCCTAAGCAACAGCCGCCCAAACCCAAACGCAAAATGCGGTTTTAGCCTATGGATATAGATGCTATCAAGGGAATATCCCTTGTGGATTTTCTGCACCACCTCGGCTATGAGCCGACTGGGCGCGACAGCAAAGGTCTGTGGTTTTATGCCCCGTACCGCAACGAGAGAAAGCCATCGTTTCATGTCAATCCTCGTAAAAATGTATGGTTCGATTTTGGTAGCGGTGCCGGAGGCGACATCTTCACTCTTGCCGGAGAACTGTGTAACTCCACCGACTTCATCCGACAGGCGGAGTACATAGCCGAAAAGATGCGGATGCCGATATCACAGCCTTACAAGCCGGAGCCATTCATTGAGCAGCCGACCTTTGAGGACGTGAAAATCTCCCAATTAGTATCGCCGGCTCTACTGCGTTACCTCGCCAACCGTGGCATACCTGCCGACATTGCACAACGATATTGTGTGCAGGTGGATTATAAATTGCATGGCAAAAACTATTATGCCATCGGTTTTGAGAACAGCGCACACGGATTTGAGTTGCGAAACAGCTTCTTCAAAGGAAGTTATCCGCCAAAGCATATCACCAATGTCGCCAACAGCAACGCCCGGTGTAATGTATTCGAGGGCTTCATCGACTTTCTTTCGGCGGAACGCCTCGGATTGAATGAAGGCAATGACAGTGTTGTGCTTAACTCCGTGGCGAATGTCGGCAAAGCAATCCCGACTTTGGCGGAATACCCGCTGATACTGTGCTATCTTGACAACGATACCGCCGGGCGTGCCGCAGTAGCCAGACTGCGCCGCGAGTTCGGCGACAGGGTGAGCGACAAATCCGCACTCTATCCCGACCACAAGGATCTGAACGATTACCTACAATCGCTCAACCCCAAGAAATCAACAAAACTAAAATTCTAAACAGACACAAAAATGGAAAAGACAAATAAAAAATCATTTGGCATTATCGCCATTCTCTCCCTTGTAATCGCTGCCGTATGCAGCCTCACATCCTGCTCCGACGACCTCGATGTGCAGCAGTCCTATCCCTTCACAGTGGAAGTCATGCCATACGCTGACAAGATTGCCAAAGGGCAGACCATCGAACTGCGCTTCGAGATAAAGCCCGAAGGCAACTATGCCAACACCCTCTATACCATACGCTACTTCCAGTACGACGGAGAAGGCTCGCTCAAACTCGTTGACGGCCCGGTGCTGGTCAACAACGACCGTGTGCTTCTTGAAAGTAAAACATTCCGACTGAACTACACCGCCAAAAGTGACGAAGCACACAAATTCCTCGTGGTCGTGGAGGACAGCTTCAATACCACCCCGTGGGAGCAGACCTTCGAGTTCAACAGCAAAGACAGCGGTGATGAGGGTACGATTGTCAGCCCGATTGTGACACCCGTAAATCCGGCTATCCGATGAAGAAAATCCTGCTGATGTTTCTCGCGTTGCTCACCGTCATGGTGGGCAACGCCGCCGGGCGGAAGATAAACATAATGGATCTGCCGCCATTCGAGAGAGCTGTGATTATCATCAAGAAATTTGAAACGCTCCACCGCCCAAAGGATTATCCCTATGTCGGATATGGTCATAGAGTGTTACCCGGCGAGCCATACCGACGAGGCGTGCAGCTCACCGAGAAACAAGCTGACGCCCTGTTGCGAAAAGACCTGTTGAAATTTGTGTCACTCTACAAGGCATACGGCAAAGATGCCCTGTTGTTAGGCGTATTAGCCTACAACTGCGGCCCCGGAGTAGTGAACAAGTCCACCGTGCTGAAAAAACTGAAATCCGGCAACCGTGACATATTTAAGTCCTATACCTCCCACTGCCGCTACAAAGGCAAATTCCACAAACAACTTTACCAGCGCCGACTGACCGAGTTCGCCGCTTTGTTTCCATAAATTATATCGGTAAGGTTTTTGCAAATCTTTGTAGAAACCTTACCGATAATCTACAAATCCCAATCCGTTTTAATCTTCGAGGCTGTAATCTTGATTTGTGAGTTAATTCTCATTAAATCTATGGGAATTGCAAATAGTGACGAAAGCGTTATTTTTAGATTTTCTTCAGTAAACCAGATATGCGATGCTATATTTGGGGTTACATTATAATCGCCAACTGAAATTTTAGTGATATACTGCTTGTCTTCATTAGATTTATGTAGATCCATTTCGATATTAATGCCAATTGGGGTGTCATCATCAGAAGGGAGATATAATAATCTGTCTGAATAGGAGGAAAGAGCCTCTCTAATAAATTCAAAAGATTTTATGAATCTGTGATCTTTTCGTAGCAAAAGAACTGAATCCAAATCCTCTGCTTTCAAGACATCTCTAAAATCGCCATTTGAATCAAAGTAAATTTCAAATAGGATTCCATTCAATATGTGGTTAACACCATCATTTTCAGAATACCTATGAAGATTATTTCCAAGCGATTCAAAATAGTTGGCAACATTAAATGGATTTGCACTGGCTTGATATAAATTCCTCCCTAAAATAAATTTTTGATTGGCGTCCAAATTAGGTATCATTGCAATAATCTTTGGGAATGCTGCATTTTGTCTATACCAATTAGCAGAAGCCAGTTCTTCGATTAGCAATCCAAATTCATCTAATTGATTATATAAGCGATCTTTAATTACATTTTCTGCATAAGGTAAATTCTTTGCTACGACCATTTGCCCCTTGTTAAAATAGAAATCGCCAATTAGTGAAGTATGTTCCCACGGAACTTGAGTGCCTTTTGAGAGCAACGCAACTGTCTGTCTAACCTTCTTAAAAAGAGTTTCCACCGACAGTCGTTCACTGCCAATATATTTCAATAAAGCACCTGTATATAGGCTATGACCATCTATGCCATCATCTTTTGCTTTCATTTTTGGCGATGTGGCGAATGCAATTAAGGTGCCTTTGGGTGCATTTATAGGAGCAAAAGAGTTTCCTACAACACCTCTCTCATTAATTTCCTGACGACAAGCATCTAAGATTACTATATTTACATTTCTGTATTTTCATTCAATATCTTCATTATCTCGTTAAGACCAATGCTTTGATGGGATAGAGAATATTCATCTGCAAACTGTAATTGGCAATCTATTGCTGGCAGATAATTAATACCTCTGCACTCCATCCCATGACCTGCATAATATAAAATGAAATGTTTGTAATTTTTGATTTTTTCTTTAATTACACGAAGGACTTCTACGATATGAGCAATATCAACATCATAATACTCCACAACATCATATCCAAGATTAACGAATACATTTTTGATTGCTTGTGCATCAAAAATGGCATTATTCAGGTTGAACGGCTCAAAATATGAATTATTCCCGATTATCAGGGCAAAGGTATCAGACATATATGTTTTAGAGTTCTAAAGAATTTTCTTTTAACAAGAAATCGTATATTCCCATAGTGGTAATACCGGCTTCATTGCGGCGGATTATAATGTTGCTACCAACAACTATTATTTTCTTAAACGAGTCATCGACATTTCGTAGCGATGCTTCTTCCTGTCTTATTTTATCTTCATCAAGCATTTGATATGCCGACTGGATATAATATTTTCGGCTGCCTTTGTTACATACAAAGTCTATTTCAAGCCGTACACGTTCCTGTTTTCCTTCAGCGTTGCGCCTTACAATCGGCACGACACCGACATCAACATTAAATCCTCTTATACGCAGTTCATTGTAAATTACGTTCTCCATCATGTGTGATGGTTCAAGTTGGCGGAAATTCAGTCGGGCATTTCTAAGACCGAGATCTGTAAAATAGTATTTGTAGGGCGTATCCAAATATTTTTTGCCCTTGACATCATATCGTGAGGCTTTTTCTGCGAGAAATGCCTCGCAAATGTATTCAAGATAAGAGCAAACTGTGTTCCTGCTTATTTTCTCCCTCTTTACTGTTTCAAATGTGTTGGAAAGTTTGGTCGGATTGGTGAGGCTACCAATTGATGAGGATATGAAATCAAGCAGATTTTCCATATCTTCATTATTCTTAATCTGATACCTCTCCTTTATATCACGCAGGTATGTTTCAGTATAAAGGTTTTTAAGATAATCGCTTTTCAGTCCTTCATCATTAAAATCCAGTATCTGCGGCATTCCTCCGTAAGTCATATAAGCGTCCAATGCGTCTTCCTGTTGTCCTCCATAGGCAGAGAAAAATTCCCGAAAACTCAAAGGATATACTTTTATCTCAATGCTTCGACCTCTGAAAGTCGTTATGACATCTTTGGAAAGGAATTTGGCGTTACTTCCCGTTGCATACACATCAACATTGGACATTTTAAGATAGCTGTTCAACACATCCTCAAATTCGCTTACAAGTTGCACCTCGTCAATCATGATATAGTGCATCCCATCATCGTTTATTTTTGAATCTATGTATTCAAGCAATACATCCGGATTCCGAAGTTCTTTATTGCGACGGTTTTCTAAATCTATCTTTATGATATGGTCATCCGAAATGCCCTGTTCTTTCAGCCATGAAGAAAACAGTTGAAAAAGAAGATATGACTTGCCGCAGCGCCGGATGCCTGTAACGGTCTTAATCAGACCGTTGTGTCGGCAATCTATGAGTTTTTGGAGATAATGAGGCCGTTGAATAATCATGCGCATTGATTTTTTATGTCACTTGTGACACTAATTGTCAATGCAAAGTTAACTGTTATTTTTATCGTGTGCAATCTTTACCAAGAGATTATGCTCAAATAAAGTTTATCTTGACCTATGGAAACAAATAAATCGCCCACATAATCAGCAATTAGCCAATTGTATGGGCAATCTGAAATGTTATCCATAAAGATTTGGATCAATCCCCTTTTTTATGGATATGGGGCTTGAGAGAGGGTGTGTTTCCCGGAGTGGATTTATTATCCCTCTGACGACGATCTGGTTTGCCAGTAGATTTGGCAATTCTTTTGGGTCCCGGTTTGATTCCCATAACTAAAAAAACAATTTTTCGGTTTTGTGACACTATTGTCAGTTATAAATCAGGCAAATAGTATGCCAAAGCAACATATTTTGCTGATATGACAGTTTGTCATATAGAAATGCACCAACGCCGCCTTTTGGCGGCCGAAATTTTTGGCAAAATCAAGGCTGGCGACTTCATCACGAGGTCGCCAGCCTTCTCTATTACGACTTGGCAAATGTTCGGTTAAAATCGGGTGTATAATCCCGTCACGTCGGTAAAGATGCCCTCCAACATATCGCAATAGACACCATCTATCGTCTTGATGTCCTTTGTCGTCACCTCAAACGTCTTGTGGTTGATGCTCTGACGATAAAATCTGACATTGTAGAGGTCTGCGCCACTATCGTATATGATTTCAAGGCGGTTAGCCGATGTCTTGTTTCGGCTAAGGCTCATTCTCAGTCCGTTGCCGAGGTTGATGAAATCGTGGCTTCCCGTCATTGCCACAAACCTGCGCCCTCCGATTTGTTGGAGTATTATTTTTGCTACTTGGTTGTCCATAACGCTATTATTTAGAGTTGTTGATTTTCTTGTTCAGCCATTCATCACGGCGTTGGCGACATTCTTTCAAAGTCTTTGCCACGGTGCTGAATAGAGTGCCGTCGGTGGCACGATAGTCATATTGATAGAAAAGGATACGTTTCCCTCGGTGTGCCGACATAAAACGCTCGTATTGCTCGGTATCGGGTGTAATGGTGGTTGATACGCCATTCACAGTTAATCTTGTTGCCATATCAATGTATTTTAGAATTTCACAATCAGTATTCGGTAGTTGAAAACCTTTTCGGGGTCGGTGATTTTCTTTTGAGCCAGCCAAAAGTGGTGTCTGCCAAATCCATATACGAAGTATTGGTCAAGTGCCGATTTCTCCGCATAGTCGGCTACCAACCGCCTTAGAGTTTCCTCGTTGTAGGCTATAAGAATATGGTTCACAAAACCGACAAGCACCTCGGCTATCTTATCGTCATAGACTACTGTCGTATGTTCAAATGTCACGTTCATAATTAGGGTGATTTTGTGACCTGCGCCATTGCTGACGCAGGTCGTGTTAAACATTAGGCGGTCATTCTCGCCTTGATTAGCTGGGCGTTGGAGTTCACCAAATTCACAATTCGGTCGTGATATTCGGTGTTTTGGTTGCACGCTCCACGGCATTGAATAACTGAAAGGGTTTCAAGCGACACCTCCACGGTTTCAATCCGCTTGCCGTTAATCCTTGCCGACAATATGAGGGAGTCTTTTTTGCCGTAGTACATTGCTGTACCTACACAGATATGCTGGACATCTCCTTCCTCTATAAATTCCTCCACGCTCTCCAACACTTTCACTTCAATCTCGCCATCGGAGATTACAAGTCCGAAGAATTTGGATTTGAGTTTGAGAAAACTATCTCTCCTTTCCTGCTCTGCGAGTGCTTCCTTCTCCTTGCGTCTTATGTCGGCTTCCCTGCGTCTGCGTTCCTCTATCGCCATGACCTTTTTGTGGTATATGTTGTGTGCCTGACGAAGATTGTCGGGGCAGATGTAGTGGGGATTGTGAGTGTCTTTCTTGCAGGTCTGCAACATCTTGATGTAGTCGCACCATAATCCTAAGTCGGTTATCTCGTAATGGTGGCGTTTGGCTATCTTGTATGAAGCCCAGCACATACGGCAGTCATAGGGGCGGTTGAGAAAGTATTTGAATACTTGCTCGGTATCGTTTTTCATCAGCGTTTCAAGTTGGGGCTGCGAGAGAAAACGGCTTATACATCTCGCCGGTGACATATTGAAGAACTTGTTGCCCATAACATCTATATGCAGAGATGGGATTATCTTCATTTTGGGATACATCGGAAAATCCATCGCTATATCTGCGAACACATCATCCTTGCTCCGTATCTCCATAGGCGAGCCGTATGCGAAACAATCCACATAGTAACTCATACTGCGTCTAAGTCCGATTACGGCGCATTGTCCGTTGGGGGCTACCCAATACTGACCGATTTCCACGATGCTGTATTCGGCTTTCTTTCCCTTGCGCATTTCTGCGAATATGGCGAACATCCGCAAAGTCTGGTATTTTCCGTGCATACCAAGCACGTTGAAATACATCTTACCGCTCGCCTTCTGCTTTCGGGTGGTTTCAAGAGTGAGTTCCCTGCCACATCGGGGGCATACGCATTTGCCCGATGTTTCATCGCTGTGCCAAGTGTGTCCGCAGTCCATGCAGGTGGTATTGCCACTCTGAACACGGAAGGCAAAGTGTTCAAAACATTCGCCTATCGCCCATTGAGCCTGCGCCTTTGTGACGGGGCGAAGTTTACGGCTCTCTTTGAGTATGTCTTTATGGAATTTTGTTGTCGGTTTCATAGTCGTAATGTGTTAGAGGTCAAATAGACTGGGTTGTTCAACTTGGTTTTTCTTCTCGGCGGTCATTCTCGGCTGGATAGGCTTTCGCATTTTCTTTATCTCCTCGTCACGGAGTTTGTTGATGGCGTCCTGTCGTGCCTGTTCCTTTTCTTCCTCGGTGAGTTCAACGATATGGTTGACTACCACTTGGCAGTTGACAGGCTTTCCGACCTCAATTTCTTCCTCGTCATAATAGTGGGTTGCCATTCCGAATATTTCATCATCCTCGAACCCGTTGCAACCGCTTTTTTGCACGGAGTTTAGTATGTAGGTCACGCACTCCTCGACTGATTTTGATGGGTTTGCAAACTTGACTGCGAACAGTGCGTCATTCTCGGCTCGTTCTTCAAGATACGCCTTGATAGTTTTGTTAAAGGCTCGTGTGCCTTTGTTTTCTCTTGTGGTTGCCATAGTCGTATGTGTTTAGAGTGTTGCGAGTATCATTTTTTCAATCTCCTTGCGGTTCAGTTCCGTATGGAAAAGCCAGCTTATGAACAGCTTGCGACCCGCAGGTTTGAGTTCATAGTACAGCTTGCGGAATGTTGATATGTTGCCGTTGATATAGGTTTCCACCATATACTCGGCGATGTTGTCAACTTCGTAATATTTGGCTTGCTGTTCCCAAGTCTTTGAATTTCTTTTCGTTGCCATAGTCGTAAATATTTAGAGTGTCATTACCAAGTAGATAATCCCTATTGCGGTGAGGATTGAGATTATCCACCCCACACCTCGGAATATCGGTCTGAGTATCGCCCAAAGAATAATCCCGACAACCGCCCCGACTGCTATCCCCACCACCTTAGCCGCCTTTTTTAATGCGGTATGAGCTGGAGAAGGTGTGAAGCTCGTATTTTTAATATGTCTGTCGTTCAGTGTCATAAGGCGATATTTTTTTTAATGCGTATAATCGCTGTTTGAAGTTTGTTCGCTCGTTGACCCTGCGGCACGACGGGAGCAAAGGGGTGTTCGGCACTTGCACAAAAAAATACTACCGACCACCGGGAGCTGTGGAGATTTTTTTGCGCGAATGCCAAAGAATACCCCGTACCGTCGTGTTAATCAACTTCGAGCGAATAAACTTTGAATGGAGATTATACTCTGCATGAAAAATAGAGGCGGCAAAGCCCCGCAGGGTGACGCTGAACGACAGACATAAGAAAAATGGAAACCGTTGAGATAAAAGCAATGGCCCCGGAAAGAGCAAGTATGCGTATGTCGCCGTACATGGAGCCGGGCGTAATGATCGGCGTCATACGCTTTCTTGCTCCCGTGGGCTGGAACAAACGGATAGTGGCGTGACGGCTCATATTCATTATAAGGAGAAGGCGTATGGCACACTGATTTGCCGATTGGAGTCTTGCGAGGGAAGCGACGTCACCGGCGCATCCTCACAAGGCGTTGAGGCAAACCGGTGTGTAGCCTTCTCCCATAGTCGGAGTGCGGTCGGATGGTGTCAGTGACCCACCGGATCACCGTCACCATCTGACGGCACGACCGACGCAGACACCGTGAGCCGCCACGCCTCTATCCGTTTCCGCAGTGCAATCCTAAAAATCTCGTGCCAAATAGCCTATAATCCAAATTAAAGTGTTATATTTGCAAAATAATTCCAAATACAGCGTTTGAAATGATATTGGAAATAACTCTCACCAACTTTTTCTCGATAAACGAGAAGATAACTCTGGATTTGCAAGCTGCCAACATCCAGACAAAGGAGGCGCGTGCCCTCGCCGACAATACATTTGCAGTCGGGAATGAAAGACTGCTGAAAACGGTTGCCATCTATGGTGCAAACGCTTCCGGCAAGAGTAACATAATAAAGGCTGTAAAAGCGGCGGTCGATATGATACTCGACTCGCACAACTACAATGAGGGTGACAGTTTCGGCTTCAAGCCGTTCAAGTTCGGAGAAAAAAACACTCCCAGTGAGTTCTATATACGTTTCATTATTGACGGGGTTGAACATGAGTATTCATTCAGTTGCACCCGTGATGAAATAATAACCGAAAGCCTGTATTATTACCCGAAGGGCAGACGTGCACTGATTTTTTCGCGTGACGAGCGGATTGAAGGAGGAAAGAATAATAAATATGAGTTTTCAACTGTTATACGCAGGCCTAAAGAAGTAGCACTAAATACCTCCCGTAAAACATTGTTTATTTCCCGGGCAAGTCAAATGGATCGGGAGAAAGCAAAAGAAATATATAGATGGTTTAATGACCAATTCATATTTAGTATAAAAGGCAAGGTATCTAATGCAGACCTGTCTTTTTTCGATAAACAAGTATATCTTTCCAGATATGGAGGATATGGCCGTGGAGGTCGGTACCTTGAAATGCTCAATCAATATGAACAATTTTTTGATGAAAACCGAAATACACTTTTGAGTGTGTTGAAGGCCGCTGATAGCGATATAGTGGAATTTTCGTTCAAAGATGGAGAATTAACAACATACCATCGTAGCAATCCGTCTTTACCCTTTGATTTTAATTCTGAAGAATCAGAAGGTACGAAAATACTATTTAAGATGATGCTGATTATAATGGATGTTGTGAAAAATAATAAAATTATGTTTCTTGATGAGGCTGAAGCAAGTTTGCATACCAAACTTGTTCAGTATCTAATAAGCCTATTCCATTCAAGCAAATCTGCGCAGCTGGTATTCACCACTCACAACACTCACCTGCTTGACATGACACATTTCCGCAAAGATCAGATTTTCTTTGTCAACAAGCGTGATGACGGTTCATCCGACTTATATTCATTGTTTGACTACAAGGATTTCCGGGAGAAAATGGATCTGGAGAAAGCCTACCTTCAGGGGCGTTTCGATGCCGTGCCGTATATCAACGAATTTGAGAACATCTGACTATGGCACGAAAAGCGAAGCAACCGAGAGGTAAAAAGATGAACCCGACCTTCTTTGTGTTCTGCGAGGGTAAAACAGAAGCAGCTTACGTTGATCTGCTGCGTCGTAGTTTTCGCGTGCCGGTGGAAATTATAGCGAGGGTAAGCGACTCCAACATCTCACAGTCATACATTGATAGGTGTAAGCGTGACAAGTTTACAACACCGGAGGATAAGACATTTCTTATGTTCGATCTTGATGTGCCGGGTATGCTGGAACATTTGCGAAAGATAAAAGAAGCCGTGTTACTGCTCTCCAATCCCTGCATCGAATACTGGTTTGTGCTGCATTATAAGGATATCAACAAGGAGTTGTCATCATCCGAGTGTCTTACAATGCTGAAAAACATAGACGCGGATTATCAGAAAGGAGTATTCTCCACGGCAATGAAAAGAGTATTTATAGACACGATTGAAGATGCCGCCAAACGAGCAAAATCCAAAGAGGCATACACCAATCCGTCATCAACAATTCACCTGCTGACCGATGAGATAACTAAATCCAAGAAATAGATAAGATGTAACAGTTGTTACTACATTACTACTGGTGCGATAAAAATCGCGTTAGTTTAGAAGTCATCAAATAAAGAGAGTTCTTTGACATTTTGGTCTGAATTGGTTGATGAGTCTTGCTTGGTTATAAGCTGTCGCAATTCGATACGTTCCAACGCAGAGATTCTAATCAAGGTCGCCACCTCAGTAACTGAATAGCCGCTGTTATAATCAGCTTTTATTCTTGCTACCGTCAGATAAGATATGATGGCAGTCCAAAGGTGGACTTTAACAGCATTTTCGGAGAACCCCCAAAGGTTCTTGATGACAATGTTCTGCTTAATCCACTTGAAGAAAACCTCAATATCCCAGCGGTGGCGATAAAGATTTGTGATTTCCAATGCACTGACTTCAAAATTATTGGATATGAAATCAACAATGGCATCATTGTCCGGATCATATACCCGTACGAATCTCATATCCTCAGGATAGAGTTTGCAGGACTTGTATCCGGTGACACGGATCCGAGAGTCCTCTATGATACTTGGGGTCGTGTCGGGGATGGTCAACTGCTTGATGGTTGTGAACTTCATGTTCTCTTTTGGACGTGACACCCAAAATGCCTGCGACTGATGGAATCTGAACAATGCTTTGAAGTCAACATACGCCTTGTCCATTACATAAAAAGCGAATGGTTCCGGTGTGAGCATGTCAAGTTCGTTGCTATCATGCCATTTACCATCAGTGATATGGATGTTGGCAGGTACACTTCCTCGTAAATCAAGCAATGTGTGCATTTTTACTGCCCCCTTGCTGTATTTGCCCAACGCCCATGCCGCGAGCTTTATGCTTGTGGATATGGTCGTGGAGTCCAACGCATAAATTACGTTGTCTATGGTTATCTCGGAGAGTTGAACCTTTGAGTACATTGGTCTAACCAATCCAATAAGATAAAACCCAAGACCCTCAAAAATACGATAATCCCTACTTTCGTTGGCGCGAGACAATGATGTATGGTTCACTGTATTGCGAAAACCGAGGTGATAAAGGATTTTCAAGTGGGCGTCCAAGCATAGGCAAATATCTCGAAGTGAATCACATCCTGTCAATTGACCGAAGAGCAGATGAAGGAGGTGGTTGTAACTGGTGAGATTCTTTACATGCCAATCGCCTTTATATTGCTTTACCAGCTTATCGAACCGGTAGCGCGGTATAAACTCGATGACTTGGGAAAACACGAACTTTCCTTGATTCATAATCTTGATGCTTCTGAACAACAAGACTAATAAACCAAATTCAAATCAAAAAATCAATGCACTCTTGTATTTGACTAAATACTAATATATTAATCGCAATGGTTGGATTTTTATCGCACCACTACTATTACTACATAGCAAATAAGTGTCTTCATGCCACAATCATCACTAAATATGAATAAACAGATTAAGCAATTGTCGCTATTCCCAAATTTAGATGATAATTTAAGCGAAAATTTATATGTCATTGGTAATGGATTTGATATAGCGCATAATTATCCAACAAGATATGCCGATTTTAGAGAATGGCTTGTAGCAAATGGAGATAAGCAATTTGTTGCATTAATGTGTCTGTTATTTCCGTATGCTCCAGAGGATGACCGAAATGACAATAATTATTTTTGGAGTGATATTGAGAACTTTATGGGAGAATATAGGGCAACAGAAATTATGAATTTCTGTGTTCCCAATGGACTAAGTTACAAAGATGGCCAAAAATATGCTTATGCTGTCGAAGATGGCGCTAAATCTGTTTTTGTCCCAGCGGTTCAACGTCTATATCAAATGTTTCATAATTGGGTCAATAGCATTCAAATAGATAATATTCCTAAATTTCAGTTGCATCCGGGATGTTTATACTTAACATTCAATTATACGGAAACATTAGAAAAAGTATATGGGATCCCAGATGATAAAATATGTCATATTCATGGAAAAAGACTATGTGATGAAGAGTATGTTTTTGGGCATTTGAATGAAATTCCGACCGATTCAATTGACGCGGATAATGATTTTGAAACAAAATCATTATCGGATATCATATCGGAAATGAATGTCCATGTCAAAAATATAAATGGGCTAATTAATGCAAATACTCAATTTTTCAACAAACTCTCCGGTGTTCAACGCATAATTGTCATCGGACATTCTTTGGGAAAAATTGATTTACCTTATTTTGATAAACTCTTGGAATGTGTTTCCGCCGAAGCCGAATGGGTATTTTATTATCATAGTAACGAGGATTTGAAAAATATCACTAATTTTATAAATACTCGTAATATAAAGAAGGTTGTTTTGCGGAATAGTTAGAAAACTCTATTGCCAAATATTTCTGTGAGTTCATGTTTGTGGGGCTATAATTGGTTTACTGATATTTAGCATCTTGAACCTTGAACCACAAAATTTCTATCTACATGAGTCCGAAGGATTTTTAACGCTTTGGCTCTTTGATGATTGGGAATAAAGTATTAACTTTGCATCACCGTATCGTCATAACGGTGAAGAACATTGAAGTAGCGGAGTGAGCCATTAGTGAGTCGGCTCTATACTCTTGCTCGCAACTCTTTGATAGCCAGTGCTTATAGATGAAATAACCCCGAAATCTCCGGGGTCACAATCAAAAATGGCAAAACGCCGTAAAGCACTGAAATCGCTTGATTTTCAGTGCTTTTTTGTTTTTACCCATCTCCCCGTCCTGCGCAAAATATTGAAACGACAGGTGTGCAAAAATGACAGCCATCACCTTTGCAGTCCGTCTTAATGCGGTATGACTGGTGAAGGTGTGAAGCTCGATATTTCGGCAATGAGTAAAAGAGCAACGACCCAAAACAGCCTGAATTCCAATAAAAATTTGTACCTTTGCATCTGTAATACCACTGAATTTATGGCAATTGATTTAGATTACATAAGACATTTGGCTGAAAACCATGAAGGCGTTGACGTTGAGTTCAAGGAGACTACCGGGCAGCTTAACCGTGGTATGGAAACATTATGTGGTATGATCAATGGCAATGGCGGTATGGTAATCTTTGGCATTAAAAATTCAGGCAAGATTGTAGGACAGGAAATCGGAGACAAGACTACACGCATGATTGGCGAGGCTCTGCGTCGCTTCGAGCCATCGGTGGACATCCGGCAACAATATATTCCGCTGACTGATTCTGAGAAATATCTGATTGTATTTGAAGTTGACGGGAACAATCCGGATAGACCTTATTCATACGACGGCAGACCTTATCAACGACACGACAGTGTCACATCCGTCATGCCGCACGATAAACATTCGCGTATGATCATGCACCGTGGCGGTCTCAAATACAAGTGGGATACTTTGCCTAACGAAAATTTGAAATTTGAGGATCTTGATGAGAGTCGCATCCATTGGGCAATACGTCAGGCTCTTGAATTAGGTCGCTTGAAAGATGGAGCGTACACCCGTGATCCGATTGCCATTCTTGAAAAATTCAAGGTATTGAAGAATGGAGTGTATAGTAATGCTGCTGCTGTGCTCTTCGGAAAGGACTTCTTTCATTATCACAACTGCATAATCCGACTTGCCTGTTTCCGTGGAATAGACAAGCGTGAATTTATCGATAACCAGCAGATTGAGGGTAACATCTTCGATTTACTCAACGAAGTCACACCTTTCTTCCTGAAGCATCTTTCTGTCTCAAGCCGAATGGAGGGTATGTATCGTAAGGATGAACTTGAAGTCCCGATTACAGCCTTGCGTGAGTGTTGTGCCAACGCACTGGCGCACATGGATTGGCGAAAGACTGCGTCGGTTGGTGTCGCCATATATGATGACCGCATAGAGATTGAAAACGCAGGAATGCTCCCCGAGGACATACCGGCAACTCAACTGACTTACGGTTCACACATACTTGACTCCCATACATCAGAACCACCAAACGAGACAATAGCGCGTGTAATGTATTACAGCGGTGTAATCGAGCATTGGGGCAGAGGTCTGTCTCTGATATTTGAAGAATGTGAGCGGGCAGGTCTGCAACAGCCAAAAGTGACTGATGAAAGAGGTGTTGTACGAGTGACTTTCTTACGTCCGAATTTATTGGGTCACAGGAATGACCCGATAAATGACCCGATAAATGACCCGATAAATTTGCTTTCGGATGTTGAAAAGAATGTACTCCATATTGTAAAGGAGCATCCGGGAATAAGTCGAATAAGCATTATTCCTATTGTTGGTAAAAGTGAGGCGACCGTGAAAAGGGCCTTAAAATCATTGGGCGAGATGGGCTTTGTAGAATACCGGGGGTCTAAAAAGACAGGAGGCTATTTCAGTTTGTAAATCCATTCAGCTGATTGGAATTTTTAACACTGAAAACAGGCTGAAATCAGACTTTTATAGCTATTTTTGCGTTGTAGATATACGAAGAACATTGAAATTTCCGGGTGTGCAAAAAGGGAACATCTACGATTTTCAAGAATTCTAAAGTGTTGATAGACAAAAGACTTAACCCCGTTACAGATAAATCTCTCCGGGGTCACAATCAAAAATGGCAAAACGCCGCAAAGCGCTGAAATCACTTGATTTTCAGTACTTTTTTGTTTTTACCCATCTCCCCGTCCTGCGCATAATATTGAAACGACGGGTGTGCAAAAATGACAGCCATCACCTTTGCAGTCCGTCTTAATGCGGTATGACTGGTGAAGGTGTGAAGCTCGATATTTCGGCAATGAGTAAAAGAGCAACGACCCAAAACAGCCTGAATTCCAATAAAAATTTGTACCTTTGCATCTGTAATACCACTGAATTTATGGCAATTGATTTAGATTACATAAGACATTTGGCTGAAAACCATGAAGGCGTTGACGTTGAGTTCAAGGAGACTACCGGGCAGCTTAACCGTGGTATGGAAACATTATGTGGTATGATCAACGGTTCCGGAGGCATCGTTGTGTTCGGGGTATCGAATAAAGGTAAAATCATCGGACAGGAAATTGGCGACAAAACCACCCGTGAAATAGGAGAGGCTATCAATAAATTTGATCCGGCAGTTGACATACAGCCTATGTATGCAAGACTGGACAATTCCGATAAGTATATCATTGCTTTTCAGACGGATGGTTTAGAGACGGACAAACCGTATATGTGGGACGGCAAACCGTATCACAGGCATGATAGTGTAACCAGTGTCATGCCTCGTGAAAAATTTATTCGGCTACATGAGCATCAGCACGGGTTGAAATATAAGTGGGAGAATGAAGTCAATGCAACCCTGAAGATTGAAGACCTTGACGAGCGTATGATTATGAACGTGGTTCATGGCGCCGTCAGACGGGGGCGACTGTCAAATGACGCGCTCAACGACAGTGTGTCAACGCTGTTGACACGACTCAATCTGGTTAAGAATGGTAGTGTCTGCAATTCGGCGGCGGTTCTCTTTGGTAAAGATTTTTCAGATTACCCTCAATGCAGATTACGCCTTGCCCGGTTCAAAGGAACTGACAAACAATATTTTATTGACAATCAGCAGCATGTAGGAAACATTTTTCAGTTGGTGGATGCTGCAATGGCTTTCTTTTTCAAGCACCTCAATCTTTCCGGCACTACACACCACAGAATAGTTCGTGAGGATGAACTTGAAATTCCATACGATGCTTTGCGTGAGGCCGTTGTCAACGCCTACTGTCACATGCGGTGGGGATATGAAATTGCTACAGTAGGTATTGCGATTTACGATGACTGCATTGTTATCGAAAATGCCGGACGCTTTCCGGTCAGGATTTCTCCAAACGCACTGATGCAGCGAGAGGAGGAAGACCGCAAAAACACATCAATGCCTCCGAATCCGGCAATCGCCAACGTAATGTATATCGGAGGTCTTATCGAGCACTGGGGTCGAGGTCTGTCAATGATGGCGAGAGAATGTGAGCGTGTAGGATTGCCGGCTCCGACATTCAATCAGGACGGTATTATTGTCAAAACTACTTTTGTACGTCCTTATGATACGAGCAAGGATACAGCAGGAGTAAGTAATGATACAAGTAGGAGTACAGTAGAAGCACAGCAGGAGTACAGTAGAAGCGCAGTAAAAGCTCAGTTGGGGACATATAAAAATTCGATTGTCCAACTTATCAGAGTAATCGGAGAAGACTGGCTCACATCTTACGACATAAGGGATATAATGTCTTTCAAATCAAAGACAACGTTCCGTCAAAACTACTTAAACCCAGCAATTGACGCCGGTCTAATTACCCTTGAAAAGCCAGACAAGCCCAATGCTCCGAACCAAAGATACGGCTTGACTCTTAAAGGCAAGGCTCTGTATTATGAACGTCACGATGATAAGATTGACGTTGAAAATGACCCGCAAAAAGACCCGCAAAATAATTTCGAGGGTCAAATTGACCCGCAAAATACGGCTGATAACCCGCAAAAAGCGGCTATATTTAAAGCAATAAAGAGTAACCCTTCGATTAGCAGGGTAGAATTGGCCAATACCATAGGATGCTCAGAGAGCACAATTAAACGGCGATTGAAAGAATGGAATATCGCTTGGCTCGGTCACCCCAAAACCGGGCACTGGGTGTTTGTTGCGGAAATCTGACAACTATTCTGCAAGAAAGTATCGGCTTTAGAAAACATTAACATCTGGGGTCTTGTAGGGTTGGGGATTCATGATTAAATTTGCATATCGTACTCTTACGGACACGATCTTTGAAATATTATCAGCGGATTTTCTCAGCTATGCTGGAGACTCTACTTGGAGCGGTTCTGAAAGCGGAGAAAATCATGAAATTCTGACGGTGTAAAAATAGGGAATTGCCCAAAAATCGTCAGATGCAAATGATTAATAATCACGGACATAAAAATATAGTGACATACCCCACCGGGGTCACAATCAAAAATGGCAAAACGCCGCAAAGCACTGAAAATCAAGTGATTTTCAGTGCTTTTTTTGTTTTTACCCATCTCCCCGTCCTGCGCAAAATATTGAAACGACGGGTGTGCAAAAAGGCGTTGAGGCTAATCGGTGTGTAGCTTTCTTCCATAGTCGGTGTGCGGTCGGATGGTGTCAATGACCCGCCAACGCCTCTATCCGTTTTCGCAGAGAAAAACAATAAAGTCGAGCTATCAATCATTAGCATCCGTTTTGCATATAAGACAAAAAATATCCAACTTTGTCTTGTGAGTAAGACAAAGATGCGATGATAAAATCAGAAATTCTCCGAGAGGTGATGCTTGAAAACCGTGAAGAGGTTATGCGTCATGAGGTTATCAAACGAAGAATGTCACTTGACGGGTTTGACCGTCAGGTGTTGGTCGGTGCGCGTCGCGCCGGCAAATCCTATATCCTTTATGGAAAGATTCAGGAACTGATTGCCGCAGGATACTCATGGGATGAGATAGTGTATGTGAACTTTGAGGATGAGGTATGGGAATGAGTGTGGATACGGTTATTAAGATTGCAAAGACAATTACTACCATCAGACTGAAACTCCCATTAAACGACGAAATGATTACTCGTACTATGATGCTGACCCCCGAACATAGGTCATTGAAGCCGTTTTTCGACTATCTGGGCGTTTAGGGTGACGCAATGACGAAGTCAGGAAATAATATCAGGGTAATGTACGTTCTCTGTATATTACAACATATTTGAGTGTTATAATAAGGCAAGACGGATAGACATTAGAAATCTCAATCATAAAATATGAATTTTGAACTAATAATGATTGGTACCGGAAGCGCGTTCCCCAAACATTCATACAATAGCTGCTATGTCATTAAGAGTCATGGAGGACTTATGCTTGTGGATGCCGGAGGTGGTAATGGTATATTCAATGCCATTAATGAATCGGGTATCAAATTATCTGAGATACATCATATTTTCATTACTCATACACATACAGACCATATTCTTGGAGCTGTATGGCTTATCAGGGGTATTATCAATATGAGTAAAGATGGAGAAAGCTGTGGGAGCTTACATATATATGGGAATAGTTCCGTCTGCAATGCGTTGCGGCTTATATGTCAGTTGACTTTTCTTGCTTTAGATTATGAACTTTTTACAAAAAACATCGAATTAGTGGAAATTTCTGATGAATCTTCATTGGCTATAAACGACACTCTTATAGAATGTTTCGATGTCTGTTCCAAAAATGTCGTTCAGACCGGATTTAGGATGACTTTTGGCTGCGGAGAAAAACTGGTTTGTTTGGGTGATGAATCTTTGACCGAGGATAATCTCAGAAAAATTCAAGGTTGTGACACCCTAATCTGCGGCGCTTTCTGCCGGTATGAAGATAAGGATACATACAAGCCATACGAGAAACATCATCATACGGTGCGTGATGTGGCTATTTTAGCAGAAAAGGCAAAGGTGAAAAATTTGGTTCTGGTACATTCCGAGGATGATAATTTGGAAAAACGACAAGGGCTTTACAAGACTGAGGCTTCAAAATATTATAGTGGTAATGTTTTCATCCCTGTTGATGGCGAAAGGTTGGTTTTCTGAAATTATTGTTTATTTCCTTTGGCAAGATTGGCTCTTATTCGGCTCAGGCTTACTTGTGTTATACCCAAATATGAGGCAATACACCCCAAAGGCAGTCGCTGTAATAGTTCCGACTGGGTATCCACAAAGTCTTGATAACGCTCTGTCGCAGTCGCAAGTAACAGGGTTATAACTCGAATTTCAGCATCAAGAAGTTCGGTCTCGGCAAATCTGCGGCCCCAATTGGCAATGTTTATATCCGCCAGGTAAAGCTGGCTTAATACTTCCTTTTTGATAACATAGAGAGTGGAATCCTCCATTAGTTCCATAGTCTCATAGCCTGGTTCATTCCTCACATACCCCATCATTGATACAATAGTTGCACCCTCCTTGCCAACCCAAAATGTCACTTCCTTGCCGTCAACAAGTGCGAATGCCCGCACTATGCCTTTGGCTATAAAGTAAACATCCCGCTCGATCTTACCTATTTCAAGGACATGATGGCCTTTGGGATAATGAACAAGTTCCATTGACCGACAAAGAAGAGCCAATGATTCATCAGGGAGTATATGTCTGCGGTCAATAATTTCTTTTATATCCATACTGACTGCAAAGTTAACAATAATCCTATAAGCAGGCATTATTTATCAAATGTAAAATTTTAGATGATCCCAAGCTAGTAACTTTGCACTCAAAATATTGAGTTATGATGACGCGATTGATAAATATCTTACTTCCTGATTCAGCCGGGAACCGAAGATTTGACATTTCCATGCTTTTGTCGAGGCTCTTATTCGGGATGCTCTTTATGATGCACGGACTGACCAAGATTAACGATTTCGGGCAAATGGCACTGGCATTTCCTGATCCATTG
The DNA here is from genome assembly GCA_003833075.1 of Muribaculaceae bacterium Isolate-036 (Harlan). Taxonomy (GTDB): domain Bacteria; phylum Bacteroidota; class Bacteroidia; order Bacteroidales; family Muribaculaceae; genus Lepagella; species Lepagella muris_A. The sequence continues at coordinate 63,371 of RIAY01000010.1, read as the reverse complement.
GGTGTCGGCAGCGAAATCTCCTTAATACTTGCCATATTTGGCGAAGTGTTTTGTTCGGTCTTGTTGATATTTGGATTACTGACACGTCTGTCGCTCATCCCTATGATATTCACGATGTGCATTGCATTTTTTGTGATTCATGCGGAAGACCCGTTTTCAGCAAAAGAGCTGTCTTTTATTTATTTGGCAACCTTTATTATAATATGGGTATCCGGTGCCGGAAAATATTCGTTGGACTATATGATAAGAGTCAAACTGATAAAATCTTTAAACAAAAATAAAAAATGAATTGGATATTGCTGTTTCTTGCCGGATTGTTTGAGGTTAGCCTCGCATTCTGTCTTGGAAAAACCAAGGCAACAACCGGAACAGAGTTTTATTTATGGGGTACCGGTTTTCTTTTGTCCACAGTGCTTAGCATGTACCTACTTGCGAAGGCCATTCAGACCTTGCCGATAGGTACGGCATACGCGGTATGGACAGGAATCGGTGCAGTAGGTACGGTAATTATAGGCATCTTGTTTTTCAAAGAGCCGGCCACACCCTTGCGGTTGTTTTTTATCTTTACTCTTATTGCATCAATTATCGGACTAAAGCTCGTGACAAACTAAGAAACTGTTTAAATTTAATTCGAAATTTTTTATATAGTGAATCTTGTGGCATCCTTGAGGTCTTTTATGGTTGTTTTCACCGAGTCTCATCGGTCACATAGCCCGCTATGCTCCCTCTTCGACTCGTAAAAACACCTCATAAAATCCTCTCAATGAACCTCACAATTAAATTTAAACAGTTTCTAAGAAAAGATGCCTTGTGTTTTGAAAGAAAATGAAGGGATACCAAAACTCCTTCTTATTATTATGGCATTGGCTACCGGCTTCTCGGTAGCCAATTGTTATTACAACCAATCGCTATTGGGCAGTATTGTTTCCGACTTCCACGCTTCTGAGTATGATGGAAGCATAATCAGCGCGCTTACTCAATTCGGATACGTCGTAGGATTATGTATAGTCATTCCTCTTGGCAATACACTATCAAAAAAGCGTATCATAACAATTGATTATTTTTGCTGTTCTATGGCTCTTCTATCAGTCGCTATAACGAAAGACTTGTTTATCATAAAATTATCATCTTTCATAATAGGAATCAGTTCAGTAATGCCTCAATTTTTATACCGATGGCGGCTCTTTATTCAGAGCCTAAGAGATTGTCTAAATTTTAATCAATAAAATTTAGACAATCTCTTAGAAACGCAAGGTTGAATTTTCGTCAGCAGGAGCCGACGCATATAATGGAGAATGTTATATATAATCATCTGCGTGTTCTCGGTTATCTTGTAGATGTGGGCATAGTAGAAAGCCGTGAAATGAAAGACGGCAAAATGTCATATTCACAGCGTGAGATAGACTTCATCGCTAACAAGGGAAGCCGGAAGTATTATATTCAGTCCGCGTACTCGATACCGTCCGAAGAAAAGTGGGAGCAGGAACTCGCATCTCTCCTGAAGATTTCCGATTCATTCAAGAAGATTGTGGTTGTCGGTGGCGAAATAATGCCTTATACCGATGATAACGGTATATATTTCACAGACTTATTTGATTTCCTGTTGAAAGATGAATGGCTATAATGCAGCCAACAAATTTTAAGGAAGCGCTAAAAATTTTTTCAAAAAAATCTCCTGAAAAATTTGGTTTATATTATAAACCTTATTAACTTAGCAACCGAATAAAGAGCGGAATCGCGCGACCGCTCTTTTTTCAAAGAGAAATGGTTTATAAAATAAACCTAAAGTTAACCCTCAAAATCCTGTAAAATGGAAGATAAAAAACTAACTGAAAAAGAGAGCCTCGAAGTGATAACTTCGATGATTGCTCGCACGAAAGCCCGCTACCTCGGCAGCGGTAACATCCTGCTTATGTGGGGATACCTTGCTGTATTTAGTTCAATACTGGTATGGATACTGCTCGCAGCCACACGGCAAAATGTATGGAACTGGCTGTGGTTTGCCATTCCCGTAATCGGTATGCCGTTAACTTCTATAATGGCGCGTCGTGAAAAACGAACTGATGGTGTTGTGACTTATTCCGACAAAATCACCTCTCATCTATGGTCGATATTCGGAGTATCCGAAATCGTTTTAACCTTAATTTGCCTCGGATTCTCACTCATCGGCGGTATCAAATGCTGGACTGCAATGATTGTCTATACAATTATTGCCGCTCCCTTTGCTGAGATTGCACAAGGTCTTATCGTTAAAGAGAAATCCCTTACATGGGGCGGAATTGTCGGCTTGGCTATCGGAATGGTTTTGGTATGTTGCGTGACCGGTAAGATTCCTCTTTTAGCCAACTGGTTCATGCCCCTCTTCATTCTCTTTTGGGTTGTAATGATGATTGTTCCCGGTCATATAATTAATCATAAAGCGAAAAAGGGATGAAAGAGCTGAATCCGCTTCTGCATTCGCAACTCCGGCTTGCTATTATGTCCATTCTGATGAATGTGGAAGAAGCAGATTTCGTGTATCTCAAAGAGAAAACCGAATCCACTGCCGGAAACCTTAGTGTTCAGATTGATAAGCTTTCCTCGGCAGGTTATATATCTGTTGAAAAAGGAATGTCAGGAAACCGCCCCCGGACTCTATGTTCAATCACTGAAGATGGAATAAAGGCATTTGAAGAATATGTCGATGTTCTGAAATCATATCTCAACCTATAATTAAAAACAACGTGCCTCCGGGTACGTTGTTTTTTGTCTTTTCTCCAACATTACAATAGCCATACTTATCGACACCATCAGCGTCAAATTCGGACTCTCCGGCGGCAATCCAACGCTGTGCGATTGGCATATTTGATGGCGAATAAAGCGTCACTCTTTGCCATATTGTCAAGATAAGTTCTGATTGTGTCTTGGAACGCCTAAGTTCCTTTCATTAAGTTCTGTGCCATAGTCGTAAATGTTTAGAAATTTTAACATCAATGATTGCTGTCGGTCAGAATATTATGCCGCTGAAATCAACAGGAACAAAATACTTAACGGTAATACTGCCAATATCTTCACTCGCTTTCTTGACCTTGTGCGACAAAAAAACCGAAAGCCGGGAAGTCGCATTTTATGCACGCATGAATTTTTACAGTCAGTCTCATTTCAGCCGGTTTGTGAAAAATATGCTTGGAGTGTCGCCGACAGAATATCGCAACAATTTCCAACACTTACTTATGTGATTAAAGACATTATTCCGACTCCATGTCTTTCCGGCTTCGGCTCATGGTTACAAGGAATACGCCTGCAAATATCAGAAGTATTGCAAATGCTTTTGTTATTCCAAATGTATCCATACCCCACAGTATCGCGATTATGCAAGCCACAAGAGGTTGTATGTAATTATACATCCCCGCCACTGTGGGACGCAGGCGTTTCTGACCGATCACGACAAGTATATAAGATACAAAAGTCGCACCGACCACAACCAATGACAGTGCTCCCCACTCCATAGGTGTTACGGCATCCCATTTTGTATAGGCAAGTTCTCCGGCAGAAAACGGCACTATACATATGAATGCGAACGTGAACATCCATTTCATGACGGTGAAAAGAGAATAACGGGATACAAAGTTCTTGAAAAGCACGATATACAGGGCATAGCTCAACTGGGCGGTAAGCACTGTAAGATCTCCCAATATCGATGAGGAGGAGCCTCCGGACGCCGGGCTGCCTCCGAGAATAAGAAGCACCGCTCCGGCAGCTCCGGCGGCAATACCCATTATTTTTTTGCCTGTTATGGGTTCTTTCAGAAGAAACGCAGCGAGAATCATTGCCCATAACGGCATACTTGTCGTGATTATTGAAGCGTTTGTGGGAGATGTCATTCCCAGACCGGTAATGAAACAGCCCTGGTTGAATATGATCGCAAGCAGCGAGGCTCCGAAGAGCTTTGCCAGATCTTTAGACCCCACATGTTCCGGTTTCATGAAAAGAGACACGAGCCAGAACAGGATCATGGCACCGGCAATACGCAGATTTGTTACGACCCACGGGGTTATTGTGCCGCTGATCATTACGAATTTTGCTATAGGAGACATAACACCCCATATGGCATTTGCCCCGAACATCGAGGCATGTCCTTTTAAATCTATTTTCATAATAAATCACTGAAACTGCATAAATCGCTGAAACTGCAAAATTACTAAACTTTCACGGGAAAACCAATGATTCATCCGTCGCAACGGTCTGCGTGACGGTCACCGGTTACCTCTATGACGCTTATGCGAACGATGGCAGTCGACCGCATGTGTGAAATTCCGTAATCGAGGTATATTCTTGCGTAACATTGGTTATTTGTCTTGTCTGTCTGTATGTTAATTTTGCAATACGGATTAAGAAACTGTTTAAATTTAATTCGATATTTTTTATATAGTGAATCTTGTGGCTTCCTTGAGGTCTTTTATGGCTGTTTTCACCGAGTCTCATAAAATCCTCTCAATGAACCTCACAATTAAATTTAAACAGTTTCTAAGAGATATACAGACATATGAAAAGAAACATCAGCTTGCTTCTATTGGCAGTTTTTTCATTGATGACAATCAAATCGCAAAACAATAAAAACATTATGGAAATGGAAAGCCTCGAACTTACACCGGAATGGGATAAAACTTTTCCCCGTAGCAATAAAGTGAAACATAAGAAAGTTACGTTCACCAATCGTTACGGCATCACTCTTGCTGCGGATATGTACAGTCCTGAAAATGCCGTCGGTTCATTGCCGGCGATAGCGGTCTGCGGTCCTTTCGGCGCGGTCAAGGAGCAGTGTTCCGGTCTTTACGCACAGGAAATGGCGGAACGCGGATTCATCACACTGGCATTCGACCCCTCGTTTACTGGAGAAAGCGGCGGACAACCGCGTTATATGACCTCTCCGGACATAAACACGGAAGATTTCAGCGCCGCCGTTGATTTCCTCGTGACTCATCCGTCGGTAAATCCTGAGGCTGTCGGTGTGATTGGCATCTGCGGCTGGGGTGGTCTTGCCATAAATGCGGCGGCGTCAGACCCTCGCATAAAAGCGACCGTAGCCTCGACAATGTATGACATGAGCCGGGTCAGCGCCAACGGATATTTCGACAGTGCGGACACTGCCGAAGACCGTGACAAACTGAGAACGGCACTTGCAGCGCAGCGTACGGAGGATTTTCGCAACGGTACGCCGAAGCTTGGAGGGGGTGTGCCGGATGTGCTTCCTGAAGACGCACCGAAATTCCTTCGTGATTATTTCGATTATTATAAGACATCCAGAGGCTATCACCCCAGATCTCTGAACTCAAACGGCGGCAGGAATGCGACATCCCCAATTCCGTGGATAAATTTTCCGCTCATGAGCCGTGCCGCAGAGATTAAGAACGCGGTAATGATTATTCATGGAGAAAAGGCACATTCCTTTTATTTCGGCAGTGACGCTTACAAAAAGCTGGCCGTGAATCCGGGTCAGGACAACAACAAACTCTTTATGGCAATTCCCGGAGCAAGCCACACAGGCCTTTACGACCGTAAGGATATAATTCCGTTTGACGCTCTTGCAGGATTCTTCAATGAGTATCTGAAATTCTAAACATGAAGTTTTAAACCGTCTTCTGGAAACTGTTTTTAAACCGTCTCTTAAACCTTTTTAAGAGACGGTTGTCCAATATTAGGATAAAACTATTTTGTTGAAAGCCTACGTGGCTTCGGCAAATTAAAACAATTGTTATGAAAAAGTTTATACTTGTATTGGTTATGGCGGCAGTGGCTTCCGTTACGGCACTTGCAGCAGAGACAAAAGCTTCTTTCCCCGGAGGAGACAAGGCTCAGGCGGAATTTATCGGCAAGACACTCGTCTATCCCGCCGCCGCTGCTGAAAATGGAGTGGAAGGTGTGGTTGTTGTCTCATTCACAGTTAAGACCGATGGCACCATCGGGAATATCAAGGTAAAACGTATGGTTGATCCCGACCTTGAGGCGGAGGCGATACGCGTTGTAAAGAAAATGCCGGCGTGGATTCCCGCATCAAAAGACGGTAAAGCCGTGGAGTCTACTGCCGAGGTTCCGTTCAGATTCTCGATCAAATAGGAATCCTGATACCGGCGGTTGACGAGACTTTCATATTGATTTTATTGTGAATGTTCCGGTCCGAGTGCATCGGGAAAAATCTCAAGCAACTCGGAAACAATCCGTTTTGCGACAGTGTCGCCCAGACGAGCTGCCCTGTCATAGAATATGATTGATTTCTTATAATCGTAGCGTAATATGTGGCCGAGCGAATAAGCGTCTGCCACTTTTTTTATTGCTCCGGCAGATGCTGAGTCACCCGGATTTCCCTCAAAATAGTCTGCCAGTTCCCGTAAAGCGGAGGGAGATCTGCGTCCTGCCGCGTAATCAAGAAGGCGGAGAGCCTCTGCCGTGTCTGGCGGCAGTTCCGGCGATCCTGCGAGCAGAAGGTGCCCGAGATTCGCCGAAGCCTTGGCATCTCCGGCAGCTGAAGCGTTCCGCAGATACATGAGTGCCGAATCGCGGTCGAGACGTGTACCCTTTCCCTGCCAGTATAAGAACCCCAGATAATTCATTGCCCGCAGCGAACCGGCTGATGCAGAATCGCGCAGTGCTGATATGGCGCATTCCTCGCCGTTTGCAGCGCGGTCTTCGATCTCGCGCATCGGAGTGCCGGGAATAAGTGAAGCACACGGCAGCGCGGCGGCTATCAGACAGAGGAGTGTACGCATGGCTTCATTGTTTTGGTGTCAATGTAACGAGCGGCACGAGCATTTCCTGAAGCGAGATACCTCCGTGCTGGAAAGTGCCGGTGTAATATTGCACATAATAATTGTAATTGTTCGGATATGAGAAAAAATCCTCATTGCACGCATATATGAATGAACTTGACAGATTAGGAGCCGGCAGTCCGAAACGCTTGGGATCATGCATCTCATACACCTGTTTCGGATTATAGCTCAGGTTTTTTCCAACTTTGTAGCGCAGGTTTGTATTGGTGTTTTTATCACCCACCACTTTCACCGGATTGTCTACCCGTATAGTGCCGTGGTCCGTGGTAAGAATCACCTTGTAGCCCAGTTCGGCAAGCCTGCGGAAGATGTCGACGGCTGATGAATGGCGGAACCAGCTCTCGGTAAGCGATCGATACGCGGCGTCGCTGTTTGCAAGCTCGCGTATCATCTTTGATTCGGTGCGCGCATGTGAAAGCATGTCTATGAAGTTGAGAACAAGAACCTGCAACGGTATGTCTCTGGAGGAAGATAGCGACTGAACGAATTTCTCGCCTGCCGATGAATCGTTAAGCTTTGTATACTGGAATCTGTCCTTGCGGCGGAAACGGTCGAGTTGGGTCTGCACCAGCTTTTCCTCGTGTATATTAAGACCTTCGTCCTCATCCTCGTCTACCCAGTATTGCGGAAACATTGTCGCTATCTGCAGCGGCATGAGACCTGCAAATATGGCGTTTCGCGCATACTGCGTGGAGGTGGGAAGAATGGTGGTATACAGTTCTTCCGACACATTGAAGAATTCCGACACAAGCGGCAACACCACTTTCCACTGGTCGAGTCTGAAATTATCAACAAGTATGAAACATGTCTTCTCCCCCTTGTCGAGCAGAGGGAAAACACGCTGTCGGAAAATCTCATGGCTCATAAGCGGATGTTCCGAACCTGTCACCCAATCCTCGTAGTTGCGTTTCACGAATTTGCAGAAATTGGAGTTTGCATCGCGTTTCTGCATCAGAAGCATCTCCGACATTGAATTGTCTGTCTCTGCAAGTTTGAGTTCCCATCTTACCAGCTCGCGGTATACATCCATCCAGTCCTGTATTGAAGCGGCTGTGTTTATCAGCGAGGAGATTCTCATGAAATCCTGCTGATATTCTGAAGAAGCGCGTGTCGCCACTATCTCCCGGCTGTGGAGGTTCTTTTTTATTGAAAGGAGTATCTGGTTCGGGTTAACCGGTTTTATGAGATAATCCGCGATCTGGTTGCCGATCGCCTGGTCCATGATGTTTTCCTCCTCGCTTTTGGTTATCATGATCACCGGGATGTCGGGATGCGAGCGGTTTATCAGGGCAAGAGTCTCCAGTCCGGAGATTCCCGGCATATTCTCGTCAAGCAGAATAAGGGAATAAGGCTCGTTTGCCAGCGCATCCAGCGCATCGCGCCCGTTGGACACGGTTGTCACTTCATATCCCTTGGCTTTAAGAAAAAGTATGTGGGGCTTGAGAAGATCTATCTCATCGTCAGCCCAGAGTATTTTGTCTGTCATATCGCTAATCGGAGTCGGGATTCGGAATTGTTTCTGGTTCTTGAGGAGGTGTGGGTTCCGGCAGGTCGGCGGGAGCCGGAGGCTCTGCCTCGAAGCGGAAGTATTCTTCGAAAGAACGTCCCTCGTTGAGGAGAAGTTCAAAATTGTGCTTGCTGATCATGATGGGTCTGACCTCGTCGGGAAGTTCGAAACTGTTGCGCGACATTACCGAACGATAATGTTCGAGTTCCCGCAGATTGGTGAATCCTTTTATCACCAGAAGACCTATCTCCCCGAAACTCATCGGCTCAAGGTCGAAGTCTTTCACGACAAACGAAGAGAAATTGAACCGTGCCACGTCATATAGCAAAGCGTTGGCATTGACTGAATCGCGTGGAAATGCAAGCACGAGATACTGCGGTGCGTCCGGGTTCCGCTCGAAGTTTGCAGGCTGACCGTCGGCATCGGTCGCAATGGAATCGTTCGAGAGTCCGAGACTCCATATCATGCCCCTGGAGTTGGAAAGTCCCGCTCTCGGCACACGTCCCGCCTTCAGCCCTTTCATGATGTTGCCCGCCATGGGAGTCATGTCGGTGTCGGGCCAACGTTCAAGCAGGGAGGTGAGTCGTTCGCGGAATTTATCGTTGTCATTCTCTGTAAGATATGACAACGCGTCGATGAAAACGAACTTCGGCAGTATTTTGGAAAGAGGGTAGTCTTTCTCCATTTCGGAAGTGAGGTCATGGACCAGACGGTTGTTGTCGGAGAGATATGCCTGATATGCCTTTTCATACATCTCCTCCTGAATCAGATTCATTCGCCTCAGGTTGTCGAAATAATTTGGATCACGCATTGCCTGCCCGAAGGGGGATTCCGGGAAGTCGGAAAGGATCTTCTGTCTCCATTTTTCCGCCTGCGCAGTGTCTCCGTCGCGCACAGCCATCAGATAAAGGTTGTAATATACGTCAAGCCTGTATATATTGTCGGGATAACGGTCTTCAAGCCGGAGGAATTCTGTGCGAGCCGCCGGATAATCCTCAAGTTTGTCCTTTAGAATAAGACCCATGTTGTATAATCCCTCCTGAATTATGTCATTGGCGTTCTGACGCTCTTCCGGAGTAGAGGGAATCTGCGACAGATAATACTCCACATTGTGCGGGTCAGAGGCGTTTTTCGCATCGTTGTCTTTCTCCTCACCTGATTCCTCCTGTGGCTTTTCGGTGGAGTCGGAATTGTTTTCTTCGGAATCCTCGCTTTCTTCGGTTGTGTCGAAAGAGAAAGAGGATTTGTTGCGCCGCCTCCAGTCATCTTCAAGTCTTCGTGCACCCCATCTGCGCTGGAACTCTGTTTTACCTTGCGATTTGGTCATGGCATTATAGAAATACCAGGATTTGTCGCCATTGCTGATGAATCCCTGGGTAGGTGCATCATTATGGTTTATTCCCGGTGCCTGTTGCCCTTCGCGTTCGGCAATTGCCGCCTCGCGCTTTGCTTCCTCCGCCTCTTTCTTCTCGCGTGCAATCAGTTCGTCAACAAGGCGTTGCGCCACCGCCCGCTGCTCCTCGGGTGTCATGTCGGCAAGGCGCAGCAGTGAATCCTGCAGTTGCACGTTGCCGGAGTATACGGCAAGTTCGTCGAGCACGTCACTCCGTAACCTGAGGGTCTTGTAGTCAGGATAGTTGTCGGGTAGCTGAGGCACAGCTTCCGCATAACATGGCTGGGCTTTTACATAATCCCCTTTGGAAAAATATATATTGCCGAGTGCGAGTTGCGCCAAGGCGCGGTCTATTCCGTTGCGGGTGGATTTCTCTACGGCAAGTGTGTAGTTTGCCACAGCCTTTGCTGAATCCCCTTTCGACAGGTAAAGATTTCCAATGGCATAGTAGATCTGGTCTGCAAACTCCTTGTTTCGCGCATACCGGGTCATGGCTTTCAGAGAAGCCACCTCTTTGGAGATGTTGCGTCCCGTAAACACCTCGCTTTGTTTTATGCGGGCATTGAATTTGGCGCGGTAGGATATTCCCTGACCTTTTCCGGCGTTGCGGAACGCGATATAAGCGTTTTTCTTATCTCCGGTGTGGGCATATAGCTGACCAAGCAGAAACCATAGTCTGTTTTTCTGTGTGCCTTTTGCCCGGCTTGCCGCCTCACGCAGAAATGGAATGGCATCTGCATACCGGTCAGTGCGTATGAGGAGGTCTGCCTGAGCACGGTTGTAGAGGTTCATGATTCCGGAAGATGTGAGGTCTTTTTGCTTCACGAGATGAAGCACATTCTCAGCCTCATAGTTCCAGTCGAGCGCGCAATAGCTGAGTGCCTGCCATATGCGTGCCTCGGTGACTACGGCAGGCAGCCATGTGAAATGCTTGGCGATATACATGAACGTTGCTGCGGCTCCGGAGAAATCACCGTTGAAATATTGTCCTTTCCCCATTGTGAGCCATGCGTTGTGCAGGAACGGATTGAACTCATCGCGTGCCCTGAACGCTTTCTCCTTGGGGGATGCGCTTCTTTTGGCAGGTTTCTTTTTGATGGAATGCAGTTGTATCGCCTTCTGCATCTTCTCGATGGTGCGTTTGAAATCACCCGAAGGCTGAGGCATTTTCTGGTCGGCGCGTGCTTCCGCCGGATGTGTGAGCAAACGGCGTGAATAATCATCCTCATAGTCGCGTTCCATCTGCTGGAGCTGCTCGATATAGTGCTCTTTGCCGTTGAAATAGACATTATACCGGGTGGTGAAAGCCTGCCAGTTGCGCGACACCGCCGTGTTCTTCTTCGTCCCGCATGAGGTGACAAAGAGAACGCACATCAATATGACCGACAGGAATTTTAAAGCTTTCACATTTAGAAAAACGGAAATCCGGTAGATAAAGTATGTCACGGCACCGGATCATATCCCGAACCGCCCCACGGATGGCAGCGGCATATCCTTTTGAGCGCAAGCCATGATCCGCGAATCGCGCCATGTCTCGTTATCGCCTCGACGGCATATTGCGAACATGTGGGTGTATACCGGCAGCAGGAGGGGAAATGCGGCGATATCGCCCCTTGATAGAACCTGATCAGAAGAATAAATATGCGCTTCATGGGGTGGGAGTCTGTCGGTTGTCCGGCTGCAACTCCTTCTCGAGTTTGAAAAGCAGCCGTTTCATTCTGGCTTCTATAAGGGAGTAAGGGAGATTCTTGTCTGACATATAGATGAATGCGAGCGAGAGAGTCCCGGCGTTGTCGATATTCTCCGCAATATCCTTGAGGGGCACACGGTTCAGGCGGTATGCTTCCCTGATGCGACGGCGCATAAGCACGCGGTCCACGGCTCTGCGGCGTTTCTTTTTCGGAACGGTTACAAGCATCTGTATCCTGCCCACCTTCGCCGGTATGTCAGACCTGAAGCTACCGGCGAGTTCTTCGGCATCTATGACACGCCATGTAAGACGCAACGGAAATTCGTAAAGTGTTTTTCCGTTAGCGAAAAGATCGTCCACAAGACGCTTGTGGCGAAGTTTCTCATCTTTTTTAAGCGTATATCTCTGTTCTTGCAAGGTGTTGGCGGTTTCTGTTCAGAAATCTCTGGAAATTATGAATTCAAAAATCTCTTTGAAACATTTTTTTGATTCGCAATCCGGATATCGGTCGATTATGGAATCAGCCTCCTTCTGCATGTCGCGCATCACTTCGAATGCATAATCAATGCCACCGTTATCTTTTGCAAATTCTATGAGGGTGTTTATTTCATCTGTAGTGAGATCGCCTTTAACCAGCATATCTTTCATTAGAGTGCTGTGCTCTTCCGGAGCATTGTTGAGGGCATAGAGCAAAGGAAGTGTAACTTTACCTTCGCGAAGATCATTGCCTGTGGGTTTGCCTATCTGTGGATTCGGGAAATAGTCGAATATGTCATCCTTTATCTGGAAGCAAAGTCCGAGCAATTCGGCATATTGCACCATAGGAGAATATTCAACAGGAGTCGCGCCGGCGGCTTCCGCTCCCATTTTCACGCAGTTCAGAAAGAGGGATGCCGTTTTTTTGCGGATCATCATGAAATAGCTTTGCTCATCGAAATGATGTTCGCGCACATTGCAGATCTGATCGATTTCACCAAGTGACAATTCCTTGCCGAGAGCAGACAAGGCTGAGATGATTGTAAGATGACCGGTCTTTATACCGGCGGCAAGGGCGTTGGATACAAAATAGTCGCCCACGAGCACGGCTATATGGTTTCCCCATGTGGCATTGATTGTCGGCAGACCACGGCGCAGCGAAGTCTCGTCAACGATGTCGTCATGAATAAGCGATGCGTTATGGAGCATTTCAAGGGCGGCGCCGGCTTGCAGCACATCTTCGTTTACATTGCCAAACAACTTGGCGCTAAGTATAACCAATATAGGACGTATCTGTTTGCCTTTCTTTTCAAGATAAGAAGTGACAATGCTGTTCATCAGCTCATTGGGTGTGTGTAAAGTAGAGGAGATGATCCGGTTCATTTCCTTAAGTTCCGCACCCAGATAGGATTGTATTTTCTCCAATTGCTCCATAAGACTGCAAAATTACAAAAATATTGTCAAATCCATTTAAGAAACTGTTTAAATTTAATTCGAAATTATTTATATAATGCCCGAAGGTTGGATTGGATCCGATGACAGGTCATTCGAGATGGTCAGGGATGAGTGTTCCTTGCCATTGTAGGTGTAGGAAATATAGAAGAACCGGTGATTGTCGGTAGGGATTTCAGTAAACGTAAGAAGGAGCCAAGAATACGGGATTCTGTCTTGCGAAAAAATTTGATTATGTTGAGTGTCTATTTCTTCTTGTTCATCTGCGAGAGGAAATTATTCCAAAGTTAATAAAATTTTATGTATAATTCCCGATTTTTCATTAACTTTGGAAATCTCTTCAGAAAATGATTGCATTATGATGAAATATAAAAGAGTATTATTAAAACTCTCCGGAGAGTCTCTTGCTGCCGGTCATGGCACAGGAATCGACACTGCCCGCCTGAATGCGTATGCCGCCCAGATAAAGGAAATGGTCGAGGCGGGTGTCGAGATAGGGATAGTGATAGGTGGTGGAAATATATTCCGCGGACTTTCGGGTGCCGGAAAGGGTTTTGACCGGGTGAAAGGCGACCAGATGGGAATGCTTGCCACTGTCATAAACTCGCTTGCCTTGAGTTCGGCACTTGAGGCTATAGGGCAGGGTGCGCAGGTCTTCACTGCCATAGCTATGCATCCCATCGGAGAGCATTATTCAAAATGGCGTGCCATAAAGGCGATGGAAGAGGGTAAGGTGGCTATAATTAGCTGCGGCACCGGCAATCCTTATTTCACCACTGATACAGGCTCGGCGTTGCGTGCCATAGAGATAGAGGCGGACGTGATGCTTAAGGGCACAAGGGTAGACGGTGTCTATACCGCTGACCCTGAAAAGGATCCCGCAGCAGAGAAGTTTGATGAAATCACTTACGATGAAGTGCTTGCACGCGGTCTCAAGGTGATGGATCTTACAGCTACTGCACTCTGCAAGGAGAACAGAATGCCCATTTATGTGTTCAACATGGATGTGGAAGGCAATCTCAGGAAGATGCTTACGGGAGAAAATGTGGGAACGCTGGTATATTAGGATTACCGCCGCGATGTATTGGTCGCGGTTTTAAGAAACTGTTTAAATTTAATTCGAAATTTTTTATATAGTGAATCTTGTGGTTTCCTTGAGGTCTTTTATGGTTGTTTTCACCGAGTCTCATAAAATCCTCTCAATGAACCTCACAATTAAATTTAAACAGTTTCTAACAGATTCCTGATATGAGCGTAAAGCATTATTGGAAAGAAAAATCAAAATATAGATATTATGGAAGTTAAGGAATATCTCAGCAACGCTGAAGACAACATGCAGCTGGCGGTAGATTATCTTGAGGATACTCTTTCGCATATACGTGCGGGAAAGGCGTCGGCACGTCTTCTCGATGGAATACGCGTGGATTATTACGGCTCACAGGCTCCTGTTTCAAATGTGGCGAATGTCAGTGTTCCGGACGCGCGGACCATTGCCATCACGCCTTGGGAGAAATCGATGTTCAAGGAGATAGAAAAGGCTATTATCAATTCCGAACTCGGAATCATGCCCGAAAATAACGGTGAGGTTATACGCCTGTCGATACCTCCGTTGACTGAAGACAGACGCAAGCAGCTTGTGAAGCAGTCGAAAGGTGAGGCGGAAAATGCGAAAGTATCTGTGCGCAATGCGCGCCGCGAGGCTATCGAAGGACTGAAGAAAGAAATCAAGAACGGTCTCAGCGAAGACGTTGAGAAGGATGCGGAAAATGACGTGCAGAAACTTCATGACAAATACATGAAGAAAATCGACGCGCTCTTTGCAGAAAAAGAGAAAGAGATTCTGACTGTGTGATGTCTGATCTGATCAGCATAATAGTGCCGGTTTACGGCGTGGAAAAATATTTGCGTCAATGCGTTGAAAGCGTATTGGCGCAAACTTATTCCTGCTGGGAACTGATTCTTGTGGATGATGGCTCCACGGATGGCTCCCCGCTGATATGTGATGAATACGCTGCCGCGGATCAGCGCATAACTGTGGTTCATCAGGAGAACGGCGGGTTGTCTTTCGCAAGGAATTCGGGGCTTGCGCGCGCAAAGGGATGTATGGTGACATTTCTTGATGCCGATGACACTGTCCATCCCGAATACCTTCGTATATTGCATGACCTTCTTCTTGGTCACAATGCGGATGTGTCTTGCGTCTCGTTCACAACAGACGGTGCTTTCGATGTGAATCACGCACAGGTCCGTTGTTACGATGGCAAATCGTTTACGAACGCTATGTTGTATCAGAAATTCGGAAATCTGACACATTCGGCATGGGGCAAGCTTTACAGGAGGGAAATTCTTCCCGAATCCCCCTTTACAATCGGCATCGGCTATGAGGACCTTGATGCTTTATACAGAATCTTTCCGGGACTCACCAAAGTTGTCACCACCTCTGCCGGGTTATATTTCTACCGTCAGAATCCACACAGTTATCTTCATACTTTCAATGCCAGGCGAGCGGATGTGCTTGATGTGACTGACAGGATAGCGGAGTTTTTCTCAAAGAACGGGGCATATCCATCTCCTGAGCTTTACAAAGGGGCGCGCGACAGACGCATGAGCGCGCATTTCAACATATTCTGTCTTATGTCGATCAATGGTCACTATGACACAAGGCTTGAAAACAGGTGCTGGAATGTGATAAAAAAAGAAAGAATAAGTTCTGTAATCAATCCTGAAGTCAGGTTTAAGAACAAAGCGGGTGCATTGCTTTCATTCTTCGGGAAAAAAGCCATTGTTTTTTTTGCCCGTTTTGTATACCGCTGACACGGCGGTACTATAGCGCTCCTTGCTCGATGAGCGTGGCTATCCGCTCTATCATTGCGTCTTCCTTGTTTTTTTCCGGATGGAATCCTGCCTTCATGTTCATGCCGAAAAACCTGCCGAATGTCTGCCAGAACCCGGCTCTGAATGAGCCTAAGAATGCCTTTACGATATTGAACGAAGACTGGTCGGTCTCGCGGTTTATCAGTTTGAGCAACACCTTTCCCTGGTTTTTTGTCATGGTTTTCACCACAGGCTTGTATTGCTCGAAAATATCCTTCTCAAGGCGTTTCAGATGACGTTCACGCTCTTTGCTGTCCGGAATAGTCTGGATATATTCATAGGTCTCGCATAATGCCGAGAAGGCGAGTTTCGCATAGGGTAGTGTCTTGCGCACGTCTCTGACTGTCCGCCAGTAGAACTCCTCCTGTTTCTTATTCTTGAACTTAAGGGGCGGATATACGTTCAAATCCCTTATAAAGGTGTAGAGGCAGGTATCGCCGTATTCATCCACAATATATTTGTGTCCGCGATATGCCTTTATCTTAAGGCGCAGCTCACCCTGTGTCTCATCTTGAGCTGCTGAGGGCAGAGAGACATACAGGATGGAAAAGACCATCGCCAGAACTATATGCAGGCAGGTTCTTGACATCTGCGTTTTCAGAGAATATTAACTACATTAAAAGCTTACAAAGACAGCTGAATACAGCTTTCAGATATAAATTTTTCAAATAAACAGGAATGCCGCGTTTTTACCTAAACGGAATAGTGCCTCTAATATTGAATTGTTTAAGTTAACTTTTGTTGCAAACTCATTTTTCAATTCAGCCAGTCGCCCGGGATTCGATGTTTCCATCTGTCGCGCCGATACGCACACTCCGTCAAGGTCAAGGAAATTTTTTACGAAAGAAAACAGCGATTCGTTGAATTCACCTATGGTTCCGTGGCTGCGTTCAAGATAAATTTTCTCTATCTCCGGATATATATAGGCAAAATATGGTGATTTGCCATATATGGCGTTTATGGTCCCGAGGTGTTCCTGCCGCCACCTGCCGTGATCGGAAATTCTGATTTTGTAAAGATCGGGATTTCTGTGTTTCAGACAGGCGCTTCCCCCTTCGAGGGGCACCGAAAGAATCTTTCCTCCCTCTATGACGGTGCGGGCTGCATTGTTTTTTGAAATTCCGGACACTCCTTGGGAAATGAGTGTCCGGAATATTTCTGCCGATGGAGCGAAAGGATATTGCGTCGTCATTTGTCGCGCATGTTTTTGCCATCCGGGTTTGGATTGGCGAAAATCCTGTTCCAGCGAATCTTGCCGTTGAAGAGTCCGCGTTCCTGATCAAAAGAGGCAATTATGAACAGAGGTGAGCCTACGATATGGTCTTCAGGGACAAATCCCCAGTAACGGCTGTCTGCGGAGCGGTCGCGGTTGTCGCCCATCATCCAGTAATAATCCATCTTGAAAGTATAATACTCCTGTTCCTTGCCGTTGATGAATATTTTCCCGTCGCGCATGGTGAGGTCGTTGCCTTCGTACGTGCGGATGACCCTTTCGTAAAGAGGATAATTGTCGGGGGTGAGGTGCAGGGTTACTCCGCGTCTGGGGATCCAGAGTTCACCCATGTCCGTCCGTGTCCATCCGTAGTCTGCGTCAAGCGGGAAGATTCCGCCGAGGTCGAAGAGTCCGCTCTGACTTTCGCGCTGCAACGGACCGATAACCTCCCGCCATGTCTCTATTTCCGCTTTCATGGCTGCTGTAAGCGGCACATCATAATATGAGAATCCAGCCATTTCGTTTCTTGACGGCATTCCTCCGTGATCTTCTTCGCGAACTCCGAGGTCATGCCATTTCTCCGCCGAAATCGGACCGTTTACAGGTATTATATAGTTATACTGAACGTTTTCAGGTTCCGGAACGGCTTTCCCGTTGATATATACCGTGTCGCCGGAGATACGTAGCCGTTCTCCGGGCAGACCTATGGCGCGTTTCACATAGTTCTCGCGGCGGTCCACGGGTCGCCACACGACTTCTCCGAACATGTTGCTGTTCGCCTTGATGTATTCAAGCGGTTTCTCGATTCCTTCCCTGCGGAGCTCGTGGCATATCTGGTAATAGTCGGGGTTGGGGATTTTTGTCGCTACGGTGTCACCCTGAGGATAGTTGAAGACCACGATGTCTCCGCGTTCGATGGAACGGAAGCCGGGCATGCGGTGATATTCGAGCTGTGGTTTTTCGAGATAGCTCTTTGTATTGATCAGTGGCATCGTATGCTGTGCGAGAGGGAAGTGTATCGGTGTCTGCGGAACCCTGGCGCCGTAGATAGTCTTGTTTACCCAGAGGCGGTCACCTACAAGCAGAGATTTTTCCAGACTTGAGGATGGGATTTCGTATTGCTGCCCGATGAACGCGAATACGAAATATATCAGCACCAGTGCATAAACTATAGCGTCTACCCATGCCATCACGATCCGGGTCGGTCCCTTTTTCTTTTTCCACCATCCCCAAGGAATTATGTTGGTTATATATATGTCGAGCAATATGAGCCACAGGAAAAGCAGCCAGGGATTGCCCATCAATATTACCCAAAGGAAAAATATCGCCGAAACCACACCGAATCTTGCCCAGCGTGTGGCTTTTATGTTTTTTATATGTTCTTTAAATGATTCGCTCTGCATGATATGATGCCTTTATCAGATTTTGGATTGTACTGTCGCTTCTTAGAAATTGAATACTTCCCCAATGGTGTGGAAACCTTTGCGGTCAGCAAGCCATTCGGCGGCTATCACTGCTCCGAGAGCGAAGCCTTCACGCGTTTTGGCACTGTGAGAGATGGTTATGCTGTCGACCGGTGAATCCCATTCGATTGTGTGTATCCCCGGCACTTCACCACGGCGTATATGGTCAATCTCCAATATGTCACCATCCTTGTCGCCCGAAAGGGGGCTGCATTTTCTGTCGGGAGTGTTTCCCGGCTCGCACCATCCCGATATGCGGCTGTTTTCCCGTATTATTTCTTCAGCAAGGGTTATTGCCGTTCCCGAAGGGTGATCGAGTTTATGGATATGATGTGTCTCCTCCATGCGTGGGGAATACTGCGGAAAACCGTTCATTATTTTTGCCAGATAGCGGTTCACTGCCATAAAGATATTCACTCCGACGGAGAAATTGGAGGCGAAAAGGAATGTCCCTTTCCCTTCATCGCACAAAGCCTTGATTTCGGGCATTGCCTCGGTCCATCCGGTCGTTCCGCATACCACAGGCACTCCCTGCGCGAATGAGTGGCGGATATTGCCTACAGCTGTATCGGGTGTCGAGAACTCTATGACGCAGTCTGCACTGCGGAATGCCTCGCTGTTGAAATCCGCCGTGTTGTCTTTGTCAATTATGCAGACCACTTCGTGACCGCGGTCTTTTGCTATCTGTTCTATCATATGGCCCATCTTGCCATATCCTGTCAATGCTATTTTCATTTTTAATCAGGTGTTTTAGATTGTTGATTAGAATCCGAAGGAAATGTTGTCGATATATAATGTCAGTCCTTCGGTGCCGATATATGCCTCTCCGCAGCTTGACGATGCCATGACGAGCACATGAGTGGGAGTGGTGTCGGCGGGTGCCCATCCCGTTTCGTGAACAGGCACCAGTTTGCCTTTTGAATTCATGGCATAATATGCCTTGTCTCCGTCGAGGAGTCCCATCCAGGGTTTATACCAGTTTTGTTTCGATATGTCGCCGTAATGTATAGGCAACATATGTTGTTTTGTCCATCCTGTGCTTTTGGAATAGCGTTCCCTTCCGGTGCCTACACGCTGTGCGTATATGTTTCCGTCTTTGTCTTCCCAGCGTTTCTGCAGCAGCACATAAACTTCGGCGTTGTCGCGTCCCGGAAGTGTTTTCTTGCCGGAAAATCCCGTGGATTTTATTCTTGTGTCGGTATCGGGCATTTCCACCTTGAAGTCGTACACGAGTGCCTTGGGCCGTTTGGTATAGGGTATTCCCATCTCCATTTTCGAATAGGGTCCTTTCGGAGATGTTATAGGCTCGAATATGCGTCCGAGGAATATAGTCCCGGCAACCATTACATCCATGTTGATGATTCCCATGACTTTAACCTCCTCCATTCTGGCTTCCATGCGCGCAGCCTTGTTACCGTTGACCATAGCCGGAGTCACAGTGCCCGAGGCTTTTACGACTCCCGCCACTTTGGCGTAGACGTTGCTTGTTGCCCAGGGTGAGCCGCCTTCGTTGGAGTAGGGGGTGTTGTTGCCTGGCATGGTGCGGGTCGGCGCGATTTCGTAAATCGTCTTTTTCTTTCCGCCAAGCAATTTTGATTCAGCCACTTCGCGGCTGACCCAATTGGAGAAATCGCCATATTTTATCGGCTCAAGACGCAATGCTTCAGACGTCATGCCCAGGCATGACGCCGCTATAGGAAATATGATTCTGAGAAATCTCATAGAGCCTTGAAAGTTTTATACGGCTCCCTCATCGGATTTTTTGCGAGAAGGAGTCTAACTCACAAAGTTACAAAATTTCTTTGAATTATTTCGGATGATTTCGGTTAAATCCATGTCTTTCACCTCAGAAAGTCGTGCGATTATGGTTTCGACAGGAAGTGTGGACTCATCGGTTTCCGCAAGAATGCGTTCAGTGGGCATCGCGGAAAGTGTGTCGGGGTTGAATTTCTCGCCGAAGGAGATGTGGCAGCCGGAGCGTATCAGAGCCATGGCGGCGGCAGGTTTCCCTCTGAATCCGTGTATGCACCAGGGTTGCGTCGGCTTCATGTCGCGTCGCAGGCCGCATATGATATCGTCCGCTTTTACATCATGGATAATCAATGGCTTGCGTAGTTTCTCTGAAATCTCGACATGTCTTCGGAACACAAGCAGTTGCCGGAACATCGGCGCGCCGCGAAGCAGGTCTATTCCGCATTCGCCGATTGCGGCGACATTGGGTTGCGCCGCAATCTCCTCCAGTCTGGCAAACAGTCCGGCATCTTCCGTATCCTGCGTGTCCCATGGATGCATTCCGACAGAATAAAGCTGGCAGGTCTTCATTTCTGAAGTCTCGGCGCTGTCGGGGCGTAATGCTTTTGATATTATCCCTTCAGGCTGGGGATAAGGGCGATGCGTATGAATGTCGATGATCATGCGTTTTAAACAAGCTCTAAATGAGACGGAATGATTTGCGGTGTATCGGTGTCGCACCCAGAGCGGCGATCGCAGAGCGGTGCGCCTTGGTGGGATAACCCATGTTCTGTTCCCAGCCGTAACCGGGATATTGGCGCGAGTATTCCATCATGAGTTCGTCGCGGTGTGTTTTTGCAAGTATTGATGCCGCAGCGATCGACATGTATGTGGCATCCCCCTTCACCACCGTGTGATGCGGTGTCTGCATGTTGAGAACCGGGTCGAGATAGGGCTTGAATTTATTGCCGTCGACAAGTATATGACCCGGTCTGACCGATAGCCTGTCGAGTGCGCGCTGCATTCCCGCTATGGATGCGTTGAGGATGTTTATCCTGTCTATCTCTTCGGCATCGACCATCACCACAGCCCAGGCAAGGGCTTCTTTCTCTATAAGCCGTCGGAGTTCTTCCCGTTTTCCGGCGGTCAGCTGCTTGGAGTCGTTGAGATCATCGCATCTGAATCCATCCGGCAGAATCACCGCCGCGCAACTCACCGGACCGCACAGGCATCCGCGTCCCGCTTCGTCGCACCCTGCTTCCACCACCCCTTCGCACATATGTTCCTTAAGCATGTCGGAATCCGGTTAGAATCTGCGGCAAGTGACTATTGATGCGGGAGAACGCATCACGAGCTGCTTGCCGTCAAGTTTTATGATCTCGAATACCACAGGGTTGGTGTATATCCCCCACATCCGGAGCGCGAGAAAGCCGTCGCTGTCCTGATTGTAAGGGAAATCCATTGACACTGTGGAGGCGGTCTTGTCGTAGTTCATGTTGCCCGCGACTGTGCCTCCGGCGGAATTCCTGCGAAGATTGACCACGTGAAGATTCAGGTCTATGTATGTGGCTACATGAGGAGTCTCGGTCCTCCCTTCGGTCAGGTGTTCTATTGTCATTACCTGCCACTGACCGTCGAGCTTGCCGTTTATAGGCGCCTTGCGGCAGGATGTGACGGCGATGACCGTCAGGACAGAGCACAGCAGGGGGAGTATATATGATATTTTTCTTTTCATTGCTTTTTATTTTTAGGTCCGAACAACCATCCTGTCTTACTTATTTTCAGCATGGCGCCATAGCTGTTGCCTATCAGTGGACCGGAGTCCATTCCGAAGGCGAGGTCTGCCTGCCATCCTTTCAGTTTCTTGGGTTTGTATGTGACTTCAGCCATCAGGTTGAAGCTTGTTTTTGTTTCCGGGAAAGGCATTTCGTAGGTTCCCCAGCTTTTCTGGTATGACGCGAGAACGCGGTAGCCTAATTCGTCGAGAGGCTGTCCCTTGAATCCGAGATGATGTCCCCACATGCGGTTGGAGAGGAAACTCAGACTGTGGTTTGCATTGTATATGGGGGATATTATCAACGGGTTTCCTATGCCCATTCCCCAGTGTTGCCAGCCGTTGTATATGCCGTGGTTGTAATAGTTGTCACGTCCGCTGACCTGCTCGTTGATCTCGGGAGTATGGTCCCAATATACAGAACCCGACTGGTCTTTGTTGTAGATGAATTCATAGACAGCCTCGGATATCCAGCGGTTTTTCGGGAATTTTGCCTCAACGCCCCAGAGTCCGTCTTTCCAGGGATAATCGAAAAAGAGCATCGAATGGTCTTCATAGAAGTGCTGGTAATACAGCTTTACGCTCCAGTCGGATTTAGGTTTCCATGCGAGAGCGAAGTTCCAGCTTCCGAGCATGTTCCCCTCTACATTTACCTGTTCGCCTGCGGGGGTGTCATCTCCTCCTTTCATTGGAATAAGAGCCTTGATGAAGTTCTTCCAGCCGTGAGGCATATAGGTTACGTGTCCGTTGCTGTATGACTGTCCGCCGAACTGGGTCGCCATCTCGAGTCCGAGTTCGAATTCAAGAGGGAATTTTTTAGTGTTTCCCCCTCTGAAGAATATTGCCTTTGAATGATAAAGTGTGTTGAGCGTATATTTGGAATTCTTGTTCACCCAGCTTTCAATCCACCGGTTGTCAGTGAATTTGCCATATGCGATATAACCTTTTACGGCAAACCATCCTTTGGTGCCCCAGAAATCGGCATAATCGAAGATTCCGACCCTGACCTGCGGAATAGGACGAGCGTTTCCCGAATAAGTCAGGTTGCCTGTAGCCAGATCGGAATTGGAAATGAATCCGGACATCTCTTTGCTTCCCGCCATAATGTTGAGACATCGGTATTTTGCTTCGGCATAAAGCTGCTGCACAACAAACACGGATGAAAATCTTGCCGCCACGGCAAGGTCGACTCCCGCTCCCCAGGTGAACCGGCGTGTGGTGTCCATGTCGTGGAACGCTCCCAGACGGAGATATCCGTTGTTGCGCTCGACAGATGAAAGTCCGTATTTATTGTTCATCAGCCAAAATGGGGTATGTTCGCCTCCGGCGATATTTATCCCTATTTCGCCATGATAGCGGATAGAGTCGTTCCATTCGGCTTTTGCCACCGAAGGGAAGAGAGACACAGCCGCCAAGGCAAGCAGTGGAAATAACTTATGCATCATTGCTGTGATTGTCTTTTGAAGTGGAATCGTGACAATTGAAATGAACGACAACGCATCGCGCATTTCAATTAAAACATCGCGTGTGATAAAAAGTTGAGACCGGCAATCGAAAATGACTGCCGGTCTCGGGGATAGGATGGATTTGGGGATGTAGTCCATAGCAGAGTCGAACTGCTCTTTAGAGAATGAAAATCTCTCGTCCTAACCGATAGACGAATGGACCGACACAAATCGAGACCGCTGTCGCCCGAAAGGCTTCATGCGGCGGATTTTACTATTTTAAATTTTGTTGATATGCTTCGAGAGTGAGCTGCAAAGGTTAGCCGCTTTGTTTTTTGAGATGATGTTTTTACGGCCGAGACGCTGAAGAAGCGAGCTTACTTTGTTGTAGGCGGCTGTTGCCTCCTCTTTGTCTGTCATTCTACGAACGCGACGCACGGCATTACGTGCTGTTTTAGCCCAGTAGCGGTTCTCAAGTCTTCTTTTCTCCGACTGGCGAATTCTTTTTAATGACGATTTATGATTTGCCATTGTTAAAAATTTCTTTTCTGTTCTGTTAATAAATTGGTAGCCCATAGCAGAGTCGAACTGCTCTTTAGAGAATGAAAATCTCTCGTCCTAACCGATAGACGAATGGGCCACGGTATGCAACTGTGCTCTTTTTTCATCAATAATTTGATGGTGTGAGCATACTTTGCGAGTGCAAAGGTAATAATTCTTTTTGATTTAGCCAAAATTTCACAAAATATTTTATTAATTTTGCAATAAACGCATCATTCTCTCCCTATATTTCGTCATGAATACTATAAAAATCTTCTGTGAGAACACTGCCGCCAACTTAGAAGTTGCCGGAGGAACCTCTCTTCTCGAAGTTGCGGCGATACTGGAGCACGAACTCGGTTTCAAGCCCATATGCGCTTTGGTCAACAACAAGGCGGAGGCGCTCAGCTATCCCCTCTTTTCTCCGAAGCGCATAGAGTTCCTGCCGGCATGCTCGGCGATAGGCCGCGACATATACATACGCTCGTTATGCATGATGTTGTATAAGACGGTGTCGGAACTGTATCCGGGGTTGAGACTGAGGATCGAGCTTTCGATTTCAAGGGGCTACTATTGCCGCTTGATTGACGGTTCGGGGCATTCGTTCCATATTGACGAGGATGGGGTTGAACGGATAAAGGAGGGTATGCTGCAGACTGTGGCTCAGGACCTGCCGTTCAAGAGGAAGGAGAAGCCGACGGAGGAGGTGATTGAAATTTTCCGGGAGGAGGGACTTGAAAACAAGGTCAGGCTTCTTGAGACCGTAAACCATCTCTACACCCCATTCTATACATTGGGGGACACGGCGGATTCGTATTATATGCCGCTTGCCCCTTCGTCGGGTCATCTGAGTGTTTTCGACCTGCGTCCCTACAAGAGCGGGTTTCTGCTTCTGGGTATCGACAGTGATAACCCAGACTCTCCTGCAATACCAATAATGCAGGAGAAAATGTATCACGCCTTCACGGAGCATCTGAAATTCAATAAAGTCATAAGGGTGTCGAATGTCGGCGAGTTGAACATGGCTGTGGAAAAACGACAGACCTCTGACCTCATAAACGTGGCGGAGGCAATGCATGACAAACTGCTCGGGCGTATCAGTGACGAGATTGCCGAGAGACGCAGTCGCGGGGACGCGGGAATTGTGCTGATAGCAGGTCCTTCGTCTTCTGGCAAGACTACTTCATGCAAGCGTCTGGCTATTCAGCTTATGACGAATCTTATTGTGCCCAAGATGATTTCGCTCGATGATTATTTCGTCGACCGGGTCAACACTCCGCGTGACAAAAATACGGGCGACTATGATTTCGAAAGCCTGTATGCCCTCGATCTTGAACGGTTCAACTCTGACCTCAAACGTCTTCTCGACGGGGAAGAGATAAATTTGCCGACATATAGTTTTGAACTCGGAAAGCGTGTGGAAACTCGCCGGCCGTTGCGTCTCGACGCCAACGATGTGTTGATTATAGAAGGCATTCACGGTCTCAATCCCGAGCTGACAGGAACGATAGACCCGAGGCATCTTTATAAAATATATGTTTCGGCACTTACCACATTGCGCATTGATGACCATAACTGGATATCGACTTCCGACAACCGTCTGTTGCGGCGCATGGTGCGTGACCATAAATACAGGCATATCCCGGCAGAGGAGACGCTCCGCAGATGGCCGAGCGTGCGCCGTGGGGAGGAAACGTGGATTTTCCCGTTTGCCGAGAATGCCGACGCCACTTTCAATTCCTCACTCATCTTTGAACTGGGAGTGATGAAGGATTATGCGGAGCCATTGCTGCGTGGTGTCCCACACGGACAGAAGCAATATGCGGTGGCTAACCGCCTGTTGAAATTCCTTGATCTTTTCAAGGCTATTCCGGCGGAACAGGTGCCCTCCACGTCTCTGTTGAGGGAATTTCTCGGCGGCTCCTCTTTCCATTATTAATTTCTGACTGCTATTAACTTCCAACAGCTGACAAGAGAAGTGAAAGATTTGAATGAAAAAGATATAGAGCTTATCGAAGAGATGATCGAGCATGGCGATGAAGTGGGGGCACGCAATGCGTTCTCCGGTCTTCATCCCGCGGATATCGCAGAACTCTTCCAGAGCCTTGACATAAAAGAGGCTGAATGGGCATTCAACCTTATAGACGATAAGGAGAAGAAAGCCGATGTCCTTATGGAACTCGACGAGGAGGATCGCAAGAAACTCCTTGAGAATATGGATCCGGAGCAGATCGGTCATTTCATAGACCTGCTCGACACCGACGATGCCGTAGACCTTATTCAGGAACTCGACGAGGAAGACCGCGAAGAGGTCATCCTCAATATCGAGGACATGGAGCAGGCGGGCGACATCGTGGATCTCCTCCAGTATGACGAGGATACCGCCGGCGGTCTTATGGGTACAGAACTCATAAAGGTAAACGAGAATCTTTCGATGCCCGACTGCCTGAAGGAGATGCGGCATCAGGCGGAAGATCTTGACGACATTTATAATGTGTATGTCGTAGATGACGACGGACGCCTCAAGGGGGTGCTTCCTCTCAAGAAGATGATTACGCATCCTTCTGTCTCCAGAATCAAACATGTGATGGAGACAGATCCGGTGTCGGTGAAAGCCGACATGCCGATTGAGGATGTGGCTATAGATTTCGAGAAATACGACCTTGTGGCAATGCCGGTCGTAGACAGCATCGGTCGGCTTGTAGGACAGATTACTGTCGATGACGTGATGGATGAGGTGCGCGAGCAGAGCGAGAGGGATTTCCAGCTCGCTTCAGGTATCTCCTCCGACATCGATGCCGACGACTCGGTATGGGCTCAGACAAAGGCGCGGTTGCCGTGGCTTCTGATCGGCATCATCGGCGGTCTCGTGAATTCCGTGATTCTCGGTGGATTCGAATCCCAGCTGGCTGCCGTGACCGCACTTGCCTTCTTTATCCCTCTTATCGGAGGAACAGGAGGAAATGTAGGTGTGCAGGCTTCGGCGATTGTGGTGCAGGGTCTGGCGAACGGACGTCTTGAGCTGAAGGAGTTCTGGAACCAGATCTGGCGCGGACTGAGAGTGGCGATAATCAACGCTGTCGTCATATCCGCCGTGGTGCTTGCATACACGATGCTGACCGAACCGGGGGACTATGCGCTCTGTTTCGCTGTCTCGGCGTCTCTGTTCTGTGTGGTTATCTTCGCAACGGTTTTCGGTACCCTCGTGCCTCTGACGCTCGAAAAACTGAAAGTCAACCCGGCTCTCGCCACAGGACCTTTCATCCAGATCACCAACGATGTGGTCGGTCTCCTTATATATGTGGGCATGGCGGTGTGGATGCTGAATATCTTTCCTCATTGAAAACGCGCTCATGATTTCTACGCGCGGCAAATTTTAAAACTGTTTCCTTAAATGGCAAAAATAGCTGAGACCCCTTTGATGACACAATATATCGAGATGAAAAAGAAACATCCCGATGCGGTTCTTCTTTTCAGAGTGGGCGATTTTTACGAAACATTCTCGGAAGACGCGATAACGGCAAGTGAGATTCTTGGAATCACACTCACCAGGCGTGCCAACGGAAAGGCGGCATATGTGGAGCTTGCCGGATTCCCGCATCATGCACTCGATTCATATCTCCCGAAACTCGTAAGGGCGGGCAAGCGTGTGGCGATATGCGAACAGCTCGAAGACCCCAAACTCACCAAAAAGCTCGTGAAAAGGGGGATAACTGAGCTTGTCACTCCAGGCGTCAATCTGAACGACAATACCTTGCGGCCGCGCGAAAACAATTTTCTTGCCGGCATACATGTCAGAAAGTCTTCTGTCGGTGTGGCGTTTCTCGACCTTTCTACCGGAGAGTTCCTCTGTGCGCAGGGAGACAAGGATTATGTTGACAAACTGATAGCGAATATCGCTCCTAAGGAGTTGCTGCGCATGCATGGCACACGGCAGTTCTGCGAAGAGAATATCTCGCACAAATGCAGTGTCTTCGAACTTGAAGACTGGGTCTACACCTCTGATGCGGCAACCGAACGCCTCGTAAAACATTTCGGCACGGCATCGCTCAAGGGATTCGGTGTGGACGGCATGCATGAGGCGGTTGTGGCGGCGGGCAGTCTGCTGTATTATCTCGACCTCACCCAGCACACCAATATCTCGCATATAACTTCGCTTGCACGCATCGACGGCGACCGGTACGTGAGACTCGACAAATTCACGATACGCAATCTTGAGCTTCTTAATCCTCTGGCGGAAGAGGGGCTCTCGCTTCTCAAGGTGATCGACAAGACGGTCACCCCCATGGGTGGACGCAAGCTGAGGTCGTGGGTGTCGTTTCCGCTGCTGGATATTGAGGAGATAACGCGGCGTCAGGATGCCGTGGAGTATTTCTTCCGTGATGTGGCGTGTCGCGACAGATGCGAGGAGGCTCTCAGGCGCGTCGGAGATCTTGAGAGACTTATGGCGAAACTGGCTTCCAATAGAATAGGTCCGAGGGATTTTGTCTCGTTGCGCGATTCTCTGCGGGCGGCAGACACTCTGAGGAATGTGCTGTCGGAATCCGGTTCGGAGGTGTTTGTCGGGATGTCGCGGGAAATGAGCGATACTTCGCAGCTTTACGAGACTATAGCCCGTGTGATTGTGGATGACGCGCCAAACCAGTTGGGGAGGGGGAATGCCATAGCTGCCGGTGTCGATGCCGAGCTTGACGAACTCCGCGGGCTGCATGCCAATTCCCGACGTGCTCTGGAAGAGATACGGGACCGCGAAAGTGAGCTTACAGGAATACCGTCGCTGAAGATTGCCTTCAACAATGTGTTCGGATATTATATAGAAGTACGTAACACACACAAGGACAAAGTGCCTGAAACATGGATTCGCAAGCAGACTCTGGTGAGCGCGGAGCGGTACATTACGCCGGAACTGAAAGAATATGAGGAAAAGATAGTCGGTGCCGAAGAAAAGATATCGGCTATAGAAAACAGACTTTTCGCGGAGCTTGTGCAGGGTGCCTTGACATTTATTCCACGCATACAGAGAAACGCTATTGCCACGGCTACGGTCGACTGTCTCTTATCCATGGCAAGAACAGCGGAGGAATACCGTTATGTGCGTCCGGTGGTCGACGATTCGCTGAAAATCTCCATCACCGAGGGGCGCCATCCGGTAATCGAACGCCGTCTCCCTCCGGGCGAGCCATACATCAGCAACAGTGTGGAACTCGATTCCGACGGTCATCAGATTCTTATGATAACCGGCCCCAACATGAGCGGTAAGTCGGCGTTGCTGCGGCAGACGGCTCTTATCGTGCTCCTTGCCCAGATCGGTTCTTTTGTGCCGGCGGAAGCGGCGCATATCGGTCTTGTGGATAAAATCTTCACGCGCGTGGGGGCAAGCGACAATATTTCATCAGGAGAGTCCACGTTTATGGTCGAGATGAACGAGGCTGCGGCAATTCTCAACAATATGAGCAACCGCTCGCTGGTGCTTTTCGATGAACTCGGACGCGGAACCTCGACTTACGATGGCATTTCCATCGCCTGGGCAATTGTGGAGCATATACATGAAAACGGACATTTCAGACCTAAGACGCTTTTTGCCACACACTATCACGAGCTGAACGAGATGGAGAAAACATTCAAGCGTATCGTGAATTACAATGTGTCGGTGAAGGAAATCAAAGGTAAGGTCGTGTTCATGCGAAAACTCGAAAGGGGCGGATCCGCCCACAGCTTCGGTATTCATGTGGCTAAACTCGCAGGCATGCCCCCTTCGATTGTGAAACGTGCGGACCAGGTTCTGTCGCGTCTGGAGGAGGGCTCTAAAAATGATAATGACAGTCAGGATGGAAAAATCAAGGGGAAGGGTGACATGAAGGATATCGGGAAAGCCCGCGACGGTTACCAGCTCTCTTTCTTCCAGCTTGATGACCCTCTGCTCAGCCAGATACGCGACCGTCTTCTGGGAATAAACATAGATAACCTCACACCGCTGCAGGCTCTGACCACTCTGCATGATCTCAAGAGTCTTCTCACCGGAAAAAACTGACATCATAAGTAAGTGTTGGAAATTAGCTTATATTAAATTTTAGGAGATTTTGAGATGATTTCATGATTCCGAAGAAGGAGCATAGCGGGCTATGCGACTGATGAGAAATCATGAAAGCATCCAAAAGATTCAAAATTTAAATAAGCACAGCATTTACTTATTATAGACTAATTTTCAATACTTACTTATGGGAAAAGAACAGACCGTATTGTTTCATTCCACGGTATTCGGACCTATACACAGCCGTAGACTGGGTGTGTCGTTAGGTATCAACCTTATGCCTGACGACGGAAAAGTGTGTTCATTCGATTGCCTCTATTGTGAGGCGGGTTATAATGCGCAAGGCACGGGCTCTACGGGTCTGCCGCCGCGCGAGACTGTGGCGCAGTCGCTCGAAAACAGACTGAACGCCATGCGGCTTGCAGGAGATCCCCTTGATGTGATAACATTCTCCGGAAACGGAGAGCCTACGTTGCACCCGGAATTTCCGGAAATCATAGAAGACACTTTGCGACTCCGCGACAAGTATTATCCGCTGGCGAAGGTGTCGGTGCTTACAAACGCTACCCGCATTTTTGATCCAGCGACTGCCGAAGCTCTGAAACGTGTTGACAACAATATACTTAAGCTCGATTCGGCGGTGGAAGATACGATGCGGCTGATAGATCGTCCCGCCTCAAAGGATTTTACCGTGGAGCGGGTTGTGGAATCGCTGTGTCAGTTCGGTGGGACCGGTATAATACAGACCATGCTGCTCAGAGGAGAGCACTGCGGCAGAAGGATTGACAATACCACACAGGAGGAAATAGACGCTCTTGTTGACGCTTACAGGCGCATAAGACCTAAGGAGGTGATGATCTACAGTATAGACAGATCTACCCCTGAGGAGAACCTTGTGAAGGTCGGCAAGGAGGAACTTGACCGCATAGCCTCCGTGATAAGGGAAGCGGGGATAAAAGTTCAGGGATACGAATAATAACCTCAATACAGTCTGTATGATTTATCCTGAAACGTTGAAGGAGGGTGACAAGGTCGCCATAATTTCTCCCGCATCCGTGGTGAATCCGGTTTTTATCGACAGTGCCGCAGCCTATATCGGGCAGAATGGCTTCGAGCCGGTTGTAATGCCTCATGCGAAGGGTCCGGCTTGCGGCAGTTATGCAGCCTCGGTGCAAGACAGACTGTCGGATCTGCTGTCGGCATGGCAGATGCCTGATGTGAAAGCTGTTTTATGTTCGCGTGGAGGATATGGCGCCGTTCATCTGTTGTCTCATATACCTGAGTCGCTTTTCAGTGAAAATCCGAAATGGCTTGTAGGTTTTTCGGATATTTCCGCTTTGCACGCATTCTCGCTCAGGTGTGGAGTCGTCTCAATACACGGACCTATGGCGCGTGATTTCAACGACAGGCACGAAGGCGGACGCGCGGTGATGGATATTCTGAAAAACGGAACTCTGTCCGGTTACTCATTCGGACATGAGGAATCCGAATCAATGCCGTCTAACCGCCCCGGAACTGCATCCGGAAAACTGACAGGAGGAAATCTTGCGGTGCTCGACGGACTCGCGGGAACACCTTTCGACATCCTCAATGATACAAAAGAGGAAGATTGTGTGTTATTTATTGAAGATATTGCTGAACCTATTTATAAGGTTGAGCGTATCTTATATAGACTCTATCTGCAAGGCGTGTTTTCAAGAGTGAAGGGACTTGCGGTAGGACAGTTTACGGAAACTTCTTCCGACAGGAACCATCTGTCTATGGAACGTATGATAGAACGCTTTCTGGAGAACAACGGAATATCCGGATTTCCGGTGGCATATGGTATGCCGGTAGGTCATTTTCCGCATAATATGCCGGTTATCGAAGGTGCCGACGTGATATTGACAGTGGATAACAGCCGGGCTGATATGAAATTTATAAGATACCTTAAGATCTGAGTGTTTTTACAGACTTATTGTCCCTAATGGCATAAATGACCTTAATCATCCGTCTTGATAACAGTTTGAATTAGTTCACGAATTGACTCTCGGCAGTTTCATTCAGAACAACTTGAAAACTCACATTTAATACTAAATACTATGGACTCTCAAAAGTACATCCTATCACTTGATCAGGGAACAAGCAGCTCCCGCGCAATAGTATTCGACCGTAGCGGCTCAATACGTGCTGTGGCTCAGAAGGAATTTCCTCAGATCTTTCCTCATTCGGGATGGGTGGAGCATGACCCGCATCAGATCTGGGCTTCTCAGGCTTCGGTGATTGCAGAGGCTATCTCGTCTATCGACATCAACGGCAAAAATATAGAGGCAATAGGTATTACAAACCAGCGTGAAACAACCATTGTCTGGGATCGTGACACAGAGGAGCCTATCTATAACGCCATAGTATGGCAAGACAGGCGAACGTCCGATTATTGCAACAAAGTGATAGAGGATGGTATGGAGGAAAAGATACGCGAAAAGACCGGTCTTATAATCGACGCTTATTTCAGTGCTACGAAAATAAAATGGATTCTTGACAATGTTCCCGGTGCCCGCAAACGTGCCGAGGAGGGAAAACTGCTTTTCGGGACAGTCGATTCCTGGCTTGTGTGGAGACTCACACGCGGAGATGTGCATGTGACGGATGTATCCAATGCTTCGCGTACAATGCTTTTCAATATAAATACTCTCGAATGGGATCAGGAGCTTCTCGACTATTTCGGCATTCCGCGCTCCATGATGCCTGAGGTGAAGTCTTCAAGCGAGGTTTACGGTCATACAACCACCACTATATTCGCCCATAATGTTCCGATTGCCGGAATCGCAGGAGACCAGCAGGCTGCTCTGTTCGGACAGATGTGTGTCGAACCGGGTTCGGTAAAGAATACGTACGGAACCGGTTGCTTCCTTCTTATGAACAGCGGAACCACGCCTATCCTGTCAAAGAACCGTCTCCTGACCACAATCGCCTGGAAAATAGGGGATACTGTCAACTATGCTCTCGAAGGCTCTATTTTTGTGGGAGGTTCTGTGGTCCAGTGGCTGCGCGACAATATGCAGTGCATAGCCTGCTCCTCGGATGTCGAGAAACTGGCGGCATCAGTGCCCGATACAGACGGAGTGTATTTCGTGCCTGCCCTCACAGGTCTCGGCGCTCCATACTGGGATCCGGAGGCAAGAGGCATGATTACCGGAATCTCGCGTGGCACAACCACAGCCCATATAGCCCGTGCCGCGCTTGAAGGCATAGCTTTCCAGACATATGACATCGTGAAGGCAATGGAAAAGGATTCAAACCTGCCGATCCGCAATCTCAAGGTAGACGGCGGTGCCTCGCGCAACAATCTGCTGATGCAGTTCCAGAGCGATATTCTCGCTACCGATGTGCTTCGTCCGCGCATCACCGAGACAACGGCTCTCGGTGCCGCTTATCTCGCGGGTCTTGCCGTGGGATACTGGCCGAGCATTGAGTCTATCCAGCAGCAGTGGCAGCTGGATGCCGAGTTTAAACCCAAAGCGGGGAAAGATGAGGTCAACGATAAGATCAACGGATGGCATGAGGCTGTGAAGCGTGATCTGACCGGTACTCATCCTACTCCCAATTCATAATAAGCTGTTAAAACGGGTGTTGCTATGAACGAATATTCTTTGACAATACAGTGTGTGTTCGAGTTCCTCGGAACTATGATCATGATTCTGCTCGGATGTGGAGTCGTGGCGTGTGTGTCACTAAAAAAATCGAAGGGTGAGGGAGGAGGATGGATAGTCGTCACTCTTGCCTGGGGTCTGGCGGTGATGTGCGGGGTGCTTGTCGCCGGTCCTTTCACCGGCGCGCATCTCAACCCTGCGGTGACAATAGGTCTCGCCTCGGCAGGAAAATTCCCCTGGGCGATGGTGGTGCCTTACGTGCTCGCTCAGATTCTCGGCGCATATTGCGGCGCCACGCTCGTATATGTCTTTTATAAGGATCATTTCGATGCCACTGAAGACCAGGAGACGAAGCTGGGGGTTTTCGCCACCATACCGGCGATAAAAAACCATTGGCGCAACGTGATATGCGAGGTGGTGGGAACGTTTGTGCTTATCCTTGTGATTCTTTTCATCGGCGACAAGTCTAACGCCTCGGAAGTGGGACTCGGCAGCATCGGTGCCATACCGGTGGCGTTGCTTGTCGTGGCGATAGGTCTTTCATTGGGTGGAACTACAGGTTATGCCATCAACCCCGCCCGTGATTTCGGCCCGCGGCTCGCACATGGAATCTTGCCTATAAAGGGTAAAGGTGACAGCCAGTGGGGATACGCCTGGGTGCCGGTTGTCGGTTCGATTATAGGTGCGGTGCTTGCAGCCGTGGTGTATTGGCTTGTGATACGTGGTTTGTAGCGGAGGGCTGCATGATCACGCACGGGGAAGCCGTCTTAAATTGTTATCGCATGTGGTGACAATTGTTAAATTGTTGTTAAACATGTTATTAAATGTCAGAAGCGGAATGATGTGTCAAACCATCTTCCGCTTCTGGCTGTTTTATACGTTGATGAAAAAGTTATCAGTATTAATGATGTTGGCAGTCGTCGGCATGATGTTGTGCGATCTGTTGACACCACCGCGTGTGGTCAGCGATGTGGCTGTCACTGCTGTCAAGGCAAAAGCGGCGCCTGCAATTCCACGACCAGAGGTCTCTCCCTTTGAACAGGCGGTGGAAATCATTAAAAAGTATGAAGGGATGCACAGCCCCGGGCATTGGCCCTTGGTGGGCTATGGACATAAAGTGCTCCCGGGAGAGAAATTCAGCCGTAAAAGAACATTGTCGGAAAAAGAGGCTGAGGCATTACTGAGAAAAGATTTGTTGAAGAATTGTGCCGTATTCCGCGAATTCGGTGCCGATTCGTTGTTGCTGGGCGTTCTTGCCTATAACATCGGTTCCGGGGCTACGATGCGTTCTTCTGTGGTCAGGAAGCTCAGGAAAGGTGACAGGAATATCAGAGGAAATTACATAGCGCATTGCCGGTATCGTGGAAAGGTTCATAATCAGATTAAAAGAAGAAGAATCGAGGAGTTTGAAAATCTGTTCGTCGAAGAGGAGGTGGCGGGAACATCACATAAAAGAATGCCGTACAGAAGAAATAAGTCATATCTGCCCGGACTTGCGTTTTATGAACAGTAAAGTCATGCAATATTTCCGAATTCCCAAAGTTAATAAATTAAGTAAATAAAAATGGTCAATCCAATTTCCCATATATTCATTCTTCTGCTTCTTCTTCTGCCCTTTTCCGCATGCGACAGAAGTAAATCCGTTTCCGCAGCCACTTCCGGCATAGAGCAAAGCGATTCTATCCCGGAAGAGGTAAAAAAGTTGGTGAGCATTGTCGCCGAGGACGACAGCGCCGCATTCTCGACCATAGTCAGCTATCCCCTGTCGAGACCTTATCCTCTTAAGGATATCGAGACGTCCGAACAGATGAGGCAATACTATTCGGTTCTTGTCGATGATTCCCTCAAGAGCGTGATTGTCACGTCACGTCCCGAGGACTGGGAAAAGTCCGGCTGGCGGGGATGGGGTCTCAAAGGTGGCGCGTATGTATGGCTTGACACGGAAATATACGATGTCGGTTATCTTTCGGCAAGAGAGCGCATGATGCTCGACAGTCTCACCGCTCGCGAGATGGGGAGCATCGAGGAGCCTCTCAGAAAGGGATGGTCGCCGGTAATGTGTCTCAAGGGTATGGAAAACGGAACCGTATATCGCATTGATTCCAGCCATGATAGTCATGACGGTACGGAAGAACCCTGTTATCGCATGCTGGTGTATAATGTCGGATCTCAGCTCAGCGGGAAACCGTCGATGATTCTTACGGGACACAAGGAAACCGAAGGCTCTGCCGGAACAGCGACTTATTTCTTTGTTTCGGATGATGGTGTAAAAGCTGTGTATATGGCTGATATTCCCGATGGCTCGCAGCCACAGATAGAGTTCTGTTTCCCCGCTTCTGAATGTGATTCGCTCGTGCATGTCTCGCGTGCCTACTGGCTCGATCTGGAAACAGATTCCAAAACCGATCGACCGTGATACCGAAGTGTAATGAAAGGAGAACATATGAAAGTTCCGTTGATGGTTTCAATGGAACTTTTATTTATTCAGGTTCATGTATTGCCTGACCGGAATATGCGCGCTCAGTTACGTTGTCTCAAGGCTTATTGTGAGAAATTTCACGATACCCAGGAAAATAACGGGTTCAGGATTCTTTATATATGCTTTCCACGGGTTGTATGTCACTTTGTGTGTCAAGGCGGTCTTGCTTGTCATCAAGCCTGACAGTTCATTAGGTTATGTGGGTTGTTATGTTGCGAATTTTTTTTGTCATGTATACGCTGTCTACTTGCGTGTTTTACGCCCTGAAGAAGTTAGTTCCAGGGGTTTTGTCGGTCATGTGCAGAGGGAGGACAGGTTAACGTTTCAAGTGGAATTTGTTAAAAACTGCAATGACGATAAAAATTATTTGCAAATTTCTGAAAAATTATCTAACTTTGCAGAAGCAATCCGGAAAGGTTTGCGACTTTAAATAAATTTTACCTTCAAATGGAAGGGTGGGTGAGTGGCTGAAACCACCAGTTTGCTAAACTGACGTAGGAGCAATCCTACCACGAGTTCGAATCTCGTCCCTTCCGCAAAGTCAACGCCAAATGCTTATAACCAAAGCATTTGGCGTTAATTATTATAATCTTACGTTAATTATTATAATCTTAAGAGCAGAATTGTTTTGAATAAGCACAGTTGTAAATACGGTTTTCTGCTGACTCGTTTTATGATTGCGGGTCTGTTGTTTATGGTCTGCATGTGTGGTGCCTCCGCCGCGGAATGGAGACTGCATCCCTCTTTCGACAGAACGCCTGTCAGAATAATCGACACTCCTGAGAATACGTATTTTCTTGTTCATCAGCAGATATACAATAAAGCGTACGGCGGATATGATTTCCCTTCTCTCACGCTGTTCCGCTACGACAAGAATGCGGCTGACAGGGGGATCACGCCGCTGGTACATGATGTGTCGTTGTCTTCAGCCGATATGCGTCTGGCGGCATATTCCCCGGCGGGACGCTTTGTCATCGTGGCATATGGTGACGGAACGATGGATATTGTCGATGCCGACGGTCGCGTTACGGTAATCGATGATCTGGAGAAATCATCCGCCCCGGGTGCGTCTGTGATAAATTCCGTGACATTCGACCCGGAAACCGGAAACGCGTGGATTGCTACGGATGCCGGCTATGCGGTTGTGGATGCCTCTACCCACAGTCTGTCTGAGTCTGTGATTATGGACACCGGGCTTGACAGAATCTGCGGTGTCGGGAAATATGTATTTGCCCATCGCGGGGGTGAGGTGTGGCTGTGCGAAGGGGAGTGTCCCGGAGATTTCTCGCTGTTCAGTAAAGTGACGGAATCGGGTAATGTTTCTGCGATGATTCCCTTGTCGGAGACGCGGTTCGCATATATAGAGGGAACTCCGGGTAATGACAATCGTCTTGTTTGCTGCGAACTGACTGAAGGAAAGTGGAATGCCGCCGAACTTTGCAGAGATTCATTCCATGCGCTCGATGCCGGGTCTGCGGTGACAAACCGTTATGAATCCAATATATTGCCGAACAGAGACGGCTATCTTCTGTTCTCCGGATCAAAAGTGTGGCAGCTACGGAGAGATGCCGGGCATAGGGAGATGTGTGTGGAGTCCGCCTTGACAGAGGGGATGTCCTCGCCCGTAGGTTCATGGGATTTCGAGAGTTTCTGGTCGTATTGTGACCGTGGTTCGTTCGTGTGCCGTAAAAGAGTCGCGGATGCATCGGGGGGCGGCGTTTCCTGGAATGACGTGACGGGACCTCTGAGACCGAAGGCTCCGGCTGCGTTTATCGCGACTTATATGGATTATTCTCCCGGTTATGGAATGCTTGTGACCAATCATGGTTATGAACCTGAATTGTGGTGCAATATACCGATTAATCCCCCTTTGCTGTCGAGCCTGAAAGATGGTGACTGGACAATCCTGTCACATGCTTATCATGCTCCGGCGTCTGTCCGCGGCAATGAGTCGTTGGGAAATACTTATCGGTCGAACATCAACCGTTTTCCTTTGCCTGACCCCAACGGACTGCTTGTGGATCCTCTGGACCGGCGGATGATTGTTTGCGGATCGATGTTCGGTGGAATCATGTTTCAGGATCTTTCCGACATAGACAGGGATGTGATCCGCTTTGCCGCGGACAACGACCTTTTCCGTGATTTCCCGGGTTTCGTAGCGGCGATGCCGACGCAGACCTGGGGTACACTGAGCTGCCTCTCTCCCCCTGTGTGCGATAGCGGCAATGTAATATGGTCTTTGTTCTCGAATGCATTTGAGGCGGGCGGTCCGCATCCTCGGGCGCAGCTGAAATATATCACGGAGGAAAGCCGACGCGCGATATATTCGTCGGCTCCGGAGAATGTGGCTTCGTTAAAAAACTGGGAGACCATAATGCTTCCGGTCGATAACTTCCCGGCGTGGAGTTGCAAGGTTGCGGCGGCACGTCATCAGGGAAATGAGAATCTGATTGTTGTCTGCATGAACAATTACGACGACAATATAATCATACTTGATCACAAGGGCACGCCTGGTGACATATCGGACGATGAATACCGTATCTTTTCCGCGATAAGGGATTCTGCGGGGCAACTTTCCGAATTCGCCCGTATCAACAATATCGTAGAGGATCCGGTTACAGGACAGATGCTTCTGTCAACAATCGAAAAGACACTTGTTTTCAATCCGCGTTCGGAACTCGCAGACGGGTATATGCCCGGCGGGACTTTGCGTCTTGACGGTGGGAAAGCCGGTGACATCATCCCCGATGCATGTCATGTAAACAAGATTGTATTCGACACTGCGGGAAGAATGTGGATCGGAACAAACAATCAGGGTGTCGTGGGCGTATCTGCCGACAGGAAGAGTGTCGTGGCAAGATACAGGGCATCTGACTCGCCGCTGCCGTCGGATTGTGTATACGGTCTTGGCTGGAATCCTGACAGCGGTTCCCTGATGGTATCCACGAAACTCGGACTCGCCGAGGTTTTCCCGGATGTTAGTGCGGAGGCTGTGTCCGGCTCCGGTTCGCCGTCGCTGAGCATGACGCATGTGTCTCCCGGTTACAACGGTCCGGTAGAGATCAGGAATCTGTCTTCGGGGAAAGACATCGTGATCCGCGACAACAGGGGGCGCACGGTCAGACACCTGCGCAACGGAAGCGCAAGGTGTGTTGTCTGGAATCTGAAAGATGAATCCGGGGAGCGGGTGCCCGGAGGGGTCTATGACATCTCCGTTTCCGATGCGGAATCCCTGACACTGGTTGTGATGAGCGGTTATTCGCGGAGCATCGAGAAGTAGCGGTGGAGCACATCGTGGGCGGCAGTGAACGAGCTTTGCTCATTGTTGAGCACGCGGAGTTCTTTCTGCTCCAGAAGGGCGCGTATTTCCGGCTGACGGTAGAAATTATGACGCAGTTCCTCGTTGATGGTCTCGAACATCCAGTATTTTGCCTGTTCGTTGCGTTTGCGTTCGAAATAACCGGTTTCTTTGACGTATTCGAAATAACGGTCTATCATATCCCACACCTTGTCGATGTTCAGCTCGAAATAACCGCTGTAGGTCACGACCTCCGGCACCCATTTGCTCGGTGTCGGCGGAAAGAGGTGCAGGGCGTTGCGGAATTGTGCCGCCGCGAGATTGGCGCGTTCCACATTGTCGCCGTCCGCCTTGTTGATCACTATTCCGTCCGCCATCTCCATGATGCCGCGTTTGATGCCTTGCAGTTCATCGCCGGTGCCGGCAAGCTGGATGAGCAGGAAGAAGTCTACCATCGAATGCACGGCAGTCTCGCTTTGTCCGACACCTACTGTCTCGACGAAGATATTGTTGTAGCCCGCTGCCTCGCACAGCACTATCGTCTCGCGGGTCTTGCGTGCCACACCTCCCAGTGAGCCTGCGGAAGGACTGGGGCGTATGAATGCATCGGGATGCTGCGACAGTTTCTCCATACGGGTCTTGTCGCCCAGAATGCTGCCTTGTGTGCGTTCGGAACTCGGGTCTATGGCGAGAACCGCCAGCTTGCCTCCCTGCCGCAGCACGTGGAGACCGAACACATCTATGGAGGTCGATTTTCCCGCCCCGGGAACACCCGTGATTCCTATCCGGCGTGATTCGCCCGAGTAGGGAAGACACTTCTCTATTACCTCCTGGGCGAGTGCCTGGTGCTGTTCCGCCGTGCTTTCGACAAGTGTCACCGCCTGCCCGAGAATGCTGACATTCCCTTTGAGAATACCTTCCACATAGTCAGAGGCGGTAAGTTGGGGTCTGCGCCTGCCGGGGCGGCGATACGGATTGGTGATAGGCTGCGAAGTGACTCCGGAATTTACCTGAAGTCCTTTGTATTCGGTATTGTTTTCTGGGTGAATCATTGCAGTTGGTGAGGAGCGGGTTTTATGAGTCAGGTTTGGTATTATTCTTATGGTGTCATTCTTTTATTCCCACAACGGAGACCGTGCGTGCGGGATGAAGCGGGTCGTTGCAGATAATCTCTATCTTAAGATTGAATGCTCCCTGCGGCAGGCTGCTGAAATCAAGCAATCCCTCGGTTTCAGCCGATTTACCCCCTTTTATTACGGTGGGTCGCCGTGTTATCTTTATGGCTTCGGATCGCGAAAAGATTCTGTTTATCCTCATTTCGGCTTTGCCTTCGTTCCGGATTGCGAATCTGAATCCCACAGGTTTTCCGGCGGAGCTTACGAGTGTGCCGAGATCTATCCTGTCGGGTGCCGCATAACATCGCGGGGCATCATTGACCTCTTCCGGAGTCATGCTGGAGAAATCGGGGTGTAGGTCGGCGGTGAAAAGCACTTCTGTCTCCGGAGCCCCCGGTTTGCTGTCGGAAATGATTCGCACCGGGATTTCCAAGGGTCCCATCTCTGTTCTCTGGCGTGAGTTGAAATAGAAACTGAGAGTCACGATGTCTCCCGGACCAACGGCTTCGGATGATGACGACACGCTGAGCGACGGATCGTCGGAGACCCAGGAGGGACGGATCGTGTCGGCTGTCTGGTTGTAGCCGTTAAGAAAAAAATGGCGTGTTTTGCCATAGGTCACTTCGCCTGCCGCCATTCTCTTTTCTGATAGGCGCAACGGTCCCGCTTCCACCGGATAGAGTGTCGAGAGGGATTCGGGGGTGCCGAGCACGTTGCCGCGTATGCGGATTGTCGCCATGTCGAAATCGCCGATATATACACGTATCGATTTCTCGAATCTTCCCGGACGTCCGAGGGGGTTGTATGTGAAAGAGAACTTCACTGTGTCGCCCGGTGCGATGGGGTCGTCCGGATAGGCAACGCCGGTGCAGCCGCAGCTCGGTCGCGCTCCGGTGATCACCGCTTCTTCGGGACCGGTGTTGACAAGACGCACGCTCCCCGTCTTCGGTCCGGCTTCCTCTTTCATTAGCCCGAAGTCATATTCTTTTTCAAGCCAGACTATCTCGCCGCGTGCGACTGCCGGAACCAGCAGCGCAAGGAGCATGGACAACAAGACGGTTATTCTCATCCTGTTTATTTTTTCGAGGTTTTGTTGGGATTGACTACCCCGGTGATTTTAAGCACTTTCATTTTCGG
Source organism: Muribaculaceae bacterium Isolate-036 (Harlan) (assembly GCA_003833075.1). GTDB lineage: Bacteria > Bacteroidota > Bacteroidia > Bacteroidales > Muribaculaceae > Lepagella > Lepagella muris_A. Next base: position 21,815 of record RIAY01000010.1, on the reverse strand, counting down.
GGAACCGTTGCTTTTGACTTTTACATTCTTGGTGAAGCCGCCCAGATATCCCTTTGGGATGAAATTTACCTTTATTTTTCCGCTTTTCCCCGGAGCTATGGGGTTTTTAGGAAACTCGGGGCGGGTGCAGCCGCAGTCGGCTTTGGCACTGGTGATGACCAGCGGCGCGTTGCCCTGGTTTGTGAATTCGAACTCAGTCGAGACAACTCCCTTGTCATCGGAAATTATGCCGAAGTCATGGGATTCAGTGACGAATGCTATGAGTGCGTTCCCCTCTGTGTTCTTTTTCTTTTTTGCCTCTGCGGGTGCTATGGCGAGCAGTGCGAGCAGAGTCACAAGAATCATTTTTTTCATAACCTTAACATTTATGATACTTCCGGAAAGTCCGCCGATTGTCCGAATACGGGTCTGTTTCCTTTCGTGGAAGTCGATTTACTTGCAAAATTAATAATTATCTTGAAATCTTTAACCGCAAATGCGGGGGTAAAGTTCGATAATATCTGTTCCATTCCTGGCGGTAGACGCTGTCGCGGTGCAAGAATACCCCGGCGCGCCGCCTGAATTTCTCCGACATTGCGCGTAATGAGGGATCCCCTGAGGCTGCAAGTGAGTCGGCGAGTGCCACAAAGACTGCGTGAATCTCTTTCCGTGTGTTGAATATGGTATCGGAGTCATGCACGGAGGAGTATGTGTCGGGGTCTTCTCCCATCAGCGAATCGGCGGCGGTTGCAAGCCGTGTGGCGGTCGCGAGTCTGCCGGCGTTCACCATGTCTTTTGTGGCGGCAAGGAGTCCGGCGCGGTGATAGCTTATCTGACCGGCGGGGGCGCCGTCGAGATAAACATCGCGGTCGAGGTCGTTGGGGGCGCGGAGTCTGCGCCAACCTCTCTGGTAGTCTTTTTCTCTCTCTGCAGGTGTGGAGCGTCCGTAATATCTGGCAAACAATCCCGGGGATGTCTCTTGCTCTATTCCGATATAATGTCTGACAGGGAGGGTGCGGTGCCAGTAGACCGGGCGCGGGTGGGGTGAGGAGGCATTTGTGGCTATGATGTCGAACATTATCAGCTTGCGGAAATCCAGCGACCTCCCGCCGGGTATCTTGCCGAGATTTCCGACATTATACATTATGGAGTCGTTTTCCCCAGTCTTAAGCCACACTTTTCTGTAGCGGCATTCTTTACGTATGGAGGAGCCGAGAGAATCGAGCATCTCAGTGGCGCTGACAACGGTGTCTGATGCGTCTGCGGCTATCCTGGGAAACTGCAGGGCTCCGTAGATTATCTCCTCGCGGCGAAGAGTAGTGGCTACTCCCTTTGCCCCGTCCCAGTCGTTCATCATCGATGCCGCATACAGCGGCATCGACAGATATGCGAGGTTTATGACTCTTACATCCTTGCGGATTCCCTCTACCTCCTGGGCATACCAGAGGGGGAATGTGGCGTTGTCGCCGTCAACGAAGAGTATCGCGTCTTTATCCAGTGAGTTGAGTATATTGGCGGTTATTCTTGACGCGGCAAGACGCCCCGAACGATCGTGGTCGTCGTAATTCTCTATGAACATCCACACTACGGCAAAGAGAGGGACGAGTGCCGCCGCAGGGGCGTATTTTCCGGCGAGCCTCATTGCTCCGAATGCTCCGAAACCTATCCATATGGCGAATGCGAGATATGAACCGAGGAAGGAGTAGTCTCTTTCACGAGGTTCTCCGGGAGACTGGTTGAGATAGACCACAATCGCCAGTCCTGTCATGATGAACAGCATGGCGGTGGCGAGACATGTCTTGTGTCCCCTTTTGCCGGCGGCGAGCAGAGTGCATATGCCCCCGATTCCCAGCAGGAACGGAAGAAGGAAATAACGGTTTCTGCCTTTGTTGTCTTTACCCAGGGAGGATGGAAGTGCGTCTTCGGCTCCCAGCATCGCGTTGTCGACGGGCAGGATTCCGGTTATGAAATTGCCGTGTTCGACTTCTCCGGTGGAGTGCTTGTCGTTCTGACGTCCGAGAAAATTCCATAGGAGATAACGGAAATACATGTATCCTGTCTGGTAGGTGAGCAGCATTTTCATGGATTGCGCGTAGGTAGGTCTGTAAGACTTCGCTTCGGCGCGTTCTCCTGCGGCGTTAAGCCGCGTGGTGTAGTTTCCTGCCGAATCCAGTGTCTCGCTTACCGAGACTTCGGTCATATTGCTTTTTTCCATCCCCGTCCAGTCGGCGAAGCATGGGAGGTCGGAGGGGTCGCGGCTCGTGATGCGCGGAAACCACATGTTGAGTTCGGGAGTGAGCACCGGTTCCACGGCGTAGCTTCTCACGATGTAGGCGTCACCTTTCTTGCGGAGGGCACGTTCGTTGAAGATCGTGTCTTCGGAAGTGAGCATTCTGTATGGGTCGCTGATGATCGCGCCCTCCTCTTTCTGTGTCATGATGGGGTGCTTGCGTTTGAGGACGGTGCGCGAATACACGGGTCTGCCTTCAGGCGTGTATTCCTCCTGGAGTATGTTTTTGCTGTAGGGGGTGTTGCCGTAAAGAAGCGGAGCGCCGCCGTATTGCTCGCGTGCCTGATAAGAAGCGAATGAGAAGGGGTCGCCTGGCTGAGTGGAATTGGCAGGGGAGGGGATGTCGCCTCTTATCGGTATCAGCGCGTAGGAGGAATAGCCGGTAAGCAGCATGGCAAGCAGCCACATGCAGATGTTGAGCCTGCGGGGGGTAAAGTCGTGTCCGCGTACCAGAAGCAGTGAGGCGATCGCGCTCAGGGCGGCTCCCGCCGCTATATTGCCGGAGAAGATGAAGACTCCGGAGAGGAAAATGGCGGGAAATACGGACGCAGCGAGCACTCCCCGGTTTGTGGAGCGCGATGTCACGGCAAGCGCGGTCAGCAGACTGCATCCGAGCAGAACCACATATATCGCCACTCCGCTCAGGAATGGAAGTCCGAGTGTGTTGACGAATATGAGCTCGGTTTGTGCCGCCAATGCGATGGTGGACGGCATTATGCCGGTGAGTATGCATCCCACGACAAGGAGAGAGAGAAGAAACATGAAGCCGACTTTCCACCATTTGCGAACTCCCCGCTTTATCCCCCATATTATGGCGAGAGCGGGGATGCAGAGCAGGTTGAGCTGATGCACTCCGAGTGAAAGCCCGAATATATAGGCGAGAAGTATCAGATAACGTGTGGCAAGAGGCTGCGTGCGGCAGAACGCCCATTTCACCATCAGCCATACGCACAGTGATGTCATGAATATGGACATGGCGTATACTTCTGCCTCTACGGCGGAATACCATGTCGAGTCGCACCATCCGAAGGCGAGTGCGCCGCTAAACGCCGCCACGGCGCGTTGAAGCCCCTGCCATCGGCGGGGGCGGAGTGCTCCGGCAACCCATCCGGCGGCGGCATATATGGTTCTGGCAAGAAAGAAACCGGCGAAGGCGGTGAAAAGTCCGCTTGAGAGATTCACCAGCAGCGCGGCTTCTTTCCCGGAGGGGGCGAGCATGGTGAAGACTCTCTCGACGAGCATCCATGTCGGATTGCCGGGAGGATGACCCACTTCAAGTTTCCATGCGGCGGCAACGTATTCCGGACAGTCCCAGTATGACACTGTCGGCGCTGCGGTCAGCCAGTATGTGGCAAGGAGGATGAAAAACACCCCCCATGACACGATATTTTCTGCGTTCTTTTTCAGGAAATCCGCATTCATCCTTTGTCTCTTATCTTTCGGCTCTCATCGGATTGTTAAGAAAATCTTCGTATGCCAGCGCGATTCCTTCGCGGAGTTCCGTGCTGTATCTCCAGCCGAGTCGCGTGGCTTTCGACACATCGAGAAGTTTGCGGGGAGTGCCGTTGGGACGGGTAGTGTCCCATTCTATTCTTCCCTTATAACCCACGACTTCCGCTACGGTCTGTGTAAGCTCCCTGATAGACAGCTCTTTCCCTGTGCCGGCGTTGACGGTCTCGTTGCCTGAGTAGTTGTTCATCAGGAAAACGCAGAGATTGGCGAGGTCATCGACATAGAGGAATTCACGCAGGGGGGAGCCGTCGCCCCAGCAGGTCACACTCTCCGCGCCGTTCTCTTTCGCTTCGTGAAAGCGGCGGATAAGTGCCGGAAGCACATGGGAGTGTGTGGGATGGTAGTTGTCGTTGGGTCCGTAGAGGTTGGTGGGCATCACGGAGATGAAGTCGGTGCCGTATTGCCGGTTGAGATATTCGCAATATTTCAGTCCGGAGATTTTGGCGAGCGCGTATGCCTCGTTGGTTTTCTCGAGTGAGGAGGTGAGAAGACACGATTCGGGCATGGGCTGCGGCGCGAGACGCGGATAGATGCAAGATGAGCCGAGAAACTGCAGCTTGCGGCATCCGTTGCGCCATGCGGCATGAATAACGTTCATCTCAAGCATCATGTTGAGATACATGAAATCCGCCGGTGCCTTGTCGTTCGCCTCGATGCCTCCCACCTTGGCGGCGGCGAGAAACACATATTCAGGCTTCTCGGCGGCGAAGAACCCGTTGACGGCTTGCTGGTCGGTCAGGTCGAGTTCGGAGTGTGTGCGTGTGATGATATTGTCATATCCCTGGCGTCTGAGCTCGCGGACGATCGCCGAGCCTACCATGCCGCGGTGTCCCGCAACGTATATCTTCGATTTTTTTTCCATCATTTTACGATTCCTTTCTCAAGATATTCTTCAAGATTGGTGCGCACGTGTTCCGACGCACGTTCCATCGCCACTTTCTTCATGTCGGAATCCACCATGCGGTTCACAAGCTCTTCAAACGACGTCTTGGTAGGGTTCCATCCGAGTGTTGCCCTTGCCTTGGAGGGGTCTCCCCAGAGGTTCACCACATCCGTGGGGCGATAGAAATCGGGCGATACTTCCACAAGCACACGTCCTGTCGCGGTGTCGATGCCTTTCTCGTCGGCGCCTTCCCCTTCCCAGCGCAGAGTGATGCCTACGCGTGCGAAGGCGAGTGTGGCGAATTCCCTTACGGAGTGCTGACGGCCGGTGGCTATCACGAAGTCTTCCGGTTTCTCCTGCTGGAGCATGAGCCACATGCATTCCACATAGTCGGGCGCGTAACCCCAGTCGCGCAGCGACGAGAGGTTGCCGAGATAGAGCCTGTCCTGCTTCCCCTGCGCGATTCTTGCCGCCGCGAGGGTGATCTTGCGTGTCACAAAGGTTTCGCCGCGTCGTTCCGATTCATGGTTGAAGAGGATGCCGGAGCAGCAATACATGTTGTATGCCTCGCGGTATTCCTTCACGATCCAGAAGCCGTAGAGCTTTGCCACGGCGTAGGGGCTGTAGGGATGGAAAGGTGTTTTTTCGTTCTGCGGAACTTCCTCCACCTTGCCGTATAGTTCGGAAGTGGATGCCTGATAGATGCGGCATCTGTCGGCGAGTCCGGTCTGGCGCACTGCCTCAAGCACGCGCAGAACTCCCGTGGCATCTGTGTTGGCTGTGTATTCGGGCACATCGAACGATACCTGCACGTGGCTCTGCGCCGCGAGGTTGTAGATCTCGTCGGGCTGCACGTCCATTATCACTTTCATGAGGCTCATCGAATCTGCCATGTCGGCGTAATGGAGATGGAAACGGGGATTGCCCTCGAGATGGGCTATGCGCTCGCGAAAATCCGTTGAGCTGCGGCGTATTGTGCCGTGAACGTCATAACCTTTGGATATAAGGAACTCCGACAGATAGGAGCCGTCTTGTCCGGTAACGCCGGTGATAAGTGCTTTTTTCATTCTGTGTATATTTTATTGAGAGAGTCTATGAAATGATGCCATGAAAGATGGCGTGAATAATCATCATACGCCTCTTTGCCCAAACGGGTGCGGAGGGTGGAATCGAGTGCGAGCGTGCGCATCGCTTCTGCAAGGGATGCGGCATCTCCGGGATCCACGAGAAGGGAGTTGCGCCCGTTCTCAAGATATTCTTTCTGAGCGCCGTTGGATGTTGCCACCTGCGGGCGGGCGGCTGCCATGAACCGCAGGCTTTCGAGACTGCATGCCTCGGTGTCGGTGGAGGGGACAACGCCGAAATGAGCCTCGGCGCAGGCTTCCTGCGTGGAGGCTGTCTTGCTGTTCCAGTCTATGTTCTCCATCACGTCGCGTTGTGTGGCACGCCTGCGGAGCATGTCGAGATAATCTGGATTACCCATGCCGGAGATGCGGAGCCGCAGTCGTGTCCCTTTCAGCAGCGACATGGCATCGATGAGTGTCTCCAGTCCTTTCCCTCTTACCAGCGCACCCTGATAGAGCGCCACTACCGGTCCGTGACCGGGCTCCGGCAGGGGGGTGTCTGTCTCGGCGTTTATGCTGTTGCGCAATATGTGGATTCTTTCGGGCGGCAGTGTTATGTCTTTTTTGAGTGAATGCCGGAATGCGTTGTAGCACATCTCCGATACAAATATGTGGGCACTGATGCCTGAATAGATCTTGCGGAAGACGCGGGTGTCGCGTCCGCGCCTTACGGAGTGGCGTGTCGTGACTATCCTGACATCGGGTCTGTTGGCTATCTTTTTTGCCAGCAGGGCTGTGAATGCGTCGCGATATCTGTGGGTGTGCACGACAGTGGCGCCGCGTGGCGATTCCCTGAGTTTGCGGGCGAGCGTCATGGGGGAGGCGAGATCGAAGAAGCCGCCTACCGGGGCGTGGAGCAGACCGATGCCCGCTTCGGCAAAAGGGGCGTCAACCCCGACGGCGTTGCGCGTCAGGGCTGTCACTTCCCACCCTGCCTCCGCATAATGGCGGCAGATGTCAAGGGCGTATGTCTGAACTCCTCCCCATTTGTTGGAGGAGACTATGTGGATGAGACTTCTCCTCGTGTTCATTCAGGGGTCAGTTTGCGGCTGAGAGCATGACGTTTATGTCTACGCTCGGCAAGCCCAGATAGCTTCCGATAAGCTTGTCGACAAGTTTTCCTTCATAAGTCACAATTCCGAACTGGACGCCGGGTGTGGTCGCGACCATTCCGTAGAATCCGTTCTTTATCGCCATCTCGTCGAAGAAATTCACCAATGCCGTTGAAAGTGCCATTGCCACTGTGCGCGGCACGGATACCGACGGGTGTGTCTCGTTCATGTCGAGCACATAGGCGTTTTCTTTCATCGCCGCCTTGAGGTTGTTGGGAAACTCAAAGGGGCGTGTGGTGTTGCCGAGTATGATGACATCGGCGGTCTTCACCCGGTTGTAGAGCACACGCGGATGTACGGCTATAGCCTCAACCATCGGACCGGTGAGGTCTTTTGCAACCTGCAGCGTGGAGGTGTCGTTGTCCATCAGTGTGACGCGTGCCCCGGTGGCGGCTCCTGCCTTGGCGGCGGAGATCATGTCGTTGCCCATGCCGATGATCAGCACCTCACAGGGATTGATGCCGGCGACTCCGGCAAGAAGAACTCCCTTGCCGCCGCCGAGATATGAAAGGGCTTCCTCGGCATACATTATCGCGGCGCGTCCGTCGATTTCATCGATAATGTTCGCGAATACAGGCTCATCGTTATGGCTGTACATGTTGTCGAAGCAGCCGGTGGCTATTTTCTTGTCGAGAAGAGCCTTGACGGTGGAGTGTTCGAACAGTATGTTATCCATCATGCACAGGAGCGCCGCCCCTTTCTGCATCTTTTTGATGTCTTTTGCCTTGAGAGGTGTGTAGCAGAGCACAACAGGCGCCGACAGCGCCTCGTCACGTGTTACTATCCTGACACCATATTCGGCATATTTCTCGTCGGGGAAGCTGATGTCGCTTCCCGCACCGCTTTCCATGCATACCTTGATGCCGCCGGAAGTGAGCATTCCGCATGCTTCGGGTGTGAGCAGCATACGAGTCTCGTAGCCGTCGGAATAGTTCGCCACGATGCCGATGCGTATTGCCGGACTTTCATTTTCAAGAATCTCGACCATTTCTCTGGTCTCGGGATTCATATCTTCCATTTTATCTTTCATAAGCACATACTTGTGTCGGAATTCATCCACTAAATTAACATTTAAATTTAGAACCTCAAAATTTTTGTCGCTTGCTTCACTTCTTCTTCACACTTCTTCTATATATATCACGTTATATAACACTTCCCTCTCTGTGCCTTTCTCAAGGCAAAGTATGGAAAATCAGCTTATATGCAACCGCGATTTTGAACCTCATAAACGGAAAAACAGGAATGACACCCGGGTGCCGTTCCTGTCTTTTCAAATGTCTTTCTCGAAGTGTCTTCACTCAGCTACAGGCAATATCGTGATGCATCATTTTCCTCGCACAGGCCATACCGTGAAGCCGTATGAATTGTTGGAGCCTGTGCATGATCCGCAGAATTTCTTGCTGCCGTCGAGAATGCCGGTGAACGCGTTGTTGCCGGCACGGTTGTCGATGTAGAATATAAGGCATTGCGTAGTGCTTCCCAAAGCGGAGGTGGTGATAAAGGTGATCATACTGTATGCGGCCCATGTCTTCCCCTTGACAGCCGCAGGTTGTTCCGGCAGCTGGCTATTATTCAGATTCATGTCTCTCATGCCGGTGGCATAGACAGGTGCGGGAAGTCCTGTTCCGTCTTTCTTCATGGTGAAGTTCCATTTTCTTTTGCCGTAATCGAATGTCACGGGGTTGGTATCATAAGCTTTATCAGATGAATAGCCTCCCGGACCAACCATTCCGGTGAATGCCACAGGCTGCGGGATATTGTATCCTTTGGGTGACGGATCGTAGATTGTTTTTGTAACCTTTTGGTTGTCCACCCATGTCGGATTGGTCGATTCTGATCCTCTACGAACAGCACCCGAATTCCAGACATTATACATTATTGCCTTATCATCGTTATTGTCGATATAAGCCTGTCCTTCGCCGTTATGCCAATGCGAGCGGTGGTTGTTTTTGTAGTCAGTTTGAGAAGTACTTCTGTCGATACCCATTATAAACCGGTAAGGATGCTTAACGGTGTATCCGAAAGATACTCCGTTATCTTCGGGGGAAACTGAGAACCGGTATTCTTCGCGAAAGTCGTAAATAGGCTTGTTGAGCATCGTGAAGATATCATTTCTATCGGGCAGTCCCGGATAGTAAAGGTGGTCGGGCTTGTCGTAGATGCCGGGCACCATAGGATCCTTGCGCCCCCACTGGTAATAGGTGTTGTCTCCTGCGAGGGAGGCGATTATCTCCTGTTGAAAGAATTGTGAGGCACGGGTTTTGTCCGTGTTTTTGTCAATGAGATTATAAGCAGTATATTTGGCTCCGTTCACCCCCTTGAGGTCGAATTCCACTTTCATGCGTATCTCCCGTTTGGGTGACGCTGCTCGCGCATCGCAATATCCGAGCACAGATGGCGGGAAGGTAAACTCTTCTGTCTGCTGGTTATTGTCTTTATCCAGGTATACGACTTCAGTGATGTGGACAGGGTTCTCCCAGTCGTAATATGTCGCCCAGATATGCCAGTTCCATACGATGTCACCTTTGCTGTCGCGGAGGGCGATCACGGCGTTACCTTGAGAGAATGTGTGTCGGCTGACGTGGAAGGTGATCCTTCCGTTTTGGGAATCAAGCGTAACATTGTCGATAAGTCCGGGAGAGTCCTGCCAGAGGATGAACGCCTCTTCGGGAACTGATCCGCAGGCGGCGGCGAGATGATTCTTTATATCGGAGGTCTCTATGCGGTTGTTGTTGTGGTCCACGAAATAGAGTAGACCGGGATCGTGTGTCTCGGTTGTAATTGTGAAAGCCGATTTGTTCTCGGCTCCGGAGGCATCGCGTCCGTTGCCGTAGACAAGGGGTAGGCTGTAATATCCCGGGCTGTCAATCATATAGCAGTTTGCGGTCTCTCCACCTCCGGAAAGATCAACGTATGATTCAGCGCTTCCTTTCACATCTGCTTCCGAATATTTCATCGGCTTTCTCATGTTGAGAAACTCGGGTTGCGGAATAAGTATCAGAGAACCTGACACGCTCTCGTTTATGTTGTCTTTAGAAAGGGTGAGTGTCTTGTCGTCAGAATCCACCATTCCGGTGACTTCTGTCCATGTGGCTGTTTTCCAGTCTTGTTCGCTCCAGCCATCCTGTCCGGCTGCCGAATATATCTTATAGTCAGGGCGCAGATAGCGTGTCTCTTTTCCCGCTTGCGTCACTTTGACGTAAGCGTTCATTGTGACATCTCGCAGTACTCCTGTATAAGGGATTGAGTCGGAAAGTGCGGATTTGTCAGTCCGGGACAGTTCTACAACCGGAGTCACGATTACGCCTGTTGATGATATGGAATAGGAATACAGTTTGCCTGATTCCCATTTTTTGTCGCTTCCTCCAATAGAGGCACTGAGCGTGCGTTCTGTTTTGGTGAGCTTATCGGTGAAAGTTATGGATAGCTTTGCCTCGGATGTCAGTTCCTGAGGAATCATGAAGAATGTGAGACCGTTTTTCTCTCCTGCTATATTGAGTGATGCGGATGCATAATTGTCATCTGCGGAAGCTCCTGACACATCCTCTTCTGTGGCGGCAGAATATGTGGCATTCCCGCCTGTGACAGTCCATTTGCCGTCGGCAAGAGTCAGGGTTCCTTTTCCCCTGATTCCGGAGAGTGTCACATTTGTGATTTTGCCGGCAAGCATCGCATCGCCAGTGCGCACGGTGATTGCCGACAGGGCATGCCGGAATTCCATCTTCACCGCGGAACCGCCGCGTCCGTCGGTGTCGGCGCTTGCGCGAAGAAGGTCAACATGGTTCTTGACATCAGTGCTGACGGTGAAGTCGAGCTGAGGGTGCTCGCCGGCGGCGGAATGTGTTATTCCGTTGGCTGTCGAGGCATAGGGCGCATAGCCGAGAAACCGGATGCGTCCCGAGCCGGGCCAGTCAAGACCGGGGAAGACTCCATCACTTTTCTTGACTTCCATGTTGCAGGCAAAGTTTGCCGTGAATGATGAGAGGTCGGAGGCTGGCTCGCTGCTGTTGTAGCATATCGCAGACAAGCCGAAGGTGGAGGGAAAGGTGGCTTCGGTGGTAGATGTGCCCCGTGTGCACGGCGTGGCTGCGGGATACGTGTCGAGATCTTCGGATTCCGATATAAGATATAGCTGCCTGCCGTCTTCCGTGGCGTCGATCTCTTCTATGCATATATCGGTGGAGGCGCCGCGTGTTGTCACGCCTCCCTTTGTCCATGAAGAATCGAGAGATATGTCGAAGCGAAGACGCCCGTCGCCGTTGTCATAACGGATCATTTCATCGGTGCATCCTGCTGCCAGCACAACGCACGTTGCGACGGTTGCAAGTGCCTTCTTATTGAAATATTTCGATGATGCGTTGAAAATCATTGTATTCCTCTTATTGCCTTATTGCCGTTCACTCTTTTGCAGTGATATTGTATATCCGCAGGCGGCAGTTTATCCCGCCGCCTGCGGATCTGATTATGATCGTGTGGTTATCATTTCATGGGTATGTTGCCCTCGTTTCCGTCTTTCCATGCCTCGTCCCAGTCTTTGACGCTGACTGAAAATTTGATGGGGTTGGTGAGAACTGGATCTCCGGGTTTCTTCTGGTCTGCCGGATCTGTCGGGATAACTGTGATGTATTCTTTACCATCGCCTCCTGTGGGCAGTCCCAGATCTGTCATGTCATCTTCAGGAGGATAGATGCCGGCACCGCTTTCCTGTCCGCAGAATTCAAGAGTATAGATATATTTCTTGCCGGGAAGCCATTCGGTGGAGATAGGCACACAAACATAGCCGTAGAGGTTCTCGTTGAATGTGGTCTCATTGTCTTTTAGCGGGAACATCTGGTGCACGTGTTTGTCTGTGCCAAGGGTGGTCACATAATCTCCGCCTCCTGGATGCTGCGCTCCGGGATGCACAGCCTCCACACGGCAGAGGATAAGGATGTACGCACCGTTGGCTGTGTTCTGCTCTTTGTCAGTCTCAAGATTCCATTCATCGAGTTCTTGTGGGATAAGCATCAACTCGGAATTGGAGTTATGCGCAAGAAGGCGTGAGTTTGTGTGGTCGAGGGATATGGGTTCGGTAAGTTCGTAGCCGTATACTACTTTTGTACTTCCGTCTGTAGACCATGAGAGTTTGTTGCCTTCGTTCTCATCAAAAGTCACGTTGCCTGTGCCACGTGCGTTTACAATCCACGCACCTTTGACCATTACATTATAGGTATTTCCTGTCTCGTCCTGTGTGCCTCCTTTTTTAGCTCTTACCTCTATTTGAGATAGTGCATGTTCAAAATTAAGAGAGATTGATGTGCCACCCGATCTGTGTGCCTCCTGGTATGCGAGCAAAAGATCCTCGTGTGAGGCACCGGAATTATGATGGGCAATGGATCCGTTGTTATTTTTAACAGAAGTGAAGCTTGTCGGAGTGAAATTTTCGATTACAGGTGCTCCCGAAGCCGTGATCTTTGCAGTCGCTCCGTTTCCGCCAGGAATTTCGGTTTCACTTGCTTTGTTGGGATCTGTAGGTGCATATGCCCAAAATTCTATGGAGTTGGATCCGGTAGGCCAGTGGTAGGTATGCTCCATGTTAAAGATATAGCGGTTATCTTCGTCGGAAGAAATTACGCCTTGTTTTGCCACCTCGCCGTTGATAAACATTGTCTCGGTATAGTTTTCCGCTTTTGCGAATACGCGGAATTGTTTGAGCGCAGAGACGTTGTCGACCGCGTTGGCGCGGGTCATTCGCGTGGTGAAGGAGATCTCCTGGCCCATGTTCACCTCCTCTACTACATCGTTGGTGCAGGAGGCGGCAAGGAGTATGCCTCCCATGCCCATTGCTATTGTCCTAAGTTTCATAATTCAGTTGTTTTATTTTGTTATTTTTTTTGATTCTGCTGTGACCTGTCCTGACTCAGAGCATGTCTATGTCTATCCGTTCGCCGTCGCCCCAGTCGGTGATCGAAGGACTCATGCCTGTGCCGTCGGGATGAGGCAGCCTGAGACCGTGAAGGCGTATCTCGATGCTTCTGGACGATGGCGATTCATGCATGACGTCGGTGACATCGAAGTTGAAATAGTATTTGTTTGATGTGTATACGGTCAGTATGTGCGTCAGCTCCGATGCATGGCAATGTCCGAATATGTTGAATTCTCCTTCGATAGTGTCGTCTCCGGTGGCACTTATGGCGACGGGCATTGTGACATCTTTGCCGTGACCGCGCTGCGCCGATACGAGCCATGATTCGGAGACGCCCGTAATTGCCGCGCTCAGGGCTATGTCGGAGGTGAGGTTTTCAACTCCGGTGATTACAACATGCACGCTGGTGGTTGATTGTGTGGGTGTGAACGTGACTTTCTGTCCGGCGATGGCGGGAAAAAACTCCATGACATCGAGCGTCGAGCTCCAGAGTGTCTCCGGCGAGCCTTTCACATCCTGGTCTTTGCCGGGTTCGGGACGCGGTGCGTTTGCCAGGGAGCGGTGCATCGGTTCGAGCAGGCTCTGGCTTTCAGTGGTGAGATGCAGGTTGTCGAATGCCGAGCCGCGCTCGAGAAGTGTCTCGGTGCCTCCGTTGAAGCATACGGCGCGGTATTTACCGGCAGGTATGCGTATCGTTCCGCCTCGGTTTCCTCCGAATTCGTAGGAACGCGGGCCCCCTTCGGTCTCCGCATCAGCGGGGAAGAACCATACTACCATGGTGGCGGGGGCGGCTGCGGGCTCTTCCGACCAGTCGAAGGCGACCTGAAGGTCGATCCAGTGCTCGTGGTCGTAACATAGCTCGCGGTGGTTGCACGATGTCAGCAGCAGGCATAGAAGCGATGCGACGGCAGCCGCCGCGCGGAAGATAAACTTGTTCATCGGTCACCCCCTTTCTTGCGAGTTTCGTTGATATTGCCCGGACCGATCAGCCACACAAGCGAGATTTCGGCTTTCGTGGGACCGAACCAGCGGCGGTTGTGGGTAGACTGCCACACATCGTGGGTGTCGATAAGTCGCTGTTTCATATATCTTCCCCACATATATCCGATTCCGAGGGCGAAATCGATGTTAAGACACCGGGCAACCGGCAGACTGTAGCCGTAAGATATTCCGGCGGCGTAATTGAATTTATCGCCCATTATTCCGGTGTGTGATCGTCCGAACTGTATGTCGTAAGTGAGAATCGAGGCGTATATGCCAAGACGATGACCCGAGAGGGGGTTGGCGCTCCGTCCGTGACCGAAATGCCAGCGCGCTTCGAAGTCTCCGCCGTATATGCGCCAGTATCTGCGCTTGTCGCGGTTGCTCCACCAGGCATGCATCCAGTCTGCCCATAAAGAGACTTTGTCTCCGATCATTACTCCGATGCCGATGTTAGGCACAAGTGCGGCGTCGTAGAGCATGTTTGTTCCGATCATCAGTCGGAAAGTCTTTGCATCAGGCTTTTCAGAGGTGATGACTGTGTCGGCGGCGGAGACATCTGCAGCCTGCACGGTAGTGGCGTGGCTGTCTGATTGATTTCCGTAAATATTACGTTCCGATGCAGACCGGGCTATGTCACAACAGTGTGTGTTGCCGTTGGCGTGAGTCGCTTCTGCCGGTGTCTCCGGCGCTGCTGTGTGAAACTGCGTATGTGACGGATCTGTGGTATAGGCAGAAAGTTCCGCATATCTGCATGTAGGCCAGTTGCGTTTTGCCGATTCTGTGATTACCGTTCCTTTGAGACTGATGTTGTAGATTCCGAAATGACTCATCAGTGATGCAGCCCTGTCGAATGCAAGATTTTCATTGTAAGGAGTGTCCCCCTCAGGTGATGCGGCACCGTTGATTGCGAGACGCAAAACATTATTTTTGTCATTCCGGTTTTTCTGCAGAAACTCTCTTATCGTCTCAAGGCGGACTCTGTTGTCGGCATATTCGGAGTCAATGTCGGAAGAGGCTCTGTGAAAAAAGATTTTTTCACGAAAAACAACTCTGGACGAATCGGATGAAAAGTCTGAGGCGCTGGCTTCATGTCCGGACATGAAGCTACACGCGATGGCTATCGCCATTGCGTGTAAATAAAAACTCACCTCTCTTAGAATACAAATATACCGCATAGGATTATTCAAAAATTTCGGTATAATGCCAAATCATTTATTTATTTTTGTCAGACATCAAATCTTCGGGAGTTTTAAATGCCTGTATTGCAAATCCAAAATCCGATGCCCGACTTGTCTTATAATCGCCTTATAATAAATTTTGGCACAAATATAGCGATTATTTTTAAAATTTATAATATATGCATAATTTTTAACATAAAATCTCTGTGAGCTATTGTGACATCTCAGATTTTATTGTAGATTTGTAAGCTATAATAAGAAGTGATTTAGAAACTGTTTAAATTTAATTGTGAGGTTCATTGAGAGGATTTTATGCGGTGTTTTTACGAGTCGAAGAGGGAGCATAGCGGGCTATGTGACCGATGAGACTCGGTGAAAACAACCATAAAAGACCTCAAGGAAGCCACAAGATTCACTATATAAAAAAATTCGAATTAAATTTAAACAGTTTCTTAAACTTTTTTCATCATTAAGCTTCGTTAATTCAAACACACTCTAAGTATTAATGCTGTTTGACCCATGATAAAAAAATACATAACTTATTTTTTTGCGGTTTTGACCTGTGCGTTTATAACCTCTTGCAATAACGATATATTTACAGATGATTCCGACTTGCCCCAAATAACGGATATTACAATCGAGGGCGAAGGCGGACAATGGTCGTCTCCATTTTCCAGAAAAGGACTGGCACAAATACAGATTGACTATAGCTCCAATGATAAGAAATATGTGCGCTACTACAATTCCCAAGGCAATGAGGTAAACTCCGATTGCCCGGCATCGGAGCTGGGGAGCATTGTGTATGATAATCCCAGAACATGGTATTCCATCGGTTTTCTGGGTGAGATGATCTATATCAACAGTATCTACAATGCATCGCGTTACGCGGCTTTCTCTATCCGCCTCGACTATGAATATGGCGATACCAAATACATCAATGTCACTGTTACTGAAGGAGGTAAATTATCGGTGGTCTTCTGGGAAACAAGCGGCAGTCTTAAACTTGAAGAAGATTTTAGTCAGTCAGTGCATGCTACAAGTATGACCAACAATAGCTCGATTACCCAGAAACTTGAGTTAAACCCTTTTCTTGATTCAAAGTGCAGCGATATGGTAATGCCTGCGGAAAACTGGGCGAGTGGCGCGACAGTTGACATCCCGATGCTTACATATGATGGCAGCGAGTGGACATGGGAGGAATATAAAGACATAGAGCTTGGCAAACGTCGCGATTTCACCCCCAGCCGTTATTGGGATAATAAAATAGTTGTGGAAGTCCCTCCTTACAAGAAGGCAAAAGTGTCATATAAACTGAACTATACACGAGCCACGCAGGATGGTGTAATCATTTTCTCCAACAGCGTAGCCGAACAGACTTATGATGTACCTGCAGCATGGACCTCCGTTTATGCGACAAGTTATGAATATAGTGTTGAATATGAATAGAATATCTTGTTTTGTATCAGCTATGGCATTTTGCCTTTCCATAACGGCGTCAGATTTCGTTCCGTCCGGTTTCTCGAGACCTTTGCATTGGAATGTCGGGGCTGAACTGACCCCCGCATGGGTGCCGGGCTCAAACGGTTTCCTTAAAGGAAACAATAACGCCGGAAAGCATATAAACGCCGCATTCTCCGGAAGCGTCAGGGCTGATTTCAATTTTGACCAATCTACGCGGGAGGGAATGCTATACAAGGGATTATATCAAGGAATAGGTTTGGGCGCGACAACATTTTTTTCAAATTCTTTACTCGGAACTCCTGTTTCAGCATACGTCTATCAAGGTGCCCCGTTCGTATATTTCAATGATTGTCTCAGGCTTGCATACGAATGGCAATTTGGCGCTGCGTTCGGTTGGAAGCATTATGATCTGGAAACAGCCGACAACAATGCCGTTGTTAGCACAGCTGTTACGGCACACATGGGTCTTGGTTTGAAACTGCAATATATTCTGTCGGAAAGATGGCAAATGTCATTCGGCATTTCTGCAAACCATTATTCTAACGGAAACACATCCTGGCCAAACGCCGGGGTGAATTATATAGGTGCGTCTATAGGACTGACCTATACCATCAATCCGCAAAAGGGCGGCAATGCCATTCTCGACAGCGGCATTATCGAAGAAGCCGATCGGGGACGATGGTTCTACGACCTTATGGCTTACGGAGCATGGCGTAAACGTGTTGTTTCAGTTGGAAATCCGTCAGAGCCTCAGTTATGTCCGGGGAAGTTCGGAATCGCGGGACTGCAGTTTTCCCCCATGCGTTCTCTTAACCGATGGGTAGCAATAGGTCCGTCGCTTGACGTTCAGTGGGATGAGAGTGCAGGGTTATCCCCATACTGGGTTGAAGGCACATCAGGAGATATGATTAAGTTCAGGAGACCGCCAATAGGCAAACAGATAGGTGTCGGGCTGTCAGCACACGCAGAACTTACTATGCCGATATTTTCGGTAAATGTCGGAATCGGATATGACATAATCAATCCGATGGGAGACAAAGCCTTTTACCAGTCGTTGACTCTAAAGACATTCGTGACCCGTAATCTTTATCTGAACGCGGGTTATAGTCTCGGCAGTTTCAAAGATCCGCAGAACCTAATGCTCGGTATCGGAATCAGAATCAGATAGAAAAATCAGACATCAGATAGAAGAATCAGACATTCCCCCCAACATCCCCCAATTTTTCCCCAACATGTCTTTGACACTTCCAAGACTGATAAAACGTTACGCAATGTCTTCGCCAAGAAACAATCCTCGGCAACAGCACCGGAGGAATCAGGAGTGACAAAAGAAGAGCAGGCAATCGAATTGCTAAAGGGTATGACCCCGGAGCAAATAATGGCTGTAATTTCGGCAATCAACAGATAATCTTATTCGCGAGTTGGCAAATAGCGCATATCGAGCCTTGGCTCGGTGCGCGATTCTGAAGGAAATTTGACCAACCGACAAATAATCAGTAAATTTGCAGTATTATGACAAAGGAAGCAATTATTCAGCATAACGCAGCAGATTATAACATCGCTATTCAGACAATAAAAGAAGCTATTCTTCGCAGTCAGTATCAGGCTGCGAAGTTGGTCAACCGGGAAATGCTGTCACTATACTATGGTATAGGCAGGTATATCTCAGCGAACTCTCGTGAGGGCTTCTGGGGAACTGGAGCCATAAAAACTATCTCAGAGCGACTTCGCAAGGAGCTGCCGGGTCTAAAGGGCTTTTCTCAGACCAATCTCAAATACATGAGAATTTTTTATGAGGAATGGTCACCGATTATCGAAGCCAAGAACCCTAAATCGTCAGCCGTGGCTGACGATTTGGTGGAAATTCTCAATACATCTATGTTTTGTGGTTATTATCAACGGGTAACAAACTGTTGTTTTCAATTGGGTAACAATGCGGTCACGCCGGAGGTGTTTTATTGGCATTTTCCGGAATGTATCGGAATGCGGAGAATGGTCGGGTAACATTTTTGAATTTTGCGTTTTCATTGCCATTTGAATTTTCGGGTGATATAGGTGACGAGTGCTACTGAAACCACCCAAAAGAAGATTATCAGGGAGACAAGCGAATTTATCTCTTCGGAATGTATGGCTTGGGAATTTGCGAAAATTACCAATGCGAGAAATACGAACAGCCATATCAGGGAAAAGAGTATTATGTAGGCGGAGAGTGCCGGAACGATGACGCAGTTCCTTGCGGTCTCCATCTTATCTGCCATAGGCTTGACTTTGGCGTTGAATGTCGCAGCCATTTCGGTCGCGGTCTTCTGGAGATTCTCACTGACTGCCGATGAGAACTTTTGAGCGTCCATAGGCGATGCGGATTCCCGGATCTCGCGGATTATATAGGGAGCCTCTTTCATGAAGAGCCGGATCTGCAAGGCGAGGTCGCTCTGCGCCTCGATCTCTTTCTGCCGCAGCTCATCCTCTCTCGTCTCGGCTATCGCGCTGTCTATATCGGATACGTCAATCTTTTTAAGAGCCATAAATAAATCGGTTATCTTCTGATTCCTTTTCTTCTCACAATTCCTATCTTCGACCGGGCTGCTGCGGCACAACGACGGGCGCGGGCTATCTCTTCCTCGATGTCGTCACGCTTCTTCGGGAGGTCGTTGTTCGATGCCCCTCCGCCGCCGGAAACATAGGTCGGCGCGTTCAGGAACGACATGAAGCTCATCGCGACGGCGAAGTGGTAGCAAGCCTCATTGATAAGGTCGGCCCAGTTCTCAACCTCCCGGAAGTCAAACTCGTCATCGAACACGCGCATGACCTGTTCCGGGATAAAACGGGTGTGGGTCTCGTCATCATGGACAATATCGACACGCCGGGTGTCAGGTCTGTAATCGTTATAGTCCGGGCGAATATCGGATTCCCTGCTGTCGGCTTTTGTCTGCCGTTCTTGATTCGGGCGCAACTTGTTCCACGTTCCTTCAAGTTTGGATGCCATAAGATTGCGACCTTTGCCTAACTCGGATGCCTTGAACCTGGCGTTTCCTTTTTTCAGGATATATCCACGGATTACGCCTTTTTCATCTTTCCTAACCTTGACATCATATCCTTTCGCCTCAAGTCTGGCGAAATAATCGTCAATTGACCATTTCCTCATCTGACTAAGGACATCAAGGCAGTCACGGCTTACGGATTGACGGTTTATGTCGGCCGCTGTCTGCCAGCCTCGCTTGCGTGCGATGCGTTCCGCCGCCCGTTGTGCCCGAAGATGGATGTTTCGGTCATTGTTGATGTTCCCATTTTCGTCAAGACGGCTAACAACCGCATGGAGGTGAGGTATGCCGCTGTCGGATTCGAGGTGCAACCACACGGTTGACTTGCTTTCTGCGAGATTCGTTTTCGGAGATAGCAACCGACCCTTTTTGTCTTTCAACTCCTGACGGTCAAATTCCGTGACGAAATCCTGCCAGAGCTGTTTCCAGTTATCAGGAGTGAAGTTGCGCGTATGCTCAGGCGCAGGACTGATCTCTATTCGGATAAGGTTGTTCTTCATGCGTGGTCGGGACATGGAATCAAGCCTGACCGAGTTCCATATCCCCAAAGGGTCTATGCCGAGAGGGAGGAAGTTGTCGCAGATATGAAATATTTTCTCCGGATGCTTCTTGTTCGCCGACACGCCTGTAATGTAGTTCAGGGCGTTGATGCCGTGTGATATTGATTTTGCCTTCGCGATCATGTTCTCAAATTTTTGTGATGGTTTTTCTTGTGCGCGGACTTAATCGTCCGCCATTTATCACGGAGTTAAGAAATTCTGTGACGGCGTTGGTTATCGGCACTACCTGCCTGTACCAGTCGAGCATGAAGGAGACCTTTTGAAAAAGTATGATTCTCGCATCATGCTTCATTCCGGCAAGTGCGTTGGCGAAGTTGAGTATATCGACACGGCAGCCGTCGAGGTTGTGAAGCAGTGCTGACTCCTCTGCGGTCAGTGCCAATGGAGGCTCGTAGCCCAAGGCGCGTTGCCTCATGTAATCGCTCGGAGTAAGGTTGCATCCGGCGGCAATGTCGTGTATCTTCTCACGCTCTGCGGCTGTCACCTTTGTGGTGACGGTGCATGACCGCACAGCCTCCGGCGGCAACTTCTTTCGCCTTGTCTTTCCGGCATTATTGTCGGGGCTATTATCTTTATGATTCATATAATCGGATATTCGTGATTTGTAAAACTGATTATCGGGTGCGAGCCTGCGAGCGGCCATGCCCCTGACCGTAGGGAGGGGCGAGGCGTTTTGGTGCAACCGAGCGGAGCGAGGGTAACACCAAAACATATCTCGCAACACTTCTCAAAAAACATTGTCTTCAGACCTGTACTTCTGGATATTCATGGCACATCTGATTCGGCACTCTATCTGCAAAGAATCCGTTAGACACCAGTTTTCCGTCGGGGTTCTTCCAGCCCATTATGCAGGAGAACGAGACTGTCGAGCCGATACGCGAGTTATAGATTGCCACCAGCCCTGCGGTCTCCATTCTCGCAAGGATATTGTGCATCTTCTTCCGTCCAAGATTCCATTTCTCTGCAAGGCCGATTTCCGAGAACTGCGCCTGACCGGGCATCAGGTTGAGCGGTCTGCGGAAAGTGCCGTCATATCCGGGAGCTGTACGCATCTCTTTCAGCAGTTCGCTGAATATTGCCATATTGCTGATTGCTTTGCCGTCAATGTCGGCGGTTGTTCCCGACAGCCATTCGACGGCTTTCTCTGTCAGCCGGATACTGACAGATGAAAAGGGATATTGATTTTGTTGTTCCATGTTCCTTGTCTTCTGATAGATGGTTTATTGGCGAAATGCCAAAGATTGGAAATTTCAAGATAGAAAATCTGTATCTGATAATTTGTCGGCGGTTCTCCTTGTCCCTTTGCTTGTCAGTCAATATTTCCATGATATTCTTTTCTCATAAGATTATGTTTTCAAATACCTTTTGTGTGTTTCTTCCAACAATTTTCTAATTGAGGATTGGGGAACAATGAAAACGGAGGGAAAAAAGGGATGACGATGATTCTCTATTTCGGCACCGACGCGTTTGACGGTGCGTTTCCGGCATTATGATTGGTACCCGTAGTCTGCAATTTCGGGAGGTTGTTCAACACCGTCTGTATGTCCTGCCTGTCGGAAGATACTGTAAGCAGTGCTGTGGTGATGTCTATTATCTCTTCCTTGCCTACATATTGCGACACCGATTTCATCAGTATGAGTGCCCGCTTCTGCCGATGTTCGCGGATGCCGTCCACATCCCCGGTTTCCTTGTCGCATCCGAAGTTGAGATAGCGGTTGAGTGCGGAGCGGTCATACTGCGGCATGGTCTCCAACGTGCTTTTCCCTGCGGCAATCGAGAGCATGGA
>RIAY01000001.1 GCA_003833075.1 Muribaculaceae bacterium Isolate-036 (Harlan) | reverse complement strand
AAACCGATAAGGATTCTGAAACATGGAAGAAAGGCAAAGTCGCTTGTCAAATATGGATTGGAAGAGATTTCGACCATACTTATGCGTCCGACTTATACCCCAAAATTCGATGTTTTCAAATTTTTGTCATGTACTTAAATAGTACATCTTGTGGCTTCCTTGAGGTCTTTTATGGTTGTTTTCACCGAGTCTCATCGGTCACATAGACCGCTATGCTCCCTCTTCGACTCGTAAAAACACCTCATAAAATCCTCTCAATGAACCTCACAATTAAATTTAAACAGTTTCTAAGAGTGTGTTTAAATTCAAACACTTGTTAATAACCGTATGGAAGTTTCTCAGTCTATGGGTTCAAGCAGGTCTGGATGTATGAAAGGCAGCATGACAAGACATATGCCCTCGATCTTGACAATTACGTGCTTGTTTTTCTTGACACGCTGCACGTAACCTTCATACCCTTCAAATTCACCTCCTGTTATGCGCACGCGCTGACCCTCGTGGAAATCGCGTTTGTTGAAGATTTCGCAACGCGTGGAGTCTTCAGCTGTTAGCAGCTTGAGAATATTTATCTGAGAACTGGAAATAATCTGTATATCTTTGCTATCAGGATAACGGTAGATCCAGAATCGTACCGGTGCCGCCGGATCCGTTCTACCGGCTGTTTCCAATGCAAGCGCATTGCGCGCCGAAGTCTTGATAAAGAGAACACGCGGTATAATCGCCTTGACCCTTTTTACTCCTGACGGTTCCCGAACTATATGCGTGGGAAAGAACACCTCATCGCACACCGGTCTTAGGGATTCCTCTGCATGAAAGTCCCGTCGTGTCTTGATTGCAAACCAGTTGCTTTCGTCCATAAAAAAGGGTGGGATAAATTGGGAAGCGCATACCTTTTCTTCATGCGCGGCAAAGGAATCACATCCTGACTGCGCATCATTCACAACCGCCGGGATGCCAATCGGCGCCGGTCTCCGGAACGAGCCTGTACAGGTGCTTTTCCGGTGGTTGTCCATATCGGCAGGTAATCGCCACGACATGGATATCAACTGTATATTACGAAAAGATATGCCTCTTCAATTTGCAAAGATATAAAAAAACGCGGATATTCTCATAATATCCACGTTAAAATTTCTTTTTGCCAGGCAGACACGCCTGCCACGTCAGGAAACCTGCACACTTTTACCAGTCCGTCATCTCAGCTTTAGCATACGTCCCGGCTGAAGACGCTCATCTCTCGCTATGAGATTCAGCTGGCATAACCGCGTTTCGGAGACTCCCGATTTTTCGGAAATCTTTTTCAGCGTATCGCCTTGCCTGACAACATATGTGCCGCGGCCTGCCGCAGACGCTCCCGCCGCTGTCCCGTTGCGATCGGAAGCCGGGGACAAGAGGGAAAGCGGGTTCACCGCCTCTCCGTTCACACGGGTCTCGAAATGCAGATGAGGACCTGTGGAGTTTCCGGTGTTGCCGCTGAGGGCTATGACCTGACCGGAAAACACCCGCTGTCCGGCATCAACCAGTGAGCGCGACAGGTGCGCATAACGCGTTTCCATGCCGTTGTCGTGCTCAATGACAATGAAATTGCCGTAACCTCCCGCCTCATAGTCTACACGCTTAACCTCTCCAGACATTATCGCCCGCACGGTATCTCCGACGTTCATCGCGATGTCTATCCCTTTGTGTACGCGTTTGAACCGCGCCCTGTATCCGAAACCGGAGGTGATTCGCCCCCATTCGGGACTGAAAAGGGAATTGCCGGTGCCATAGGCGTGTTGAGGCGCATAAGACAACGCGGGGGGAGTATAAGAGGGTTTGCTGTATGCATACGTGATAAACCGCAAGGCTCCTGTAGAGACATTTTCATCTGTTTCATCCTCTCGATTGTCTCCTTTGCGCCTTACAGTACCCACAAGATCCGATATGTAGTCCTTATCCTCGGATGATGACGCTTCGACACCTGTTCCTACGGCACGCACAAGACCCGAAAGGAAATCCTCTTCCGGGTCTTTCGCCTCGGCGGTCAATGCCGCAAGGAGTATTGTCAATAAAATTATCGTTTTCCTCAAAGTGCTATAGTCTGTCAGTTTGGCGTTTCATTCTTCTCTCCCGCTGCCGCCTTCTTGCGTGAGTCTACCAGAGGTGATATGAAAAGAATCCATCCGGCACACGCCACAAACGCAAGGAACGTGAAGCCGACGAGTATCATGACCTTACGGGGACTTGACGCCCTGACAGGGACTGTGGCGGGTGTGACCACCGCATATACCGGTGTGCTTTCCTGCACTCTCACCTGCGCCTGCTGCACCTGCTGCGCCGTCTGGTTATAAAGATTGAAGGCGAGGGTCATCTCGTTCTCGAGTCGCTCGCGCATTGTCTGAGCGGAATGAAAAGCCAGACCCTGGTTGCGGTCGAGATAGTCGGCATAACGCTGCTGCGCCTTGTAATAGCTCTCCTTCGCCTCCTTATTGATCTTCAGAGCATAATCGAGGTCATGACGCGCCTTGCTCGTGCGATAATCCGTGATGAAGTCGCGGAGCCTTGAGACAACAGTGTCGGCAAGCACTGCAGATACGAGAGGATCCTGCATCTTGGAGGTGATGGTCACAACAGACGTCTTGGTATCGACAGTGGCGGATATACGGTTGTTCAACGATGTCACAAGCGCATCTTCCTCGGGTGTCAGACGGAAGTTGTCAAGCTGATGCTTACCGTCGGTTTCCTTGCCGCCACCGGTCACCATACCCAGAAGTTTGCGAGGAAAACCGAGAATCGCACTCCACCAGGGTGCCGAAGTCTCGTT
Source organism: Muribaculaceae bacterium Isolate-036 (Harlan) (assembly GCA_003833075.1). Taxonomy (GTDB): domain Bacteria; phylum Bacteroidota; class Bacteroidia; order Bacteroidales; family Muribaculaceae; genus Lepagella; species Lepagella muris_A. The sequence continues at coordinate 501,948 of RIAY01000001.1, read as the reverse complement.
CTCCATATATTCGCGCACGGTCATGGTACGGTTGCCGCCTTTCTCATCTGTTGTTACCTTTACATCGAAAAGTCCGGTGGTGAATGGCACGGAACTCAACACATCAGGATAAAGCTGCGGATAGAAAGCATCCGAGCCGGAAGAGAAGTTGCTGCCAAGACCTGCCATCGATGCAAGTGCGCCGAGACCTCCTCCCGCCGATTTCCCCTCTGTTGATTCCGGCACGAGCTTGACAGAAGTGGTATACTCCTTCGGTATGCTGAAAGCCACCACAAGTCCGACGAGTGCGCCGCACAAGCTCCATTTTATCAGTTTCTTCTTCTGTTTCCAGAGTGTTGACGCAAGTTCAAGAAGGTCTATCTCCTTTTCCTCGCCTACTCTGGCTTTATTATCGGTTTCCTGCATTGTCAGTTTTATTTGAGGCTACTTGAATAGGTTCGGTATCGTTGCCACCATTGTCGCTACCGACATGAATCCGGTTGTGAGAGTCAGAATCTTCGACCAGTCTGTTCCACCGTTCTGAGGTTTCGACGGCACAATTATATGACAGCCGGGTTCTATGGGAGTGTTACGTTTGGCTCTTGCCACAGTTCCGTTCATATACACTATGAATGCCTTCCCTTTCTTGGCACGCTGTCCGTAACCGCCTGCCTGATTGATGTAGTGGCTCAGTTTCTTGCCTGGTTCGTAGATAACGGCATTCGGGAACATGACATCGCCGGAAATCTTGACAGTACTCTGCTTCTCCGGAACATAAAGGGAGTCTCCGGGCATCAGTACAAGGTCATAGTCGCTTCCTGGATTGGCAAGTGCTTTCTCAAGATTGATTCCCACATTATACATATTCGACAGGTCAATCTTGTCAATGGCTATAGAATCACCCATATTCTCGGAGTTGTTTGACATCGCGAGTCTCAGAGCCTCCTTGCGTGCCGCAAGTTCCGACTCAGACAGACGGCGAGAGAGATGGGCGCCCTTGATGTATGCGCCATCGATGAGTCCTCCGGCACGCGTCACAAACTCCGAAAGGCGTTCGTTTCTTTTGCGTAATGTATATGTTCCGGCAAAGAGCACTTCTCCGTCGATCGCAACTGTCTCCTGAGGTGCATATCCGGGACTGCGGCGCACCTCTACCCTGTCGTAGGGTTTCAGCCTGAATCCCTTTCCTTTGCCTACGGCAAGTCCGTTCTCAATCGAAACGGTAAATTCCTGCGCAAGCTGGTTTGTAGCCTCCGTTGCCGAAGGATCCACAATCCTGCGGGAGATATCCACACGTGCCGTAGACGCACCCTCAAGCAGACCGCCTGCCTGAAAAATAAGGTCTTCGACAGTGCTGTTGGCAGCATAAGGATACGCGCCCGGACGAGCAACCTGACCGCCTATGTAGACATCACCGCGTTCTTCAAGCTCGTTGACACTTGAGATAACGAGCATGTCATTGCGTTTGAGCGTAATGTCGGGAGCCGCGCCTCTCAGGATATCCTTCAGGTCAAGTGCGACTACCTCAAGCTGCTTCTCCGGACCCTCGCGGTAAAGGAGCACGCGGTCTGTATAAGCGTCTTCAGTAACGCCGTCGGCTTTGTCGATAAGATCTCTCACGGTTTTCAGACCGTCTCCGATCGCGAACATGCCAGGACGGTATACGGCTCCTTTCAGTTCTACCCGGTTGGCATAACGGTCAAGGATTGTTCCGACAGTTATGATATCGCCGTCCTGCAGACGATAAGTCGCGAACTCTCCCCGGTCAATGTTATAAAGCTCGTTTTCCGTGCCCGACTGGCGCGACAGACGCACCATCCCGCCGTAAGCGTCACCGGTAAATCCGCCGGCATAATCGAGAAGACTTTTAACCGTCTCGTCAGGCTTGATCTCATAATACATCGGACGCTTAACGTTCCCGTCTATGTTGACAAGCTGCTCGTACGGAGGAACAATAATCACATCCCCCTCCTGCAGACGGATATTTCCTGAGGTTTTCCCTTTGAAAAGATAATCGTATATATCCACTCCTGCAACCTTCTTGCCGTTACGCAAAACCTGTATATTGCGGAGCGAACCTATATCGTTGATACCACCTGCCCTGTATAAGGCATGAAACACAGATGAGAACGGAGACATGCGGAAGGTTCCCGGTGTCGCCACCTCTCCGAGAATATCCACCTGTATGGTGCGAACCTGACCGAGAGTCACCTGAATGTCAGTTTCCGCGTCATTCATTCCCGCATACTTACGTGAGAACGCACTTTTGATATGCTGATTGGCATCCTTGATTGTCAGACCATTGAGATACACCGGACCGATCTGAGAGATCATTATGCTCCCTTCAGGCGATATTGTCTGGCGCATATGATCTTCCGATGTGCCCCATATGTCGATCACGACCTCATCGCCGGGACCGAGACGATAATTCTGAGGAGTGGCGAGATTCTCGCTTGGCTCGAAAGTAAGCGACTGCGAATTGAAGACCTGATGTCCGTAGATCTTGCGGCCCGAACCTGACATGGCATCACCCTTCTCTATCTCGCGTTGCATATTTTCGATCGAAGACACCGAAACATCCTCCGCAGCGTTATGCTTACGCTCCGACTCAGCCGATGTTACCGTCTGTCTCGTAGCCTGAGTCTCACCATGTTGCTGAGACTCAAGCTGTGCCTTGATACGCTTCGCCTGTTCAGGCGTAACTCCTTTTGCCATCAGCTCCTTGCCGATCTGCTGCTCTGATTTGCCGGCGGCAGTCTGCTGTTTGATATAATCTATAACCTGCTGGTCTGTAATGGCAAATGCCATGATAGAGCACAGCATCAAAAAGGACATTAGAATGTGTCTCGGTTTCATCTGAGAAATTGTTTAAATAACAATGTGCAAATTTAATAAAAAAAATTGTATTTGCCGCTGTTTGTCCTCTTTTCGGCATTTTTAATTATTTTTGCATAATCAAAACGAAACAACCTGACAATGCGTATCCTTTTTTTCGGAGATTATTCCAACCTCCACGCCTGTTTAGCCGGTGAACTGCGTCGGCGCGGTCACCACGTCACCGTCATTTCCGACGGAGGCAGATACATGGACACTGACAAGGATATCCTTCTGGAGCGCGCGCCGGGCAGACTCGGTGCAGTCAGCTATCTGTATCAGATTTTCAAGATACTCCCCACACTCCGTGATTACGATGTCGTTCAGCTCATCAACCCCCATTTCCTCTCGCTCAGACCCGGCAAGATAAAATACTTCTTCGATATTATCCGGAAAAACAACCGTTCGGTGTTTCTCACACTCGCAGGCAACGACTATTATTTCGTAAAGACATGTCTCGAAGCCAAAACTTTCCGCTTCTCTGAATTTGAGACAGCCGGCAAGCCCTCGGAATTCGAGCTTGCCACCCGCCACGGCGCCCGATGGACAGCTCCCGGAATGAAGGAATTCTGCGATTACATCTACTCCAATATCGACGGAGCGATGGCGGTATTGCCCGAATACGACATTGCCGCGCGTCCTTATCTCGGCGACCGACTCTCATTCACCAACATCCCCGTTGACCTCGCCTCATTGCCCAAAGTACCCACACTCTCCGCCGGCGACTTGTCAGACCGCATCCGTCTGTTTATCGGCATGCGTCAGGGGATGGAAATCCAGAAAGGCACTGCAAGAATGCTTCGGATCTGCCTTGAACTCGAAAAAGAGATGCCCGGCAGATGTTCGGTCACATGCGTGCGCAACCTTCCCCTTGCCGAATACCTCCGCAGAATGAGCGAGAGTCATATAGTCATCGACCAATTACACTCCTACTCACCCGGCACCAACGCCTTTCAGGCTATGGCACTCGGAAGAGTCGCCGCCACCGGCGCACAGCCCGAATATTACGAATACATCGGAGAGCCCGACACCGGAGCCATCATCCCGCTGTCTCCGTTAGTGTCAGACCTCGAATGGAAAGAGAGATTCCGCAGTCTCATCCTCGATCCCGCATGTCTCCCCGCCATGGCAGCCGAAGGGCGCCGCATCGCGGAAAAGCACAACGCCGTCACCACCGTCACCGACAGGTTCCTCACCCACTGGCAGCGCCTCTCCTGACCCCGCTCTTCCACGCCCCTTCCCTCCTTACCTTCCCTTCTTACCTTCCCTTCCCACATTCTTTCCTCTTTTTTCCTTATCTCTCATCGATTACTTCTCTAACACGAGTTTTCATTCTCAACCCACGAGACCTATGGCTTTTCAACCACCACACCGCGACAAGATTCCGAGCATGAAGCGTCGTTGTCACACCCACGACTACCGTTCCGTCTCCTACTACATGATCACTCTCGGGAAGAATCCAGCCTACACTGCTCCCTTCTGCCGCATATTCGATGCCGCGCTCAACCCTCCCGACTTCACGTCAGCCCGCCGTCGCTCCGACGAGCTGACGCCCGGCATAAAGAGAATTCTCCTTCCCCGCAACGCGTCCGTCCGAGATAAAGCCGGCACTGCCGGCTCTTCAGTGCCCGGTGCCCCCGCCGTGTCCCTACCCGCGTCACCCCCCGGTGCCCCCGCCGTGCCCCTGCCTGCGGTAGAGCTAAGCGACAGCGGCGCCTTTCTCCGCGCCGGGTTCCGCGATTTTTTCAGGACCGAGTCTGCCATACTGCTCAAAAAAATCGTCGTGATGCCCGACCATGTCCACTTCATCATCCACGTGCGGGAATACCTCCCCACACACCTTGGCAGATACATATCCCGGCTCAAGACCGTCTGCACGCTCGCAGTCAGCGAACTTCCAGGCTACCCCGTCGACACCGACGGCAATCCCCTCCACATATTCGAAGACAACTACCACGACAGAATAATCCGCAACGACTCAATGCTCGAAACAGAGCGACGCTACCTCGACGACAACCCGCGCCGTTACCTCCTCCGCAAGCAACATCCTGAATATTTCAGTTCACCCGTCAGAATAACAATCAATGGAGAACACTACTCCGCATTCGGGAACATCCTGCTTCTCAAAGACATCCACCCCGAGCCTGCGATCATAAGCCGGCGCTACACCCCCGAACACCTCTCACGGCTCAAAGCCGGCTGGGAAGAAGCCGCAAGGAGCCGCAAAGCGCTTGTATCCCCCTTCATCAGCAAACCGGAAAAAGAGATAAAGAAAGCCGTCCTCGAATCCGGAGGACGGATAATTGAGATTCTTGACAACGGTTTTCCTGAGCGATACAAGCCCTCCGGCACCGCCTTCGACCTTTGTCTCGAAGGCCGTCTGCTCCAGATTGCCCCTCTTGTCTACGAAACCAGTAAAATTCCTCTTACGCGCAACCGTGCTCTGGAGCTGAACGCCACAGCGAGGCAAATCGCGGCACTCGCCGCCACCCCCGCTGCCGCGGGTTCCCTCCGTGTCGGTCCTCTCTCTCCGAAGCCGCCTTTGTAGTGTGGGTCAAAGCCGGCACTGCCGGCTCTTCAGTGCTCGGCGCCCCGCCGCGCTTCCGGTCCGCAGTGCTCGGCGCCCCGCCTCTGGTCCGCATTGCCCGGCGCCGCGCCTCTGGTCCGCAGACTCGGCGGGAAGAGGGCTTTCAAGGCCCCCTCCCCGGTCAAAGCAGGCTTGTAAAACCGGCACTGCGAATCGGGCAAAGCCCGATTACCCGAAATTCAAAATAAATTGCTATTTTTGCAGGCAAATGGAAACCCCGAATCAAGACATAAGGCTACAGGTGTTGATCTGCACGCTTGGAGGCGAAGGCATCCGCCGCGTGGCGGCAGCCTGCCATCCGCAGGTCTGTCAGGTCGAATATCTGGTCAGCTGGCAGTTGCCGGAGGGTGACCTTCCCGTGCCGGAGGCGTTGCAGCGTCCCGACTTCCGCATTGTCAAGAATTACACACGCGGTCTCTCGCGCAACCGCAACGCCGCCATAGAGGCAGCCTCGGCTCCCCTGTGTCTGATTTCCGACGATGACGTCATCTATAATGCCGACAATCTGCAAGGCATAATCCGCCACTTCGATGAAAACCCCGAAGAAGACATTCTAACTTTCCGATACGCATCCGCCTCAGAGGCGAAGACTTATCCCGACCGTCCCTTTCCTCTTGACTCTCCCCCAAAAGGCTATTACGCCTCATCAATAGAGATAGCTTTCCGCAGGGACAGCATTGCCCGAAAAATCCGTTTCAACGAAAATTTCGGAATCGGTGCGCGATTCATCGCCGGCGAAGAGGATATTTTCATTTACGACGCCCTCCGCGCCGGACTCAGCGGACGCTACATCCCGTTTGACATAGCACGCCACGATGACCTCTCGACATCAGCAAGACTATATGCCGACCCGGCGCTAATCACAGCCAAAGGAGCTGTGTTCACTCACATCCACCCCGCAAGCTGGCCGCTCAGAATGCTTGTCCACGCCTTAAGAAACATAAAAAACAACAACGGCATCTCCACATTCCGTTACTTAAAATCATGGCTGAATGGAGCGTTCTCTAATTAACCCAAGCCATCCCGTCTACCGCGACAGATGCGAAAAATAACCCAACATACTCATCATGAATATAAAAGACTCCAGACTCGGCAAAGTAATAAAGACGCATCTTTATTCGGTCTTGTTCTTTGCCACCTGTTTCCTGCTATTTCTCGCAGAATGGCTTCTGTTCATAGACGACATCGGCGGAATAGGCAATAAATATATCGTGACCATAGCAAAAGGAATCGGAGACATCGCCGCCCTGTTTATCATTTACTGGTTTCTTCCTCAAAAAAGGAAATGGATCATTCTCGTCATAATATGGCTTGTCTCGGTCTTTTTCCTTTTCAACGCATGGCATTGCAGATTCTGGGATGAATTCATATCTGTCACGTTTTACAGGCTGACTTCAAATATAAACGCAGATCTGGTCAATTCCGTTAAGGCTCTTGTCAGGATTACCGACATACTCTATATTCTCATCCCCGCAGCCTGCACGTTGCTATATCTCTTTGTCTGCAGGAAACACATGAGAACCGAAAGGAACTTCTCCAAAAAGCAGAGGGTAGCCGCAGTCTGCGTGTCTTTATTCGCTTTTGCACTATCTCAGCTGGCATTCGGCATATCCACAAAAAAATGGAAGCAGAACACATTCGCTGACGACACCCTGACAGACATACTTCTGGAAAGGTTCTGTTTCAACAAGCATACTGTCAAATACACCTTTTGCAGTGAAGGGCTATGCATGTATTTTCTTAAGACCGTGGTTGAAATCGGCAAAGACATTGTTTCCGTCCATTATATTGAACTGAACGAAACAGATCTGAGAAAAATCTCAGATTACATGGCAGACATTCCCGAAATTCCCGAAACCCCTGATTTTTCGGCAAACAAAGACAAGAATGTCGTGATAATCTTAGTGGAATCATTTAATTCCGACGTGATTTTCCATAAAATCAACGGCAATGAGATCACCCCCGTGATGAATGCCCTGGTAAATGCGGAAAACACAGTCTCTGCGTTGAATATAGTGCCTCAGGTAAAAGAAGGATGTTCAAACGATGGTCAATTGCTCACAAACACCGGGCTTCTTCCTCTTGACAAAGGTGTCTCTTCGATGCTGTTTGGCGACAGAAACATATATCCTTCCCTTCCACGCATTCTCACCGTAAAAAAACCTACGGTCATTTTCGGAGACAACGGCGCCACATGGAATCAGACGGGCGCATACGAAGGTTATGGATTTGAAGAAATTCTCAATATCCATGATTTCGAAAAAGCGGCAGAAGAAAAGGGGCGCGATGCCGCCATGATGGATCTCGGCATTGAAATCATAAGCAGACTTGAAGAACCCTTTCTCCTTGAACTGGTGACATTCTCTATGCATGTGCCGTTTAAAGAGAAAGCGGTACCGACCGAAGAATGGCTGAAGACCGATTCTCTTGAAGAGAACGAAAGAAATTATTACAACATCACCCATTATTTCGACCGTTCACTGGGAGATTTCATAAACAAGCTGAAATCGATGAATAAATACGACGACACTGTGATATTCATAGTCTCCGACCACTCTCAGGGAATTGCGAAGAACAAAAAAGTATTCAAAGACGGCGACAACAACCGTCAGGATTTTCTCCCTATGGCATTTATCGCCCTGAACACCGGTCACACGCAAAAAGTGGACGCGCCTGCCGGTCAGGTCAACGTATTCCCAACCATTCTGCATATTCTGAACCGGAACAACGAACCCTATCACGGCATTGACCGCTCTTTGCTTGACCCCCAGCTCTCTTCCTCAGTCACCCAGCAGGGCAAGACAAGGGGAAACGCCTCGCCTTCTGAAATTTCAAGACAAAAGAGAGCATACGACATTGCAGATTCCATTCAGAGAGGCGATTACTTCAGACAGATTGAAAAAACCAAGAAAAAATGAAATTATTCAAAACATATATTCCTTATCTGGCAGTTGGCGCGGCGGCATTCGTTTTCGCGATCATTAGCGAATGGAATGACGATGCGATCGCATATTCGTTTTACATACCCGGATCCGGAGAAGATGAATCGTTCACGCCGATAGCCACACTCCGGGATATATGGGAATCGCAGATAAACCATTATTCCAACTCCAACGGGAGGTTTGTGGCACACTTCATTGTACAGATATTCTGCGGTCTTCTATCCAAGCCTTGGTTCGCGGTCATCAATGCTTTTGCCTGGATGGCTCTTGTATTCTGCATCACCCGTTTCAGCAACAATGCAAAAGACTTCCGAACATCCTATCTGGCTGCGATACTCGCGATACTGTTGTTTTTCACTCTCCCTTTCACTCCTCCCTTCCAGATCAATTATGTATGGACGGCATGTGCTCTGCTGATATGGCTTAGATGCTTTTTCTCTCAAAAGAAAGAAACGTCTGTCGGCCTGGTGCTTCTGATGATATTCAGCTTCCTCACAGGAGAGATGCACGAAGGTTTTTCAATACCTGCGGGGGGTGCTCTGCTGTATTGCCTTGCCATGCGCAGGGGAAGATTCACCTTCAAGGAATGGTGTCTGTCGCTGTCATTCGCCGCAGGTGCCTTCACATCAATATTCGCACCGGGCAATTTTCTGAGAATAAGTCTGCACCGGGCTGCGGAAGGCTCCTTGCTGAATACTTTCGAGCAGCTGCCCGCACTGATCTGGTTTCCGGCTGTTTTCCTTATAATATTCCTTTTCCACAACAGCAAAGGGCATTTGAAAGATTTTTTATCTCAGCCCCGCATGAGATTCCTGCTTGCCATGGCTGCCACATCATTGGTGTTCAATCTGTTTTTAAGAGCAATAGGGAGAGGCATAATACCTTATGACCTGTGTTTTGCAGTTCTCTCGGTCGGCTGCGTGGCGGGGAAAAGAACAGACACCGGGTTACTTGCTGCAGGTACAGCCGTGGCTATTGCTGTCATGGCATTCCAGGCATTCAACATACACATGCAGAATCTCAAGACACGCGCCATATTCAGAGAATATGACCGTTCCGAATCGGGAACCATATATCTGAAAGACAATCTCTTTCTTTTCAACAGAACCGAAACCGCCCAACGACGCAACACCTACACAAACCGACTTCGCCAGAAAAATCCGTCAAAGCCGTTTCTCGTGATTTATCCTGAAGTCATGAAAGATATGGACTGTCTGAAAGACACCAACGCGGTCATAAAAGTCGGCGACCAGAGCTGGGTATGCATACGCTCCGCCTCGTGTCCCCGCGATTTTGTTGTGGAGAAAACAATTTTACCGTCAGTCATCAGCCGCAAGATGCAGCCTCGCGTGCTTGACTTCTCGTCAGGTTCCGACATATTTCTGGATTCCACATCGAATTACTCCTCAGTGCTCTATGTCAATGTGCGTCCCTATATCAAAGCTGATGTAATCATAGAATAAGCCATCCCCTCCAGGCGGCGGCGACAGCGGCGACACCTGTTGCGAAAGAAACCGCGACAGCAATCACGGCTTCTTTGCCGAGTCTGAGGCGATACCTGCCGAAATATATCACCCCTGTCATGATGGTATATACGCCATACCAGATCACCTGTGCGAATCCTATGCCAGCAAGACCGTAACGGGTATAAAACCATATATTGAGACACACACCGATCACCGCATCTATTCCTTCGGTAAGAAGATATGTCTTCCCCTCCCCCTTGGCTATGATGGAGAACGCCATGCATGTTGACACAGAACGCAGTATTATCGTGAATATGGCGACTGAGACAAACGGCAGAATCACTTCGAAATCAGAAGTGTATAGAATCTCGACTATCCACCTCCTGAAAAGAAGGAAAAGAAGCAGCATGGGGGTGAAGATTTTAAGCAGCAACGAGATTTCGTGACTCACAAAAAGATACATCCTGCGGGGGGAATGGCTGTTGGCAGCCATGCGCGGATAGAACTCCAGTCCGACAGCTCCGAATATCAGCGAAGTGTAGCGGAACACAAGCGTGTTTCCCGCCTGGAAATAACCCACCTCCGCAGTGGAAGTCTCTCGGTTAAGCCACGACATGAAAACCATATGCGCCAGGCTGGTTGCGAACGTGGCAAGGGCAATATACCCCCCGAGCCTGACAAAACCGGCACCCTCTCCAAGCTCTTTTCTTCCTGCCACACGCCAGGGTATGCTTCTGTCGCGGTATACGAAAAGAAAAAACAGGATTGACAGCGAATACACAAGAAACGAGAGTGCCACACTCATGTCTCCGAGCCAGCGGAACATAGGAATCGAGATTGCCAGACCCGCCGCCGTTCCGCTTGCCGCCGCCTTTGCAAGCCGCCGGAATCCTCCGGTACCCTGAAGTATCGCCTGCTCACCCCCCGTCAGGGAATTGAGCAGCAACGCGCCACCAAGTATCATGAACTGCCACCAATAGCCGTAATCGCCGAAAAGCCAGAGAGAGAGCAATGGAGCCAGAAAACTCAGCACAAGCGCCCCCGCCACTCCCGACAACATGCACCACCCTCTGAGTCTTGCGGCAATACGCCGCAACGCCCCCTCCGAATGGCGGCATTTGGCAACCTCACGCACTCCACTCTGCCGCAGTCCGAGACCGGTGATGATGGAGACGGCATCGACCGTTGTGCCGAAAAGTCCGAACAGCCCTACCCCCGTGGCGCTCAGCCACATCGCCACAAGCTTCATCTTGACCACAGAGCATATGATCCCGAATGCTTCCGCTCCCGAAAACACCCCGATAACCTTCAGCACCTTTGCGGTCAGAGAGTTTTTCATCGCTTTCCAAAAACCTTTCCCGCCACAAGCGCGGCATGCCGTCGCAATGCCCGGAGATGCCCGTAATGTCTTGCCATCACGCGGTAGCGTTCGCGCAGCGATTTCATTTTGTTGCGGTCTGTAAGCCCGTCGGAGAGATAATCTATTGTAACCGTCCCGAGATTCGTGCATCTCGATTCGTCGGCATTCTTTATGCAGCGTATTGTCCAGTCATAATCAGCCGAGAACCGGTAAGAGAGGTCATAATCCGGAGCTATCCCCTTCCTGACCATAAACGCCTGATGACATATGAGCATCCCCTTCGCGAAACTCCCGGCAGTCAGTCTTTCCGGCACGGAATAATGTCTCGGACCCAAAACGCGTCTTTCGCTGTCCACAATCACCGTATCACCATATATGATATCATCTCCGAGCCTCGCCCGATGCGCGTACGCCTCAAGAGTCTCCGGCGAATGGAAAGTGTCGCCTGAATTCAGAAACAGCACATACTTGCCGCGAGCCATGCGCAAGCCTTTGTTCATGGCATCATAAAGACCACGGTCCGGCTCGCTCAGTATTCTCACTCCCGCGTAACCCCGCGCTATTTCGAGCGTCGCGTCACGCGAGGCGCCGTCTATCACCACATGCTCGTAATCGCGGCAGCTCTGCGCAGCCACAGAAGCCATTGTCACGCCTATGGTGTCGGCGGCGTTGTAGGTTATTGTCACAACCGATATCAGTGGATTCATATTTCCCGATTTATTTCATTTCTCTCCGCATACAAGACACATGCGAATGCGGCTCCTTGCCGCACGATGCAAATTTAGCAAATTTTCGGCTAATTATTTGGGAGAATAAATAGAATGTGGTAAATTTGCATGGTATAATCAAAAACTTTATAATATTTACAACTATGGCTTACGTAATTACTGACAGATGTATCGCTTGCGGCACATGTCTTCCCGTTTGCCCCGTAGAGGCTATCTCTGAGGGCGATATCTACAAGATCGATCCCGATACTTGCATCAGCTGCGGCAGCTGCGCATCTGTTTGCCCCAACGACGCTATCGAAGAGGGCTAACCCGAAATTCAACAAAAACAGTGGCTGTCCGTTATCTTTATATGGGCAGCCACTATTTTTAATATCCGACAACTAAGCTATATGGAAAAAATTAAAGTGAAGATTATAAACAAAAGCCACCACCCGCTTCCCGCATACGGCACTTTCGAGGCGGCGGGCATGGACATCAGGGCTTTCCTCCCGGAGGGTTCCGTAACTTTGCGTCCGATGCAGAGGGCTCTCATACCCACCGGACTCTACATGCAGCTCCCCTCCGGCTACGAATGCCAGATACGACCGCGTTCCGGACTGGCTCTGAATTACGGAATATCCATTGTCAATTCTCCGGGCACCGTCGACGCCGACTACAGAGGTGAGATAGGCATTATTCTCATAAACCTCGGGGAAAACGATTTCACTGTCAACGATGGCGACCGTATCGCGCAGATGGTCATAAAAAAATACACCCGCGTCGAATGGGAACCGGCGGAGCGCCTGGACCGCACCGAACGTGAAGACGGCGGTTTCGGACACACAGGCAAAAACTGACATATGAACACACGTCTCAGACACATAATCCTCGTTGCCGCGGCTCTGCTCGCGACGGTTGCAGCTGTAACCGCCGCCACCTCATCCGCACACAATGACCTCACCCCGCAACGCCAGAAGGCAAGATACTATTATCTCGAAGGGTTGCGCCGACAGATGGACGACGAGCCGGCGGCAGCATATGAATATTACAGGCGGGCGGCGGCAATAGACCCCTCTTATACAGAAGCGGCTTCAGCTTACGGCACTCAGCGCCTCGCCGCCGAATCCGACACTTTGCAGAGCCGCCCGGAACTTGCCCGTTCCCTCGCGCTGATGCGCCCTTTCGTAGACAAATATCCGGATGAATACAACGAGGCTCTGTATTATGCATATATCGCCGCACGAGTAGATTCGCTGAAAGAGGCTATACGCGTTTTTGAACGGACAGCGCGGTTGCGTCCCGACCTCTCCTCCACGCTGATACATCTCTCCGAGGCTTATATGGCAGACGGAAACGTAGACAAGGCTCTTGACGCTTTGTCTCGCTACGAGACTATCGAGGGGATGAATCCGCAGGTCACAATCAAGAAGATTTCCTTCCATCTCTCCCGCCGCGACACCGTCGGCGCCCTTGCGGAAGCCTCTGCTCTCGTGGAGTTCAACCCTGCGGAACCGGCTTACAGCATATTGAAAGGAAATCTGTTCGAGATGGCAAACGAGCCGGATTCAACATTCGCTTATTATGAAAAGGCGGAGAAACTGAACCCCGATTACGGGGCGGCAAAACTCGCTCTTGCGAATTATTACCGCCAACAGGGTGATTCGGCAATGTATGATTCCAAGACATACGAGGCACTTCTGTCCGAAGATTTCGACCTCGGACAAAAGCTTATGATGCTGGAGGAATATCTCCAGAAACTCCTCACCGACAAACAGGACACCGCTCGCGGCGACCATCTTTTCAGCGTGCTCAGCGAACAATATCCCTACGAACCGGATGTCCTTGACCTCGCCGCGCGCTATTCTGCCGCTAAAGGCAATTTCAAGGAAGCCTGCGAACAGATTGGTTATGCCATTGACCTCTCGCCTTCGGAAGAGAAATACCGCGGACAACTGATGACTTACATGATGGCTGATGACCGTGCGGATGATGCGGTGAAGACATACCGAGAGCTGGAGGCTCATATGACACCTTCGCGAAACCTGATGGTGCTATATGCCTCTGCCGCACAGATGGCTGACGATTTCGACACGGCAATAAAGACATACCGCGACATACTGCGCGACATAGCGCCATCGCTGCCACTTGACACTGCACTTGCCGCCCAAAACATTCCGGCGTCCATACAATACGACGATCTCCAGCGGCTTTCCCAGATATTCACCAGCATCGGCGACTGCCATTACGGTCAGAAGAAACTCGATGAGGCTTTCAAGGCTTATGATAACGCCCTGACCTTATATCCCGACAACACCCTGGCTCTCAATAATTATGCATATTTCCTCAGTGAGAACGGAGGTGACCTTGACCGTGCGGCGGAGATGAGCCTGAAGAGCCTGGACGGAGAAAATTCCTCAAACCCCACATATCTTGACACGTACGCATGGATTCTACATAAGAAAGGGGAAAATGAGGAGGCTCGCAAATATCAGGCTTCGGCAGTCGAGGAAGCTGCTAAGGAGAACAACGAGCATGCCGAGCTTTACGAGCATTATGGCGACATACTATCAACCCTCGGCGAAAAGGAGGAGGCTCTGGAGGCTTACGAGAAAGCTGCGGCTCTCGAACCTGACAACGACAACATTCTTCAGAAAATTAAAACGCTAAAAAATGGCAAGAGATAAAGTGTCGGCTCAGTGCCGCTCTCATTTTATATTAACATTGCTCCTTATGCTTGCAGCCGGGGTTTCTTCGGCAATGGCGCAGACACCTGCGGACTCGATTGACGGGCGCACGGAAGCTCTCAATGCGATACTCCCCAACTACATCGACTGGCAGACTGCCGCCATGTCGGGGAAACTTCGCATGAAAAAACTCCCGGTGTCACCTTCTGTCAGGATATTCATGAGAAGAAACGAGACTATCTCAATCTCTGTCAGGGCTTCTTTGCTCGGCGAGGTGGGACGCATCGACATCGAGGGGGATACGCTGCTTGCGGTCAACAAAATGAAACGTGTCTATTGCAAAGAGTCGCTTGCCGGAATCAAATATGATTATCCTGACATTATCGGTGATATCCAGAGCCTGCTTCTCGGACGCGCCGTGGTTTTGCAGTCAGGCGAGCTTTCCGAAGCCAATGCCGATTTCTTCGATTTCAGATCTCTTCCGGCAGATTCCATACATTCAGAGGCGGCATGGTCGCTGACATTCCCTCGCGGAAGAAGCGATGAGGATGAATTCGGCTATGAATACCGTATAAACTCAATCGGTCAGACGGAAAAGCTGACACTTGAGCTCTCCACATCCGACCACGAACTCGCGCTCGCGCTCGATTACACATACTTGGACAAAGGTTTCGACCTCGACATATCTTTCACTCGCGATTTCAATAAGAAATTCGACGCCTTGATCGAATTCAACGATATCGACTGGGAGGCGAACGCTCCTTCACCGGTTTCTCTCAACTCCAGATTTACACGCGTCGGAATAAAACAATTCATCAGCTCCTTCTAAGTTAAATGATTCCCTCACACATCAAGAAACATATAATTCTCTTTGCACTGACAATCCTGTTGTCGGGAATACCGGCACACTCTGTAAACCGGAAAACAAAAAACGGGACAAAAGCAAAAACCGAGCAGAAAGCGTCAACTCGTAAATCCGCATCGAAAAAAACATCTTCCGGAAAGAGCACAAGACGCACCTCGAAAAAAACAAACACGAAAACTGAGACTTCGGCAGAGGCAAAGCGCCGTCAGGCGGAGACTCAGAAGGAGATAGCACGCACCAAAGAGGAGTTGCGACGCAATGAGGCGGAAGTGAAAAAAGGACTCGGCGAACTGAACCGCCTCAATTCCGACATCACTGCAGGCAGGTCATTGGTGGCGGCTGCTGCCGAACAGGTCAGACAGCTTGACACCCGTATCTCATCCCTTGAATCGGAAATCACTGCCTCTGAGGCTAAACTTAAGAAGATGAGAGAGGATTACCTCAACTCAATCCGTAAGATACGGGGAAAACGCAATTCGAATTCCACTCTCGCTTTCATTTTCTCTTCCAAAAATTTCAGTCAGGCAATGCGCCGTATGCGTTATCTGAAACAGATTTCGGCTTGGCGGTCGAAGAAATCGGCGGAGATTTCTGAATCGGTCAAGGAGCTGACATTACAGAAGGAGAAGCTGGAGGAGTCAAAACGGGAGAAGGATATCGCCCTGTCCCGTCAGGTAGCGGCACAAAACAGACTCAACGAGCAATACCGGCAGCAGGACGCGCTGGTGGGTGAGCTGCGCCGCAACGGACAGGCACTGCAGTCTCATCTTGCAAAAAAGCAGCAGGAGGCAAACGCACTGAAGAGCCGCATAGCAGCTCTGATCGCCGAGGAGAACCGTAAGGCGGAAGAGGCAAGAAGAGCCGAAGAAGCCCGGCGTGCCGAAGAGGCGCGAAAGGCGGAGGAAGCAAGAAAGGCGGAAGAGGCAAGACTCCTTGCGCAGGAGGAAGCCGCTAAAAGCAAGAGCGACAACAAGAAAAAAGAGGATAAAAAGAAATCTCAGACTGCAAGAAAAAAGAAATCCGACGAAAAGAAAGATTACGCAGAGGCACGCAAGCGCAAGCCGCGTGGCGACAAGTCTTCAACGGCTTCTAAGGCGAACACCGCGAAAAGCTCGGCTTCCCAGGCAGGTAATTTCGCGGCAATGCGTGGTTCGCTGCCAAGACCCGTCTCGGGCGCGTTCCGCGTGACAAGCCAGTTCGGACGCCATTCGTTGCCGGAACTGCCGGATGTGATGTATGACAATCCGGGAATCGATGCCGAAACATCCGCCGGCGCGTCGGCGCAGGCTGTTTATGGAGGACGCGTTTCCGGAGTATACGTTATTCCTGGCTTCTCCACGGTTGTGATTGTGAACCACGGCAATTATTATACCGTCTACGGAAACATCGCCTCTCCTTCAGTAAAAGTGGGAGATGTCGTGAAACAGGGTCAGGCAATCGGCAAACTCGCTCCGTCGGAAGATGATCCCTCGCATTCTTCCATTCATTTCGAAGTCTGGAAAAACCGCGACAAGCTCAACCCCCTCGACTGGATCAGATAATCTCCTCCGCCACCATGATAACCATCTCAAGATATACCCCTGAATCAAGACACGAATGGGACAAATTCGTGAGAAATGCCAGAAACTCGACATTCCTGTTTCTCAGGGACTATATGGATTATCATGCCGACAGATTCAAGGATTGCTCTTGGATAGCACGCAAGGGTTCGGGCATCGCGGCAATCCTGCCTGCCAATGTCTCCGAAGACGGCATCCTGCATTCACATCAGGGACTCACATATGGCGGCTGGATCCTTCCTGAGGGTCACGTCGACGGAGCTGACACCCTTGATATATTCGAAGCGGCAATAGAGAAGTGGAAAGATGAAGGATATAAGGCTCTCGACTATAAACCACTTCCTTATATATATTCTCTCCACCCTTCTCAGGAAGATGAGTATGCACTGTTCAGGCTTGGTGCAGTGCGAACGGAATGCAATCTTTCAACAGCAATCCCCATCGCGGAAATATGCCGAAAGATTATAGGGAATGAGGAATCTTCCGATAGTCCGCGTAGTTTCTACAACAAGCTTCGCCGCAGGGCGTTGTCCAAATCTGCACGTCTGGATTTTACCATCAAAGAATATAACGATGCCGCCCCCATTATGGCAATGACCACTGCATGCCTGAAAGAGAGGCACGATGCGGCTCCCGTGCATTCAATAAAAGAGATGCAGACACTGAAGGACCTGTTTCCCGAACAAATAAGATTCTGGATACTTGAATATGCATCCTCTCCGCAGGCTGCCGTGTGCATATACGACACCGGCATGGTGGCACATGCTCAATACATAGCAACTACTACCTTAGGACGCGAACTTGACCTCCTTACTCCCCTCATCGATTATCTGATAAACGAAATATACACCTCACACCCATACTTTGATTTTGGAATAAGTAACGAAAACCGGGGGCAATACCTCAATCGGGGACTGCTGCGTCATAAAGCCTCATTCGGTGCAACAGGAGTTGCATACAACCGCTATTTCCTTGATCTCGCCTAACACCGCACTATCCTGATAATACGCCCCCGAATATATATTGCACAAGCACCCCTATCAGGTTTGCAATCCTAAAGATTTTAATATTTCCATCAGATACCGATAGTACACTAATGACTTTCCCATAAGTTATTTAGCCTTCACTACATCGATATTTTCAAAAAACATCAATATATAGGAACTGACAATATCCATGGTTCAGAAAACATATTGTATGATACCCTTCCGCCGCTATGTCTCTATAAAAGGAAGTATCAATTACTGAGTTTGCACAAAAAATGACAAAACATGCTAACAAAAATTAACGGATACATGCGGAAATGTGAAAAATTCTTTATAACTTTGTAATACAACCGAAACACTGGATCATTAACCTTGTGATTTAACGTTTCGCACACAAAAACCTAACATTTTCAACACATTGCCGTCAATAAAAAAATCAAAAATAACACAATATCAAACAACAATCTATTAAATTAACAACTTATGGGAAAGTTTTTACTATCATTAATGTTAATTATATGCATATCGGCAAATTCTTTTGCTGATACATATAATTGGACCTGCAGCTCAACACAAGCATCCAAGAAAGACGAAGTATTTACCTTGGATCTTAACGGAATTGACTGGACAATCACACATAATGTTCAAAAAGGAAGTAGATATTCAGTAAGAGATGGAAATACGCCTATCAGTCTTGTATTCGGCTCAAATAATGCTCCAATATCTACACTAAGCTTTGTCACGGACTACTTCAAAGGAATGATTATAAATAAAGTGTCAATAAAGGCAAAAAGACATTCCAAAGCAAATACAACAGTAGCAACAAAAATAAATGGTACAGAAATCGGGATAGCAAAAGAAATAAATGCAACCTTCCAAGAAATATCTTTCGAAAACTTATCAGAAGAAGTTACAGTTGAAAATGGTTTTGAAATACTATTTACCAATACATCGAAAGAAACTAAAAGCAACGGAGGCGTATATATTAGCTCTATTGAAGTAGAATATGTTAATGCTTCAGCTGGACCTGCAACTCCTGTTTATGAAATCAACCCAGAAAATCCAGAAGTCATCATAGGGGAAATTATTGATTTTCCTGAGATTTCACCTTCAAACTTAACTTATTCATTCCAAACTGATGACAATGAAGTTATAGAATTAAATACAATAGACAAAACTATCAAAGGATTAAAAATTGGTGAGGCAACTATTAATTTCACCACAGCTCCAATAGAAGGACAATACCTTGCCGGTTCCGGTTCATTTAAGGTTTCAGTCTTAGGGAAAAATCCTCAAATTTCTTTTGAAAATCCATCTATTTATGGCAAAGTTAATACCGGAGTAGTTTGGCAACAAGTTACAATTACAGACCCCCAAGATAACCCTGGAACTGTAACATATACCTCATCTGATCCTGAAACCGTTACTGTCGATGCCACAACAGGTGTAATAAAACCAGCAGATGTAAAAAAAGCAGGTGTAGTAACCATCACTGGCACAATAGCCGCTAATGGAGATTATGCCGAGGGTACTGCTTCATATCAGATAGTGGTTGTAGATCCTAATGAAAAAATAGAACCCGGAACAACTGTATTTGACTTTACCACAAATAATCCATATGGCATGACTACTCAGAATGGAGGAGGCTCATTTGAAACTAAGATAAAGTCCATAGCTGGCGAAAACGAGACTGTAACTTTAACATTTGGTGGCAAATACAGATCATACAACACATCAAACGCACCATATCATTTGAGACTACAAAAAGGTGCAACATTAAAAATAGCTGTTCCTGAGGGTTATAAAATAACAAAAGTCGGCATAACCGGCAGCGATATCCTTGGAACATATGATCCAGCAAGCGGTAATGTATCTGAATCAGACAATGAAGACCCAGATGGAGGAACATTCTCATACGTATGGATACCACAAAACGAAACAGATAAAGTATCAGAAATTTTATATACATCTCCATCAGGATCAAGTGCCGAACCAACTCAAATTAAGAAAATTAATGTGATGTGGGATGCCATTAATTCAGATCAAAAGTCTGCACAACTTACTTTCACACCAAATGTAAATGGTATATATGTTAATGAAATTGCTGAAATAAATGTTGCAAACAATCCCAACAATCGTATAATAACTTATTCAATTCCCGCCCTCACTGAGGATGACTATGACATCGAAGAGAAAGATGGCAAACTTCATATTCTTGTATCCAAGCCCGGATCATATACATTAGAGGCTCGCAGTGTTGCCGGAGATGGATTCCGCGATGGTTTTGCGATAATGCGTTTAAATGTATATCGCCATCTTATGGTATCTGCCGATAATGTACCTCTTGAAAAAGATGAGGTAAACACAGGTTCTAAAACATTCATTACCATTAATGTACCGGAAAATGCTTACCTTTACTATAAAATAGAGAACTCTTCAGCCCCCGCTCCGACAGCTGACGAAATATCTGATAACGAAAACCAGCTTCCTGGATATGAACTTTATGAAGACGGTATAGAAATCCCCGCCAAGACCTCTGGAACATTGAATTTCTATATCGCCAACTATGGTTACAAATCGCCTATCCGTAAGATTGCCCTCAGCTTCGAAACGGGAGTAACTGATATAGATGCAAACACGGAAGATGGCGTAGTGCGTCTGTTTGACCTCAACGGCCGTCAAATCAATGGAGAGCCGGAGAAGGGTGTATACATCCGCATTCAGAACGGCAAGGCTTCAAAAGTGCTTGTGAAATAATGCTGAGATAAAACTGAAGTAACTTTTAATTTCAATTATATGGCAGGATACATGTGCATGCACATGTATCCTGCTTACTTTTTTATCACTTGCTCGGAAGATTATACATTATTAAAGAGAGAATAAATAATTAGAGGGTTAAGAGCTTGTTTAAAAATGGAAAAAGCTAAACTGTCAAGATATAAGAGGCTTGATAATTTGACAAATTTTTCAAAAAAATTTATAGTATAACGATTGCATTTTGATAAAAATATATTAACTTTACACCCGATAAACTGGGGTCACTCAGGGAACAGTGACTTTTTGTTTTCAAATAACATGATAAGTGACTTTTTTATTTTTTAGATTCCCTAATTGATAAAAAATTAAATGAGCAAGCAAAACACCTTTAAATCCTCCGTTATAGGGATGCAGGGCAATCTTCTTTCTTTCGCTCTCAAACTGACCACCGATAAAGAAGAAGCACATGATCTCGTTCAGGACACAACCCTCAAAGCGCTCAACAATGAGGAGAAGTTTGTGGACAACACCAACTTCAAGGGTTGGATGCTGACGATCATGCGCAATATTTTTATCAACAATTATCGTAAGAGCGTTAGAGAGAACACCATGGTGGATTCTTCAGAGGATTTTCACCATTTGAACCTTTGCCAGGACTCTGGTCTTGAAACGCCTGACGGTGCTTATGCTGTGGGTGAGATATCACAGATACTCGCCAAATTTCCAACGGATTTCCGCGAACCTTTCTCGATGCACGTGGCAGGTTACAAATATGAGGAGATTTCGGAAATACTTGACATGCCGTTAGGCACAGTAAAGAGCCGTATCTTCTTTACACGCAAACGTCTCCGCGAAATCTTGAAAGATTATCGTTAAACCGTATCCCCATTAGATCCTGACTATCGTCATCCGGGATGTTCCCTCCGAATATAATATTCAGATCATATCTAACAAGAAAAAGATGCCCTTTCAGGCATCTTTTTTCTTTTCTATCCTTACCAGCTCGATGCGGGTCGTGGTCATTTTCTCTATCCTGAACGCAAGGTCGCCTATTTCAAACGAATCCCCCTGTCTCGGCAAAGCCTGCAGACTTTCGAGAATATAACCCGAAAGCGTATGGTATTCCTCGCTTTCCCTTATGTCGAGTCCGAAATCCTCGTTGATAGCTGAAATCTCCATCCTGCCGGAGAACTCATACGCTCCGTCGGGAAGTTCACGCGCAACAAGGCGCTTCACATCGTGCTCATCCTCAATCTCGCCGAATATCTCCTCCACGATATCCTCAAGAGTCACAAGACCGGAAGTGCCGCCGAATTCATCCACAACCATGGCAAGCGTGCGTTTCTCGCTCATCATGCGACGCATCATCTTGTTGGCGAGCATCGTCTCAGGAGTGAAGATCACAGGCTTGAGCTTGCGACGCCAGTCTGCCGTGGAATTGAACATCTCCGATATATGTATATATCCCGCCACATCATCGATGTCCTCCCTGTAGACCACCACCTTCGACAGACCTGTAGCCGTAAAGACCTTTATCAGTTTCTCGCGTGTAGTCCCCGCCAGAGGCACCGCCACAATCTCGTTGCGCGGTATCATGCATTCGGAAATCTGGGTGTCCTTGAAATCAATCGCTTTTCTGAAAATCTTCACCTCATTCTCCACAGCTTCGCCGTTCTCCCGGTCTTCCATGCTTTGCTGGATATAGTCGTCAAGCTCATCCATGGTAAGACGCGCACTGGCAGCCTCACCCGTATCGAGTCCGCAGAGTTTCATCAACCCTCTGGATATCACCGAGACAAACCAGGATACGGGATAAAGAATCAGATAGATAAGATAGAGGGGCAAAGCCAGAAGACGCATCATGAAATTCGGATTGATGCGGAATGTTGTCTTGGGAAGAAATTCTCCGAGAAGGAGGATGACGGCAGTCGAGAAAACGGTATTCGAAATTAGTGTCAGAGCCTCGCTATGGTGGAACCATTCCTCGAATAACGGATTTACTATCACCGAAAATGATATACCGTAGATTACCAGCACAACATTGTTGCCCACAAGCAGCGTGGATATGAACATATCCTCATGTCGCGAGAAACCCTTGATGATTCTGTCTACCATCCCGCCCCGGGCGGCATCTATCTCCATCCTTACCTTTGAACTCTGCACAAACGCGATCTCGCAGCCTGAAAAGAGACCCGAGAAGAGAATAGCCACAACGGTAATCAATATGGCGAGACTTAACGGTAATATCATAAGTAACTTATAATCTTGTTTTTTATTTTCGCTTATCCCAGCGTCACAAAGAATCCCTGTTCACCGGGAATATGCCCTCCGGATTCAGTATGCGGTATTCCGTAAGGTTCTCATTGGAGATAAATCCGGTGCCCTCGAGGACATGCGTAGCGTTTTCTATGTGTATGAATGTATCGCTGTAGATACGCCCGTGTCTCTGATCCCAGAACACGCGTTCCGAAAGAAACAGATCTTTCGGAACCTTGGTCATCTCCACATGCCCTTCGAGACGCCATAGACGCTCGTTCTTGAAAAACTTTGCCGAATCCGCCGCCACAGTTGCCACCACCTGAAAATACGGGTCGTATTTCTGCAGGAACAACCCTTTTGGAAAATGCCAGTAAGGGGTGTCGGCTTCATCGAACACCTGCCAGAGCGGAGCCACTATCTTATACTGAATGACACCGGAATCCGAGATCAGGGTAGATATGTTCTTAGTGGTCATAGTCGCCATCTTCTCCGGGTTGAGTCCGGCGGCGACATCCACTTTCCGCTCCTCGCGACACGCCGCAAGCAGCAGTATAAACACCATCAGGGCTGTCAGTATCCTCATGTCTGATTTTACTTGTCTACACCCCGCTCCGTTATCGGATCTTACGCTTCCAGAACCAGACCTCGTTGAAGTTGACGCCCAATGTTATATTGAAATAATTCTCTCCGATCAGCTTAGCAGGAGTGGCATACCGTTTTTTCCATTCTAATCCGAAGTTTATCTGCGTCTTACCCTCAGGTGTCGGGAAACCGGCACCGCAGGTGACACCCATCTCCTTGACCTTGTTACCATTGATATTGAGGTAATCGTTTGCGAAATAACCTCCGATACGATATGCAACACGCTGACCGTAATTACCACGGAGCTTTGGCACGAATTCAGCGCCTACCGCAATTTTCATACGGTCGTTGAAATCCATTCCGGCAGCTACAATCTCCTTGTCGTTGACATGTGTCACCCCGTTGTTGTCCTTATAGCTGTAAAGGGCAGAATAAGGTGCCTTGCTCCACTGCTGCCAAGTGACATCCGCCTCAACCATCACACGATAGGTCTTTTCATAAGTATAGCTGACACCTGCTCCGATTGACGTGGGATTGAAATATTTATCTTTCATTTTCATATAAGCCACAGTATCGGGCAGACTCTCCTGCTGGGTTTCCACTGACGTGACCCAGGTCTTTCCCCTCATGGTCTTGCGTGGGGAGTATGTGGCACCGAACACAAGTTTGTTGAAGCGGTTCCACCGTGCCGTATATTGCGCGCCTATGTTGATATTCCAGTCGCGGATTTCCATCACGTGCTCGAACTTCGTTTCGCCGCCGCTGTTCGGTCGGGCAAATACATCATTTACGATATTTCCGAAATCATAGCTCACATTGAAACCGAGAGAGAATCCCCCGACTTTTCCGCTGAGTCCGAGATAAAGCTGGTTTATGCCGCCTGAACCCTGATTCTCCATCGCACCGTGCTTGATCTCGTTACCGAACGCATAACCTACAGAGCTATAAGGCAGAAGACCTATGGAACCACCCATAAATTTCGAAATAGGGAACTGCATTGTGACATAATCCACGCCACCTCCGGTAGAATACTGACGTGCGCTCCCCTCCTGACTCCACAACATAGACACATCCGCTCCGAGGTCGAAAAGGAATGTCAGCGAGTCGATGGCGGCATAAGATGCCGGATTCATCACATTGATCTGACGGCCGGAGTTCATGGCGTAACCCACACCACCCATCTGTTTCTGCAGGGAAGTGGCGCGGTCACCGATTATTCCGTAACCATACATTGAATAGGGAGACGAAGTCTGCGCCGAAGCCGTAGCTGTCGCGGCAGCCACAAAGGCTGACGCCAAAAGAATCTTTATTTTACTCATATATCTGACTGGAGAGATTTATATTTAGCGTTATTGTTATCTGAATTAATATCGGCTGCCGAACGGAGGCTGTCTGTCTTTTCCGCATGAAGATAAATCCGTTCGAGACCTTTGCCCACGAGTGAATATGCGGTCACGGGCTTAACCCCGTAACGACATATGTACGGAGCCAGGAAATCAGCGTCTCCACCCGTTAGAAGGAGCCTGATTCTCGGGTAGCGCTTTCTTGCCTCCTTATAAGCGGAGACAATCTCCGAAACAATTCCATTCACAACCCCGGCTCTTATCGCAGTCTCTGTGTCATAGCCGAACGTGGGGATATCACCCGTTGCCGATACAAGGGGAAGACGCGATGTGAACCGGTTGAGCGAACGGAACCTCAGCCGCATTCCGGGAGAGATATTCCCTCCGAGGAAACGATTGCGGACCACTATATCAAGAGTCACCGCGGTTCCGGCATCCACCACAAGCACCTCCTCGGCGACAAGCGACGCGCCTGCCGCCGCGGCAATGCGGTCAAGACCGAGAGTGGAGGGAGTGGCATATTCCACACCGATAGGCAGCGGAGTCTCATGAGAAAGTCTCATCACCGGTTTTCCGACACACTCTCCGATTTCATCAAGGAATGCCCCGGGGTCACGCCCCACACTGCAGCATATCGCCCCTCCCGGTCTGTAACGGTCTATAAACGGGAAGAACGGACGCGCATCAAGATCTTCGACAAGAATACTCTCAATCAGGATTCCTTTCTCAAAGACACTCCCTTTGACGGCAGTGTTTCCTATGTCGATTGTCAGGACTCTCATACACTTATCCGCTGCATCAGTCAAGACCTTTCTCTTTCTTCGCCCGGGCAGAGATCATCCATGACGAGATAACCTGAATCATGGCTCCTGCGAGAGTGAAAACAATCGTATTGTTCATCACCGGAAGCGAAAACACGATACCCGCAAGGCGGTGGGCGTTATAAAACCAGAATCCTGACGCCACCACAAAGCAGAAACCTGCCCACATCTCCATGCGGCGCAGCCGGCGCAACTTCAGAGAATCGCCGGGGTCATTGACGTTTACCATTCTTGCTACGGTATAGATTACCGCCCCGGCGGCAAACACCCATTTGCAGATTCCCGCAATCAGCGCATCCTCGACAGCGGCAAACGGAGCCATAAGACCGGCGGCTATCAGCAGCAGCCCGACAGTTGATATAGCTTCAATCCGGCGCCTGAGCCGCTCTTTATTTCCGTTTGCGAACGGTGCCGTTGTTCTGACTTTCTTCATCACTTGATAAGATAGACATCTTCGGAAGGGCGCTGCATGTGATATTGCTCGCGCACCACATGCTCAAGATCCTCCGCGCTGATATACAAAGCCTCGCGGCGTGTCCTGTACCATTCGGCGGAATCCTCGCATTCACGTATCTGACGTTTCAGCGACTTGATCTCTTCCTGATATTTCATATTGAGTTTCACAGAGGTGTCCTCATTGAAAAAGAGAAGAAGCACCACAACCGACCCCACTGCTATCAGCGTAAAATGAGACTTGCGGCGCACCCAGAAATTCAGTTTCTTTATTCTCTTGCTCATATTGGTTCCTCAATTCTTGCAAAATTAATCATAATAATAGAATTATCGGCTAAAACACCTCGATTTTTTAACAGCTATTAAGGAAAGTACCTGTTTTTGAAAAAAATTTCAAAAAACATCCGAATCCCGATGTCTATATTTCCGATAATCTTGTTATATATTCATAAAGGTTATTGATTTTAGAATAGAGTTCGAAAATTCAATTGCTGATCACCTATAAACTATACCATTATGGCTGACAAATTATCGTTCAAACAAAGATTGCTGGGGCTTCAGGGCAACCTCTACAATTTCGCCTGTCAGCTCACCTCCGACAGGGATGCCGCTCAGGATCTCGTACAGGATACTACTCTGAAAGTCCTTGACAACGAAGCAAAATATGTCGACAATGTCAACTTCAAGGGTTGGGTGTTCACGATCATGCGCAACATCTTCATCAACAATTACCGCCGTCAGGTAAGAAGCGCGACAGTGGTGGATACAACCGAAGACCTGTACCACCTAAATCTCTCTCAGGAATCAGGACTCACCACTCCGGAAGGTTCGTTCGCCGCCAAGGAGATTTCCGTGGCAATAAATTCTTTCGCCAAAGAATACAAAGTGCCTTTCACCATGTATCTCGCAGGATATAAATACAGTGAGATTGCCAAAAAAATGAATCTCCCGCTCGGAACGGTTAAAAGCCGCATATTCTTCGCAAGAAAAAGGCTTCAGGGGATGCTTAAAGACTACAGATAACCACCTTCTGTCTGACCGCCAACAGAATATGCTGGTCAGAAACAGAAAAACCGAATAAACAATCTTCCCCGACAGCCAGATATGCCGGGGATTTTGTTTTACATTCGAGTGGGAAATTGCTCAATCCCCCTTTTTTTCGTAATTTTGTGGAATAATTTACAAAATATGACAACCGCTTCAATAAAGAAGAGAGAAAACATAGCTGAATATCTGCTGTATATGTGGCAGATTGAGGATCTCATCCGGGCATACCGCCTCGACATCGACAGTATTCAGACGGGAATTATCGACAGGTACACTTCGCTGTCTGACGCCGAACGTTCCGAGATGCGCGGATGGTATGAGTCGCTGATCGACATGATGCGGCGCGAAGACGTGACGGAAGCCGGTCATCTCCAGCTCAACAGGAATGTGCTCGGTGAACTTCAGGAACTTCACGGCAGGCTCCTGAAAAATCCGAAATTCGCACCTTACGCCGCCGAGTATTACAATACTCTACCCTTTATTGTGGAGATCAGGGCAAAGGCAGGAGAAAACAGAAAAAACGAGCTGGAATCCTGTTTCGACGCTCTTTACGGGATACTGATGCTGCGTCTGCAGGGGAAGGAGATTTCTGAAGAGACCACGCTTGCGGCAAAACAGATATCCCGCTTTCTCGGCATGCTCGCCGGCTATTACAAAAAAGATTATAATAACGAACTTGATTTAGAAGAGGAATAAAATGAGAATAATGGTTACAGGAGCAAACGGACAGCTCGGCAATTCGCTCAGACGCGAACTTGAGGCTGACAGCTCCATCGAAGCTATATACACAGACGCCAACACTCTTGACATAACGGATTACGGCACATTGAACCGTTTTTTTGAAGACAATCCGGTGGATATGGTCATAAACTGCGCGGCTTATACAGCAGTTGACCGTGCGGAATCCGACGACCTGAAAGCTGCCGCAATCAATACCGGTGCGGTCGGAAATCTCGGTCAGGCTGCTGCAAAACACGGCATGAAGGTGATTCATGTCTCTACAGACTATGTTTTCTCGGGAGAGACATTCCGCCCTTATGAAGAAAACGACGAGCCGTATCCGCAAAGCATCTACGGCAGAACCAAACTTGAAGGGGAAGGATTGCTGACATCATTCTGCAGCAACGCCATGATAATAAGAACGGCTTGGCTATATTCGGAATTCGGAAGCAACTACGTCAAGACCATGCTCCGTCTGGCAGATGAAAGAGAGGAGATAAACGTTGTCTCCGACCAGATCGGATCCCCGACCTACGCCGGAGACCTCGCCCATGCAATTCATCTTATTATCAAACATGAGAACTGGCAGCCGGGAATATACCATTTCACAGACGAAGGAGTCGCCTCTTGGTACGACTTCACCAAAGCGATTTTCGACATAACCGGAAAAAAGACAAAAGTAAACGCCATACGCACCTCCCAATATCCGACACCTGCAAAACGCCCCCTCTACTCCGTATTGAGCAAAAACAAGATCAAGCGCAATTACGGACTGGAGATTCCATACTGGCGCGACTCGCTGAAACGATGTCTGGAGCAGATGGGAGTCTAAGAAACTGCTTAAATCCGAAAACCTGACTTTCATGAGCGAAGAACTGAACAAGGAAATAGAGAGAAGGCGGACATTCGCAATCATCTCACACCCGGATGCGGGTAAGACCACTCTCACCGAGAAACTACTGCTTTTCGGAGGCGCCATACATGTGGCGGGAGCGGTTAAAAGCAATAAAATAAAGAAAACAGCCACCTCCGACTGGATGGAAATCGAGAAGCAGAGAGGCATCTCGGTTGCGACCTCGGTCATGGGCTTCAATTATGGCGACTACAAGATAAACATCCTCGACACTCCGGGTCACCAGGACTTCGCGGAAGATACTTTCCGCACTCTGACCGCCGTAGACTCGGTCATAATTGTGGTCGATGTGGCAAAGGGCGTGGAGACCCAGACACGAAGACTGATGGAGGTATGCCGCATGAGAAAAACCCCTGTCATCATTTTCGTAAACAAGCTTGACCGCGAGGGACGTGACCCCTTCGATATTCTTGATGAGCTGGAGAAGGAGCTGCAGATTTCCGTGCGACCACTCTCGTGGCCGATCAACATAGGTGCCAAATTCAAAGGTGTCTACAATCTCTATGAACATGGACTCGACCTCTTCACCCCTTCGAAACAGACCATCAGCGAGCGCATCGAGATCGACAATGTCAACTCTCCGGAAGTAGACAGACTTGTCGGACAGCAGGATGCCGACAAACTCCGCGAAGATCTTGAACTTATAGAGGGTGTGTATCCCGACTTCGATCCCGAGGAATATCTTCGTGGAGATGTCGCGCCGGTATTCTTCGGATCCGCGCTCAACACATTCGGCGTCAAGGAACTTCTTGACTGTTTCGTAAAAATCGCACCGGCTCCGAGACCTATCATGGCACAGGAAAGGGAGATAAGACCGCAGGAAGAGGGATTCTCAGGTTTCGTTTTCAAGATTCACGCCAACATGGATCCAAACCACAGGTCGTGTATCGCGTTTGTGAAAATATGCTCGGGAAAATTCGAACGCAATGTCAATTACCGCCATGTGCGCTCCGAAAAGATGATGCGGTTCGCCGCTCCCACTGCTTTCATGGCTCAGAAGAAAAATATCGTTGACGAGGCATATCCTGGCGACATAGTCGGCATACCCGACACCGGCAATTTCAAGATCGGAGACACTCTGACTTCCGGTGAAGTCCTACATTTCAAGGGATTGCCGAGTTTCTCACCGGAGATGTTCAAATATATCGAGAATGCCGACCCGATGAAATCCAAGCAGCTCGACAAAGGTATAAACCAGCTGATGGATGAAGGTGTGGCACAGATGTTCACCAATCAGTTCAACGGAAGAAAAATCATAGGCACAGTAGGTCAGCTTCAGTTCGAAGTGATCCAGTACCGTCTTCTTCACGAATATGGCGCGCAATGCCGCTGGGAGCCCATAAGCCTCTACAAGGCATGCTGGGTAGAGAGCGATGATCCGCAGGCTCTCGAAGCCTTCAAGAAAAGAAAGCATCAGTTCATGGCTACCGACAAGGACGGTCGTGACGTATTCCTTGCCGACAGCAACTATGTGCTGCAGATGGCGCAGTCGGATTTCCCCAAGATCCGCTTCCACTTCAGTTCTGAATTCTAAAATGAAAAACGGAGTAAGCCCGCAGGCCTGCTCCGTTTTTGTCGCTAAGCATTGTTTTATTATTTTCGGCAACGTCTGCGACAATTACCTATAATTAAGACAATCTTCAGCGCATTTGGTTTAACCGTTAAGGTTTTTTAAGAATTAAAACAGGGGTGACACATTATTTTTTCACATCGTAGCCCTGATCCTTCAGATAGTCAAGAATGCGGTATTCCATCGCATGGTCATAATAATTGATGATGTGGGCGACCCAGTCATTGTCGGTAGTGCCGCCGGCGCGGGTACGGTTGTAATGTTTCACCACTTCGTCATAAGCCTCCATCTCGTCAACCATCCTGTCGTTGTCCTGACGGTAATGGTTCTTGTGGATCATCAGCTGCTTCGGCTGCTTCGGCTTCAGATCGGGCTGCTCGCGGGGCACACCGATTGCAAGACCGCAGACCACAAACACTCCCTTCGGAAGTTTGAGGAGCTCGGCGATCTTAGCAGGGTCGGCAGTACGAAGATAACCGATGCAGTTAGAACCGAGACCTGCAGACTGAGCGGCGACAACCGCGCTCATCATGGCAAGCGACGCATCAATTATACCTATCGTCACACCATCCATCGTATCGGTGAATTTCGGCATATCCAGCCCCTTCTTCCCGGCAAGAAGCGTAATTTTGTTATAATCCGAACAGAATATCAGCAGCCGGTTGCATGTCTTGAGCTGTTTCTGACCGGTTATAGCATATAACTCCTCTTTCAGCGTCTGGTCGGAAATGTCGATAACCGAGAATTGCTGACCGTTGTAGGATGTGGGAGTATTGCGGATCGCATCGAAGATAAACTCCATTGTCTCCTCTGCGATCGCCTCTCTCTCGTATCTGCGCACACTCGTGCGCTCCAAAAGCGTTTCCTTTACGTCTTTCATAACTTATGTATATGTTTGCTTGTCATATTGTCCATAAACACCGGCTGTTCATAAAACCGCCGGAAAAACAAAGAGCCGGTGAGCGTTCCGCTCATCGGCTCTTTTAAGGTCCACATCAAAGGAATGTGACGAAACTCCGAACGACAGGTTTTGAGGTCTTGCCAATCTTTGTAATCCGCCTGCGATCGAAATCAACGCCTTGCGGCGTGGGGCCCGCCATCGACAGACAAGAGTGTCTCGGTATTTCTATAAAATTTGATGAGTTTCCCAATTAGCTTTGATGTGGTATAACTTCACCGGCTTCTGAATCTTCGTTACCTCGCTGTCATCTGAGGTGTGTATCAAATTCAGCAGTCCGAAGCTCTCTTGCTTTTGTTTTATAACGCAAAGATAATGCACGCGGTTCAATTTTGCAATACCCCGATGCCTTTTTAACAAAAAAAATACGTATATTTGCAATATGAAGAAGATCAGCTTTGTTATCCCATGCCATAACGAGGAAGCGAATCTGCCGAAGCTGTACGATGAACTTGACAGGTTTACCCGTGCCTCTTATCAGGTCTCTGTAAAGGAAACCGGGACTGAGACCGGGACAACACATCCTGTCGATATGAATGTCTACGACTTCGAATTTCTGTTTGTCAACGATGGCAGCGGCGACGGCACTCTCGCGATTATGCGGGAATTAAGAAAAAAAGATTCCAGAGTATCCGTGGTCAATCTTTCAAGGAATTTCGGAAAGGAAAACGCCATGCTGGCGGGCATGGACTATGCATCGGGCGATGCATTGGTCATAATGGACGCGGATCTTCAGGATCCCATAGAAGTTGTGCCGGAAATGATTTACTGGTGGGAAAAGGGATACGATGACGTGTATGGCAAACGCGCAAGCCGCGGGCAGGAAAGCGCCATGAGAAAAATACTCTCGCTCTCTTTCTATAATATGCTTAAGAAAATGAGCGACATCGACATTCTTCCCAACGTAGGCGATTTCCGGCTTCTCGACCGCAGGGCGGTCAGGGCATTGACCGGACTGCGAGAGACACAGAGATATATGAAGGGCCTCTACTGCTGGGTGGGTTTCGAAAAAAAAGAGGTGGTATTTGATCGTGGAGACCGCGAAAACGGCAAGTCAAGCTACAAACTCGCCAAACTGGTGAACCTTGCAATCGAAGGCATTACCAGCTACACCACCACACCGCTGAGAATATCCACAGTTGCCGGAATCATCGTGTCGCTGATGGCTTTCGGATACCTTGTGTATATGTTTGTGAAGACTCTGCTCTGGGGAGAGGTGGTGACCGGTTTCCCGACTCTTATATGCGTGATCCTCTTTTTAGGCGGCATGCAGCTGCTTGCATTGGGAATTATCGGGGAATATATCGGCAGGATTTTCAACGAAACCAAAAGAAGACCCCCTTATATAATCGAAAGTTTTAACGAAGAAAGAAACTCTCTGACACAATGAACAACAATTCCACCGACAAGGGGCTGACAGTCGTGATTCCGGTAAGGAACAGGGAAAATCTTGTAATCAGATGTCTTGACAGCGTCAAAAGACAGACTCTGCGCCCTCTGAATGTGATAGTTGTCGACAACGGTTCGACCGACGGCACATGGAAAGCCGTTGAAGGCTGGATCGCCAGGAATGCCGAGCCGGAATTTGCCATATCCCTCATATCAGAACCCAAGCCCGGTGCGTCAAGAGCCAGAAACCGGGGACTGTCGGAGACCGACACGGAACACGTGATGTTTTTTGACTCCGATGATGAAATGGACCCTACTCTCGCAGAAGGGATAATGACCGCGTTCAGAGACAGCAGAGTGGATCTGGTGCATTGGAACGCCAGAATCATCAATCCTGACGGTTCGGTTAAAAAACGCAAGTTCTCCAACGCAAATTACTGGCGTTATCAGATATATCATGCATTGTTTAGCACCCAATGTTTTGCGGTAAAGACATCTTTTTTAAGAGATATCGGCGGTTGGGATGATTCCCTGTACGCATGGAACGACTGGGAACTTGGAATCCGAATGCTCCTCGGCAATCCGGCGATGATAGCCATTGACAAGGCTCTTGTCACCATACATCCTCAGAAGGTGTCGATAACCGGCGAGAACTTCCATTCGAAAGCCGGAGAATGGGAACGTGCAATCGACCGCGCGGAGGAGAATGTGGTCAAAGCCGTGCGAAACGACAGCGGATGGCTCGCAGACATGATAAACTACCGCAGGGCGATTCTTGCAGCCCACTACAAACGCGAGGGGCACCAGGAACTTGCGGAACCGCTTCTTGCCAAGGCTCTCTCCCACCCGAGCCTTTCCTTCAGTCAAAGACACCTCCTTAAACTGCTTTACCGCTACACCTCTATCGGAGGAAGAGGGGCATACATCCTGTGGAAATAAACGTATGCTTTCAAAACAGAAATTTGTTAAACCGGAATATGAAAGTATTGACAGCCGACAGTCATGAATTTGCAAGACTTTGCCTTAAACTGAAAGAAATGGTGAAGTCTTCGGGTTATGAATACGACATTCTTGTCGGCATAGCGAGAGGCGGGGTCTATGTCGCTGACAATTTCGGGTCGGACACGGTGTTTTCCATAAAAACGCAGAGGGCAGGCACTTCCGTCAAGACACACGCGCTGTCCCGGATATTACGCCGTCTTCCGGCATTCGTCAATATAGCGTTGCGCTGTGCGGAATCAAAAGTGCTTGCAATCAAAGACCGGATTCTCAAGCCCGCTCCGGTGCAAGTCAGTGTCTGCGACGAACTGATAGCCATGCTCCTGCAGGGGGGACACAAGGTGCTTGTAGTGGATGACGCGACAGACAGCGGCTGCTCACTCCTCAGTGTGCTGAACGCAATCGAAGAGTACGGAAGCAATGAAATCAGGTCCGCTGTCATAACCGTCACACGGAAACACACCGCGATAATCCCGGATTACGCGCTTTTCCGCAATTCCACTCTTGTCAGGTTTCCATGGTCGGCAGACATGAAACCCGGTTTGTAATCCTATAATTTAGAGCTTGTTTTGTATATGGTGATTGTAGACCTTGACGGAACACTGGTCGAATGCAATTCTTTCACAGAGTTTGTAAAGTTTGTATTCAGAAGACACCCCGAGGTGCGACTTTTCCTTATCATGACCGTAATGCGGCGTAAACTACGCCTTATCAGCCATCACGAGGCAAAGGAGAGAATCATATCCCGCACAAGCGGATTGGTCACAGAGAAAGATCTTGATGACTTTACCTCCTTTCTGCACAGCAGGATAAACCGGAGAGTGCTCGACATAGTAAGATCCGGCAGCCGCGCCATTCTTGCCAGTGCCGCACCGGAGCTGTACGCCTGCCCCTTCGCCGCGAAAGCCGGCATATCGGTGATTTCGGCAAGCAGACCGCACGAGGCGGAAAACCGCGGGGAACGGAAGCTTGCGGATGTGATCAGACAAGGTGCCGTATTCGACAGAAACACTGTAGTGATAACTGATCATCATGATGACCTCCCTTTGTTGAAGGCAAACAAGGAAGGATTGAACTATATAGTAAAACCTTCCCGCAAAAGTCTTGGGATTCTTCTGCGGGAAGGTATAAGGTTCACCCTTCTGGATTGACCGGGTTCTATTGTATGGAAGATGCCTCCCCCTCTTTCGGGGATATTGCCGCGAGGAGTCTGACGGCGGAGACATACTGTTCGATCGCCTCGGCAACACGCTTGGCGTCGCGCATGGCATGAACCACCGTAGCCGGCTGTGCCGACACATCTCCCCCGGCAAACACTCCTACACGTGTTGTCATGCCGTATGGCATATCGCGGGTAAGCACATACCCCTTGCTGTCGACATCTATACCCTTTGTGGTTGACACGATTCTCGCAGCGGGGGCATTTCCCACCGCGCCTATGAGATGGTCTGCCGGATACTCCTTCCTTTCCCCTTCAGTCTCGATTATGAGGGTCTCCAGCCTGTTTCCCTCCCCGCCGTTCACTTTGACGACATTGGAATTCCACATAAACCTGACCCCCTCCTTGACGGCATCCTCATATTCCGAACGAAGGGCACGCATCTCGTTGAGAGTCTTGCGGTACACGACAGTCACCTCCTTGCTGCCGAGGCGCAACGCCGTGCGCGCGGCATCCATGGCGGTGTTTCCGCCACCGATGACATAAGTTATGTCTCCGTCTCCCACCATTACCTCCTTGCGGTCTATATGCCCGGAATTGTAAAGCTGGACACGACGCAGAAAACGCAATGCCTGCTTCACTCCGGGATGATTCATGCCTTCGATAGGAAGTTTTTTAGGCAGACCGGCACCTGTGCCTATGAAAATCGCATCGAATCCTTTCGCGAAAAGGTCATCGATGGTCATGTCCTCACCGATTGTGACTCCAAGATGGAATTTCACGCCAAGAGCGGAAATCTTCGCTATTTCATGACGCACGACCTCCTTAGGCAACCGATACTCCGGAATGCCGTAAAGAAGTACGCCTCCCGCTTCACGCTCCATCTCGAAAATCTCGACATTGAAACCCTTGCGGGCAAGATCGCCGGCGATCGTCAGACCCGCCGGACCGCTGCCTATGACTGCCACCTGACCCTTGGTCTTTTCCGGTATCATATCATGGTCAAGACCTGCGGCACTGTCAAAATCTGCTACAAATCTTTCCAGTTTGCCGATGTTTATGTGTTTGCCTGACTTCGCGAGAGCGCAATTACCCTCGCATTGCCGCTCGTGCGCACAGACACGCCCGCAGACAGCAGGAAGATTGCTGCGGCTGCGTATAATCTCTATGGCGTTGCCGAAATTTCCTTTCG
Source organism: Muribaculaceae bacterium Isolate-036 (Harlan) (assembly GCA_003833075.1). Classification (GTDB taxonomy): domain Bacteria; phylum Bacteroidota; class Bacteroidia; order Bacteroidales; family Muribaculaceae; genus Lepagella; species Lepagella muris_A. Next base: position 465,774 of record RIAY01000001.1, on the reverse strand, counting down.
CGAGCTGAGATATCCAGTCGGGAATATCATTGCCTATCGGGCAACCCTTCTTGCACCCGGGAACCTTGCACCCGAGACACCGCTGCGCCTCTCTTATAGCCTCGGGCAGAGTGTAATTCTGCGAAACCTCTTTGAACTGCTCCATACCTCTGCTTAACGTTGCACTCTGCCATTGGCGGAACCTCCTGCCAATGCCTCCACTTCTTCCACACTCGCAAGGTTGAAATCACCGTTGATTGTCTGCTTGAGAGCGGAGGCGGCGACTGCGAACTCCAGTGCCTCGCCTTGTGTGGCTTTGTTCAGAAGTCCGTAGATAAGTCCGCCGGAGAAGGAATCGCCGCCGCCTACACGGTCTATGATAGGATTGATGTCGTAACGCTTGGATTCATAAAACTCTTTCCCGTCATAAATCATGGCTTTCCAGCCGTTATGTGTGGCGGAGAAAGACTCTCTCAGTGTGGAAGCCACATAGCGGAAACCGAATTCCCTTGCCATTGCCTCGAAGATTCCTTTGTATCCTTCGGCTCCGGTGTCTCCCGCCTCTACATCGGCGTCGGGTTTGAAGCCGAGACATAATTCGGCATCCTCTTCATTGCCGATGCAGACATCGACATATTGCATAAGCGGGCGCATGATGCTCTGTGCCTTCTCTTTTGTCCAAAGCTTCTTACGGAAATTAAGGTCTACAGACACGGTGACTCCGTGTCGTTTGGCAGCCTCACATGCAAGACGCGTGAGTTCGGCAGCCTTGTCGGAGATGGCGGGGGTGATGCCGCTCCAATGAAACCAGGTGGCGTCTTTCATTATTTCATCGAAATCGAAATCCGAAGCATCGGCATCCGCAATCGAAGAATGCGCACGGTCATAAATGACCTTAGACGGACGCATCGAAGCCCCGGTCTCGCAATAATATATACCCACACGGTCTCCGCCGCGTGCGATATAACGCGTGTCGACACCGTAACGGCGCAGCGCGTTCACCGCAGCCTGTCCGATCTCGTGTGTCGGTAGTTTACTTACAAAACATGCGTTGAGCCCGTAATTTGCGCAGCTTACAGCGACATTCGCCTCGCCGCCGCCCCATATGGCATCAAAGCTGTCTACCTGTACAAACCTTTTATTACCTTCCGGCGAAAGCCTGAGCATAATCTCGCCGAGTGTCACGATCTTTGCCATGTCTTTTATTCTTTTACTGATTATAATACGTTTTACAATGCCGATCCTACCAATTCTCAATAATCTCTCTTCCCCTTCATGAGGGGAGCCGCTCTCCTTTCCAGGATTCCCTCGATTACGGAAACCGGCTGTAAACCTGATCATTGATTTGTGATTCACGGTCAACCTGCGGTTCCACTTCCGCAAAAGCTATGTTTGTAATTTATCGCAAAGATAACTAATTTAGTGCAAAGAATACATAAAATATGTAAATTTGCGGACTCGCACGTGCTGCGCACCTGCATTTATACACATCTATGACACGAACAGATACACAATGAATATATTACTTTTTTCTCTGATGGCATGTCTGCACACAATCGTACCGGACAACGACAGCATAATGCAAAGCGAAGCCTCTGCCTTCATCAGTTCCCTTCCTGCCGGTATGCAGAAAAGACAGGAGACTGCGGTGAGAAAGGCGGTCGGCGGTGATTCGTCTTCGCTCGACAGCGTGAGGAGCTCAAGAAACTCCGCATTCAATCCTCCGGAAGACGTGAGCTGCATTGACATAGACGGCAGATATCGCCTCTACAGACCTGCCGGCGGGACGGCAGAACCGTTGCCTCTTCTGATATACCTCCACGGTGGCGGATGGTGTTTCGGCAGTGTCAACAGCTGCGCCGCCTTCTGCTCCGAACTCACAAGAGAAGCGGGAATCGCGGTTCTCGCCGCGGAATACCCTCTCGCTCCCGAATACCCTTTCCCCCATGCGCTGCAGTTCTGCTCGGAAGCACTGCGATGGGCACATCAGAACGCCGTAAAATTCGGATTCGACGGAAAACGGATCTCCATGGGGGGCGACAGCGCAGGAGGCAATCTCGCGCTGTGCGCGGCTCTTGGAAATGACTCATATCCATTGAAATCGCTTGTTCTGTTTTATCCTGTCGTCAAGGCGTGGAATGACAATTCCGTTTCATGGAACCGGTATGGAGAGGGTTATGGACTTGACAGCGGCATAATGGAGGCATTCAACGATGCCTACATAGCCGGAGGAGACAGCAAGAACCCGCTGGTATCACCATTCTGCGCCGTTTCCGAAAGACTCGCCGCTCTTCCCGAGATACTCATGATAAACGCCGACCACGACATTCTGCGCGACCAGGGGGAGGAGATGAGCCGTAAACTTTCGGAATCAGGCGTGAAAGTGACGCGCCATGTATTGCCGGGAACAACCCATCTTTTCATAACGGTTCCGGGGCAACCGTCGGCATTCCGCCGCTCCGTCACACTGACATCGGAGTTTCTTACAGAAAAATGAAAATAAAAAGGATTTCACGTTTTGAACGTGAAATCCTTTTTATTTAAAGACCTTCAAGGTCTTATCTGTCAGACAGTCATCAACCTTTGACTTTCTCTACGATTGCTTTGAAAGCTGCGGGGTTGTTCATTGCGAGTTCGGCGAGAACCTTGCGGTTGATCTCGATACCCGCCTTATGGATAAGACCCATGAGCATGGAATATGAAAGACCCTCCTGACGTGCGGCAGCATTGATACGCTGAATCCAGAGTGCGCGGAAATCGCGTTTTTTCTGTTTGCGGTCGCGATAAGCATAGGTCAGACCTTTCTCCCAAGTGTTTTTAGCTACGGTCCACACATTGCGGCGGCTGCCGTAATAACCACGGGTGAGTTTAAGGATTTTCTTTCTTTTTGCTCGTGAGGCAACGTGATTTACTGATCTTGGCATCTTTTTTTGATTTTTTGAACGTCAGCGGCAATCTATCAATATGCACTTGCGGAGCTGGACGTTCGGTTAATAAAAATTGATAAAAGTAAAATTGGGAAATGAGGATTAACGGAGAGAAAGGAGCTCGCGAACCTGCTTGAGGTTGGCATCCTGCACGAGTGCGGTGTGATCGAGGTTTCTCTTACGTTTTTTGCTTTTCTTTGTCAGGATGTGGCTGTGAAAAGCATGTTTCCTCTTGATTTTCCCTGTGCCGGTGAGCGCGAAACGTTTTTTCGCAGCGGCATTGGTCTTTACTTTAGGCATTGTTTTGAAAATTTAGTTGTTTAAAAATTCACCTCGGCACTGAGTGCCTACGGTCTCTATTTATCTTTACCGTATTATAAACGGCGTTTCTCTCTTTTTATTATTCGGCACCTTCTTCAGCTGCTGATTCGCGCGCCTCAGGTTTCTTTCCCTCTTTCTTGGAATCATCCTTCTTTGCGGGAGCCTTGAGCGGCGTAAGCATGATTGTCATGCGCTTTCCTTCGAGCACCGGCATCATCTCCACCTTGCCGTATTCCTCAAGGTCATTGGCAAAACGGAGAAGCAGCACCTCTCCCTGCTCTTTGAAAAGAATGGAACGACCACGGAAAAACACATATGCCTTCACTTTCGATCCCTCTTTGAGGAAGCCTACGGCGTGCTTGAGCTTGAAGTTGTAGTCATGGTCGTCTGTCTGCGGACCGAAACGAATTTCCTTCACTACAACCTTGGCTGCCTTGGCTTTCTGCTCTTTCTGACGCTTCTTCTGCTGATAGAGGAATTTCTGATAGTCAAGGATACGGCATACAGGCGGCTCCGCATTGGGGGAAATCTCGATAAGGTCGAGTTCAAGCTCTTCGGCGATGCGACGCGCTTTCTCGATCGGATAGACACCCTGCTCAACGTTGTCGCCGACAAGGCGAACTTCGCGGGCACGGATATATTCGTTTATCACATAGGGGTCACGACTGTTTCGTTCATTGCCCCTGCGGGGACGCTGTCCGGGACGCGGCTTGGGTCCGGCGGGACTCATGGGGCGGCGCGGACCGCTGAATTGTGGTTTTTTCTCCATTTATTATGTTTATGCCTTGTAGCTTTTTCCTTATTTGTTTGTCATCTTTGCCACCTCGGCGTTGATTTCGTCTGCAAAGTTAATGATTTTCATCGTACCTTTGTCACCTTCGCCCTGTTTTCTTACAGAAACTTCTTCATTCTCGGCTTCTTTTTCACCGACAATGAGGAGATAAGGTATTTTCTTAAGCTCATTGTCGCGGATTTTCTTGCCGATTTTCTCGTTTCTGTCATCAACTATGGCACGCACGTCATGCTTGTCAAGCTCTCTGACGACATGAGCTGCATATTCGTTGAATTTCTCACTGATGGGAAGCACGACACACTGCTCCGGGATGAGCCACAGCGGAAGCTTGCCTGCGGTGTGCTCAAGAAGCACGGCGACAAAACGCTCCATCGAACCGAACGGCGCACGGTGAATCATGACCGGACGATGCTTCTGATTGTCAGAACCGGTATATTCAAGCTCGAAGCGTTCGGGCAGGTTATAGTCGACCTGGATTGTTCCAAGCTGCCAGCGGCGGCCTATCGCATCCTTCACCATAAAGTCGAGCTTCGGACCGTAGAATGCAGCCTCGCCTTCGACCTGACGCGCATTGAGACCCTTCTCGGCGCATGCCTCGATAATGGCGTTCTCCGCAAGATGCCAGTTTTCATCCGAACCGATATATTTCTCTTTGTTCTTAGGGTCACGGAGTGAGATCTGAACCTCGAAATCCTTGAAATCAAGAGCCCTGAATATATAAAGAATTATATCCATCACTTTCAGGAACTCACCTTTGATCTGTTCCGGAGCGCAGAAAAGATGGGCATCGTCCTGAGTGAAGCCGCGGACCCTGGTCAGGCCGTGAAGTTCGCCGCTCTGCTCGTAGCGGTAGACAGTTCCGAATTCGGCAAAACGCAAAGGGAGATCACGGTAGCTGCGGGGTGCGGCTTTGTAAATCTCGCAATGATGCGGACAGTTCATGGGCTTGAGCATGTATTCCTCACCCTCCTGCGGGGTTTTGATGGGCTGGAAGGAGTCCTTGCCGTATTTTGCCCAGTGACCGGAAGTGACATACAGCTGCTTGTTGCCGATATGGGGAGTTATCACCTGAAGATAACCGTATTCTTTCTGTATCTTGCGGAGGAACTGCTCAAGACGGTCGCGGAGCGCCGCGCCTTTGGGCAGCCACAACGGAAGGCCCTGACCTACGGTAGAGGAGAATGCGAAAAGCTCCATCTCCTTTCCGAGTTTGCGATGGTCACGTTTCTTCGCTTCCTCAAGGAGTGCCAGATACTCGTCGAGCATCTTTTTCTTCGGGAAGGTGATGCCGTAGACACGCACAAGCTGATCCCTCTTCTCATCGCCACGCCAGTAGGCGCCCGCAAGAGAGAGAATCTTAACTGCCTTGATCGCTGATGTCGAGGGAAGATGCGGACCGCGACAGAGGTCGGTAAACGCGCCCTGAGTGTAAGTGGTGATATGACCGTCTTCAAGTTCGCTTATAAGCTCGCACTTGTAGGTCTCGCCTCTGTCACCGAACATGCGGAGTGCATCCTCCTTGGCAATATCTCTGCGGACGATATCCTCTTTCCTGGCTACGAGTTCCATCATCTTCTTCTCGATTTTCGGGAAATCATCGGAAGTAATCTTATGCTCGCCGGGAGCGATATCGTAATAGAACCCGTTTTCGATTGCGGGACCGATACCGAATTTCACCCCGGGATAAAGCTCCTGAAGTGCCTCGGCAAGAAGATGGGCTGACGAATGCCAGAATGCATGCTTGCCCTCGGGCGAGTCCCATTTGAAAAGCTCGATGGAGGAGTCGCCGTCTATAGGACGGGAAATATCCCACTCCTCTCCGTTTACCTTTGCCGCGAGTACATCGGCTGCGAAACGGGGACTGATACTTTCTGCCACCCCGAAAGGAGTTATTCCCTGCTCGAACTCTCTGACGCTGCCGTCAGGGAAAGTTATGTTGATCATATCTTGTTTATTATCAAATTAATACAAACAAATTTACAGAGACACCCTTCGGGGAATCTCCAGAATCCGCGCAAAGATAGTAATTTTTAGCGAATTACGCAAAATTTATCTACTTCATACGTTTCAGAAGGTTGTAACTCGGAAGCACACCAAGCTCCCCGGCTTTGCTAAGATCGGAGAACGCCTGACGTTTGTTGCCTATCTGAAGATAGGTTATGCCTCGGTTGAAATATGCAGGACCGGACATCGGGTCAAGCCTTATAGCCTCCGAATAGCACTGCAGCGCCGAGGTGTAGTCGCCTGAATCATAATAGATATTCCCTTTGTTGAACCATGCGTATCCCAGCCTCGGATTCAATTTGAGCGCCTGATCATAGTCTGCCATGACGGCGGCAAGCTCATGCTGCATCTGACGCTGCATCAATGCCGCAGCCGCCGCATCCTCTCCTTCGGCAGAGTTGCGTCCGGCACGTATGGAGGCATAGCGGGCATATGCCCTTGCCATATACGCCATGGTGAAGACGGGGTCTTTCTCTATCGCGACATCGAGAGCCTCGATTGCCGCAGCGTAATTCTTGAGCATGCCGCGTATCACACCGAGGGCAAGCATATCGGCGGCACGGGCTTTGCCGTCGGCAACCACCCCTTCATAGAAATCCGCTCTGGAAAAGAGATTCCTGAGCTCCGCCTCGTCTGAAGTCTCCACCCCCGTGGAGAGATATATCTTGTCGGTGATATAACCGCGGTTGTTGAAATCATCAAGCTCGCGGAAATAATTGGAAGTCGAGCGCAACGACAATGGCGAATCCTGCAACGACAGCATATATGCCGCCTCCGGCTCTACCCTGATGTTGCGATCCTGCACCCGCCCCTTTATCTTCTCGTTATATGTCAGCTGTGTCTGGTCGGAGACACTTCCTACGGTGACAAGCTGATTGAAACGGTCCATTACCTCGACCTCGCTTTCATCCTCATTATCCGATCCATATGCCGAACGGGTCTTTCCCGCCGCGATCGCCGGGCGGTCAAGGGGATTCTTCTCAGGGTTGCTGACATACCGTTTCACGAGGTCATCGCCGACATAAGCGTTCTGCATCGCAGTGCGCATGTCGCCCATATCCCTGTAAACCTCAGCCTTCGCATAATACACCGGATAGAACCGGGGATACTTTTCAGTAATCCTGTCGAAGTCGGCAAGTGCCTCCTTGTGATGCCCCCGCTCCATATTCACAAGACCGAGATTATACCGGGCATGGAAGTTGTCAGGATCATATTTGAGCACTTTTGTAAAGTCTTCCGCAGCACGGTTGAGGTCTTTGACCTCATAACGCAGCAACGCGCGGTTGAACAATGCCGCCGAGTTATAAGGCTCAAGTTCAAGCGTGTAATTATAATCAGACATCGCGCCGAAATAATCATCAAGATTATATCTCAGATAGGCGCGGTTCACATAGAGGTCAGCCTCCTGCGGCTGAAGCCTTATCGCCGCATCCATATCGGCAAGCGCGGATTCCCACTGTTTCTGCTGAGCCTTTATCTGAGAGCGCATCAGGAAAGCGTTGATAAGATTTTTTGAAATAGCGACAGCCTTGTCGAGATCGGCAAGGGCACCGACTGTATCCCCCTCGATTGCCCTGAGCCTGCCGCGGGCGGCATATCCGTCTTCAAACTGAGGATAGATGCGCAGAAGCTGCGCAAAAGTGGCTTCCGCTTCATCCCTCTTCTTCATCTCTGTCTGAGCCACAGCCTTGTAATACAGGAAGTATTTGTCCTGAGGATTATAGTTGAGTCCGGCATCATAGTCCTCGATTGCAAGAGAATCCTTCCCCATGTTCTGACGCGCGAAACCGCGGAGCTTGTAGGTCTCGGTCTTGAACTTGTTGCGTTCAAGAGCCATAGTGCAGTCTTCTTCGGCGCCTTTGTAGTCTTCAAGATAGAGTTTCGCAAGTGCTCTGAAGAAATACGGGTCAGAGAGATATGGCTTCGCCTTGATAGCCTGATTGAAATATTGGATTGACAGCATGTAGTCTTCCATCGACAGCACATTCCGTCCGATATTGAGTACCTGTTCGGCATTTACCTGCGCCAACACGCCCGACGATGACAGCAACGACACCGCCGCCAGAAGCAGCGGCAACGACATCCGTTTGATTTTTTTAGGCTCTTTTAATTTCTTCACCCTGCAAATTTAGCAAATTATTCGCAACATTAGCGGTTTATTATTCGTTAAAAAAATAAAAGAACACAGGAGAGGAAGATGCCTCTCCTTATCACATGCACCCTGTATGGAAAAAATAGTTATTATCGGAGGCGGTTTCGCCGGACTGAATCTTGTGAAACGCCTTGACCCTGAAAAATACCGGATATCTTTAGTGGACCGCAATAATTTCCATTGCTTCCCCCCTCTTTTTTATCAGATCGCCTCTTCAGGGCTTGTCAGCGCGAACATATGTTTCCCGTTCCGACGCGAAATCAAAAAGATGAAAAACGTCTCCTACCATATGGGACACGTAAAGCAGATCGACATTGCCGCAAAGAAAGTCACCACAAGCTATGAGACGCTGGAATACGACAGACTCATCATCGCGGCTGGTTCCACCAACAATTATTTCGGGATGGAAAATCTCGCCGAAGAGACCTTCGGAATAAAGACAGTGGCGGAAGCGGCACACACCCGCGATGAGATTCTCGACCGTCTGGAGCGTGGCGCCATATGCCACGATCCTGAACGCAGGCGCCGTCTTCTGACTTTCCTTGTGGTCGGAGGCGGTCCTTCGGGAGTGGAAATCGCCGGCGCGATCGGGGAAATGAAAAAATATATTCTGTCGAAAGAATATCCCGAGCTAAAACCCGATGATGTCACCGTCACTCTTATAGAAGCCGCCCCTCAGCTGTTAGGTGCGATGAAAAAAAAATCGCGCGACAGAGCCGTCAAAGACCTTGAAAGCCTGATGGTGAACGTGCGTCTCAACACCGGACTCAAAAGCTATGAAAACAAGTACGTGACTTTTGCCGACGGACACAAGGAGTATTACGAGACTCTGATCTGGACCGCCGGAGTCAAGGGAGAACCGATTCCCGGGCTGCCCCCGGAAACAATCGGACGGGGCAACAGGATAATCGTGGATGAATACAATCGCGTCAAGGGATACGAAGATTCAATCATGGCGGTAGGCGACATCGCACTGATGCAATGCGAGGCATATCCCAACGGACATCCGCAGATGGCACAGCCTGCGATACAGCAGGCAAGGAATCTCGCGAAGAATCTCAACAAAGGGGAATTCAGACACAAATTCGAATATCTCGACAAGGGTTCGATGGCGACAATCGGCAAGAACCGGGCTGTTGCTGATCTCAAAGGGTTCTCTTTCTCCGGCTTTTTCGCCTGGCTGACATGGCTGTTCATACATCTCATATCCATCCTGGGCATGCGTAATAAACTCAGCGTAATGGTAAACTGGTTCTGGAACTATCTTTTCTATTCAACCTCGCTGCGTCTGTTGCTGCGCCCCACAAGATTCCCGCTCCGCAAGCACTGGGGTGACTGAGATGCCGCACTGTGGTCTGAATTATTTTTGTTAATTTTGCACTCATGTGTTAAACCTAAGTCCATATATACACTCCAATAATAGAAAACTGACAGAAATAGAAAACTGACAGACCCCCCTCAATAAAAAAAATACTTAAATAATATAATTAGATTAAAAGTTATGAAAAAAGAGATATTCACATTCATGATTGCCGCCGGGGCGGTGATGAGCCTTGGCAGCTGCTCGCTGCTTAACAAAGTTACAGGCAAAAGCGAATCCGCGCCGAACGAAAGCGGAAAAGAGATAAGTCAGGAGGCTGTGCTTCCCCACGACCGCGAACACATAGCGGCTAAAAAGGAAATCAAGACCTACACCTCGGAAGAGATAGCGAAAGGTGTGGTCAAGGGAGACTGGGCGATAGAGAAGGTTTACGGCAAGAATGCCGTAGGCGAGAAAGCTCCTTTCCTCAAGTTCGAGCCTTCGGAAGGACGCGTATACGGCAACAACGGCTGCAATATGCTTAACGGCGGATATAAATATAACGCCGCCGACAGCACGATAACTTTCACAAAGTTGGCGACAACCATGATGATGTGTGCCAAGGAAGGAATAACCGATTATGAGATAAACAGGGCTCTCGATGCGACAAGATTCTACACATGGGAGATCAAGGGCGATGACTACTATCTGTATTTCCTTGATGCAGACAAAAATAAGGTTATGGAACTAATGCATCAGAATTTCGATTTCCTCAACGGGGCGTGGAATGTGACCCGCATCAACGACACCAGGGTCACGAATCCCGATGTGCAGCTCGTGATTGACGTGCCGGAAGGGAAAGTGCACGGCAACACCGGATGCAACATCCTCAACGGATCGCTTGAGACTGACATGGAGGCTGCAAACTCGATTTCATTCAGCTCGATTGCGACAACACGCATGGCATGCCCGCCGGAAAACAATGAGACCGAACTCTTGGTAGCGCTTGAAGAGGCTTCGACCGCGAAACCTATAAGTCCCAAAGAGGTGATACTCCTCAACAGCCAGGGAAAACAGATTCTGCTCCTCACCAGAGCCGCCGACTGACATGATTTAAGGCAATAATATAATATCAAGACGAATAAAGGGGATTTGAATCAAATCCCCTTTATTCGTCCTCCCAGTCAAGATAAAAATCATCTGCCGTGTAACTCTCCTCTTTGAAACGGGAAAGTTCACGGCTGTCTCTTTTCGTGGGTCGTCCCAGTCCCTTGCGTCTGTCAACAAATCCTGAGATGCGCGTCATCTCGAGCAGCTCATATTGCTCGGGAGCTGTCACATTCTCCAGATATTCGGGCACAAGCTTAGCACCGAGACGGTTGCCTGTAACTTTCAGCACACGGAAAGAATAAGTGATCGGCGGCTTTTTCACATCGATCACGTCACCCTCCTTTATGCAACGCGAAGGCTTCACGGCGACACCGCCTATCGACACCCTCCCCTTCTTGCACGCTTCCGTGGCTATGGTTCTCGTCTTGAAAACCCGCATCGCCCAAAGCCATTTGTCTACTCTCTCTTCAGCCATAATCTGTCAATTATAAAAACCGCAAACCTGTCATTTATTGAAATGTGTCATCGCGAAGTCTGCTCCCGAGAGGCAGAATGCCTTCACCGCCTCGGAGGCTTTCTTCAGGAGCGCGGGCATTTCAGCCATCTCTTCCGGCGGAAATTTGCCAAGCACATAATCGACCTGACAACCTTTCGGAAAATCGTTGCCCACTCCGAATCGCAGACGCGCATAGTTCTGCGTGCCGAGTTCGGAGGCGATATTTCTGAGTCCGTTATGCCCGGCGTCAGAGCCCTGCTTGCGTATGCGGATCGCTCCGAAAGGCAACGCTATGTCATCGACGATGACAAGCAGATTCTCCAGCGGAAGTTTCTCCTTGTTCATCCAATAACGCACGGCGACCCCGCTCAGGTTCATGAAGGTGGAGGGTTTCAGCAACATCAGCTCGCAGTTCTTGACCTTCACCTTCGCCATATCCCCGTAACGGCAGGAAGTGAATGACACTCCCGCCTCTTCAGCCATATGGTCTCCAAGCATGAAACCGGCGTTATGACGTGTGCCGGCATATTCCGGACCTATGTTGCCAAGACATGTAATCAAATATCTTTTCATATCTTCATTCTCTTATTACCAAAAGACACCCCTCCCAATGCGGGGAAGGGTGTCTCTGAAATTTTGTCTGACAGCACTGATTAAGCCTCTGCTGCTTTGGCTGCGGCACCACGTGCGGCACGTGTGAGCTGGACAGCGCAGACAACGGCGTTCTTGGCGTTCATCAGTTCAAGACCCTCATAGTGGAGATCACCGACTGCGAGAGACTTGCCGAGACCAAGGTGGTCAACATTGATGACAAGACGCTCGGGTATCTCAGTGTAAGCTGCTTTAACCTTAAGCTTACGCATTGACATAACAAGCTTACCACCGGCTTTCACACCCTCTGCGTGACCCTCGATCTTGACGGGAACTTCCATCACGATGGGCTTGTCGGGATAAACCTCAAGGAAATCGATGTGAAGAACTGTATCCTTAACGGGCTGGAACTGAAGATCTTTCATCACAACTTTCTTAGTCTCGCCGTTGACATTGAGGTTAACCTCGAAGATATCGGGAGTATAGATGAGCTTACGTACGTCATCGTTCTTAACTACGACGTCTGTTGTGATGATACCGCGCTTGTCATCGATCTCAACGAGTTTCTCACCCGGTTTGAGAGTGCCGTTGAAAGGAAGTTCAACGATGGCGCCGCCGTTGATGACTGCGGGAATCTTACCCTCCTTGCGGAGAGCCTTCACCGATTTCTTGCCCAGTTCAAGACGGGGCTCTGCATTCAAATCAAATGTCTTCATTTTCTTTTAAATTGTGTTACTCAAAATAAGTCTGCTCCGGCTTTCTTTCGCCTTTGGGAGCGGCGCGCGGGGCGCCTGCAAATTTCCCATCACACGTTTTTGCTCAAAAGCGCCGCAAAGTTAACTCTTTTTTTCCACACCGCCAAATAACTAAGAGAGTTAACTCGTCCTGACTTATTTTTTAAGGGATTTTTTTACGGGATCAGTTGCGCCCGCAAAGGTCATGGAGATGGCAGAAGCGACAGTGGCTTTCATCCTCGGCGGGAGAAAAGGGAACCATCGGATCGAAGATCTCCTCTATCATACCGTTGACACGTGAAAGGAACTCGGCGTTGACCTGCTTGTGACCGTCTAACTTTTCTTTTCCGATTTTTGGTGTTACCTCTCCGTCGGATGCTATGCGTCCTACCTCATAGATCGACACCTTCACATCTTCATCCATCCCTCTGTCGAGATTCAACAGGTTTGCATACAACAGCAGCTGGAAAAGATTCTTGGCGGAATACTCTCCGTTGAAGATATCCTCAAACTCCTCCGCAGCCACAAGACTTCCGCCGGTCTTGTAATCGACAATTCGCCACCGCTCCGCTGCCGTTCCGGGGCTCAGCACGTCAAGACGGTCTATGGCATATTTCATGTTCACTTTCCTTCCCGGCGAGAATTCCCATTCATAAAGCCCGGTCATCTCTCCTCCTGCAAGTTCAAAGGGAGCCAGGCTGAGATCATATCTCAGAATATCACGTATTTGCCCTTCGAGCTGACGCGCCACCATAGCGGCGGCTCCCTCTATCGGATCGTCAAGTTCCTCCCCCTTTTTCTTAAAATGCTCCTTGTTTATAGAGCGACGGAGATGACGGCGGATGAGTCCTGTGTCTTCAAGCATTGATGAAAGCCGCTCCGCAGTCATGAGAATTCTGTTTACAAGAAACAGTTTACGGTCTTTTTCCGGGAAATACAGACATAACATGGTGTCATGTATGATGTTTCCCTGTGTAATCGGATCTATATAGTCGCCGGAATCAGTGTCTGTTTTAAGATTTGCGATTACCTCATAATAGAATTTCACCTGACATTCACCATATTTGCGCAATGCCGACGCCGAGAAGTTCCGATGTGAGCCGGGGCGGGCAAATTCCATTATGTCAGCCATAACCGACGATGTCTTTTCAACCGGGCGCAGTTCCGGAGTTGTGTCAGAGAGCATAAACCTGTAATTCTCATATCTTATTCCGTTGCGGGCATAGAGATAGCGCAGCTGTCTCAGATAACGGGACTCTCCTCCGGAACGCATCCCCTCTCCGCTTCGCGCATCATATATAAGAGTCACAGATTTCGCACGTGAAATCATCCGATAGAAATAATATGCGAAAAGACGCTCCTGATAGTTGGAATAAGGCAGTCCGTAGCCATGACGCAGCGAGTCAGGAATAAATGTGGCTTTACGCGCTTTCCTCGGCATAATACGGTCATTAAGCGAAAGAATCACAAGATGGTCGAAATCGAGCGCGCGCGTTTCAAGCAGACCCATGACCTGCAATCCTTCGAGAGGCTCGCCTTCGAATGTGACCCGTTCGCCTGAAAGAAGCTTGTCGACCATATAAAAGACTCCCTGCAGTCCCATCTCTATTCCATGTTCGGCTGCCGCCCACTCAAGCCGCCTCAATGCATCGCGATAAAGCGCGATATGGGAACGGTCGATCCTTGACTTCACCACGCCTCCGGGTTCATCGGCAAGTGCCGCGTCTATATGGGCAAGGACGTTGTCAATATATCTTATCCCCGCTTTGGTGCCGGTGCCGAACGACTCCATATCAAGCACAGAGACAGAACCGTTTTTTACGACCCGCATCATGTCTCCCATGGTCACGACAAGACGGTGATGATTCAGAATATCGGAATTAAGTTCCGAAACATTGCGGCTGCCAAGCAACGCATGGGCAAAGGGATGAGAAAGAAGCATCCTCACATCTTCATGAAAATATGCCGTCTCGCCGTCACGCTTACGACTGCGGGCATGCAGTTGCCGGAGATGATGCAGAAAAGAGGCAACGGATGTGAGACGCAACGAATAACCCATCGTAAGATTCACTTCCGACAAAGATTCCGGAAGCGCATATAGAAGGGGGAACAGCAGATTCTCGTCGGGGAGCACCACCGCCACGCGGGCATCCCGCACATCATCGGCACCCACAAGCTCTACAAGCTCTCTCACCCGCGATGCAGCAATCTTGGTCTGAGCCGAATTGGATGGCGAGGCTATCACCCGCATATCCGACGGCATCGTCTCTACACGGTTGCGCTCAAGATATGGCAACGCCCAGCCGGGAGAGGGGAAATTGCGTTTGTCAAGGCGAAGAAACGCCGCCGCATCGCTGTCGGGCGATTCCAGAACCGGTCCGGTTGCATCCCAATAGAAATCGGCAAATGATTCCTTTTCATCGTCATGATATCCCCCTGCCTTCGAAATCTCCTCGAAAATAAGGGCTTCGGCTGTAGACAACGCGTTAAAACCGACGAAGACGATTTTCTTATATTCGAAAAGCTCTCTCCCCTTCTCCTGTATCCGCTGCAACGCCACGCGGTAGACACCGCCCGGTGTCGCAAGCCCTTCCGCAGCAAGATTTTCATCAAGAGCATGGTAAAGAGGAGCCATCGCCTGCCACAGATACATGAATCGCTCCTTGATGGATGAATTACCTTTGGGAGGAACAAGATTTTTCCAGAACCTCTCCACATCCCTGTAATTGGGAGTATAACCGAAATAACGTTCCAGTATCTCAAGCTGGTCGGGCGTCAGAAAGTTGGATGCAATCTCACGGTAATCGCGGACGTTGGCGAATATGGCATCCGGATCCACATTATACTGGTCCACCTCGCTGAAATCAGAAAGCAGAATCTCGCCCCAGCTTCTGAAGGCGTCAAACTCAAGGAGTTCGTCACCCTGCACACTGCCGGGAATCAGCGACCGGTTACCCTTATATATATTGAACAGGCGGAACAACATGTCAATGCGCGTGGCAACGCCCCGACCTGACACATTCTCTACAAAATCCGATACCGAAAGCACCTCCGGTGCCAGCAGAACCCTGTTTCCGAGCATATTGGAAAGACTTTTGAGGAAGAACGTCCCCGACCGTTTGTTTGGAAACACAAAACAGAATTCCGACATGTCGGAAAAATTCTCGGCATAAGCCCGCGCCACAGAGTCGAGAAAAGACTCCCGTTCACCTGTGCCCGCACCTGCGGTTCCATTGCCTGCCGCATCAATCATATTTACAGCTGCATCCTTTTTCATATTGCAAAAATAATGAGATTGAAAACACATTTTGCCCTATCAAACTTAAAGAATGTTAAAATCCAAATATTTTTTGATGTTGTATAGCATGTTTCAAAAATATTTTATAATTTTGCAGTGAGTTTTTCATGGTATTAGATTTTAAGGTTAACGTGAGATTGGTTGTCGGGACGACAATCAATTTTTTTTGCGCCTTTACGAAACCTGCCGGAAGCCGTCTTTTCCGGTGCATTCCGCATGAGTCGGGACAAAATGCAAACATAGTGACTAATTCTATCCGATTATCGGCAAAACGTGGATTTTTTTTACTAACTTTGTATGTCATAAAATATGAGAGGCTCTCCGCATACACAAGTATAAACTATTACGACATGAATTTCTCTGACATTCCCGGACAATCAAACGTCAAGCAGGACCTGCGCGATCTGGCTGACAGCAACAACATGCCGCATGCCATCATGCTATGCGGGCTTTCCGGCATCGGGAAAATGTGTGTGGCACGCGCATTCATGCAATATGCACACTGTTCTTCACCTCGCGACGGAGAACCATGCGGGCAATGTGCCTCCTGCCGGCAGCATCTCTCTTTCAACCATCCCGACGTTCACTACATATACCCCATTGTCAAAAACAAGGCTCAGAAAATTGAATTGTCGGAAGACCGTATAGATTCCTGGAAACACTTGCTCGACGAGTATCCGTGGATGCCTCCGGAAAAATGGATAGAAATAATTGATGCGGGCAATTCACAGCCTATAATATATGTAAACGATGCCGACAACATCGTGCGCGGCGAAGCATACTCCTCTTTTACCTCAAAATACAAGTTCTTTGTGATATGGCTTCCGGAGAAACTCCAGCCGGCGGCTGCAAACAAACTCCTCAAGGTAATCGAAGAACCTACGGAGGGAACAGTTTTCCTTCTTGTCTCAAATAACGAATCGGAGGTATTGCCGACAATCTCGTCGCGTACCCGACGCTTCAACATGCATCCTGCCGGGCAACCTCTGATAGAGAGATACGTAAAAGAGAAATATCATCTTGACGATGCCACCGCACGCACTGTGGCACGCCTGTCTGAGGGAAGGGTGGCAAAAGCCGATGAACTTGCGTTGCATTCGGGCGAACGCAACGAGTTCCAGAAGCTTTTTCAGGACATTATGCGGGCGGCATATGCCAAGAAGCCCGGCAAACTGCGTGAAATAGGCGATGCCGCATCATCACTGGGTCGTGAGAAGCTGCGCCGTTTTCTCAACTACATGACGCAGATGGCACGCGAGAATTTCATCTTCAACATGCGGATTCCCGCCCTCTCTTCAATGACCCCTGAAGAGGAAAGTTTCTCAAGCCGTTTCTCACCTTTCATCCATCACGGCAATATCGAGGAGATTGTGAGCCGCATCGAGGAAGCCTCCTCCCATATCGAAAGAAACGGAAACTCAAAACTCGTTCTCTTCTCCCTCTTCCTTTACATAATCCCTCTTCTGCACAAAAAAGCCTCTTGACAACGAAGTATTTATTAACCCAATAAAAAATCAACATGAAACCAACACTTTTTATTCTCGCAGCAGGTATGGGCAGCCGTTACGGCGGCCTCAAACAGCTTGACGGACTCGGTCCTTCAGGCGAAACAATCATGGACTATTCCGTATATGATGCCCTACGCGCCGGATTCGGCAAAATAGTTTTTGTAATCCGCAAGGATTTTGAACAGGAATTCCGCGAAAAAATCATTTCAAAATATGAGGGTCACGTGCCTGTCGAGGTTGTCTTCCAGTCTACCGACAAGCTTCCGGAAGGCTTCGCCCTGAATCCCGAAAGAACAAAACCATGGGGAACAAACCACGCCGTGCTGATGGGCAAGGACGCAATCAACGAGCCATTCGGCGTAATCAACGCTGATGACTATTATGGTGCGGAAAGCTTCCAGCTTCTCGGCGATTTCCTCCGCTCTGTAGAGGATAAAAAGAACTGCTACTGTATGATCGGTTTCAACATCGAGAACACACTCAGCGAAAACGGAGGTGTTAGCCGCGGTCTTTGCGAGGTGAATGCAGAAGGCAATCTCACCGGGGTCACAGAATGCCACGGCATCGAGCGCAAGAACGGCAAGCTCATTCAGGTTGTTGAAGGCGAAGAGGTTCCATTCCCCGAAGATGCCAATGTATCGATGAATATGTGGGGATTCACTCCCGACTATTTCGGATATTCAGAGAAAGCATTCGTAAAATTCCTCGAAGCCAACCAGAACGAGCTTAAGGCAGAGTTTTACATACCCACCGTTGTCAACGACCTTATCAACAACGGCATCATCGACCTCAAGGTAATCGGCACTCCATCGAAATGGTTCGGTGTGACATACGCCGCCGACCGTCCCGCGACAGTAGCTCAGTTTGCAAAACTCGTCGACGAAGGCATCTACCCCACTCCTTTATTTAAATAATCGGCAAGCCGATTATTTAAATAAAGGAGTCCCATACACCCCCATACATCCCCATTCACCCCTATATACCCCATCCCAAAAAAATGAAAGAAAAAATATTGGTAACAGGTGGCACCGGATACATTGGCAGCCACACTGTGGTGGAACTGCAGAACGCAGGATATGAGGTAGTCATTATCGACAACCTTTCCAACTCAAACGCACAGGTGCTCGACGGCATAGAATCGATCACCGGCATACGTCCCGTTTTCGTCGAGGCTGACTGCACGGATGCCGCCGCACTCCGTAAACTCTTCGAGGAAAACCCCGGCATAAAGGGAATCATCAACTTCGCCGCCTCCAAAGCGGTAGGCGAATCGGTGCAGAAACCTTTGCTGTATTACAGAAACAACCTGAACACTCTCATCAATCTGCTCGACCTCATGCCTGAGTTCGGAGTGAAGGGCATAGTGTTCTCTTCTTCATGCACCGTATATGGAGAGCCGGATGCTAACCCCATCGACGAAACTGCGCCAATCAAGCCCGCAACCTCTCCCTATGGCAACACGAAACAGATTTCTGAAGAGATCATTGAAGACTATATCAAATCCGGAGCGCCTATCAAGAGCATACTTCTCCGTTATTTCAATCCGATAGGTGCTCATCCGTCTTCAAAGATTGGTGAACTTCCTTTGGGCGTGCCCCAGAACCTTGTGCCATATCTCACACAGGCAGCAGCCGGAATACGTAAGGAGCTTACAGTATTCGGTAATGACTACAACACGCCCGACGGTTCATGTGTCCGTGATTACATTGATGTAGTAGACCTTGCAAAGGCACACGTAATAGCAATGAAGCGCATGCTCGACCGCGATGACAAAGATGCTGTGGAAATCTTCAACCTCGGCACAGGAAGGGGACTCTCCGTGCTTGAGCTTATTGCATCGTTCGAGAGAGCCACAGGAGTCAAGGTTCCCCACAAGATCGGCGAACGACGTGCCGGTGATATTGAAAAAATATGGGCAGACCCGAAAAAGGCTAACGAAGACCTCGGATGGACCGCAGTTGTTCCAATCGACGAAACAATGAAAAACGCCTGGGCTTGGCAATGTAAAGTGACAGGTAAATAAAACTCCCGATTTATAAATATTACAAGGAGACGGTTGGATTTGTCCAATCGTCTCCTTATTATATTTATATTTTAGCATAAGTGTGTGTTTACTTTTAACTTAGGTTGGCATAAAGATGGATTTTTGAGGGATTTCAGCGAGTTGAGAAAGGAGCAATTTCCACATTGCGACTGCCGAAACTTGGCTGAAAGCACCAAAAAGACACTTTATGATGACTTAAAGAATTTCAAGAAACATATTTAGCTTTAATTCGTGTTAAAAGTAAACATACTCTAAGACAACTTGCATTTTCATAAGCAATTAATTTTTTATTAACTTTGCAAAAATTTAATCAATTTTAAAACTTCAATTCGAACATAACAACTATAAATTATAGATTTTTTTGACATCATGGATTTCAGATTTTTAAGATTCGGTGCAATAACCGGATTTGCAGTTATTTTGACCGGGTGTATAGACAATGATTATGACTTGTCAGACATTGATACAACTTCGGAAGTCAAAGTTAACAACCTGACTCTTCCTGTCAAAATAGATGCCATCACACTGAATGACATCTTTGACATCAGCGAAGACAGTAAGATTCAGACCGTTACAGTAAACGGCAAGGAGTTTTATGCCGTCACGCAACATGGCGACATAAATTCGCAGTCAATCGATATTCCCTCATTCATCGGATACCCGTCGCCGATTGCAGAGACAAATGCCACATTCGAGCTCTCAATTCCGGAAACGAACAAAAGAGTCTCGCTCCCCTCCATTGAATTTACATATAATCTTCAGAATTTCAAACCACAGCCTATAACCCTGACTGCTTCAGGCATAGACGAGTCGGTGCGCGAGATACACATACTGGAGTCTAAACCGATGACTTTCAACGTCACTCTCAGCGAGACCGATCTCCCCGACTACATTGATCTGAGATTCGACCGCCTTGAGCTCGAGATACTCAAAGGATTGCAGCTTACGTCTTTGGCTCCTGAATATTCATATGATCCGGTTTCGGGTATACTGACGATAAAAGACCTTGACTGTCCTGACAAAAAGGCAACACTGAGTCTTACCGCTACCGGCATTGATTTTACAAAGACCGATCCCAAAGTGACAGATGGATCAATATCATACACGGGAGAGGTGAAATTAATTTCCGGATTGCTCAGAACCACTGTCAACCCTAATGAAGCGGGAAGCAGTTTCTCTCCTTCGCAACACGTCAACTTCAACGTAAAAACCACAATCGCGCCTTTTGAGGCAACACACTTCACCGGAAAGATAGAATACCGTCTTACCGGCAACGGACTCGACATAGCCCCTGTCACGTTAAATGACATACCGGACTTCCTAAATCAGGAGGGAACAGACCTGAAGCTTGCAAATCCGCAGATATACCTCAACCTCAACAACCCTGTCGCAAACTACAATCTTTATTATCAGACAGGTCTTGAGCTTGTTTCAGTGCGCGGTGATGAAAAGACTCCGTATGCACCGGATGGCGGGAGGCTTATCGCAACCGAGGTTCGAAACCCAGGACCGTATAATTTCGTGCTTTCGCCAGTCAATCCCGCAAACCCTCTTGACCAATATGCCTCCCGACTACAGCACATCCCCTTCTCCGGACTTTCCGATGTTCTGAGCGGAGAGGGTCTTCCGGACCGGATAGAAATAAATCTTCTGAATCCGGGACTGCCACTGCAGATTGTAAACAGATTCGAACTCGGCAAACCGATCGAAGGAATATCCGGCAGCTACGACTTCATCGCTCCCGTAGCTCTCAAATCAGGCTCGACAATAATATACGGTGATAGCAAAAACGGATGGAACGATGAAGATATCGACAAAATAATTATCTCGACACTCGAGATCGAGGCAGATGTCACGAGCACAATTCCGCTTGACGCCACCCTCACAGCATACCCGCTGATGGTAGGAGGCTCAAAAATACCGGGGGTCAAGGCTTCCGGATACATTCCCGCCAATGCGAATGGAGAGCATATCATAATACGCATGGAGGGTACGATAGAACACCTTGACGGCATAACATTCGAGGCTGTTCTTAATCCGGATTCCGATGATGCTCTGGCTCCGTCGCAGACAATACGCCTTGAAAACCTTCGCGCCCGAATATCGGGATCATACACAACTGAATTCTAATCCTCGCAACCACTCAAATAAAACTTAACAACATGAAATCTTTCAAGAAATTACTTATACTTGCTTCTGTGGTTGCGGCATACAATTCTGCATATGCACAGAACTCATACTCCGGATATTTTCTCGACAACTATACGTATCGCTACGAAATGAACCCTGCGTTCGGCAACAGCAAAGGATTTGTCTCCATGCCCGTCATCGGCAATTTCAACACTGCAATACGCGGAACCTTGCATCTCTCCGACATATTCTACAAATCTCCCGATGGAGGAAAGACAATGCTCTTCACCAATCCCGGAATCTCCGTGTCCGAAGCAATGGGCAAGTTCGGCAACCGCAACAAAATCGGAACCAACAATAAAATAAACCTCCTTTCTGTCGGGTTCAAAGGATTCGGAGGATTCAACACCATAACCCTCTCGGCTTCTGCAAACCTTGAAGCTTCTCTTCCGAAAGCATTTTTCTCGCTCGCTAAAGAAGGGATATCAAACAAGACATATGACATACACAATATGTTCGCATACGCCAACGCCTATGCATCGGTGGCACTAAACCATTCACGCGACATAAAACAAGTTCCGGGGCTAAGGGTAGGCGCTTCGCTTAAATTCCTCGTCGGAGTGGGCAGCGTTGACATAAGATTCAATGAAGCGGATCTCACTTTAGGCGAAAACGGCTGGACGGCACGGACCAATGCCGACATATACGCCTCGGTGACAGGACTTCGCTTCGAGAAAGAGATTTATACACCTTCCGGAAACAAGGGCGGAGCACCGCGTGAATACGTGTCGGGCGCCAATCTTGATGACGGCTTCGGCATCAACGGATACGGACTCGGTTTCGATCTCGGAGCCGAATACAAATGGACCGATTTCAAATTTTCGGCAGCTGTGCTTGACCTCGGTTTCATGTCATGGGGAAAGACACAATGGGCATCGACTGACGGAACCCGGACATTCACCACCGATGCCTACACATTCAGCACGGACGGGGATGCCGACAATTCTTTCGACAATGAACTTGACAACATGAAGGATGACCTCTCCCGACTCTACCAGCTCAAAGATATGGGTGAGAAAAGTTCATACACAAGAGCTCTCGCGGCTACTCTCAATTTTGGCGTGGACTATGAGCTGCCGGTATACCGCAAATTGCATTTCGGGCTATTGAACTCCACACGAATAAACGGCGCCTATTCATGGACTCAATTCCGTCTGTCGGCAAACATAGCGCCCGTCAAGGTGTTCTCTGCCGACGTCAATGTCGCTGCCGGAACATACGGTGTCGGATTCGGCTGGATGATAAACCTGCATGCCACAGGTATCAACCTCTTTCTCGGAATGGATCACACGCTCGGCACGCTGAGCAAACAGATGATACCCCTTAACTCGAACGCCTCCTTCAACTTCGGTCTCAACTTCCCCTTCTGACCCCTCAAACAGAGCAGATCAAAAAAGACCATAAAGACAACCACATTAAATATACAACCACAAATAGGGGCGGCTTCAAGTGGAAAGCCGCCCCTAAACGAAAGGAGGACAGATCCTGAAAGGACATCTTAAACACAAATTCCTGACAGAGACACTTGCCGATGGCGGCTTCGACTACGTGGTAATACAGGATGCGAGCTATATACCTTCATATTCAACTCGCGAAGTGCTTGAAAACGTCTACCCGTATGCACAACGTATCGACAGCCTCGCGAAAGCCGGTCTCCCCGAAGCCACAGCCCTCTACCTTCAAAAAATAGCGGGAGAGACTGTCCGTGACAACCTCTCCCTTATTGGAATAAAAAGATAATCTATAGTAATAAAACTCGATCAATCGGTCAGCTTAAACGTCAGAGAACCTCGAATGTCACGAGAGGAAGAGCCAAACAATGCTTCGAATGTGCCGGGTTCTGCAACCCATGCATGTTTCGCATCGTCAAAATAACTCAATTCCTCTTTGCCAACGATGAAGGTTACGGTTTTTTCTTCACCGGGAGCAAGCTCCACCTTACTGAATCCCTTCAGCTCCTTCACAGGTCGCGGAAGGGATGATTTTTTATCTGATATGTAGAGCTGCACAGTCTCCTTCCCGGCAATCTTCCCCGTGTTCTTGACATTTATGGAGAATGTTATAGTTCCGTCAGCATCCATCTGTTTCTTGTCAGCCATCGGTTTGCCATATTCGAAAGAGGTGTAGCTGAGTCCGTGTCCGAATGGGAAAAGAGGGGCATTCTTTATCTTGTCGGCATGACGGTAGCCAACAAAAATATCATCCTTGTAATATTCCGGCATCGTGTCTTTATTACATTTAAAGGCATCGGCGTTACCCGGATATTCACCCATGGCATGCGCCCCTACATCCTCAAGCCGCACCGGGAATGTGAACGGCAGTTTGCCCGAAGGATTCACATCACCCGACAGGACATCAGCAATTGCGTTACCTGCCTCAGAACCTGAATACCAACCCTGCACTACAGCTGCAACATCCTTGATCCAAGGCATTGCGACCGCATTACCGGAGATATTTACAACAATGACATTCCTATTTATTTTGGAAAGTTCAGTGATTACCTTGTCCTGTCCATAGGGAAGACCCAGACCTGCACGGTCGGTATTCTCACAATCCTGATAAGGATTCTTATTGAGGCCACCTACAAAGATCACATAATCGGCATTTTTTGCAGCAGCAATAGCTTCAGATATCATTTCCTCTTCAGAACGATTATCTGAAATGTCAAGCAATTTCATACCGTCATGATCTTTAAGTTGCTCTCCTGCATATCCACGCACATAGGTAATTTCCGCAACCTTCCCGAAACGTCTTCTCAATCCCTCAAGAGGAGACACCTCCTCCCTGACTTTCAGCGATGAGCTTCCACCGCCCACAGTCATAGGCTTTATAGCGTTCTCTCCTACCACTAAAATCTTCTTGCCACTCATATCAAGTGGGAGAATAGCGCCTTCGTTTTTCAAGAGCACAATCCCTTCTCCGGCAATTCGTCTCGCTGCCTCTACATGTTCCGGAGTATTAAGAGACCCGAATGGTTTTTCATTATTCATGGCAGTGCGGAAAATCAGGCGCAACACGTTTGCCGCCTTTTTGTCAAGTTCCTTGGTGTCTACCTTCCCCTCGCTTATGAGCTTCAGGTAAGGATCTGCAAGATAATAACTATCGTAGGCATTCTTCTTACCCTCGGAAAGCCCATTGGTCCATGAACCGAATTCAAGGTCAAGACCACCTGTAATTGCCTGAGCAGTATTGTGCACGCCACCCCAATCTGATATCACCGCACCGTCAAATCCCCACTCATCGCGTAGTATCTCTTTAAGCAGACGCGGATTCTGACCGGCATGAAGACCTTTATATAAATTGTAGGACGACATTATAGACCATGCTCCCCCTTTCTGCACTGCAGCTTTGAATGCAGGGAGATATATCTCATAAAGCGCACGGTCGCTAAGGTCAACATCCACAGTGTGGCGGAAGTATTCCTGATTGTTGAGTGCATAATGTTTCACGCATGCCGCCACTCCGTTTTTCTGAAGCTCCTGAACATACGGAACCACCATTACGGCTGCCAAATAGGGATCTTCTCCCATATATTCGAAGTTCCTGCCGTTAAGCGGAGTGCGATAGATATTAACACCGGGACCAAGCAGAACATCTTTCTCCCTGTATCTCGCCTCCTCACCTATAGATTTACCATAAAGAGCCGACATCTCAGGATTCCATGTAGCCGCAAGGCAAGTCAGTGCCGGGAAAGCCGTGCAAGAATCGTTGGTCCAACCGGCTTGGTTCCATTCATCCCAAAGAACCTCAGGACGAACCCCATGAGGGCCATCGGTGCACCATAGCTCAGGAATGCCGAGACGAGGCACGCCTGCCGAACTGAATTTCGATTGTGCGTGGATTATCGCCACCTTTTCCGCGGTAGTCATCCGTGACAGAGCGTCATTGACCCTCTCCTCAATAGGAAGCGATGTATTCTGATAAGGCAATAGACCTGCCGCTGAACATAATAAGGTTGCAGACGCAGCGATTGCCAACAATAAAGATTTTTGTTTCATGATATGATATTATATTTTATAGCCATGGAATTTATTTATGAAGTTATTAGAATAACTTCTCTATTTAAAAGACTTATTTATAGCGGATATACACAGTCTGATTAACAATCTATAACACATTTCACGCCATATAAGTTATTTTTAACACAAATAAGTGCTAAAAATCTAATAAATTGCTTTAAAACAGATTTCAAATATCTGTTGCGAAAGGTGTCACGGGCAAGCCAGAGGTTCTTCCGGTTAGATTTCCACCGGGATAGTCCGCCCAGTTATATCTGACGGCTATCGGATTGTTTATCAACGGTGAAGATAATCTAATTGTCTTGTTAGAAACAATCTGCGTATTGGCATATGCCCATTTTCCGGATTTATCTTTTATGATAAAGCCTATAGCCACTCCTCCTTCCGTATTGATGTCATTGTCAAAAGTAAGGTCTATATACCCTTTGCCGATTTTAGTATCAACACAGCGGGGAGCCTCACATGCTTGAGTTCGACCATATGTCTTGTCAAGGGCAAGCAACGACAGCCGTCGCGCCACTTCCTGCTTATTTGCAGGATGAATATCCACCGGGTTACCGAGATCTATGGCTGTTGCCATTCCGGTATTCGGCAACTGAAGAGCCTTCGACTGCGCATGGCGCAACAAAGCCCATTCTGAATCAGGCTGCACCGTTACAGGTTGCTGGAATCCCGCCAACTGCACGAAATAGAAAGGGAGGGAAGAATTGTCAAAAGATTTTCTCCAACCCTCTATCATATTCTTGAAACACACTTCATATTGTGCGGCTCGCCCTACATTGGCACACCCTTGATACCAGAACACCCCTGCCAAGGGCATCCCTGTCAATGGCGCGATCATGGCATTATATAGCACCGACGGATAATGTGGAGTATCCGGCAGCTGATAAGCCATGTCCATTTGTGAGAAGTCAGAAAGCACTGCATAGCTCCATTCCCCGTCAAGGCTATACCTTGTTCCGTCAACGACAGCACAGGAGGATTTCCATATACCACCTCCGCCGGCATTGTCGATAACCTCGACTGTAATGACATTTTTACCCCCCTTTACAAGATTTCCGTCAACACGGTAGTCTCGTTGTTGGTCGAATATACGTCCACTACCCACAAGTTTGCCGTTGAAATAAGTCATGTCCCAATCATCAACAGCTCCAAGACACAGTTGCAACGGTTTTCCGGCGGCTGTCGCAGGCAGGTCAAGCTCAAACTGCATGACAACAATCCCGTCGAAACCGGGGAGCACATTGTTTTCCCACAAAGACGGCACAGGCATCTTTCCCCAGGCTTTACCTTTCTGCATTACCGCCTTGTCATAGGGATAAGACATTTTTTCCGGATTGCGATAGCCTTCATATACCTTTCCCATTGCGGCATCTATCAAACCTTGCTCATCCTTTCCTGCTGCGAGCTGTTCGTGGTAAAATTCAAATCCCTGGACCTCCTTGAGATACTCATTTGGAGTCCATGCTTCCACAGGTGTGCCACCCCATGTGGCATCAATTATGCCAACAGGGACATTCAATGAATCCTGAAGCATCCTGCCGCATAGATAGCCGATAGCTGAGAATGAAGCTGCAGCGGGAGATGATTCCACCCAACCAAATTCAACAGAAGCGTCATCGATGGGGGTTACGGAAGTCGTGTTCCTGATCTGCAACAGGCGGAGTGCCGGACGTTGCATCGTGGCAATGACACGATCTGCATCCATCACTTGTGCCCAGTCTCCTTTCACGGGAAATTCCATATTCGACTGTCCGGAGCAAAGCCACACCTCTCCCGACAAGACATTCTGCAGTATTTTCTTCTCTCCGGTGCCATCATCAACGATGATGGTATAGGGACCTCCCGCAGGAGGAGTCGGAACCTTCATAACAAAACGTCCCTCCTTGTCGGCTTTGGCTTTGCATTCTCCGCCCTCCCAATCGGAACGGAATGTTACCGTCGACAATGGCTTTGCCTTTCCTGCCACCGTCAACTTTGCATTCTGCTGAACCACCATATTGTCGGAAAAGACAGATGGCAATTCTATTTTCGCATGCATCGTCAACGATGACACAACTATCACGGTTGCCGATACAATTACTGACAAAATTTTCATTTGCTATGATTCTTTATTATCCTTTTGTTAACCTCCCGGATTCTGTCTTCATCTATCTTTATCACCTTGCGGTCGTAGGTCATAAGTCCGTTAACTTCAATCTCGACATCCGTTGTCTGCGTATACACAGCACCTACAAACCATTCCTTGGCAAGATGGTCAAGATAGTTTGCGTAGCCGATATAGCGGTCAGTCAACTCCGCCGGGGTCTTGCAGTTGATATAGCTGAACTCACGGTCCGGTGCCCAGATATGACCGTTGACCACCATTCCTATGCCTCCGTATTCGCCGAGCACGTTCGCTCGTTTCGCGTCATAGACATGTGTCACGGGAGGTGAGGGATAGCAGTGCACGTCCAATATGTCACCGCAAGGATAGAAATTGCCTCCGCTCGCCGGGTTCACAAGACGTGACGGGTCATGATTTTTAGTCCAGTCCGCAATCTCTTTGGTCTTGAATTGTCCCCAGGCTTCGTTGAACGGCACCCACATGGCGATGCAGGGATAGCTGTAGAGACAGTCCATGATCTCGCGCCATTCCTTGCGGTAGTTAGCCTCGCTCTCCGGAGTGCGCTCAAGTTCCTCGCCGTCGAAATAATTACGTCCTTGCCATTCCGGATCTTTGTCGCCGCTCGGCATATCCTGCCAAACGATGATGCCGTTACGGTCACAATAAGTGTACCACAATGCGGGCTCAACCTTTATATGCTTGCGGATCATATTGTAGCCCCAGTCTTTTGTCTTGTCCACGTCAAAGACCATTGCTTTGTAAGATGGCGCGGTGTATAGACCGTCAGGCCACCATCCCTGGTCCAGCAGTCCGTAATGGAAAAGGTTCTTATTATTAAGCTGAAGGCGCACAACCCCCTTGTCACCCATTTTCATCGAGAACTTCCGCATTGCCGCATAACTGTCAACCTTGTCAAGCGTCTTGCCATCTGACATTAGCTTGATTTCAAGATCATAGAGCTTCGGATTCTCCGGTGACCATAATTCTATGTCAGAAGGCATATCTACAATTACAGACTCTCCCGTAACAGCGCGCCCGGAAGCTATTTGCCTTCCATTGTCTTTGACAACCACCTCCACCATGCCGTTGCTGATTTTTTCAGATGGATTTACATCCACTTTGAGAGTATTTCTGTCAATATCAGGAAGTATACGCAGACCGGCTACATGTTTCCGCTCCACCGGTTCAAGCCACACCGTCTGCCAGATACCTGTCACCGGTGTGTACCATATCAGTTCGGGTTTTGATATCTGCTTCCCCCTCGGCTGGTGACCTTTATCGGTGGGATCCCAAACCCTGACAACAACCTCATTGTCTCCCTTGGATTTCAAAGCCTGGGTGATGTTCAGGCTAAACGGGGTGTAACCGCCTGTGTGCGAGCCAACCTTGGCTCCGTTCACCCACACGTCCGTCTGCCAGTCTACCGCTCCGAAATTCAACATCACGTCGCGGCCTTTCCAGGAAGAGGGAACGGAAAAACTGCGTTTATACCACAGGGCATTCTCCTCTCCTACCTCTTTCCCAACACCCGACAATGCTGATTCTGCACAGAATGGCACAAGTATTTCACCCTGCCATTCCTTTGGTCGGGGAGAATCCTTGGAGACTATCGCATAGTCCCACAGTCCGTTAAGGTTCCGCCAATCCTCGCGCTCCATTATCGGACGCGGATATTCCTGCCAGATATTTGCGGGGTCGATATTCTCGCCCCATGTCGTCATTATATTGTTTCCGGCAGGCTTATAAGCTGAGGCGAGATTAATCGCCCCGGCAAATAAAACCGCCGCTAAAAAATACTTATTCATTACGTAAGTATTGAAAATTAGTTTATAATAAGTAAATGCTGTGCTTATTTAAATTTTGAATCATGAAAGCATCTCAAAATCTCCTAAAATTTAATATAAGCTAATTTCCAACACTTACTTATCAAATATTTTAATATTCTATTGTGATTTCACGCTGTTTGTCACATTTTGCCAACGGCACATCAACAATTGTGCAACGCGCTGCAGAGTCATATACCGCCTTTACATTCTTGCCGTCAACTTTGGCTTTCCCGCCTGCAGGCGCATCCGTGTTGTAGATGCGAAGTTGATAGCCGCGTTTGGAAGGAAGACGGTCAGCAGTGCCCTCGCGTGCTCCTATTGTATAGATAGCCGTTGAACCGACAGTCTTCTGGAAAAAACGTGTGTTGGCAAAGTTACTGTCATAATCGTTGGAATCACCGGAATCTTCGTAGAGAGTAGTCTCGCCGTCTTTCCCTGCAATAATGTTGACAATCATCTTTTCCGGACGTTCGGTAGTGCTCTTCACTTCCGCGGGATTGTTCACGATTATAGCGCCTTCGCGGTAGAAATATGGTATCTGATCGAGTGTGAAGTCAAGTGTCTGTATGGAGTTTCCTTCGATCATCCTGTTGTCAGCAACCGACCACCAGTTACCTTCGGGGAACCAGATACGCTTCTTGCTCACTCCTGCCGAGGATGGTTCCACTACCGGGGCAACAAGAATATCGTCTCCGAAGAAATACTGACCTTCGAAAGTATATGCCTCGTCCTGTTCGGGATAGTCGTAATACATCGGACGGCATATGCCGACACCGCTGTCATAGCTCTTGCGTGCCATGGTGTAGATATAGGGGAACAGTGCATAGCGCAGTTTAACTGTAGCATTGAGCTGAGGGAAATTGTCGTAGGTCCATATCTGGCGGTTGATCCATGTGCCTATGGCGGCGTGGCTACGGAAGATCGGCGTGAACACTCCGAACTGGAACCAGCGGAGAAGAAGTTCGGGATCGTTAACCGGATAGCTGCTGTCATACATGTGCCCACCTATGTCATGTCCCCAATAGCCGTAGCACACGTTGGATGCAGTGGCGGTGAAATAAGGCTGGAAGGCGAGCGAGGCGTAGTTGATGAAAGTGTCGCCGGAAAAACCGATCTGGTAACGGTGGCTGCCGAGTCCGCCCCAGCGGTGGAAGATCATCGGACGGCGGTCGGGACGGTTTTTCTTCATGTCATTGAAGAAAACATGGTTGCACCAGAAAGTCTCTCCGAGCCCATCGGTGTAGGGGCTGGTGAGGTGTTGCTGCCAGTCAAGCCACCAGAAGTCAACGCCCTGTTTCTCGAACGGACGCAGGAAGTTGTTTGCGAATGCCTTGTAGAAATCTGTATCTTCGAGTTTCCATGGAATCACTTTAGTGGTGTCGGGATTCAGCCCCATGTCCGTTGCCATGCCCCGGAAGATGTCTTCCGATGAGTCCACACCCAAGGCGGGGTGGAGGTTGAGCGCGAGGTGAAGTCCGCTGCCGTGTATGTCTTTCAGCAATTTTGTTGGGTCAGGAATCAGGTTAGTGTTCCAGCTCCATCCTGTCCAACCGCCACGTCCGTTAGACATCTTTGGGTTGGGGTCTCCGTTCCAATGCCAGTCCATATCAAGAATGATGACGTCTGTATTAATGTCATTGTCTTTGAGGTTCTTGATGATGTTGCGGTAATCATCAGCGGAATAGTTCTCGTATTTACTATACCAGTAGCCAAAAGCATAGTCCGGAGGCAACGGCATCTTACCGGCGATGAGCGTGTAATCTTTAAGCGCCTGCTTGTAGTCATGCCCGTAACCCATGAAATATAGGTCAAGAGCAGCCTTGTCATCGCGAGGAGCAACCCAGTCTACACCCGTCTCGTCGGGAACGAGGGCGAGCGAACGACTCCCGTCGGGACGCACACATTGAGGAGAATCATCAATCACAGCCCATCCCGAACGTGAAATCAGTCCATTCTCCAACTGCGAGCGGTAGCCATCGCCGAAGCAACGGTCGAGTGTGCGGCAGGTGCCCTTGAGGTTGCGACCGTCTCCCTGTCCGGGGAACCATGTCACGGGTGTGCCGTTAAGGTCCATAGTTATGTTGAGGTTACCCGGAGGGTTAGGTTCGAAGTAGGGATTTGTGCCCTTGCGGTATCTCAGTTTGAGTTTATCCGTTGTTATGTATAGGAAATCGTTATCCTCCGATTTTGTAAAATGTGGCACAGGCAGGTTACGGTTAACTACAGTAAATGTTGCCCTGTCCTCGAACTTTTCCGAGGGGCTGTATTCTATACGGATCATCTCCGGTGTGAGAACCGTGAAACGTACAGTTCCTTCCGTAACGACAGCCTCCGGATTTGCAACCGGGTTATGCCGAGTTGCAGAAATGGAGAATACGGATACAAACGCCACTGCAATGTTTATTATTCGTCTCATAATAATATTTGGTTAATCAATTTTTATTGTTCGTTCATTTTATATGGGCTGCGAAACCGCCACCTGGCGCAAGCTTCACTTTTAGGAACCTCTCATTTTTCAGGGATACGATCTCCTTCCGGTAATCGTTGCCGTTGCGGTGAGCATTCACCCCGTCTGTGAAGAGTGTCATCTCACGGGTGCCCCCCAGTCTGAGGGGAGTGAGGTCTATTTCAAGTTCCCGTGGTATCCAGTTCGTAATACCACCGATGTACCATTCATTTCCCTTGCGGCGCGCCGTGACTATATATTCACCCATCTTGCCATCAAGAACCACGGTTTCGTCCCATACGGTGGGTACGGACGATATGAAGTCGGTGCATTCCTGCTCGCGTCGGTAGTTGGACGGGGAGTCACAAAGCATGTTCAGAGGGGAATATAGAACCATATAGAGGGCAAGCTGGTGTGCGCGTGTGCCGGGGCTCATCGGTTGGGTATGGACGGGACGGAAGTTCTGCCTGTTAGCATTATTCATCGCGCCTTGCGTATAATCCACCGGACCGGCTATCTGACGGAGATAGGGCATGGTCACGTCGTATTGTATAATATCGAATGTGTCAAGGTCTGACCATTTCATGTTCTCAAGCCCGTTGACACCTTCCATGTTCAGGACATTAGGCCATGTCCGGTTGATGCCGGCGGGCTTGTATGCCCCGTGAATGTCAAGCACGAGATGATACTTGGCTGCTACCTCGGCGGCACGATGGTTGAAAGTTGTCATGAGCTGGTCGTCACGATCTTCGAAATCCACCTTGAAACCCTTGACTCCCATTTCCGAATAATGCCTGCATACTTTTTCAAGATCACGTTCGAATGCGCGATAACCCGCCCAGAGAATAATGCCGACACCTTTACCTTTGGCATATGAAATGATTTCTTCAAGATTTATATCGGGATTTATGACAAACAGATCCTCCCCTTTTCCTGCAGCCCAACCATCATCAAGGATGACATATTCTATGCCGTTATCGGCAGCGAAGTCAATATAATGCTTGTAGGTCGGCGTGTTGATGCCTGCCTCGAAGTCAACGCCGGTAATATTCCAGCAGTTCCACCAGTCCCAGGCAACTTTGCCGGGCTTGATCCAGGAAGTGTCCGCTATGCGCGAAGGCTCAGCAAGAAGGTAACTGAGGTTGGTGGAGGCGATTCCAGTGTCTTTCCCGATGGCGAGGATGCGCCATGGAAATGTGCGTGGAGATGACACCTTGGCGACATATGGGGCAGTAGCCGTAACGACCGACTGGATATTGTTGTATCCTCCGTCTTCGGTCTTTGTTGGATATGGAGCATGCTTACCCTTCAACGACATGGTCCCGTCCGGATTGTAGAGGTAAAGTCCGGGATAATCCCGGAGGTCAGTCTCGGTGATCGCTATGGTTATCCCGTTACCTGCATTGACGGCAAGTGGAAGGAATGACAAGCGACGTGGATTCAATCCGGATAGCGGAGTCACGGTATACTTGTTTTCAAATGAATTGAAGAATTGCGACTGCATGTCTTCATCGGAACCGCCACGCACATACGGCACGGTTGCCGTGAAATCATCCGGGAAATTGAACTCAACCTGCTCGGCAGTGATCTCGAAAGGCTTTTTGCGGTTGCTGACAAAACGATATGCCACTCCGTCATCGTAGGCACGAAATTCCAGACTCCAGTCTCCTTTCATCTTCAGCGTGATTCCGTTATAGCTGTCGGGCATGGTTGAAGACTGTGAGAATGGAGCGTTTATGGTGTTGTTGACTGAAGTTTTATAGGATCCGGACACGCGTGCTCCTTGTCCCCAGACTGTGCCGTCGGTGAGGGTCATTGATATGGGGGATTTCGAAAGGACCTCCTTTCCGTCATGGCTGACGCGCCATGACAGGTCACCGTCGTTGATAATCTCCGCAGTCACGGTTCCGGATGGAGAGACAATCCTGTAGATAGATGCGTTGCCGTTGAGCGCCAGGATTGCAGAGGCGGCAAGAAGGCAGGTTTGCAGTGGTTTCATTTGGTATGATTGGATTTTGATTTTAACATTAGGGTGTCGCCTGTGTCTTCAAGAGGATAGATATGTGCCCGTTCGGCACCCAAGGGATCGTTGGGCTGATGCAGGATGAGACAGAGGTCTCCTGACAGGGTCTTGAAAATCATCCCATGCCCTCCATTATCGGGAAAGAAAGGTTTTTCATGTTGGATCCATGGTCCCTTCACTGAGCCGGTAGCCGATTCGGCAATACCGATAGCGTAACCGTCTTTGCCGAAACTTGACCAGATCATCAGCAGCTTCCCTTTTCCCGTGCGGTAAAGGTAGCATCCGTCAGTGACGTATCCACGTGGCGAGCCGGGAGACGGCTGCATACCCGTTGACCATTCCGGAGCGGAGCCATTGAAAAGGACTTTTGACGGCACTATTGTCTTGGAAAGGTCGGGCGTAAGTTCTATAAGTTCCATGGTGCCGTCGCCCAATTCCACCCATTCATGACAATAGACCATATAGGGCTTCCCATCCTCAACCCAGAGCGTGCCGTCAAGTGCCATCATGTCGGGGGTGTGAGGAAACTTGTCAAAAGGCACGAAAGGTCCCTCCGGTGAAGTGGAATGAAATATCTGAGTGCCGCGCAAAGTGAAATCGCCCCAGCCGGGTTGACTTTTTTTCCATTTTATGTCACTGTTGATCGTGGCGAAAAGGTAATATTGTCCATTATAGGCATGCACCTCCGGAGCCCATACCGTTCCGGTCAAGGCGTTGCCGTCTGGTATGCGCATCACCGTCTTCGGTCCTTCCCAGTTTTCAAGGTCACGGCTCATGAAAACTTCTACACCACCCCTGATTTTTCCATTGGAATCTATGGAATCGGAAGTTCGATACATATAATACCGTCCTTCAACGGTGTCTGTAAGAATAAACGGATCCCGGATATTGATCTCTGACAACTTGTAATTTCCCGAATAGAGATTAAAAACTACAAAAGCCGCCAGAATCGTCATTAAAAATTTCCTCATGCCTATTAAAAAGAATAATTAAGAATAAGTAAGTATTGAAAATTAGTTTATAATAAGTAAATGTTGTGCTTATTTAAATTTTGAATCTTTTGGATGCTTTCATGATTTCTCATCTGTCGCATAGCCAGCTTCTTTACCTTAAATGAATTTTAACTCGAAGATAGCCGCCCCAAATTTAACTTTTATTTTTTAAACAGCTTCTTAATATAAGCTAATTTCCAACACTTACTTAGTATGATTAGTTAAAACCGACAATAAAAAATTAAAAGAAGCTTTAGGTTTTTCACAAAGACTTTAAAGACCTTAAAGACTCTAAAGACCTTTTAAAAAAAACCTAAAGCCTCAATATTCAAAACGATTATTTCGCAATCTTGACCGCCTTGCCTGCTGTCTTCACAACATAGACTCCATTGGAAAGGCCTGCAACGGTAAGTGAGCCACCATTTGACTGAGCCACCTTACGACCGGATATGTCATAGACTTCAATTCCGGCGGAAGCACCCTCCACAACCAGGTCACCACCTATAAAGCTTGCTTTCAATTCAGTTCCGGCAATTTCATTAACTCCTGACTCTACAATGTTCTCAAATTTTATTGTATTCTCACCAAGGTTAAGTGTCACCTTATATTTTTTATCAGGAGTGCATGCCTCTGCCGGGAATCCCCAGAAATGGTCTTGAGCGTTTTCACTATTGCCCCAAGTTCTTCTTACCGGATATGTTTCTCCCGCCTTTACAAGCTTCACGTTTCCGTTAAAATCCAATTCGGATGGAACATAGAACCAAGTCTCCCAATAATTACTCGGATAGGAGATAAATTTAAAATGACTGCAACCGTCATTAGGAGACAGCGTACCCTCCCATACGAATACATCCTCGGTTCCTTCTTCAGGATAAATGTTGAATGTGGGAGGAACAGATGCCGTGTCCCACTGATTTGTGGCAGCTCCAAGGGGAACAACCAACGGAGACAACTCGTCAACCCATTGCGCAGTTATCATCACAGATTCACCGTTATCACTAAAATAGACTTTAACATCATAGGTTCCCGGCTCAGTCACCCACCAACGGTTTTCATTCCCGACAGCACTTATAACGTTCGCCTCGTGTGCATTAATAAGCCATGTGCCTGAATGTTCCGGAACATAACGCACTCCACCCCAGTTTCTTGCATCAATAAACTGAAGGTTCTGATTATAAAGGTTACCGCGATAGCTGAATACCCCATCGCCCTCGTTAGTCATTTCCTGAGCCAGATCAATATGCCACAGACTTGGCGAAGCTTCGCCTACCATATAAAGATGTTCGGGAATTGCAGCAGAAATAGAGACTGCATTCAACAGCATGACACCGCCTAATGCCATCGCCTTAAGTAAATTTTGTTTCATAACTTTTAAGGTTAATTAAATAATTTATTTTGTGAGTTTAACAACTTTACAACCATGACGCGGGACAGTAACCGTGAAAACGGATTCAACTGCGGATTCATCGGCATGTTTCCAAAGGTCTCGCACTTTGTATTCTCCGGAAAGTCCGATTTCCGAAAGATTCACGCTCATTTTGCGAGGAGCTTCCTCTCTGTTGAACATCGCCATCACGACATCTCCATTGCTCATCGTGCCATACCATATGCAACTGCCTTCGCTGTCGATCTCGTCAGATAATGGTTTTCCTATAAATCCGTCGGTATTCAAGGCAAGGAGCTCTTCATTGGTATAGAACTTGTCAAGATTTCCTATAGTCTCGGGGGTGTCGGCGATGGTCACAGGACCTCCGGCTATCAGCTGCAGTGACACCTGTGAACGGCGTTCATCGTCATTGGCACATTTGTTAAGGCGAAGGAAATCACCGTCAAGGATAATTTTCCCCTTTCCGCCTATATGGCTCCAGTGCGTGAAACCGTCCATCTGATTGTCGGCATAAGGCCAGCGGTCATATATCTTGCCCCTGTTGAAAGAAGAGAAATGATGCCAACCTCCTATATTCGTATCCTGAACGATACGGGTCATGTTGCAATATTTCCTTTCCAATTCGCCGTCATTGTAAAGTTCAGGCATCACGATAGATGTGAAAATACCGTATTTGGAAGCAGACTCACAGATGTAGGCAAGACCGCGCTCATAACGCTCTCTTCCGTAACCGCACGTCACCGGATAATCGCGTCCCGGATCGCCATCCTCATACCAGCACATGAAGTCCATCCTTATGTAATCCACACCCAAGTCGTGGTAATGCTTGAAAAAGCCATCGATATATTCACGTGCTCCCGGATGATCGGTGACAAGCCATGTGAAATCTGTCCTGTCTGTAACGTCAGGATAAAGCACTTTATCTTGAGGGTTGCGTGTCAGCGAGCGTAAAGAATAATTTGTTCCGGGCACCTTGCTGTCAAGATTCCCCTTGATCCACAATGGGTTGTCATAAATACCGACCTTCAGTCCCTTTTCCTTGGCACGACGCACAAGCTCTTTAAGGGGCATCGAACCATAATGCGACATATAAATGCCTCCGTCTCTTGCCTTCTGAGGAAGAAATCCGTCGGTGCAGATCATGTTGTAGCCATAAGGTTTGAACTTAGTAGCCATCATGTCGATCACGGCATCCCATTGATCAGAACTCAAATCCATCTGATCATACGGGATTCCGGCAAGCTCCATCTCTCGTGCATATTCATAGATTGTCCAATAAAGCGGAGCCTTATATTTATGAATATCACCTGGAACAGGCAATTCAGGCAGTTCCGGAGCAGGATCAGGGGTGGGTTCCACCGGTCCCTCCACGTTATTGTCCTTGCACGAAACCGTAATCGCCACAGAGGCGCAAAACAATGCTGTTATTATCTTTTTCGTGTTAATAAATCTTTTCATAAGTAAGTATTGAAAATTCTGATTCGGTTAATCATTTTACAAGTTTGAGAGTGTGACCGCCTGAATGCACGATATATATACCTGAAGACGGGCAATTCACAGAAAGCCAGCCGGTATCCGTCCGCACAATGCATCGTCCGGAAAGGTCATAAACCTCCACTTCTTCATCTACACTCTCCACAATAAGGTTTTCTCCCCGGAAATAAGCCTTCAGTGCAAAATCAACACCGGTTTGGCATATTGCCGACGTATGTCTGTCTAAAAAAGACACGGTCTTGTCAGACTTATTGACAATCACTTTGCAATGACCGCAATCCAAAGGTGCGAATCCCCAGAAATGATCACTGCCGCCTCCGGTTTCTTCGCAGTATTTATAGGTCTCCCCTAATTTCACAGTCTTTACATTTCCGTTATAATCCACCGTTTCCGGAATCATGAATGTTGTTTCCGCCGGTTCTCCGGGACTTGCTGCAAACTTGAAATGCTTCCTGTCGGCAGTAGGTTTCACCGCGCCCTCCCATACGAAAATGTCGGAAGAACCCTCCTGAGGATAAATAACCGGAGCGTATGCGCTTTCCCAAAAGCCGGATGCGGCACCAAGCAAAGTCACCATCGGAGGCAGATCTCCAATGCGTATTGCCGAAACTGACGCCATATTGCCCGAAGCAGACACCTTGATTCTCACCTCGTATGTGCCGCTTTCATTTACCCACCAATGCTTCGCCAGCTCATGTGGATCTCCATTGAAAACTTCCACTTTGTTTCCATCCGTGAGCCATGTGCCATTGTGTTCAGGCATATAATTTACAGAATGCCAATCCCGTTCGCTTACAAACCTTATCTCTCCTCGAAACAAAGGACCACTGTAAACGAACGTGCCGTCATCTTCACGAAGCGTTTCACTTGCCTGATCTATATTCCAATAAGCAGGAGTGGCTTTGCCGATAAGGAAAATCTCAGATGGATGAGGAGCATCCTTCTGCATAAGCCTTACCACCTTGCAGCCATGAGCGGGAATCTGAGCCTTATAAGTGCCAGTCACCGACTCCTCATAGACATGTGCCCAAAGGTCACGGACACGATATGATCCTACAAGACCTATTTCCTCCAGATTCATACTCATTGTCCTTGAAACCGATTCCCTGTTGAACATGGCAATAACCACGTCCCCATTAGTCATTGTCCCCCACCAGCGACAACTTTTCTCGCTGTTGACTACATCGGACAAAGGTTTACCCACAAAGCCATCCTTATTCAGTGCAAGCAATTCATCATTGGTATAGAATTGGGACAAGTCACCGATTGTTTCCGGCGTATCCGCAATCGCCACCGGACCACCGGCAATCAATTGCAGCGACACCTGCGAACGACGTTCGTCATCATTATCACATTTGTTGAGACGCAAGAAGTCACCATCAAGGATAACCTTCCCCTTTCCTCCGATATGGCTCCAATGGGTGA
Source organism: Muribaculaceae bacterium Isolate-036 (Harlan) (assembly GCA_003833075.1). GTDB lineage: Bacteria > Bacteroidota > Bacteroidia > Bacteroidales > Muribaculaceae > Lepagella > Lepagella muris_A. Next base: position 426,608 of record RIAY01000001.1, on the reverse strand, counting down.
AGCCGTCAAACTGATTGTCGGCATAAGGCCAGCGGTCATAAATCTTACCCCTGTTGAAAGAGGAGAAATGATGCCAACCTCCTATATTCGTATCCTGAACGATACGGGTCATGTTGCAATATTTCCTTTCCAATTCGCCGTCATTGTAAAGTTCAGGCATCACGATAGATGTGAAAATACCGTATTTGGAAGCAGACTCACAGATGTAGGCAAGACCGCGCTCATAACGCTCTCTTCCGTAACCGCACGTCACCGGATAATCGCGTCCCGGATCGCCATCCTCATACCAGCACATGAAGTCCATCCTTACGAAATTCACACCCATGTCATGGTAATGCTTGAAAAATCCGTCGATATATTCTCGCGCCCCGGGATGATCCGTAACAACCCATGTGAAATCGGGGCGATCCGTAACTTCCGGATAAAGCACCTGATCCTGCGAATTGCGCGTCAAGGAACGCGGCACAGGATATATCTTCGCATGGTCGTCGGCATCCGGATTCTTGTCCCACCATTTTCCGGTACAGAATTTTCCGAAACGGATCAAATCTATACGGCGGCGTCCCTCTGCCAAGAACTCACGTCCCCACTCGTCAAGCATCTCGTCCATGTCAAGATCCACATTACCTTCAGGTGCATACAGCACATGTCTGAGCATTGCCTGGGGATAATAACGTCGGCGCACACTGTTGAGAAGTTTACCGGCACCCGTTGCATCTCCCTTACGAAGCTTGCACTCTGCAAGAGCATATATGATCTCCGGCAGACGGATTTCCGCAAAGTCACTTTCTCCGGCACCCGGATCCGTGTCGCTATACATCGGATACTTCACCGTGTACCATCCGGAGTTATAATCACCGGTGGTCATGTCGCTATTCGCGGATGTAAGCCACTTGTCTTCTTTCATGTAATGGAACTGTCCCACTGCATCACGGATGCAAAGGTCATATGGCATCTCAGGAGCCTTCAACTTACGCTTAATTCCGTTCTGAGTATATTCAAGATTGCCGAAAAGGAACATTCCCTCACGTTTACCTCCTCCGAGGTTCTTATATTTCGCCAGACGCACATCTCCGGGATATTTCCTGAATTTCTGCACCGTCATGCCGAGTTCAAAATCATAAAGCATGCCCGTAGGGTCATAACTCGGCGAGCATACAAACTCTCCGTTATGTCCGCCATGCTTCACCTTATAGTCGTTAAAGAAAAGTTCTGAATTGGATGGCACGCCCCAATTATATAGTTGATTGTAGTGCCAGCTTGTGTAATTGCAAGATCCGGAGAAGAAGAATACGAGTTCGTCGCATTTGTCATTCTCTGAATCAAAAGGCGCATCCCAACGGTCATCAACCTTATAGGCACCATAAACACCGTCAACAATATCCTGCGCAACCTTCTCACAATCAGCGAGACGATCAACCCCTATCCATTCTTTTGCATTGAGATACAACCTAACGAGCAAAGCTGCCGCTCCTCCCTGCGTCCATAGATTGGCATACTGAGAGCCGGAACCAAGGCTTTCTTTCTTATAGAGCAAAGGAATGGATTCCTTAAGCTCTGTCTCTACAAAGTTGAATATAAATTCCGGCGGAACCTGAGCCATGCTGTTCTTCGACGGATCATCATAGCTCACTGAGAAGGGCACATTGCGGAATGCGTCAAGCAGACGGATATAATACCAGCAACGCAACACCCTGTTCTGTGTCCTTAATGAATTGAACTCCTCTTCAGAGAATCCGAATTTTGCAGGACCTAGCTCGCTGAATCGGTCAATAGCGAAATTACATTGTCCGATTCCTGCAAAACAGGAATCCCATTCGTCATGCACATGACGCGCTATATCGGGAGTCCATGTGTGATAATGGAACTGACGCCACACACCGCCATCGTCCCAGCTTCCGTCGCGCCGGGGAATGATAAGCTGGTCACCCGGAAGCTCCTGAATCCTGAAGCGTGGCACTATTGTCCAATAGCCGTGCTCAAAAGAACGGAACGCCATAGCAATTACGTCTTCTTTCGTGTTGAAATAGTTGTTGGAGCTTATCTGGTCATACACTGTCTCGTCAAGATTCGTACATCCGGACAATGTCAACGTAGCCATAGCCAAGCCCGCTAAATATTTATATGGTTTCATTTTTAATTAATTCTTGGTTTTTACTTGGAATTAGAAATCAAGCTGCACGCCTACTATGAACTGACGCGTGGTGGGATAATATCCACGACCGCCGTGAGCACCCGGTGTAAGACCATTAACCTGGAAATTTGAGGGATCCATGCCACTATATTTTGTGATGGTGAACACATTGCGGACTGTTCCGTAAATTCGGAGCTGATCCATGAATCGTGCCTTGGGCGTGGGAAGCGTGTAGCCGAGCGTGATCTGATCGAGTTTGAAATAATCACCGCGTTCCAGAAAATAATCGGAAACAATGGGATTCTGTTTCGATGAAATCTTCTCATTCTTCTGATATGCCTTACACAGCATGTTTCCGGGGAAATTGCGTGTGCCGTAATAGAAGTCGTGGATGTTGAATATATCAAAACCGAACGCACCACGGAAGAAAAGGGAAAGGTCAAAATTCTTATAGCGGAAATTGTGGCTTGTAGAGAGCGTGAACTTGGGCAAGCCGTTGCCTACATACTGGCGGTCAGCCTCAGAACCCTGAATACCCTTGATGATGTCTCCATCCTTGTCATATATGAGCCATTCGCCATCGGTATTGATACCGGCATATTTGAACATATAGAAACTTCCGATAGAACGTCCTTTCTCAATTCGCTGGAGCGGAATATTCGGATAAGGATTTTCCGTATAAGCAACGTCATAATAATCGTTACCTACAAATTCGGAGTTACTGAAATCCACAAACTTGTTGGATTGCGTTGTACCTATGAAATTCATGGTATACGTGAAATCACGTGTCTGGACGGCGTTAAAGGTGATATCGAACTCAAAGCCGGTGTTCTTCATTGTTCCCACATTCACATAGGTGTGAGTGAAGAGATAAGGAGGCATTGGCACCCGATAATTACCTAACAGATCCTGCTGGCGGCGGTTGAAATAGTTGAACGAACCATAGAGCCTGTTATTGAAGAGTGAGAAATCAAGACCAATATTCCAGTTCTTTCCTTTCTCCCAATGAAGGTCTGGATTGACATTCTTTCCGGGTCCCCACACTTTCACCCACTGTCCGTTGTAGTAGCTATAGCCGAAAGAGCCCATTGTGTCAAGCGACAGATAGCTGCCAAATTCCTGATTACCGGTGACACCGAAGTCAGCACGTATCTTCAATTCATTCAACCATGAGGAAGTATCCTTCATAAATTCCTCTTCGGATATGCGCCAGCCGGCGGATACGGCAGGGAAATTACCCCATTTGTGATTCTTTCCGAATTTGGATGAACCCTCATGACGCAAAGAAGCTGTGAAGAGATAACGTCCGGCATAGTCGTAGTTTACACGTCCGAAAAATGCAATAAGCTTGTTGTCGTTACGGTAACTGCTCATGCCTACCTCTCCTTCCTCCTTGGCGCCCTCTCCGGAACCAAGATTGTCAGCACCGAGACCGTCGTTGGCGAAGTCATAGTTATTGGCGGAGAAACCTGAGTTCTGCCAATACTGGTATGAATAACCCGCCATGGCACGGATATTATGATCCTTTATTCCGATATTATAATTAACAAGCCATTCAAGACTCATGCTACGGGCATTGTTAGCCGTACGGCTTGCATATCCTTTCTTCTTTATCTTAAGGTTCTGATTCATTGTCGACGGTTCGAAATAACTGCCGTCGTTATTGTATTGATGATCGGCGAAAGTTATCTGAGTCGACAGATTCTGACTGTATTTTGCGTTAGGAAGGAAAAGGGGAAGGAGATTAAGCTTGACGGTAGCGTCCCAGTCGAGCACCTTCTCCTGACTCTTGTCTTGCACAAGATCTATAGATTCCATGGGATTCACGAAACCATTGACAGTTGAGAAATCATAATATTTCCCGGGAACATTGGGATCCCATACAGGTGTGGTCGGATTCGCTTCTATCGCACGACGGAACACGTCATTATCAGCAAGTTTGCGATAGACGATACGGGGTGCGACATTCAAGGTGGCGTTAAACAAGCCGCCCTTGGTAGCATGATTTATAGTGGCACGAGCACCATATTCTTCACGGTTTCCTCGTTTCTCCACGCCGTCTCCGTTGCGAAAATCTGCTGATACCCGATAATTTGTATTGGCTCCACCTCCGCTGATTGTCAAAGTGTGCGTCTGTTTGAAACCGGTTTGGGAAACCATATCGAAAAGATCATCATTACCACCGAGATCCACTGCTGCATCACCCGAAGGAATACGCCAGGCCCTATATTCCTCAGCATTCATCATGTCAAGGTCACGGTTAGCCTTGTCCCATGAGAAAGTTCCTGAATAAGTGGTATGCACCTTTCCATCCTGCGCACCTTTCTTGGTAGTGATGATAATCACACCATTGGAACCACGTGTACCATAAATAGCGGATGCGGCTCCATCCTTCAGCACGTCGAAAGATGCTATATCATTCGGATTGATATTGGTGAGACTTGCTCCGGGCACACCGTCAAGCACGATCAACGGACCAAGACCAGCCTCGCGCGATGAAACGCCACGAATCTGGAGACTCGCTGCCGAGTTAGGGTCGGCGGCAGCCGTGTTGACAACCGAAAGCCCCGGCACTTTGCCCTGAATAAGCATAGACACGTCTGTCGACGCTATGGACTGGAAGTCTTTCGCACTGACATGAGACACCGCTGAGGTCAACTCTTTCTTATCCATGGTGCCGTAACCGATAACAACTACCTCATCAAGCACCGTATTGTCCTCCTCAAGCGTTATATTGATAACCGTGCGATTCTCAATCTTAACAGTCTTTGTCTTATACCCGATATAGGAAAAACGCACCTTGTCGTTACTTTTCGCCTCAATCGTGTATCTTCCATCCATATCTGTCGAAGCTCCCTTATTGGTTCCTACAACAAATACACTCGCACCTATCAACGGCTCACCCGATGAGTCAGTCACGGTACCTGAGATTTTTTTCACCTGGGCGAACGCATGCGGCGACAGCAGCAACATTGCCACAAGAAGCACCATCCGTCCAAATGTTAAATTAAAAGGTTTCATAAAGATTTAGGTTAATTATTGTTTATTGATTTTGTGGTAAAATTATAACCACAACGTACAATTATCAATAGCAAGTAGTTGGCAGGTAGTTTTAAGTAGTTCAAGTAGTGCATCGGGGGGGGGGGTAATTCATTAATTATCAATTTATTAGAAATTAAGTTAATTTGGAATCGGGTAGTGTTAATAAGAAGGATAGATCTCATTGGGTATTAAAAAAATTATATTATCTTTGCATACAAATAAACTGAGATATGAATAAAATGAGAACGTTCCCAATATTTATGCTCCTTGTTTTGTTGACGACATCCCCTGTTTACGCCAAGCCCCAAAATGACCTTGCAAGTCTCGATTCCGTGCTTAGCATCAGGGACACATTCCTCAAAAATAAAAAACGCAGAATAGACAGCATTAAATCCAGAATCCCGGTGAATGCCCCGATAATGGATAAGCTTAAAGGATACGACAGACTTTACGAGGAGTATCTGACCCTCAGTTTTGACTCGGCAATGAGATATATCAACTTGGCTGAAAAACTTGTTTCCGATACGGGAGACTACGATCTTAACGCAAAGGTGAGAATACACAAGTCAATGTCATATGCTACCTCCGGACATTTCAGTCAAGCAATCGATGAACTTAAGAAAATTCAATCTTCATGCCTGTCAGACACACTCCTTGAAAAGTATTATCAGGCTTACCAATGGACTTACGGATTATGGGCAGAATATTCACAGGATAAGACATTTGCTCCTATTTATTATCGCAACAGCAAGACATACTTGGATTCCCTTATCCAGGTAACTCCACGGAACACGTCTCTGTATAATTACAGGATTGCAGAAAAAGCATTAATGTTCAACCACGATTTTGAAACGGCTAAAAAGAATTATCTCAAGGTTGTTGAGAAAGAACCTAAAAATTCCCGGCTATACGCCCAATCGGCGTTCGCATTGGCACAGGCATATAACAACCTGCAAGACAGGGCAAACTACAGGAAATGGCTCATAAATGCAGCTATTTCCGATCAGATGATTCCCTTGAAGGAAAATCTTGCTTTGCAGGATGTGGCTCTATTGATCAAGAATGAAGACGGAGATCTGGAACGCGCGAATGCATATCTCAACTATTCGCTGAATGATGCGCTGGAATACAACAACAGGCTGAGGATACTTGAAATAGGCAAGAAACTTCCAGCCATTGCAACGGCATATCAGGAAACTGTGTTGGTAAAAAACAAACAACTTCACCTGTATCTGGCAACAATCGTAATAATAGTGATAATACTGATCATCGCGATAGCGATGATCATAGAGCAAAAAAGAAAAATCAGGAACAGGAACGTGACTTTGTCTACATTCAACGACCAGCTTAAGGTATTCAACAAACAGCTTCAGGAAACAAACCGCTCACGTGAACAATACGTCAACCTCTTCCTTAACCTATGCGCGGGATATATCGATAAATACAATCGCCTGCAACTGACAGTGACATCGAAAGTGAAAGCGGGACAATACAATGAACTGCAAAAGCTGCTTCAAGCGAACTCAAGACCTTCGGAAGCTGAACTGAGAGAGGTATTCTTCAACTTCGATACAGCTTTCCTGCGGCTGTATCCGGATTTTATAAAGAATGTGAATACTTTGCTACAGCCCGACAAGGCAATATGCCCTAAAAGTAGTGAACTTCTGAACGCCAACCTCCGCATCCTTGCCCTGATCAGGATGGGAATTACAGACAGCACAAAAATAGCGACCCTCCTGTTCTATTCTCAACAGACAATATTCAACAGGAGGACCGAAATGCGTAACCGGGCAATTAACCGCGATTCTTTCGAAAAAGAAATAATGGATATATGTCCGATATATCCGGAATAAAAAAGAGGGACATTGTCCCTCTTTTTTATTTTTAATATCTTTAGAAGCGGCGTCCGCCCTGCTGCTTCATCTGGCGCATCATCTTCATAGGATTCTTCATTGAAGTCGCCATCTTCATCATCTTGCGGGTGTCTTCAAACTGCTTCAGCAGCTTGTTCACATCCTGTAACGATGTGCCGGAACCTTTAGCTATGCGCTGACGGCGCGTGCCTTTTATCACTTCCGGATTCTGACGCTCATAAGGAGTCATTGAATGAATTATCGCTTCAATACCCTTGAAAGCGTTATTATCTATATCAACATCCTTGATCGCTTTGCCCACACCGGGAATCATTGCGGCAAGATCCTTGATGTTACCCATCTTCTTGATGTTCTCTATCTGTTTCAAGAAATCGTCGAAGTCAAATTTATTCTTCTTGATCTTCTCTTGAATCCTTTCCGCCTCTTTCTGGTCATAGATCTCTTGCGCACGTTTGGCAAGCTCCACGATATCGCCCATGCCGAGGATACGGTTAGCCATACCCTCGGGATTGAACTCTTGGATATCCTCAAGCTTCTCACCGGTACCGACATATTTGATGGGCTTGTCAACCACCGCACGAATTGAAAGTGCAGCACCGCCTCGGGTGTCACCATCAAGTTTCGTGAGGACCACACCATCGAAATCAAGACGGTCATTAAATGTCTTTGCCGTGTTGACAGCGTCTTGACCGGTCATGGAGTCAACCACGAACAATGTTTCCTGAGGTCTGATCGCCTTCTTGATGCGCTCGATCTCATCCATCATCTCTTCGTCTACAGCGAGACGTCCGGCAGTGTCGACAATAACCAAATCAAGATGATTCGATTTTGCATGAGCAATGGCGTTAAGAGCGATCTGCACAGGATCCTTACTGTCTTCTTCCGTATAGACAGGCACACCGATACTTGCAGCGAGCACTCTCAACTGTTCACGGGCGGCAGGACGATAAACGTCGGCACCGACAAGCAACGGACGCTTCCCTTTCGCAGATTTAAGCTTGCGTGCAAGCTTACCCGCGAAAGTTGTCTTACCGGCACCCTGCAGACCCGACATCAGGATAACTGCCGGATTCCCGTCAAGATTCAAAGGAGCTTCCGTGCCTCCCATCATCTCCGTCAGCTCATCGTGGACAATCTTGACCATCAGCTCCTTCGGCTTGAGGGCATTGATAACGTTCTGACCCATGGCTTTCTTTTTAACCGTGTCAGTGAACGTTTTTGCAACCTTATAGTTGACATCGGCATCAAGCAATGCACGTCTTACATCCTTAAGGGTCTCTGCAACATTAATTTCGGTAATCTTGCCTTCACCTTTCAATATCTTGAATGAACGCTCAAGGCGTTCCGACAGATTTTCAAACATACGGAATTACAATTTGTTGGTTTCTGTATCGGGAAATATCACCTTGGGTTTCCAGGTCTTTGCCTCCTCGGGAGTGAGCTGGGCATAAGTCATTATAATCACCACATCGCCGGGCTGCGCCTTGCGGGCAGCCGCACCGTTGAGACAAATCACACCGCTGTCAGCTTCTCCCTCTATCACATAGGTGTCGAACCTCTCGCCGTTATTGTTGTTTACGATCCACACTCTCTGACCAGGCAGAATATCGGCGGCATCCAGAAGACGTTTGTCAATCGTGATGCTCCCTATATAATTAAGATTCGCCTCTGTCACTGTAACACGGTGAATCTTCGATTTCATCATTTCGATAAGCATATCCTCAAATCTCTTTTTTATAAGTCACATTATCGATAAGTCTCACATCTCCGCAATAGACCGTAATGCATCCGACAATCCACGGACTTTCATCCCACTCTTCCACAGGAAGGAGCGTGCGGGCGTCTACAATCTCAAAATACTCTACTCTCATAAACGGCACGGCATCGATGCGCTCCACGACAGTGTCATGTGTGGCTCCGACACTATGTTCACGCGAATATACGACACTATATTCCAATGCCCTGTGAATCTCAGGAGCCACAGCTCTCTGCTCTTCGGAAAGCAATGCGTTGCGGCTTGAGAGTGCAAGACCATCGTCTGCCCGTTTTATGGGACACGCCACAATCTCCACATCTATTCCCTCGGTTTCGATCATATTGCGGATAACGGCAATCTGCTGGAAGTCCTTTTCTCCGAAATAAGCCCGTGTCGGACTGCACAGACGGAAAAGAAGACTCACGACCTGTGCCACACCCTGAAAATGACCGGGACGGAAACGTCCCTCCATCACCTCTGCCGCCGTGCCAAGCTCGAATTCATGGCGCGGCTGAGCTTCCGGACCTCCGGGATACATCTCCTCTACGGAAGGCGCGAAAACTGCCGATACTCCCGCCTCGGCAAGCATCTTGAAATCGTCTTCCTCCTTGCGCGGATATGTGGCGAGATCCGTAGGATTGTTGAACTGCGTCGGATTGACAAATACACTCGCGATCACACATGGATTCTCTTTTACAGCCCGCTCCACAAGCGACAAATGGCCGGCATGCAAAGCTCCCATAGTGGGCACAAGTCCCACAGCATTCCCTTGTTCTTTCTGAAGCTCCACAAAATCGAGGAGTTCAGCGACCTTTCTGATTATTATCATTTTATTCAGGTTTCAATTTGCGCAGACAACCCGAATGAGCGACATGGAATCCATGTGCATTCCGGGCATATGCTTGCGAAACTCAATTAAGAAGGCGTCTTGTTCCGACTCCTTCATTTTTTCAACCTGCAAAATTAATCAAAACTTACTAATTTCTAAATTTTTTACGTCATTATCCTCAAATCCGACCAATTTCACATATTTTAAGGAGCAGAAACACGGCACCGTGACCGCAAACCACCGGAATCTCGATTTTTTTTATTAACTTTGCATCCGCTTGGTGCGCTCTGTGGAGAACAGAGCCATAAGCACTGCAAACCGAACAATATGGCAAAACAACGAATCCTTTATGTCTCTCCCGAAATAGCGCCATATCTCCCAGCCTCGGAGATTGCACAGTTAGGCCGAGATCTTCCGGTAGCTATGCATGGCAAGAAGTATGAAGTCAGAACCTTCATGCCCAATTTCGGCAACGTCAACGAACGCCGCAACCAGCTGCACGAGGTGATACGTCTCAGCGGAATCAACATTCCTATCAAAGACGCCGATCATCCTCTCATTATAAAAGTGGCTTCTATGCAGCCCTCTCGCATTCAGGTTTATTTCATCGACAACGACGATTATTTCCAGAAACTTGAGGATGATGTGGACAATGTCGGCACAAACCGTCCCGACAATGACGAACGCGTTATTTTCTTTTCCCGCGGTACCGTCGACACCGCGCGCAAGCTCAGATGGGAGCCGGACATTCTGCACACATCAGGATGGATCGCGGCATTGGTGCCGTTGTATGTGAAAAAGGTCTTTTCCGACGGTGTGTCTTTCAACGGGACCAAAATAGTCTATTCTCTGCTTGACGAGACTCCTGCGGATGCCATAGATCCAGAATTTCTCAAGAAACTCAGTGAAGACGGAATAAAAGGGAATGACCTCAAGGATTTTCTCGACCTCCCGGCAAACACCAACCTCCTGCACAAAATAGGAATCGCCAACTCTGACGCGGTGATTTTCAATAACCGCACGCCGGATCCGGAACTTGTGGAATATGTGGAAAAGCTCGGAATGCCCGTGCTCTCGCTAAATCCGGAAGAGGACAACTCCGACAAATACCATCAATTCTATCAATCTCTCTTAGGAAATGAAGCTTAAAGCATTACATAAAGCCATAGCAGCTTTGTTGCCGCTGGCAATTCTGGCATCGTGCGAAGACAGCACAAGCCCTATCGGAGGCTCGCTCGTTAACGGTGAGGTCTCTATTACAGTAGACACCCTCGAAATGAAGCTTGACGCTTCATCAATCATGGAGCCCGAATTTGACTCGCGCACTCAGACAAAACTGCTCGGACGCATAAACGTGCCTGAATACGGTTCGCTCGAATGCTCGTTCGTGAGCCAGCTAATGTGCGCAACCAAGATGAACATACCGGATTCAATAACGGTAAACGACATCGATTCAATAAGAATGGTTCTCACTGTGCCCAGAGGTTCGCTGACCGGAGACTCCCTCGCACCGCAGCAGCTGAAGGTTTACCGGCTTACACGCCAGTTGCCGTCTGACATAAACAGCGCGTTCGACCCCGATGGTTATTACGATCCCTCGTCTCCCCTCGGAGTCAGAAGCTACACTCTGTCGGCACTCTCCATGAACGATTCTCTTTTCAAAAAGCAGGAGAGCATACGCATTCCCATAATGCTTCCAAAGAAAATGGCTCAGGATGTCTTCAACGCCTACAAAAACAACCCCGGAATCTTCCAATGGCCACAGACTTTCGCCCAGTATTTCCCCGGTGTATATGTGGAACAGAATTTCGGAAACGGCTGTATCGGCGTGATTTCATCCATGAAATTCTTCACCTACTGGCACTACATGAGACAGGTGTATCAGAAAAAAGACGATGATTCCGGAGAATACCACTACGTGCCTACTCTCACACGCGACTCCGTGTGTCTGTTCTCTTCGCAGCCGGAAGTGCTCTCGGCAAACAAGGTGACTTACAAGGTGTCTGATTATCTGAAGAAACTCGCGAACAGCGGCAAAGCGATTATAACGACTCCCGGCGGATATTATGTAAATGTGAAATTCCCCGCACAGGAGATTATCGACAAATACGACAAGGATCTGTATAGTATTGCTGTTGTCTCCAAACTTTCATTCGAGATTCCCGCAGAAGCCGTTGAAAACGACTACGGGCTTGATGCCGCTCCTCACCTGCTTATGGTGAAGAGTTCCGAGCGCGAGGCTTTCTTCCGCGACAACAAGATTCCGGATGGAAAGACTTCATTCTATGCACCATATAATACCGAGAGCAAGAGCTATACCTTCAGCGGGATGCGCGAATATATACTGGAACTGATCGACAGCGGCAAAGCTGTTGATCCGGCAGATATGGAATTTTCGCTTGTTCCTGTGGTTGTCTCTACGGAAGAAGTGCCGGGATATACGTCAACCACAACCTATGTCACCCGCTGCGCGCCATACATCGGTCGCCCCACGGTGACACAGCTCGATACAGACAAGGCAATCGTCTGCTTCACATATTCCCGCCAGACAATCGAATAATCATCACATAACCAAAACTATCCACCGACGTGACGATTCTTCTGTTCAGCCTGCTTTCGTTTATAACCGGTGCCGTGGCACCGGGAGAGCCGCAACGCGCCGAGCTTCTGTTTGTCGGAGATGCCATGCAGCATCAGGCTCAACTCGACAGAGCCAGGGAATTAGGCGGAGACTGTTATGACTATTCGGACTGCTTCACATATATAGCGCCGGAAATTACTGCCGCCGATTACGCGGTGTGCAACCTTGAGGTGCCGCTCGGAGGCGGTCCGTCTTACAGCGGTTATCCCTGCTTCTCGGCTCCGGACTCTTATGCACAGGCACTCAAAGACGCCGGTTTCGACATGTTTCTGACAGCAAACAACCATTGCCTTGACCGCCGCGACAAAGCGGCACGGCGCACGCTGACCGCCCTTGATTCTCTGGGCGTGGATCACATCGGGACCTATCATGATGCCGCACAGCGCGATTCTCTTGTGCCGTTCGTAAAAAATATAAACGGATTCCGAGTGGGATTCCTGAACTATACTTACGGAACCAACGGCATATTGCCCACGGAAGAAGCCGAGATCTCGCTCATAGACCGTGCAAAAATGGCAGAAGAGATTAAAAAGACCAAGGATGCCGGGGCTGAGATAACAGTCGTGACCATTCACTGGGGAGTGGAGTATGTGCTGCTGCAGAACAAGAATCAGGAAAGCATGGCAGATTTCCTGATTGACCAGGGTGTCGACATGATCATAGGTGGTCATCCGCATGTGATACAGCCCATGAAAGTGGTGCGCAATGAAAAAGATGACAAAGATGTGCTTCTTGTCTATTCTCTTGGGAATTTCATATCGAACATGAAAACCGCCGACACCCGCGGCGGAGCTCTTGTCCGGGCGGTCATCGAGCGTGACTCAGACGGAACCGCGAGATTCAAGGAGGCTAATTACGACACGTTCTTCTCAGCAAAACCGGCAGGAGGAAAAACGAATTTTACTGTCATCCCCTCTTGGATGCCGGAGAAAATCCCCTCTGCCCAGAAAGCGCACTGGCAACTTTTCGACAGAGGCGCACAACGCATTTTTGACAAGCACAACGTCAACGTGCCCCGAAAACACAAATAACCAAAGAAAATGATTCAGACAAACAACCTTTGCATGCAGTTCGGAAAACGCGTGCTATTTCAAGACGTAAACCTCACTTTCAACCGTGGCAACTGCTACGGCATAATCGGTGCGAACGGTGCCGGGAAATCAACTCTGATGAAAATTCTCTCGGGAGAACTAACTCCTACGCAAGGTTCTGTGACTTTCGGACCCGGAGAACGCCTTTCCGTGCTTTCTCAGAACCACTTCGAGTTTGACGAGTGCACGGTCATAGAGACTGTTCTGCGCGGTCACACTGTGCTTTGGGACATAATGCAGCAGAAAGACGCCATATATGCCAAACCCGATTTCTCTGACGAAGACGGCATAAAGGCAGCTGAACTCGAAGAGAAATTCGCCGAACTTGAAGGATGGAATGCCGAAAGCGATGCCGCAGCCCTGCTGTCCGGTCTCGGCATAAAGGAAGATTCCCATTACATGCTTATGAAAGACATGAGCGCAAACGAGAAAGTGCGTGTGCTTCTGGCAAAAGCCCTCTTCGGCAACCCTGACAATCTGCTTCTTGACGAGCCGACCAACGACCTTGACCTCGAGACTGTGGCGTGGCTTGAGAATTATCTTGCCAACTTCGAGAATACCGTCCTCGTGGTGAGTCATGACCGCCACTTCCTCAACGCGGTCTCCACTCATACCCTCGACATAGACTTCAATAAAATATCGATATTTGCCGGAAACTACGATTTCTGGTATCAGTCTTCACAGCTCGCTCTGCGCCAGCAGCAGGCTGCAAACAAAAAAGCCGAGGAGAAACGCAAGGAACTTCTTGAATTCATCCAGCGTTTCAGCGCGAATGTGGCTAAAAGCAAACAGACAACAAGCCGCAAGAAAATGCTTGAGAAGCTGAATGTCGAGGAAATCCAGCCTTCTTCACGCAGATATCCCGGCATCATATTCACTCCTAACCGCGAAGTAGGAAACAAGATTCTGGAAGTAAAAGGTCTCAAGGCATCAATTGATGGAGAGGTGCTTTTCGATGACGTTAATTTCCAGATTGAGAAAGGTGACAAAGTCGCTTTCCTGAGCCGCGACCCGCGTGCCATGACCGCTCTGTTCGAAATCATCATGGGAAACCGCAAGGCTGATGCCGGTGACTTTGAATGGGGACAGACAATTACCAACGCATACCTTCCGCTCGACAACGGAGAGTTCTTCGAATCAGACCTCAATCTTGTAGACTGGCTGTGCCAATACAGCAACGACTCTTCGGAAATATATCTCAAAGGTTTCCTTGGGAAAATGCTTTTCAGCGGAGAGGAAGTGCTCAAAAAAGCGAGTGTGCTTTCAGGTGGAGAGAAAATAAGATGCATGATTGCAAGAATGATGCTTACAGACGCGAACACCCTGGTGCTCGACTCCCCGACCAACCACCTCGACCTCGAATCTATCCAGGCATTCAACAACACTCTGCAGTCGTTCAAAGGAGTGATTCTAATGTCGAGCCATGACCATGAGTTCATTCAGACTGTATGCAACCGCATCATCGAGCTTACTCCCAATGGCATAATCGACAAGATGATGGATTATGACGACTATATCGTCGACGAGAAAGTCGCCGCCACACGCGAGCGTCTTTACAAATAATGCTGCGGTAAGTATAGATTAAACTTGAACACTTACTTATAATAGTATACAGGAATAACAACACAGTTGCACATTAAAGGAATGCCCGGGACCGGTACCCGGACATTCCTTTAATGCTTATAGACCGCGTTCCATAGAATCCCGACTTATCACATGTGGGCTAACAAAAAAACCTTAACCTTTGTTATAATATCAAAAGACACAACTATGAAACACTATCTGCCATTATACGCCCTGCTCGCATTCATGCCGCTGGCATCATGCAGCGATGACGAGCCGACAGTCTCACCGCTGCCCGAAAAGACATACACCGGAAACGAATCTCTTGAACTGCGTTACAATCAATCGCCAATGAGCGGGAAAAGCGTGGCGTTTATACAGAACGAAGAGAAGGCGACTCTTACGATGGGTTCTACCGTATCTCCCGGGGATCTCTCGGAATCGCTGAAGGGTATGCCGGATATTCCCGGTCCGGGAGTTCTGCCCGGCACGCCTGTTTTGTCTCTTCCAGTGAACCTGAAACCCGATGGTGGCGTATATTCCTTCTCCGGTAACGGAGAGACAGAGTATCTTACCTACACGTACGAAGGAAACGTGAATGCATCCAAAATGGCATTTTCCTTCAACGATGTAACGCTTAAGAATCAAAGGCTCGCAAATACCGTCTGGTTTCCCGCTCCTGCGGAAAAAAACGCTGACGGAACAGGGTATAAATCACTACCGTTGCATATAGTGTGGGAATGCAGTCTGCCTCCATTGCTTGAAGGCTTTGACGGCACCCTGCAGGATGCGATGACCCTTCTGGTCACACTGCCAATGATACCGGCTTACGGCAACACTGCCTACATGTCGATTGCTCAGGTAATAGAGAACGCTCTGAAGACAGTTGCATTCAGACCCGACGGCAACGCAGTGATAACTTATATGCAAAGCAACAACGGTGCGGCACAGTTCGCACAGGCTCCTCTATGCATGATCCAATACGTCCCGCTTGATGACATCATGATGAATCTGTATATCAATCCGACAGACCTTATGGGGCAGATTCTGATAAACGGCTCAAGCCATCCTGATCTTCCTCCAAATCCATTCGGAAAGCAATCAAGAGCAGACTACACCGCTCCCCTTGCAGCGGCAATACAGAAACTTGCTCCGCTGCTGTCGCAGGGATTCCCACTACAGTATAGTCTCACACCGACAGAGTTGCAGATATTCTTCAATACGGAGACTTTGGTCCCTTTGCTTAAGGATATTGTGATTCCGATGCTTGAGGATCCGGAGATACAGCAGATGATAATGGAGAAAATCGCAGCCAACCCCTCGCTTGCCTCTCATTCCGTATTGCTGAAGGCGTTAATGCAGGTGTTTCCTCGGATACTGGAGACCACGACCAGAATGGAACTTGGATTCAACCTTGCGGCATATCCTGACGCCGGCTAAGAAAAACAAGTCTTGACGAGTTCCCCTTCCAACAAAAAAACAACGGGGTATCAGGTCAGATGTCCATCAGTTCCAGCAGCCTCAGTTCCGCCTCGTCAAGGCGTTCGACCACTGCGGCAAGACGTTCTCCAGCCGTTATGATACCGGCAGAATCAAGTCCTCCAGTAGAAAGAGATGTCTCAAGTGTGGCACGTTCTGCCGTGAGTTCCTCAATCTCTTTCTCCAGAGATTCCATCTCGCGTTTCTCCTTGAATGTGAGTTTGCGTTTCTCTTCAGCCGGACGCCACGAAGCCTTGACCTTTTCTTTGGGTTTCTCGGCGGCGCGGCGCTCTTTCTCCTCTTCGGCAACGCAATGACGGTAGGTGGAATAATCACCGGGGAAGTCACGCACTTCGCCATCCCCCTTGAATACGAAAAGATGATCGACTATACGATCAAGAAAGAAACGGTCGTGACTCACTACAATCACACACCCCTTGAAATTCACAAGGTAATCTTCGAGCACGGCAAGTGTCATGATGTCAAGATCGTTCGTCGGCTCATCAAGAATAAGGAAATTGGGATTGCGCATCAGCACTGTCGCCAGATAAAGTCGGCGACGCTCCCCTCCGCTTAACTTATGTATGAATTTCTGCTGCGTTTCCGGTGTAAAAAGGAAGTGAGACAGAAACTGAGATGCCGACAGACGCGTCTTGTCATCTATTCTCACCTCCTCGGCAATCTCGCGGACGGCATCGATAACCTTTTTCTGCTCGTCAAAATCCGTCATGCCCTCCTGACTGTAATATCCCCATTTCACAGTTTCGCCGATATCGAAATGACCGCTGTCCGGCTGCATCAGTCCCAAAAGTAGTTTTATAAAGGTCGATTTACCCGCACCGTTGTCACCTACGATGCCGACCTTTTCATAGCGGGCAAACGTATAACTCCATCCGTTCAATATACGTTTTTCTCCGAATGCTTTCACAACATTATGAGCCTCGAAAATCTTCGAACCGATATAAGAGGACTTCACATTCAGCGAGACATTGCGCTCCGTAAGATTTACCTTGCTTTTCTTCTCAAGCTCATGAAAATTGTCGATACGGTATTTCGCCTTGGATCCGCGAGCCTGAGGCTGACGACGCATCCACTCAAGTTCCGTGCGCAAAAGATTCCGGACCTTGGCGAGTTCGGCAGAAAGGTTCTCGTGACGCTCGTCGCGCTTGCGCAGATAATAGTCGTAATTCCCGTCATAGGAATAGACATGAGTGCGGTCGATCTCTATTATCTTGTTACAGACCTTATCGAGAAAATAACGGTCATGCGTCACCATAAGAAGCGTCATTTTCTGACGCGAGAGATAAGCCTCAAGCCATTCTATCATATCTATGTCAAGATGGTTTGTAGGCTCGTCAAGTATAAGCATGTCGGGCTTGGAGAGCAATACTCTCGCAAGTGCCGCACGCTTTGTCTGCCCTCCCGACATTCGGCCGAGCGGTGTGACATAATCTGTAATCTTGAACTGCGTGAGCATCTGACGTGCAAGATCCACTCCGTTGCCCTCTTCATTATCGCGCACATCAAGAGATGCATATTCGAGAGCGGTCATATTCTGATCCATGGGAGGAATCTGCTCAAGATAACCTACCCGGATGCCGTTGCGGAATGTCACCTTTCCGGAATCGTAATCCTCGCGTCCGGCAAGGATATTCAGGAAAGTTGTTTTTCCGGCACCGTTTTGCGCCACGATACCGATTTTATCACCTTGGAACACGCCCAGCGACACATCCTCAAAGAGGATGCGGTCGCCAAACGATTTTGTCAGTTGCTCAATCTGCAGCAGAATCATAATGCAGCGATAACTTCAATCTCTACAAGCGCTTTCTTTGGAAGTTCCCTGACTGCGAAAGCACAGCGCGCCGGATAAACAGCCTTGAATTCTTCGGCGTAAACTTCGTTCATAGGACCGAAATATTCCATATCCGCAAGAAATACTGTAGTCTTAACCACATTGTCAAGTGTGGCTCCGGCTTCGGCAAGAATAGCCTTGATATTATTGATTGACTCACGCGTCTGTGCCTTGATGTCCGCGGGCATCTCGCCGGTTGCGGCATTGATGGGAAGCTGACCCGAAACAAAAATGAGGTTACCTGCCTGAACAGCCTGGCTGTAGGGTCCAATGGCTCCGGGAGCTTTGTTTGTGGAGATTTCCTTTTTCATGGAGTTATAATTTATCTGTTAAAAAAAAGGGGACAAAACCGCAAGGTCTTGTCCCTTAGTTGAGCCGCGAGTGGGACTCGAACCCACGACCTTTTCGTTACGAATGAAATGCTCTACCAACTGAGCTATTGCGGCTGATTGCAATCTGTTATTTAAAAGCCATGCAAAGTTAATAAAAATACTTTACAAACCAAAATATTCCATGTCAAACTCTCAAACATCTAACGCTCGCCGGGCTTCACCTCGCCAGACTCCATACTCTCGCCGGGCGCATCGCCTCAGTGACTGTCACTTTTACCGGTTGAAGCAATTGTGTCGGCAAGTATATCGCGATAAGGAGCTCCCGCCTCTTGTTGTCCTGACGATTTTGATTTACGTTTTTTGGATTGCCGCTTCGTATTCCCACGTTTACCTCTTGTTCCGTCAGAATCATCACCTCTGTCATCGGATACGGAATCGGACATTGTGATTTCAGCAGGTTCATAGTCTTTATTGCTCCGGCTCTGATGCATACGTCTCCCTCCGAGCCCCCAGAACAAGGCTCCGAACAACAGGACACATATCAGCAGTGTCCAGGCTCCTTTTCGTTCATTGGTTCGCATAAAATCCGTCTCTGCCGTTTACTCATTACCTTCCAGCAGGTCGGGGCGCAACCTGCGGGTGCGTTCAAGAGCCTGTTCATGACGCCATTCCGAAATCTTGGCTTCGTGTCCGGACAAAAGAATGTCGGGCACCCTCCAGCCATTGTATTCTGCCGGACGCGAGTAAACAGGAGGCGCAAGAAGATTATCCTGAAACGAGTCCGACAATGCGGACTGCTCGTCGCCTATAGCGCCGGGAATAAGACGCACCATAGCATCGGCAATTACAGCAGCCGGCAATTCCCCGCCGGTCAGGACATAATCGCCTATTGATATTTCCTTGGTTACAAGATGCTCCCTGACTCTCCAGTCCACACCCTTATAATGACCGCAGAGTATTATTACATTTTCAAGCAATGAAAGGGAGTTTGCCATCGGTTGGTCAAAACGCTCCCCGTCGGGAGACGTAAATATGACTTCGTCATAATCCCTTTGCGATTTCAACGCAGATATACAGGCATCGATGGGTTGTATCTGCATTACCATTCCCGCCTCACCGCCGAAAGGATAGTCATCAACCTTGCGATGCTTGTTTGTGGTGTAGTCACGAAGGTTATGTATCGCGATTTCCACAAGTCCTTTGTCTTGCGCACGCCTGAGTATGGAGCAATTGAAGAATGGCTCAAGCATCTCAGGCATCACGGTTATCAAATCGATTCTCATGCCGCAAATTTACTAAATTTTTTCCAAACCGCAAGAATGCAGGAAAGCCGGACATTAAGCCCGGCATTCCTTACTTACTTTTGTGTAATTCTATGTGTGTATTTTCACGGATGTGTATGAGGTGAAGATCAATCCATTTCTTCGTCAGCCTCATAACCGCCCATCTCGCGGATTGCGTTGCGAAGCATGGTATGCTGCTGATAAAGGTTGTTTACAGGCATCTCTCCCTTGGTATAGTCGTGCATCGGACTCTTGAGGAAGAAGCTGAGGAAACGCTGCGTGCCGTAACGGCCTGCGCGTGCCGCAAGGTCGCTGAGAAGCACAAGGTCAAGACAGAGCGGAGCAGCCAGAATTGAATCGCGGCAAAGGAAGTTGATCTTGATCTGCATCGGATAGCCCATCCAGCCGAAAATATCGATATTATCCCAGCCTTCCTTGTTGTCGTTGCGCGGTGGATAATAGTTGATACGCACCTTGTGGTAATACTGGGTACCCTCGTCATTGCCATGACCATAAAGATCCGGTTGATTCTCCGGAACGAGAATCGTCTCAAGGGTAGAGAGTTTGGAAACCTCTTTTGTGCGGAAGTTTGCAGGCTCGTCAAGCACAAGACCGTCGCGGTTGCCGAGAATGTTTGTAGAGAACCAGCCGTTCAGACCAAGGCAACGGTCGCCGATGATAGGAGCGAAACCGGATTTCACCAGTGTCTGACCTGTCTTGAAGTCCTTGCCTGCTATAGGCATTTTGGTCTTTTCCGCAAGTTCCCACATTGCGGGAATGTCAACTGTCGTATTGGGTGCGCCCATGATGAACGGACAACCTTCTGTCAGCGCCGCATACGCATAACACATCGACGGAGCGATATGCTCTTTGTCGTCAGCCTTCATTGCAGCTTCAAGCGCCTCCAAAGTTCCGTGAATCTTTTCATCTACCGGAACATACACCTCAGTAGATGCAGCCCAAAGCACAACCACGCGCTCTA
The DNA here is from genome assembly GCA_003833075.1 of Muribaculaceae bacterium Isolate-036 (Harlan). Taxonomy (GTDB): domain Bacteria; phylum Bacteroidota; class Bacteroidia; order Bacteroidales; family Muribaculaceae; genus Lepagella; species Lepagella muris_A. The sequence goes on along the minus strand of RIAY01000001.1, from coordinate 405,750 downwards.
CGCCGGTCTCTTTCTTGAAATTGCGGATATCCTCGCGGATCTGCTCGGTCATATCCCAGCGATCTTTGCAATCCTTCACATTGTCTCCGTCAAGACGCTTCGCATAATTATGGTCGAATGCGGCTTTCAATGGCTTGATTGCCTCAAGCTCGTCTTTTACCGGATTGATATCCTTCTCTTTCAGCACCTCTGCGTTGATAGCCGCCTCGTATGCGTTGGCAGGATATACATCCCATGCGGCAAACACTATGTCATCAAGCGTTGCAAGCGGAACGATATCCTTATAATGCAGATATTTCTTGTCTTCGCCTTTGCCAATGCGAATCTTATCATATTGAGTGCAGGAACCGATAGGTTTTGCCAACCCCTTGCGAGTCATGAATACACCGGTCATGAATGTCGATGTAACGGCACCGAGACCTACCACCATTACGCCAAGTTTACCTTTGGGCGCTTCTGCTTTTTTTGTTGCCATAATCAGTTTATGTGTGTTTTTTTTATTGGTTTATGTTAATTTTCTAACGGTCGCTCTTCCGGCAACCTTTGGGAAACCTCGAAAACCCTTTCTTGATTTCCGGCGGTAAAATTATGACTACTTTAGCAGACTGCAAACAATTTTAAGAAAAAAATAAGGAGGTCTAATCTTAAACATTCTTAAGAGACTTCCTTATTAGCCAATATTTATTAAAATTATAATTTATCAGATAAATTCAGTTAAAATTTGTTAATTGGGCTTTGATGGATAATTAGCCCGATTTTAGAGTTTTTCCAACATTTCCGGAAGCTGTCTGATGTCGGAAATTGTGTTTGGATATGTCTGCATATCCTCTTCTTCCGTCCAACCTTTGCCTTTGATCCATACTGCCGCACATCCTACTTTTTCCGCAGGTTCTATATCCTTACGGAAGCTATCGCCGACCACGACCGTTTCCTGCGGCAGGCAACCGAGAGCCTCCACGCCGAGACTGAAAATCTTCGGATCCGGTTTCCTCACACCTACCACTGCACTCTCTATGATCTCTTTGAAATATGTGTCGATGCCGAAATCCTTAAGCACGGTCTCTACATTTCCATAGAAATTGGAAACGAGCACAAGGGGATATTTTTCACTCAATTCCTTAAGCACCGGCACTGCCTCTTCCACTTTTGTTCTTGCCGAATGGTAACAGATGCCAGCGATTTCACCGGCTTTCGCCTCAACCTGCGCCGGGGGGAAAAGACCCTGTCCGGAAAGCCACTGCAGCTCAAGACGCATCTTGATAAGAAGAAGATCTCCGAAGTCATGTTCCGGCAGAATATGCCTTGTCCGGGCAAGTTCCCTCTCGGCATACACGTATGCTTCGCGAAACTCTGCCTTATTCACGGCAACTCCCGCCTTTCCGTAGGCACACCATATGACTTCGCTCCAATGGTCGCCGCCGGTGTCAAGCGTGCCGCCGTAATCGAAAATTATACCTTTTATTTCCATATTACCTATTTGTTTAACTGTGTGTGGAATGACTTGCATATGCGTTCATGACGCCACATCATATATATCAGAACGCCATTCAGCACCGTGAGTTCGAAAGCGAAGTAAAGCCACGGCATGCGGAATATGAGTATTGCGGCGAACAAGGCGAAGGTACGGGTATTGAACGACAATATGTTGGTATATTTCATCAATGGCTTGCTCTTTGCCCTGAATGCGTCACGGAACGACTGAGGCACACTGTTTCCATATTTTTCGCGCAGTGCGGCACGAAGTTTCTGCATGCCGGGGGTGCGCTTTTCCTGACCCACAGTATAATTTGTGTAAAACGCGAGTGTCAGTTTCTGCCAGAAATTATATTTCCAGCTCAACGAATGGAACTTCTCCCACAGGAACTCGGCACGCTCAAGCTCACTGCCGTCCTCCCCCTTGAGAAAATAGAGATGGAACTGGCGGTAATAGTCACCCATAGCCGCCTGCACGGCATGACAGACTCCCGTAACCACAGCAATCACCCAGATTACCCATTGATGCGCCATAAAAAACTCACTTGTCATGTTTTCCCTGAAGCAGATGGCTATGTATATGGCGGCAAACCAGAAGTCGCCGCTCAGTCCGTCGAGTATCCTGCCGATTCGCGAATATTGCCTGGTCATGCGGGCAAGCTGACCGTCGGCACTGTCGAAAGAATCAGCCCAGACAAGCAAAAACACGCCTATTATATTCCACCAGAAATAGTTTATCCAGGGACTTGAATTCTCGTTGAAAAAGAAACACACGCCTGCTCCCACACCTAAAAATATGGAAGCGATGGTTATGGCATTGGGGGTCACTCCGAGTTTTTTTGCAAGCAATGCCCACATATATCCTATGGGACGATAGAATATGAGGTCAAATGTCTCCTCTGTATCCATCGATTTCAAAGAATCCTTGAAACCTGACTTTTTTTCTTTTTTATCGCTCATGACTATAATTGCAATTTCTACCTTAAAATATCAGTCCTGAAATTATCTGCGGCGCCTTTCCTTTATTGCCTGCAACACACATTTCGCAATATGCGGTGCCGCCTCGGCACGACATGGCGCGAAACTCGGCCAGTCGTTGAAATCTATTATGCGTATCGACCCGTCGGGATCAACTATGCAATCTCCGCCATATACCTTCACATCCATTATTTCAGATGCCTTCTGACATATGGATTTAAGATAATCCTCGTCAAAATGAAGACCGCGTGACTTACCGTTGATTGCCTCGTGTCCGTATTTGCTGTGTCCTTCATCGAATGGATAGAACCAGAAAAACCAGGGCTGACCCTGCACTCCGTAGAATTTGATAAGGTCTCCTTCGAGATGCTTGTTTATCACAGCGCGACGGATACCTCTGTAGAAGTATTCATGAAGAACCTCCTGCGCCTCCTGGGAATGGCGGCAATAGCTCACGTCTTCCTTATGCATGGCATGAAAGTCGCCACGCTTTATCCAGACTTTCCCATAGCCGTTTTCCTCAAGTTCGGCACGGACATCCTCGTTTGTATTCACTATAAGACTTTCCGGATAAGGTATGCCGTTGCCAAGAAGAAGCCTTGTCATCTTTTCACGGGTGCAGTTTTCAATTCCATAGCCGGAATTGATTACAAGATGTCCCTCGTCTTCAAGATGCATCAGTTTTTCTATAGAAGCTTTTTCCCGACACATGTTGAGTATGATGTCCTCGGTAACGTTACCGTTCTGAAACTGCTCTTCATTATAAATCCTTACCTCGCAGCCGCGCTTACGCAACTGGTCAGCGACGGCATTGAATATAGCCGCGTCATTCCCTATATGGTTCGGTGAATACGCGCCGGCGCGCATCACCCCCGCAATTTTAATATCTGCCATGTTTTTTAGTGAGGAATTAGGAATTGGTTGTTATGAACCGCTCGGCTTTCTCTATGTCTCCGGCATGATCCACATCAATAATCTTACCCATGTCGTATGCCTTGAGTGCCAGACCGGACTCGACAAGTGCGCGCTGATAATTACGCATGCGGCTCGTTCCGTTTGCCAGACAGCCGTCGAGCACCTCGACCGCTTTGTCTCCAAGTCCGTATATGCCTCCGGAAACAAACTCTGATTCATCGTCTGACCTGCCATCCGCAGGAGCATCCAGAAACGCGGTGATATTCATTTCCTTGTCAGTCTCGACATACAGGGGTTTCTCATCGTCCACAAACGATGTCACCGCCATCATACCCTCGGTTTCCGCGCTTGCCGATTCGTAAGCACGCACGTATCCTGCAAAATCAGGTTCTCTGAAAATCGTGTCCACTGTGGTCACGATGAAACGGCCATGCCCTTTGAGCAGTCTGCCGATCTCATAGAAGCTGTGCATTGACGAGGGTGTCGTCTTGACCACAAGCTCTATATGCACCGGCAATTCCCGCTGGAGTCTCTCCACAAATTGCCGGACTTCCGACATGTGCTCGTTTACTATCACACATATCCGTTCCGCTCCGTTCTCCTGAAATATCCTTATAAGCCTGCCGATCATCGGTTCTCCGTTGAGAGGGACAAGGGGCTTGGGGAAAGCCACACCCTCCTGCACAAGCCTCGATCCTTCCCCGGCGGCTATGATTCCAAAATTCATTCTGTTATTTCTTCTTTAGTAAGGTCTATCGTTTTGTCGGCTCCTTTCTCTGTGCGGACCTTACGCAATGGATTTGCCGAGGCGGTCTGATGCGCGGTGCGGTTGCGATAAAGGTCTATGGCTTTGTAGATCGCCTGCCGCATCGAGGTCGGGTCGGCTTTGTCTTTCCATGCGAGATCATAGGCGGTGCCATGGTCAGGCGATGTGCGCACGTACGGCAGACCTCCGGTGAAATTCACACCCGTATCCCCCGCTATTGCCTTGAAAGGAGCAAGCCCCTGGTCATGATACATCGCAAGCACTCCGTCGAAGTTACGATATGCGGCAGAAGCGAAAAAGCCGTCCGAAGAATACGGACCGAACACAAGAATACCCTCCTTCTTGGCATCCTCGAGCGCCGGAATGATCTCATCTTTCTCTTCATTGCCGAGAAGACCCTCGTCGCCGCAATGCGGATTAAGGGAGAGCACTGCTATTTTGGGGCGTTCGCATGTGAAATCACTTTTAAGCACCCGCACGAAGCTGTGGATCTGATCAAGCACCCTTTTGCGGGTAATGGTCTCGGGCACTTTGGAAAGCGGGAGATGCGTGGTGACAAGCGCCACTTTCAGATAGTCATTGAAAAGAATCATCAGTGCGTGCGCGCCGTTGCCGAGACGCTGCTGAAGATATTCGGTATGCCCGGGAAAACGGAATTCCTCGCTCTGAACCGCTTTCTTTGAAATCGGAGCAGTCACAAGCACCTGGATATCCCCGTCTTCAAGGGCTGCCGTGGCAAGCTCAAGCGCCTTGACTGCCGCCATACCGGACATTTCGGTAGGGACTCCCGGCTCCACATCGTTGTGTGTGACACCGATCTCGACAATATTCAGTTTCCCATCGCGAATATCACCCTTATTCTTTACAATATGTATCGGAAGCAGTTCGAGCTTGAACTCCCTGCGGGCTTTCTCCACAATCTGAGGACTTCCGAAGAACACAGGAGTGAAAAGTTCGGGAACTCTCTCGTCCGAGATAGCCTTGAGCGCGACCTCATATCCTATGCCGTTTATATCGCCGTGGGTAATACCCACTCTTATTGGTTTTCCCATATTTTTTCAATTAACCTCCAAAATTACAAAAATTATACGAGATTCTGAAATCTCAGACGTTTGCAATTCGTTTTGACTTCCATACGCTTTGAAATCTATGGTTGCCAGATCTCTGTCAGGCTATTTGGCAAGCATGCCGCATGCCGCCGCGATATCCTCCCCGCGCGATGCGCGTATTGTTGCGGTGATTCCCTTGGAATTGAGATAGCTCCGGAACATCAGCATCCGGTCTTCACTGCAAGGCACCAGATCAACTCCGGGGATGGCATGAAAACGAATCAGATTCACACGGCAGTCAGCCTGACCGATAAGTCTAACAAGCATTTCCGCATGGGCGATGTCATCGTTAACATTGCGCCACATTATATATTCAAGCGAAAGACGACGCTGATGGCTGAAATCATAACCGGAAAGCAGTTTCATAACCGTTGCGATAGGGAATGCCTTTTGCGCGGGCATCATCGACTCGCGCTGGTAGGCATCGGCGGTGTGAACGCTGATCGCGACATGCACCTGCGTTTCTTCAAGCAATTCCCTGAGCTGCGGAAGTTTCCCGACAGAAGACACCGTAATGCGCTTCGGGCTCCAGGCAAGACCCCAGGGCGCGGTCAGAATCTCGATGACCTTTTTCACTTCACTGAAGTTGTCGAGCGGCTCCCCCATTCCCATAAAGACGATATTGGTCAACGGCGTCATGGGTTCGTATCCTTTCTGGGGAGCCGGAGGAATGCTCAGAACCTGGTTAATTATCTGCGAAGCCGTGAGATTTGCCTTGAATCCCATGCGACCTGTCGCACAGAAATAACAATTCATCTTGCATCCGACCTGACTCGACACACATAGAGTCGCGCGGTCCTTGTCGGGAATATACACCGACTCTATGGCGTTCCCATTTCCAACCTTGAACAGATACTTGACAGTGCCGTCCGATGATTTGTGAGCCGCAGAAGGAGCTTCACGACCTATCTCGTAATTCTCCGAAAGCCATTGCTTGTTCTTTTTAGAGATATTTGCCATCTCGTCGAAAGAAACCACTTTCTTGTCATATATCCACTCTGCGAGCTGCTTGCCGACGAACCTCGGCATTTTGCCGCGCTGCGCCACACCCTGCAACTCTTCAAGAGTCATTCCTATGAGCGTTATCTTGTTTTCCATATTTCAACATATTTTTTAACAGCTTCTTATTGCCGCTGCTGTCGTAACGGCTTGTAAATTAAAAAAGCCTCCTATTGTAGAAATGGAGGCTTTTTCGTGTATCGTCCTAAAGCCGAATCAATCACCGGCTTCAAACTTATAGATATTGTTCTTGACTTTATTGTCACCCTTGATCATCTCAAGAAGGTTGGGATTCACAAGCTGATAATACTGCTGTTCATACATCTGGTCGCTGAACGGGAATTTTTCGGAACCCTTGCCTGTAACCTGATATACATAAACACCATCCTCGCCTTTGGTGATGACAACTTTCTTGTCTGCCTTCGAGCCGTTGATGCGACCCATAACCGCAGGATCGGCTACACCTGCGTTGTGTCCGAAACGGAATGTAGACACATTCACAGGATCAACGCCCATTGCCTGAGCCGCGCTCTGAAGACTCTGGGTCTTCTTGCTGAATTTACCCACAAGCTTGTCGCCGGCTTTCGATGCGCGCACCTCACGGGTAAGCATCGCGTTCACATCAGGATTGGAAACGGGAACAAAGTCATCATAACTTCTTTCGACCGCCACTGCATACAATGCGGGGGTGATGGCATTCTTGGATTCGTAGATGTGGCTTACTTCGCCATCCTCACCATCAATCATCACCCAGCGCACAACCTGACGGCTGTCGGGATAATACGAGTTCATTCCCATCATGCGGGGCACTGCGGGTGTGGACTGTGTGAAGCTGAAGTTCTGGATCGTATATCCGGCTTTCTCGGCATTCTTCACAAAATCGGCGGCAGTCTTGTTTTCAAGGAGGAATTTCTCAAGTTTCGCACGCTCGTCACCGACTGTCTTCACACTCGGACCGAGAACAAACTCCGCAAGATCATATTCATAAATTGTCTTGGGTGATTTCTGCTCAACGATTTTACCGATAAGCATACCCTGAGGACCGCCCTGAAGTGTAACATATCTGCCACCTGCGCTACGGAGACTGTCAAGCATTTCGTCGGCAATCGCGTTGGTTGGACCCTGCGCTGTATAAAGAGGTATCCACTGGTTGAGCTGAGGAGCCACACTGTCCGTAGAGAAACGGACTGAGATAGAGTCAGCCGGAAGTCCGGAATTCAGAGCCGTGAGCACTTTGTTTCCGAGAGCCTCGGTAGCCGCGCTTACGAGATTGACCTGAATGGAGTCTACAGCCTCTGTGCGTTTGCCTACACGTACAACCGTGAAACCCTGAACGGTCTCGGAAATAAGTTTCACACTGTCTTTGGGTGCATTCATCACGAACTCCTTGACAGCTCCTGAAGGGAGATCTGCGGCACGCACTGCGTGATGGCTCATGCTCACGCCCTCTTTCTTGGTGGCTTTGCTGAGCTGACCCGCGCTGTCGCGAAGTTCCTTGATTGTATTCTGGGCAAGCTGACGCGCTGCCGCGCGGTCTGCCGATGAAGCAGAGATGCTTACGCTGATAAAGCTTACGTCTTTTGTCTCTTCGTCAACTCTGAAAAGACCTTTCTTCTCGGAATATGCCTTCTTGAGCTCGTCGGAGCTTACAGGATATTCTTTGGCATCGAGCGAACCGTAAGGAAGATAAGCCACATCAACAGCCGTAGTGGTTATATAGTCGTTATAAAGAGCTTTCTTGTCAAGGTCGTTTGCCTTTACTGTTCCGGCAAGGACTCTCTGATATACGCTCCCTTTTATTGTTTCCTGCATCTCTTTTTCAGCATTGAGCCAAAGACGCTGGAACGGCTCCATCTGAGCGTCGGTCATACCGTTACGTTTAGGATTGAAGATAACCTCATATGCCTGCTGCGGAGTCTGAACACTCAGTCCGGAGGCATTAAGCTGGCGCACTATATCCATCACTCTCTGGTTCTGCGGGTTCTCTATCATGTAATAACGCAGAAGATTGCCGGTGGTGCGTATACCTGCCTTGTCGGCGGCGGATATCACGATATCCTCCTGCATGAGCTGGTCAAGTGCCATCTGGGCAAGAACCTGTGTGTCGAAATTTGCAAACTGAGCCGGATTCTGACGGCGTGCTTCCTCAAGCTGGTTGTTGAGTTCTTCGCGTTTGCGCTGATAGTCATGGAAGTCAATTTTGGTGCTTCCGACTTTTGCGATTGTCGTGCGCTCCCCGAAAATGTTCTGACTGTTGGTCAGTGCGTCACCGATGATGAAGGCGAGAAGAGCCACTCCGATCACTACGATGAGAAACACTGATTTGCTTCTGATTTTCTCTAATGTTGCCATTCTTTATATAGCTGTTTTAATTAATTTCCTTATTCGTCAATGGTAATGCCGATTAAGACGTTTATTTCCCCGATCAGGTCAAAAACGCATAATTTTCGGCTAATAAACGTGCAAAGATAATATTTTTGACAATAATCGGCAAATTTCAACACCATAATTGTCAAAAATTAAGGAATCGGTTTCTATATGCGAAACCGATTCCCCGATACGTTTCTGACATGATGTCGTTTTTACGAAATGCCGAAGGCTTTGCGTATGTCATCTACCGCATCAAGTTTCTCCCAGGTGAAAAGCTCTACCTCTTTCACTATTTTCTCATTCTCATAGCGCGATTTGAACTCCTTCCTGACTGTGCGGGGCTTGCGGCCCATGTGACCGTATGAGGCTGTTTCGCGATAGATCGGATTACGCAGTTTCAACCGCTCCTCTATCGCTTTGGGACGCATGTCGAAAAGCGCCGTAACCTTGTCGGCGATTTCGGAATCTGTCATTGCCACTTTCGACGTGCCGTAGGTATTCACGAACACACTCACAGGCTGAGCCTTGCCGATGGCATATGCAACCTGCACGAGAACTTCGTCTGCCACGCCGGCGGCGACAAGATTCTTGGCGATATGACGGCAGGCATAAGCCGCCGAGCGGTCGACTTTCGACGGGTCTTTGCCGGAGAAGGCACCTCCGCCATGCGCACCGCGACCTCCGTAGGTGTCAACGATTATCTTGCGACCTGTGAGACCGGTGTCGGCATGCGGGCCTCCGAGAACGAACTTTCCGGTGGGATTCACATGCAGAATCAAATTATCGTCAAAAAGATTCCGGATTGCGGCCGGCAGCTTGGACTTGACACGCGGAAGAAGAACGTCTTTCACATCATTATAAATCTGTTCGAGCATCTTTTTGTCTGCCACGGCACGAGCCTCGGCGGTGTCTTCAAGAGGCTCGACAAAGTCGTCATGCTGGGTGGAAACTACAATTGTGTGTATTCTCACCGGTCTGTGGTTTTCATCATATTCAACAGTTACCTGACTCTTGGAATCAGGACGGAGATATGTGGTGAGCTTACCTTTGCGGTAATAATTCATGGTGTCACCCTCGCGACGGATGTCTGCCAGTTCGCGAAGCAGAAGATGCGACAGGTCAAGTGTCAGCGGCATGTAGTCTTCAGTCTCGTCTACAGCATAGCCGAACATCATGCCTTGGTCACCGGCGCCCTGAAGGTCTTCGGCATCCATGTCCTCGCCACTGCGGCTGACGCCGCGGTCGATATCCTCGCTCTGCTCGTGAATGGTACTGAGAATTCCGCATGCATCTCCGTCAAAACGGTATGCGCCACGGTTGTAACCTATCTCATTGATCAAACCGCGAATAGAGTTCTGTATGTCTACGTAAGCCTGAGAGCTAACCTCTCCGGCAACAACCACCTGTCCGGTAGTGCAAAGCGTTTCGATTGCGACATGACTTTCCGGATCACGCGCAAGAAATTCATCAAGCAGAGTATCACTTATCTGGTCAGCCACCTTATCGGGATGACCTTCGGAAACGGATTCCGATGTAAATAAATAATTCATATGTAATTTTAGGTTTTCGGTTGTCGGTTGTCAGCCGTGTAGTTTTAACAAAAAGAGTAACCGCTGTCGCGATCACTCTTTATAATGCAAATTATGTCGTCATTGTTGAACATGACTCCAGGAAGAGCCATACCTAAAGATGCGATTTTAGCATTTTTTTGAGTGGTTGCAAGCAGCCAAATTTCTCCACTTCCGTCTCCTGACCTTCTTACTTCTAAATTATAATAAGAAAGACCAGTCCGCAGAATTGCAATGCAAATTTAATATATTTTCATGACAACAGCAACTTTAAAAGACAAATAAGCGTTAAAATTCTATAATTAAAATTTTATGATATGATCAAAATGATGCTACTTGCCGGTGCCGGCGGATTCGTGGGCACATGCGGACGGTTCCTGATCGGGAAATGGAGTTCCGCCATGTTTCATGGGGCATTCCCTATGGGAACATTTCTTGTAAACATTATTGGCTGCTTCGTTATCGGACTCCTCTTCGGACTATTGGAGAAAGCACATGTCATGACACCGGGAGAAAATGTCATGCTGATCACCGGTTTCTGCGGAGGTTTCACGACATTCTCATCTTTCGCCGACGACATGTGGGTTCTCGGTAGCAAAGGAGACTGAACCACGTTCATCCTATATCTGGTGCTTTCTGTTGTAATCGGCATCCTCCTCGTATGGGCAGGACGCGCAATCATCAGATAAAATCATCAAAAACACAATTACGGGCTGCCTGCCGCGCCATTCCCGACGCAACAGGCAGCCCATAAAACTTTATCTTTATTAATACAAGAATCAAACTACATGTAAAAATCCACATGTAAGAGCCATAACTTTCATTCAATATATATTTTAATGACTTTCATCACATCTTTTCCGGAAGCTTTTGCAACATAAATTCCTGAAACAAGATTCCCGACATTCAACGACCCGTTTGGGGTGCGAAGTATTTCCCTGCCCTGCATGTCATATATTGCAATAATGTCTGAGTCATCTGCAATCAAAGTATCACCTTTAAAGAAGAGCTGCATATCACCTTGTTCCTCAAGTTCCCTTACATCCGACAATGTTTTTTCTGTTACCTTATCAGACGTTGCAAGCAGATAGTAGTCCCTGCCTCCTTCAAATACGAAATCCGGTAATTGCGAGCCATTGTTCCAGTTATTCAAAATAAGATTATAACTTCCTTCTGACCGGTTATGACCAAATACTTTATATTTCGTTCCGTCAATCACAACCTCGTCAATCGGTGCCTGTCCGGGCCAGCCGCCCCAGAACTCGTCGGTTGTCAACGCTCCATAAGCATATGCGCCCATAGATGCATAACCCGTCTTGTCATCCACATATATGTGCCAGTCATAAACAGGCACAGGTGGCAGTTGTCCTTCTATTTCAACATTATCAATAGCAAGTGCCGGAGCTGCGGCGAAATTATTACCGGAAGCCACAGCTATCTGCCACATCAGGTAAAGCTCCGCACCGGGAATCAGTTCCGCCGATAAAAAACCGGTTTTTGAAACTGTCTCTCCGGGAACCACCTCGAATCCGGCTGTGACATCATCGGCATCGAAATGATGATTAAGGTTTTCATCCGAATTTTCAACCCAATTTACACCATCATTGGAATAAAAAAGAGTCACATCAAAACCTGCCGGATTAGAACCTTTACGATATTTCTCGATATCATAACTTAATGAAATATCCGTAAGTTTCTTTTTACCGCTATTGGTCAGCAACAACATGACGTTAACCTTACGCGTGCCACCGGCAACACCGGTTGTGATACCACCCACCGCACGATCCGTAGACGTGGATGCACCAAAATTCCACAATCCGTTCTTAGCATTAGACGGAAGAGACACCCCTCCGGCATATGTGGTATTTTCCACCCCTTTATAGAAAGACGGCAACTCTCCATCCTGTTGCCCCTGCACACGCCATCCCTTAGGCAAGCGTGCCGCTGCAGCATCTCCTATTTCATCAAAATTTTGAATGTAGTGCGTATTTCCTGCCGACATATCTACAGAAGGGATGATATCCATCTTCTCAACCGCTTTTCTTACCATCACCACAGCTTTTGCTTCAAAACCTCCACCATTTGCAGTAACATTATACACCGCTTCATTGCAATCCGGAGCCTTAAACACACCTTCCGGTGAAATTGTAGCCCCGTTATCCGCATGGAATGTTATATCCCCTTCAACATCCATACCAAATTCATCCGACATACGCGCATCGAAATTGATCATTCCGGAATGATGATCAACAGTCTGTATAAAACCTTTAAGAGCATTAGATGCATATGTCCTCATTTCCAATGCTTCAGCGGAAGAAATTGAAGTTGGATGAGTGGATATGTCTAAAGGATCCGTTCCGAAAATCAGTCCATATTCCATACATGCCGCCATGTATGTAGCTTTTGCTGTAGGATGTCTGTCATCCAGAAACAATCCTTCGGCTGCGACCGCACCCTTATCATCATAAACAGCCTGGTATGCATTTGCCACAGGACAAAGCACTATCCCGAACTCAGCCGCAACCTTGGAATAGTTGGCAATGAACAATTCATTAAATTTTGTAAAGTTACCCCAATCTCCTGCGTATGCCCAGTTTACAGGCATAATGATTACAGCATTCGGATTCGGACAACGTTGACGGATATATTCCACCCATAACTTTACATTATTGCGGAACGTTTCGGGATCAGTGCGAGGAAGGGAGCTCTGTTCCTGAAGAATAATATGGCTCCAAGGTTGTGAACGCACGAGCATTTTTGCGCCTGGTTGCCCGTCATCTGCAAGACCTTCACCTTCATTCCAATGGGTTGAAAGGGGTTTACCTAACAGTGTATGCTTAGTCCATTCCGCCACTTTCCCTTCTCCTTTGGCTATGTCATTGAACATCACATCCTGATCATTATAATAGATCAGCGAATTATTGAGCGAAAGAACCTTTATTTTCGAAGGAAGCTCCGGCACAAGGATTGTCTCAACCGGATTAATTACAAGAGAAGATACAGCCGAACTGACTTTTGTAAACGTATATCCACCTGTTTGCAAGTCAAAAGTTATGTCATACGTGCCAGGTTCCACACACGCATTACATTTCTTACCTTTGATCAGCGTCCCTTCCGTTGATGGCAACGAGGAATCTTCATTCAGTCCCCATGCACCTGCCATACCCAGGCGCTGATAGATCATCCAACGGCTCAAACCGTCAGAGCCGGCAGGCATTGAAACCCTGCCTTTAAAAAGTTTATCAGAAGCATCATATTTCAAGATGCCGGAAGCATCCATATAATTCCAACCGTTATTGTCTCCTATCACATAAACGGAGGTTAGACCTTCTGCGTCTTCGTTGGCACTGAGAAGCAAAGTCGCGACTCCATCCTTTATGGTCAGTGTAATTAAGGAACAATTGAACACATTCGGTCCGCAAGAAATATTGCCGTCAACACCAGCCTTCAACTCGTAAGGCATATCCATTACAATATTCGTGCCGTTCGAACCGTAATTGCAAGATGCGCTCCAGGATGCATCCGCAATTTTGAAAGTGCCGGAAATGATTTTATCCCTGAGCACAAAGGTGGTTTCATCTATTTTGTCAAACTCCCATTCATCCGAAGCATCCCATCCATCCTGTCCACGCATGTATATTCCCGAATGATTAATCTCGGGCACATCTTCCGAAGGATCTTTCCAGTCATCAACCTTATCGGTAAAAGATGCCTGAATCTCTACATCATCTATAGCAAGTCCTTGTGCCTTATCCGGAGTCGACCCGGAAGCAACAGATATATTCCATGCCAGATAAATATCTTTCTTCGGTTCAACATGCACCCGCAGGGAGTTGCCAACCTCGGTCTGAGAGACAGGAACGACAGCCACTCCTGCCGTGCTTGCATCCGCCGGGAAATATGTATTGAAGCTTTCACCTGCCGAATACCATTTTTCGCCATCGCCCGACCAATAAAGCTGCACGGAGAAACCTGCCGCGTTAGCGCCTAAACGATATTTCTCAACCACATATGATATGTCAAGATAATTTATAATCTTGACGTCATCTTCATTCTTGAGTTTTGTCATGTAGCTGACGCAGCGTGTTCCATTGCTTACCGTAGTAGACAATCCACCCACCGCGCGATCCGAAGAAGAATCATCTGGTCCCCAGTTCCATGTTCCGTTTTTTGCATTCGATGCAAGATTCGCACCGCCTGTATACATAACGTCGGTCACCGCGTCATTCCATTTGCCAACTTTTCTGAGAGCTGTCAAATTTCTATCCACTCGCCATCCTTCCGGAAGATTCAAAGTTGGCGTGTTATCAGACCACATGGAATTAAAATCCTCACTCACCTTTGAGGCAGCAGGAGTCACACCTCCAGGAGACGCAACGACTCCAAAGGATGACACTGCTGTTGTCAATACTGACAATATTATATTTCTAATTTTCATAATGTCAAATTAATAAATGTATTAAATAAAAAATACCGGCCGACGTTCACACGCAAGCCGGTATAAGAACAATTGTTTTCAATGTAATTTCTTAATCCTGATTGCTGCCCCTCCTCCTGCTGCGAGAGGCTGCTTAAGCCTGGTTTTATTGTCAACTTTCACTTTACGGATGCGATACGCCTGTGGATTATCCTTCCAATGCGCACCAGGGGCATCTTCATAGATTGTCGCTTCATATTTTTTCCCTTTCGGCAAGAAGCTCATGTCTATTACTGCCGTTCGCGGAGACTCATCGGTTATTGCACCCACATACCAGTCGTCAGATTCCTTGTCACGCCGGGCTACGGTGATATACCTGTTAGGCTCCGCTTCAATATATCTCGAATCAGCCCAATCAACCGGCACATCCTTTATAAACTGGAACGCATCAGGAAAGCGTTCATAATTTTCCGGCAGGTCACATGCCATCTGCATGGGAGAAGGCATAGTAAGGTATAACGCGAGCTGACGGGCTAACGTGGTTCCTGCCTGATCGTTTTTACCTTCGTCATAATAACTTAGACGGGTCTCGAAAAGTCCGGGGGTATAGTCCATCGGTCCCCCTTTCAGCCTTGTGAAGGGAAGGATGCAGGTGTGTGACGGCGGATTACCGCCCATAGACTCAAACTCGCCGCCACGTGCCGATTCCTGAGCAAGCCAGTTGGGATAAGTGCGACAGAGTCCGGTGGGACGCGGCGCCTCATGACTGTCGACCATTATCTCATAATCTGCGGCACGCTCTATGACATGGCGCACATGGTCAACCATCCATTGCGATCCGTGATGTTCCGAACGCGGAATGATCGCGCCTACATACCCGGTCTTGACCGCATCATAATTGTTATCTTTCATAAACTTGAAAGCGCGATCAAGCTGAAGTTCATAATCGGCGGCGTTTGCTGCCGTCTCATGATGCATTATAAGCTTCACCCCTTTGGCGGCGGCATAATCACGCAATGAATCCACATCAAAGTCGGGATAAGGCTTGTCGAAAAGGAATTGCCGGTTCTTGCGATATGAAGCCCAGTCTTCCCAACCTTCATTCCAGCCTTCCACGAGAACGCCGTCAATACCGTTCCTTGCCGCAAAATCTATATACCTCATCACATTCGCTGTATTCGCCGGATGCCTGCCATTGGATTTAAGGGAGGCATAGTCTGTCACTCCCGGTTTGGCAAGGTATTCATCAGAATATGCCCATGTCTTCTTCTTTCCCGTAAACATCTCCCACCACACGCCAATGAATTTCATGGGTTTGATCCAGGAGGTGTCTTCGATCTTACAAGGCTCGTTAAGGTTTAGCACAAGTTGAGAAGCGAGTATGTCTCGGGCATCGTCACTTACAATAAGTGTGCGCCACGGAGATTCGAAAGGGAGATGAAGATATGCCCGCACCCCGAGTTTATCGGGAACAAGGTGAGTCTTCATCGCATGCCGGTCCGTATCAACATCAAGAAGCATCGCAGGATATCCCTTAAGTGCCGCTTCATGGATGTTCACATACACCGGAGCCCCCGTTTTTATCAGCATCGGAGTCTGAATGGTATTTCCGCCGGTGCGCTGAGCCTCTGAATGTCGCCTATAACGGCCTAAAGCATCCGGAAGTCCGGAAAACGAGGTCTCTGACCATAAGTATTCATCCGTGTCATAATCTCCCGGAATGCAGAAGAGGGTGTGATCTCCGGTGAAATTAAACTCAGTCTTCTCATCGCGCACTGTCAGGTAGTTGCTACTACCCCTCTGTGCCGGAAATTCATAGCGGAATCCAAGACCGTCATCAAAAAGACGGAAACGGACTGTCATTTCGCGATCAGGCTTCTCGGCTTTCAAAATTACGGCAAGTTCACGGAAATTATCGCGTACGGTTTCATATTCCCCCCATATCGGCTTCCATGTCCTGTCTACAGAGAGAGTGTCCGTTCCAGCAATCTTGAAACCATGTGTAAAGTCTGCTTCATCAGACACAAGACCGAGCCTACTCTCCTTCACGAGTGAAGACCCTTTGTAATCAAGGGAATAACAAAGACTGCCATCTGCATCAATATCAACATTCAGAAGCAATTCTCCGGAAGGAGAAGTTATGCGGGAAACGGCAGAAACACCTAAAGCCGAAACCAGCATCATCATAAATATCAATTTTCTCATAATGAAGCGGCTAACGATTATTGAGTATCACCAAGATAAATTTTATACCCATAGGCTGGAATATCCGTCATGACGGGAAGTGACGTTTCCTCCCCGGAAATCAGTTCCGAGACTTGCATGCCTGTAAACGATATCGGAGTTTTTACAGATATCGCCTTGGCTGAAGGATTAACCATTACGAGCAACGTCTTGCCTCCATTCTCCCTGCTGAACACCACGGCTTCATTTTGAGCATAATTCTTAAGTTCGCCCCCTCTTGCCTCTGCCGACACTTTGAAAGCATTGTTTATAGCTTTATATGTGGCTGTCAGTTCCGGTGAAAAATCCAGTTTGCGATGATTGAAGAAAGAGAGTTTCCCTTTAAGCCCTTCAACATCCATGGAAGAATAAATCATGGGAGTGGAATTGGACATTGCCGCCAAAACGTATGCTGCAGGAACCCCTTCCGGCGCACCAAACATCCTGTCAACCTCATTTTCAGCAGCCACGTCATGATTGAAAGCATAACGCAAAATAGTTTTACCTGACGGAATTTTTGCATTGCTTTCGGTCACATAATCATGGAATGCTGCCGGTTTTCCACCATTGAAGAGAGTTTTCATCGCGGGAGCGAAATTCCAGTCGTAAACCATATCAAAACCGTCGGCATAGAAATCCGTTCGGGATGATTCAGCAAGCATAATGACATCGGGATCTTCGGCACGCAATTCCGCAATAGCCTCTTTCCAGAAAGAATGAGGCACCCCCTCTGCATAATCACACCTGAAGCCGTCGATATCAGCCTCCTCAATCCAGAATTTCATTGCCTCTTTCATTCCCGTGCGCGTAGATTCTACGGAATAATCAAGTTGAGCCACGTCTCCCCATGACGGGGTGGCTGCAATATTTCCATTAGCATCTTTAGCATAACGCTCAGGATTCGTGATTGTCCATGTATTATCCCATGATGTGTGGTTTGCGACCCAGTCAAGGATTACGTCCAGACCTTTGCCGTGAGCTACAGAAACAAGTTCCTTAAGGTCTTCCATTGTTCCGAGAGATGCAGCCACGCTCTTGTAATCCTTTACACAATATGGAGAGCCGATGCTGTTCTTGACACCGATCTCATGTATCGGCATCAACCATATCACATCGCAACCCATATCCGCAATTCTCGAAATATCGGCTGTTACCGCTTTCAGGCAATCGCTTTCACCATAAAACCTCGGATTAACCTGATATATTACCATAGATGCCGCCTTATCTCCCGACGGCTTATCGGGGATAACGGGGCTGGCAGGCTCATTGCTGTCGCCGCAAGCTACGGCGGCGACAGCGAGCGATGCCAAAAAGATTTTTTTACCTGTCTTTTTCGTGTCCATCATCTATTATTTGCTAATCAGTTCAGCAGATTCGGGATTCGCCCTTATATAATAATCCTTGTCCAACGTAATCTGCAAGGCATCATACTGGATTCCGGCATTGTCTGTAAAAATAAGGTTCTCCACTTCTCCGGCACCTTCCACGGGGAACACGAGATATTCCACACCATCTATTGTTTTTGTTGAAGAAGCTGTTGCTCCGGGCCATCCCCCGAACGCTTCCTTATCACCATAAGCATAGACATGAAATTCGTTCCAGCCTGTGTTGTTTTCTATATAAAGATTATAGGAAACCGGTTTTTCAGGTTCGGTTGCGCCGGGTGAATAATCGGATGGATCTATCTCCTTGGCAGAAGTTGCAGTCAATTCCACATATACATCACGGTCGAGTGCGAACACCACGACATCATCCACCTGCTTGCCATTTCCATTATTGAGGATCAGATGCTCTGTGAGCCCTTTGTCGCAATTATCCTTTCCGAAATCAAAATACGTGTAAGTAACGCCATTGATAACCTGTGTCCCCGCAGGTGACATTCCAGGCCAGGCGCCGTTAAGGTCGTTGACATCTCCCCACATGTAGAGATACAGCTCTTCCCATCCGGACTGGTCTGAAACATAGAGTGTATAACCGTCATGAGGAATATTGGAAGATGGATCGTAAGGCACCACCCCGTCGGCAGTCAGCTCAAGATAATAATCCTGATCAAGAGTCACGTTGTAATCGCCAAGCTGGGAGCCGTTATTATTGTTGTTGAAGATCAAATTGATATTGAGACCTTCGTTTGCTTCTCCCGTATCGAAATACTTATATTTCACACCATCGATGGTGGTCTCACCAGTGGGCTGTATACCCGGCCATCCGCCGAATACTTCCGCATCACCCCAGGCATAAAGCGACAACTGCTCGTAACCGGAATTGTCAACCACGTATATGGCATATCCGTCATGATCTATCTCCCCGGGGTTCTCAGGCTCTTTAAAATAATCCGCCCAACGATACACGATCACGTTCGTCCTCTGTCCGAGAGCCGGAGATTCGGTATGCGCCACGGGTTGATTGTCGAGAGAACGCTCCTCCCCCTGTTCTACGGAATAGAATGTATAGCCGTCGGCAAGTGTCTTCCCTTCTAAAAAGTCTTCGGGATTAAGGTAAATACCCCACTTGGCATCTGTGTCATGCGCCTTTTCAAGTTCCCAGCGGGGATCTCCCACCGCAACATCCTTGCCACCGTTAAATTCACCTACGATATATATCTTGTCAGTAGGCATGGTGCGTTGCGGCACTATCACCTCAAGCAACTGGTAGCCGGGACGAAGTTCGAAACGGGGCAACTCCACGTCAAATACGATGTCTTCCTTTGAGCATGCGCCCATAAGGGGGAGCAGCATAAGAAGCCAAAGATACGATATTTTGAACTTTTTCATTTTGAAGTCTTTTAAGAAGCTGTTTAATAATTGGGATTTTGAACAAGACCGGGATTCACCATAAGTGCTGCCTGAGGCAGAGGATACCATTCATATTTACGGTCTCGTTTTGCGGGTAGTTGACGGTCGGTTTCCGTAGCACGTCCGAAGAACCACCACTGTCCTTGAGTGAATTTGTCAAAACGGCGCAAGTCGGTGCGACGTCGGCGACCTTCATTGAGAAACTCAATACCCCACTCGCTGAGAAGCCAGTCGGCATCAAATGTATCGAAACCGGGACCGGGTTTTTCAAGTTCCTTCTGATCTGATGCGCCGAAATATCTGCCGCGCACCTGATTTACGTAACTCTTCGCCATAGAGGGGTTACCGGAACGCATATAACATTCTGCAAGTGTGTAATAAACCTCTGCAAGACGAAATTCCACCTGATCTGCATTACGCCAGTCGAGACCTGTGGAAGTGGGATAGATAGGGTAACGGATCACCCTGTAACCGGAATTGGTTTCTCCCCATCGCGGACTCATCACGGGTTCGAGCTGACGACCGAGGTTCTGGAAAGTTCCTACCTGATCCACATAAATCAACGGCTTGTCCTGAAGATCGGCATCGGCAAGCACGTCGGCACCGGTGTTCCAGTCTTTCTGCGGACCCATAGCGAATATTCCGCGCCAGTTGCCTCCTGCATCGCATTTGAAGGGCTGCTTTCTGATGTCGGCATTATTCATGCGGTCAAAGGGAGCACCGAGTTTGTCACCATAATCGAAGATGAAACTCTTGGGGTTGGATGTTCCTGCGTAAGGCACAAGTGTGCCGGTATTGTCTTTCGAAGGCACCATGCATACGCAATTCCATCCACTTTGATCGCAAGAGAATCCAAACATCTGGTCATAATTGTAAGGGAGGAAGGGGGTGTTGCGGTTATTGTTGGTATTATGCCCCGCTTCCATTGCGAAAGCGAACACCACCTCGGGGCATGTCTCGTTATTGATGCCGTATATGTCGCGGTAATCTGAAACAATCGAATAATTTCCGTAGTCACCGGCTATGATCTGTTCGCAAAGCGTCTTGCATTCCTCATATCGTGCCGTTCCGGTCCAAAGTTCAGAGTTGAGAAGAAGACGCATCTTGAGCATACGGTTCATTCCCTGGCTAAGACGGTTCCGGGTTCCGGGATTGCCCTGTTCCGCAATAAGATCTCCATAACAGCCATCAAGCTCATCTGCCATGAATTGCCAGATAATCTGCGAACTCTTGTTGAAATCCGGATCTGCGGAACCTGGAACATTGCCATCAGCTGCAACACACAGGGGCAACGTCCCTCCCCAAAGCTCAAAGTTATTATAATATGCCCATGCACGCATGGTCCGCACTTCAGCGATATATTGCTTCATTGCGCTGTCACTCATACCGAGCGAAGCCGGATTGAGTTTCTCAAGGTCTCCGAGGAGAGTGTTGCAAAGACCGATGGTCTCCCAAGCATGTTCCCAAGCCTGGCGTATTATCACCGATTCGGAGTTCCACGTCTGCGACGAGAGCACAAATTTTGCAGCTTCGTCATATCCCCATGCTCCACCGTTCCATGTGCGCCATGTTACCTGGTCTGCCGGAAATTCGTTGAGATACCAGAAATATTCAAGGAAACCGCTCTGTGCGCTGGCATAGATTGATGCTACAGCACCCTTTACGCTGTTCTCGTCCTGATAATATGCTGAGGCGTCTATCCTGTCGTAAGTGATCTCATCGAGATTGGTGCAGGATGGCAGAACTGCCGTCATGGTGGCAGCCGCAAACATTGCGCCTAAATATTTAATTAGATTCATAAGAAATTTTAAATTGAGGTTTCTGTTTCACGAATTGATCACCTGAAGCGGATAGTCACGCCTAATGTAATCTGAGTTGCCGAAGGATAAGCACTCGACACGTCTACTCCCGGAGTGATACCTGTCGAAGTCACAGCCGAAGGATCCGTTCCGGAATATCCGGTAAGAGTGAAGAGGTTCTTTGCAGAAACATATACACGTAATGAATCGAGCAAACGGCGGTTCTTTATCGGGAAATTATAGCCGAGCGTAACGTTTTCAAGTTTGAAATAGTCACCGCGTTCCAAGAAATAAGATGATATCACACCGCCGCCGCTCCAAGTGTCGCGATCGTCAAGATATGCACTGCGAAGCACATTGTCGCTACCGCTTCCCTGAAGTCCCATGCCGTATTTACGCATATTGAAAATCTTGAACCCGAAAGCGCCCTGGAACATCATGCTCAGGTCGAAATTCTTCCATTTCAATGAATTGCTCCATGAGAGGAAATGCTTGGGAGCGCCATCTCCGATAAAACGTTTGTCTTCCGGATTGGCTGAAGCAGCTGTAACTTTCGAACCGTCGGCAGCATATACGAGCATGTTGTGGTTCTCGTCTGTTCCTGCATATTCATAACCATAGAACTGCCCGATCTTTCCACCCTCCTCCACTCGGAAGAAGTATTCGCTGGTGCCTGCACCCGGTTTCTGATAGAGATCAAGATAGGAGGCACGGTAGAGATCGTTGGAAAGTTTTGTGAGCTTGGTTGTGCCATAGGAATAATTGATTCCCATGTCCCATGTAACAGGCGTGTTTACGAGGATGTTGCCGTTAAGGGTCAGCTCAACACCGGTATTCTTTGTCGTGCCGACATTCACGAGAATCGAAGGATACACATACGGCGGCTGAGGAGCTGTGTAATTATACAGAAGGTCATTCGAACGGCGGTCGAAATATTCTATAGATCCGTTAAGACGATTGAAGAACATGAAATCCACACCAACGTTTATACTGGAAAGCTTCTCCCAGCCGAGATTCGGATTCGCGTTGTTCGAAGGTCTATAACCGGTCATCCAGTTTCCGTCGATAAGGTACTGACCACCGGTGGAATAAGTTGCAAGAGCTTTGTATGCATCGAAATCGCTACGTCCCGTCATACCATATGAGAAACGTGGTTTCAAACTCTGCACAATCTGTTCCTTGTCCTTGAAGAAGGGAGCTTTCGTCATTTCCCACGCTACCGACACTGCCGGGAAGTTACCCCATTTCTTGTTTGCACCAAATTTTGTGGAGCCTTCGCGACGGATGGAGGCACTGGCTATCAACATGCCTCTCCAAGCATAATTGACACGACCGAAAAAGCCCACCAAAGTAGACTCACTCTTGCCGGCATACATCTGTGCCTTGCCCTGTCCGAGCCATGAACCGGCACCGATGCCGTTCCAGAGAGGCTTGTCGAATGTGAAATCATTGTTCTGCTCGAACATCTGCTCCCAGTTGCTGCGTTCGAAAGAATAACCGCCTACAAAACGTACATCATGATCATCATTGCGGAAGCTATAGTTGGCAAGCCACTCCACGCGGTTCGTATACCATTTCTGATATTGAATTGATGCCCTGCCGGCATAACCACCCCAATAAGATTCTCCGGAAGTTGACGGAGTGTAATAATCACTCTTCAGGTCATTATAATTGTAGGAATATGATAACGTAGTGCTTACATTATGGTTGTCGTTATGCCATATATCATATTTCAGATCGATTGTGCCGAGCAGATAAGTACGTTTACCCTCGGATGTGTTTACCTTAAGCTGCTGAACAGGATTCTTGATATCCGTAGGGGAAGTGGGCTGATAATAGGTTCCGTCTGTATTGAAGACAGGGATTGTCGGATTCATGCCGAGAGCCGTGTCAAACATGCCGTCATCACCCCATTTCTCATTCACCCGTCTGGCATTGAATGATGCCGTTAAACGGAGATGATTGTCAAGAGTATTGGCGGAAACAGCGGCACGACCGCCAAATTCCTCACGTCCGCTGGTAATGTCAAGACCATTTGCCCTCTTATAGTTGACGGAAGCTGTGTAATATCCTCCGTTTGCCAACGAGCCGTCAATGCCGACATACTGGTTGGTGTCATAGGCAAAGTCGCGTGTTATTTCGTCATACCAGTCTGTGCTTGCACCATAATCGTTACCACGGCGAGACAATCGCCATTCGTAGGGTGACAATACTTCGGGTCTGTTTTTACCGAAAGCAAGCGCTCCATATGATTCGTAGGTAACTACAGGCAAACCGGGCGTACCGGTACCTTTCTTGGTAGTGATAAGTATTACGCCATTGGCACCCCGCGTGCCATAGATAGCGGCAGACGCTGCATCCTTAAGTACTGACATGGATTCGATATCCTGTGGCGCCAAAGTACGGATATCCCCTCCGGCAACACCGTCGATCACTATGAGCGGACCATTTCCTGCACTCAGTGATGTGGCACCCCTGACCTGCAAAGCTGAACTGCCGTTAGGATTTGCGGCAGCTGTCGTGGACACGTTTAGACCCGTAACCTTACCGGTAAGCATCTCCATCGGGTTATTCATCGCTCCTGTCTGAAAATCGCTTTTGTTTACCTGCACGATGGAGCTTGACACTTCACGGCGACTTAGCGAACCGTAACCCACTACAACAACTTCGTCGAGGAGTTCCTGATTCTCATGCAGCACCGCATCAACAACGTTTCGTCCCTTCACCGCTATTTCCTGAGCCGCAAAGCCAACATAGCTGAAGATTAGCGTCCCGCCTTCGGGAACATCGTTCAAGGTGTAGCGACCATCGATATTGGTTGAGGTTCCCAAGGTCGGTTTTCCCTTGACAGAGACGCTGACACCGATCAATACCTCTCCCGTAGGATCGGATACAGTGCCCGAAACTTTCAACTGCGCCTGTGCAAATAAAGGAGCAGCTACAAGAACCAACGTCTGTGAAATAGAGAAGACGATCGCCCTTAAATTCCATGGTTTTCTGTTCATTTTATTTTTTGATTAAAAGGTGATAGTTTTTCTTGGCAGCAACGGAGACAATCTCCGTCAGAACGATGCAAAGTTCATAAACTTTACTATCCCAATCAAGGCTATCAAACAAAAATCAAAATATTATTCAATATCAACAGATTATAAACCAATAAATTACAACTGCAAATAAACTTAAAAAATCAAGATTATTTAGAGATTGTTTAAAGAATAATTTAACCTATTTCTTTAACTTCATTCTCGAAATTATCAGGATCGATGGCGCGTTTCCTCATCTTCGACCGATATGTGTAGACGGTAGAAATCGAACAGCATAGGAAGTGAGCAATTTTGGGACTGTCGTTAATGCCTATGCGAATCAAGGCAAAAAGCCTCAGCTCTGTATTCAGCAGTTCGCCGGATTTCAAGACCACCCTGTAATCAGGAATAAGGAGCGCGTTGAATTTTTCAACAAAAGAAGGATATATGTTCAAAATCGCTTCGTCAAATTTTTCATAAAAATTGCTCAGCAGCTCGTCTGCCATCTCGGAAGATTCCAGTTTCTTCAACAAAACCGCCCTGTTGGCACCTTGAGCGGCAAGAATGCGCAACGATTGCTGATAAGAACGTAACGTGGATATGGCTGAAGAACAATATTCCATGAAAAGACCGGCATACTGCTCCTTCGTGCGATTCGAATCACGCAACTCGTCATTAATGGTTTTCAGTTTTTCAGACAATGCGCTCAATTTTTCATTTGCAGAATTGATTCTGTCATTTGCCCGGTGAAGACTTTTGAACTGCTTCAATATAAACAATATCGTAATCACCAGTATGCACGATATTATGCTTACAATCCAGATCATTGCCCGCAGTTTGCCTGTCAGTTTATTCTGCAAAGTGGCGTAGGCATCATCTATCAAGGGCAGAATCTTGGTAGACTGGGTGTTGCGCATAAGTGCCGAATAAAAATTAGCATCAGCTATGCTTTTCTTCAGATAACGATGAGCACGCTCTATGTCACCCTCCTCAAACATGATTGTAGCCATCTCCCTGAATGACATGTTTTCTTTTACAGCTCCCCTTACATCGGAAATGGCACTTGCCACCAGATAGCGTTTATATTTCTCCTTTTCACCCGTAATTTTGTATATATAGGCAAGCGTTGAAGCCAAGATCGAATATTCCCTGGTTCCTGATGGATATTTCTTGAGATACGTATGTAGAAATTTGATTGCATCCTCCGGATTTCCGTCACGCGCCGATTCCGATGTAACTAAAATGCAATTAAACGACGCCTTGTCAACAACCTTACTCAAAGAATCGGCATATAAGGCACGTCTCTGTTCATGTCCGCGTGCAGTTTCATGTTCATTTGCATATTCGCACAGATATTGATAGGCGGCACAATAAGTAGAGTAATAGTCTTCAAGAAGCGACTCGTGTGAATCAAGTGAATCCCTCGGAATCTTTTGCATCAGAGACAAGGCATCGGAAAACAATCCGGCATGTGCGAACACATCTGCCCGTTTTATAAGCAACCTGGTATATTCACCCGGTTTCGACAATATCTCAGGACGGCGCAGATTTAAATTTATATAATACAACGCCGAGTCTGATTTATATGCCGCAAATTCATCGATGAGACTGTTTATTATGTCAGTACGCAGCTGCTCGTCATCCTCTCCGGCACATTGCAGACGCAACCTGCCGATCCTGTCTTCCTTTTCTTTCTCATAGACTCCGCTCCTTGCAATTTCTGCATCAAGCAGCGCGTAAGAATCCTCAAGAGCCGATTCACGATCAGCCTCAGGCGTTCCACACGACATGCAGAGCATCATGACAACAACACAGGCATATACCCTAATGACATACATATCCTATCATTTTTATTTCATTAAGCATGGAGCCATAAAATCAAGATGATTTCACTCTAAAAATCCACTTGGTAAAGATAATACAAAAACTATTTGTTGCAAAACTTTAAAGCCAATATCGCAAATATTATTTCAACATTATCTCAACAGACAGCCACCCTTTCACCTGTTGTCAGAACGGAGCAGGTGATTCGAAACAATAATGATTACCATCTGTAGGGAAGGTAAATTCCAGCTTTTCTGCATGAAGATGAAGTCGCCTCTGACCATTCCCGATATTCCTGCCATACAGGCGGTCGCCGGCAATAGGCATTCCGAGCCCTATTTCTGATGCCGCATGTATTCTCAGTTGGTGGGTACGGCCTGTGACTGGCTGGAACTCTACGCGGCTTCTTCCACCTTCAGCACCGGTGAATTCGTAATAGGTAAGAGCATCCTTGCCACATTCAAGATCCACGCGCTGACGCGGTCTGTCAAGCCAGTCCGGAGATAATGGCAGATCTATATGTCCGCAACGGGAGATTCCAAGTGACCGGTAATCTCCCACAAGTTCGGCAACATACGTCTTTTTTACCTTTCTTGTGGCAAAAAGCGACTGCATGACCTTGAGAGTGTCGTTCCCGAATGTGGCTATAAGCAGACCGGAGGTGTCCTGATCAAGACGATGAGCCATTCTGACAGACCTGCCGGAGCCATATTTCTCCTCAAGCCACTGCTGCACGGAAACCGCGTTCCCCTTACCTGGCACAGAGAGCATTCCAGACGGTTTGTCAACCACACAGAACCATCTGTTCTCATATATGATTTCCGGATCCCGGACTACCGGTTGCCCGCAACCACTTTCCAGAGGCGGATATACATCAAGACCCTGCAGCATCCAGCCCAGCACCGGAAGACATTTTCCGCGACAGGCGGGATAATACGCGCCATCTATCCTTATTTCTCCGCTCTTGGCATGTCCATACCAATATTCGGCAATCGCTATTGGCTTCCAGCCGCGCAGATAGGCAGCCTGCAAAAGTTTGGGCGCACAGCACTCCCCTGCTCCGGATGGAGGAATCTTCAGTGGCGTTTCTGCAAAAATCTCACTCAGTGTCCTGCTTTCACCTCTGGCGTTAAGCAATGTGAAATTAGAGAAGAGCCATTGCTGCAAAGCTTCGGAATCCATACGGCGTCTCTCTTTCAGGGTGTCAATATGCGACTGCGCCTCATTCATTGCCGCCAATAAAGGCTCCAGTCTCTCTGCAGCTCTCTTCTTGAGACGATGAAGTTCGGCTTTTTCAAACTGACTCTGACGTATCATGGCTGCCAGTTCTGCCTCATCGCATGATGCCGTTGCTCTTTTAGCATTCCTTTCAGTTTTTGATCTTCTGCATTTATCCTTATACGCCTCAATTTCCGCATCAGATTGTCTCTTCGCCTCTTCGTATTCACGCTTTGCTCTGGAGAACGTGTTTTTCCCGAACTCCGCAATCTCTGCGCTCAGACGTGATATGTCGCGTTCTTTTGATTTGAAATAGCCATCGGGGTCCAGATAATCGAACACCGGTCCTACAAAACCAGGATAAAAGAAGCCTCCGTTGCCAAGTTGTCCGGAAAAGGCACACAGGGTGTGACGCATTCCGCCGTCATCTGAAGCGATAAGCACGCCAAGCATTTTCCCGGCTTCAAGTTCCCGACAGAAATTGACATCATCAGGGTTGACACTTCGCTTTAACGCCTTCAGCCTGTCTCTTAATTCCTGATAAGCTCTCTCGCACGCGGCATCGGGAATATAATCAAAGGGATTGTTCATACCCTTTCCTGTTACAGATGCGCCGTCCATATTCTATTTTTTGACATCCCAAACATTTTACAACACAAAAATACTACATTCTCTCAGCACCGACAAATCCATTTGTATCTGCCGGGGGAGTGCATACGATGAATCTCTTGTCGGGCAACAGATTAAAGTAACATTGATAGCAGCTAACAAACCACAGCGATGAGCAAACTCAATATCGACGAAGTGATGGCGTTGCAGATGTCCGGCGAAAAGCGGCTCTCTGCACAGCATGCGTTGCGGGACTTCGACGGTACGCTCATCGCCGTCAGCCATGACCGCGACTTTCTTGACGGACTCGTCACCAAGGTATATGAATTCGGCGATGGTCGTGTGCGCGAGCACCTGTGCGGCATTAATGAATTCCTCGAAAAGAAAAAAGCAGAGCAGCTCTCATGATTCCAACAACAGACAGCGGCGGGGAGCTGACAACCTATTGTGCAAAAGAAGTCATACGCCGCCGGCTTCAGCCGGCAGGCTTCACTGTGGAACGTCTTCCCGGACCCGCAAACGGCAAACACGAAATCAGTATTTTACGATATTTTTAACTTCAATAGACAAGTGAATCAGGCGATGAAAGACAATGAATGCACCACGTCATCACGATTTGAAATCACGAAAGGATCTTTAGTCTTTCCCTTTGTTCTTGGCTTTGGCATTGAGGGCTTTGATAGTATCGAGATAGGCACGTTCAACTGGGGACAACTCTCTTACCTGGAATTTGCGGTACTCTTCGCGGGCTTTATCCATCGCCTGCTGATGGCTGACCGAGCCGGGACCATTGAGCAATGCTTCACCTGTTGAGGAAAGAATCATGTCAAGTTGTCGCACATAGTCATCCATATACATAGGGCGACGCTTCATCGCCTGAATCTCGGCGAAATCAAAGTATCCGGAGACAAGATTGTTGAGAATTTTCAGTTCATTTTCGCTCAGATAATTCTTGGCAATCTGTGCGTCTCGAAGTGTTGGATGGTCACCTTTGAATGACGTCAGACCCATCATCGGAGCATCCGCATTGGCTCGCTTAAAAATCACCTCGGCAGCAGTGTTGCCATGAGCGGCGAAATGAAGTTTATTCTGCACAATTTTGAAGAACTCGACCGAAATTTCAGAACGAGGATCATAATCGACAGCCGTGGCATAAAGGTCGAGTACCTGTCGGTACATCACTTTCTCCGACGAACGGATATCACGGATACGATCGAGCAGCTCACGCCAGTATGCACCGCCGCCGTTACCCTTCAACCGCTCGTCGTCCATTGTAAATCCCTTGATGATATACTCCTTCAGTCGCTCCGTGGCCCACCTGCGGAAGTGCGTCGCAATCACCGACCGGATTCTATAAC
The DNA here is from genome assembly GCA_003833075.1 of Muribaculaceae bacterium Isolate-036 (Harlan). Taxonomy (GTDB): domain Bacteria; phylum Bacteroidota; class Bacteroidia; order Bacteroidales; family Muribaculaceae; genus Lepagella; species Lepagella muris_A. The sequence goes on along the minus strand of RIAY01000001.1, from coordinate 376,309 downwards.
CCAGCGATATAATCATATCGAGGTTATAGAATGGTATCTCTCGCGTCACCTGCCTGGCTCCCTCTTGTCGAACTTGTAAGAAATTCTTACAGGTTGCATGTTCATCCAATTCTCCATCCGCATATATGTTGCGGATATGCTGCACGATATTGGGTCGAGTCGTCTGATAAAGCTCTGCCATCTGTTGCTGGGAAAGCCATACAGTCTCTCCCGTAAACTTCACCTCGATGCGGGTCTCGCCGTCCTCGCTCTGATATATGATTATTTGGTTGTTGACATCCATGGTCGCAAATGATTATTGATAGATGTTCAATAATTGTAGTATACTTTTGTGTTAATCAAACTTGTCAATTAACCGTGAATTAGTATGGTTGATTATTCCAAACTGGTAGACTCCCACTGATATGTAATATTTCATTTAATAAAAGTCTTTCCACTTCTACAGGATCATCGTTCTCTGTATCAAACCAACTTACTGTTAATTTTTTTATCCCATATTGTAACATTATAATAGGCCATATTCTTTTTCGAGGTAACTTCCCCAATTGGTGACCATTAACCAATCTATCCTTAATTCCCCCCAATCCGGCTTTGCGATGAACAATTTTACCATTTTCCTTTTTTCCTGATCGGCAGATATAAATTAATTCTTTGTTTCCATTGCAAGTTGAGTTCCATACCAAATAAACGCCACTCTTATTGGTGGGAGCATTACATACAGAAACCAGATTCATCATGTCGCACTCCGATTCCCTTCTTGACGAACTGTTCGGAATTTCCGAACAGTTGCATCTTTAAGTAATTCTCCAGACTCAAATATATGTTTCAGGTGTTCGCTGATATTGGCTTTGCTGCTGGCAAACAACTCAACGATCTGAGCCTGAGTAAGCCACACTGATTCATCCTCTACTCTTACATCAAGAGTGAGAGTATCGTTCGGCTGATAGAGTATGATTTCATTTGCATTATCTTCTTTCATCTTGCAAATTTAGTGATTTTTCTCAGACAATGATTCGGTAAAAATTACCGAAGTAGTTGCAACTTAAGTTAATATATCGAAATGTCAAATACAAATGAATCGCCAAAACGTTCATTATAAAAACATTAGACAATATGAACGTATTGACGATTCTCAAAGACTTCACCTTTCGGTGTAAGTCGGTTTGATAGAACCCGAATTTGACAACTATAGTTTTTATCCCAATCATCAATATGTTTCTGGAAAGAATACACCTTCTTGAAGCCATTGAGTGATTCCGCAAATTCATCCATCCTCTTTCCTCGACCTTCTTCGGGTAAAATGGACTCACTCCTATGATAAGATGATTAAGGTTGATATTGGCAAAGACAAACCGGCGAATCCCATTACCCGAAAATTCAGGCATATCCACTACATTTGACAATAAATGAAGCACTTTGCGTTCTTGAACACATATATCAGTGGCTTCAACTTCTTCCTCACGCTTCCTAAGTACATCAACCATACTCTTAGGATTGCTCCATGTGAGGTTGGCATTCGCCTGTGACAAGCACAGTACAGAAGGTTCAATTAATATAAAGTCTGTCACAATGTCTTCATTCGGCACATATTCACTCAATACCATTGATGCCAGACCTTGGCCGCAGCCCCAGTCTATCACCGAAAATGAAGACTTCAAAAAATCTGAGGGAATGTGCTTATATGCACGCAGGAGTTTCTCACGATGCATCTGGCCATAATGATGTAGATAGGCTTTCATTTGATCCTTGCTTTTCAGGAGAGCTTTCCCATGAGAAAGATTTTCCTTCAATTCTTTTTGCTTAGTTTCCGGAAGGCTCAGTATATACTCTGACGCTTCCGCCAGTAATGAGTCATAGGTGAGTAACTTCAACATTTTCAATAGGGCTGTTTAAGATATAATCGTTTCGGTATCGGGATTATGCCGATGATAATTTCGACTTGCTGATTCGGATGAGGTATTGGCGTAGCAGTAAAGGCATCCATGCGGGCACGTGTCATACTGTCCAATGTCCTTCGATTTGATGCAGCCGCAGAGCTGGCGCTGACCAGAATCTTTTCTATTGGCGATACACATGGCATACCGCCCTTCCGGCATAAAGATGGCTCCGGCTGGAAGCATCTCGATCTCTCCGAACAGACCGGGCGACTGTTCATGTATTCGCAATCCAAGTTCCGTCATAAGGCAAGCATCACGATTGGCGATACGAGCAATACGCTCATCATCTACACATCGACTATGCTCTATACCGAACTCCGACAAGTCAATTCTCTCGGCACAGGTGCGCAGTTTCAGATTCCATCTAGATTCTTTGTTAAGTTGAGAAAGTCGCAAGGCAAATTCCCTCATCCCGACCTCCGTCCATTCCTCATAACCGATTCCATTCGCCGCGAGATTGCGCCCGACTTTGCGATAACCGGCTATGTCGGCAAAACTGAAAACAAGTGTATCGGTATAGCCATGTAGTTTCTCCGCCAAAAAACTGACTTTCTGCAAGAGTTCACTGATCCCGATTTTATCTGTCAGAATCATCGGATCGAACCGCCACACCACGCCATGCGCACTAAGAACCTCCACCAGTCGGCGGAAGGTCTCAACGCGCTGTCCGGTTGCGGGCACACCGGGTTCTAGTCCCTCCGCCTCATAATCATTGAGCGTATACTGGATATAGCAACCTATTCCCCGTTTCTTTAATCTGTCAAGATAAGGAATAAGGGGAGCCGGATTCTTCGACCAGAATACAATAAACCGCACTCTTTCAAACGACACATAATTCACCACCCGGTTGAAAGGATTGCGCCATTTACAATATCCCTCCTCCAGGCGATTGAAAAACCATTCCGCATAGAACGCCGGTATATCCGTAGCACGGCTTACAGACAAAATAGCTGGAGCGAAAGCCTCGACTTCCACGCCGTCCCGGGTAAGTATGCGCGTCTTTTCCTGTTTCATTCTGCAAAGTTAATCGAAATAACTGCCATATACTTGCAGTATGATTTGAAAAATTCTTAATTGTTGTCCCTTTCATTGTATTTCCACGAAAATTTGCAATCGAAGCCCTCCATTGATACTCACAAACCTACCGTGGAGTGTCGGAATTTTAGCCAAGAAAACAAATATTCTTGGCCAAGAAAACGTAATTTAGCCAAGAAAACTATGGGGTAAAACGGGATAAAAAAATCAATGGCTAAGAAAATCATTTATTTTCTTAGCCATTGATTTTTTTTAGGATATTATGTGTAATTTATTGCTTAATACCCCTCCTCGTTGAAAAGCACTCTATGAATTGACACACAGCTAATTAGTTATTATTAACGGAATTTGGCAAAGAAAACCGGGCTATCTGAGGCTATCTGAGGCGATTGGTAAAGAATAAACAGAGATTTGGCCAAGAAAACGGTATTCTGGACAACTGAAAGCACCTTGTTCATGATACAAATTACCTGAGGTTTCCAGTTGAAGTAAAAAAGTCTGAATTTTTTCTACTTGAATGGTTGACAAATCAAAATAATTTTGTAATTTTGTCGCATTAAATGCGACGACAAAAATATGGAAACGAAAGAAGTATTCGCAAAAAGGCTAAAGCAAGCGCGGCAAAGGGCCGGCTTGTCGATGGAAGGTCTTTCCGCAAAAACAGGAAAGGAGGTAACCAAGCAAACCATATCCAAATACGAAGCTGGCAAAGCTATGGCAGGGAGTCAGATTTTAATCAAACTCTCCAAAGCTTTAGGCGTGCCGGTAGATTATTTTTTCAGACCATACACCTTTGATGTTTCGGAGGTGGAGATATCATTCAGAAAAAAAGCAAGTATCGGAGTAAAGGATCAGACGATATTGAAACTTAAAATTCAAGATGAGGTTGAGCGGTTTATTGATATTGAAAATATCCTTGGAATAGAATCAATGATATCGCGAGTCTGCGCACCGACACAAATCTCTCAACCAATGCAGATGATAATGCTTGCAAAAGAGGTCAGACGAATTTGTGGCTTAGGGATTTCGCCAATTCCGAGTGTCAAGAATCTTCTTATGGGACATGGTGTGAAGGTGTTTGAGATCGACGGACCGGAAGGATTTGATGGAATCAGCGGATATGCAAACAGCCATACTCCTCTGATGGTAATAAATAAAAACATACAAAATACAGAAAGACGTCGTTTCACACATATGCATGAGCTGGCCCATTTGCTGGCAAATACCTCTTTTGACGCAAGATTGTCGAAACATGACCAAGAGAAATTATGTGATGCTTTTGCTTCCGAAATGCTACTTCCGGCAGAAGTCGTGGAACGTGAATTTGGAAGCAAGTCCAAAATTGCCGTTCAAGAATTGAAAAGAGTCCAAAAAGCATACGGAATCTCAATAGACGCTATAATATATTCGTTGAAACGGCATGGCATCTTCAACGAAAACCGATATAGAGGGTATTGTATCAAAAAGAATGCAAATCCGAGATTTAAAGACTCGGTGGAGAAGTCTCTCTACATAGAAACATCTTCTAATAAAGATTACAACGATGAATTGTACGAGGAGATGGTTTATAGTGCTCTTGCACAAGAATTGATTTCGTCATCGAAAGCCGCACAAATGTTAAATACTTCAATTATGGAGATTGAAGCCAAATCACAAGCCCTCTGACGATATGGAAAAAATCAACATATTGGTTGGCAAGCATTGTATGGAACATTCGGACATCATACTTTCCCTTTGTTCAACGTATGAGATTCTCACAACAGACTTGTCGGTATGTGACAGTCTGTGTACATATCCGACAACAATCAAAAGCATCACCTTATCGGCTGAAGAAATGTTGCAATTTACCTCTTTTCTCTCTGACAATAGATGTTTGCAAAAAATTGGAATTTCTGAAAGCAGTTTGCTGTTTATAGCCGCGAAGCGAAAAATAAAGGTGGCTGTTATGGATTTTGTCACTCAAAGAGTTTGCGACGAATTGGGCATTGAAACGCTTATGGTTTCCCCTAACAAACAGGATACGTCAGATAGCGTCAGAACGTCTGCCGAGTCGCACGCATCCCGACTGAAAATATTTAGGATAGCGGCATGTCTATAGTAATATCAGAAAAAAAGATAACACTAATATAAAAAGAAAGGAGGCGAATATGAAATAGTCTATAAAAACAACACCTCATTCTTGGGCGAGAATGAGGCATTGTGAAATCATTAACCCTAAGTAGGGATTAAAGGGTTGACCGCTATTTCAACCGCAAAATTACGAAAACTTTTCGTGATACGCAATGGTCATACCCGTATTCCTGCAGAATTTTAAAAATTATAAACACAATTTAATATGACATACGAGTATTACCCACTTCAGAACACTCTTCCATTTCTCGATCTGCTACCTGTGGAAGAGAATCTTTCCGCCGAAATCACGGCACTTAAAACTGTGGCATCAAACTCTGATGCAACGATTGAAACAATCCTCGCACGAAAAGATGCTACTCTTCTGTTCATGACAATGGCTGTCAGCATGACATCTAAAAATGAGATGCCAATCGTTCGCGCATATACCGGAGATATTCCTACCGATATTCGAGGTATTCATCGCGCTGGGCCTCAGAAACTGTATCATGTGGCGCCACATTTCTACGTGGAAGACTCCAGAATCATGCAATACTGGAACAAGCCCTTCGAAACAGAGACGTTGCTGTCCAACTTCAAGGTGTCGATTGGGATGGATTTTTCGATGACAAACGAAATGACCCGTCCTCAAAAGATGTACGCTTCATTTCTCAACAAGCTATGGGTAGCGTGGCTCCAGTCAAGAGGATATAATGTGATTCCAAACGTTTCATTCCCCGATGAATGGGAAGAGGACTATTGGCTTGAAGGTTGGCCAAAGCATTCTATCATAGCAATCAGCAGCGTCGGTGTCACCCACCATGGAAATCCGGAAGAATGGCTAAAAGCCGTAAAACGAGTCCGTGAGGAATTGCAACCGATTTGCATCCTTCGCTATGGCCCTCTTATTCCCGGAGAGGACACCGAGAACTGTATCTATTTTGCTAACGACAACAACAGATCTGCAAATGGGTGGCAATAATACTTATAAAAAAGAACTCGGAGGCGTACCTGAATATCTCCAGACGCATAACGAATTACCAAATCGAATAGAAGGCCACAAAATTCTTCTTCAGAAAGGAAATGACAGCCGTGTCAAAATACCTATGAATTCTAATTCGGAATCCCCCATTTATCTCGGAGCTCATCGCAAAGAAGATGGTACAATTGAGATAACAACATTCGGGATATACGAAAAGCATAAGTGTATTGGGCAGGTAGACCTAAAATTCGATAAGCAAGGCAATCTTATTCCGTTTGCCAATAATGGAGAAGGATCTTCACATTATCATAAATTTTCGGAGAATCCTTCAACCGGCATGGTGAGTCGTAAAAGTGGTCAGAAAAATAATCATCATCCGATAGATGATAAATATGACTCGCTTATCCAAAAGATTATTGAATATAATAAAGCGAAACACAGATGAACAATATGTCGCAAAACTTACCCAAACGGAATCATGATGTTGTTGTTAACAATTTTTTCGGAGAGGGCAAAAACCTTGAAATGTGGCAGCTTGGCTGGCAACCAGAAAACAGACGTGAGACAAAATCATCAGTCTCTAAGAAAATCTTCCAATCTTATATTGAAGAAGGTGGTTTTAACATGATTTTCTATTATGTTGGTGACGGCAACTTCTATGGTATACATGCTGAAAACTGTCCTATACCTGTTTTCCGATTTAGAAAAGAAGCAGGAGAGTACGTATATGATCAACTCGGAGACAGAGACACTCATGACTATTATGAGGAAGAGATTCTATACATGATTCCATGTGATGAAAGCGTATGGGATACTGTAAATATTGATGGCAAATCTCTTGAAGAAATTCTTCAGGATTCCTACATCGTCAACATCAGCTAATCGCATCATTCTTCCGAAACAATTATCCTCCGGAATACTACTTTCCCGTATGAAAGAACGTATATTCCGGAGGATGTTTTTAGTTGTCGGATTTTAGCCAAGAAAATGGATTTTGGCCAAGAAAACCGCGACATCTGAGGTCATCTGAGGATATGAAAATACATAAAAAAGTCAGTGGTCAAGAAAATAACCTCTTCTTAACCACTGACACTCAATTATTTACACTATTAATACTCCTCCTCGTTGAAGAAGAAGTCGTCTTTGGAGGGGTAGTCGGGCCAGATTTCTTCGATGCTTTCGTAGATTTCACCTTCGTCTTCGATTTCCTGAAGGTTCTCGATTACCTCAAGCGGTGCTCCACTGCGCATCGCAAAATCTATAAGTTCCTCTTTTGTTGCAGGCCATGGCGCGTCTTCAAGTTTCGACGCCAATTCAAGTGTCCAATACATATGATGATATTTTTAAATTATAAACTTCTATATTATTCCTGACAATAGTCTTACAAATTTTCCGGATTACAGGACTATGATTATTCCGTACAGCCAGTCTTACGATTATTCCGGATTACAGTCCCGTAATTATTCCAACCGGACCGTTTGGCAGTCATTTCTTCCAGACTATCTCGTCAACACCCTTGATGAAATTGAAATAACGGGCGAGTATGAAAAGATAGTCAGAAAGGCGGTTGATATACCTCACAACGGCTGGGTCGACATAAGCCTCCTCCGCAAGATCAAAAATGCGGCGCTCCGCCCGACGACATATCACCCTCGCCATGTGTGCCTTCGACGCCAGCCCGCATCCTCCGGGCAAGACAAAGGCATTTATCTTGGGCGTCTGCTCGTCAAGGGCATCTATCCACCCTTCCACTTCGCCGATGCGTTCCGGAGTAAGCGACATACACGCCGCCTGCTCCCCCTTCGGCTCCGTTGCCAGATAACAGCCGATATTGAAAAGCTCATTCTGAACATTCAGTATCTGACCCCGAACCTCTTCAACACAATCTTTGTCGGAAGCAATCACACCCAGTGCCGACGAAAACTCGTCTATTGTTCCGTAAGCCTCCAGTCGGACACTGTTTTTCCGCACACGCTCTCCGCCCACAAGTGAAGTCATGCCGGCATCGCCCGTGCCTGTATATAACGCGCTTTTTGACATTTTATTTCATGTTTTTTAATTTGTAACGCATCGAAAGCGATATTGTTGCATTGTTGCTAATATTCATATTTTTTTGTAGCTTTGTATTCCAATTCAAAGCCACATCAGCAATGAGCGAAAATTCACAATATATAGTCAGCGCGCGCAAGTACCGTCCGGCATCGTTCGCCACGGTAGTCGGACAGAAAAACCTCACCGCCACGCTGAAAAATTCAATATCTTCCGGCAGGCTCGCCCAGGCATATCTATTCTGCGGACCTCGCGGCGTAGGCAAGACTTCCTGCGCCCGCATATTCGCCCGCACAATCAACTGTCTGTCGCCGACACCCGACGGCGAGGCTTGCGGCGAATGCGATTCCTGCATGGCAATAACCAGAGGCAACTCTTTCAACCTTATTGAACTCGACGCCGCATCCAATAACAGTGTCGATGACATCCGCAACCTTATCGAGCAGGTAAATGTGCCTCCCCAGCAAGGTAAATACAAGGTTTTCATCATCGATGAGGTCCACATGTTGTCATCCCAGGCATTCAACGCATTTCTCAAGACACTTGAGGAACCACCGAAATATGCCATATTCATTCTTGCCACTACAGAGAAACACAAGGTAATCCCCACGATTCTCAGCCGGTGCCAGATTTACGATTTCAAGCGAATCACCGTAGATGACATGGTTGAACACCTGAAATATGTGGCATCCGACCGAGGTGTCGAGGCTGATCCGCGTGCCTTGGGCATCATAGCCCGCAAGGCGGACGGAGCAATGCGCGACGCCCTCTCCATCTTCGACCAGGTGGCAGCCTCCTCCGGCGGCAACATCACATACGAATCGGCAATCGACAATCTCAATGTGCTCGACTACGATTTCTACTTCCGCCTCGTTGACACCTTCGCCTCCGGTGATGTTTCCGGCGCGCTGCTAATATACAAAGAAATACGCGACAAAGGGTTCGACTCCCTCTTCTTCATCAACGGTCTCGCCGGTCATGTGCGTGACCTGATGGTTGCCGCCGACCAGCGCACAATCCCGTTGCTTGAGGTAGACACAGAGACCGCCGAGTCTCTTAAAGCACAGACCGCCCGACTACCGCTCCAGTGGTATTACGCCGCAATGCGCATTCTCAACGATGCCGATTACAGCTACCGCACCTCCTCCAACAAGCAGCTTCTCGTAGAAGTCGCCCTGATCCGTCTGTGCCAGCTTTTAAAACCCGCAACGCCCCCTTTTGACTTGGCGGAGGATCTCCCCTCCCTCCGCAATCCAATGGAAAAGGCTGTAACCGTTTCCTCCCGCACACCGGCGCCGGCTCCGACTCCGGACAGAACGGAAGAGACACCTGCCGTAAAAGAGAACTTGCATTCCGGATCCACAGAAAAGCCGCAAGAGAGAACTGAAACGCACCCCCAGCAGAGCTACGGACAGAAAAACGAAAACAAGCATCCGCAGAAAGGGCGTCCACGCTCATTCCGCCTCTCCGACAAACCGGAGGATACTCCGGTACATACGCTTGAAAAACGCGACACCCCCTTCACCGATGAGGATTTCGAAAGAGCCTGGCAAGCGTTCATGAGCCGCAACAGCGACATGCACATCCTCCTGAGCACCATGCGGGTAGCCAAGAGAGAAAGGAAATCCGACACCTGTTATTCGTTACTCGTTGAGCATCCTGCACAATTGCAGGCACTCGAGTCATCGATGCAGAAACTTGCCACATTCATACGCGAACAACTGCAAAACGACTTCCTGACACTCGAAGCCGACATCGATGAAAAGGCAGAAGTCTTCAAACCCCTTCCCCCACAGGAGTTTCTGAAAAAAATAATATCGGAGAACCCCGCGCTCGGTGAATTCCTGCAGATGATCGATGCCGAACTTGCGTGAAAAAGACCGACTCACATGACTAAAAGATACAAGGTCATAGAAAAAGACACCGAAGGGAACGCGACAGAAAAGGAGGTAGGACTCCGCGAACTCTGGAATTACGTCTCCGAAGAAGAGTGGAAAAAAGAGAGCCGCGACTCGGAACTCCGTTATTTCCACGACACCCACCGCCACTGCGGATCCTGCGGTGCGGAAATGCGCGAATCTTCGGATATTTCCCGAAAATGCACAGTCTGCGGCAGAGAGGATTTCCCCAACCTCTCCCCCGCCATACTCGTTCTTGTGAAGCGCGGAGAGAAAGCTCTTCTTGTTCACGCCCGCAATTTCACACGTCCTATGTTCGCGCTTGTAGCCGGATTTGTTGAGACAGGAGAATCACTCGAAGAATGCGTCATGCGCGAAGTAAGGGAAGAGACATCTCTGGAAATCAACAATATCCGCTACTTCGGCAGCCAGTCATGGCCTTTCCCCTCACAGCTGATGATAGCGTTCACGGCAGATTATTCGTCAGGCGACATCATTTTCGCCGATGAAGAACTCACTCAGGGAGGATGGTTCGACCGCGAAAACGTGCCTCTGCTACCCACTCTTCCCTCCTTGTCGCGCAGATTAATCGACGCATGGCTAAATAATATTATTTAATTTATGTTAAAATATATTAATATTATTTAATTTAAAGCCTGATTTCCTCATTTTCAGCTTTCGACAACACTGTCAAGTAAACAAATAGGGGAAATTTTATTATCTTTGCAATATAATTCCGGAGGGGACTTTCGTCTCCTCCTTGTTTTTACGCGATGATAGACAAAAAAGCAATAGAACAATTCGTTGAGAAAGAGCTCGACGGCACACAATATTTTCTCGTCGGAGTGAACGTGACAGGAGCCAACGAGATCAAGATAGACATAGACTCTTTTGAAAGCGTTGACATTGATTTCTGCGTATCCCTCACCCGCAGCATCGAAGAGCGGTTTCCCCGCGAGCCGGAAGACTACGAACTTGAAGTAGGTTCCGCAGGACTCACATCCCCCTTCCGTGTCAGGAAACAATACGAAAAAAATCTTGGCAACGAAGTTGAGGTTCTTGCACGCGACGGCAAGAAATACACCGGCATCCTCGCCGAAGCCGGAGACGATGGTTTTGCGATAGTATCAACCGTCAAGGAGAAGCCGGAAGGAGCGAAACGCCCGGTAGAAGTCACAAAACAGTTCGACTTCAGATATGACGCGGTCAACTCCGTGAAGTATGTCTTCAGATTCTGAGAGACGCGTTCAGATTATATACGTTAATAAAAAAAATACAATATAGATTAGTCTTATGGCAAAGAAAGCAGAGACAGTGAATATGGTCGACAGGTTCGCGGAGTTCAAAGAACTCAAGAACATTGACAAGACCACCATGATATCGGTGCTTGAGGAATCATTCCGCAACGTACTGGCGAAGATGTTTGGATCAGACGAGAATTTCGACGTCATCATGAACCCCGACAAAGGCGACTGCGAGATCTACCAGAACCTTGAGGTTGTTCCCGACGGTGAAGTCGAAAACAAAGACATGCAGATCGGTCTGAGCGAAGCAAGGGAAATCGACCCCGAATGCGAGATCGGCGAAGATGTGACCAAACAGATTTTCTTCGAGAAATTCGGTCGCCGCGCCATCCTCAACCTGCGCCAGACACTTCAGTCAAAGATTCTCGACCTGCAGAAAGACGCGATCTATACCAAATTCAAAGAGATCGAGGGTGAGGTCATCACAGGTGAGGTTCATCAGATCTGGAAACGCGAGATGCTTCTTCTCGATGAAGAACAGCACGAGCTTATCATGCCCAAGGAAGAACAGATTCCCGGAGACTTCTTCCATAAAGGCGATATGGTCCGCGCAATCGTAAAAAGAGTTGACAACCCCAACAATAATCCCAAGATTATCGTAAGCCGCACCGATCCCCGCTTCCTCCGCCGTCTTTTCGAACAGGAAGTGCCTGAGATCCACGACGGACTCATCACCATCAAGGATGTGGCACGCATTCCCGGCGAGCGCGCCAAGATAGCCGTTGAAAGCTATGACGACCGCATCGACCCCGTCGGAGCCTGCGTCGGCATCAAGGGAAGCCGAATCCACGGAATCGTGCGTGAACTCCGCAACGAGAACATTGACGTGATTTCATTCACCGCCAATCCCCAGCTCTACATACAGCGCGCGCTTAGTCCCGCCAAGATTTCCTCGATCCGTCTTAACGAAGAAGACCGCAAGGCAGAGGTATTCCTTCACCCTGACGAGGTCAGTCTCGCCATCGGTAAAGGAGGTATGAACATCCGTCTTGCCTCCATGCTCACCGGATATTCGATCGACGTATACCGCGACATAGAGCCCGGCGAGGAAGACATCTACCTTGACGAATTCAGCGATGAAATCGACGAATGGGTAATCGAGGCACTCAAAGATCTTGGTCTCGGCACAGCCAAAGCCGTGCTCAACGCCCCGCAGCATGTGCTTGACCAGGCAGATCTTGAAGACTCCACGCTACAGCACGTTCTCGATGTGCTCCGCGCAGAGTTTGAAGACTGACCGGAATAACCGCAGACAGCCGCTGCCCTCTCCTCTCACGGGAAGCAAAAGGCACTGCCTCTGCTTCACATTTTAATAGCAATCACAAAAATTACATATGCGCATAAAGATCAGCAAAGTAGCAAAAGACTTAAATGTAGGAATCAACACTGCTGTGGAATTCCTGCGCAAAAACAATGTCGAGATCGAAGAGAATCCCGGTCCCAACACCCGTATCGATGAAGATGCGGTTGATATCCTCACCAAGGAATTCAGCAAAGACAAGGGCATAAAGGAGAAATCAGATGACTTTGCCGCCGCTAAAAAACAGGAACGTAAGGAAAAGCAATCTTCTAAAGAGCGTCCGCGCACAGACGAGATAAAGACCACCGTTCCACATGCAGGCGGTCCTCGCATTTTGGGCAAAATCGACCTTGACGCTCCCAAACAGACTGCTACCGCTGAAGCGAAACATGCAGCCGAAAGCGGACCGGAACCCAAAGCGGAGACAAAACCGCAACAGCCCGTGGCCGCAAAACCGGAACCAAAGCCGGAAGCCAAACCTGAGACGAAGGTCGAGGTGAAACCTCAGCCTCAGCCCCAGCCTCAGCCAAAACCGGTTCAGGAACCCAAACCGCAAGTAAAACCGGAGCCCAAGACCGAGCCGAAAGCAGCGCCCGCTGCCAGACCCGACACAGTCAAAGCAGAGGCTCCCAAACAGGATAATGCAGTGAAAGAACCGGCAAAAGAGACTCCCAAAGCGGAACCGGCAAAAACAGAAGCACCTAAAGAAGACAATGGAGGCGTATTCCGTTATGCTCCCACGCCTGCCGGCCCGGAGCTGAAAGTTGTCGGAAAGATAGACTTGTCCGCGATCAACCAGTCCACACGTCCGCGTAAGAAAAGCCGCAGCGAACGCCGCGCCGAGGCAGCACGCGCCCATGGCGGCGACAACGCCCAGAAAAAACGCAAGCGCATCGGCAAAGAGAAGGTAGACATCGAGAAAGCAGTGTCTCAACCTGGCTTCGGCTCTGAAAACCGCAAGAAAGAAAACAAAGGCAACGACCGTCAGGGCAATTCCCAGCAGGGTGGCGGAAGAGGCGAAAACAAACGTAAGCGCGACAAACGCCCCGTAAAACCGGAAATCAATTCCGAAGACGTTCAGAAACAGGTGAAGGAAACTCTTGCGCGTCTCACCAACAAAGCCCCCAAGAAGAGCGCGAAGTGGCGTAAGGAAAAACGCGAGGAGATGCACAACCGCGAACTGGAGAACCAGCAGCGCGAGGCGGCTGAAAGCTCAGTGATCAAAATCACCGAGTTCGTGACAGCCAACGACCTCGCCAACCTCATGGATGTTCCTGTCAACAACGTCATCGCCACTTGCATGAACCTCGGTGTGATGGTATCCATCAACCAGCGTCTCGATGCGGAGACAATCAATATAGTTGCCGAGGAATTCGGGTTCACAACCGAATTCGTCAGCGCCGATGTCACCGAAGCCATCGAGGTTGTTGAAGACAAGGAGGAAGACCTCCAGAGCCGTCCGCCGATCGTCACAGTCATGGGACACGTAGACCACGGCAAGACATCTCTTCTCGACTACATCCGCAAGGCAAACGTGATCGCTGGTGAGGCAGGAGGCATCACACAGCATATCGGAGCCTACAACGTCAAGCTCGCCGACGGACGACACATCACATTCCTCGACACACCGGGTCACGAAGCGTTCACGGCAATGCGTGCCCGCGGTGCCAAAGTCACCGACCTCGCCATTATCATCGTGGCTGCCGACGACAACGTGATGCCCCAGACCATCGAGGCGATCAACCATGCATCCGCAGCTGGTGTACCGATGGTGTTCGCTGTCAACAAAATCGACAAACCCACGGCAAACCCGGACAAAATCAAAGAGGAACTCGCCCAGATGAACTACCTTGTGGAGGAATGGGGCGGCAAATACCAGAGTCAGGACATTTCTGCGAAGAAAGGAATCGGAGTGGACGAACTCATGGAAAAAGTGCTTCTTGAAGCCGAGATGCTCGACCTCAAGGCAAATCCCGAGCGCAACGCGATCGGTTCGGTAATCGAGTCCTCTCTCGACAAAGGTCGCGGCTATGTTGCCACGGTGCTTGTCCAGAACGGCACACTCCGTGTGGGAGATGTCATTCTCGCCGGCACACATTACGGCAAGGTAAAGGCAATGTTCAACGAGCGTAACCAGCGCGTCAAAGAAGCAGGACCCGCCACGCCGGTGCTTATTCTCGGTCTCAACGGCGCACCAACCGCCGGCGACACCTTCAATGTCCTTGAGACAGAGCAGGAAGCGAGAGAGATAGCAGGCAAACGCGAGCAGCTACAGCGCGAACTCGGTCTCCGCACCAAGAAGCGTCTCGGTCTCGAAGAGCTTGGCCGCCGCCGCGCGCTCAACGACTTCCACGAACTCAACCTCGTTGTCAAGGGAGACGTAGACGGTTCAATCGAGGCTCTTTCGGATTCATTGCTCAAGCTGTCCACACCAGAGGTGCAGGTCAATGTGCTTCACAAAGGTGTGGGTGCCATCTCCGAATCCGATGTCACACTTGCCGCAGCATCCGATGCCATCATCATCGGCTTCCAGGTGCGTCCTTCCGCAGCCGCTAAACGCGAAGCAGAGAAAGAGGGAGTTGAGATCCGTCTCTACTCAGTCATCTACAAGGCAATCGAGGAAGTCAAAGACGCTATGGAAGGTATGCTCTCGCCCGAAATCAAGGAAGAGATTACCGGAACGGCGGAAGTGCTTCAGACCTATCATATCTCGAAAGTCGGCACTATTGCCGGAGCAATCGTGCGTGACGGCAGAATCAAACGCGCCAGCAAAGTGCGCCTGATCCGCGACGGCATCGTGATTTACACCGGCGAACTCGGTTCTCTCAAACGCTTCAAAGACGATGTCAAGGAAGTTGTTTCAGGTTACGACTGCGGTCTGTCGATACAAGGCTACAACGACGTCCGCGAAAGCGACCTCATAGAAGCCTTCGAAGAAGTCGAAGTGAAGAAAACACTTTAAGGCACAAACGCCAGGGTCTGCAGACAACTGACAGATTACTTAGCTTATTCCCGTGGGGAAAGGATTCGTTACATTCAAGAATCCTTTCCCCTCATTCTTTTTTCCGATACGCCTGATGCGACCGCCGATTGCGGGAGGCGTCAATCCTCTACTGCTTCCCGTATGCTGAACACATGAAAGTCTTTAAAAGCAACAAAATCAAGAACATACAACACTTTAACGTTATTTAACAAATGGGGGGGGGTATTTTACAAATTTTGTTTGTAATTTTGCGAAAAATTTGAGAGAGGGATACCGCCATCTCCCACATGCCAACACCCTATATCGGCATGGATCCATAAAAAAAATTGTATTCAGAGACATAGAAAGAGGCTTGCGCAATTTGATGTACCATCACCATACGCTATCCGTGCACATGCGTGGCTTCGCAAATTTACAATAATTGATGAAAGCAGTCAGATTAATCATTATGTCAGCGCTTTTCGCCCTCAGTGCGAACGCGCAGGTAGGAGTCAAAACAAATTTACTCTATGATGCGGCATTAACTCCTAACATAGGCATCGAGTTTGGTCTTGCTCCCAAATGGAGTCTGGATGTTTCGGGCAACCTGAATCTCTGGAAGCTCGACAATGGTCGCAGATGGAAACATTGGCTCGTGCAGCCGGAGGCACGCTATTGGTTTTGTGACCGTTTTTCAGGACACTTCGTAGGTCTTCACCTGCTTGGAGGGCAATATAACTTCGGAGGATGGAAAAACGGATGTAATTTTCTTGGAACTCATTTCGAAAAACTGCGCACGCAAGTACACCAGGGGTGGTATGCAGGCGCAGGTGTCGCATATGGCTACACATGGATTCTCAACCGACACTGGAGCGCAGAAGCCGAAGTAGGCATAGGATGGGCGTATACACGATATGACGCCTACCCTTGCGCCAAATGCGGGACAAGACTTGAAGAAAACAGAGTTCACAATTATGTAGGGCCCACGAAAGCCGCAATCAATCTAATCTACGTATTCTGATCATGAACCTAAAATCGCTTTGCATTGCAACCCTTCTTTCATTAGGGTTCGTTGGCGCAGCTGCTTCCGACAAGACTCCTACAGACGCGGTAAGAGCCTCTAACATAGATGTGGCACGCACAGAAAACAACTTGTTCGTAAAGATGGATCTCGACCTGAGCGGCTATAGCACGCTCAACAGCAACCGGGAAGTGACAGTCACCCCCATGCTTGTCAACAAGGAAGATACGCTGAGGCTGCCGGCTCTCACAATCGCCGGACGCTCAAGATATTATCTTCATATCCGCGAAGGAGAAGAGGACTGGCCCTCTCCAGCTCTTTACAAAGCTTCAAAAAATCTCACAGTGCCCTATCAGGCTTCAGCTCCGTTCAGCACATGGATGGGAAAAGCCGAGCTGGTGCTCTCTGCAAAATCATGCGGATGCTGCGGCGAGCCGATAGCAGCCACAGACATTCCCGCCAAGACACTTGACCTCACACCCAAAGAGAAGGTCACATTCAGACCGCTCTTCGCCTTCGTAACCCCTAAAGCCGAGCTGGTAAAGCACCGTGAAATCAAAGGATCGGCATATATCGACTTTCCGGTAAACCGCACGGAGTTATATCCCGACTACCGCCGCAACCCCGCGGAACTCGCCAAGATCAACGCCACGATTGATTCCGTGCGCCTTGACAAAGACGTGCAATTCAAAGCCATGACAATAAAGGGATACGCATCTCCCGAAGGCTCTTACACCAACAACGTCAGACTCGCCAAAGGGAGAACAGCGACACTTAAAGACTACGTTCTCGGACAATATTCATTCCCCGCCTCCATCATCGCTACGTCATATGAACCGGAAGACTGGGAAGGGTTGCGCCGTTACGTTGAAAAATCAGACATTGCCGACCGCGAAGGAATACTCGCCATCATAAACTCCGACATGGAGCCGGATCCCAGGAACGAAGAGATACGCAGACGCTATCCGCGCCAATACGAATTCCTTCTCAGAGAGGTATACCCCGGACTGCGACATTCAGACTACACTGTGGAATACACAGTCAGGAACTATACCGACATCAATGAAATCAAACGTCTTATCTTCACAGACCCCAGAAAACTTAGTCTTAACGAGATGTTTGCCGCCACATCGGCAATGGACCCGGCATCGCCCGAATATGAGGAAGCCTTCAGGGTAGCGGTGAGAATGTATCCCGAAAGCACCGATGCCAATCTTAATGCCGCAAACATCGAGATGCGGGACGGCAATCTTGAGTCGGCGGCGCGTCATCTCGAAAAGGCGGGAGACTCTCCCGAAGCCACATACGCACGCGGTGTGTTGGAGGGCATTAAAGGTAACTTCAGTTCGGCACGCGCACTTTTCGAAAGAGCTGCCTCACGCGGAGTCAAAGAAGCCGGAGCCGCCATTGACAATCTCACCGCCATCGAAGAGAACGACAGATAAAAAACGGCAGACAACATCCGGAAAACCTAATGATTCAGAAACTGAGGTCAAGATGACTTCAGTTTCATATCCAACTTGCAGAACCAACAGACAGATTAAACCAAAATAACAACTGACATATGAATCTTTTCAGAAAATTCTTCTTTGGAACCGCCACGCTCGCTCTGCTTGCAGGCTGCTCCGACGACATCAGCAATGCCGGACAGAACAACGGTTCGACAGGCAATGAAGACGGACCATCCGTATATCTTGGAGTAAACTTCCAGATGCCGGGCATGGGTTCCACAAGATCCTTCACTGATGGAGACAACACCTCTAACAACGGCACTGAAGTCGGCACAGATGTAGAAAACAACGTGAATGAAGTGCTCCTCGTGCTTGCCCGCCGCGATTACGGTTTTATCGGCGCTGCCTCCGTTATGCGCGACAACATCTACAAACATCAGGCACAGCAGCCCAACGCCGGCTCATATCATGCTACGGCAAAATTCAACAAAACCGAGCTTAGCCAGTATTATTCCGATGCCGCGAACTTCAACAAGGAGATTTGCGTGTTCGTGATAGCCAACCCCACCGGCGGAATGGTCGACAGACTCGCCACAGCCGCCTACGGCGACACCGAGTGGATCAACACTCCGTGGACAGTATCCGTAGAAGGCAACCAGACAGAAGGCGCCATCTGGTCATCGACAAACGGCGGCAACTTCCTTATGACCAACAGCCAGATTGCAGTGCGCGAGATACCTCAGCAGATGTCGGCATGGGACAGCTACACATCGGAAGACAAGTGTTTCAACCTTTCTGAAATCAACGGCGTCGCCGGTGCTTTGGGTACAATAGACAACTCCGCCGCCAACGCATCACGCGGTCCGGTGAAAGTGGAGCGTGCGACCGCACGCTTTGACTTCCGTGACGGTTCACCCGCAAATACGGACGCCAACACATATCCCGTCGTCTACATCCAGAATCCCGACGGCAGCCAAGGCGCGAAGCTTATCGACATAAAGCTCAACAAGATGGCTCTTGTGAACATGGGCAAGACATTCTATTATCTGAAACGAGTGTCAAACAACGGCCTCAACGACGGATGGAACGCAGCCGGAAGCACTAACGGATGGGCACTCTGCGGTGCTGAAAAACCATGGTACACTCTTCAGACCGATGGATCGCTTGACCATAACAGACCCGGAAACTACATTGTCGACTACTTCGCACAGCAGAAAAATGCCGGTATATCCGAAAACTTCTCCACATATTTCAACTACGCCTTCTTCGACAACGACGGCACACTCAACAACGGAAACTTCAACACCGCCGACCAGCGCTGGTATGTATCCGAAATCTCTGATGTCCTTTCCAACGGCAACCCCGACAACTGGGACAACAACGGAAACAAGGGAACATACAAAGTGTGGAGATACCTCACCGAGAATGTCGCTCCCGGCATTGAGAATCAGGTAAACGGAATCTCAACCGCCGTTGTGTTCAAAGGAAAAATGCTTGCCAGCAATGATCTTAAGACTGACCTCACTAACTTGACAGAAGGCACTGCGGAATATCGTAACGCAAAATATCTCAATGACCTTATCAATGCAGTCAACAGCAAAGACGCATCCTTAGGCGATTCATACAAGGCACCGATACTATATTCATACGCTGGTAGCCTCTACTGCACATGGCAGAACGTATATGACGCGGCTGTCAGCGCATCATTCTCCTATACCACAGGTCCCGACGGCAAGATCATCCCCGACTGGAACCGCACAAACTCCCTATACAAGGCAGCGTTCGGAAACGGTCTGACCGGTTACAAGCTTGTTGACTCCGATGGAAAAGTGATATATAACGACGGCGATGAGAAAGACCTTGACCAGAACTCCGCCAACTATTGCTGGCAGATGTGGAACCAGGCGAATAAACCCAACAACGGCGAGATTCTTGCCAAATACAAGAAAGCCGTGACAGATGCCGGATTCACTATCTATCAGCGCAGCGAAGACAATCGCGAAGGCTGGGGCTACTACTGCTATTATTATTACTGGAACCGCCACAACGACAACGGCAAGAACGGAATCATGGGTCCCATGGAGTTCGCCGTAGTGCGCAACAATGTCTACAAGCTCGCCGTGACACACATCGCGCGTCTCGGACACCCCCGTATCTCCCAGAATGACCCCGACAGTCCGAAACCCGACACCCCCGACGAATCGTCAGACATCTATTTCACTGTCGATGCGGAAGTGGTGCCATGGACAGTGCGCGTAAACGACATCGTTTTTGAATGATAACCGTAAAGACGTTGTTTAAACAGCTTCTAAAACCGCATCTAAAACACCTGCAATGAATTTCCTAAGACGAAACATATTCTCTAAAATCATCCTTACTGCCATAGCGGTCATCACGGGGTTGAACCTTGCTTCGTGCGATTCATTCAACGAACAGCTCGAACCTTGCCCGCAGGGTGCGCGCCTCCGTTTCGTCTATGACTACAACATGGAGTTTGCCAATGCATTCCCCTCGCAGGTGGACTGCCTGACACTCCTTGTCTACGACAAAGACGGCAATTACGTCACCACTTTCACAGAAACGTCTTCAGTTCTCTCCGACGAGAACTGGAGACTTGTTCTCCCCCTTGCTCCCGGTGAATACATATTCGAGGCATGGGGAGGCATGGAATGCGGCGACGCGTCGTTCCGGTTCAATGCCGATCCCTCCTCAATGAATCTGCAGGGACTGCAGACCGCTATTGCCGGTGACTGCCTTACGGCTCCCGTCGGCACCCGCCTGCATTCCCTCTTCTACGGCAGACTGACCATGGAGATACCGGCAGAAAGCACCGATTACACCGAAGGCACCGTCGAGATGATGAAAGACACCAACAACATCCGTCTTCTGCTGCAGAACCTCAGCGGCGAGCCGGTCGACGGCGATGACTTCGTCTTCTCCGTCACGGATGACAACACCGTTCTCGACTCCGACAACATGCCGGTTGCCGGCAACAGTCACACATACTCTCCCTGGGCATCCGGACAAGTCTCCGCCGGTGTGCTCGACAACGGTGACGAGGCTTTGCTGGCATTTGCCGAATTCAGCACTTCGCGTCTCATGCAGTCGCACGACGCCCGTCTGGTGATAAGCCGGCGCAGCGACATGAAGACAATCGTCGACATTCCGCTGATCAACTATCTGCTTATGTTGAAAAGTCAGGAATTCGCAACAATGGGAAGTCAGGAATTTCTTGACCGCGAAAGCCGCTGGAACATGGTGTTCTTCCTTGACAACACCGGCAGCTGGATACGCACTTACATCAAAATCAACGACTGGGTGGTTCGCATCAATAACGCGGAATTGTAATGAATCTCAGAAAAAGATACAGACAGATAGCCGCACTGGCATTCGCCGCATTCCTCACGGGCTGCGGCAACGACATCCCTTCCGTGCCGGAAGATTCCGGTATGGAAGGCACAGGCAACGTGACGCTATCGCTCAACATAGCTTTGTCGGAATCGGGAATAGGCGCGAAAACACGCGCGCCGTTCCCCGATTCGGATGACCTCACTTTCGAGGGTCCCGTGTCAGACTATGAGAAACTGCGCACACTGCGCGTCGTGATAGTGCACGCGGGAGAGGAGAAGACAGGTGTCGTGGAGCACAACCGCATGGTGCTCGTCGAGCCATCCACCGGGGCGATACTCAATGACGACCTCAGGTTCAAGGTGTCGAGCGGCGAGAGGAAACACATATACCTTTTCGCCAACGAAGCCGCAGTCTCCTACGACTTCTCGTCAATAGCCGAAGGTGAACTCTTCCCGAAAACCGAAGTCGAGTCCATAAGACTCTCAAGGAAATCCAACGCTTCCCTGGTCGACAACAGCGCCAGCTCGGTGGAGAAAAGCTTTATACCGATGAGCGAGATGTTCGAGATAGATGTTCCCGTACCTGAATCGCCGGTGGATTTCTTCAGGACAGAACACCTCTTCGTGACCAGATCCGCGATAAAGTTCTCTTTCCATTTCTCTGTTGCCGAAGACTATCCTTCGGAAGGAGTATCAGTTACCGGCATAAAGCTCTACGGTCTTGCCGACGAATGCTACTATCTGCCACGCAACACCATGTACGACCCCGGGAAATACGCCGTTTCAGGCAATCCATCCGGGGGGCGCTTCATCACGGCGTTCGAGACTCCCGCCGACACACCTTTCTCCGATTACATGTTCGCTCCGGTCTCCCCCATCGAGATAAAGCCGGGCATGGAAGCCACACTCTCTCCCTACGTCTATTTCCCGGAATCAAAACAGGACGGACAGAAACATTTCCGGCTGTCTGTTGCGCTTGACAACGGCACAGAACTGCTCACGCCACGCGATCTCACCCTTGACGAGATTCCGAGAAACACCCACGTGAAAATAAACATCGAAATGAAATCGACAGATGCCAAAGCATCAGTCACCCTTCTCCCTTACACAGGCATCAGTCTTGAGCCAGACTTCGGACTCTGATCAGGCTGATTCCGGAACATAATGATTATCTCGATGAAGAATATCCTCAAAACACTCTGCATACTTTCCTCAGTGCTCCTGTCGGCGGCGGTGACATCCTGTGTTGACGAGCGTCTTTACGTAGACCCTGAAATCGGCGAAGGGGAAGCGACTCTGACAGCATCGGTGGTGTTCAGCCCCGTGCGCGATGTGCTCAGAGGTACCCGTGCCTCGGGAAACGCGCTCAAACATGTCAACACTCTCTGCGTGCTCTTTTACGACAGTGAAGGAAACCTTGCCATGAAAGTGCCGCAGGAGAAACTCCTCGGTCTTCAGATTGAAAACAACAACAATGCCATGGCACCCGACACACCGGGCGACGGCGGTCATCAGGCGGAAAGCGACACTCCCAAGGCTACATTCTCGATCGCCGGCATACCATTCGGCAGATACCGCATATATGCGGTGGCGAATATGGGAGACCTTGAGGGATACGATGTCTCGACAGAAGAACTTCTGAAGAACACACCGCTCATCTGGAACGAAGACGACATATCCGCCAACGACCAGATGTTCGGATATTTCACAGCCGCCGACAACCAGTCGAGCCAGGGTTTCGACGCTCCCCTTCTGGCAATCAACCGCTCAATGTATCCGCTCCACGCGTGGCTGAAAAGAGCCGCGTCAAAAGTGACCGTCAACGTCGACGGCAGCGGGCTTTACGACAACGTGCAGGTATGGATACATTCCGTGCAGGTGCGCGACATCCCGCGCTACTGCTATCTTGGAGCTGACCATTCGGTTTCCGCCCACCTTATCTCGGAGGGTGAATACATAACCTATTCCACAGTCGGCGGACAGACAGGCAAGACTGTGACCAAAGCTGATCCGATAATGCTTGAGAACGCTCATGCCGAAAACGCCGAAGCACTCTACTTCTACGAGAACATGCAGGGCGAGGGACAAAACAAGCATCAGAGCTGGGACGGCGGCGAATCCATAAAATTCCCGAACGGTAACACCCCCGGCGACCAGGGGTTCAAAGACGGCAAAGAGGCAGGGACCTATGTCCAGGTATCGGGTTATTACAAGAACTCCGAGGGGGAGGGACCGATCATCTACCGCTTCATGCTCGGCAAGGACACCGAGACAAACTACGACGCACAGCGCAACTACCATTACAAGCTGACGCTGAAGCTCAAAAACAACGCCAACGACAACGACTGGCACATTGTCTACGATCCGGAGCCCGCGATCATCGCCCCCAACCCATACTTCATCTCCTATACTTACGACCAGAGCATGAACATACCTCTGAAAATAGTAGGGAGACGTCTGATATCGCTCCGCGCCGATATTCCGGAAGACGAGATAAACAAAAACAGCTGGCATGCCATAAATCCCGATGGCTCAAAACCTGTTCCGACACCATACTGGGACAAGGCAACCGACAATCCGGGACCATGGAACGGCTTCCTGTCGCTCCGCAAGACCCGTGCCGCCGTTGTGCAACCCGTTGGGGACGCATACACATACAACAAAACCTACTGGGAGCACAACAATCGCGGATGGCGGGAATATGACACCTCTCTCGGCAAGCATATCGATGCAACCGACGGAGATTACACCATCACCACAAACGGCGGCGGTGAATGGGAAGCACGCATTCCACTTTTCACACGCTCTAAACAGCTTGTTCCGACCACAGGCTACACAGGCAACAACCCCTACGAGGCATACCGCCGTCAGGCAAGCATCGTCTTCACCGCAGAAATCGAAGACGCGCAGGGCGCTGTCCGCACTGTAAAGACCCCTGTGACAATCCAGCAGATGCGACGCATTGTCAACCCGACCGGAATCTGGAGAAGCAAGGATTGTGCAGATCCCTTCCATGTAGTGATGATGGTTCAGGAGGGTGAGCAAGCGACCGAATTCAAACCTCTGGAATCGGCAGGTCCGTGGGTTGCCGTTATCAAGAACGGCGACTGGTTCGATCTTGAGCCGACTGAAGGCAAGTCGCAGAAAAACCCGGATGGCACGATATCAGGGAAATCCGGCTCAACAGTAGATTTCACATTCCGCCCCAAAGGCACGACATCCACCCCGAGGTCGGGAATAATCAAGATCTACTATAACAACTACACCTGCATTCACCTCATATTCGTAAGACAGGGATACGCTCCGGTTTCATTCCCGGGTTCAACCACCAAGTGGCACAGCTTCAACCTTGTCACCCCCACCGAGGAGGCGGCGGACCCGGTTATCGAAGGCTCGTATTTCAAACAATTCAACACAGATTTCCCGATTGCCGCCTCCAACAATACAGCGGAATGGTTCGACAAGAACGGGGCAGAGCGTTATTTCGCCATCGCCGGTTCGTCGGATTCTAAAAAATGGGCTGACATCAGGACTTCTAAAACAGCATGGGACACATTCACAATTGACGGCAAGACATGCCGTCTGCCGAAAAAAGCGGACTTTGACGCCATAACCGGCAACAGCAATACCATATACGGTTACGGAGTGCTCTATACAGATCAGTCTTCCACAGTTGCCGAAAGCGTAAAAGACGCATATGAGGCACGCGATGCAGGAAACCTGAACGGCAAAGGAATGAGGGGAGTGTTCGTCTGCGACACAATCACCGGCACAAACCTCTTCTTCCCTATCGGAGCTTCAGGCTACGGCAGGTTCAAGCAGCTTTCCCCGACGGAAAGATACAACCGCCAGAGAGCTGGCTGGGCTGGTGTGGTCCAATATGCCAACAGATACAAGTACTTCCCCGAAACAGATACAGACGGAGCAGCAGGATATCCTGTTAGATACAAGCCTCTTTTTTGGGATTTATGGGAGCGTCCCGGTGCCTTATACTGGCTGGCGCCCGATGAATCCGGAAAATATGGTCTTGACATCAATTATTACACATACGACTTCAATGTCGGCACTCACGACAATCTCGGCATAGGAGAATGGGAGGACTGGGCAGGTGGTCCCGACCCATCGGGAACCGATGCGATCCTTTTGCGTCTTGTCGAGGACTGAGGAAATGATCTGTAATGTGTAAGAACATTCAACGACATCTATAAAAAAACACCTTAATCTTCTAATCGTTAGAAATCATTTATATGGCAGTGTGAGCTTGCGAAAACTCACACTGCCAACGTTTTATACCCCCATAAAGGAGACCTATCATTTGAGGGAACAAAAATTTTTTCAAAAAAAATCGCATTTCGACCTATAGATTTTTTTTTGAGATGCGACATATATAGTAGAGGCATACGAATTCCTGTCAACAAGGATTCGATGGAAACAGACAACCGAAAAACAAAAACAACAAATAATAACTTAAAATCATTTCTACAAGGAGGCATTCTCCTTCTACAACCCCGACCTGCGTGACTTCGTTGTAGAACCGGGCAGCTTCACCATCTCCGTCGGCAACTCTTCCGACAACCTCCCCCTCTCCGGCATGATTGACCTATAAACAAGCATCTTCATATAACATTACAGACTCCCCGGTTGCCAAATCCGGCACCCGGGGAGTCTGTAATATATAATAATTCCCTTTGAAGGTAAGATTTTCCTCTTGCCGCTATTAAGAAACTTTTTATATTTTCAAGAATTGACTTATAAATCAATTTATTTTACTATTTTTGCAATAATTTATAAGACCGAGGTGTTATATGAATAGATTTTGGAACGTATTTCGAACCCCACAGCTCTAACGATTTCAGGCAGAATCAAGAGGGCGGCGGTAAGAGTAAAAAATACAATACAGGCTATTTACCGGTTAAATGCTGGGGATCAAGCAAGCCTTCTCTTGTCAGAATATATGCTATTGAATTGACGAAAAGTTGTTATATCATAATCTATGGAGGGATAAAAATCAATTTAGACACCAATTCTTGTCCGGATATTGATAGTGCCGGCAAAGAAACGGTACTCGAAAAAGAAATTCGCAAACGAGTCCTTACAGTTTGCAGTTTCCTGCAAGAAAAAGGAATCATAGATCCGGAGGGACTAAAACAATTTATGGAGGAGAATGATGAAGATTGATTTACACAGGCTCGAACAAGTGGCAGTAGAGGAAAGCAAAGCCGAACGGACAATAGCCATGGATAGAAAAGATAACGGAGACATGTATAAGGCTTCGTTCCGTATTGCCATGAAAATCAAGAGAGCATTACGCATTAAGCATATGACCCAGGCTCACCTTTCGGAACTCATGGGTGTCGATCCTGCTATTGTCAGCAGATATCTTTCCGGAAAAGCAAATATGGAATTGAAAACGATTGTGAAAATCGAAAAAGCTTTAGATATCAATATCATTGACAGAGAGATTTCACCAAATTACTGAATTACAAGCAGATTCCGCTGTTCTTGGACTTACCGACATATGGTTGAGTTATGAAGCTTGTAATGGAAGATGGCACTAATCTTATTTATTTGATTATTTTAGAGTATGATTAAAAAAATTAACAATCCGACTGCAGGACAACTCAGTATATTGTTGCTGCCCTTAATGGCAGTATGCATTTTATCAGCCGTTACAAGACATATATCCTCATGGTCCTTATGGATAGGCATAGCCTCTCTGGTTGCTTATTACATTGCAATGTCTTATTTCTGTATCCGTCAGCGATGTTACAAGTTGTTGCTGATCAGCCTTGCGATGGGACTTACTGCAGGTTGCTTTCTATATGCAATCTGGATATTATAAAGGCATTACTATAATCTCCGCAATATTCACACGGCACTCAATTTAGAAGCTGTTTAAAAATAAACTATTTTTTAAACAGCTTCTAATTTTTTTTGGATGCTGCAGGTATTTTCACTACATTTGCAACAATCGTGTATGTTTATGTCACAACTCAACCAATTCCACGTATAAATTATGGTGTATTATATCAATATCGGCTCTAACCTCGGAAACAGACTCATGAACCTGACACGCGCAGTGTCCGCAATAGAGAAAAAATTCGGATGGTTCGAACTCTCCCACCATATCGAATCCGAACCTTGGGGTTTTGATTCCAAGAACAGGTTCCTGAATGTAGGGATGGCGTTCATCTCCGAAATGCAACCGATGGAAGTCCTGGCTGCGCTGCAGGAAATCGAGGCTTCAATCAACACGGAGAAGCACAGAAATCCCGACGGCTCATACAAAGACCGTGTTCTTGATATTGACATAATGGATGTGGAGGGTATCATCATGGACACCCCGGAACTGACAATCCCCCACCCTCACCTCAACGACAGACCTTTCTTCCTCGAACCTTACAACGAGCTTAAGAACTTAATCAACAATAACAGCTTATGAAGAATCTGCTACTCACGGCGGTCTTAGGATGCGCCGCCATCACAGCCTCGGCGGAATCACCCCGATGGCTGCGCAATGTCGCAATTTCTCCCGACGGGGCTACAGTCGCCTTTACTTACAAGGGCGATATTTTCACGGTTCCGGTGAAGGGAGGCAAAGCCACCCAGCTAACTTCCAACCAGGCTTACGACACCGCACCGATATGGAGTCCGGACGGCTCGAAAATCATTTTCTCCAGCAACCGCGAGGGTTCAATGGATATTTTTTCCATCAACGCATCAGGCGGCACTCCGGTAAGACTGACCACCAACAGCGGATCGGAGACCCCGATAGCTTTCCTCAATGACCACGAGATTCTTTTTTCGACCTCAGGCATGCCCTCCAGGGAGTCTTCACGCGCTCCGTTCCTAAACCAGACCTGGAAACTCGACATCTCCGAACCGGGATTGCGCCCGCAGCTCTTCCTCTCACTTCCGATGGGAGCTGCAAGCGTGTCGGAATCAGGCAAAGTGCTCTATCAGGACAAGAAGGGTTTCGAGAACATATGGCGCAAGCATGAGCGTTCTTCCGGCACATCCGACATATGGCTCTACGACAACGGCAGATTCACCCAGCTGACAAAATTCAACGGACATGACCTCAACCCGGTCTGGAAGGCAGACGGAAATTCCTTCTTCTTCATCAGCGAGGAAGACGGCACTCTCAATGTGTATGAGGCAACCGCAGACGGCAAAAGCAAGAAACAGCTGACCAAGTTTGCCAAACACCCGGTGCGCCACCTTTCCGCCGCCGGCAACGGCACACTCGCGTTCTCATGGGACGGTGACATATACACAATGCGCCCAGGCAGCGAGCCTCAGAAACTCGCAGTGGAAATCATCGCCGACCAGTATGACGGAGACCGTGTGAAGTATTTCACCGACCGCGGCGCCACGACCATGGCAGTCTCTCCCTCCGGCAATGAGCTTGCTTTCGTTATACGCGGCGATGTATACGTGACAGATGCCAAATACAAGACTACCAAGAGAATCACCGACACTCCGGCACAGGAACGTTATGTGTCTTTCTCAAAAGACGGACGCACACTTGTATATGACTCTGACCGTGACGGCTATTGGCAGCTTTTCACCGCAACCATCCAGAATCCGGACGAGAAACAGTTCGCCTACGCAACCGAGATTGTGGAGGAACCGCTCTACAAATGCGCCACAGCTGCACAGCAGCCGGTTTTCAGCCCGGACGGAAACAAGATAGCTTTCCTTGAGGACCGCACCGAGATACGCGTGATAGACCCCAAGACCAAGAAAGTGAACACCGCGCTCGATGGCAAATACAATTATTCATATACCGACGGGGATGTCTCTTTCTCATGGAGTCCCGACAGCAAATGGCTTCTTGCCGACTATATCGGCATCGGCGGATGGAACAATACCGACATCGCCCTTGTAAAAGCTGACGGCACGGAGGTGATAGACCTCACGGAAAGCGGCTATTCAGACGGCAACGCGAAATGGGTGCTCGGTGGCAAGGCAATAACCTACCACACCGGCAAATACGGCATGAAGAGCCAGGGCTCATGGGGTAATCAGGGCGACATTCTCATGATGGCGCTCGATGGCGAGGCTTGGGACAATTTCAATGCCACCGAAGAGGAAATCGCTCTGATGGAGAAGGCAGAGAAAGAGAAAAAAGAGAAAGAGGAGAAAGCCAAGGAAGGCAACAAGAAGGATAAGAAAAAAGGTAAGAAAGACGACAAGAAAGATGACAAGAGCAAAGATCTCACTTTCGACCTTGCCAACCGCAAGCACCGCATGGCACGTCTTACCGGCAGTTCGGCATTCGTTGGTGATTACTTCATGAACCCCAAAGGCACCAAATTCTATTACGTGGCACGCGCCACCGAAGGAGGCTATAACCTCATGGAGCGTGACCTCAAGAAGGGCGACACCAAAGTGCTTATAAAGGGTGTCAGCGGCGGAATCGAGACTGACGCAAAGGGTGAGAACATCTTCCTTATCACCGGCAGCGGTCTCAAAAAGATAGACCTTGCCAAGGGGTCAACGGAAAACATCGAGTTCGAGGCTCCCTACGACCGCAAGCCTTCGCTTGAGCGTGAATACATTTTCGACCATATGGTGCGTCAGGTGAACGACAAATTCTACGACAAAAACATTCACGGCATCGACTGGACAGGATATGGCGAGCACTACCGCCAGTTCCTCCCCTATATCAACAACAACGAGGACTTCTCCATTCTCATGAGCGAAATCCTCGGAGAGCTCAACGCATCGCACACCGGCTCGGGACACCGTGCAGACGGCGCTTCTCTCCAGACAGCCGAACTCGGAGCATTCTTCGACCCGGCATACGAGGGCGACGGACTAAAGGTTACGGAAGTGCTTCCCCGTGGTCCTCTTGCCGCCAGGAAAGTTAATGTAAAACCGGGTGATATCATCATGTCGGTTGACGGCAAAAAAATCGAGGCAGGAAAAGACTACTATCCGCTTCTCGAAGGGAAAGCGGGCAAGAAGACCCGTCTGGAAATAAGACGTGCCGACGGCAAGACGGATTTCGCAGAAATCAAGCCTATGCAGAAATGGTATCTTTCCGACCATCTTTACAAACGCTGGGTTGAACACAATCAGGCTGTAGTCGATTCCCTCTCCGGAGGCAAGATCGGTTACGTGCATGTAGAAGGGATGGACGGCAGCAGCTATCAGACCGTCTACGACCAGCTTCTCGGCAAATACCGCAATTGCGATGCGGTAATCGTCGACACCCGCTTCAACGGCGGCGGCTGGCTCCACAATGACATCGCGCTGCTTCTTGGCGGCAAGGAATATGTGAGATTCATGCCTCGCGGAAAATATATCGGTTCCGAACCGTTCTCGCAATGGACAAAACCCTCGGTGATGCTTGTGAACGAAAGCAATTACAGCGACGCGCACGGCACACCGTTCGTCTACCAGACTCTTGGAATCGGCGATGTGGTAGGCGCTCCTATCCCCGGCACGATGACCGCCGTATGGTGGGAGACACAGATTGACCCGAGTCTCTATTTCGGCATTCCGCAGGTGACAAGCGTCGACATGCAGGGCAACGTACTTGAGAACCATCAGCTCAATCCGGACGTGCTTATCTACAACAACCCCGCCGACGAACTCAGCGGCAACGACGCACAGCTCGCAGGAGCAGTGAAACATCTTCTCTCAAAGACTGCAAAAAAATAACCTTCGCGACAATATAGTTAAAAAATTAACGTTTAAATAACTATAGTTTAAAATTATTATATGTGAAGAAAACACCCCGGCGGTCACACAGACCTTCGGGGTGTTTATTATTCAAATGGCGGCAAAGTCATCGGCAGGGGTAAAGCCGTCAGGCTCCACATAAAGACAGAGAACGTATCTGCCCGACGCTCCGGCACCCTCATCTGTGAGACGCACCGTCACATAGTTTCCCATGTAGTCGCCCGCCAGCTCGAAAAGAGAGTCCGAGCCTGAGATCACCGCAAGCGTCATGCCTATGTCTTTCATCTCCTGAAGGAGACATCCGCAAAATTCAGCCTGTCTGCGGTTCATGTCCTCCCTGTTTGATATTGTATAAGGGAAGAGGAAAAAGAAGCCGAAATTCGCCACGGAATCACGCTCTATGGAGGCGATGGCGGAGACTTGCGGCACAATCATTCCATAATAGCTGAGACAATACCCCTCAGAACTGTCGAGCCACATGCCGTTGTCCTCCTCCGACGGTGAGAGATTGAATTCAGACACGCATCCTCCGAGGAGCTCTGCTTTCGAGCATTCCGGCGACAAAGCGCCGTAGACCTTTGTCACCAGATCTTCCGCCGTTATGCTTTTAACATTGTTACGGGCATATGCCGCCGTTGACGACAATGACATTATGATAATTACTGCAAGTGTTCCTACCATCGTTTTCATAGCGATATGCAGGCGAGGATTGATTGACACGCCTGTGACAATATAACCGCGCCAAACATCAGTTGGTTGCGAATAAAATGTTAAAAAGAAAGGGAATCGCATGATTCCCTTTCTTTTTAACATTTTCCACTTGAGTGGATATATTCGGAAGCAGGTTTATTTGAAACGACGGTTGCCTTCGAGGGCGGGCTTGCCATCGGCTTCTGCAACGCTGCCGTTCTTTTTGCTGTTGCGAGCCATGATTGAATAAGCTATCGGAGCTGCGCAGAAAAGAGAGCAGAATGTACCGACAACCACACCGAAGATCATGGCGAATGTGAACGAACGGATTGTGTCGCCACCGAGGAAGAAGATGCAGAGGAGCACCAGCAGAGTGGAGAACGATGTCATCACCGTACGTCCCAATGTCTGGTTCAGAGACTTGTTGAATGTCTTGAAGCGATCCTCTTTCGGATAGATGCCGATCATCTCGCGCACACGGTCGAACACAACCACTGTGTCATTGATCTGATAACCGATGATTGTAAGCACGGCAGCGATAAACGACTGGTCGATCTCCATCGAGAAGGGAAGGAAGCCCCAGCAGATGGAGTAGAAACCTACGATGAGGAACGCTGTGAGTGCCACCGCACATACGGCACCGACCGAGAAGGCGATGTTGCGGAAACGGAGAAGGATGTAAAGGAACATGCAGACAACCGCAATTCCCAATGCCCACGCCGCGTCGCGTTTCATGTCGTCGGCAACTGAAGGACCTACCTTCTGAATCGAGATGATACCGTGGCTTTCATCAGACACGGAGAAAGCATCCAGACTCATTGTCTGTCCGTTTACAGTAAGCTCGTCTTTAAGACCCTCGTAAAGTATGGAAGCCACCTCGTTCTCGATGCCTTCCGACTCCTCGGCGATCTTATAGTTTGTGGAGATGCGAAGCTTGGAAGGATTGTCGATATTGATCACGGCTACCGAGACAGTAGGATCGTTTGCCTTTGTCTGGAAGAGGTCGAGAAGCTTTTCCTGCACTGCCTGACGGTCTACATCTTTCTCAAACTGCACCACATAGTTGCGACCGCCTGAGAAATCGATACCCTGGTTCATGCCCCGGATCGCAAGCGAAGCGATGCTGACGACAATCAGCGCGATCCACACTGCGGCAGCAGCCTTCGACTTGCCCATGAAGTTGACCTTCGGACTGGTAAGGAAGTTGCGGCTGAGAGCTGTGGTGAATGTCATGTTCGCGCAACGACCGTTCTTGGTGATAAGGTCGAATGCGATGCGGGTAAGGAACACTGCCGTGAAGAACGAGCAGACGATACCGATAATCAAAGTGGTTGCAAAGCCCTTGATGGGACCGGAACCGAAATAGAGAAGAATCACACCGGTGATGACCGAAGTAAGGTTGGAGTCAAAGATCGCCGAGAAGGCATTGCCATAACCCTCGGCAATAGCCTGACGGAGTTTCTTGCCGCTCTTGAGCTCTTCCTTGGTGCGTTCGAAGATAAGAACGTTGGCATCGACCGCCATACCGAGAGCAAGCACGATACCGGCTATACCGGAAAGCGTGAGCACTGCCTGAAGCGATGCGAGGATACCGAGTGTGAAGAAGAGGTTGAGGATAAGGCCCACATTAGCTACAAGACCGGGAATCCAGCCATAGTATGCCACCATGAGAATCATGAGAAGGATAATCGCCACGATGAAGGAGATGAAACCCATCTGGATTGCCTCCGCACCGAGACTCGGACCGATCACGTTGTTGCTGACAACATTCACCTTCGCCGACATTTTTCCAGACTTCAGCACGTTTGCAAGGTCATTTGCCTCTTCCGGTGTGAAGTTACCTGTGATCTGAGAGCTTCCGCCCGTGATCTCATTGTTGACATTGGGGAATGAATATACATGCTCGTCAAGCACAATGGCGATGGGACGACCGATGTTGTTGCGGGTGATGGTAGCCCATTCCTGCGCTCCGCGGTCGTTCATCTTCATGTTGACCATGTTACCCTGCATGTTGTCATATTCCGAAGAAGCCGATGTGACGGCATCACCTTCAAGCACAGCATCACCCTTTAGCGCGATAAGCTCCCAGTAACCTACTGTCTTGTCATCGCCGTTGTCTTTCTTGACAACGTTTCCGTTGGCGTCTGTCACAGGGAACTCAGCCTGCTTCACAGACCACATCAGAGAGAGGTCTGACGGAAGAGTGCGCTTTGCAAGCTCTGTGTTCATCACAGAGTCAACAAGGTTCTTGTTGGCGGGAGTCACCATACCCACAATCGGAGAACCGGCACGCTGCGGACCGCCGAGGAGTTCGATTACATTGAGGTGGTTTACAGTGTCTTGCTGTGCGAAAGCGGCGGCGAAGCGCTGGAGATCACCAAGAATCTCATTATAGTTGTAAACTTCGAAAAACTCGAGGTTTGCGCTTGATTTCAGAAGTTCGGTAACACGTTCCGGTTCTTTTACACCGGGAAGCTCAAGAAGGATCTGACCGTTCTTGTCCTGAAGCTTCTGGATGTTTGGAGCCACGACTCCGAACTGGTCGATACGAGTGCGGAATATGTTGAACGCAGCGTCTACCTGACTGTCTACCTGCTTCTCCAGAGCGGAAGTCACCTCTTCGTTGGAAGCGTTTGATTTCAGATTACCCATGTATTCGCCTTCACGTACGAAAAGGCTTGCCATGACGCCGGGCTGTATGTAGGAAGCCACGCGCGACACGAAATCCTTGTCACTGCCCTTGCCGCCGTCTGCCTCGGCTTTCTTGATGGCGGCGTTGATCTGGGCGAGCTGGGCGTCGCCCGACGCATACTGGCGAAGGATGTCGGGAACCGATATCTCAAGAACCACATTCATACCACCTTTCAGGTCAAGACCGAGACCAACCTCCATCTTGCGAACCTGATTGTAGGTGTACCACAGATAAACTTTCTCTTTGTCGATTGAGTCGTTGAATTGCTTCAGACTTTGTTTGTAGACATCATTGGTCTCGTCGCTGGTCTTGGCGGTCATGGCTGCGAACTCTTTCGCTTTCTTCTCATAATGGGAAGTGACGAAGCTGAAAGAGATGTAAAAACCACAAATCAATACCAGAAGGATCGCAATGGTGCTGATAAACCCTTTGTTCTGCATTTCGATTTTGTTGTTATTTTATTATTTTTATTAATTCGTTTCTATGATGATATTCCACGGAAACATGTCGCAAAACCGACAGTTCCTGTGGAAAGTCTATTTTTCATCTTGCAAATATACGGCTTTTTTTTGATGTTTTGAGCATTCACGGCATAAATTTACTTTTTCCGCCCGCATTTCTCAATAATTTTGCTTATTTTTGAACTCTTTTAAGAAAAACGCCTGCCGTACGGAAGCCGCGGGCTCCCGTATAAACACGAGAGGCGTTGAAAACCACGAATCAGGCGAAAATATGATAAAGTTTAAGCGTTATCTCTCTCCCGACACATACGGAATAATCTGCCGGACGCTATCGCTTGCCGCAATCGTAGTGCTTGCGGCGGCATGCGCCAATATCGGAAATCCTTCAGGAGGAGCACGCGATGAGGATCCTCCGTTATTTGTGACAGCCAACCCGCCGCAAGGAGCACTTAACGTCGACAAGACAAAAGTAACGCTCACTTTCAACGAGCTGGTGAATGTAAAGGACGCGTTCACAAAGGTTGTGGTGTCGCCCCCTTCGCGTCAGGTACCGAGAGTGGCGTCTGTAGGCAAAAGAGTGACTGTCACTTTCGACTCCCTTATGCCTAACACAACCTACACCATCGACTTCGCCGATGCCATTGAAGACAATAACGAGGCAAACAAGCTACAGGGGTTCGCCTATACTTTCTCTACGGGGGAGACTCTGGACTCGCTGAGGATTTCGGGCATGGTTCTGGATTCAAGAAACCTTGAGCCGCGCCAGGGAATACTTGTGGGCGTGCATTCGAATCTCAATGATTCCGCATTCATCAAGACCCCTCTCCTGAGAGTGGCAAAGACTGATGACAAAGGACAATTTACCATAAGAGGACTCAAGGAGGGGACATACAGAGTTTTTGCCCTTGATGACAAAGACAATGACTATAAGTATGGAAACCCGGAAGAAGACGTGGCTTTCTATGAAGTGACCGTCACCCCCGGATCGGAAACCGTCGAAACAACAGATACGATTTTCAATGCCCTTGGAGAAGTTGACACCGTAACAAACCGCATGCGTACGCGATTCCTCCCCAATGACATCCTGCTCAGGACTTTCAATTCGCAGATCCGCCCCCAGTATCTCGCCAAATATGAGCGTATCGACACAACAAAGGTATTCTTTAAATTCAATACACGTGCCGACAATCTCCCTGAACTCAAAGTGGTCAACCCAGCAGGGGAGTCTATTGAAGACGCTGTGATAGAGCGGAGTGCACGAAACGACTCCATAATATACTGGCTTCCCGAACGTCTGGTGCATGCAGACTCACTGCGCATTGCCGCCACATATCTGCGCACCGATTCCACAGGAAATCTGTCCGAAACCACAGATTCGCTGCGGTTCTACTATAATCGTCCGAAACCTAAAAAGGCTAAGAAAAGCGATAAACAGAAGAAGATTTCCGTGGAGGATTCCATCAGGAACATAACTCTTGATGTGTCATTCAAGACTACCCAGCAGGAGGTTTACCTACCTCTTGAGTTTGAATTCGCCACACCTCTCGCCAAACTCGACACTTCGGCATTCCGTCTCGAAGAGATGGTCGACACGCTGTGGAAACCCGTAAAGAGTCCGTTCACGTTTATGCAACGCGACAGTGTATCTCCCCGACATTTCAAAGTGGAATACCCATGGGCGTATGAAACGAAATACAGGCTCGCTGCCGACACTATGGCAGCAATAGGAATATACGGAAAACCGACAAGACCGATTTCTCAGGAATTCAGCACAAAGAAGGAGGAAGACTACTGTTCGCTGACGTTTCACCTTTCAGGACTCGACCCCGCTATACCATCGTTTGTAGAACTGCTTTCAGGAAGCGACGCTATTGTGCGCACGGAGCCTGTGGCGAACAACAGCGTGACTTTCAAGTATCTCTCACCCGGGAAATATTACGCCCGCCTTATCGAGGATTTCAACGGCAACGGGGAATACGACACAGGCAACTATGACCTGCAGCTCCAGCCGGATCTGTCATATTATTACCCCAAGGTGATAAACATAAAGAAAAACTGGGACAAAGAGGAGCAGTGGGATGTGTTCGCTGTTGCAATCGATCAGATGAAGCCTAACGCCATAAAGAAAAACAAGCCGGCACAGGACAAACGCAACCGCGAGCAGACTAACGAGAATGAAGAGGAAGAAGAGGAAATTTTCGATCCCACGGCAAACCCCTTCGATCCTAACAGCAAAAACCGCCGCAAGACAGGTGCCTACTGATTCTTACATTAACCTGACAATATAAACAGTATGAAGAAACTTATGACAGCGATAATGGCATGTGGTGTAATTTTCCCCGCCATGGCTGATGACCATGATTACAGACTCATCTGGAGTGATGAATTTGATGTTGACGGCGCCCCCGCCTCTCACTGGAACTATGAAAAGGGTTTTGTGCGAAACCATGAAGACCAATGGTATCAGCCGGAAAACGCGGAAGTAAAAGACGGCTGTCTTGTAATAACTGCACGTCTCGAAGATCGTCCCAATCCGATGCACGAACCCGGTAGCCGCGACTGGCGCAGACAACGCGAGAGGAT
Organism: Muribaculaceae bacterium Isolate-036 (Harlan); assembly: GCA_003833075.1. Lineage (GTDB taxonomy): Bacteria > Bacteroidota > Bacteroidia > Bacteroidales > Muribaculaceae > Lepagella > Lepagella muris_A. The sequence continues at coordinate 338,792 of RIAY01000001.1, read as the reverse complement.
AAAATACACATCTTCCTGCCTCACAACGTCGGAGAGTTTCAATTATCGCTATGGCAGACTTGAGGTAAGGGCACGGATTCCGGTCACAGGGGGTGCATGGCCGGCAATATGGACACTCGGCAACAAACTCAGCTGGCCGGCAAACGGAGAACTCGACCTGATGGAGTTTTATCGCACAAAAGAGGGAGAGCCTATAATACTTGCCAATGCGTGCTGGCTTGGCGACAACAACCGAGACGCCTGGGACAGTGTCCGCGTACCCTTCTCGCATTTCCTGGGAAAAGACCCTATGTGGGCATCGAAGTTCCATGTATGGATGATGGACTGGGATCCGGAGATGATACGCATGTACGTAGATGGAGAATTGCTTAATGAGATACCCCTTTCGCAGGCAAAACATGGCGGTGGAGACTCACATGACGTAAACCCCTTCAGCAACGACCTTAAGGGATTTGGAGACTACATCCTCCTCAACCTCGCCCTCGGTGGCGACAACGGCGGCAAAATCGACGACTCCCAGTTCCCTCTCCGCTACGAGATTGACTATGTCCGCGTCTACCAGAAATTAAATTGAAATCAATTTGCTTTCAGGATACCACTGTTGATTGTCTTGTCAATGTTGACTTTGTCATGTTTAGTCTTTTTGCCGAAATCGAAATAATAAGACAGCTTCAGATATGCAGACTGGGAGTCTGTTTTAGAATACCTGCGGCTTGAACTATTATAGACAGGTAACAAGATATTCATATCATAATAGGGATGCTTAAGGAAAGGATTGTTGAATCCAACCTCTGCCCGGAACGGACCTTTGGACCATGTCGCCGATATGGAGTATTGCCAGATCGTCTTTACAGTTTCAAGTTCAAGCGAAACCGCCTTCTGAGGTGTGGAGCCACGCAAGAAGATGGCAAAATCCTTGAGGTAAATATTTGCCGATAACGTTGCGTACCAGCATGCCGCGGAAAGGTCTGCCACTCTGGAATAACGGTTATACATGTATCCGCCTCCTGCCTGCATATTGAAAATATTCGAAGGAGTCCATGTTGCGGACAGGCTGCCGTTCAGTTGACGCCATATCCCGTTACCGTCAAATGTCTGCACAAGCATATCCTTCTCAATGAAGTATGAAGGAAGAGGCAGATCATCCGCACCATTATACTGAAGCATTGCCTGAAGGAAGGCGTTTGAATCCGATTCCATACACCCCCATGGCAGTAGTCAGCTTGGTTTGCTTAAGGTCAGGGTTACCCTTTTTCTGTTGAATCATGTCAACTTGTTGGGTTGCCCCGTTCATATATGAAAGTTCCGGATAGGAATTTCCATAGAAGCCGTTAAGCTGTATGAATTGGTTTCTTGCCGGCTTCAAGGTGAACACGATCTGTGCCCTCGGACCGAATTTAGAGACCCTGTCATGCCCATGCTGCCTGTATACCTGAGCCGACATTCCAGGGGTAAGGCGCAATGATGCTATACCCCACAATTGCCGGGCATATTCAGCGAAAAGTATAGTTTCAGATGTCCATAAATGCTGCCAGGAACTGTTTGTGCCACGATAGTCAGCAGAAGAGACATTGAACAATTCAAATAATTTTATTGTCAAGGAATTACTGTTGTTAAAGTTCTTAATATAATTGATATTCCCTTGAAAATTATAGAGATTTTCCAAAGTATTTGATATTGCAGCTTCGTTGTTTTCTGTATAACAGTAATCATAATGGTTGCGTGAAGCCGTCGCGTTTGCCGAAGCATCAATCATCTGATTATGATTCAGTTTAAAATTTCCACTCAAACCGAGGTTGTATTGATAATTCCTTGTAACCGTGTTCTGAGAAGCATCCACCCTCCTATTGCCGATCGTATTTCCGGAATATGTAAGCATATAGGATGTGAAATCTTCAGGAGTAGCATTTCTAAGGAAATTGAATGTCGCCCTTAAAGTTCGCCTATCATTTTTATTCCTTATCCTAAACTGGGCATATTGATTGTTGTTGCTCATTCGGGAACCCGCTGTCGCGTAGTTGCGATCTATCGGTTCCAATGGGAACAGTATTGTTTCCTGTTTATCTAACCTATTACCATTAATCTTGTTATAATCAATACCGCCATATAGAGTATACTGAGTATTCTTGTTATAATATCTTGCAGCGAGATTGTAGTCACCGTTAAGATAACCCAGCCGTTGAAGCGCATCTATTGAAACGTAACCACCGGAAGTACGTTTTTTGAGAATTATATTGATACTGGCGTTGTCTCCCGCATATTTACCTGTCGGAGCTTCCATATACTGCACAGATTCCACATCTTCCGGTCGCAATTGCTGCATCTCACGGTAATCGGATTTCATACCATCTATATAGATGGCAACGCTGCCACCGAATGCACGCACAGAACCCTTTGCAACATCCACCGACACACCGGGAATCATAAGATTGTTTATTAAGTCAAACCCGGAACCGGAATGTTTTTTCTGTTGCTTGTCGGGATATATCTTCAATCCATCCGCAGTGCGGATAAACCTGTCTCCGGTCACGACAACCTCATCAAGAGATGTATGAGTGGTTTTCAGATTCACATTAAGGTTCAAGTTATTGTCATTCGATATTTCGAATGGTATGCTCCGGGATTCATATCCCACACAAGAAAATGAAATTATATATTTCCCGTTTTCAAGCCCGTCAATGAAATACACACCTTTTTCTGTCGAAACTCCACCTTTAATGTATTTTGAATCCTCTGAACTTAAGCGCACCGAAGCATACTCTACTGGCTTGTCAGATTCATCATATACAATACCGGAGATTATTGCCCCTAATCCGCAGACATAAGAGAAACAACAAGCAGGAGCTAATATAAACAATCTCTTAAAGAAACTTTTTCTAAAGAAAGTGAAGATGTGCATAATGTTGATGAGTTTTATAAGGTATTAATCTCAAAATTAATAAAAAAATCCTTAAAAAATATAGATTCAGATAAAAAAAGAGTCGTCCGAATGAAAATTCGGACGACTTTCATATTGTTACTTACTGTCTTATTCTTTGCACTTGGCGGCGATGAACTGACGGTTCATGCGACCGATGTTGGCAAGCTTGATGTTTTTCGGACATTCAGCTGCACAGGCACCGGTGTTGGTGCAGTTACCGAAACCGAGTTCGTCCATCTTGGCAACCATTGCACGGACGCGACGGTCTTTCTCCACCTCACCCTGCGGGAGGTAAGAGAGCTGGTTTATCTTCGCGGAAACGAAGAGCATAGCCGAACCGTTCTTACATGCTGCCACACAGGCACCGCAACCGATACAGCTTGCCGAATCCATAGCCTCGTCGGCATTAACCTTGGAGATCGGGAGGGCGTTGGCATCCTGTGCACCGCCACAATTGAAGCTAACATAGCCGCCTGCCTGCTGGATCTTGTCGAACGCGTTACGGTCTACCATAAGGTCTTTTATCACCGGGAATGCAGCAGAACGCCAAGGCTCTACAGTGATTGTCTCGCCATTGGCGAAACGGCGCATGTAAAGCTGGCAGGTAGTGGCGCCTGTAGCGGGACCGTGAGGATGACCGTTGACATAAAGCGAGCACATACCGCAGATACCCTCGCGGCAGTCGTGATCGAACACGATAGGCTCTTCACCTTTCTCGATAAGGCTCTCGTTGAGAATATCGAGAGTCTCGAGGAATGAGGTGTCGGGCGTTGTCTCAACATCACTGTAAGTCACAAATGCGCCCTTCTCCTTAGGTCCGGCCTGACGCCACACCTTAAGGTTGACTTTCATTATATTTTCTTCCATTGTTGAATTCTGTTTTAAGGGTTGTTATGACTTGTAGTTACGTGTCTGAACTTTGATTGCCTCGTAGTGAAGCGTCTCTTTGATAAGCTCGGGTGCTTTCTCGTCGCTGCCTTCGTATTCCCAGCAGGAAACGTAGAAATAATCCTTGTCATCGCGGAGAGCCTCACCCTCGGGTGTCTGATACTCTGTGCGGAAGTGACCGCCGCAGCTTTCGTTACGGTTCAAAGCGTCGTAAGCGACAAGTTCGCCCATTGTGATGAAGTCGTTGAGACGGAACGCCTTGTCAAGCTCGATATTCATACCCTCTGTTGTTCCGGGCACGAAAAGATCGGAGTTGAAAGTCTTGCGGATCTCTTTGAGCTTCTCAAGCGCAAGCTGAAGACCCTCTTTGTCACGTGCCATGCCGACGTATTCCCACATGATGTGACCGAGCTCCTTATGGATTGAATCCACAGAGCGTGTGCCCTTGATGTTGAGAAGTTTCGCCTCGGCATCCTCACACTTCTTCTGAGCCTCGTCGAATTCAGGAGTATCAGTCTTGAAGTGGGGAACGGTGATCTGGTCGCTGAGGTAATTCTGAATTGTGTAGGGAAGCACGAAGTAACCGTCGGCAAGACCCTGCATGAGAGCCGAAGCGCCAAGACGGTTAGCGCCATGGTCAGAGAAGTTACACTCACCGATAGCGAAGAGACCCTTGACTGAAGTCTGAAGCTCATAGTCTACCCAGATACCACCCATTGTGTAGTGGATAGCGGGGAAGATCATCATCGGATTGTAATAGTTAACGCCATTCTCCTCACGTGCGAACTCACCCGGGTTAACGTCCGTGATCTCTTCGTACATGTCGAAGAGGTTGCCATAACGCTGACGAACCACGTCGATGCCGAGACGGTTGATAGCCTCAGAGAAATCAAGGAACACGGCAAGACCGGTGTTGTTCACACCGAAACCGGCATCGCAACGCTCTTTTGCCGCGCGTGAAGCCACGTCACGGGGTACGAGGTTACCGAACGCCGGATAACGGCGCTCCAGATAATAGTCGCGGTCTTCCTCAGGAATGTCGCTACCTTTTATTTCACCTTTCTGAAGTTTTACTGCATCTTCAAGCTTCTTGGGAACCCAGATACGACCATCGTTACGGAGCGATTCTGACATAAGTGTAAGCTTTGACTGCTTGTCGCCGTGAACGGGGATACATGTTGGGTGAATCTGAACGAACGCGGGATTTGCGAAGTATGCGCCCTTGCGGTAGCATGCCATGGCTGCGGAGCAGTTGCAACCCATCGCGTTTGTAGAAAGGAAATATGCATTACCGTAACCGCCGGTGGCGATAACTACGGCGTGAGCTGCGAAGCGCTCGAACTTACCTGTAACGAGGTTCTTGGCGATGATGCCGCGTGCGCGTTCAACACCGTCCTTGTCTTTGATGAGCACGAGTTCGTGCATCTCATAGCGGTTATAGCTCTTGACCTTGCCGAGCTGGATCTGGCGGTTGAGCGAGCTGTATGCACCGAGAAGAAGCTGCTGACCGGTCTGACCTTTGGCGTAGAATGTACGGCTCACCTGAGCACCACCGAATGAACGGTTGGCGAGGAGACCGCCGTATTCGCGTGCGAAAGGCACACCCTGTGCCACACACTGGTCGATGATATTGTTAGAGACCTCTGCGAGACGGTATACATTAGCCTCACGGGCACGGTAGTCACCACCCTTCACAGTGTCATAGAACAGGCGGTAAACGGAATCACCGTCGTTCTGATAATTTTTGGCTGCATTGATACCACCCTGAGCCGCGATAGAGTGTGCACGGCGGGGTGAATCCTGAATACAGAAATTAAGCACGTTGAAACCCATCTCTGCGAGAGTTGAGGCTGCAGAAGCACCTGCAAGACCTGTGCCGACAACGATCACGTCAAGTTTACGTTTGTTTGCCGGGTTTACGAGTTTCTGATGAGCTTTATAGTTGGTCCATTTTTCAGCGACAGGACCCTCCGGGATCTTGGAATCGGCCGGATTCATTACTCTTACTTTATCTGTTGCTTCCATATCGCTAATTACTGGGGTTGTCCGGGCTGGCCGGGAATTTCTAATTCGGGTTTGTTGTCAGCCTGCTCGAGATAATCGAAGAATTTGACTACATTCTCAAGCGACTTGTGCTGCTTGGTCATGTTTTCAAGCTGAGTCTGCATCTGAGGATTGTTTTTCACATAGTCTTTACCCTCGGGAGTGCTGAGCTGCTCGATCTGCTGAGCCTGCTGCTGCTCCATCTGACGGAGACCCATGGAAACCTGGCTGTAGGGAGACATCTTGATCTGCATGCCGAGCTGCGCCATGTCAGGACCGAAATCCTTCTCCATCATAGGCCATACCATATCCTTGTATTGTTCGCGGAGAGCCTCGTTCTTGATGTAATAGTTTTCGTTGGCTCTTACGGTGAAGACGATAGCCTGTGCGATGAAGCAAAGCACCACAAGCGAAGCCCATACGCAAGCCACTTTCTTCAAGCGGGGAATCCAGACATTGTTATCCCAGCCGATAGACTGGAACATCGACCAGAAACCATGGTTGAAGTGGAACCAGAGAGCGATGAAACCGATGATGTAGACAATCGGAGTCCAAACCTCAGAGAAAGCCATCTGGATGAAGAGCGTACCTGCCGCAGGGGGCACAGTGCCGTGATCACCGAGGATCTCAACGAGCTGCATCTTTGCCCAGAACTGGATAAGGTGAACCACGAGGAATGCGAGGATCACGATACCGAGCACGAACATGTTCTTTGACGACCATTCCACGCTTTTGGGAGTCTTGGAGATGGCATAGCGCACGTTACCGCGTGCCTTGCGGTTCTGCACGGTAAGCATCACAGCGTAGATGATGTGGACGATGATGAAGAGAGCCAAGACAGCTGAAGCCGCCAGTGCATACCAGTTTGCGCCTAAGAATTCGCAAACCGAGTTGTATGCTGCGGGCCAGCAGATGGCTACGGCGTTCATCAAACAATGGAAAGTTACGAATAGGACGAGGAATGCACCCGACAGGGCCATTACGAATTTACGTCCTACAGACGAGTTTGATAACCACATAGCAGTTTTAAATTAATTATTAGATTATTTTATTCAGTTTTCTTATCGTCGTCGGCTGTCTCTATTCACCTGCCCCATATTGAAAACAGACAGAGAGGCTACCACAGAACAGTTCTTCTTGCAAATTTATGATTATTTCCGCAATCCGTAAAATTATTAAGGAAATTTTTCTTAAATAATTCAAATTATAGCCATGAAAATAGATTTTTAATGATTAACCGATTGCAGTTTCCGAAATTTTATATAACTTTGCGGTTGCAAACCAGAGCGAGAGTTTCTCCGCAACGGTAACGGCAGGTCTGGTAGCTCAGCTGGATAGAGCAACAGCCTTCTAAGCTGTGGGTCTTGGGTTCGAATCCCAACCGGATCACAGAACAAATCGGCAAGATGCCGCAAATCGCTGAAACCAAGACGGTTTCAGCGATTTTTTTGTAATACCCCTATCCGACAGAATATTCCGGCTCTTTGAACGTGCGTCTTACTCCCGACATTCACTCCCGTGTAGCTTACCTCGCAAAACAGGCTGGAGTATCCATCAACTCGTTTATACGCACGGCTGTGGAAAAACAGATTGCCGCCATGCTTTGATATGATTCAAAAGCATCGAACTTCTATCGAAGTTAACAGGATATTATATTAAAAACAGTAAGTTGGCGAAAGTCTATTGAATAAAATATTGCCTACTTTGTTCAATACAGAGATACAAATGAATAAAATTAGCTATATTTGCAGTCTAAGAAACTGTTTAAATTTATTTTCGAGGAAGATTGAGAGTTATTTTTGAGGTGATTCCGCGAGTTGAGAAAGGAGAAACCGAAAGGTTTCGACTGCCGAAACTTGGCGGAAGCAGCCAAAAGAACCTCAAAATTCCCGAAAGATTCTTTATAATGTTTTTTTCGTAATAAATTTAAACAGTTTCTAAAACAGATTGCAATGAAAACAACGATACTCAATCAGCGGGCAGAGCGAGATGAACTGATGTCGCGCCCTTATCAGCAACGGCATACAAGGTATGACGCCGACGAACTGTTGCAAAATCCGCTTATCAAACTTATAACCGGGCCTCGCCGAGTGGGCAAATCGGTATTTGCTCTGCTTATGTTGCAGGGCAAGAATTTCGCTTATCTCAACTTCGACGACAATCAGTTGCTTGAAAAGTGGGATGAAGACTTGGCGATGTCAGCACTTGAAGATGTCTATCCAGGCTATGACTTCATGCTGCTTGATGAAGTCCAGAATCTTCCCGGCTGGGATCTTTGGGTCAGTAAGCTCTACCGTCGAGGCAAGAACCTCGTAATCACGGGCAGTAATGCCAATATGCTGAGTCGCGAAATGGCTACCGTCCTTACAGGGCGTTATCTCCAGATCGAGATGCTCCCGTTCAGCCTTGAAGAAACGATGAACTGGAGGAATGTCAGTCCGCAACTGGAAGAACAAGCTGCTCAGGCTATAACGCTTGCTGATGACTATATGCGCAACGGCGGTTACCCGGAAACAATCCCGGCACGTAGCATCACCAAGAGTTATCTTTCGACGCTGTTTGATTCCATCCTGCTGAAAGATGTTGCCAAACGCCATAAGGTGAGGAACACAACCGACCTATATAATCTTGCCACTTACCTGCTCTCCAACTTCTGCAATCCCATATCTGCCAATGACCTTGCCGGAGAGCTTGGGTTGTCAAGCGTTGCAACGACAAAAAAATTCTGTGACTATCTTGCAGAACCATATCTCTTCTTCTACCTGCCGCGTTTCAACAACAAACTGAAATTGATGACCAAAGCACCTAAAAAGGTGTATGTGGTTGACAATGGATTTGTGCAAAGCACCGCATTCAATCACAGCGAGAACCTCGGTCGCCTGCTGGAGAACCAAGTGTTTGTCGAATTGCTGCGCCGTGGCTATATTCCCGGACAAACACTGTTCTATTACCGCACACGCAACGACAAAGAGATCGACTTCGTTACCCGCAAAGGCACAAAAGTCGAGCAACTGATCCAAGTCTGCTACGACATGACCTCCGAGAAAACCCGCAAACGCGAACTCAACGCCCTCGTCGAAGCCGCCGAAGAACTCCACTGCGAGAACCTTCTTGTCATCACCAACGACCAACAGGAATACATCAAGTGGAAAAATAGCACAATAAAAGTTGTCAATATCGGTAATTTTTAATCCGATGTATTACCCAATTTGGACGTATTTCATTACCCAATTTAACGATATTTGATATGCAAAATAGCAAGAAGACATGAACCTTAAATGCCCAATCATGGGAGGGAAGAACATTGAAATAAGACGTTGAAAAATCAAATGATTTTCAACGTCTTCTATTTTTGCCAGCTCCGAAATAATAAATCCGCACCAAGAGAGGCGGCGTTGCGCAATGGAGCGCAACGCCGCCTCTCTGTTTTTGTGTTTGTGGCGGTCAATCTTTGGCGGCGACAGTGCCTTTGTACTGGTGGAGGAGGTTGAAACGATGGGTATTTCCATCGGATAGTCCTATGTCGTAGCCGCCACTGCGCTTGCAGATGCTGACGGCTTTCAGTTCACTGAAGTTCTTCGCTATATATCTGCGTATCGCTCCGGGAACCAACCCTTCGGGAAGTTCTTTCTTTCCGCAGTCTACGGAGGTCCATTTCCCCTTGTTACTGAATTCAATCTTGATTCCGTTCGACAGCCGCACATCGTAATCTGTCTTTTTCAACAGGTGCTTGTCGACCTTGATCATACTTACCTTCGCTTTCGGAAAGTATTCCGTAAGCATGGTCTGAGCCTCCTCGGGAAGATCGCTGCGTCTGAGGGTGTATTTGTCGAAAATCGATGCGTTCGCTGCCGTTACAGCCATAAGCGCCGCCATAAGTGTAAGCAATAGTTTCTTCATACCTAAATAAATAATGTTTTAATCCTCTCTTTAACGCCAAAACACGACCGGTATGATTTATTTTAATCATCTTTACAGCTTATAAGCACGCGTTAACACATTCGATACGCCTTGATCTGCGAATCCTACAGGTACGCTTCAAATTTTAATATAGATACGCCGGCGGTAGAGCGGGAGTGCCACAAGACCGCAGACAAGCATCAGCGAGACTGCGTATATCGCCGATGCGAGTTCAGGAACAACGCTCCAACCTAAAATCCAGTCATAAATCACCTGTCTGGCATGAGTCGCACCAAGAATTATCCCCGCTATGTCTCCCAATACATACAGAAACAGTGGATTGACGCCGAAAGATTCGAAGAAAGCCATTCCCTTCCGATAACCTTTCACATCAGTGAAATATGATATAGCTGCAAGCAAAGCTGCCGCCATTCCGCAGGTAATCAGCACATAACTCGGACTCCATATGCGTTTGTTCTCCGGCAATATGCCGCTGAGAATGAAACCTCCGACAAGCAGCAACGCCGCTACAACGAAGAGTTTCAGAAGACGCACCTCAAGACTCTCCTTTCTCATCAACAACGCACCGCAGCAAAAGCCTATGACCGTATGGGCGATAGCGGGAACGGTTCCCAGTATACCTTCCGGGTCTACCGGGCGTTTAGTATACAGAAAGCCTTCGGACAGAAGGAAGCGGTCAACCACGGCATTCACATTGCTAAGGTCATTCTCATAACCATTGAAGAGAAGCAATATCGCACCGTAAACAATCAGCAGAGCAGCTGCCGTCACCCCCATTGCCCTGCGGCTCATGGAAAGAGCCATCAGCGACACCACTCCGTAACACAAGGCTATGCGCGTAAGCACACCGGTGAGCCGCAGGTGCCCGAAATCAAGCCACCCCTTTCCGTAGCAGACATTCGCAAACCAATGTATCGCCCAGCCTATCAGCATTATCAGCACAGTGCGTCTGAAAATCTTACGCAGCGATACAGATGACGGGGCAAAACCGGTTTTCGCCAATGAGATGTATGTTGTCACACCCATAATAAACAGAAAGAAGGGAAACACCAGATCGCATACCGTTATCCCGTTCCATGCGCTATGTCCGAGATGTCTGTAGCTTTGCGGTCCTCCACCATTGTTTACTATGATCATGCAGACGATAGTCATTCCCCGCATGATGTCGAGAGAGAGAAGACGTTTGGTTTTCATTGTGTTATTTATTGGTAAAATTCAAGTTCGCCCCCTTTCACCATATCCTTGTGGGATATGCGGTCAGCCGGGATTTTTCTGCCGTTGAGACGCACTCCTTTCACGAGGTCTTCTCCCCCTTTCTCAAGAGTAGCGGCGGGTGCGGTTATTACAAAGGGTTTTCCGCCCTCCGGCGTGATTGTGATCCGCTCGAACAGAGGTGACGACAGATAATAGTCAGGCGTAGATGGTGCCACCGGATAAAAGCCCATCGCCGAGAACACCAGCCACGCCGACATCTGTCCGGCATCGTCGTTTCCCGACAGACCGCCGGGAACATTCAGATATTCCGTATCAATTATATGGCGCACGTGTCGGCGCGTTTTCTCCGGCGAGCCGAGGTCGTTGAAGAGATAGGCAACCTGATGACACGGCTCGTTGCCGTGCCAATAACGCAGCTCGCTGAACATGGAATCAAGCTTCGCCTCCGCCCTCTTCCTGCCTCCGAGCATAGAGAACAATCCCTCGGTATCGTGAGGCACATACCATGTGTAATGGCAGGGGGCACCTTCAGTAATGGCAGGATTGAATGTGAAAGGATCGGTTCCGGAGACAAACCTGCCGTCGGCATGACGACCGTTGGCATAACCAAGCACCGGGTCAATCACATTCTTCCAGTTGCCGGAGCGGCGGAGCAGTATCTTTTCGTCATCTTTTTCCTCCAACAAGGATGCTATGCGGGACAGAGCGAAATCATCAAAGGCATATTCGAGTGTCCTTGAAGTCTGTTCGCGCTGATGAAACGCCTCCTTGACTCCATCCTCCACCGGTATGTATCCGTAACGCATATAGCTTTCAAGCGCGCGACGTCCCATGCCGTCGGCATATTCCTCTTTAGTTGCAGGCGACTCGAAAGCATTTCTGCGCAACAGGGAATAGGCGGAACGCAGGTCAAAATTCGTGACACCCTTGACTGCCGCATCGGCAATAGCCACCGCGCAGTGGTCTCCGATCATGGCGGCTGTGTAGCTTCCCCAGCACGGGAATATAGGCATCCAACCTCCCTGCTCCCCTTTGGAGACGAGACTCCTCATCATTTCTCCGCTCAGACGAGGTTCTATGAGTGTAAGCAACGGGTGCAAAGCCCTGTAGGTGTCCCACATGCTGAAATCGTCATAATAATTTCCAGAGTCCACCGTCATTATCTCCTTACCACCGGCAAAACGGGGATAAGAGCCGTCAACATCATTGATTACGCGGGGCAAAAGAGAGACCCTGTAGAGAGACCCGTAGAATTTGGCACGGTTATCCCGAGACCCGCCATCGACTTTGATTCGACCGAACCTTTCGTTCCACAATGCCGCAGACCGTTCTCGCACCTGGTCGAAATCCAGTTGCGCCATTTCGGCATCCAGATTGGCAGCGGCAGCCTTCAATGAGGTGAATGAGCTGCCAGCCTTCACCACAACCGGAATGCCTTTGCATGCCCTGAACGAGACATATGCGCCTATGCCTGTCCGTGAGGTTTCCGAGTCATTACCCGGATATATGGTGTCGTTCCTGAATGTCCCTGCATCCACAATCTCAAGATCCTGCGGAAGACGCACCACAAACCAGCCGGAGAAACCAGCCGGCTCACCCCATCCCTGATATATCCGGTGAACGGGATTATGCCCGCGTATCTCGCGTTTCTCCAGGTCAATCTCGATACTTCCTTCACCTTCATCGGAATTCGGATTTACAACGATATGTCCTATCCCGTCATTTCCATAGGTGAAACGGAAGATTCCCGAACGTGAGAGTCCGGTCATTTCCGCTTCAAGACACTCGTCGGGGAGAGTGACCGAATAATAATCGGGGCGCGCAGTCTCCGTGACATGATCCATGCGTGTGGCACGCCCTGCGGGGGAAGTGCGCAGTTTCCCGGACATGGCATGAAGAGTCATGGAGCCGTAATCCTGCGTGCAACCGCCCACAATCCAGTGACTGTTGCGGAAACCCTGAAGTTTCGGGTCCGAGAAATAATAGGGTGCTATGCATTTCTGTTCTGTATCGCGGGTCTGAGGAGTCCAGAGATTCATTCCGTGGGGCACACCGACAGAAGGCAATGTCTGACCATGCTCTTCCGACCCCTTGCCGAAAAGACCGGCGGTCATCGTCACCGCCGCGTCTGTTCCGACACGTGTATCAATCATGTCTAACGGACGTTCCGCATTTAGTCCTGAAGCGACACAAAACAATATTACTGACAAAAAAAGATATTTCATAAATTGTCTCTAAACACCTTATTACTTGACGACCTTACTGGTTGTGACAGAGCCATCTGAGTAACGAGTGCGTATGATAGTTATGCCGTAATCAGCTTGTCCTGTCAGGCGCGTGCCTTGAGGTGTGTAATACTCAACTGCAACAATGCTTGGAGAAGCAGACATTATGCCCTCTACTCCTGATACTGCAGCTGCTATCACTTCTATCTCGGAAGCTGACAATGCATGGTTATAAACACGAAAGTCGCTTAATAAACCTACAAAATTATTGTTAGTCATTTTTTGACCCCGTCCTATATAAGACAGCAATCGTTCGGAAGGTACGTATCCGTCAAGGCCCGTTCCGACAGCTTTGCCATCTACATAGAGGGTAACTTTCCCTTTTTCGACAGCGATAGCCACATGCACACTGGTTCTGTAGGGAGCTTCTGTAGTATAAATCATGTCTTTATTCCTTCCGTTTGATGCGGTCAAAGTGAGTTGCCCCCCGTTGGAAAGACTCAGATCCATATAAGATTCTTCACCGATACCTGTTGAAAAAAGGGTGATCCCGTCTACTGCCGAGGTGCGTAACGCCCTCATCATTATTGTAAAGTCTTCATGACACAGCAACGAATAAGGCAGCTGATAATATTCTCCGCGCATGTAAAGGGAATTATCCCTGAAAGAAGGTGTGGAATTTGTTTTTGCAGAGAAGTCGTTTCCTGAAATGTCCGTGAGGTTTTCAGTGAACGGTAAATGTGCGATAAGTCCCTTCTCCCCAATAGTTTCGCAGGAAACCGGTATTGACGCTGCCGACCTGTTGCCGGAGGCATCCATTGCGAACACCTTATAGCTGTATTCCTTTTCAGTCACGGTATTGTCAAGGAAAGAGGTCAATGTCAGACCTCTCGCGATCGTGTTATACACATCACTCCCTTTTCCGGCACGCAAAACCGTATATGTAACATCTCCGCTGTCTGCCACCGGTTCCCACTCAAGAAGAGCCGATGCCGAACGAGGTGTGACCTTAAGTCCGACAGGAGCAACGGGAGCGTCAAATTCAAGTGTCGCACCTGCGGGCAGAAGTCTCCACATCTGCGATGCATTGTCCGCGCGTTCTTTCTGTATCAGGGTTCCCCCCTCTCCGCCAATGCATTCAAGATACAAGGCACTGTGTTTGTTCCGGATATGGAACCAGCCGTCACCATCATATTCAAAAGCCCATTGCTGGTTGGCTCCATCACCCGGGGCGTAACAGATCATCATTCCGTCAGCGTCAAGGCTGTAGTTCAGATCGTCAATTCTCTGTCCGTCAGTAGAATTTGCCATCCAGAAATAGCTGAAGTCGCCCCCCTTGTCATAAGGCAGCGGAGTCACGTTCCAGAGCTGATGCGAGGCTCCGGCATACGACTGCTGTTCAAGCGGTGTCATATTTGCGGTGTTTCCGCCTCTCGCGCCCAAGGCAAGACGGCTTCCTTTGTTCACAATGGCATACTCGCCATTGATCACGGGGCGCACGTCGTCACCGGTCTCGATAGCCACGACTGTCTCCGCATTGCGCTGAAGCGCTGACTGATAGGCGCCGGTGGGATCACCCGGGAGGTCAACGGTATATTCCCTCAGCGGACCGTAACCGTCAATAAACACATCGCCGCCCAATGAAACAAACTTATATGACGAAGGTTTTGCCTGACGTTCCGAGCATCCGAGGAAACCCTGCAGTTTCCCGTCGGGAGCGCGATAAACGGAAGCCGCCGACCATGCGTCGCGGTTTTCCGCATACCCGAGCCTCTCACCGAAACTCGCTTTCATGAACTCGCCGCGCGCCTGCTCTGCGGTGCCCCACCAGATTCCGGTCTGCATGCCATACTCCACACCGACCATAGCCTCCATTACATTGTGAAGCTCATCGGCGGTGGCATGCCGCCCGTCTTCACGGACTTTGGTAAAAAACTCAGCGTATGTGTCGAAGCTTCCCGCGAGCTGATGGGTATTCCCTTCATCAAGAAATTCCTTGTTGTGCTCATACCATTTCATCGCCTCATCGTTGTTGAGGGTGTTACCGCCGCTTATGCGGATATTCTCAAAACGGGGATAACGAGTGAAATCCTTTAGATTTTTTGATATTTCGTAGAAAAGGTCTATCGGTGTGCCATTGAGTTCGAGATCCGGCTCATTCAGCGGAGAGGCGGTAATCACCTTATAGCCCTTGGCCTCTACGGCAGCTGCTGTGGCATCAATCAGATCCGCCCATTTCGGTCCCTGCTCCACTACATTGCCGATGTATTCTTTCGGCGACCACCACGGATCTTCCGGATTTTCATATTTCCAGCCGCCATAGATCTCCTTTATCGTCGGATCTCCTCCGTCAAGATTGAGAACGATATCCACCTTCTTGCCAATAAGACCCACGGTCTGCATACGTGCGTCAAGATTCTTCTGCAGCGACTGAGGAAGCACTCCCTTCTCGGTTATCTCCGCCCACGGCTGAAAAGAGACACGCGCACAGGAGATCGTGCCGGGCGTCGCGAAACGCACGCCCCGAAGCATATTGTCACGACTGTTCCAGGCGGTGTCGAATCCCCAGAGAATGGGAAGGCTGACTCCCTGTCCCGAAGGATGGAAAAACACAGAATAGTTTGTAGCCTTGGGCAAGGCATATGCCTTCCATGCAGACTGGACATCAACAGCCTTCGGCTGCGCGATAAGCGGCGCGCCTGAAAACATTCCTCCCGCCATCAAAGCGGTTACAATCAATTTGTTCGATTTCATTTTTTCAAGGTCAACGAAAGAGTATAAAAATATTTTCTATGGCTTTACCACACATGATCGGCGGGTGATACCCGGATGTCGGTACAGTTCACAAAATTTGTAGGTGCGGCATATCCGGGAAAATCATTGGCAGTGACTTGAAAATCGCGCACAGTCACCCCGGAAGCGTTCTCGGCGAATATGCCGAAGACATCACTCTTTACGAAACCCTCCCCTTCACAGGGACGACGGTCATATACACCACCCTTGAAAGCGGTCTGCTTCTTCAGCGCAAGATCCACATTCGACAACAGAATATCCGAGACTTTGCCGGGTGTGTCACAACCGATGAAGATACCGTTCTCGGAAGTGGACGCTATGTTTATGAAGCGTATGTTCCGCACCTCGCCGCAGGCGCCTTTGGTGGCGCCTTTCGGGAAACGCCAGCCTGCATCCTTATGGTTGCCGCGGGCACGCGGATATGACGTCACGTAAATGGGTTCGGACTTTCCCCACCATACATCGGAAAACAGCTTGCAGTCAACAATCATGTTGGAGAATGTCACATCCTCCACAGTACCCTCGTCGCGGTTCTGAATGCCGATTCCGCGATTCGACTCCGTGACAATGCAGTTGTCGAAAAGCACTCGCGCTATGCGGTCCATATTCTCCGAACCGATCTTGACCGCGCATGAGCGCGAGGTCATGATGCAATTGGTCACAACAACATCCTCACACGGACCATACTCTTCGAACTCCCTGCGGTTCTTAAGACATATGCAGTCATCACCGCTCTCTATGAAACAGTTTGAGATCCGCACCTTGCGCGAATGGTCGATATCTATGCCGTCGCCATTGCGTACTTTCAGGTTATTAAGCAGTGAGATATTGGAAATAGCCACATCATAACAGCCGACAAGATGCACGGTCCAGTATGCGGAGTTGGCTATAGTGACGTCAGAAATCCTGACATTACGAGCATTTATCAGTGTAAGCACATGCGGACGCGGGTCAAATACGGTGACAGGTTTAAGTTCGTAGGAATCATCAAGTTCTGCGCCCATGAATGCCACGGCATTGCCATCTATCCTGCCAGTTCCGGAGATTGTAAAATTCCTTATGTCCTTGCCGGACAACCACATCATACCCTCCCCTTCGTTTGCACCGAACGCACTTTCGTTGTAAATGCTCTCGTTAGGATTGGCGAGCAACACGGAATTGGGACGCAGATGCAGATTGACATTCGACCGCATGTGCAGAGGACCGGCAAGGAAAGTCTTCCCTGCGGGGAACACCACGATGCCGCCGCCGGCAGCACTGCATGCATCTATTGCCTGCTGAATCGCCCTTGCATCATCAGTCACACCATTGCCGACAGCCCCGAAATCAGTAACCACAAACTCCCCGTATTCTCCGGCAACCACAGAAGAGACCTCCTCTGACGCGGAAATCCACTCACACCTGAACAAACACAAAAAAAACAATAAGATCAAGCTGACGCTTTTATTCATAACTTCTAAATTCAAAATTATTTACAATGCAAATTTACTCAAAAATTTTGGATTTTTCATTATATTTGCCACCGGGATTTCGCTCCTCCTTTTAAATGAATATCTGCCAGCTTCCGTTATCACCAGCCAATCCAGGAGGCTGATTCCGGCAGCAAGATTGATTCCGACGACAGAATCCCGATAAAAATCAAAATCCGGGATTGGCTCCGACTCCGGAGATTCGGGCATAGCCCTCATGACAATCATGATCCCCAAACGAAAGAGCCGAAGGCGTGGAACCCGAGAGCCGAAGGCGTGGAACCCGAGAACCTGATTTACTTAAACTCATGCCCATGAATTTTTCACAGGAACAGGCTGCAAATCAGCTGCCAGACAAGAATAATCAGCCCGATAAAAAGCAGAGGCCGGCATACTACAAAGAACATCGGCCGCATAACTGCCGGAGGGCTACCTTCCACGACTATCGCCGACCCGGAAAGTATATGATCAATCTGACCAAAGACCCTGCTGCTCCTGCATACTCAAGGCTTGCGGGAGATCCGACTGATCCGCAAAACCCGGCGCGTACCTTGCTCTCCCCAGCAGGAGAAATTATCAACAGGATGATCACCGACCTCAACACTTACCCGGACTTCGAAATCGAGAATCATGTCATTATGCCAGACCATGTGCATATACTCTGGCGCGTAAAATACGATCTTCCCAAAGATTTCGGTTATTATGTGGGTCTTTTCAAATCAAGATGCACCAAAATATGGCGTGAGACATTCCCGGAAATTCCAAACGTCAGATCAACCTCTCTTTTCGCACCCAAATTCAACGACAGGATAGCATTCAGCGAGGAGATGGCAATCCGCATGAACAATTACATATCAGACAATCCGCGCCGAAGACTTCTGGCTATCAGACATCCGAATCTGTTCAACAAGGCACAGAGAGTACGCATACTTGACATTGAACTCGATGTATTCGGCAATTTCCATCTGCTGAAACACCCGCAGATTGCGGCGGCGGTTGTCAGCAGCCGCTATACACCGGAACAACGGGCATCCTACGAACGGGCATGGGAAGAGACAATACGCGGACAAGGAGTCCTCGTGTCTCCGTTTATCAGCAAGCCGGAGCAGGAGCTGATGCACCGTGTCATTGAAGAGGGAGGATCAATCATCAGACTCATTCCCGACGGGATACCGCCGAGATACAAACCTTCAGGGAAGGAATTCACGCTCTGCGCCGAAGGCAGATGCCTGCATATCGGCATGCCGCGACAGTCGATGCATAAGGAAGAGCTCCGCCGCAACAAATGCCTGCTTCTCAACAACCTCGCACGCTGGATAGCCTCACACCCCTCGGAAAGCCTCACCCTCATCAGCACCGGTTCCCGAAACCGATAATCCCCATCAAATGCCTCCTTATGCTGACTCAAAAAGCCAAACCGGTGAAAAGCACCTGAGATCTTGGCGAACAACTGAGAACTCGACAAGACAACTGAAAACTCGGCGAACAACTGAGAACTCGGAGAGACAAGAGAGTATTGAGGGCGGAAGCCCGAGAGGCGGTGTCGTGTTTGGCGTCTTGACATGAGGGTTGGGATGCGGGGACCGGCTTGGAGGTCCGGGATATGGGGAAGGCTTCAGAAAACTTCGGCTTTCCAGTCGATCTCAAGCGAATTGCCTGTCATCCGCCAGATTAGCGGACAAAACGCGTTGTCAAGAATCCAGATTTCCGCCCCTTCCTCGTCTCTGGCATGAAGCAATACACCCAAAGCACACCTGCTGTCTTTATCAAGCAATTCGTATTCAACCCCGTCATAACGGAACACTCCGGAATCTTTCAGATTGCGATATGCGTTTCTTGAAATCAATGCGAATGTCTCATTGTCTTCGAGCTTTATATGATTGCCATCTTCGGGCATCAGTAAACTCAGCGAATCACCGGAATCCATAGCTGTCGATGACATTGCGTATGTTCCGCTCCACCATTTAAGATTTCTTTCTATGCCCCAGTGTAATGTCACTCCTCCATCGCTTTGCGGCTCGAAAACATACCTGAACTTTCGGGTCTGACCATGAAGCTTATAGACGAACCTGAGCGTATCGGTTTTCTCAACCGCATATAATCCAGATGCGGAAAGCAACACCATCAGTATCAAAAACAACTTTTTCATAATGTCTTTTTTATCAACTTTCAACTGTCATTCCTGGTCTGCAAACATCACAGTCCCCCACTTCTTCGGTCGCGGACCCATTTTAAGCCTCAGCTCACCACCTTTCATGATATCCGCGTGTCGGATAGCAGAATAAGGATAATCCTTGCCATTCAAAGTTGCAGATTGTATGTATCTGTTTCTCTCAGAAAGATTTTCGGCACGAATGGAAAAATTTCGGTCATTACCGAGAGTGAAAGTCGCGGATTCAAGCACAGGCGTATGAATCAGATAATAATCCTGACCGGCGTTAGGATACAGACCCGTCATGTGAAACACGAGCCACGATGACATCGCACCGGAGTCGTCATTGCCCGGAAGCCCCTCGGGAGTGTCTGAATAATTGTTTTCAATTATCTCAAGCACACGGTCACTGCTTTTGTCAGGACGTGAAATCCAGTGATAAAGGCATGGAGACAGGAAAGACGGCTCATTGTTGACATTGAAATAATTCTTGTCAAAGAATTTGTCAAGTCTGGTCTCAAAATCCTTTTTGCCCCCACACTTCTCGATAAGTCCCTCTACATCATGGGGTATGCTCAAAGAATATTCCCAGGAGGACGCCTCATAGAAGAACATGCTCCACCAGGGTGTATACCAGGGTCCTTCGAAGGTCACAGGCGTGTACTTGAACATCGGTCTGCGCTTCTGCGAATGCCCGAAAGGGATATAATCAAGCCAGTTGCCGTCTTGGTCACGCGGCATGATAAAACCTTTTGTTCCGTCATGCTCATAATCGGAACGCCATAGATTTTTCCAGTTAGCTGACTGCTTCAGATATTTCTCGGCAAGCGCGTCATTCCCCAGACCTTTTGCCACAAGGTAAATTGCATAGTCGCAATAAGAATATTCTACAGTCCTGTTTCCCGCGCGAGGAATACCATGCGGAACGTATCCAAGCTCAAGATATTCGCGCAATCCTCCTCTCCCCTCGGCTTCATGATTACCTCCTGGATCAACCGTTGCATCCTTCAGCATAGCTTTCAACGCCTCTTCATAATCCACTCCTTCAAGATCCTTCACAAATGCATCGGCTATCACTATTTCAGCGTTTGAGCCGCCCTGCGTGCGACCGTTGGCATTGCCACTACGGGCATCGGGCATATAACCGTCCCGTTTATATATGTTTATAAGAGAATTTACGATATCCCTCTCACGTTCCGGGTCAATTAGTGTGATAAGAGGTGACGATGTGCGATAGGTGTCCCAGATTGCATAAAAATCATCGTAATATGGGCAAGGGTCTGTCCATAGCGGATTCTCTCCGCTGCGGTCCACCGGCATTATCATCGTGTGATAAAGTCCTGTATAAAACATCCTCTTGTGCTTATCTGATGTTTTAGGGTCGATCTTGACTCTGTTTAATATATCCTCCCAGCTGCAAAGCAATTTTTCGTGTAGGCTATCGAAAGTTTCCCCATCGGTTTCCCTTATAAGATTTTCCTTTGCCTTCAATGCACTGATGAAAGAGATTCCGATTCTTATGTTCAATGTTTTTACAGACGGTGTGAATTGCATTAACACACCTGTCTTTTCTCCTGAGTCATATTGGTCTTTGCTATCTGAAATTTTACCGCTTTTCCATGTAGCAGTCCTGATTGCCGGGTTGTCGGTGACCAGATAGAAATATACGGTGTATGCCCTTCCGTTGTTCCATCCTCCTCTTATGCGGCTATGCCCGCAAACTTCCCTGTCTGACAGCACTTGCACTTCCGAACCGACAAATTGTTGAGCTTCGCGGGCATCAGGCACAGGACTTTCTCCCAAGAAGAAGCCCGCATCAATCATAAGCGCCGGATTCTTATTCCCCGGATATGTGATTCTATAAGCAGATGCTTTTGATGCCGTTGTTATCTCAGTCTGAATTTTGCTGTTCGCGTATGTTGTTGCATAGTAACCTAATTCAATAGTCTCCTCAGCCCTGTAATCTATGTGGCTTATACTGTTAAGTTCTCCTTCGAAAGGCTGGATCAATATGTTACCATATTTTGGACCGCCACCTGTGCCGCTCACGTGCACCTGGGAGAAGCCGTTTACCTGTATGGGCATAGGCAACCATCCGCTATTTGGCGATGAAGTGCAATCGGGTGAAGGCTTGACCATTCCGTAAGGCATTGACGGACCGATGAACACCCGACCAAGACCTTCTGATCCTATCTTTGGGTCTACATAATCTGTTACGGATGCATTTAAATGCAATATGCTCAGCAGCAAAACAGCTCCCGACAGGAAACGTTTGAATTTGTCAGCCATATTAAAAGAAACTTAGAGCTTGTTTAAAAATGAGACGCAAGAGGCTACGGCCTCCTGCGCCTCGAAGGTATAGGTTAGATTGAAATTGTATTATTTGATAATGCGTTTTGTAACCTTGTTACCCTGCTTAACGATATAGATGCCGTTTTCAGGATTAGCTACGCGGATACCCTGAAGGTTGTAGTATTCAACAGGTGCGTTTTCATCCTCAACCACAAGGTCGGAAACACCGGCTCCTGCATTTTCATCCCAAACCTTGAGAGTCTGATCTGCCCAGGCTTGCCAGTAACCGTCACTTGTATTGGTGTTTTTTCCCATACCGACCCATACCTTGGTAGGCTCGGTAAGTTCGAACTCAACATACTGATAATACTTCTCAGGCTCGTTTACGAAAGCGGCTGCTGCCTCACGCTCGTTGCCGGAGTCATGCCAATTGATAACTTTGTTTCTTGTTTCGTAGTCGCGAGTTGCCTCCTTTCCATATGTGTTGTTATCCGGCATTTCGTCAAAATTACCTTTGCAGATCTCCCAGCAGTCTTTGATACGGGTGCGAACATCTTTACCTTCAGTCAATTCACCAAAATCCTCCGACCAGTTGAGGTCTTTGGGACAAGCTTCATTCTGCGACATGAAAATATAGGCATGGTCATAGGTGGTCTGTGCCTCATAATCATTGGCGACATACCAGTCTTTCGGAGTTCGGTTAACACGCCCGTATGCATCAGCCTCATCGCCTGATTTATGGTTGAAATATTTTCCTTCAGGGCTTACTGTGGAGCCATAACGATGGAATGTCAGCATACCGAAGCGATATTTTCCGGCGGGAAGCTCTATCTGCTGTCCATATTTGTAGGGAGAGCCACCACACTTGCGATAGTCACCGCCTCCGGCACCGTCTTTCTGCATATCGGGTGTTTTTTCTTTATTTTCTGAATTAAAGTTGTCCCATTCGCGCTTGCTGTCGAGACCGGTGCTGAAGTCTCCGTTTTCGAGAGTAACCTCTCCATTGGGTCCTACGAGCTTGAAGTTGTCGAATGCGCACCATTCATCATCGTAGCTACCTGTATTGGCGATACCGATCACAAGATCTCCGCCTTTATGTTCAGTAGTTAAGGTGTTGACATATTTGCCGGCTTTGAATGACTCGTTGGCATCCCAAAGTCCATTTGGGAAATGCTTCTGGGGATCATAAGTTTCTCCCTCTTGAGGTCTTTCTTTAAGTTCGTCAACAAGACCGACAACAGTTTTTTTGTCATTGCCTGCGAAAATATATGCTGTGTAGAGCGCGGCATTACCTTTCATATTCTTTAAAGAATAATCATTGTTTCCGCAGCGGTAGAAAGCGTTGCAGGTGAGTGTATATGATCCTGCAGGTGCATCGGGAATAACACGGTAAAGACGGAATGCACCGTTCCAAACCTCTCCGACTCCCTCTGCACAGCCGGTGACTACACCTTGCCAGCCGGGAATATAGGCGGCATCTTTTATATATTTGTGAGTGACATCCACCCAGTTGCCGGCACTTGCTACAGCTGCGAAAGCTACTGTGGCTCCGGCTACAATAAGACTGCGTTTTAAGTAATCAGTACGCATAAGCTTTAATTTATTAGGTTAATTATAAGGTTAATGTTTTTTTTATTTTAGAAAGAGTCTCCACCGCTTTGAGGGCGGAGACTCCTTGGTTAGTTGTTCAGACTCCTTGGTAGCCGGGATTCTGGCTCCAGTTCGTGTTTGAATTGAGGATGTCCTGATGGATAGGCATCAGACGACGGTTGGGATCTTTTGCTCCTTGACGCTCCACCCAATGGAACTCGGTGTGTTCCGCATTGTCCCACACTTTGTAACGGTTTTTCTCGCCCCAGTCTGCCTCGAACTGACCGAAACGAATAAGGTCGTTACGTCGCCAGGGTTCGAGTATGAATTCTCGTGAACGCTCGTCAAGAAGTTCCTGGAAGCTCGGTGTGCCGGTCACGTGCGGAGCGGAAGAACAGTCACGCACTTCGTTCATCAGTGAGGCGGGTGTTGCACCAAGTGTTGCCGTGGCACCGCGCATAATGCACTCTGCTTTGGTGAGAAGGATATCGGCATAGCGGAAGATGGGATAGTCGTTTGCCTGCTGACGGCCCCAAAGCGTGAAGTCTTCGAGACGTGGAGGATATTTACAGAGACGTGCGCCTTTCTGAATGTTTAACAATGCTGTGCCGTTTGCAACTGTAGTCTTGTTTACTGCAGGTAGAGATTCGTCGCCAAGCGAATATATGCTTCCGTCATCGAAATCAAAGTCTTCCCTATAATTCAACTGGCCGATCACTGTATTGGGCTTTGTCGGATCCTTATAGAGCATCACGGGCTCATTCGTAAATTCATAATTGGCATCCATCTTGAATTGAGGTCCCTTGAGCACAATCTTGTTACGCTCGTCGCCTGGAAGGTTGAAGCGTGCTGCGGCTTCTTTGGTCATGACAGTGTTTCCGGCGGTGGACATGGGGTTTTCCCATCCATAAGGTGGGGGTAATAGAAGTCCCTCTTTCCTGAAAGCGAACCAACGGTGCCAAGTGGTGGTTCCATCGTTTTTAGTGGCTGGATCTACATCATGTGCGTAGATAAAGTCCTTGATGTGAACTCCATTATCCGGAAAGAATTTTTTACGGTAGCCTTTGCCTACCTCGAAAATTCCGGACTTGATAATTTCATCGCACCATTTCACGCAATCGTTCAGTTTCTCGTTGGGGGTGTCATTGGTCACGGTGGTGACAGGGTTGGTATATACTCCCCAGTTGAGATAGAGTTTCACAAGTAGAGATGCTGCCATCCAGTAGTTAGGCTTGCCATAGGTGGAAGCGTCATTCTTCTTGCTGAGTCCGTCTTCCTGGTTGAGGATTTCGAGAAGCTCTCCCTCAATCCATTTTGCAACATCGGCTCGGGGCTGACGGTCTATACGTTCACCTTCCTGCACGACATGGTCAATAATGGGCGCATCGCCATAGAGTTCCATCATCCAGAAATGATAGTAGGCACGCATGGCACGCACGGGAGCCACTATGGCATCCTTATGTTCCGGACCTCCATAGGCGAGAATCTTGGAGTTGCATTGGGTGATACCCTCCATGCAACCACCGATCATGCGGGTGCTCCAATTATTAAGGGTGAGAGAATGGATGGATCCGTTGATGGCACGTCCATCGTCATAATAGTTGCCGATGGTGTAGCATATGCCCATTATCTCGTCTCCCTGATTTACAACCGCTTCGTTGAAGTCGCGGCTGAACCAGCTGTAGAGATAACGGTAACAGCTGTTGAATTCTCCTTCTACCGCGATCGGGTTGTCCGGTAGGGTTTCATATCGAGTGTCAAGGTCTATATTGAGGTCGGTGCAGGCGGTCATTCCAATGGAAGCTGTGCCCAGCATCAACGCTTTTATATATGATTTCATGATCATTTTTTCGGTTTAATCTTAAAAATCCTGTGTTTTCTTAAAAATTGACGTTGAGACCAACGAGAATCTGACGAGTGCGGGGATAATGGTCCCAGCGGGTGTCGTGTCCCGGTTCAAGTCCTCCGAGATTGATTTCCGGATCGCGACCTTTATAGCCGGTGATCGTGAAAACGTTGTTGGCGGATACATAGACGCGAATGTCGCGGAGCCAGCCGTTGAAGCAGTTGCGGAATGTATAGCCGAGAGTCACTGTGGAGAGCTTGAAATAGCTGCCGTCTTCGAGATAACGGTTGGAAGGATAGTGTGCAAGACCATCGGTGGCGAGTTGCTCATCGCGCACGGATGCGAGCACGTTTTTACCCTGCGATATTGCACCGATATAGGAGAAGTAAGCGCGGGGTTCGTTGAATATCTTCTGACCGAACACTCCGGTGAAGAAGAGATTGAGATCGAAGTTCTTCCACGTCAGGTTATTGTTCCATCCCATTGTGAGTTTTGGTTGGGCGCTGCCAAATTTCACGCGATCCTTCTCTCCCGGGTTCTGCGTTGTCATCCGGTTTCCGTTTGCATCCAGTTCGTATTCGCCGGTATTGACATCGCGCGAATAGAATGTTGACTGTCCTTGCTCGTTGTAGCCTGCCCACTCCCAGAGGTAGAAGGTTCCGATAGCCTCGCCTTCAACGATGCGCTGAGTTGAGCATCCCTGCGACAGACCGGGCAGGTTCGGGTCGTAGCGGTTTAGGACACCGGCGTTAAACTCAGAGTTGGATACTGATACCACTTTATTCTGGTTGTGCGAGAAGTTGAGTGATGTGGTCCAGGTGAAAGGTCCCTGGAAAGGAACTGCATTAACTGAGATCTCGACACCTCGGTTGCGCATCCTTCCTACATTTGCCGTGAGCTTATCTACAGGATATATGGCTGTTGACACAGGATAATCCCAGATCATGTCCTTAGTGTCTTTGTTGTAATATTCGATTGTACCGTTGATGCGACCTCCAAGGAAAGCGAAGTCAAGACCTATATTGAGCATTGAGGTTGTCTCCCATTTAAGGTTGTCGTTCACGTTGCGTGCTGCATTGAGGCTCTTGTAGCTGTGTTCCACACCATTTTCGTCTACATATGTGAAACGGGAACCTGCCTGATAATAGAAACGGGAAGTGTAGGCGTCAAAACCTTTAGCGTTACCGCTCTGTCCCCAGCCAACGCGGAGCTTGAGGTCATGTAGCCAACCTGCGCTCTGTTCCATGAAGTCTTCCCCTGTCACGCGCCATGCCACGGAAGCTGAGGGGAAAGTAGCCCATTTGTTATTAGATCCGAAAGTAGAGGCTCCGTCACGACGTACAGCTGCCTGAAGGAGATACTTGGATTTATAGGAATAATTGGCACGTCCGTAGAACGAAATCATTCGGGTCTTGGAATAAAGTTTGCCCCAGACAGGATCTGTATCCCATGAGTTTGCCATACCTATGTCGTTCCAGCCAAGGGAGTCGTCATAATAGTTGTAGCCTTTTGCACCGAATCCTTCTTCGTCTTTGCGCTCTTCCCAGGAATAACCTGCCATGAGTGCCATGCGGTGATCCTCACCGAAGTCTTTGTCATAGTTGGCAAAGATTTCCATAAGCTTGCTTTCCCAGTCAAGAACTTCCCGTGTGGTCTGACCATGACGATGATTGGTCTGCGATTCGGTAGAGAGATATTCCTTGTAATTCTTGTTCTGGTTCTCATAGGCGAAGTTGCCGTTGAGGAAAAGTCCTTCAAGGATTTTCAGACGAGCCTTGCCCGTTACTTGCCAACGCTTGAAAGTTGCCATAGAACGATCTTCATATACCTGTGAAAGAGGGTTGTAATATTGAGATACATCTGTATTGGAATACCACGATCCGTCTTCATTGCGCACCGGTTCAAGGGGTGAGTAATAATACATTGCCTCGTATACTGAAGCTCCCTGCTTGTTGCGGGGGACACCCGATTCATTGCGGATGTTGCCGTTGACTCCGGCTCCCAAAAGGAGACGGTCTTTGAGAAGTTTTGTTTCAACATATGCACGTGCCGTGAAAAGGTTGTTGCCTACGCCTTTTATAATACCGTCACGCTTGATATAGTTCACCGAAGCGTTGTAGCTCGTGCTCTTGGTGCCACCGGAGATGGAGAGGTTGTGATTAGTGGCGAAACCAGTGCGCTGTGTCTCTTTTGCCCAATTGGTGTCGGCTCCTTTGTCATTGGGGATTGGAATATTGTTCTCCTCGGCATATTGACGAAGCTGCGAGGCTGTCATCATTTTATGGTCGTTGGCGATGCGCTCCCAGGATACGTAACCCTGGTAGGATACACGAGCCGGACCATCCGAGCCTTTTTTAGTAGTTACAATGATTACACCATTGGCAGCCTTTGAACCATAGATGGCTGTAGCCGAAGCATCGCGGAGCACATCGATACTCTCAATGTCGGCAGGTGGGATAAGGTTAAGGTTCACTCCCGGGATTCCGTCAACAACATAGAGGGGTTCTGTTGAACCGTTGAGAGTGGAAGCTCCACGAAGTGTCAAAGAATTGACACCACCGTTAGGGTCTGAGTTCTGCACTACTACAAGTCCGGGAACCTTACCTTGTAGCAACTGACCCGGATCGGTGTAGGAACCTACGTTGAGGTCTTTGGAATTGACAGTAGTGATGGAACCGGTAAGGTCTTTTTTCTTCATTGTGCCGTAACCGATCACAACCACCTCGTCGAGAACCTCATTATCTTCCTTGAGGGCGATGTTTAGATGAGAACCCTTCACTTCAACCTCTTTTGACACATAGCCCACGTAGGAGACACGTATCTTCTTTCCTTGAGCAACGTTCAGTTTGAAATTGCCGTCGATGTCGGTCGAGGCACCGACAGTAGTTCCGGGCACCACGACACTCGCGCCGACCAGAGGTTCGCCGGCTTCATCGGTCACTGTACCTGTCACACTTGTCTGAGCATTGATTGTAAAGGATGTCATAAGGAACACCAATACGATGGTGAGCCATTTCCATTTTTTAGCAGCAGGGGGGGCAGTATATTTCCCACCGTGCCCTTGTCCTGAATTACACATGATGTAAGGTTAACTTAAGTTGTTATTATAGTATCGCATTCTTGATAAACCGCAGATATTCAACACATCTGAATAAAGTCTTATCAATCTACTTTACTGCATCTGAAGTTTTGTCGTTGCAAATATAGCAATCATAAGTGTAAAAACTACACTTTTTAAGCATTTTAACACATTTTAACTATCAAGAATGATCCATTGGTGGGCAGTGCCAAATCTACATAATGCTATTTTACTAATTATCAGCCGAGTAAAGATATACATATACGGCTGCTTTCACGAGGATAAATTGCCAAATTACTCAGGTTGGAGATTTTTTTATTAAATTTGCAATTTCTAATAAAATTAAAACCTGACAGAATGAAACTTGTAAGTAAGAAGTATCTGCTACCATTCATACTTATTACCTCCCTCTTTTTCATGTGGGGATTTGCCCGCGCGATTCTGGACGTTCTCAACAAACACTTTCAGGAGTCATTGGAAATCTCCATCACGCAATCCACACTCATACAAGCCACTACATATCTCGGCTATTTTCTGATGGCACTTCCTGCCGGTATCCTTATCACCCGTTTCGGATACAGGAGAGGTGTAGTGACCGGACTTCTTCTTTTCGGAATCGGAGCATTGCTGTTTATTCCTGGTTCAGCCATGCTTTCCTTCCCTATATTCTTAGTGGCGCTTTTCGTGATTGGCTGCGGACTCGTGATGCTGGAGACATCGGCAAACCCCTACGCGGCTGAATTAGGCGACAAGGCAACGGCGGCGTCACGCCTTAATCTGGCGCAGTCGTTCAACGGACTGGGGTGTATACTCGCTCCGGTGATTGTGGGAGGTTTCCTGTTCTCAGGCGGCAGCGGCGGTGTCGAAGTGCCCTACACCATCATGGGTGTGATTGTACTTGTAGCCGCACTGGTGTTTTCACGCGTCAGCCTTCCTGAAATCTCAGACAGCTCTGAAACCGAAACCCGCCACTCCACAGCTGACACTGGTCTTGCGGCTACAATCCGCGACCTATGGAAAAGGAAAACTTTCCGCTACGGACTCCTCGCGCTGTTCTGTTATGAAGTTGCGGAAATATCCATAAATTCCCTTTTCATCAATTACGCCACCTCAGACGGCTGGATGGACAAAGCCACGGCATCGTTGGTTCTTTCGTTCGGCGCTTTGGGTCTATTCATGGTGGCAAGGGTAGCGGGCAGCGCGATCATGAGCCGCATTAAAGCCGAGAAAGTGCTTCTCGTCTGCGCGTTGATGACCGTTGCGGGAGCTGTTGCCGTCACTCTTGATCTCGGAGTGATATCGCGTGGCGGAGTTTTTGTATGCTATGCGTTCGAGGCGATAATGTTCCCTACAATCTTCGCAATCACCATCAGGGATGCGGGAAAGAATGTGAAAATAGCCTCATCTTTCCTTATGATGACACCCATCGGTGGAGCCGTAGGCACCTCGCTGATGGGAATAGTAGCCGACGCCACATCCATGTCCACGGCATTCATAGTGCCAGCCGTCGGTTATCTCTTCGTATTGATTTATGCTTTAAAACTGAAAACAAAATGAAAAATATATGCTGCATCGGGCACATCACGCTCGACAAGGTAATAACTCCGCGTTTTGAGGCGCATATGCCCGGCGGAACAGCTTTTTACTTCGCCAAGGCTCTCAAGAATTTCGACCATACCGGCTTTACCCTCGTCACCTCCCTCGGAGAATCAGAGATGGGGGTTGTGGAGGAACTCCGTTCCGAAGGAATCGATGTCAAGGTGATTCCAAGCCGCAAATCCGTATATTTTGAAAACAAATACGGTGAAGACATGAACAACCGCACCCAGCGTGTGCTTGCCAAGGCAGACCCTTTCACCGCCGAGAACCTCCGCGATATCAACGCCGACATATATCACCTCGGCACACTCCTTGCTGACGATTTCGACCTTGACACCATCAAGGCACTCGCCGCCAAAGGAACAGTGGCTGTGGATGTGCAGGGGTATCTCCGCAAGGTCACAGGCGAGGACGTAGTGCATGTCGATTATGACAAGAAGCGTGAGGCAATGCCGTATATCTCCATTCTTAAAGCCAACGAAAAGGAGATGGAGGTTCTTACAGGCACGACAGACCCGCGCCGCGCCGCCAAGATACTTTCCGGCTGGGGCTGCCGCGAGGTGCTTCTCACTTTGGGTGACAAAGGCTCGATTATCTACACAGAGGGAGTCTTCCACGAGATTCCCGCATTGCCCCCAGCCGACCTCGTGGACGCCACAGGCTGCGGCGACACCTACATGGCGGGGTATCTCTACAAGAGAAGCCGCGGTGCCTCCTATCAGGAAGCCGGCACTTTCGCAGCCGCGATGTGCACCCTTAAACTCCAGGACAAGGGACCCTTCAGCGGAACCGAAGAAGATGTGGAAAAACTCATACGCAACTCCATTAAAAACTCACAATGAAAAAATTAATCCTGATCAGCACCGCCGCGATGATGATGACATCATTCTGCGCAAGTGCAAAAAAAGAGAAGCAGACAAAAATTGTCAATCCTGCGGACATGGAAATCCGCAGGGAGATTGCCGCGACGCCCGAGAAGTCCGGAGGCATCTATTACGCTTATCCGTATAGCACAGACTCCCTGGCTCCCGTACCGGCGGGATTCGAACCCGTTTATATCAGCCATTACGGGCGCCATGGCTCGAGATGGCACACATCCGCCAAACTTCACGACAATACTCTGAAAGTGTTGCAGAAGCAGTATGCCGCCGGCAATCTGACAGCCGAAGGTGAAGAAGTCATGAAGCTTGTGGAGATATGTCGCGATCATACAAAAGGTCATATCGGCGAGCTTTCGGCACTCGGCGAGCGTCAGCACAAAGCCATCGCCACCCGTATGTGCGAGCGTTTCCCATCCCTCTTCAAGGATGGAGACGTGATTGTAGCCAGGAGTTCCACCGAGCCACGGTGTATCATTTCAATGGCGGCGTTCTCAGAGGCTTTGAAAGAGTATAACCCAAGACTGGAATTACAACGCCACGCCACACCCGGCGACATGAATTTCATCGCGTTCCACACACAGGAAGCGCTTGACATTTACAAAAAGCCTCAGGAATGGAAGATTCCTTACGACAAAGCGTGCGACTCTCTCTATCAATGTAAAGCCACAGCATCAAGACTGTTCCGCGACCCTTCGAAGATCAAGAAACTTCCGCAGGTAATGAAAGATCTTCATCATGTGGCGATCGCAGTGCAGAACGTAGACGGACTTGATGTGAATCTTCTTACGCATTTCAATCATGAAGACCTTTACAACCTTTGGAAAGGGGAGGCATACAGACAATATGTGCGTCATGGCAATTCAGTCGATGGCAAGCGTAACGGTCCGCAGTCATCAAAAAATCTTATGAAAGACATCCTTGACTGCGCAGATGAGAGTCTTGCCGGGAAACGCACCGCTGTCGATCTGCGCTTCGGACATGACGTTTTCCTACTGCGCCAGCTCGCACTTATGGGAATAGAAGGCAGCGATGACGAGGCGCGGGGGATAGACGAAGCGTCAAGAGTATGGCAGGAATACCGCCTCACACCGATGGCAGCCAACCTTCAGATCACAATATTCCGCAATGCGAAGGGTGAGGAAATCGCCACCGTGCTCCTCAACGAGCGACCGGCAAAGATTCACGGAGTCAAAGAGTATGCTCCGGGTTATTACCGCTGGAGCGATCTGAACGCCAAATGGAGAAAAACTCTGGAATAAGAGAGAAAACTTATTATATCTTACAATGAATAAGCGATTTGCACTAACAATTCTGGCGACTATGGCTATAACTGCCACCGGTTTCGCCAAAACCTTGAAATCAGACCAGATCTCTCAGAAAATGCTTAAATGCCAACAGATCCGGACTGAGTTTAAAGCCACTCCCGAGAAAGCAGGCGGCATATATTATGCCTACCCCTACTCCACCGACTCTATGGCTCCGGCTCCGTCGGGCTATGAACCTTTTTATATCAGCCACTACGGACGCCACGGTTCGAGGTGGGTCATAAACAAGAAGCTCCACCGTCTTGTGGCTGACGCACTGCGTGCCGAGCAGAGTCAGGGGAATCTGACAGACACAGGCAGAGAGGTGCTCGACAAAGTGGAGAAGTTAGGGAAACACACCGAAGGACACTGGGGAGAACTGACCCCGCTCGGAGAGCGCCAGCACTCGGGCATCGCCGACAGAACGGCAAAAAGATTTCCGGGGCTTTTCAAAGGGAATGCAAAAATAATCGCAAGGTCATCGACCGAACCGCGATGCATAATCTCCATGGCAGCCTTTACCGAGGGATTACAGAAAAACAACCCAAACCTCACCATCGAGAGACATGCCTCCCCCGGCGACATGAAGTTTATCATGAGACATAATGACGAAACCCGCATGCTGGAGAAGAAGGATGCCGACTGGAGGAAGCGTTTTGCCTCTGCCAAGGATTCTCTCACACGCTCGGTGACAACAGCCTCGCGCCTGTTCACAGACCCCGGCAAAGTTAAAGATCTGCCGGGACTCATGAGGTATATCTATGATGTTGCCATAGACGTGCAGGATGTCGACGGCATTGACGAGGACATATTAGGCGTATTCGATCCGGAAGATCTCTATAACCAGTGGAAGTGCTCGAATTACCAGATGTATGTTTGCCATGCAAATTCTCCCGACGGTACAGGAGCAGGACCGAGAAGCGCGACAAACCTCCTCAACGATATAATTGACCGCGCCGATGAAGCAATAGCCGGAAAGAGACCTACGGCAGCAGACCTGCGTTTCGGACACGACACCGCACTGCTCCGTCTTCTGGCACTTATGGGAGCCGAGGGAGCGGATGCTTCAGTGAGCGGTTTCGAGAAGGCGACGTGCGTCTGGCAGAAACAGAACCTCACTCCCATGGGGGCGAACCTGCAGCTTATACTGCTTCGCAACCCCGCGGGAGACATACTCGTCGCACCGAGACTCAACGAACGTCCGTTGCGCATCAACGGCGTGGCGGAGGCGGCACCGGGATACTACAGATGGAACGACCTGCGCAGGATATGGAAATCCACCTGTAACCCGGTGGCATCGCTGTTGGAAAGGGTATGTCCGGGAAGTTCCCGCAGATTCATCTTCGCGCAGACAGACACTCCGGATGAGTTTTTCGAGATTTCCGCAGAAAACGGCAAGCCCGTGATCAAGGGAAACTCCGCAGTCAACATAGCCTCCGGACTAAACTGGTATCTGAAATATTACACAGGCATCCATCTGAGCTGGAACATGATGACTGCCGACTTACCGGACATTCTGCCGCTACCGTCGCGTCCCGAGCGTCATGTCACAGATGCCGCACAACGCTATTACCTTAACTACTGCACGCATTCATATTCCATGGCATTCTGGGACTGGGAGAGGTGGCAGAAAGAGATTGACTGGATGGCACTGCACGGCATAAACATGCCGCTTGCAATCACCGGCACCGATGTCGTGTGGCGCAACACCCTGCTTCGTCTCGGCTACAGCAAGAAAGAGGCAGACGAATTTGTTGCCGGTCCGGCATTCCAGGCATGGTGGCTGATGAACAACCTCGAAGGATGGGGCGGTCCCAACTCCGAGAAATGGTATGAAGACCGCGCGGAGCTTCAGGACAAAATCCTCACCCGCATGCGCGAGCTGGGTATGGAGCCTGTGCTTCCGGGCTATTCGGGCATGGTTCCCCACGATGCCGAAGAACGCTTAGGCATGGATGTGTCGGGGAAAGGGATATGGAACGGTTTCGTGCGTCCCACATTCCTCAAAAGCACCGACCCGCAGTTCAACAAAATCGCTGACATATATTATGATGAGCTGCGCAAAGTGAGCGGTGTTGCCAAGTATTACAGCATGGATCCATTCCATGAGGGAGGAAGCATCGAAGGCGTTGATCTCACCGAAGCAGGAAAGATCATAGCCGGTGCCATGAAACGCGCCAATCCGGAAGCGGTATGGGTCATACAGGGGTGGAACGAGAACCCGCGGGCAAAGCTTTATGCCGGCATTCCCAAAGGAGACATTGTGGTTCTCGACCTCGCATCTGAAATCAAACCTCAATGGGGCGATCCCGACACACCGTCCAAAACTCCACGTCCTACCGGCTACGACGGACAGGACTGGCTATGGTGCATGCTGTTGAACTTCGGAGGGAATGTAGGTCTTCACGGAAGACTCGACAATGTGATCGGAGGTTATTATAAAGCTCGCGATTCACGTTTCGGCAAAGATATGACAGGCATCGGTCTCACCCCGGAAGGGATCGAGAACAACCCGGTGATGTACGAACTTGTATCAGAGCTTATCTGGCGACCCGAACAGTTCACCAAGGAGAACTGGCTCGAAGGTTACTCCCGCGCACGTTACGGCAGCAAGAACGCGAATGCCGAAAAAGCATGGAAGATGCTTGGCGCCACAATCTACAACTGCCCCTGGGGGATACTACAGCAGGGCACAACGGAGTCGATTTTCTGCGCCCGTCCATCGGAAAAGGCTTGGAAAGTATCAAGCTGGAGCCGCATGAAACCTTACTACAAGCCGGAGGATGTGATTGCCGCCGCGAAAAAATTCGCTGCTGCCGCTCCTGCTCTGAAAGGGAATGAGAATTATCGCTATGACCTTGTCGACATAACACGCCAGGCAATAGCCGAAAAAGGCCGTATCGTCTACACAGAGATGCAGAAAGCATTGAAGAGCAAGGATATGGAAACATTCAGACGCAAGTCCGATTCTTTCCTTTCCTTGATAAAGCTTCAGGACGAACTTCTTTCCACACGTCCGGAATTCAGTGTGAGCACATGGATAGACGATGCCCGCCGACTGGCTCCGACAAAACATGAACGAGACAATTTCGAAAACAATGCCAGACTTCTTATCACCACCTGGGGACCGCGTGTGGCAAGCGAAGACGGAGGTCTGCGCGATTACGGTCACAGAGAATGGAGCGGCGTGCTTGGCACACTCTATTATGAACGATGGAAAACATGGATAGAGCGTAAACTTTCAGGCGACAAGACACCGATAGATTTCTACAGCATTGATGAGAAATGGGTAAATTCACGCGAAAAATACCCCCTTTCGGGAGCAGACTGCGTGGAGACAGCCCTCAAAGCCCTCAAAGCCCTCAAAGCCCTGTAACAAGGGGAATATAGCAAAGCGCGTTCCTTGAAAGCATCAGCCTCCACAGCTTGGGATTCAGGGAACGCGCCAAAAATCAGGGAACGCGCCAAAACTTGAAAAGGCTTGAAAATCCGAAGATTTTCAAGCCTTTTCTGTCGGGGTGAGGCGACTCGAACGCCCGACCTCTACGTCCCGAACGTAGCGCGCTACCAACTGTGCTACACCCCGATTTTTGTTTGCGAATGCAAAGTTACAATTTTTTTTTACAATCTCAAAATTAAATTCAAATTATTAACGAAGATTCCTCAATATATCCCTCCGGATAACCGATAAAATAGAATATTATCAACGACAAAACTGCAAAAAGAACAATATTGACAAGAGAAAGTCTCCAGGCAACTTTGCTATATCTTGGCTTGCGCATCAGTGATATAGCGATAAAACCGAGAATCATTGAAAGCACGGGAACCGGCATATAAATATAGCCGTCGTCAATGTCCATCCAGAAAGGAGCCATGATTCCGATGAGTCCTGAAGCCAGCGTGGATATGACCAGGAGCAAGCCCGTGGCAGCGTTGCCATAGCGTCCGAAAAAGGTTGTACGGGATGGAGTCACGTTATTTCTACGGTGAAAGACTCCGAAGATGACATGACAGTTTACAGCCATCATGCCAGTTATCATTCCCAATATCAAAGCCGGCATCAGATCCCACCAGCTGAAGAGAGCAAGAGCTTCGTGCTGCGACTGGACAAATGCAGTCCCGACAACCGCGATTGGACCGAAGATCAGGAATGTCGCCACCGGATAAAACACAGAGCGGCACAAAGGATGAGGTCCGGTGTTGCTTATGACCACAATTATCGCGATAAACGCGGCGAAGAGAATAGTCCACCATCCCGCCATCGACAACACTGCCAATCCTGCAGTAGCTGTCAGAATAGAGAACACTTGTATACCCTCCTTGAGAATGTAGGTCAGCGGACGGTCGATATCATCGGCATAGACAATATTGTTTTCTTCGTTTTCTCCATAACCATTTTTAGCATCATAATAACGATGCATCACATTGCTCGCACATTGCGCGAAGATTGCGAAGAGCAGACAAGCCAGTGCGGGGAAAGGCTGAAGATTGCCATGCGCGACGGCGGCTGCCGTTCCGGCAACGACCGATGCAATGCCGAGCCATAACGTACGAAGCCCAGCAGCTTTGATTAAAATCTGGAAAGCAGTCACGATAGATAAATTTGGCGTCTTTAGGGAAGGCGCAAAGACGATAGATTTTGAAAGCGGCATGCCACTTTCTTTGTTGTTCGATTGCAAAATTAATTAAAAAGGTGTAAATTTGCAAATATATTAAGTCACAATGCCATTGAGACCCTACACCTTGATAATGGCAGGTGTCTTGCTAAAAACTCAGATAATGAAGATCCATCGGGAAGGAACCAATATATTGATTCTATTGTTTATAGTATTGGCAGCGCTTAATGTGCCGATATGGCTCTTTATGCCTCCGGTTTTGATTCCGGCATGCTTCAGTGTCCTTTCCGCGATAGTCTATTGCTTCGTCTTCAATTTTTTCCGTTGCCCGCAGCGTCATTACCGCGGCGAGCGCATGGGGATGGTGGTAAGCTCTGTCGACGGTCGCGTAGTGGCAGTGGAGCGCACCTTCGAAGGGGAGTATCTCAAGGAGGAAGCCATGATGCTCTCTGTGTTCATGTCTCCCTTGAACGTGCATGCCAACTGGTTTCCGGTAGACGGAACGGTCGAATATGTGAAGCATCATAACGGCAGGTTTCTCTCGGCATACCTTCCGAAGGCAAGCACCGACAACGAGCGGAGCACTGTAGGGATAAAGGCGGATTGCGGCAAAAGAATAACCGTAAGGCAGATAGCCGGAGCAATGGCGCGCCGAATCGTGACATACGCACGAAAAGGTGAAGAGGCATCTGTCGATGAACATCTCGGATTCATCAAATTCGGGTCGAGAGTCGATATCTACCTTCCTGTTGACTGCGAGATTCTTGTAAAAATTGGTGACATCACCAGAGGGGGTGTCACACCTGTCGCCAGATTCAAATCATGAATGCAATAGTAAAAAATATACCCAACTCCATCACATGCCTCAACATCACGGCAGGCAGCATAGCCATAATCTTCGCGCTTCAGGGAAACAGCGAGATATATGGCATGGCAGCATACAACTGGGCATACATATTCATCGGCATAGCAGCTGT
This sequence comes from Muribaculaceae bacterium Isolate-036 (Harlan), assembly GCA_003833075.1. GTDB lineage: Bacteria > Bacteroidota > Bacteroidia > Bacteroidales > Muribaculaceae > Lepagella > Lepagella muris_A. The sequence continues at coordinate 300,982 of RIAY01000001.1, read as the reverse complement.
AATGGATTTTCTCGACGGCTTCGCCGCCCGCTTGCTGCATGCTTATTCAGAACTTGGCAAAGAACTTGACTCTCTTTGCGATGCCGTCAGTTTCGGAGTAGCACCAGCCATGGTGCTATTCTCGACACTCGAAAGACTGGGAAGCTGCGAATGGCTGCGATGGGGAGCATTGCTGATACCCGTATTCGGCGTTCTGCGCCTGGCAAAATTCAACATAGACACCCGACAGACAACGAGCTTTATCGGTCTGCCGATACCGGCAAACGCCATTTTCTGGATAGGATACACGGCACTCTGCAATGAAACGCAGGGTTATGCATGCGAGTGGTGGTGTGTGATTCCTGTGCTGCTTCTCGAATGCTGGCTGATGGTCTCCCCTGTAAAACTTTTCTCCCTGAAATTCAAAACCTGGGGATGGAAAGGGAATCAGTTCAGATGGCTTCTTATCGCAACGGCTGTTGTATTGCCGGCAAGCATGGGAACTCCGGGACTTATGTGGCTTATCATAGCATATATATTATACGGGGCAATAAACCGTGAGTGACAGACACGCGTTGTTCATATGCGTACAGATTCGGCTTTACCGAAGCCGGCAATAAGTTTAAACAATTTCTAAAAAGATTAATCCTTTGAGAATATTATTAGTTATATTGGTTGGGCTTTTCCTTTTCTGGCCATGGATTGCCAAATGGCTCAGAGGGTTTATGGCACGGCGCGCTGAAGACATGGTCAGAAAAATGGCAGGAATGCCGTCACGCAAAGAGGAGGAACGCCGACGTAAACAGCAGCAGAGACAGCAGCGTGACAACAGCTACAGCCGCACAGGACGGAGAGGCAGGCAATATGCCTCCAATGAGGAAGACAGCATCAGAAGCATGCAGGAATATGCAGAAGATGTAGAGTTCACCGAAACCAAAGAATATTCTGAATCCGAAATCCTCGAAAACGAAAGCAGGAGCGAACGCCGTGTCTATAGAGAGGAGCAGGTGTCTGATGCGGAATATATCGAGATAAAAGAAAAATAATTGGCAACAATCAAACAAAGACGGCAGAATGGACAAGACTCTATACGTAAGCGATCTTGACGGGACTCTGATGCAACCCGGCGCCTATCTGTCGCAAAAGACAATAGATCTTCTCAACAGAAGCATTGGAGAAGGAAAGCTTTTCACAGTAGCCACGGCACGCACTCCAGCGACGGTAGCCGGCATAATCAAGGATGTGAAAATGAGCCTCCCGGCAATCGTATTCACCGGAGCCGCAATATGGAATCCGGCATCCGGGAAATACTCCGACATCAGATACATGGATGCCGACTCTGCCGCAGAGCTGGCGGAAACATACAGAAAAGAGAAGTTCCCCATCTTCCATTTCACTCTCGAGAACGATGTGATAAACATCTATCATATCGGAGGCAAGCTTAACGAACTTGAAAGGCGATTCATGGAGGAGCGGCTTCATTCTCCCTACAAACGCTTTCACATTTCCGCGACAGGAGAAGACATGCTCCCTCCTGATATTTCCAAGACCATCATATTTTACGGCATGCAGCCCACATATCTTGCCGAAGCAATACACGAGCGTGTTTCAGGGCTTCCGGGATGCAGACACCAGTGCTATCATGACATCTACGGGCAGGAAATCGCCCTGGTCGACGCATTCGCGCCAGATGCCACAAAAGCGAATGCCGTGCTGCGCATGAAAGAGAAGACCGGAGCCGACCGGGTCGTGGCATTCGGCGACAACCTCAACGACATTCCGATGCTGCAGGCGGCAGATGTGGCGGTTGCGGTTGAAAACGCCTTGCCTGAGGTTAAAGAGATCGCGGACATCGTAATAGGTCCGAACACAGACGATGCCGTCGCGGAATTCATATCCGGCGACCGATGAGCCCGAACAGATCCACCCACCTATGAAGCATATAGACAGACGCACAGGGAAAATGCTCGGAATCGCGGCTTCGGCGATTGCAGTGATTCTTTTCCTGCTTGTGAGCAATAATCTGATCAAAGAACTCGAGAATCAGGAACGCGACCGCATGAACATATGGGCACAGGCAACGGAACGCCTTGCCAAGGCAAACATCGATTCGGACTTTGAGTTTCTGCTTGGCATAATCTCTCAGAACAACTCCATCCCCGTGCTGATATGCGACAAGGATTTCAACATATCCGAATTCCGGAACTTCTCCCTTCCTGACAAAGCCGACGAGGACAAATCACTCTTCAACGAGCTTTCTCCGAAAAACAAAGAATATCTACAGAAAAGATTGCGCAAAGCCCGTGGAGACACCCCTCTTGAAGAAATGGCGTCAAAAAACCGACATTTCATAGAAGTGGAGCTTTTCGGAGGTGAAAACCAGTATATTTACTACGAAGACTCCAGGCTGCTCCGTAGTCTGAGCATTTATCCGTATATCCAGATGGTTGTGATGATTATCCTCGCCCTGATCATCTATCTTGCCATGGTATATACAAAGCGGGCGGAGCAAAACAGAGTATGGGTAGGACTATCAAAAGAGACCGCCCACCAACTCGGCACCCCCATTTCCTCTCTCATTGCCTGGACCGAATATCTTCAGGCGAGCGGTGTCGAGGCAGAGATTACAGACGAGATAGACAAGGATGTGAAACGCCTTTCTGTCATTGCCGACAGATTTTCAAAAATAGGCTCCCAACCTGAGATTCAGCTTGATTATCTGAACGAAGTGGTGTCGAAATCGCTCGACTATATGAAGAGCCGCGTATCCGGAAGAGTGGACATCCGCATACATCTCTCTGTTGATGACCACGGGGTGCAGCTGTCTCGCCCGCTGATAGAATGGGTGATGGAGAATCTGACAAAAAATGCTGTTGACGCCATGCAAGGGGAAGGCAGACTCGACATAACCACGGGGACCGAAAAAAATATCGTGTGGATAGAAGTCAGAGATACCGGCAAAGGGATTGCCAGAAAGAATTTCAAGACAATATTCAATCCCGGATACACCACAAAAAAACGAGGCTGGGGACTGGGGCTCACACTTGCCAAAAGGATTGTGGAGGAATATCACGGAGGCAGGATATACGTGAAGGAATCGGAAATAGGCAAAGGCACGACATTCCGAATCGAGTTCCCGGCAGCATGACGGAATACACCCCTCCCGCACACTTCTTTCGATCATCAGGCAGTGCGGTGTCATTTTCCTGCATTCCTATTTTGTTAAAGGTGAAGATTTTTATTAATTTTGCAGTCATAACCAATCTGATCAGAATTTTTAATTTATGGATATATCATATAAATGGCTCAGACGCTATATCGATTTCGATTTGAGCCCGCGTGAGCTTGCCGCCACCCTCACATCTCTCGGACTTGAGTGCGACACAGTGGAGGAAGTGGAAAGCATCCGCGGAGGTTTGCGCGGAGTGGTAATCGGCAAAGTGCTGACATGCGAGGATCATCCCGATTCCGACCATCTTCATGTGACCACAGTGGATCTCGGCACCGGAGAACCGGTACAGATAGTCTGCGGCGCGCCTAACGTTGCCGCAGGTCAGACAGTGGTCGTAGCCACTGTCGGCACAACCCTCTATGACGGCGACAAGGAATTCCAGATCAAGAAATCAAAAATACGCGGCAAGGAGTCATTCGGTATGATCTGCGCTGAAGACGAGCTCGGCATCGGCACTGACCATGCCGGTATTATGGTGCTCGCAGATGATATCAAGCCCGGCACACCCGCAGCCGAATATTTCAATGTCGAAAGCGACTACAGACTGGAAGTGGAGCTGACTCCGAACCGCGTTGACGCGGCAAGCCATTATGGCGTGGCTCGCGATCTCAAGGCAAAGGAATGGTGTCTTATCTGCCAGAATGAAAAACAAGGAGAATATCCGGAGGTTTCTGTGCCGGATGCATCCGGACTCACGACAGACCGCACCGATGGTGCCGTGACAGTGAGAATAGAGGATGAGGAGGGATGCCCGAGATATTCCGGAGTCACAATCAGAGGCGTGGAAGTCAAGGAATCTCCCGAATGGCTCAAGAACCTTCTTACTGCCGCCGGACAGAGACCGATCAACAATATTGTAGACATCACAAATTTCGTGCTGTTGGGAATCGGACAGCCATTGCACTGCTTCGACCTTGATCACGTCAAGGGGGAGGAGATAATTGTCCGCACATGCGAAAAGGGGACAAGATTCACTACTCTTGACGGAGTGGAACGGGAGCTCAACGAAGCAGACCTGATGATCTGCGATGCGGAAAAACCGATGTGCATCGCGGGTGTTTTCGGTGGTCTTGATTCAGGAGTGACTGAAGGCACAAAGAACGTATTCATAGAAAGCGCATATTTCAATCCCACACGCGTGCGTCGCACAGCCCGCCGCCATGGACTGTCGACCGATGCCTCATTCCGCTATGAACGCGGTGCAGACCCATCTGTGACTGTATACGCCGCCATACTGGCGGCATCGCTGATCAAGGAACTTGCCGGGGGAGAAATCTGCGGAGGTGTAATCGATGTTCTGCCCGCTCCTATTGAACGAAAAGAACTCGATTTCTCCCTTACATACTGCAACAGACTTATCGGCAAGGAACTTCCGGGTGAATTGGTGAGATGCATCCTCAAAGCCCTTGAATTCGATGTTACTGAAACCGAAGATGCGGATGTTCTGCATCTGACCGTCCCGACATACCGTGTGGATGTATACCGCCCCTGCGATGTAGTGGAAGAGATTCTGAGAGTATACGGTTACAACAATGTCGAGATCGGCGATGAAATGCACGTATCTCTGTCGCAGCGCGGTGCTACCGACGAAAGCTACGATATGCAGCAGACCATAAGCGAACAGCTCACAGCCGCCGGTTTCTCCGAAATAATGAACAACTCTCTCACGGCAGTAAGTTATTACGAAAATTCGGAGTTATTACCTCTGGCAAATTGCGTCAGACTGTTGAATCCCCTCAGCAATGACCTGGGTGTGATGCGCCAGACACTGCTCTACGGCGGACTTGAGTCAATATCACATAATGTGAACCGCAAGATGCCGGATCTTAAATTCTATGAGTTCGGGAATGTCTACAGGTTCAATCCTGAAAAGGAAAGCTCAGCGGAGAAACCTTTGGCTCAATACAGCGAGCGCATGGAGCTTGGCATCTGGATTACCGGCAAGAAGGAACCGGCATCCTGGAATGTAAAAGCGGAAGAAGCTTCTGTATATGACCTTATGGGCGTTGTAAACAATATCCTCCGCCGTCTCGGGCTACAGCCAGCAGCTGTCACCACAACCCAAAGTTCCGATGAAATCTTCTCGGCAAAGCTCGATATCGCAAGCCGTTCGGGCAAACATATAGCCGAAGTAGGAATCATACGTTCTTCGATTCTTAAGAAGTTCGATATCGAACAGAGCGTGACATACGCAGCCATAGACTGGGACAGCCTTTTCAAACTCACAGCCAAGAACCGGGTGACATACGCTGAACTGCCAAAGACCCAGCCTGTGGATCGCGATCTCGCGCTGCTTGTTGACAAGAGTGTAAGATTCGCCGATATAGATGCAGTCATACGCAAGGCAGAACGCAAACTTCTGCGAGACGTCCGTCTCTTTGACGTATACGAAGGCAAGAACCTCCCAGCCGGCAAGAAATCATATGCAGTGTCAATGAAACTGCAGGATAACGAGAAGACTCTCACCGACAAACAGATAGACGCATCTATGAGCAGAATCATAGATGCCCTTAAAAACATGGGAGCAGAATTAAGATAATATTAACAAACAGACAAGATAACAACATATATGGGAAGAGCATTTGAATTCCGAAAAGCCCGCAAACTGAAACGCTGGGGCAATATGAGCCGTACGTTCACCCGTATCGGTAAGGAAATAACCATTGCAGCAAAGGCAGCAGGTCCAGATCCGAGCATGAATCCACGTCTGCGTGTATTGATGCAGAATGCCAAGGCAGCCAATATGCCCAAGGACACTATCGAGCGCGCCATAAAGAAAGCAACAGACAAAGATGCCGGAGACTACAAAGAGATCGTATATGAAGGATATGGACCCTTCGGAATCGCCATTGTAGTGGAGACCGCCACCGACAACAACCAGCGCACCGTTGCCAACGTACGCAGCTATTTCAATAAATTCGGAGGATCACTCGGCACTCAGGGTTCACTCTCATTTCTGTTCGACCACAAGAGCGTTTTTCACGTAAAACCGAATGCTGACATCGCACTTGATGAATTCGAACTCGACCTTATGGATTTCGAGGCTGAGCTTGAAGCGGAAGATGAAGAATGGCTGATATACGGCGCTTTCGACCAGTTTGCCAACCTTCAGAATTTTTTTGAAGACAAAGGCATTGAGATTGTATCTGCAGAGTTTGAAAGAATCCCGACAGACTACAAGGAAGTCACAGCCGAACAGCGCGAACAGCTCGAGAAGCTCCTCGAAAAATTCGAAGATGACGAAGATGTTCAGAATGTCTTCCATAACATGAAGGAAGAGGAATAACATCTGTAGAATCATACCTGATGACTTACAGCATCAGACAAGGACATTGAAACCAATAAAATAGCAGATTCCAAATCTGCTATTTTTATTTTCACCCGGTTCCTGCCCAACGCGGACTCTCGCCGATAACAAGCCCTCGCGGCTAAGAGCATTTCTTAAGAGTGTTTAAAAATAAAAATTTGGGGCGGCTATTTACGATGACTGACGGGGATTATGTTTGTGAAAAGCTTCCAGCCGCGGGCCGTTCTGTAACGGTTGACGGATTCTGCAGGAACGTAGAGACGGCATCGGGAATACAGACGCGCCTCGTCCGGCTCGAAGATGAAACTGTCACAGTCGAAGGGTGGCGGTGCGGGTGACATCACCGTTATGGATGTCAGGTTTTCACATCCGCTGAAAATCAATTCGCCGAGGAGCCTTGAGTTCGCAGGCATGACCGCGCCGCGCAATGACCGGCAGTCGGAGAAGGCATAAGATTCCAGCTCTCTCATCGCCCGGGGAAGCGTCACCTCCGCCAGTGTGTAGCAACATGAGAAGGCGTTGTTGCCTATATGACTTACCGCCCGGGGTATCGCAATGGATTCAAGACTCTTGCAATAGGCGAACGCATGCGCCGCGATGTCAGCCAGCCCGGCGGGGAGAGATACGGTCCGCAGCTCTTCATTCCATGCGCACATCCCCTTGGGTAATTCTTTCACTCCGTCCGGAACAGCCAAAGAGGTCAATCCGCATTCACGGAAACACCCCTCGCCGAGTGTCCGAAGACTTGCCGGCAATGTGATGTTTTTAAGATTGGAACACCCCATAAACGCATATTCACCTATTGAATGAAGCCGGGAGCCATCTTCAAATCTGACTTCCCGGATATCGTTTCTGTCGGCAAACGCATATGCCTCGACGCGCAATACCGTTTTAGAAACAGTAAGCACGGAATCCGTGACAGACCATGGTGAATTATCCACGACAACCTGCGCTTCCGCATCTATCCGCGACGCGGCAACAAGCGACAACAAAAATATGCAGACCGTTCTTAGATTCATATGTCGGGAGCAAATTCCGGAGGGAGAATTTTCGCAGGATCGGCAGTGTCCACACGCACCACCATTATGCGGCTTTCTCCACGCCATGGCAACGAGCCGTGATATTTCTCATATTCGACACGTGCAGGAAGGTTGGCGTATTGCAGACGGCGCAATTCCACCGCAACAGCAGGATCCTTGACGGAGAAGACAAAATCCTTACGGTATACCCGTGTCGTATCCATCAATTCCTTGTATGGCAGTATTGTTCCCTCATAAGTCTTGAAGACCTCTCCCCTTTTCTCTATATCCTCCACATATCCGTATTGCACGGCTTCAGTCACGAATGGTGAGAAAAACCACAGATAAACGGCAATGAAAGCAGCTACAGCCAACACGGCAGCAGCTACACAGAGCCATATTGTAGTGTTACGACGCGGAGGCAGCAGGTGTTCAAACTCTGGCTCATCCTGCTCCCAGTAATCCGGATCCTCCGGCTTAAGAAGAGGAGCTTTCGGTGTTTTAGGCACTTCCTGTATGTCGGGACCGTCAAAAAAATCGTCTTTATCGTCGTTAAAATTCATAATAGTCTGCAATTCGTATATGTAGGCTAAGAGCGGGAAATTCCGGTTTCATTCGATGGAACTTCCTCATTTTTCTTTTTATCAAGTGATATATATGCCATAGTGAAGATTCCGAGAATTATCAACATCACCGTCTGACCGGACCACTGCAGCATGGAGAACGCCGTTCCGTCAGCTGTGCTTACACCATAGATGGCGAGGCCGAACATCACAGCAATATTCCATGGACCGAGTCCGCCGTTGGATGGTATAGCCATACCTATTGAACTGAGCACAAACGCCACAAGACAGGGTGTCAGTCCGAAGGCAAGTCCCTGTTGTGCACACAACTCGCGTGTAAACGGGAAAGCGAAGAACGCCACATACAACTGCACATAATAACATCCCCATATGGCGATTGTATAAAAGAGGAAAGTCCATTTCCCTTTCATTTCAGAGACAACAGCAAAACCTTTCCATGTCTCAAGCACCCAGCCTTTCACTTTCTTTACCGGAGCAGTATCGCGTCCGAAACGGAATATCGCCCACACAACGGCGCATGCGCCAGCCACGGCAATCCAGAACCAAGGCGAAGAGGCAGTAGACACAACCCCCTGTCCTACGGGATATTTTGTCAGGAACGCATTTATTGCCGGAGTCGCAACGATGAATGTCAATATGGTGAGAAGCAGAACACAGATCGAATCCGACAGACGGTCCGCGACCATCGAACCGAGCACTTTGGCGAAAGGGGCTTTCTCACGCCCCGCTATGTATGTGCATCTCCACACCTCCCCGAGGCGCGGAAAGACAAGGTTCAAGGCATAGCAACCGAAAATAGAGCAGCACAGAGCCAGAAGCGGCGCATCTATGCCGAGACTCCGCAACTGTATACGCCAGCGCAACGCACGGAATATATGGGAACAAACGCTGATTCCCATGGCACACAATATCCACCAATAGTCCACTCCATGGCGGATAATATCCATCATGTCGTAGAAATTGACCTTTTTGAACATATAGCTGACCAGCAAGACTGTCAGCGCGAGCGGCAACAGCCATCTGAGGGCATACCCCAGCACTGTGCGCATTTTTCCTGTTTTCGCTTCCTTGTCACTCATAAAATGCAAATTTAATCAAATTCCGCCGGATATCAAAAATTCCACCTCCTTGAAGGCATATCTACATGTCTCACCGGTATCCGCATTCTCGACATGCAGGAAACCCATCGGCTCCACACCTCTGACAATACCCGGATATGATTCTCCCGATTCCCTGACGCGGAAAGGATAGGCTGACCCGTCGAAACGCCACATCCTTGACTGGAACTCATCGTGAATCATTATTCTCCCTTCAGATCCGGATATCTGACTGAGGCGCCGGCGGAGTTTCATTTCAAAATCCTCAAGCAGTCTTTCCGTCGTGAATTCAGTTCCGGCTATGGAAGCCATCGACACCGGATTGGGAGCGCCGCTCAGGAACTCACGCTGATTCACATTGATTCCCACACCTGCTATTGTGCGGGAAATTTCCGTTCCCATAACCGAATGCTCTATCAGGATTCCGCATATCTTACGGTCATCCACATAGATATCATTGGGCCATTTGACCTTCGCGTTGATTCCCGCATCCTCCAGAAAATCGACAACGGCAAGCGCGACAGCCTCGCTGATAGAGAATTGTTCTCTTGCAGCGATGCCACGTGGTTTCCACATCGCTGAAAATGTGAGATTCTTTCCCGGCTGCGCTTCCCAGGAATTACCCTTTTGTCCGCGTCCTCCTGTCTGGCAGCGCGCCGCCACAATCACCCCCTCTTCCGAGAGAGGATATTCCGTCACCTGCGTGTTGGTCGACACACACTCATCCAGCCATTCTATTCTCATACCGTCAGCATCCTTGAGTCATCCGGCAAAACCTCGATTCTCACGTCAACAGTATCGTCCGGGAGGAATCCGAGAGCATTTTCGGGCCATTCCATAAGACAGACAGACCCTGAATCCCAATAATCGTCAAGCCCCATGTCGAGCAACTCCTCCACCGTCTCCACTCTGTAGAAATCGAAGTGATATATCTTGTCAGAGCCACCCGGCGCAACCGCATCCGGCGCAACCGCATATTCATTGACTATGCTGAAAGTCGGGCTTGACGCCTCGTCTTCAGAGCCGAGAGCCGCACATAAAGCAGAGATGAATGTTGTTTTCCCCGCACCCATCGGGGCATGGAAAGCAAAATGCCTGTTATCCCCCATCGCCGCCACGAACTCTGCAGCCGCACGCGGCAGATCCTCGATATTACTGATTGATATATTCATTTTCATCCGATTTATAACGCGAATTTAATTAATAGATTTCAAATCGCCTTAAACTATGATAAAAAATATGTGACTATTCCCCAAATAATTCGTATATTTGATGTAGTCTTGGGCTAATATTTTGACTACAAGGTTATTTTTGAGAATTCGCGTGAGGATGGGCAATGGATAAGAAATTGGTAGTGTGTTTGGTTCTGATATTTATAATTGGCATTAAAAAATATAGGCCTGCCATCACTGCAAGCCTATATCAAATCTGTTTTACCTTATGAATTATTTTACTTGTTGGGGGTTGACCATTTGTATGTGTCGTTGCAATCAATATCCATCACACTGCTGCCGACTTGCATACGGAACTGTCCTTTTTCAAGTACCCACTTGCCGTCGTAGTCCACGAAGGCGAGGTCGCTTGCCTTGATTGGCAAGGTTACGGTTTTGGTCTCACCGGGCTTAAGCTCAACTTTTTCAAACGCGCGCAGTCGGCGATTGTCAGGAGTCAGAGACGCTACCATATCACGGCTGAAAAGCATCACAACCTCTTTGCCTGAGCAATTACCTGTATTGGTAACGTCGATTGTGAACACGAGGTCATCGTTGACACCGAATTCAGATTTCGAGCAGCGGAGATTGTCATACTTGAAAGTGGTATAACTGAGTCCATAGCCAAAAGCCCACTGCACCGATACCACCGCATCGTAGTCATAAGCACCTTCCATCTTATCCATTTCCTCGCTCACTCGATAATCGTAGGTGGTGAGTTCTGCCTGATGGCGTGGATAGGTGTAGGGCATTTTGCCACTCGGGTTGGTGTCGCCGGCAAGAATGTTGGCAAGTGCGTCACCACCGAAGTTACCGGGAAGCAGAATGTTGACTATCGCATCTGCCAATGGCTCAATATCACTGATGATACGCGGACGACCACCGTTGAGAATCAATACAACCGGTTTGCCTGTCGCAGCAAGAGCTTTGACGAGATTGCGCTGGTTTTCAGAGACAGCGAGGTCCGACAAGTTTCCCGGTGTCTCACAATAGGAGTTTTCACCGATACAGGCGACTATGACATCAACACCCGACGCAGCTGCCACAGCTTTTTCAATTTCCGGCTCATTTTCCTCGTGATAGGCACCTTCGGCAGGATAAGTGACACCCTGTTCAAGAACTATATTCTTCTTGCCAAACTTATTGACCAATGCCTTGTAGATGGTGTTGTATTTCGATGCGAAACGGTCAGTCAGATGACCTTGCCATGAATAGCTCCAGCCGCCATTGAGACAGCGCATCGAGTTGGCATTAGGACCTGTCAGCAGAATCTTTGTACCTTTCTTCAACGGAAGAATGCCGCCGTTGTTTTTGAGCAGTATCTCCGATTCCTCGGCTGCCTGAAGAGCGACTTGCTCGTGACGGTCGCAGGCGAAGTCGGCATAGTCTTTGGGATATGTATTGGGAGTGTCAAACAGCCCGAGACGATATTTCAAGCGCAGGACACGACGTGCTGCGTCGTCAATACGCTCCTGAGATACGCGACCTTCATTTACGAGTTCTTTAAGCAGAGTGCAGAAATTGAGGTCGTATGGCTCCATTGACATGTCGATTCCGGCATTGATAGCCATTTCGATAGCCTCTTTTTTGTCGTGAGCCACATATTCGCGGGTATAGAGGTTGTTGATGTCTGCCCAGTCAGTCACAATCATTCCGTCCCAGTTAAGGTCTTCTTTAAGCCACTTGGTGAGCAGCTCGTTATTGGCGTGAACAGGGCGACCGTTGATTGAACCGCTATTGACCATTACAGTCAACGCCCCTGCCTCGATGCAGGCACGGTAAGGCTCAAAAAACTTCTCGCGGAGATCAGACGGTGAAATATATGCCGGCGTGCGGTCTTTGCCTGTTCGCGGAGCGCCGTAGCCGAGATAATGCTTAACCGAGGTGGCTATATTATGTCGGCCTATCTTATTCGGGTTGTCGCCCTGAAAGCCCTTGACCTGCTGAGCGCCCATGATGGCGTTGACTAATGGATCCTCTCCGTAGTTTTCCCATACACGGCTCCAACGCGGGTCGCGGGTGAGGTCAACGGTAGGAGAATATGTCCACGGACAGTTGGCGGCGCGAGTCTCGTATGCCGTAATTTCAGCAGCTCTGCGAGCCAACGTCGGGTTAAACGACGCACCTACGTTTATGTTCTGCGGAAACAGCACACCGCCAAGAGTGTAGGTTGTGCCGTGATTCTGGTCGAGTCCATAGATACAAGGGATGCCGATTTCTTTCATTGACACCTCCTGAATCTGACCGATCAGCTTCTCCCATTTCGCAGGAGTCTGTGCTGTCGGTCCGCCGGGAGCATTCAACACAGAGCCGACCTTATAGACAGCGATAGCCTCATGAAGTTTCTGAGGATCGAGAAAGAACTCACCGTCCTTCCAGTCGCCAAGCACATCAATTGAAAGCTCTGTCATCTGGCCGATTTTCTCGTCAAGGCTCATTTTGGACAATGTGCGCTCTACAGCTGCCTCAATATCAGGGTCTGAGGGAATTGCCACTCCGGCAGCCTGCATAGAGCAGGCTGCTGAAGTGACGGTTAAAAATGTCATTAGATGTTTCAACATATCAGCGAAGTGTTACGAGATCTACATAGTAACCATGACCGACGCAGATGAATCCGGACTGCTCCTGAATCATGTCAAGAGCCTCTTTTGTCAGCGTGATTTCTGCGACACCGTCAGTTGAGAATTCAATCATTCTTGTACCGGGAAGGTCGTTCCACCATACAGTAGTTGTGCGAAGCTGATGATATTCGGCGGTAGGTTCTATCGAATAGTGAATTGACATTACAGCACCCGGTTTAATGCCGGCAAAAACATCCATGCCGATAAGGTTGAAGGTCTTGTTGGGGCTGTCATCGGGAAGATCCCACGAAACATAGTGGTGTCCTGACCACAAGGTCTGCTGAGATAACATAACCACTGTTGTGGAGGTCTCAACCTGACCGTTCTTGTAGAACTGAACTTCGGCACCATCATTCATAACGCCCGACATCGGATACTCACCATCTTCGAGAGCCGGGGCAGAGAAGCTGATTGCAGTTGAAGTTTTTTCGGTAAAATCAGAAATCTTGGTTCCTCCGATTTCAAGAGATGCCACTCTGTCGAGATTGATACCTGTAAGCGTTGTTGTAGCACCAGAAGTAATACGGTCTGCACCTGAAGTAACGAGAGCGGAAGAGCTCACAGTCACTTTATTTGCGCCGTAGTTCATACCCTCGGCATCAATGAGTTCCAGTCTGCAAGTACCATTGACGGCATTTGCTGGAACGGTATAGGTGAGAACATCATTGCCGTCTTCGGTAGAATAGTCAACAGGAATCGGTTCAGAATCACCGAGAGTGATTGATTTCACCGAGCTGAGATTGCGGCCATAAAGTACCGCGTTCTGTCCGGGAGCGACAATGCGTTCAAATGAGACTTCCGAAGCCCAGGGATCACCATCCAGCGGATTGACATTGATGATGCCTTCGCGAGAAGTTGATTTACCCTGAGTGGTTGTGACAACAACCTTCATCTCGTATGTACCTGCGGGGAGAGGCATATCAATAGCCTTTCCGGTTGCAGTCTGCTCTCCGTCGATATACCATACCACATCAACATAGTCGGCAGGTGTCACGGTAAGTTCCATGGCGAAATTTGCATCGCGGCTGATGTTGGCTACTACGGGCAGCTGACCATTATTTCGGTCAGGGAAAGTCGGTGCCAGAATATGGGGCTCGTCATCCGGACCTGCTACAGAGAACGGATCGTCGCTGCTGCATGAAGCAAGCATGACGCTTACAGGCAGCAAAGTCAAAATTGTCTTATATATGAAATTCATTGTAGTTTCTTTTTATGTTATTAGTCAACGTCCCACCACATGGGTATGTACCAGCTGTTGCTTCCGCCCATACGGTCCAAAGCTTCATCATAGCCGGTCTTATTATACGATGATTCAAGAACCGGATAGCAAAGGCGAACGGGGATTTCCTGACCGCCGGTGAGGAACTGGCCGAAACCGTATTCAGCCGGAGATTTAAGTCGGGGATAACCTGAACGGCGCACGTTTGCCCATGCTTCAGACGGATTGGTGAAGTGCAGAATCCATGCCTGAGTATTGATTGCTGCCTTACGCTGCTCGTTGGTGTAACCGATGCCGTTGTTGGCAATGAAAGTAGAGAATTCCTCATCAGTAATCTTACGGCAGCCGTAGTTGTCAGTAAGGAAGTCCATTGACGCACGTACACCAGTTTTGTAGTAGCCGTCAGCACTACCGGCGACTGCCCAGCCTTTAAGGGCGGCCTCAGCCATAAGGAAGTTTACCTCGGCGTAGGTCATAACGACGCCCGGATTATCACTCTTAAGGAAGTTGTTGGCAAGCTTGGGTTCGGTTTCGCGCGCCATACTTACTTCGACAGAAGGATTGTTCTCAGCAATCTCTTTCATGATATCGCTGTCATAGCCTGCAGGCCACGGTTCCCATGAGTAAGCACCCGGATCTCTCGGATTCATCGGAATACCTTTTGAAAGAATTTCCTCCGTAAGGTCAATGCGGTTATCGGGGCTTGTAAGGCTCATCAGACCGTCATAGTAGAATCGGGCGAAGATAAAAGTACGGGGGTCGCCGCTGTTATACATCTGGTTGAAGAATGTAGAACAGAGGTAACTCGGGTTGTTTGCCGGGTCATTACCGAACAGTAGTTTGGAAAGGGCATTGCCACGATAGTCGGAATATGTATCCTGACCAAAGCTGAACGATACTTCCATATACTTAATGAGAGCGTCATCAGTTGCGCTTGTAAACACGCCCCCATCAGCCATCAGAGCCTCTTCAAATTCCTGCTTAGCCTTGTCGGGGTCTACGTCGGATATACGCATGGCAAATCGGAGGCGCAGACTGTTGGCAAGTTTCTTCCACTTAGTTACGTCACCGTTGTAGATTACATCGCCTGTGATCCTGTCGCCTGACAATGACAGAGCACCGCAGGCATCGGTGAGTTCATTGAAGAAAGCTGCGTAGATTTCTTCCTGAGTGTCGTATCGAGGGTTGAATTTCTCGGCAATATAACCGAGACCAGCCTCGCTAAAAGGCGCATCGCCATAAACATCAGTAATAAGGGACATCATATAGACGCGATAGATGCGCAGAGCGGCATTTACGTTTGTCAGACCTTCTTCCTCACTGTTATGAATGCCATCAGTAAGATTTTTTATAGCGTTGGGATATAGCGAAGTCCAGATGCGACACATTTCGTTATTGTCGATTGTGTGGCGGCCTCCATAGTTGGTCGTGTTCCAGCAACCCATCAGCATCTGAGAGAAAGCATAATGGTAGTTGCGGTAGATTTCCACCATACCCAGATCGCCGTAGGTCTGGAGCTGGGCTGTGGTCAGCTGGGCATTGGGGTCAATGCCGTTGGCTTTTGAAGGGTCTGTGTTCAGATCCTCCATGTAGCTGTCGCTACATGAACCTGCAATGAGCGCAAGAGCCGCCAAAACAGGAGTGAATATCTTATGTAGTTTCATTGGTAATCTTACGTTTAGAATTTAACATACAGGTTGAAACCATAGCTCTTGCGCGAAGGCAGCGAACCATATTCAAGTCCCATACCGGTTGTGTTGTTGTAGTTGGAATCAGGATCGATGTCGGGAATGTTCTTCCATACGATGAACGGGTTGCGAGTCACAAATGAAATGGACATATCCTGCACTACCTTACCGAGCCATTTCTTCGGGAATTGATAGGTAAGTGTGATTTCACGACACTTTATGTAAGAATTGTCATAGATGAACATCGAAGGGGCATTGCGGCAAACACTCATCCAATAGTCTTCGGGGTTGACCTTTATGTCATTGGGACGATATGTGCCGTCGCCGTTGTCAATCACACCGGGTGCGACAAAACCGCCGGTTGGAGTCCATGTCGAGGCACCTTTTGCAATACCCGCTGCCTGACGCTCTTCTTCCGACTTATACCATTCTTCTCGTCCTGCCAGTGTCGCAAGGCTCTTGCCTGATTCGTGAGCAGCACGTGCCGACATAGAATACAGATCGGCTCCAACCTTTACGTCAAACAGTGCGGTAAGTCCGAAATTCTTGTAACGGAATGTTGTGCTCAGACCACCTGTCCAGTCCCAAGATGCATTTCCAAGAACGTGATTGCTCTTGTCGTACATCGGCAAACCGGTTGCCGGGTCAATGAGAATATCTCCGTTTTCGTTTCTCTGGAAATCGGGGCCCACGATAGAACCGAAGTTCTCACCAACCTTTGCAGCGACCTGGACATCAAGCCATGAAGCCTTTTCAAGTTCAAACATATCCATGCCGTCTACAAGCTTACGCACTTTATTGTTGTTCTTAGAGAAGTTGATACCCAAATCCCAAGAGAAATCGCCTATGATAACGGGACGTGTGTTAAGTGCGATTTCGATACCTTGGTTTTGGATTTCACCGGCATTGATAAGACGATAGGGGTATCCTGTTGCCCAGCTACTTGCCATGCCCATAATCTGGTCTTTACTTATCTGATTGTAATATGTGAAGTCAAGACCGATACGGTTGTTGAGGAACTTTGTTTCAAAACCCACTTCAAATGAGTTGGTCCGGGTAGGTTTGAGGTTCTTATTGGGGATAGTGGTATTGTCAATAAAGCCGATGGTGTAACCGGGATATGTGAATTTTGATTTTGTATATACCAGTCCTAACTGATAGGGATCTGTATCACTACCAACCTGTGCGAATGACAGGCGAACTTTACCGTATGGCAGAATGTCACCACGCTTGATCAGTTCAGAGAACACAAAGCTACCCGACACCGAGGGGTAAATATAGGTGTTATTTCCAGTAGGCAGAGTCGACGATTTATCACCACGGATAGTAGCGTCAAGATATAACAGGTTTTTCCATCCGAGATTGGCAGCCGCGAACAGCGAGTTAATCTGCTTGCGGTAGCTGTTTTCCTGAAGGCTTGTCTCGTTGAAGCTCATGAGGGCAACCACATCCCTAATCTGCATTTCTTGGGCTGTGGTTATATTTGTACGGTTATCGACCTTATAGATGTTTCCACCGGCAGTTCCTGTGAAGTCAAAGTCACCCCAGCGGTTGTTATAGGTCGCTATGAGTTCAAAGTTATACATCTGGTTTTTGAACTGGCTCTGCTGTAAGTAACCTGCCTCATAGCCGGGAGTTGTCGGAGCCTTGAAATCATTGAAATTAAACCAGTTGAGTTCAGCTCCCGCTGTTCCTTTGATTTTGAGGTGTGATGTTACATTATAAATAGCAGATGCGTGTAAACGAAACAGGTCCTTCTTTGAATCATTGAAATTCTTGTAGACGTCCCAATAGGGGTTTATATTATAGGGGTCCATACCGTTCCAGTTGGAATACTCTCCGTTAGCATCCTGATATGTGCGCAACCAACGCTGGTCGTAGGTGGTTGCAAGGGTCATCAGGTTCTTGCCGACGTTAGACTTACTGTCGCCAAGAGCAGGACGATTCTTTACATTTTCGTGGGTATAGTTTACGGTAAAGTCGAGGTCAACCTTCCCCATAGATGTATTGGCACGCAGATTGAAAATGTCACGGCTCATGTGAGTCTTGGGGACAATATCCTTGTTGCGCATATCGGTCAGTGTGAAGCGAATGCCTGTATTGCCTGAATTGGATGAGACTGTAACCGTGTTGTTTGCGGTAAGACCGGTTCTGAAGAATCCGGAGGTATTGTCCGGTATTATAAGATATGGACGCTCCACGCCGTCAAAGTAGCGAAGGACGTTGCTTCCGTCTGCTTTCGGTCCCCAGCTCTTATTGGTATTTGATACTGCGTCAATACTGTATGTGCCATTGCTGCCCATACCGTAAATCTGCTGTACGTTATCCCATTTCGAGAGTTGTTTCTCAAATGTCAGTGTACCATTATATTCTACCGAATATTTTTCTTTACCGGCTTTCTTGGTGGTGATGAGAATCACACCGTGACTGGCACGGCTACCATATAGAGCGGAGGCGGCAGGACCTTTAAGTACCGACATGCTTTCTATATCATCTGGATTGATGCTTGAGATACCGTCACCAAGGTCGTATCCGCCTGATGTTCCTGCGCTGCCGAAGTTTGTATTGTCAAGAGGCACACCGTCGACAACATATAATGGCTGGTTGTTACCGGTCATTTCAGTGCTACCACGCAGAATTACGCGGGTTGATCCGGAAGGACCACCTGCGGTCTGGCTTACAACGAGACCTGCCACACGACCTGCCATAGAGTTGATGACGTTAGTTTCTTTGGCTTTTTCAAAGGCATCACCTTTTACTTCGTCAAGACCGTAACCGAGTGCCTTTCGGTCGCGCTTGATTCCAAGAGCAGTGACCACCACTTCGCTGAGCATTTGCGAACTCTGCTCCAGCGTGATTTTCATTGGCGCCTCTGTAGCCTTGACCTCAACAGGCTCATTGCCGACAAAGCTGATTTTTAGGGTAGCACCCGGTGATACCATCAGCGTAAAGTTACCGTCAAGATCGGTAAGTGTTCCATTGCCGGTTCCTTTCTCAATTACTGAGGCACCGATAACTGGGCCTTCAGCATCTTCAACGACACCGGTCACCTTTATCTTCTGAGATGGCGTTGCCGCAGCTGCTCTGGGTTCTGCATACGACTGAAGCGGCATAGCAAAGGATACCGCACCGACAAGCAGAAAACCGCACAGGAGCTTGGTTGTTAAAGTTCTCTGTTTCATGTGTATTGATTAGTTAATTTTAGTTACTTTAATCCAGTCTATATACATCGATGCCGTCTGACCATCTTTTAAGGCTGTAATGCCTTCGATGTCATAGATACCGGTGAATGATCCGCCAACAGCAAGGTTAAACAGAATATAAAAGTCATTTTGAAAATAAGGGCTACCGGTAATGTCAAAACTATGAAATTTGACATCATCTACTGAAACATCAATCTTATTTTCATTCCAAGTAAGCGTATATGTGTGATATTTGCCGTCCTGTAAATTTGAACCGGCATCTCCGGCGAAATATTTCTGTTTATGTCCGGCAACATCAGGGCCAAAATGGAGCGCGGTATTTACTCGCGTGGTACTTGTCCCGTCGGCGATACCTTGGGCATCTCCCATCTCCATTATATCTATTTCACCACAGGCAGGCCACTCCTGCTTATTGTTGCCCATCATCCAGAATGCGGGCCACAGACCATTTGCGGTCTCAGGCAGTTTTATACTTGCCTCAACCTTTCCATACTTGAAATACTTCTTGTTCTTGGTGTTCACGCGACCGGACACCACCTTGTTGCCGGTGCGCTTGGCTGTAAGAATTAGTACAGTCTTACCTTCGTCCTTGCCGACTTTGACCTGACTGGTACTATAGGATTGTAACTCTTGATTTGTCCATCCGGCTTCGTGCGTCTCTTTTGACCAGTAAGCGGAATTGAATGAATCAAAATCGTCAAAGAACACCACATCATCAACAGGTTCAACTACCGGTGGTGTTGGTGTCGGTTTATCTTCCGAGCCGCCACACCCTGTTAATGCCGCTACTGCGAACACAGAGATAAACAAATGTTTGATATTGAAAAAAAACATGGTATTGATTGGTTAGTTTATTTGCTCCCACATAGACCTTATATGGGTTTTGCAAAATTACCACCGTTCGTTATTATCAAGGTTTGATTACTGACATTTTGAGGTTTGTTTTCTGACATATTATGCTATTATCCATAAAATCAGACATAAACACGTTAAACCTCGTTCAATTCTGTTCGCAAAATTTACTTGGAGACACCCCGAAGTGTTTCTTAAAGATAGTGCTGAAATACTTAGAATTAGCAAAACCTGTCACCACTGCAACTTCTGCCACAGGCATATTTTGTTTAAGTAATTCGGCGGCTCGTTCAAGTTTCAGGATGCGGATAAATTCCTGCGGAGCCTTCCCGGTCAAAGACTTCAGGCGACCAAAGAACAGCGTCCGGCTCATTGCCATCTCTCGGCATAGATGTTCAATGTCAAACTCGGTGTTTGACATATTTGCGATAATTATATCAACTGCCTTATCAACAAATGCCTTGTCAGATGCCGGCATTTCGCTTGTCCGATTGCCCTCGGTTAGTGTCGGTTCCTCGACGGTTTGTGGAATTGTCTTCACTTCGACTACGTCACCCTCGGCTCTCATCAGTGCGAGCCTCATAAGATATTCACGGATACGCTTGCGATTGTGGAGCATACCTCTGACCTTGCTTTTGAGGATGTCAAGGCTGAACGGCTTGGCGATATAGTCATCGGCTCCTTTTTCAATGCCGTTCACAATCGCGTCATGAGTGGTTTTCGCAGTAAGTAAAATGACCGGAATGCCGGCGGTGTCAGGGTTGTTCTTTATCATGCTGCACAGCTCGTCACCCTGTAGTCCGGGCATCATTACGTCTGAGATGATAATATCCGGATAGTGATTCTCAAGGAATCTTAGGGCATCCTCAGCCGAAATAGTTGACACGACATTATATTCAACCGAGAATGTTGCTGTCAAATAATTCCTGAGATCATCGTTGTCTTCGACAATCAACAATGTCTCATCCTTACTCTCAGAAACAGCGGATACTACGGGAGAAGGTATGCGTATTTCATTCAAGGCCTCATTCAGATTATTCGGATTCCAGTGAATGACAGGCTCGTCATAGATACGCTTGAATGAGATTGTAAAAGTGGTTCCTGCATTCTCTTTGGATGTAAAGCCTATGTTGCCGTTGAGCATTTCCACTATACGCTTGACCTGAAGCAGACCGAAACCGTTGCCTGTTTCTTGTGACGCTCTCGCATTCTCGGCTCTATAGACATTTGTGAATATGTTTTTCTGCTCTTTCTCAGGTATACCTATACCATTGTCGGTAATCCTGATGACAGCCTTTGACTTGTTTGCGGTTAGTGACACCTCCACTTTGCCACCTTGATTGGTATATTTGCAGGCATTCGACATGAGGTTATCAAGCATAAGTTCAAGCAGATGTCTGTCAGCTGAAACCACAACCTGCTCATCGGGAACTTGCAGGTGAAGCGTGATGCCGCGTTTTTCACCAACATTATTGAAACAACTCAGTTCCTCCGACAATAGATAATTAAGATTGATCGGCTCGATGTTGACCTTTGCTTTTCTCGAATCAATCTTTTCAAAATCGAGCAGCTGAGCGGTGACAGCATTAAGCTTTCGTATATTTGCGCCCGCCACATCGAGCAGATATTTAGCCTTTTCGGAAAGGCCGTTCTGTGTCTTCAGCTCTTCAATGGGCGACATGACCAATGACAATGGAGTGCGGATGTCGTGGGCTGTATTGATGAAAAATCTGATTTTGTCTTCGTCATGCTCTTTTCGCAACTGATACCATTTATACCTAATTATAAAATATATAATAAAGGCTATTATAGCCAGATAGCATATTCTCGCCCATATTGTATTCCACCACGGTTCTTCGACAGTGATGTCAATAGAGGTTTCATCTATGACTCGTCCGTCGCTTTTACGCAACGCTTTTATTTTTAGGGTATAATTGCCCGGCGGCACATTCCGGAAGCGGGCGGTACCGTCCATGGTCATTTCGCTCCAATCGTGGTCATACCCTTCAAGGATATAGTGATAAGCGATGTCATTGCGATAGTCTATGTTTATTGCCTCAAAATCAACATCAAACGAGTTATGACTGGCACTGAGCTCTATATTCCGGTTTTGCAGCATCTCAAAAAGCTCCGGTATAATCTTGGCAGACTCCTCTTCGCTGATGCCGTCAATAGTGAATCGGGATATTCTCAATGGTGCGGAGTATTCAGCTACACTGATTTTGTCGGGCGACAGCCTGACTGCGCCTGCCGTACTGCCGAAAATCAAATCACCGTTAGATGTCCTTAAAATCGAGGACTTGTTATATTCTCTGGCAATTCCGTTGATAAAGTTAAGACTGGAAACTGTTGAATCGCCTATGATTGCGAGGCCGTTGCCAGTACTTGCCCAAAGGCGTCCCTTGTCATCATGCACAAGACCGTATATATCATCTGAGGGCAATCCGTCTGACATTTTTATCTCGCGTATGATTTTCCTGTTCTTATAATCATACAGGTTAAGACCACCACCTTCGGTTCCAAGCCATACTGTGGTACCTTTTGAGAACATCATCGGGATTATATATGCACTTACGTCGTGCTCTGACTGTTCTTGAAAATTGGCGTACCAGTTATAGCTGTTCGTGTCGGCATCGATGATATAAAATCCGTTGCCGGTAGCGACACCTATACGCTTCTCGTCAACGACACTGATTGACATAACGCCGTCTATCTCAAACCTATGATATAACGAGCCGTCGCTATTAAGGGCTACGAGGCAGCCGTGAGGAGAGCCGACCCATATCTTGCCATGACAATCAGTCTGTATTGCGAAGATATAGTTCGACGACAAGGCTCCATCGCTTTGTGTCCAGTGCCCCTTGATGTTTCCCGACAAATCCATACGGTATACGCCGTCGCCATAACAACCTGCCAGTACATTTCCGTTGCCGTCCTCACACAGCGACACAACGACTATTCCGGATAATGAATTTCTCCAGATTCCGGTACGGGGATTGTAAATGCTTATTCCGCGGTCAGTTGCATACCATATATTTCCGTCTGTCGACTCTATGATATAATTCACATTGTTGTTGACAAGAGAGTTGGGATTGTCTTTTATATGTGTAATTATATGTATGGGCGACTGCGACAGACTCACCATTGTCACCCCTCCGGTATAACTGCCAATCCACAGATTGCCGTTGCCGTCATTCAACAGTGCATATATGCCGTTGCCGGTAAATGAAAATTCAGGTGCGAGTTCCGTGTTGACAAACGTGGTGAGTGAGTTGTCCTTTGCATTATAAGCCAGAACACCGCTGCCGTCAATGCCTATGGCAAGCCGTTCCGGGCTCAGTTTGACAATCGAGCGGATTGGTTTCTGTAACAGGCTGTTTGTGGTATGTATCTGGGCAACGCTGAAATCCGACAAATTCAGCATATATAAGCCCTTGTTAAAAGCCCCGATATACAAAGCGTCGCTTGCTTCATCGAAATACAGACTCTGTATATTGGTATCTTTAAGCAGCCCGACATCTTTGACCGCATGGTCGTTGCGCATGAATTTTAAGCCCGATGAAGTAGCCGCAAACAAATAGCCCTTTGCAATAATAATGTCGTTGACAGCCGAGCCGGGCAGAATGGGGCGATAATCCTTATCTGACACGTATTTGAACAGACCGTTATTGGTTGCATATAATATACTGCCGTCATTGTTAACAAGCATCTTGTTGAGCACAACATCGCCGTGACTTAAGTCGGAAAGATTGCTCGTCAATATAAACGAGTCATATACGGGTGAATATTTGTGAATTTTGCCCGTACTTTCGTAGGCATACAAATCGCCTTCATTGTGATACAGCCGAATAATGCGACCGGCTCTATCGCCATAGAATGAGTTGCTTTCAAGCGAGTAATTCTTTAGAATCCTGCCATTATACCTGTCAACCCCCGACTTGGTACTTATCCAGATAGCTCCTGACGCATCTTCAGCAAGCGAATACACCTTCTGACTACTGAGCCCCGTCGAGTTGTCAATACGCAGAACTTCTGAAATTACATGCTCACTTCCATAGCCTTTCTGTGCAAGAAACAGAAAAACCATGACAACCACTGTAATAAACAGCCCGTTCTTAGTGCCCTTTAGCGAGGTTGGCATATAATCACCCATAATACTGCAAAGTTAGCAAATTTCTCGAAATTAGAGGCTTTACAGCTCAAAAACTTTAATAATAGCATAATAGCAAAGATGCCTGACAAGCGGGTTCTATGACATAAGACAGGGATAATCATCCATCGGCAAAACCGTCTTCAAGACCGGATTCCGGTTAGGAAAAAGGCAACGGATAGGTAGCGATTCTATCTCCTAACCCTTCCAAAAACCGAATTATCCGCCGAAAGCACCATTCGGACGAACAACGCCGATCTTTCCTAACTCTCAACACATTACTTTATTCCCCATTTATTGCCATAGTTTCGCGAATTCTTCGTATATTTGCAGCAAACATATCAAGTAAACAATAAAAAAATGGGAAAAGTCCTTATAATCGGCGCCGGAGGCGTTGGCACAGTGGTAGCCCACAAATGCGCACAGAATCCGGAAGTTTTTAATGAGATTGTGCTCGCATCCCGTACAAAATCGAAATGCGACAAAATCGCGGCAGAGATCGGTGCGAAGAATATTGTCACAGACAGAGTAGACGCAGACTCAGTCGAAGAGCTGGTGGAACTTTTCAACCGTCACCGCCCGGACATCTGCATCAACGTCGCCCTCCCCTATCAGGATCTCACCATCATGGAGGCATGTCTGAAATGCGGTGTCAATTACCTCGACACCGCCAACTACGAGCCCAAGGATGAGGCTCATTTCGAATATTCATGGCAGTGGGCATACCGCAAACGCTTCGAGGAAGCCGGTCTGACCGCCATTCTCGGATGCGGTTTTGACCCGGGAGTATCAGCCATTTTCGTAGCCTACGCAGCCAAGCACCATTTCTCGGAGATGCGTTATCTTGACATCGTTGACTGCAACGCCGGCAACCATGGCAAAGCATTCGCCACAAACTTCAATCCCGAAATCAATATCCGCGAAATAACCCAGAAAGGCAAATACTGGGAAGACGGCAAATGGGTAGAGACAGAGAATCTCGAAATCCACAAGCCACTCAACTATCCCAATATCGGCGAGCGCGAATCATACCTGCTCTATCACGAAGAACTTGAGAGCCTTGTCCTCAACTTCCCCTCGATCCGTCGCGCCCGTTTCTGGATGACCTTCGGTCAGGAATATCTCACACACCTCCGCGTTATCCAGGACATAGGCATGGCGAGAATCGACCCGGTGATGTATAACGGACAGGAGATAGTGCCGATACAATTCCTCAAAGCCGTATTGCCCGATCCCGGCTCGCTCGGAGAGAACTATACCGGCGAGACCTCCATCGGCTGCCGCATAAGCGGTCTTGACAAAGAAGGGAAGGATTCGACATATTACATCTACAACAACTGCTCGCATCAGGAAGCCTACAAAGAGACCGGCGCACAGGCAGTCAGCTACACCACCGGTGTTCCGGCAATGGTAGGAGCGTATATGTTCCTCACCGGCAAATGGGTGATGCCCGGCGTGCACAACGTAGAGGAGTTCGATCCCGATCCATTCCTTGAAAAGCTCGCCGCGTCAGGTCTTCCCTGGCATGTCATCGAGAACGGCGACCTTGAATTCTAACTGCATCTCATAAATGAACAAACGAATATTGACCATATCGGCGGCAGGGTGTATCCTTGCCGCTTTGTCTATGGCGGAGGTTCTTCACCCGTCAGGACCAATAACGAAACAGGGGGAAACATATCTTGTGAAAGCAGGAGGCAAGACCGTTGCAGTCACTCCGATAAACGGAGACATTTTCCGCATCACCACCATTCCTTCAGGGAAAGAACGACTTGACATTCCCAAGTCGCAGGCGGCAGTTCTCGCTCCGGCACAGGGCGGGGCAATCGCCTCCGTCACCCCTGACGAATTTATGCTGACAAGCTCCACGACCATCGTGAGGGTAAACCGCCGCACCGGAAAAACAGTGTTCACCGACCTTGCCGGCGACACACTCCTTTCCGAAGCATCGGGAGTCTGCAACGCGAAAGACACAAAAAACATATCTTTCGCCCCCATAGGGAAAGAGAATTATTACGGAGCCGGGGAGCGCGGACATTCGCTGAGACTCAACGGCGACACCCTTGTGATGTACAACAGGCAGAACTACGGTTACACGGCAGGAGACCCGCGTATCAAACAGATGGGAATAACAATTCCCTATTTCGCGTCAGACCGCGGATATGGTGTGCTTTTCGATGACTACAACGCATCCACACTCCACCTCGGAGACCGGATAACATACACATCCGACACTCCCCTGCCTCTTTCTTACTATTTCATCAACGGCAACGGGACACTCGCCGGAACCACAGGCAACTACACGCTCCTGACCGGACGCCAGAATCTCCCCCCGTTCTGGGCATTGGGATATATAACCTCGAAATACGGCTACCATAACCAGCAGGAAGCACTCGGCGCGGTAGATTCACTGAAGACCCGTGGTTATCCGCTTGACGGCATCGTCTTTGACCTTTACTGGTACGGAGTGGAAAAAGACATGGGGCGTCTTGCCTGGAGCAAGGAGCAGTTTCCCGACCACAGGAAGATGCTTGACTCCCTGAACGCAATGGGTGTCAACACGATCCTTATCTCACAGCCCTATGTCAACAAGAACGGAGCTATCGACAATTACAATCTTTTATCCTCGAAAGGGATGCTCGCCAGAGATTCCGAGGGCAACACACATGATGTCTCGACATGGGTAGGTGACGCCGGTATGCTTGACATATCCAATCCTGACACAAGGGAATGGCTCTGGAACCGGCTTAAGCCTCTTACTGCCGAAGGACTTGCCGGATGGTGGGGAGACCTCGGGGAGCCGGAAGTGCATCCGCTCACGATCATGCATGCCAACGGTCAGACCGCATCGCAATATCACAACGTCTACGGCAATGAATGGAGTCGACTTATATATGAAGGCATGAGGAAGGATTTTCCCGACATTCGCCCGATGCTTCTCATGCGCGGCGGCACAGCCGGGCTGCAACGGTATTCGGTGTTCCCGTGGACAACGGATGTCTCGCGGTCATGGGGCGGTCTGCAGCCGCAGGTAAATCTCATGCTTAACTCCGGACTGTCGGGACTGGGCTACATGGGTTCCGACATCGGCGGATTCGCGGTAGACCCCGCACACCCCTATGATCCCGAGCTTTATGTGCGCTGGATTGAGGCGGGAGTCTTCTCACCCGTTCTGCGCACGCACGCCCAATTCCGTCCGGAACCATATCATTATCCCGCACAGGAGAATATAATCAGGCGGTTTATACGGATGCGTTATGAATGGCTTCCGTATAACTACACCCTCGCCTATGAGAACACCACCAAAGGATTCCCTCTCGCCCGCCCGCTTAATTTCACCGGCGGCAGCGATGACAGACTCGCTAATGTGCAGGACGAATATCTATGGGGCAGCGAAATTCTTGTCGCGCCCGTGCTCAACAAAGGAGCACGCTCCCGCAAAGTAATCTTTCCCGAAGGTGAATGGATCAATTGGAACGACACACGTCTCAGATACAAGGGAGGCTCAACAGCCACGGTGCAGGCACCGCTCGGCACACTTCCCCTGTTCGTGAAGGCGGGAAGTTTTGTTCCGCAGTATATGCAGCCTATCTCCAACGTAACGGAATATGACCCTTCCAAGCTTACAGTCAAATATTTCCCCACACGTGAAGAAACATCCTATACCCTCTTCGAAGACAACAGGAAAGATCCGGAATCGATAGAAAACGGACATTATCGCCTCACCACGTTCAAAGGATGGCAGAACGGCGAAGAGACTGTTGTCACCATAGACTCTGAAGGAAGCTATGAAGGTATGCCCGCCAGACAGACCATTTCATTGGAAATCACAGGCATAAAATCACCGAAAAAAGTAACAGGAGGAGAATGGGAATATGACGCTAAGACGCGGACTCTTCGCGTCGAGGTTGTTTTCTGCGGCGATTCCGTTTGTGTGTCTGCGGTTTAGCATCATCCTCAGCCGGGACTCTCTCCGAGACTCCCAGCGAATCGGCTATAAGCTCGGCAACATACTCCGAAGCCACGGAGTTGCCGAGCTTTCTCTGCATTGTGCGGTAGCCGGCTATCTGCCACTCGCGGCGCGGTGAAGGCTGAAGTATCGGCGACAACTCACGCGTTATCGACTCTACCGTGCAGTTATGCACAAGCAGCTCCGGCACCACGCTGTTTCCCACGATAAGATTGGGAAGAGAGACATATTTGACTTTGAGAAGTTTCTCCATTATCCGGTAGGAAAGTTTCACCCCGTTGGCTCGATATACCACCACCTGCGGCGTGCCTATAAGCGCGGTCTCGAGAGTGGCGGTGCCGGATGTGACCACAGCCGCCTGAGAATATTTAAGAAGCGTGTGAGTAGAACCGAACGTCACCTTAAGTCCCGGATCCTGAGCCACCTCCCGGTAGAATTTCTCACCCACAGCCGGAGCTGCGCCCACAACATACTGAAATTCCGGAAAACGCTTTGCCGCCGCAATCATCAGAGGGAGATTGTTGCGGATCTCTCCCCGGCGCGACCCTGGAAGCAGAGCGATAATCGGACGTGGATCATCAAGTCCCTGACGCTCCATGAAATGTTTCTTTGGGGGGATGTGACCGAGGCTGTAGGCAATCTCCTGTACCGAAGGATTTCCCACATATGTCACATCATAATGATGTTTCTTATAGAAACCGACCTCAAACGGAAGAATCGAATAGAGTCGGTCAACATATTTTTTTATTTTTTTTACACGCCATTCCTTCCAAGCCCAGACCTTTGGTGAGATGAAATAATGCACGGGCACATGCAACTTATGCGCGAACTTAGCCAGCTTGAGATTGAATCCGGGATAATCCACAAGAATCAACGCGTCGGGACGGAACTCACGCAACAGAGCCTTCGCCTGACGCAGGTTACGGAGGATTACAGGCAACTTGCGCAGCACCTCGCTGAAGCCCATCACATTCATCTGATCATAATGCAGATCCGGGTCTCTGCCCGCCTCCTTAGCCATAAGGTCACCGCCGAAAAAACGGATATCGGCGGATGCGTCTATCTTCCTGAGCGATTTTATAACATTAGCCGCGTGGAGGTCTCCGGACGCCTCCCCCGCAATAATCATATATTTCATGTATCTTTAATATCTTATATCTGCCTCTCGGCGGTTTTCTATAATATCAACGGCACTGAAGCGTTTTTAATATATTATGAAGAAAGCTTTCTTGTTTTTTATGACAATGATATGGTGGATTGGTTTAACCGCCACCTCCTGTATAAGTGATGCCGTCTCCACGTCGCCCAACGACATACTCACCTTTTCACGCGACACCGTCAGCTTCGACACCGTCTTCACCGACCTCGGCACCCCGACCGCACGGCTGATTGTGGCGAACCGCGCGAAAAAAGGAATCGTCATTTCCTCGATACGTCTCAGGAATCCGGATTCCAACTTCCGCATCAACGTAGACGGAGTGAGCGGCAAAGACTTCCATGATGTAGAGATATGGAAAGAAGACTCGATATTCATGTTTATCGAATGTTTTATACCGGAGACTCAGAACAAGGAGCCATACAGGGTAGAGGATGAGCTTGAATTCGTGACAAACGGAGTCACCCAGACCGTCTTGCTGGAAGCCTACGGTCAGAATGTGACGCGTCTGAAATGCCACCGCATCACCGAAGACACCCGCTTTACCGCCGACCTTCCCTATATCGTCTTCGACTCCCTTGTAGTAGACAAAGGAGCCACGCTTTCCATAGAACCCGACACCCGTCTTCTTTTTCATGACGGGGCATCGATGATAATACACGGAAGAATAGAGGCGACCGGAGCACCCGGCAAACTTATACATATGCGCGGCGACAGACTCGACGACGTATTGCCGAATGTCAGTTACGACATCCTTGCCGGGCAATGGGAGGGAATCAGGATATCAAGGGAATCATTCAACAACCGCATAGAATATACCGACATGCGCTCCACCGCCTCCGGACTTCGCGTGGACTCATGCGGAGACACCTCCACCTTGAAACTCCGGATTCTCAATTCATGGCTCCACAATTCTCAAGCCCACGCATTCGAAGCCCGATACGCCGCAATCGAGGCATACGGAGTGTGCTTTTCGGAAGCCGCGGACGCCGTGGTCAGCCTCCACGGCGGCAAAAACAGCTTCATCCAGTGCACCATCGCCAACAATTATCTTTTTTCGGCAATATCAGAACCGCTGCTGAGTCTTTACCATTGTCTTCCCGACCAAGCGGAATCGGCGACAAACCCCAACCCGCTGATGGAAGCCTCGTTTGAAAACTCAATAATCTATGGACTCGCCAAAGATCTTAACGAGGGAGATTTTACAGGCTCACAGGTGTTTTTCCGGAACGTATCGCTCAAATCAGGGGGAGAAAACGACGATAACTTCATCGACTGCATATGGGAGTGCGACCCGCTTTTCCTCACCGACAGAGCGAAATACTATTTCAACTATCACGTCTTGCCAGATTCCCCGGAGATCGGCATGGGAAATCCGCAGTTCGTGACAGGACCGCTTGTCACAGACATAGACGGGACAGACCGTCTCACCGCCACAGCAGCCGGCAATACTACACTCGGCGCATACGCCAGACCGGAGGAAAGAGAATGACAGTCATTCGTGAATATATTGGCAATGAGGATTTTTTTTGCTAATTTTGCACTGAACAAATCCGACAGGACTTGTTCATGATTTTCAACACAAAAACAGGAAAACATAAAAAGAGATATGAAAGAATTCAAACGTACCTTAATAACGACAGCTCTCCCCTATGCCAACGGTCCGGTTCATATCGGACATCTTGCCGGTGTATATGTTCCCGCCGACATCTATGCGCGTTACCTGCGTCTCAAAGGAGAAGAAGTGCTCCTTATCGGCGGCAGCGACGAGCATGGAGTGCCGATCACCATCAAAGCTAAAAAAGAGGGTGTTACGCCACAGGATATAGTCGACAGGTATCACGGCATCATCAAGGATTCTTTCGAAGGTCTCGGCATATCTTTTGACGTATACGGCAGGACCACCTCCGAAACCCACCGCAAGACCGCATCGGATTTCTTCCGCCGCCTTTATGAAAAGGGTGAATTCATCGAGAAAACATCCATGCAACTCTATGACGAGAAAGCCGGGCAATTTCTCGCCGACCGCTATGTGACAGGCACCTGCCCTCACTGCGGCAATGAGAATGCCTATGGCGACCAGTGCGAGGCATGCGGCACATCGCTTAACGCCACAGACCTCATCAACCCCAAGTCAGCCATCACCGGCAACGCTCCCGTTCTCAAGGAGACATCACACTGGTATCTCCCCCTTGACAAATGGCAGAAACCGCTTGAGAAATGGATTCTCGAAGAGCACAAAGAATGGAAGAGCAACGTCTACGGTCAGTGCAAGTCATGGCTCGACATGGGTCTCCAGCCCCGCGCTGTCAGCCGCGACCTCGACTGGGGAATACCCGTGCCCGTAGAGGGAGCCGACGGCAAGGTGCTCTATGTCTGGTTCGATGCGCCTATCGGATATATCTCCAACACAATCGACCTCGTTGGTGACGACTATACCAAATGGTGGAAAGACCCCGAGACACGCATGCTCCATTTCATCGGCAAAGACAACATCGTGTTCCACTGCATCGTGTTCCCCGCCATGCTCATGGCTGACGGAAGCTACAATCTTCCCGACAATGTTCCCGCCAACGAGTTTCTGAACCTTGAGGATGACAAAATCTCCACCTCACGCAACTGGGCGGTATGGCTTCACGAATATCTCGCCGACTTCCCCGGCAAGCAGGATGTGTTGCGTTATGTTCTCACGGCAAACGCACCTGAGACAAAAGACAACAACTTCACATGGAAAGACTTCCAGGCGCGCAACAACTCCGAGCTCGTTGCCATTCTCGGCAACTTCGTGAACCGCGCAATGGTTCTTGACCACAAATATTTCGAAGGCAAAGTGCCGGCATGCGGCGAATTGCAGGCAATCGACGAAGAGGCGATACGCGAAATAAAGGAATCGGTGGCAAGACTGAGCGAGAACTTCGACAACTTCAAATTCCGCGAGGCTCTGAAAGAAGCGATGAACATTGCCAGGACCGGAAACAAATATCTCGCCGACACCGAGCCGTGGAAGCTATGGAAGACAGAGCCGGAGCGCGTGAAGACCATCCTGAATATCGCTCTTCAGATATGCACCAATCTCGCAATCACGTTCGAGCCTTTCACTCCATTCATGAGCGCGGATCTATGCAAAATGCTCGGACTTGAGAAAATAAGCTGGGATATGGCGGGAAGATTCGATCTTCTAAGCGAAGGCACTGTAATATCAGAGCCGCACCTTCTCTTCGAGAAAATCGAAGACGCCCCCATAGAGGCACAGATACAGAAACTTCTTGACACAAAGAAAGCCAACGAAGCCGCATCCTGGAAACCGGAACCGGTCAAGGAGACCTGCAGCTACGAAGACTTCGACAAAGTTGACATCCGTGTGGGAAAAGTTCTGGAATGCTCCAAAGTGAAGAAATCGAAGAAACTGCTCCAGTTCCTCATTGAAGACGGCATGGAGAAACGCACGATCCTGAGCGGCATCGCCCTCTCCTATGAGGATCCTTCGGTGCTTGTAGGGAAAGAGATCTGCTTCATAGCCAACTTCGAGCCGCGCAAAATGATGGGCATTGAATCGCAGGGAATGATACTGTCGGCAGTGAACAGCGACGGAAACCTTGTAGTGGTCGGACCCACCGGTCCGGTAGCACCCGGAGCGTGCGTGGGATAAACGCACGCCAAGAAGCAGATCATCATGAGAATCGGTTTACATATCGGCTGCTCTTTGCCAGTGAAAAGATACGGCGGAACAGAAAGAGTGGTGTGGAGCCTGGCTAAGGCTCTTCACCGTGCCGGACACGAGGTCACGCTCATAGCGGGGAAAGGCACCGCAGCGGATTTCGCAAGAGTCGTTGAACTCCGTCCCGGCATGTCGGTATGGGCACAGATTCCGGATAACCTCGATATAATTCACTTCCAGAACGCATTGCCGCCACTCCCGGCAGCGGCTTATGCCGATGGCATAAGCCGCGCATTGACCGGAAAACGCGACATTCCCTATGTAGTCACTGTTCACGGCAACATACCCGGCGGCAGGCTTCCGGATCCGAATGCCATTTTCGTATCGGCAAACCATGCGTCGAGACACGGAGGCTCCGCATATGTGTACAACGGACTTGACTGGGAAGACTATCCCCGTTTTACACCCGGGCTTCGGCGCAAAGGGGTGTTTTTCCTCGGCAAAGCAGCCTGGAAAGTTAAGAACCTACGTGGAGCGATAAAGATAGCCCGCATGTCGGGCGAGCGGCTTGATGTGCTCGGCGGTCACAGACTTAACCTGAAAATGGGATTCCGCTTCACACCGGACCTGAATGTCAGATTCCACGGCATGGTAGGCAATGACGAGAAAGGAAGAGTTGCAAACAGCTCACGCGGTCTGGTATTTCCCGTTTTATGGGACGAGCCGTTCGGGTTAGCTGTGGTCGAGGCAATGTATTTCGGCGCACCGGTGTTCGGTGCGACAAGAGGCTCGCTGCCCGAGCTTGTAATCCCTGACGCCGGCGTGCTTTCCGAATCGCCCGAAGAACTCGCGGCTGCAATCCGTGATTTCAACGCCGATGAAAGACTTCTGCACAATTATGCGGCAACCACCTTCAACTCCGACATAATGGCACGCAAATATCTCTCTTATTACGAGCAGGTACTAAACAACGAACAGATCAACAGCCTGCCGGCAGGCAACTGAGGGACTCCGGAAGTCAATAGCGGTCAACACCCTTTAAAGCCCGGACAACACCCTCGTCCCGGTGTTTCCTCGCCACGGCGTGGTTGCCGGAACTTTTGTCCATCTGTGCTTCCGGATGCCATAGATGATATGCCAGAGCACAGAATTTAAGGTATCTTTTGCCCAGTCCCATGTTCTTGAAACGGAAAGAGATGTCAAGATCTTCCGCTCCCCATCCCTCAAAACTTTCATCATAGCCGTTTACCGCCATAAAATCATCTCTGTAGAAAGACATATTGCACCCCAACACATTTTCCCTGTTCTTACGATAACGCGGTGCAAGATAATCCGCCACCGCCACAGACCTGACGGCGTTTGCCCTCTTTGCCTCGATTCCTGCTGTGAAAGGTGTTATCTTTCTCGGCGTTCGTTCTTTACATATTTCATTCGTAAGCGCTTCGCCCAACTGGACTCTTCCCCCTTTGAGAAAATATCCCTTCCGGCTTTCCCGCACATGATCGCTGACAAAACGCTGATGGAGAAACAGGTCACCGTCGATCTGGATTATGTAATCGCCTGTGGCGGCAGCCACGCATTTGTTTCGAATCATCGCCAGCCTGAAACCTTCGTCTTCCTGACGGATATATTTGAGTGGCACAGGAAAATCTTTACAAAAACGGCTCACAAGCGTTTCAGTTTCTTCACGCGACCCGTCATCACCAACAATCACTTCATCGGGGAGGGGATTAAGCATCGCAACGCTTTTAAGACACACTTCCAGCGCGTCAGGACGATTATATGTGGATATTATCAGGGAGGTTTTCATTTTTTGATTGGCGATTGAGATATGTTTTCCGGGAAATTAATGTTTCTTATCAAATTATTGACGAAGACCGGTTTCCACATAAGTGGTTTTGTTATTGCGCGCCGAGGCGTAGAGGGCGGCATTCTTTTCCGAGCTCCAGTCGAGACGGTCGTGATGGCGATGCATCATAAGCGCATAGTGCGATGCTTTGAGATGGCGGATACCTGCATTCTCCAGACGCACATCAAGATCGCAGTCTTCACCGGTGCCCGGATCCGTGTATCGTTCGTCAAAACCGTTTACCTTCTCGAAATCGGAACGGAATATCCCGAAATTCGCGCCAAGTATACCTTGTTCCTTGAGACCCAACGGTTTGCCAAAGACATAAGGGAACCGCCAAGTGCGTCTGAGCTGCGACAATGTCTTGCCCAAAGACTCCTTGAAAAGAGAACCCACAATTTTCTTGCGCGCCAAAGCGAAATAATTTGCGGGCAGTGTACTCCAACTTTCAATCATATTGTTCAGATACTTACCCGTCTCGACACGGCGTCCTCCCATCACCACACCCTCGGTAGCGAGTCTTGCATGGTCTGCCACAAAATCCGGATGCGGGATGCAGTCACCGTCGATGAAGACAAGATAATCGCCTGACGAAATCCTGACGGCACTGTTCAGAGCCTTGTTCTTGCGCCAGCCTTCATCGGAATGCCACGAATGGAGTATCCTGATTTCAGGATGGGAATTTATATATCCCCTTATCTTGGTCACATTATCCTGAGAAGAGCCGTCATCGGCTATTATGACTTCGAAATCATGATAAGTCTGCATACGCATCGCATCAAGAATAAGACGAAGCCATTTGAAATTGTTATATACAGCTACTATTACCGAAATCTTCATATCATCAGCGTCTTTTTTGAGCAAGTCCAAGAACAAGTTTCACAAGATGCTCAAAATGGCGTAATGTGAGAGGATAATTCATGAAGCGACGCTTATAGAAATTCCTCAAAACTGAATCTTTTTCGAGAATCTTCAGAAAGCGGAAACATTGTCTTTCCTCCTCATATTTAATCTGCGAGGGAGTAAGGTGTATGTTGTCCACGGCACGTGGAAGAATATGCTTCCATTTTTTTTCATATATCTTCAATGTCTGATCAAGCCAGACACGGTCGAAATTTCCAGCCGAATCATGATAGACATCGACACAGAAACAGACATAATTCCTATATTTCAACGACAGATTAAGTGAGAAATCCACATCATAGCAGTGGAAACCTGGAAGCGACTCCTCATCAAACGGATTCTCAGCCCACACCTCCTTTCGCACGAACATCGCAAGTCCGTCGATTGTCACAACCTCGACAAACGGAGTGTTTGCATCATAGTTCGCACGCGCCACTTCTCCACACTGCAATACATTGACATACATCCATTTCAGACCCATGCCCCATCCTCCGGGCATATTGAACATCAGTTTTGATCCGGCAAATCCGACAGTGCCGCAATCCGGCTCGTCAAGTTTACGGCGGATGTCCTCAAACCAGTTTCTCGTAATGAACCCCGCATCCTCATGCATGAAAAGAAGGTAAGGAAAACGGGCACGCGAGCCACCTTCATTATATACATTTGCCAGCGAACGCGGATTCTTTACATTCTCAATAGCGATTATCTCATAGGGAATATCTCCGATGGTTTCGGCGACATTCCTTCTGAACCGCTCCAGTCTTTCCGGATAAACCGTGCTTACGATAATTGATAACATATGATATTATAATCAGTATTTATTGGGGAACTCATTCTCTAAGCCGGGACATATCGTCAGGGCTTCGCGATTGACGAGAGGTATTTGTCGACCACAAGCAGACTTATGATCTTCTCTCTCTTTCTGTCGTTGAACTGCAATGCCCATTTTCGAGACTCCTCGGAAATCATGCGCGCCTCATCGGGATGCCCGATATAATACCGCATAACATCGCCCACGTCTGAAAAGTCGGGGGCTATCTCGATATAATGCCTGCCAGCCACAAGTTGCGAATGCATCAGCCACCCCTCGACAGTGGGTTTGGGCATAACAGGCACACAACCCGAAGCCATTATCCACTGAAGCGACGACGCCATGTCGTATCCCTCAAGGGCAAGAATGAATTTATATTTGAAATGTTCAGGTATCGACACAAACTCGGATTGCCATCGTGAAGGATGATTGCGATTGGTGTCGCCCAGATCAAACATTCCGTTGTCTGCCCATTGCTCAAAAAACTTCACTCTCGCCGGCTTATTGAAAATGTCTCCTCTAAAAAAAAGTTTCGGAATCTTCTTATCGAAGGGGATATTGTCATGAGGATTGAGCCAGTGGCGTATCGAGTCGAGATTTAGAATCACTGCATTTTCCTCATTCTTTCCATTGAGTCTACGTGCCTTGATCAGTGTCGGCACCACCGGATTCTCCCATACATCCCCATCTTTGAACGCAAGGAGAGCATTTCCAGGGAAGTAACGCAAAGATCGCTGGGCATCAACCGCATATCGGCTCTGAAAATTACCCATCCTCACATCTTTAAGCGCGACACCCGCTTCCTCCGGTATCGTGCAAGGCTTTTCAAGACGGCAATAAATGTCGCGGCGCCATCTGAGATAGTCTGCATCAGCACGCTTCTCCCAGTTACGCAACACCCTTCTGCGACTGGCATTGAGCCAGAAACGGGGCACAAGATTATGAAGCGCCCCCCTGATATAGAAGAAAAGCGCCATCTTTTTACCCGGCAGAACGTATTTCTCAATGAGATTCATATTACAAAATTAACGTAAAATTTAGAAATTCGGAAGTTTATGAGTAATTTTGCAATATGCAAAATGTATTTACGTCAATATTAGTTCTGATGTTCCTTGCGGGATGCGGTGCGAAAAGAGCAGATTCCGCCGATGGATCCGGCAACTATGCGGACTCCTCGGCTATGGTTGCCGAAGCACCCGACGCAGTGGCATTCGATGCCGACAGCGCATACGCATACCTCGGCAGACAGGTGGAATTCGGACCGCGCGTTCCGAACACCGAGGCTCACGCCAAAGCCGGTGACTGGATGGCAGCCGAACTCCGGCGTCATGGAGCCGAGGTCATCGAGCAGAAGATGGATCTTGAAGCATTCGACGGAACCATTCTTCATGCACGCAATATCTTCGGGCAATACAACCCCGGAGAGGAAGACCGGACTCTTCTTCTTGCCCACTATGACTGCAGACCCTGGGCTGATGAAGACCCAGATCCCGACAAACGGAAACAGCCCGTCGACGGAGCCAACGATGGAGCCAGCGGAGTCGCCGTGCTGCTTGAGATCGCCCGGCAGATCTCCGCCGCCAATCCGAAAAAAGGGATAGACATTCTTTTCGTAGATGCCGAAGACTGGGGCACAGAGGGAGACGATGATTCCTGGGCGATGGGCACAAGATATTTCGTGCATAATCCGGTCAAGCCGGGATATCAGCCGGCACGCGTGATTGTAGCCGACATGGTCGGGGGCGCGGGCGCACTCTTCCCGATAGAATATTTCTCGCAGCAGTCAGCGCCGGATCTTGTAACCGAACTCTGGAACGCGGCATCCGCCAGCGGATACGGCAGCCTGTTCCCACGCCAGATGGGAGGAGCTGTCACCGATGACCATGTGGAGTTCATAAAACAGGGTATTCCGGCAGTCGACATCATCGAATATCATCCACGCACAGGCTTCAATCCCCACTGGCACACGACAAAAGACAATCTCGAAAATATCGATAAAAACACACTGCGCGCCGTAGGTACGACCCTTGTGCGGTATCTTGAACTGTAAAACCGGAAGTCTTTTTACGTTCATGATTTTACCAGTTATTAAACAAAAAAACAGACAGACATATGAATTTCATTGAAGAATTGACATGGCGCGGCATGATACACACCATGATGCCGGGCACAGACGAACAACTGAACAAAGAGATGACCACCGCATATCTCGGTATTGACCCGACGGCAGACTCACTCCATATCGGTCACCTCTGCGGAGTCATGATGCTTCGTCATTTCCAGCGTTGCGGACACAAACCCCTTGCGCTCGTAGGCGGCGCGACGGGTATGATTGGCGACCCTTCAGGGAAATCAGCCGAGCGAAATCTTCTTGATGAAAAGACATTGCGTCACAATCAGGAGGCAATAAAGAAGCAACTCGCAAAATTCCTTGACTTCGACTCAGATGTTCCCA
Organism: Muribaculaceae bacterium Isolate-036 (Harlan); assembly: GCA_003833075.1. GTDB lineage: Bacteria > Bacteroidota > Bacteroidia > Bacteroidales > Muribaculaceae > Lepagella > Lepagella muris_A. The sequence goes on along the minus strand of RIAY01000001.1, from coordinate 262,018 downwards.
ACCGCGCAGAACTGGTCAACAACTATGACTGGACTAAAGATGTGACATTCCTTGATTTCGCACGCGAAATCGGCAAGCACATCACCGTCAACTACATGATGGCAAAAGACAGCGTTCAGAAACGCCTCAACGGCGAGGCCCGCGACGGTCTGAGCTTCACTGAATTCACATATCAGCTTCTTCAGGGCTTTGATTTCCTTCACCTCTATCAGGAAAAGAACTGCAAGCTCCAGCTCGGCGGCTCGGACCAATGGGGCAACATCACCACAGGCTCGGAACTTATCCGCCGCAAGACCGGCGGTGAGGCATTCGCCCTGACCTGTCCGCTGATCACCAAGGCTGACGGAGGCAAATTCGGCAAGACAGAAAGCGGAAACGTATGGCTTGACGCACGCTATACATCCCCCTACAAATTCTATCAGTTCTGGCTCAACGTTTCAGATGCCGATGCCGAGAAATATCTGAAGATATTCACATTCCTTTCCAAAGAAGAAATCGAACAACTTGTCCGCGAACATGAGGAGAATCCCGGCGCACGTCCCTTGCAGAAACGTCTTGCAAAGGAAGTCACCACAATGGTTCATAGCGAAAAAGACTACGAAGCCGCTGTCGAGGCATCCCAGATTCTTTTCAGCAACAATGCCGGAGAGGCACTGAAGGCTCTTGACGAGCAGACACTTCTCGACATTTTCGACGGTGTTCCCCGATTCGCTATCTCCAGGGCGGAGCTTGAGGAGGGAATCCCCGTGCTTGACCTCCTTGCGGTGAAGACACAGGTGTTCCCGTCAAAGGGAGAAGCCCGCAAGATGGTGCAAGGCGGCGGCGTAAGCCTCAACAAAGAGAAAATAACCGACCCTGCGGCAACTGTAGACGCATCGGCTCTTCTCGGGGGAAAATATCTCCATATCCAGAAAGGGAAGAAAAACCATTTCCTTTTGATCGCCGAATAACGCACTGTTCCGAATCACCGCTGACCATCAACACATCTACAATCAATTATGGACAAAGCTCCTCTTGTTTCCATTATAATACCTAATTTCAACCACTCCCGGTTCCTCAGGGAGCGGTTGGAATCAGTATTTAACCAGACATTCGAAGATTTTGAAGTCATTCTCCTTGATGATGCTTCCACCGACAATTCAGTGGAAATTCTTGAAGAATATGCCAAAGACCCCCGTGTGTCGCATCTGGTTGTAAACAAAGAGAACAGCGGAAGTCCGTTCCGCCAATGGCAACGGGGAATCGAATTGTCACAGGGTAAATATATATGGATTGCCGAAAGCGATGACAGTTGCGAACCCGACTTTCTGCTGACCTGCGTTGCAATGATGAAGAACAATCCGAAGGCGGTGATCGCTTTCGGCGGCTCAATCACCATTGACGAAAACAGTTCGAAGATAGAGATTGACAACGACCGGTGGTATGACAAGCGGTTCAAAAAACGTCAGGGTGAATGCCGCGTATTCGACGGCATTCGATACATCACTCACAATCTCATATGGATCAACTACATCTATAACGCCAGCGGCACTCTCTTCAGGCGCGACGCATATGGAGACGGCTCGGAATTCGAGAGCTGCATGAAGATGCGCAATGCCGGCGACTGGCTTTTCTGGTCAATCATGGCAACCAAAGGTGATGTAATCGAGATTTACCGCAAACTCAACCACTTCCGTTTCCACTCTGGAAGCACAACACGCGAGGGTGTAAACAAAGGGAAATCCAACGGGAATCTCTTCGATGAGGATTTCATCGTTCTCAGACATATCTTCGAGAACACCAGAATCCCGACTTTAAGGAAGATGATACGTCTGGGAGCACTGATGAAAAAAATACAACGCGCCCAGATGAGCGAGGAAGACCGCAAAGCGGCATATCTCAAAGGGAAGGAATTGCTGAAATACAATAAGAAAGACTACCTAACAGAACGGATATCAAAGACGCTGTCAAATTTCATTCCCGGAATCAGCACAATCCGCAACGACCGGCTTTAGAGCGCGGCTCTCGAAGTCATGGCTCATAAGAGCCGGCTGATAATTGCAACAGATAAAACCTCGTGGCGAAGATTTACCGTTATCTTCGCCACGAGGTTTTATTCCACCGCATATTATTGTAAGAAACTGTTTATTTAAACAGTTCCTAAAAGCTCTTAACCATCACCACTGCAAACATATCACTGCCATATGAGAATCAGAAAACGTATCGAACTGGAAAACATAAAAGTTTTCAGGAGCGAGACAACGACAGAAAACCCCGATGGAAGCGGAGGAAACGGTAATAATACGCAGTCTGTTCCGGACTGCGGCATCAAGTTCCGTCTACGGGGAGAGACACTGGATGGATTCGGTCCGCGACAACCCGCCGAAATCACCGATGAAAACGGTGAAAAGCATCCACTTATGGGAGGATGGAATGAAACGGAAATAGCGTTTAACGTCAGCGACAGCGACATTCCGAGAGTCTTGGCATGGTTTGACGACAACTATCATGGAGTCACAGAACCGGAAAGCGCATTGCTCAGGAAAAACAGGTCGACAGCTGTTCACGAAGCACTCAAAAGATACCGTAAAGCCTCGGACTCATCGAATCTTTTCACATCTCCTTTCCGTATCGCGTGGAGATACAGATATTCCGACAACACCTGTTCCGGGTTTCACGACTGCGGTGTTCTTTCATGTTTCCGCACTGCACCGCTCCTTCCGGTGATGTCACATCAACTTTCAGGCAAGTATCTTCACACCCGGGTACAGGTGCGCAACGTATCGGCAAGACTGATGTACCGTCTGGACGCAACGCCCTCGTTCACAGCACTCCGCAACAGAATAACGGCAATCGACATATATGCCACAAAACAAGCCGGAATGTATCCTGAGGATGGGGAAGTCGCTGGAATAAGGAGCATGACCGTAGACGGCACCCCGCGCCGATGCTGGTATTATGACAGATATACCGAAGAAGATATCAACACGCAGGTGATGTCAGACAGCGACTTCAGGCTTATAGGTTCTGTACCGGCAGATGAAATCACCGGATCCGACAATTACGTGACATTACGGATGAGCGCAGGCACCCTCGCGGACTTCAGCAAGCTTCCTAAGCCTGAAGACAACCTCCCCTCTCCGGCAGGCAAAACCATACACCTGCGCACCGAGCCTCTGCATCTCGATTATCCCGAAGATGAAAAAAGCGTCAGGAGCCTGACGCTAAGAGGTGTTTTCAGACGAGACAAGGTCAAGATGCGGCTGTATGCATCTCAGCATCGTGAGACACGTCATCTGATAGCATCAGCTACAGGACCTTATATCCGCGGATTATTCGGAACCCGATGGCGATGGTTTGAGGTCGAGATCGAATGTCCGATGCGCGAGGGCGATTTCTTCGAGGCGATAACCTTCGAATTCACCAATCCGACTCACTGACACTTCCAAGGAATCTGACTTCAATCCTTTTTCTTGAAATAGTCGTTATACATCTTGATTCCGAAAATTATCGCAGATGACGTTCCGGTGATAAGATTCGTTATCCACAAAGGCACATTACCGAGCATGAAACCCTGGATCATGAAAAATACCGATCCCAGAAACATCAAAAGGAAAGTAGGCAACGCGATACCGTCGGTATCACGCGTGCGGATGGTGTAAATCGCCTGAGGGAAATAGCCGAACACCATGCATATGGCGGCGGCATAACCTATGATATCAATCAGCATAATAAAACGTTTATAATTAATAAAAATCCGGAGAGAAAAAAGTTTGACAAAATTGTAATTTCGTATATTTTAGACAACGCACTACCCTCAATGACGCCTTAACCGAGAAGTTCGAGCCTGGTGCGTGGGAAAGCGTCGATAAAAGAGCCTGGTGTCGCGTTAAGAATCTCCACACCTTCCGAATCTGCGAAATCCTTAACGGCGAAATAACTTCGGAACGCAATCGAGAAACTCTCGTATATCTGATGAATTCTTATATCTTTATACAGGCTTTCCACCCTCTCCCTCTCCTTTTCGTTGTCTTCATAGAAATGCGGCTGAACAGTGACCACACGGTTGTTGTCGGTGACCCACAGAGACTTGCTCCAGCTATGGTCCGCCCCGGTAAGCACAATCCTTGAATACCCCTCGCGTATCGCCGTCATCAGCGAAGGCACAAGTACATTTCTTGGGCGGGGCATGGCAAGCCCCGCCCGGAACAACCTCCTCACAAGCCACCCCCATCCGGAAGCGGGAGTCAGATTGAAATATCTCACCTTTATATTTGAAGGAAGGGTCTTGAGCGCCAGGCAACTCCTGTATTTCACCGGCACATAAAGAGACATCCGCCAGTCTGCTTTTGACAGCGCGGACCACATCTCCGCCACATTCCCCGGCGCGTCAGGCTGGAAAAAGACACCATCGGCGAGGAGATGCATTTCCGGTCTGAGACTAAAGAAATCGGCAGACAAAGGAGCAAAATTAACAGAAAGAAGATCATATTTCTCCAACACATCGCCATGACTGTCGATCGCCTCCCTAAGCGAAGGTCCGTTCCCCATAATAATCAGCGTGGAGTCTTTGCGGCTTGCCGACGGCGAAAGTCGCCGCGACATAAGCGCGACCTTAAAAATCGATGCCAAAGAATCGCCCGTTGTCTGAAATATATTCTTTATCTTGTCTGCAGTTTTCATAAATGATTGCAAAATTGCAAAATAATTGTTATTCCTGCAAGAACAAGGGTGCTATAGATTGTTAAAATACAGAACTCCGCCGGTAAAACACAGAACGTATCCGGCAAAAACGGAACCTCCCGGAAAACAATTTTCCATAGAGGCGCTAAATATTACGGAAATTTTTCCTTAATATTATTTTTTTTGAAAAAAAATGATTAATTTTGCATCGTGGTAAAAAGAGCATTACAAGGTAAAAAACTTATATAAAACCCAAATAAATATTATTTAATTTATGGCAACATTGGATTTGTCCCAGTATGGGATCAAAGATGTGAAGAACATCATTCACAATCCCTCTTATGAAGAGCTTTACAAGGATGAGACCAACCCCAACCTCGAGGGTTATGAAAAAGGTATCACAACCGACCTCGGTGCAGTAGACGTATTCACAGGCGTTTACACAGGTCGTTCTCCCAAAGACAAATATCTCGTAAAAGACGAGGTTACAGAAAACACCGTATGGTGGACCTCCGAAGAATATAAGAATGACAACAAGCCGATCACCACAAAAGTATGGGACGAGCTTCGCGAAAAGGCAGTTAAAGAGCTCAGCGACAAGACTCTTTACGTTGTAGACCTGTTCTGCGGCGCCAACGAGGCTACACGTCTTAAAGTACGTTTCATCATGGAGGTTGCATGGCAGGCTCACTTCGTGACCAACATGTTCATCCGTCCTACAAAAGAGGAACTCGAAGACTTCACTCCCGACTTCGTTGTCTTCAACGCATCAAAGGCTAAATGCGAGAACTACGAAGAGCTCGGTCTCCACTCAGAGACAGTAGTGGCATTCAACATCAAAGAGCGCGAGCAGGTAATCATCAACACCTGGTATGGCGGCGAGATGAAGAAAGGTATGTTCTCCATGATGAACTACTTCAATCCTCTCCGTGGCATCGCTTCAATGCACTGCTCAGCCAACACCAACATGGAAGAGACTTCAACAGCCATCTTCTTCGGTCTTTCCGGAACAGGCAAGACTACCCTCTCCACTGACCCGAAACGTAAACTCATCGGTGACGACGAGCACGGCTGGGATAACGACGGTGTCTTCAACTACGAGGGTGGCTGCTACGCTAAGGTCATCAACCTTTCCAAGGAAAACGAACCCGACATCTACGGCGCCATCAAGCGCGACGCTCTTCTTGAGAACGTTACAGTAGAGGCTGACGGCAAATGTGATTTCGCTGACAAGAGCGTGACTGAGAACACCCGCGTTTCTTATCCTATCTACCACATCGAGAACATCGTAAAGCCCGTGTCCAAAGGTCCGGCAGCAAAGCAGGTGATCTTCCTCAGCGCAGACGCGTTTGGAGTTCTTCCTCCTGTTGCCCTCCTCAACAACGAGCAGGCTAAATATTACTTCCTCAGCGGCTTCACCGCTAAACTCGCCGGAACAGAGCGTGGCATCACAGAGCCTACTCCCACATTCTCGGCTTGCTTCGGTCAGGCATTCCTTTCTCTGCACCCCACAAAATATGCAGAGGAACTTGAGAAGAAAATGAGCCTCAACGGCGCTAAAGCATACCTCGTGAACACAGGTTGGAACGGTACTGGCAAACGTATCTCAATTCCTGACACACGCGGTATCATCGACGACATCCTCAACGGTGACATCGAGAAGGCTCCCACAAAGGTTCTTCCCTACTTCGATTTCGTTATTCCTACCGAACTTCCCGGCGTAAACACCGGCATCCTCGATCCCCGCGACACCTATGCAGATGCCAAAGAATGGGATGACAAGGCTAAGAAACTCGCCGAGATGTTCATCAACAACTTCAAGAAATTCGAGACCAACGAAGCCGGCAAGGCTCTCGTTGCGGCAGGTCCCCACATCTGATCCGGTCTCAAACTATAGAAATAAATGCCATGCAGTTTTGCGTGGCATTTATTTTTATACCCCCTACATTCGAACCTGACATGACAAAATGCCGTTTTAGTTTGAAAAGATAATCATTTTCATCGGATTGGACAACAGAGAAAAAGGACACCGGGGTTCCCTCCCGATGTCCAACCACTAAATCCACGTCAAAAATGAAACATAGTCATTTCTGGTCGCCTATACAACACTATAACAAGCGAAAGTGCCAAAGTGCCAAAGTGCCAAAGTGCCAAAGTGTCAAAAATGCCACGGGGGATTATCAGCTTCAATCAACATCAAAGGCGACCTTGCCGAGCTTGTTGATGGCTTTCTGCTTGCGCTGGTCAATGACGTGCAGATACTCTTCGGTCATCTTGATGCTCGCATGACCAAGCAGCGAAGACACCGTCTTTATATCCGCCCCGGCATTGAGCAGATTGACTGCGAAACTATGGCGGGCTATGTGACCGATGAGACTTGGTGAAATTCCCTCGAAAAACCATCTACACGTGAATGAAAGTTAAATCCAAAGACTCTCTGATTTCCAATACTTACTTATAAAAATGGTCAGCGGCTTCGCGAAGGAAGCGGCTGACCATTTTTATTCGGTTATGTATTTATTCTGCAGTTCCTGCAGCTGCCTTACTTCGTGACGGGGGTCAGATAGTAGGTATAGCTGTAATCCTTGGGAGTAAGGATGTAGGGGGCGTGAGGAGCGGCACCCCAGCTGTTGTCACCGCCGAGACCGCGCTGTGCGAGGTCCACGTTGAGGTAGACGTTCCAGGCATCGGGCCAGACATCGTTCTGGTGCATGTTGTGCTTGTCCATGCCGGGGTCGAGCGCCTCGGGTGTCACGTCAAGCGCGCTGACATTCAGCAACCCTTCGCCCACAACGCGGATACCGAAACCGTCCTTGTCGGTAAGCTCCGCCCAGCGCACGTCGGTCTTGTTGCCCGATTCCTGCGGACGGATATAGGGATAATACTGGTCTGCGACCTTGCCGCTGTAGACACCTACAAACGAGGAATGCTTGCGGTCCGAGTAATTCTCCCACGGTCCGCGACCATACCAGGTGAAGTTGTCATACTCCTTGGGCATCGCTATCGAAGTGCCGAAACGCATCAGTTCGGGGATACGTGCGTCCGCGTGAGTGACAAGAGACTCTGTCACACCAAGCGTTCCGTCTCCATAGACTGTATAGACAGTCTTTAGACCGCAGTTTACATCCGGCATGTCTCGCATCGACACCACCTTGACCACATCACCCTCTTTGACAAGAGTGGCGGAGGTAACTCTTGAATTGTCGAATGCCACACGCCAAGCGTTCAGACGCTTGTGGGCGTTGTTACCCCAGTCATTGTCGGTGGGTGCGCGCCAGAACGAAGGAGCGATGCCTTGCGACAGAAGCTTGCGTCCGTCAGCCGCATATGATCTGATCCATCCCTCCTTGTTGAAGAATATCTCCACATTCCCCGCCTTTACCGTCCAGCCGTTCGATGTCTCGTCAACCGTCGGAGCTGCCGCAGCCACAGCGGGTTTGTATGTCCTGTGACCGGAAAGCTCCACCTCCTCGCGAGCCTGCTCGTGACCAGCCGGTATTATGTCGTCGCCGGTGCGTACATTCGCGAAGATATTGAAATAATACTCCGCACCGTCACCGAGATCCACACCGTCAAGAGGCATCTTCACCACAGCCGTCTTCCCCGGCAGGGCGTTCACCTTTGCGAACGTACCGTTTTTCACGATCTTGCCGTCACGGAGAATCTGCCAGTTGAAATCATAGTCAGAAAGATCCTTGTGTATGAAATTGTTCTCTATTGTTATGGTTCCTTTCTTCACATCGGGAGCGAAGCGTATGTCCTGATATACTTTCTTCACCTCATAGAGACCGGGATGCGCGGTACGGTCGGGATTGACAACACCGTTTATACAGAAATTGCCATCGTTCTTATAGCTGCGTGCGCCGTAGTCGCCGCCGTAGGTCCAGTAACTGCGACCGTCCTCGTCCTGACGCAGGAAGCCCTGGTCTACCCAGTCCCAGATAAAGCCACCCTGCATGTGGGGGCTGCTGCGGATTATGTCGAAATACTCCTGGAAATTGCCGGAAGAGTTACCCATTGCATGGGCATACTCGCACATGATGTAGGGACGTGTCACATTCTTGCGTGCCGCATATTCCTTCATATATCGTATCGACGGATACATCGGGCAGACTATATCCGTGTTCCAGGTCTCGTCAGCCTGTTCGAACTGCACGGGACGTGTCTTGTCGCGCTCCTTGATCCATCTGTAGGCTATCTGGAAGTTTTCTCCATTGCCTGCCTCGTTGCCGAGACTCCAGGTTATGACAGAAGGATGGTTCTTGTCGCGCTCCACGAGAGCCATCTCGCGGTCGAGCATACAGTCGCGCCATGCGGGATGATATGCGGGATGGTTGGTGGTGTCAGGATAATTGTGCACCACACCCATGCCGTGAATCTCGATATTCGCCTCGTCAACCACATAGAGACCGTATTCGTCGCAGAGGTCATACATCATGGGAGACTGCGGATAGTGGCAGGTGCGGATGGCATTGACGTTGTTGCGCTTCATCATGCGTATATCCTTCATCATTGTCTCGCGGTCCACAGTATGTCCGTGTATCGGATGATGCTCATGCAGATTCACGCCATGAACCTCTATCGGCCTGCCGTTTACCATGAGCTGGGCGTTCTTTATCTCTACGCTGCGGAAGCCGACTCTTGCCGATGTTGACTCAATTGTCTTTCCGGATTTGTCGGCGAGTGTGATTACAAGTGTGTAGAGATTGGGAATCTCCGCGCTCCATTTGGCAACATTTCTGACAGAGCCCTTGAAATTTACTGATTTTTCTCCCTGGGAGGCGATATCGCTTTTTGCAGTGGCGGACCAGACTTTCTTGCCAGCCGCGTCAAACAACTCGGCATTGACATTCACAGGCGCGTTTCCGGAAGCATAGTTCAGGAGATCCACGTCAAGGTCGAGCGTACCGTTTTTATAGCCGCTGTCAAGACCGGCGCGGGCAAAGAAGTCACCGATGCGCTGGTCCGCGGTGGAATAAAGATACACATCACGCTCAAGACCGGAAAGACGCCAGAAATCCTGGTCCTCGAGATAGGTTCCGTCGGTCCAGCGATATACCTCGCATGCTATGTCGTTCTTCCCCTGATGTATATATGGAGTTATGTCGAATTCGGCAGGATTCTTGGTGCTCTGCACATATCCCACTTTCTTTCCGTTGACCCATACATACATTCCTGATGTGGAACCGCCGAAATGAAGGAATACCTTGCGTCCGTCCCATGATGCGGGGATATCGAATGTACGCTTGTAGCTGCCTACGGGGTTGTCGTCATGTGTGGTGAAAGGGGGATTGCGGTTAAGAAATCCGAAACCTACATTCACATAGATCGGCGTTCCGTATCCCTGCATCTCCCAGTTGCCAGGCACGTTGATGTCACCCCAGGATGAAACGTCATAACCGGTAAGATAAAAATCTTTCGGTCTCTCCGACGGTTTTGCCGAATAATTGAATTTCCACTTGCCATTAAGGCTCTCATACCAGGTTGAAGCCTTGAAATCCCCTTTGAGAGCTTCCGCCGCCGTAGGATAGGGATAGGCTGTAGCACGGTGAGGGAGACGTCCTTCCGCAAACTTCGCGGGGTTCTCCCAGTCTTCGGCAGCTGACACGGTGAGCATCGTTGCCGCAAATGCAATTACGCTGATTTTTTTTAACATTTGGTGTTAGATTATAAGCCGATAAGTAATGCTGCAAATATACGAAGATTAATCAACCTGTGCAAACCCTCATATATGTGCGTTTCGTGTTTTGCAAACTTTACCATATGTTTTTGAACAGTTAGACCCCATCCCGGCAAACGGGACGGGGTCTTGTCAGATTCGGATTTCCCTGACTTTTGACGCCGCGTTCATGACGACTCTCTTCACGAGACTTCGGGGTATCCGGAGTTTTTCGGGATCATCGCCTGCAGGTCGGGGCACATAACCCGCAAGCTCGACATACGCCCCGGCATCGGTGGAACCGGTAAATTCCAGTTTCCTGCGCCCTCTCCCTTCCACGACAGCCACCATCGGTGATTTCCTTATCCTCTTGCGGTCACACCCAGGATTGAAACGCAGGGAATATACCGGTGAATCCGAAGAAACAGCCACAGACACGGAGCGTTTCCAATCGCTCATACGGAACACCGCGAGACGAAGAAAATCCTCAGGAAGCTCCATCTCTCCCGTGCCCGGAGACACCCATTCGAAATCTCCCTCCATCTCCAGCCACTCGTCAATATCTCCGCGTTCGGCTTCGGCTACGGTTCTCTCAGCCACATCGGGCAACACCTCTGCGACAAGATCCGTGAGAGATGTCGCGGGGTATCCGAATTCCGTTTTGTCAACTATCATTTCTTCGTTTTCATCGAGATATTTCAACACTCCCGACACCATCTCGCTTATCTTGACTTCCATATTATTCCATAAATAAAAAAAACTGTTTAAAACTGTCTTGTCTCTATTTCCTCCTTGCCGGCGAGCCTTCTGTCTTGAGAAGCATTATCTTGCGGTGACGGAACCAGTGACTGTTCTCTATCAGGTGTATCACAGCCGGGTTGTCGGTGGTGAATGTCGCGGGCGAAACACCATATCCGGTGACGGTTCCACCGGTAAAATGCACTCTTACCGAAGTGCGTCCTACGGGGATGATGGCATTCCATTCCATCATCCCGTTTACTCCATACGTCTTTTTCATGTTACCTTATATGTTTGTTCATGACTCGCGGTTTCAGCTGACCTCAATCTCGCCGGAATAAGGTTGCCATGCGATTTTTTCGGATCCATCGTCACCCATTGTCTTCACCGCCTGCCATATCTGCCCGATACGCGCGGAGGGAGACATTCCCGGACAGTCGGAAGTGAGATAGAATATATCTCCCGAAACTGCGTCTGACGGTGCTTCCTCTCCGTTCCACATGCGGAAGGCGAACGAGCCGTCCGTGGGTTTGTCGCAGTCTCCGTCAATCCAGATATGACAGCTTCCTTTCAGCGCGAGGGCATCCCAGATAAGAATGCCGTTGCGAGTCGCTTCCTCCCCGTCGACACGATCACTGAAACTGTGTTCTGATGAATAGACATAATGCACCAGGCGATTTTCTCCGATCAATGCGCCGGAATTGCTCCATCCGAGACGGTCGAGCGTGGGTTCACGCTTGATCTCAATGTCTCCGAACACGGTGTGGAAGTTGGTCACAGTCCAGCCGACACTGTTGACCTTGGTCGAAATCTGTATCTCAGGATGTTTCGAGAAGTCGATGCACTGTATCTGCTCCAACAGATTCTTTCCTGCAAGCAGGAGAGCCGTCTTGGGAACATCCTCTCCGGTGAAAAACATCTTCGCCAACGCTATGACATCCTCTACGGTCCATTTCCCCTTGTGCATAAGCTCACGTTTGAACTGCCAGCGCAGACCTTCGGTGCAATATACATACTGCAATCCCATTCTGGGCACATTCATCTTGAATTTGCCGGCGCGCCCCGCCCAGAGAGTGCGGTTGCCGCGCACCTTGAAGTTGGCTATCGCCTGCTCCGCGATTATAGCCTTGGAGAAGGGAATCCGTTTGCGCTGCGATTCGAAATAGTCGGAAACAACCTGGTTCATACCCCTTTTCTGAAGATATATCTTCGTGGGCTGAGGCACAATCAGATCGGGGTCAACCTCCTTCTGCGTCTCGTAAAGCGAGTTTGCAAGAATCACCACCTTCGTACCAGCCGGTATTCGCGGCACACTCGAAAATTCGTCTTCTTTCTGCGATTTGCGACCATTTACCGCACGTACCACAGGATTGTTGGTCGTCGGATCCACCGCCACAACAAAAAGCATGAGTTCTTTGCCTGGAGTGCGAGAGTCGCCGTCGGGCGTATAGCCGTCGACCCCTTTCACAAGAAGAGTCGAGTAAGGACGCGGAAGATTCTGGTCCTGTGCGAGAAGAGGGAGTGTCACCTGCATCTTGTTCTGCTCTTCCACATCTTCCGCCACAGTTATCAGGCTGCGCGACTCATCGATCATGTAATGCTCCACTTCCGGGCTGTTTACCTTGACCCGCTTTGCGCGAAGCATCAAATTCATCAGCGGAGTGTCATCTGAGTTGAACTGAAAAAGTTCGTCATCGATGTCTGTCTCCACAAAAGATCCGGCGGCAACACCACCTGTCACTTCCGCCGCCGAGGAGACGGTTGCAGGGGCACCCGGCACCTGAGTCTGAAGATTAGCCGTTCCGGCTGTCACATTGAGATTTTCTGCATTCATTTTCTTTAAAATTTGTAAGTTAGTGATTATTTTATGTCAAATTATCTGACATTCGGTCTCACCCCGCGCTACGGGCAAGATCGAATATTGAAGATACTTTCTTCCGACCGCTTCCGATATTTCCGCGACCCGAGAGGTGCGGCAGACCGTCGGAATCTTCGGGCTTCATGAACTCCTCGGCAATCCGGGTGTTGCGTCCCTGCAGCTCACCCTCGGCGAAAGCATTTGCGACGGCTGCGTCAAAGCCTAAACCTTTGATAACAGTCTCAAGCAAATCCACTGTCAAAGCTCCATCGCGCCAAGCCTCTCCCGTCCTCTGCATGAACGCCAACGCCTCCTCAAGCCGTTCCGGATCCACGCCTCCACCCTTGGCAAAAGACTCTGCCGCCATCTGAAACTCAGCTGTGATTCCGCAACTACGATCCTCTTGTGCCTCTCCTTCTGTCTCAACTTGTTCGGTTTCATCGGCATTTTCAGCAGTATCCTCCTCTTTCTCCACGACCGGTTCAAGCATCTCTCTGCCGAGCGGTGTCTCTTCCAAAACGGCAACGTTCCCTTTCTCGCGGCTCTCATCCTGCCGCTCATCTTTTCTTTTAAGTATTTTCAGCATAATCGGTTGGTTTAAAACTTTCCTTTTTCGATGATGCAAAATTATACGTAAAAATCCTGTGCCAAGTTTTATTTGTTGACATTGTTAATAAATATACTTGCATATTACTAACATTGCTATTATATTTGCAGCGTAAAATCAGAATATATCACTATAAACTTAAGAGAACATGAAAAAGAAAGGATCTGTTGTAGAGTTCAATGATCAGAGAGACAAAGAGTTGCTACAGGCGTTCAAATCACAGTTGCATCTGTTGGGCACAGTGCCGTTGCAGGAGGTTTTCACTCGCGCCGCGATGATGCCTGCCTCAAGATTCTGGGTCAGCGAAAGGCGTGCGATGATTGTGATATCCGCAATGCTCAAAGGAGACCGGATAGAATCGATGAATACTAAGAAAAGGGAGATGTATCATGAAATATGCCGCCGCGTAAAACGCATTCTCGAAGAGGAGCCGGGAATCACACTGACTGAAGCCACATTCCGCGTCGTCAACTCTCCGGCACCCGAATTTTACCTGACACCGAAATCGGCACGCGCAATGATATATCGGCTGCGTGCCTGACAAGATGTTTTACTTGTCATCTTCACGAATAATCACATCGCGTTTAAGAAACATGACTGACAAGATACTGGAAGAAAACAAAAGAAGACTTGCTCGCATTCACCGGAGATTTGACCCCCTGTCGGGTGAAGGCTCCACCGGTGAACGTTTCGAGACTGTGATGCCGGGAGCCGAAGACAAAAGTCCGATATGGCTGCCCGTTTCGATGAAAGGAATCGGACTGACTCCCGGCAACTATGAGCATATGCGGTCACTCCATGATTTTCCGTATTGGGCGGCGAAATATGTATATATAAAGCGTAAAGGGGGTGGTGACGATGTGCCGTTTGTACTCAACCGCCCTCAACGCAAGTTTGTGGAATGTCTCGAAAAGGTGCGTCTCGACGGAAAACCGATAAGACTCATACTTCTTAAGGCGAGACAATGGGGAGGATCCACCTGTTCGCAGTTGTATATGGCATGGCTGCAGCTTATGCACAGCACAAGCCTCAACTCACTCATCATCGCCCATCAGGGCGTCGGATCTGATGAAATCAAGGATATGTTCGACCGCATGATCGAGTCTTATCCTGCAGAGATGCTTGACGCAGAAGAGCGGAAAGACCCCGATAGAAGCGGGAGAAAAAGGAAGAAAATGGAACGAGTGGGAAGGTCGGGGGCGATATACCGCGTGCCGTCACGCAACTGCAAGATAAAGATAGGCACGGCAGAGCGGCCCGACTCATGTCGCGGAGGCGACTATAATCTCGTGCACTGCTCTGAGGTGGGAATATGGAAAAAGACCGACGGCAAATCACCGGAGGATATTCTTCGTTCGGCATGTTCGGGAGTGCTCTATGCCCCGATGACCATGATTGTATACGAATCCACGGCAAACGGCACCGGCAACTTCTTCCATCGTGAATATGAAGCGGCAAAAAGGGGCATATCGCAGTTCGAGGCTCTCTTCATCTCCTGGTTCGACATCGACCTTTATTCATTGCCGTTCGGCAATGAAGCGCAAAGAGACAGGTTTGCCGCTGCCCTGTATGAAGGGAGGGAGTGCGAGGCGGCAGAATCAGACCGCTGTCAGCCGGGGGCATATCTGTGGTGGCTCTGGCAGCAGGGGGCGACACTCGAGGCTATAAACTGGTATATCGCCGAGAGGTCGAAATATTCCGAACACGGACTCATGGCTGCCGAATATCCGAGCGATGACATCGAGGCTTTCGTGCATTCGGGAGCGCGGGTGTTCGACAAATACAAGGTCGAGGCTTTGAGAAAGGGATGCGGGGTGCCTCCCCGTTCCGGAGAAATCGATGACAATGGTTTCTCTCCCCTTGCGTCCGGAGGATGGAAGATATGGAAAATGCCCGATGAAAGCGGACTAAACACAGACAGCAGATATGTCACGGTGGTCGATGTCGGCGGAAGGTCGGCAAAGGCGGACTGGAGCGTGATAGCGGTGTTCGACAGGATGCCGATGGCATTCGGCGAGAGACCGGAGATTGTGGCGCAATGGCGCGGACACACAGATTTCGACCTGCTGACAGAGAAGGCGGCGGATGCCTCGCGGTTCTACGGCAACGCGCTGCTTGTCATCGAGAGCAACACTCTTGAGACGCATGACCGTGACCGCCACACCGACGGTGACCTGTCATCGTTCATACTCAACAGACTGCGTGACTCCTACCCCAACCTCTATGCAAGGAGTCGAAGCGAAGAGGCGGTGACGCGAGGCACTCCTGTCAGATATGGCTTTCACACCAACATAGCCACAAAACCCATGATTATAGCCACATTGGTGAAGGTGATACGCGAAGGGATGTATATCGAGCGCGACCCGGCATGTCTTGACGAGTATTTGAGTTATGAACGCCGTCAAAACGGCAGCTACGGAGCGATTGCGGGGTGTCACGACGACCTGCTTATGACACGCGCCATCGGACTGCATATAATCTTCCACGAACTTGACGTTCCATCTCGTCCGCTTCCCGGCAGCAATATGCTTGCCACCAGAGCGTCCCGCCGTAGCCCGCGCTCCCTCGCCAGCTGGTAGCACAAGTCGGAAACTTTTAGAGCTTGTTTAAAACAAAACACACCTTCTATATCAAACCGTAGGATAATGCCGTTATAAGGATATGGACGATATATTAAAAGGTAAAAAAGCTGCCCTGATCGATATGGACGGGGTGATCTACGATTCAATGAAGTATCATGCAGAGGCATTCCGGCGACTTTTTGAAGAGGAGGGTGTGCCGGGAAATCCTGAAGACGTCTACCTCTATGAGGGTATGCGCGGAGCTGACCTTGTAAACATGATGTATATGCGGGCTTACGGACATGGCATCTCCAAAGAGCGTGCCGCCGAGCTGTATGAACTTAAAAGCAAATATTTCTATGAAATCGGCAGAAACGAGCCGATGGCAGGGGCTGACCGGATGCTTGACGCACTCAAAAAACGAGAGCTGCGCCGCGTGCTCGTAACCGGCTCTGCGCAGGCAAAGCTCCTTGATGGTGTAAACCGCGATTATCCCGGTATTTTTCTTCCCGGCGACAGAGTGACAGCCCTTGATGTCACAAACGGCAAACCGGATCCCGAGCCTTACCTCAAAGGGCTGGCGATAGCCGGCATACAGCCGCAAGAGGCAATCGTGATAGAGAACGCCCCTCTGGGAGTCCGGGCGGGGAAAGCTGCCGGAATCTTCACCGTTGCCGTGACCACCGGTCCGGTACCGCGCGAAGCTTTCGAAAAGGAAGGGGCGGACATAATATTCCCTTCTATGCCGGCTTTCGCCGATTATCTCGAATCCCTCTGACCCCTTCACTACCCTTCTGTCTTCTATAATGATGCTTCCCCTTCGCACCGAAAACCTCCGCGTCGCACTTGCAGCCACGCTCGAAGAGATTCCGCACAGCGGTCTCTTCCTGCTCACCGACAGCAATGTGGCGACACACGTGCTTCCCAAAATCCTGAATGTGCTTACCGATAAAGAGGAAGCACGCATAATCGAAATACCGGCGGGTGAGGATAATAAAAATCTCGACACGCTTACCCGGGTGTGGAGCAGTCTTTCGGAAGGGGGAGCAACCAGAAATTCCTTACTGATAAATCTCGGAGGGGGCGTTGTGACTGACCTTGGCGGATTTGCCGCAGCCTCTTTCAAACGAGGCATCCGATTCGTCAACATACCTACCACCGTCCTTGGCGCCGTGGATGCAGCGGTCGGTGGAAAAACGGGGATAGACTTCAACGGTTTGAAAAACGAAATCGGGGCGTTCGCAAACGCCGAGTGCGTGATAATCTCCTCCGAGCCACTCGCCACTCTCCCACACGAAGAGATACTTTCGGGCCTCGGAGAGATAGTGAAGACGGCGATGATCTCATCCGGTGAATTGTATCAAAAGGTTCTTGACGACAAGATTCTTTCAGACATGAATCTTCTTCAGGATGCCATGGCGGAATGTGTCAGGTTCAAAGCCCGCGTCACGGAAGAAGATCCTCACGAATCCGGATTACGTAAAATCCTGAATTTCGGGCACACCGCCGGACACGCTTTCGAATCGCTGATGCTTACCCGCCACACTCCCGTCACCCACGGCTGCGCAGTCGCCAACGGAATTTTAGTCGCCCTCATCCTCAGCCACATGCATCTCAGCCTTCAGTCTGACCAAATCTATCTCTACAAAGACCGCATACTTCAGCACTATTTCCCGCCGATTCCGTTCACTTGCAAGGATTACGACAAACTGGCGGAAATCATCAGTCACGACAAAAAGAATTCCGCAAGCTCAGATTGGAAATTTGTCTTGCTCAGCGCCATCGGCACGCCACACCGCGACATCTCCGTCAGCAAAGAGGATCTCTTCACCGCCCTCGACATCTACAAAGACCTGACCGGAATATAAGCGTTGAAGATTTTTTCATATTCTTATTGGCAAGTCAAACTTTTTTTTTGAAA
This sequence comes from Muribaculaceae bacterium Isolate-036 (Harlan), assembly GCA_003833075.1. GTDB lineage: Bacteria > Bacteroidota > Bacteroidia > Bacteroidales > Muribaculaceae > Lepagella > Lepagella muris_A. The sequence continues at coordinate 244,012 of RIAY01000001.1, read as the reverse complement.
ATCATTAGGATAATTGTCAAAAATACACTTATTTTGCATCTCAGTTAACCTATCTGATTGAAAATCTAAAGCATAATGCCTGAAAACCGACATCAAGACGGACGTGTCAAGATGACTATATTCTTCTATCATCTTGATAATAAAGGCATTACCCCCCCCCGAAACCATCTTCTAACCATTTCCGCACATACCGAACACTTGTACGTGACCGCTTCTGCAGTCACGCGTTCCGTCATGTCCGTACTTAAAGAAAATCGACATGTAAAATATACCAAAAATAAATAAGTTAACACTTAATTTCATGAAAAAGCTAATTCTTTTCCTATGTCTTCTGATGGCAATCCCGGCTATTGCCACCAAAAAGACTTTCAAGGCAGCCTGTCTGAATGTTGACGGTCTGCCTCCGACGGTGGATATCACCGGAATCACCAAAATCAACATGAACCCCGAAGGTCCGCAGGAAACCGGCACCGCAAAGATGAGCGAGCTGGTCGCCAACAAAGGGTGGGATTTCTTCGCTGTCTCAGAGGCGTTCAATTACAATGACATCCTTATGTCCAAAATAAAGGGATAGTATACAGCCGGAACATTCCGCGAGACAATCCCGACTTCCCTGAATGGAATCCAGGCTCTGCAATATGTGGAACTTAACGGAACTTCCATCCGTGAAGACAGGGTCAAAAAATCGTTCGACACCGATGGACTCAATCTCATTTACAAAAACAGCATCAGAGTCTCAGGTGAAAGATGGCAGGGATGGAATGACAAATATGGTGTCACCAAAAACGGATCCGACCTGCTTATCGACAAGGGATACCGCTATTACACTGTTTCATTAGGGGCTGGTCTCGACATAGACGTATATATCCTCCACATGGATGCGGAGACATCGGCGCAGGACAATGCCGCCCGAGAATCGCAGATAAACCAGCTCGTGGCAGACATCCTCCAGAGCAACAACAAACGACCTGTGATAATCATGGGAGACACCAACTGCCGATATACCCGCGACCGCCTCAAAGAGCTTCTTATAGACCGCATTAATGCCGATGAACGTTTTGAGATACACGACCCTTGGATCGATTATATGTGGGACGGCCAGTATCCGAATGTCGGCGACAACGCGCTTATGGTCACAAACCCGGCTTTAGGTCACCAGAAAGGGGAGGTTGTGGACAAGATATTCTATATCAACAACACCGACGCTCCCGCAAAACTGACAGCACACGGTTATCTGCACGACATGGATTTCACTTGGCCCGACGGCTCTGAAATCTCCGACCACTTCCCGATCGTGATCAATTTCACAATCGAGAACAACTCAGAAACCGTAAGCCCCGGCGAATACTATCTGAAAAATGTAGCCACCGGCAAATTCCTTCAGGCAGGCGGCATATGGGATACTCAGGCAACACTTTCCGGAACGGGACGGGCTGTAACCTTTGAAGCCGGAGATACCGACCATGACTTCATACTGAATACAAATCTTGGTGACGGAAATCTGACAATAGAATCCGAGACAATGGAATCAGGTTCATACATGATGTATACAGATGGAGGAAATTCCGAAACCAGATCACAAAAAATCTGGAATATAACCACAGACGATGCCGGCAGACACATGATTACCTGCACCCGCAATGATAAAACCTATGCAATCACGGCAGAAGGCGATGTTGTAGCCGCCGCCGTTCCGGATGCCACCGATGAGAATCAGCTGTGGGAGTTGCTGACCAAAGAAGAACTCAGGAACTCATTGCTCTTTGCTTCCGAAGACAACCCTGCCGATGCGACATTCATGATGAAAGGATACAGGTTCGGGCGCAACGATTCAAACGAAAACCAAGCATGGGTGCTGTCTACTGACAACAACGGAAAAGGGAAGCTGGAAGACAACAATGTGGGAGAAAACTATTCAATGTATAAACTCTACAACACAAGCCGCATTGGAAAAACCGGTTCTAAAATAACCCAGACAATATCCGACCTGCCGAACGGGACATACATTATAGCATGCGATTTCGCGCAAGGAAACAACAATGGTGTTGTCACCGCCAACGGCATAACTATTCCCACAAACTCCTACACCCGTAACGACTCCTGGGGTGAAGCAAGCGTAGGAACTGTCGGGAAGGAATTCGCAACCGGGAATTACCAAATCTCAACACGCATAAACGTATCGGATGGTTCCATCACTCTTATTGTAGAAAAAGTAAGCACAAGCTCAAAAACAGCTTTATTTGTCGACAACTTCAGCCTTACATACCTCGGTCCGGATGCGGAGACCTTAGCCGCCCTCGAAAAGGTAAAGGCGGCGATAGACGATGCCGCGGCAAAGGCAGAGGCGATGAACTATTACTCTTATGACAATTCTGTGGTGCAGGAAAGATATGACAGCCGCAAGATTTCCGCAGACGGCAGCGAAGAGGTGCATATGACATATCTCGCGCTTGCCAACGCCGCAAGAAAAGTAAGCTCAATACCTGCCGACATGCGATATACCATCCTCAACAATTCTTTCGAGATGGGAGACCTTTCCGAATGGAATACGTCAGGAGCGACAAACGCACGCGTCACCGAAGACAATCCGGTTGACGGCAGACACATCTTCAGTGCCGACGGAGGCGCTATATCCCAGACAATACAGGTCACTATGCCTGCGGGAGTGTATGAACTCAAGGCTTCCGTTTCTTCGGGGGCTTCCCTGACGGCAGGCACTCTTACCAGCGCGCCGGCTCAGGGCGATGGTATGCAGGAAGTATCTTTGCGCTTTATTATCAGCAAAGGCACCGAGACCATCGGAGTCAAAGCCGACGGCGCATTCTCTGCCGACAATTTCACCATCACCCGGATCGCGGACGAAGACGCGGTAGCCGCCTTTGACATTGTATCTCTCGCAATAAGAGACGCGACAGAACGTGTAAACGAGATGGGGTCGCCTTATTCCGATGGCTGGGATCTGTCAAAATATCAGGAAATGCTGGACAATCTTTCTATCGAGGGAGACGGAATGAAGGAATTCAACGAAATCTACAGCCTGCTGCGCGAAAAAGTTTTCAGCCAGCCGGTCGAGACAGGAGGCGCGGATTACACACACGCCATTATAAATCCTGACTTCGAGTTCGGCAACACTCTCGGATGGTCAACCATTCTGGAAGGAGAGATGGGGGTCAAAGAACTCTCGAATCCAACCTATGCCACCTCCGCGGCAAACGGGAATTACATTTTCAACACATGGCGCGACGGCAAAGGAGCCCCGATAAGCCAGACAATTCAGGGACTCCCTTCGGGTCATTATCGCCTTGTGGTGACGCTCGCATCGGATCAGGGTCAGCACGTCTGGATTCAGGTAAACGACAAAAAAGAGGGCAAACTCATGGAGCGTGCTGCAAACATCGGTTCCGATTATTTCATGGAATTCGATGTGGCAAAAGATACCCGGGAGGTCACAATCACCATAAGAGGCGGCGATACTACGGATCAGTTCGTAGACATTGCCGGGACATGGTACAAAGCCGACAATTTCCGCCTGTACCGTCACGATGACGGCGAGTTCAAGACATGTGATTTCTACAACAGGCTGCAGACCGCAATACGCCGCATAGCCTCCATAGCGGCGACCCTCCCCGATAAATACCGCACGCAGTGGGATGCGCACGATTACGAAGATCTGATCGAGCAGCACATCAACAGCGAGCACAAGGAAGACCCGATGGGTACTAACGGCAGCAAGGAGATTGATGAGTTATTCTCACGATTCCGCGCTCTCGTATTGTCTCAGACCGAAACAGACGCAGACATGAGCGGCGCAATCCGCAATTTCAGCTTCGAACTCGGAGACCTTACAGGATGGAACATATCGTCGATGGATGCCGCCGACACCAAAGTGACTAAAGGAAATGAAAACGAAACATATAGAACAGAAGGCATTGACGGCGACTACCTGTTCAACACATATTACAACAACAAGTCCAACCCGGTTTATCAGGACATAAAGGGTATGCCCGCAGGACGCTACCGACTGTCGGCGCTCATCGCGTCAGACGAAGGCAACAGATTCTATCTGGCAGCCGGAGACTCTCACAGCGAGATGATCACAACCGGCACAAAGACAAAATTCGACGAGGTTTCTCTGGAATTTGACGTCGAGGAAGACAATACCGATGTCCGTATCGGGATATACCCCTCGGCAGACGGCTCTTTCAACACAGACACCGAACCGCTTGTAATGGGTCCATGGTTCAAAGCTGACAATTTCAACCTCACGCTTATAGGACGCAGGATTGATGTACGCTGGAAAATGGAATGCGAGAACACCGGCACAATTATCCTGCCTTTCGACGCGGAGGTTCCAGCCGACCTGGAGATACATTCCATCATGACTTCCGAACCGTCGGCAACTCCCGGAGACAACAACTTCTACCATATCGCCACGATATCGACTGTGGCAGAAAACACCATAAAGGGAAACACTCCGTATCTTGTGACAAAAAAGACTACTTCGGCACCCTCTGCAAAAAGTGTGAGAAAAACAGCACCGGTCGCCGATGCCGACGGATATTACACATTCTCAGGCATGACTACCCACAAGGCTGACACTTATACAAACGGCTTGCTGACCGGCACTCTCGTAAAAAGCACCGCCAAGGGAACAGACCATCACCTCCATACAGACGCAGAGGGCAATGTCGGCTTCTTCTATCATGACGGCACTTACGAACACGAGTTTGTCGAGCCTTATCATGTCTATATATCCACCGGTAGCACTGAAGGAGTGACACTTGTGCCTCCAGTATATCTCGAAGAGCCTGCCCTCCCTCTGGAATGGGCGATGGAGACCCCCGCCTGCGGAACCCTGATACTGCCGTTCGATGCGGAACTGCCCGAAGGTCTCGAAGCCTATTCGATGGTGAATATATCTGCAAACAAGACATTCACCCCGGAAGGTGAAACCGATGCCATCGAATATCAGGTGATTGAGATTTCTGAATCCGCTGTAACGGAAATAGGAGCCAACACCCCATATTTCGTTAAGACTGCCGAAACTTCATCGGCAGTTGCGGAGAATGACGAAGAACCATCCGTTCCGACTCTGAACAAATACAAATTCTCGGGCAAGGCAACCAATACTGAAGACTCATATATGCCCGGCGGACAGATACTCACCGGTCTGCTTATGACAAAGAGCGTTGCTCCCGGCAGTTATATGCTCAGGGGAATCAATGGCGACAACGCTTTTGTTCCGCTTGAAAGCGCTCAGGATATGCCGCCGTATCATGCTTATATACCCTCTGAGCTGGCTACAGCCCCGCTTCTTCTTTTAAGCGATCCGGAAAATGAAGATATTCCTACCGGCATAGAAAATGTATTGTCTGACCCGGATTCCTTGGTTGACATATACACTACCGGAGGCATATGCCTGCGCTCCGGTGTCAGAGCCGCCGATGCCTTAAGAGATCTTGCTCCCGGACTCTACATTCTCCGCAACGGAAAGAAATCGCTTACCATAATGAAACGCAGGTAATCGACATACACGATTTTACCGGTGCCCTGAAAACAGCCTTACGCATTCTTCCGGGCACCGGTAAAAAATTTCTAATAAAATTCAACCAGTCTCTGAACCATTTCAGACGACACGATGTTATAGTAACGTAAGATGAATAAATCTTACACTGCTATAAGCGTTCTGAAAAAGTTGTTATTGTTGTTTTAATTGAAGAAATTCGGTCGACGTGAGTCGACCTTTTTCTTTTTTGCCACTTACATCTTTTTTTGTTACTTTTGCATTGAACTTGCTCCGGCAGCTTCATTGGACCAGAATATGGCACGTGACCTGATAAGCAGATATGTATGGATTGTCGACACCCTCAACCGTTACGGACGGCTCACCCGCGAGGATATCGACAGGCTCTGGATGCGCTCTCACCTGAGCGACGGCAACCCCATTCCTCCGCGCACTTTCTACCATTACAGGCGCGCCATAGAGGAAAACTTCCATATTGACATTCTCTGCAACCGCAACGGCGAGTATTATATAGACCCCGGGGAGGACGACAGCAACAGGGTGCTGACAAACTGGCTTCTCGATTCTTATGCCGTAAACAGCGCCATGAAAGAAAGCCACGCGGCATCGGGCAGGGTGCTTGTGGAGGATGTGCCTTCGGCAAGAGAGTTCCTCCCTACGGTGCTTGAGGCTATCGGCTCTTCGGAGAAAATAGTGTTCACATACGCGGGGTTCAACCGTTCAAGGGCGGAGTGCGACATCCTGTTCCACCCATATTTCGTGAAACGCTACAAGCAACGGTGGTATATGGTGGGACTGCGCGAGAAAACCGCCGACATACGCACATACGCCCTCGACCGCGTGAAAGAGATGAGGCTGATGAGCAAGAACTTCACTATGCCCGAAGATCTCGACCCGTCGCAGTTTTTCGACAACATCATAGGCATCACTCTCTCGAAAGCTCCCCCAAGAATAGTGAAGATTCGCGCGACACCCCAGCAGGCGAAATACTTCCGCGCTCTTCCTCTCCACCATTCGCAGCAGGAGGAGATTCACGACAGTTATTCGATTTTCACCTACAAGCTCAAACTGAACTATGAGCTTGTGCATGAGCTTCTCGGATATGGCTCAGGTGTGACGGTGCTTGCGCCGAAAGAGCTGCAGGTTATGGTGACGGATGAACTGCGGCAGAGCATGAGGCTATACGAAGAACTGCTGGCGGAAACCATATAAACCGACAATCAAAAGAAACACCCTATCCAACAATATAATGACACAGGAATCAATCAAACGCCATATTATCCGCACCGTAGATTCGGTGAAATACGCGCTCGACCGCCTCGACACTCTGTCGGGAAAGACGATGGTTCTGTTCGCTACAGATGCCGAAGACAGACTGCAAGGCACTGTAACCGGAGGAGACATCAGACGCGCGTTGCTCAGGGGAATATCACTTGAGACTCCCGTCGCTGAAGCTATGAACAGGTCATTCACCGCCATCGAAAAAGACGATGATCCCGCAGAGAAAGTGGCGGAAGGTAAGAGACGTCATCTGTGCCTGTTGCCGGTGACAGATGACGGTCATATCTCTGACATAATAGATTTGACACGCCTTAAAGCTTTGCTTCCAATAGATGTAGTGCTTATGGCGGGAGGACGGGGTGAAAGACTGCGTCCTCTAACCCTGTCAATACCCAAGCCGCTACTTGCGGTAGGCGGCAAGCCCATAATTGACCGTAATATCGAAATGCTTGAGGAATACGGCGTAAGAAATATTTTCGTGACAGTCAACTACCTCCACAACAGGATAGAGGAACATTTCAGAATACGCAACGCAAAGGAAACGGACAATCATGCGGATGTGACATGCGTGCTTGAACCCAAACGACTCGGGACGCTCGGCAGCCTCGCGCTTGTGGAGGGACTGCGCCATGACAATATTCTGGTGATGAATTCCGACCTTCTGACAAATCTGGATTTCGAAAAGATGTGGCGGACGCACACCGAATCGGGAGCGCATCTGACTATGGGAGCGGTGCCGTATACTGTGTCGGTGCCTTTCGCGATAATGCGTACAAAGGGGTCGGAAGTGACAGGACTCGAGGAGAAACCCACCTACAACTATTTCATAAACGGAGGCGTTTATATGATGCGGAGAGAGCTTCTTGAACGCATCACCAAGGGTGAATATCTTGACGCTCCGAACTTTATAGAGTCTCTGATTGCCGACGGACTCAAAGTGGAGTGTTTCCCTATCGAGGGAAGATGGATAGACATAGGCTCTCCCGATGACTACCGTGCGGCAAACGAACTCCTCTCCTGACCGGCGTTGCCGGTAATTTGGCGTCGTGTTTCCCAAACACGATTCCTATTGTTCTTTAAATCTCAAAACAATGGCTGATTCAAACTTCATAGATTACGTTAAGATCCTTTGCCGCAGCGGCAAGGGTGGCGCAGGCTCTCGCCATTTCCACAGAGCGAAGTATGTTCCGAAAGGGGGACCGGACGGAGGTGACGGAGGACGCGGCGGACATATCATCCTGAAAGGCAACCGCCACATGTGGACACTTCTCCCCCTCCGCTACCGCCGGCATGTGTTTGCGACCAACGGACAGAGCGGCGGCGAGAACCGCTCCTCGGGAAAAGACGGCGAGGACCAGATAATCGAAGTGCCCGTAGGCACCACTGTCTTCGATGCGGAGACAGGCGATTTTCTTTGCGAGGTGACGGAAGACGGCGAGGAAATAAAACTCCTGCGCGGCGGCAAGGGGGGACTCGGCAACTGGCATTTCGCTACCGCCACAAACCGTGCGCCGAGATATGCGCAGCCGGGGCAGCCGTCAATCGAGAAGGCTGTGGTGCTGGAGCTGAAGCTCCTCGGAGATGTCGGGCTTGTAGGTTTCCCGAATGCCGGGAAGTCTACCCTTCTGTCGGCAATTTCCGCCGCCAAACCGAAAATAGCCGACTACCCATTCACTACCATGGAGCCGAGTCTGGGAATCGTTGACTACCGTGGCGACAGGTCTTTCGTGATGGCGGATATTCCGGGAATCATCGAGGGTGCAAGCGAAGGGAAAGGTCTCGGTCTGAGATTCCTGAGACATATAGAGCGCAACGCGGTGCTGCTTTTCATGGTTCCCGCCGATTCCGACGACATCCGCAAGGATTATGAGATTCTGCTTAACGAACTGAAGGAGTTCAACCCGGAACTCGCCGACAAAAGCCGTGTGCTTGCTATCTCCAAGTCCGACATGCTCGATGACGAACTGCGCGATGAACTCGCAAAAGAGCTTCCGGAGGGTGTGCCTGCCGTATTCATCTCGGCGGTTACAGGCCAGGGGCTGACCGAACTGAAGGATCTCCTATGGAGAGAAATAAATTCTGAAGAGAATAAAAACAATTTCACGATAACCCACAGAAAACTCGACATGCGCCATCGCGTGCAGGAGGAAGATGACTTCATCTTCGAACAGGACGAACCGGAAGACGATGATTTCTCAAACATGACCGACGAAGACTGGAACGAGGAGTTCTGGGACGAGGAATCTTCTGTAAACCCCGATTGACATGGAACTTCTGAAAATCGACCTTACCGGCATCATACGCAGCCGCGTGGGAGGGTTCAGGGGGAAACTCATCCCGGGCTTCGTGCTCAACGCCCTTGAACGACTCATACATCAGGACGAACTGAACGAGGTGCTTGAAAAGACATATCCCAAAGAGGGGGCGGAATTTGCCGCCGGTGTCTATGATTATTTCAACGTGACGCTCAAACCCGTCGGAATGGAGAACATCCCTTCCGGCGGTCGCTTCATATTCGCCTCCAACCATCCTCTCGGCGGACTCGACGGAATAGGGCTTATCGCCTTGCTTGGAAAGAAATACGGCGACGAGGGGATCCGTTTTCTGGTCAACGACATGCTGATGAATGTGGAACCGTTGCGCCCGGTATTCCTCCCCGTCAACAAATACGGCTCGCAGGGTCGCGGGGCGGCACGCGCCATCAACGACGCATACGCTTCTGACCGACAGATAATAATATTCCCCGCCGGACTTTGCTCGCGCCTCGGAGACAACGGCGAGGTCCGCGATCTCAAATGGAACAAATCGTTCATAGCCAAGGCTGTCGAATACAAACGCGACATCATACCGGTGCATTTCATTGGAGAGAACTCGCAAAGATTCTACAAAACGGCACGCCGCCGCAAGAAGCTGGGACTCCGGATAAACATCGAGCAGGCACTCCTCCCCTCCGAGCTCTGCAACGCCCGCGGAAAAGATTTCACGGTGGTCTTCGGCAAACCCATCCCCTGGCAGTCGCTCATCTTCGCCGGCAAACCGCAGGCAGCAATAGCCGAAGACATCAAGGACACCGTCTACTCCCTCTGCGACACAAACTTTTGAAACGTGCCGGTTTCCCTCTATACTTTATCTACAACCTTGACATCTCTGTCAACCATGTCGTTACACATCTTACGGAGATCGGGAGTAAGCACTCCGTAGGTCTTTCCAAAAAATGACTTAGAGCACGCAGGAGGGAACAGGAATCAAGGCTTCAGCCTTGATTTTTATTCTGCCGGTGTATAAATCTCACGATTTATATCTACATTTGTGAAGAATTTGTACAAAAGAGAAATATGCAGGCTTTTATCAGATATTTGTCAGTCACATTGGTTTTGGTGACTATGGTTGCGTGCGGTGACCGCAAAAATAAAGAAGCCGACAGAATTCTTGACTCTGCCGACGCATTGATGACGGAACATCCGGACTCTGCCTTGTCTTTGATAGAAAAAATCGACACTGTCGGTCTGAATGAGGAGCATTTCGCCCGTTATGCGCTCCTGCTGACAAAAGCACAGGATAAAAATTACATTGACCCTGCCGATGACAGGCTGATTCTCAAGGCTGTCGATTTTTATCAAGGCAAAAACAACAGCGAGGAAACACAGGCTCTGTATTATTACGGATATGCAACTTATTGCAGAGATTCTTTAAGACAATCAATTCCAATAATATCAAAATGTTATAACATGGCATGCGAACAGAGTGACTGGTTTTATCAAGGCATGTCAGCTCGTTTATTATCAGATATATACAAATGCATATGTATGTTTCCGGAGGAATTGGATTATGCCCATAAAGCCCAAGATGCATTTCTGCAATATGAGAAAGCGGTTTCAGATTCTTCTCATGAGCGTTCGTCATGGATGACTGTATATATAGCTGAGGCTTTGAATAACAACAAAGAATATGAATCTGTTATTGAGCTTTGTAATAATTCAGACTCTTTGTTAATGCTTGATGATTCATCTTTTCGTCATTTAATTTTGATTAATAAAGCTCAGGCACTCAGTAAGTCGGGAATGTCGGACAGCTGTATAGCCATATACAGAAACCTGATGGCGGACGGGTACGATATGAAAGCCTACAATTGGTGCAGGTTATCCGAATCATACCTAAGAAAACACAATCTTACAGCTGGTAGACAATTTTTGGATTCCGCGAAGACCAATCTCGATTATAGGGCTGACACTCTATATGTTGCCATGCTCGAAAATTTGATGGCAGGGATTGAAGGGAATAAAGACAGTATATTGAGATTTTCAACACATTATAATAATGTTCTGACAGATATTTCAAATGACGCTCTTATCGGAATACCTCTTTCCGACATTACAGAAAATTATACATCTGAACTTTATGATATAAAATCAGAAAGCGCATATCAAACTCTGTTGACAACATTAGGAATATTGGGGTTGACCGGGATAATCATATTAATTATCTGGTTTGGCAGAAAAGTGGCTAAAAAGAAAGATTCCGAAATAACATCATTATCCGAGCAAACGGAATTGTTGCGAATTGACGTTAAAAATCTAACAGACGACAATAATTTGCTTCGTTTGGATAGACTATCTGCTATCGAGAAGGCAGATGAATTGAAGAAGCAGATTGTCTCGCTTCAATTGGATTGTAAAAATTTATCAGAAAGCCTCACCAAAAACATATCAGGAGAGATTGGATCATTAACAAAAGAGGAACGTTATCTGGTAAAGAAAAGGTTGTCAAGACTTGACAAGTTATGTAAAGACATATTTTTGTTTCCGAATAAAACAACAGCAAATCAAGTCCCGTCAAAATTACAGATGGAAATTATTGCAGACATGAGATCTGAGCATTCGCTTGAATACTATGATTTGATTATAGATTTATATAGTGACGGCTTTTTTAAACTTTTAAAAGATAATTATCCTAATTTGAAATTGAGGAAATTGAGGCTTGCAAGATATTTGTATGCCGGATTTTGTTTAGAGGCTATAATGTTTCTTATGAATTATGATACTCGTAATAAACTTGACTCCGCTAAATGGCATTTGAAACGGACTTTGCTTAATAATGCTAATTTGCGAGGTTTGACTCATTTAATGATTTTTAAAACGCTGAAAATAAAGTATTCCCCTGAAAGCAAGTGAATAAATTCTTGACTGAGGTCACTGAAATATGGATTGTCTGTAATTTCCCAAGTGGCAAACCAGATCCGATTCCGGATGGTGCTCAATTAAGGGTCCGATATTGGCAAAGATTTGAAAACGTGAGCCGCTTTATCCTGTTTTTTCTTGAAAAATCATTTCAATATGGATTAAAATGATGATCAACAGCTTGTTAGTGTGTAAATTTTAGAAAGAAATTTATAAACACACATTAGGTATATAATTGATATTCACATGATTAAATTTTAATAATTTTACAATTGAAAGATTAAAATCCGTAACGTGAATTGAAAATTTTTAGTTTTTATGCTAATTTTGATGTCTCATAAAATCATAATATCATGAACAGATTATTTACAGTATTGACCTTGATTATCATTGTTTCTTTTGCTGTTTTTGCAGACAATGGTGCAATTTCAAATCTTGGGGACAAAACTCCCATTCAAATTGATCCGATACCAACCAAGACCCCTCAAAAAGGACCGCGTGTACCTGCACGTGTACCTCTCACATGTTTTCTGATGGACGAGTGTCTCACAGTCGAATGCGATTATGAGGCAGAAGGAGAGGTGACGGTAACAAACAATGCCATAGGAATGGTTGTAGCCTCGGAGACGGGGGAACTTGCCGGAGGCATCGTTCTATACCTTGCCGACTATACCGAAGGAGCCATGACCGTGACAATCACCATGAACGACAAGGGCTATATCGGCTATTTCTAAAAAATTCAATTCGAATCCGATTATTGTTAAAATAGGATTCCCTTCAAAATAAGTAGCTAAGAACTTAATGACAATTAAAATCTATCGGCTTATACCAATATTGCTTTTGGTAATGACATCCTGCTCCAGCTCAGACAAGGAGCAGCGGGACATTGTTGCCGAATGAACCGGCAAGGAAATCGTAATTCCCGGTGAACTTGGATTTCAGGTAGGTAATATCCCCGTGGATTACGATTTCGATGCCGCCGATTTCAAGATCGTCACATATGTCGATTCCGCCGGATGCACCAACTGCCGTATGAAACTCAAGGACTGGGATAAGGTGATTGACGGTTTCAAATCCTCTCCCGATGTTGATGTCAGCTTCCTTATGATAGTGGATTCCGACAAACGGGAGGAGATTGAAAGACTCGTGAAAGACAATGACTTTCATCATCCTGTATCAATTGATTCCGCAGGACTTTTCAGGAAGGCGAATCCACTCCCTTCCAAACCGGAACATCAGACATTTCTTCTTGACGCAGACAACAAAGTCATCGCTTTGGGAAATCCTGTATATAATCCGAAGATCAAGGAGCTGTATGCCCAGCTTATCTTCGATTCTCAGGATCATAAGTTTCCGGATGAAACCTCGTCATTATGTAAGAATGCCGTGCGGAGTCTCGGGGTTGTCAACAGGGGCGACACAATAACCAGGCTTTTCAGACTTAACAACAATACGGATTCAGACCTGACACTGCAGGAGGTCACCCCTTCGTGCCATTGCGTGAGCGCAAAAGCTGATTGGGATGTCTTGAAAAGCGGAGAACATGTGGATATTGAAATCAGCTATGTAGCCGACACGATCTCGCAGCAGTTTTACCGCTATGCCGATGTTTGGTTCAAAGAGAGACAGAATCCGCAGAGGCTCGTTCTCCACGGATTCATAAAGTAATCAAAATACTGACTAAAACTTAATCAAAATGAAAAAGAAGATCATCGCAGCCGCAGTGGTGGCAGTCATGGGTATTTCCACGTATGTCGGAATCAATGCCCAAAAGAGAGATGCAATGTCTGACATTCAGATGGCGAATGTCGAGGCATTGGTAAGTGGTGAAGGAGGAGACCTGATTCCTTGTCACAGCTCCGCAACAATAGATTACCACAGATCGTATACCGATTGTTCAAAATGTGAGAGAATTGAGAATTATAAAGGGACAGGCACAGAAGCAAGATGTACAAACTAATGAAAATATGTATTAGCACGGTTGCAATGTTTTTCATTGCAACCGTGTTTAACTCCTGTGGCAAAGATGGCGGTTCAGAAGAAGTCGGATTTGGTGAATTTAATACACACATAAGTCTTGTGGGTAAGCCTATATCCATTGGCGACTCCATCCCTGCAGTTATTGGTTCTGTAGCAGCAATAGAGGGTGGATATCTGTTTTACACATACGTGTCGGATTATCTATTACTTATATCTGACGATGAATTCAATAATTTCAGGCAGATTATTAAGAAAGGAAATGGTCCGAATGAATTGTCTCAGGTCAGCGGCACATTTGGTCAGGAACTTGATGACAAAAGTTTATTGTCTGTTTTTGATCCCAATGCCATAGCCTTATATGGCTTTAATCCTGAGACTCCTGACTCAGTGAGTCTATACTATGAATTTCCGGATAATTTCAGAAAGTATATTCCGAGAGAAGTAATCAAAATTAAAGATGGCTGCTATGTCGCACCTCGTGAGGATCGTGTTTACGGAATGATTTCTTTCGACTCCAAGACAGGAACAATAGAAGAGTGGCCGGTGGGTTATGACTTCAAGGATTCCCAAAATCCCCAAGAAGACATAATCTCTAAAAGATTGGTTGCATATTGTCCTGAAAACGGGATGGTTGCGGAAACGTATGGTTGTTTTCCAAGGATTATACTTCATAATGAACAAGGAAGGGTTATCAAGGTCTTGACTTATGACAATTATAAAGAGCGGGTTGACTCCCAGGGTATGCTTGCGGAATGTTTCATGGACATGCAAATGACTTCCAATCATATATGGATATTGTATGGCGATCCACATATGGATAATCAAAGTCGGATCTTCATTGTTGATTATGAAGGTAATGGGGTTGCAGAGTTAGGCATATCTCCGGCTCATCAGTTCGCCATAGACAGGAAAAAACGGAGGGTAATCGCAGTTAATCCCAATGAGGAAGAAACAGGGATTATGGTTTACCGGATTCCAGATTCCATAGAAATATGAAAGCACGGTTTCGTTAGAAGTAGAGTGCATCTTTGTTCAAGCGGAGACGGAGAATACGTCTCATTGCCGGTGAATCAATGTTTTGTGACAGGGAATAACCGCCATGTATGTAGACAAAGATGGGATCCTGTATGCCTTCAACCCACTCGGAGACAATGAATATATCTATAAATATGACATAAAGTCGATGCTGCGGTAGTTTGAAGATCTGTTAAACTGATTATAATGTCTGAGAGTTTAAATAATAAAAAGTTATTGTTTTTAGTTATTCCGCTTGCTTTTGTCTCATGCGTCTCTGTTGAAGACACGTTGACGGATCAGGCAATGTCGCAGGCAGGATCAAATGCTTCGGAAATTGAGAAAGTGTTGAATTCCTATGATGGGGAGAAAAAAGAAGCTGCGGAATACTTGGTTCGCGGGATGTTGGGACAATATTCCTTGACAGGTCCGGGACTCGACTCAATCGAGCAACTATATAAAAAACTCCCTCAGCCAAACGGAAGATGGCAATTGGATTCACTGCAACTTGCCGAAGGGAAACGATATGAAATAATGCCACGCAACAAAGTGATGGATCTTAAGACACTCTCCGCTGATTTCCTATTGCAAAACATATCAGATTTCCAACATGTCAGTAATCTCAGGAGCTGGAATAAGAATTTTGAAAGAAAAGAACTTTACGAGACACTTCTCCCCTACAGAATAGGGGATGAGCCTGTTACAGAATGGAGGGATGCTTATCGAAAGGCTCTCGATTCCATATCTCCTGAGATTGACAAAGCCACTACCTCTGTAGAAGCCGCCAGATACATTTCCAAGGCAGTGGGTGAGATCCGTTATAATATACAACTGAACATTCCACATCGCTCGGCGCTCGCTTTACTTGATTCTCCGGTAGGATACTGCCGGGAAGAGTGTGATCGTACGCTCCATGCCATGCGGGCATTCGGGATTCCCGGTGCCATTGACGCAATTCTGGTTTCTCCCGATAACGGGACTTCTCATCAATGGACTGTAGTGCTTGATAATGTAGATCATATTTTTCGGATGTTTGACAATGGAAAATATCCGCCGACACGCGACAGTCTGCATTATGACGGACGCAGGAAGGGGAAGGTATATAGAAACATGTTCATGCCCGACAGGGACAAACTTGCAAAATACAGGCGTATGCATGATGCTCCTTATGAACTCATGAATCCACGGTTAAAGGATGTTACTGCGGAATATTTCGGACATAATGAAGCTAAAGTCAAAGTAAACGTCAAATCCGGCACTGTATTTCTTGGTATTTTTACTCCGCAGGGTTACAAACCGATAGATATGGCAATAAAAGTCAAAAGAGGCATAGCCATATTTCAAGACATAGAACCTGATTTGATTTATTTCCCTATCATTCGCAATGGCAGTGAATATCGCACATGTGGAAACCCGTTCTTGCTCGAAAGCAATGGCAATGTACACGATTTTATTCCCGATTCATACAGAAAAGAAACTGTGGCAATGAAACGAAAAATGCCTTTCTGGCTTCATCTCATCCGGGGAATGAGTTCGGTTGTGGGAATAAAAACTCAGACAGGATCGACACCAGCCGGACCCTGGGATGATGTCGACAGCATAACTTCTGTGCCTTCACACAATTTCTATCGTATTCCTGTGAACTTGAATAAGAAAAACAGGTATATACGTCTTTTGACGTCACCAATGCATGATGCCAGAATCGGCGAGGTGTTGGTGTCTGTGGATTCGCTTGCTTCTCAATGCGTTCCTTTGTCTTTAATAACTGACACTCCCTCTGAGAAGAAGAACAAACTTGTTGACAGGGATATTTTATCATGGACACTCATTGATAAAGATTCTGTTGATTTGGTATTCCGCATTAATTCTGATGAATATGTCAGCAGCATATTCATTATTCCGCAGAATGACGACAACTATGTCGTGCCCGGTGAAGAGTATGAACTGTTCTATTTCGACAGGGATGAATGGAAATCTCTGGGAAAGAAGACCGCCGAGGGGTTCGACATTACGTATGACGTTCCGGCGAACGCCGTGCTGTGGCTTCGCAACCTCACAAAGGGGAAAGAGGAACAGATATTCATATGCCGCGACGGCAGACAGCTTTTCAACGCTGACCTGGGGGTTGCCAGACTTGAATTAAATTTAAACAGTTTCTAAGAGTATGAATATGTCACGAATCGTAAAAATTTTTGTTGTAGTCGTTTTGACGGGGCTTACTTGTGCCTGTACAAACAGTAAAGAATCTGAGAGTGAAACAAGGACTGTTGAGGTTGATTTGGAAGAAGCGTTGCCACTGACAGAGAATGTCCAGAGTGTGGATGTAATGACCCTAAAAGATTCGGAGACCGGACACCTTCCGGGACACCTGTCCAAGGTGGTGTTCAGACGGGATTCAATCTTTGTATTGGATATGTTCAAAGACAACGGGTTGTATGTATACGATTCTGACGGGAATATTATCAACAGCTTTGTAAACAGGGGAGAAGGACCAGAAGAGTTCCAGGTTATAAGGGATTTTAATGTCACGTCAGACAATATAATACTGTTTGATCCCCGTTCTGACGAGCCGTTCATATTTCTTGACCGTGACTTAAATTTCTTGAGTAAAGACAAGATCGGAGATTGCGAGTACCATTTCTTTTATGACTCCAAGAATGATTCGTGGTGGCTCGACAGAGGCAACGATGCATACGATGGCAGTGATTCCAAACTGATATACAAAAAAGGTTCAGGATCTAAAACAATGTTGAAGATACCAGACAATCTTAAAAATATCACGTTTGGAATATGGCATTCTTTTACAGAACTGTCCGGGGACTCGCTGCTGTATATACCGGTAGTGGAGAATGTGGTATATCTCTGTGAGCCTGATAACGCCAAACCGTTGTATTGCCTTGATTTCAAGAGTAAATGGTATGAATTTAAAAAAGGAGACAGGAATGAAGGGACTGTTAATCTGTGGGACAGGATTGCAGACGAGGGATATGTGAATACACTTGACATCCTTTCCGACGGCAGAAACGTGTTGCATACCTTCAATAGCGGAGACAGACATTATGTCCTTATCGTCAATACGGACACATATTCATCGCGCCTGTATTATCTGACCGAAGAGGAGCATGAAAACCTTGGAGACGCCGTTGCATACCATAACGGACAGATTATCTTCGGAGTTCCTGGGAAACTGGTGAAAGTCTCAATGAAAAGGGACTCGGACAAGTCGTGATTCAGAATTAACCAGAATGTGACATAATGTCTAATATCAACATTCCGTATAAGCCAGACCAATTTAATTTTTCCAACCACTAACAACCATGTAACAACCAATTTTACATCTACACTCAAACGGTTTTATGTATTTTTAAGTGGTTGTTCCGTGGTTATAAGTGGTTAGAGAATAAATAAAATATGGAATGGAAGAGGCAGAATCTGATTCGAAAATTTAACACGGAGGCACAGAGGTACA
Source organism: Muribaculaceae bacterium Isolate-036 (Harlan) (assembly GCA_003833075.1). Classification (GTDB taxonomy): domain Bacteria; phylum Bacteroidota; class Bacteroidia; order Bacteroidales; family Muribaculaceae; genus Lepagella; species Lepagella muris_A. The sequence continues at coordinate 225,567 of RIAY01000001.1, read as the reverse complement.
GAGTTTAAGATGTAAGGAACGTGCATGGATATTTACCGGTACCGAGGGTCTTAAGCGACCTTGGGGAGGTACGGAGCTTGAGGAGAATGAGGAAAATGCCATCGGACTCCATGTCTCCGTCAGCATCGCAAGATGCCTCCGCACCCCTACTCCATTAAACACCATATTGAACTATGCTCCTTCTCCTCAAGAAGAAATCTGCGCCAAGCTTGCGAGACCAAATTCACATTTATTTTTAAACAAGCTCTAAGGTGTGCAGGTAGCATATTCAATAAAACAACAGCTTAGAACGCTTAAAATTGTTGTCCTGAATTTGGTAAGTTTAAATGAAAATAATTAACTTTGCATCCCGTACTAATACTTATTAGACGTGGAAACAAAATACATTTTCGTCACAGGCGGCGTGGTGTCTTCATTAGGCAAAGGCATCATATCTTCGTCTCTTGCCCGCCTTCTCCTTTCCAGAGGCTACAGTGTAACAATCCAGAAATTCGACCCCTACATCAACATCGACCCGGGTACACTCAATCCCTATGAGCACGGGGAATGCTATGTGACCGTCGACGGCCATGAGGCGGATCTTGACCTTGGACATTACGAGCGTTTCACCGACATCCACACAACACGTGCGAACAATGTCACTACCGGACGCATCTACCAGTCGGTAATCGACAAGGAGCGCCGCGGCGACTATCTCGGCAAGACGGTGCAGATAATTCCGCATATAACCGATGAAATCAAAAGAAACGTCAAAAGTTTAGGCAATACCGGCAAGTTCGATTTTGTCATAACGGAAATCGGAGGAACTGTCGGCGACATAGAATCAACGCCTTTCCTTGAGGCGGTGCGCCAGCTTAAATGGGAACTCGGCAAAAACGCTCTCAGCATACACCTCACCTACGTGCCTTATCTGAAGGCAGCAAAGGAGCTGAAAACGAAGCCGACCCAACATTCGGTAAAACAACTGCAGGCGATCGGCATACAACCCGACATTCTTATTCTGCGCACTGAAAAAGACATTCCGCCCGCCATGCGGCGAAAGGTGGCTCAGTTCTGCAATGTGGCGCCGGAGGCGGTGATACAGAGTGTGGATGCCAGCACCATATACAAAGTGCCGCAGCTGATGCACGAGCAGGCTCTCGACAACCTCGTGCTCAGTCTCACCGGAACCGAAAGCATCGGAGAACCGGATCACGCGGCATGGAACGAATATCTGCGCAAACTCGATGCGGCAAAAGAAACCGTAAAGATAGCCCTCGTCGGGAAATATGTGGAGCTGCAGGACGCTTACAAATCGATCAGCGAATCGCTGATGCATTCCGCGACATATTGCGACCGCCGCCTTGAACTGACATACGTGAATTCCGAGAAACTCTCACCCGCCGATGTGGAGGAGAAACTCTCTGGAATGAACGGTGTGATCATCGCCCCCGGATTCGGACAGCGGGGCATAGAAGGGAAATTCACAGCCCTGAAATGGTGTCGCGAACATGACATGCCTACATTCGGAATATGCCTCGGAATGCAATGCATGGTGATCGAATACGCCCGCAATGTGCTCGGACTCGAAGATGCCAATTCCACAGAGATGAACCCCTCAACACGACATAATGTGATAGACCTCATGGAGGAACAGAAGAGCGTTTCCAATCTCGGCGGCACAATGCGTCTCGGAGCTTACGAATGCCGCCTGCGCCCGGGTTCGATACCTGCCGCGGCATATGGACGCGAGACAGTCAGCGAGCGTCACCGCCACAGATTCGAATTCAACGGGGAATACCGTTCTCGTTTCGAAGAGGCGGGTCTCGAATGCGTGGGAGAGAATCCCGACACAGGACTTGTGGAAATCGTGCAGGCTCCGGCTCTGACATGGTTTGTCGGCACACAGTATCATCCCGAATACCAGTCGACGGTGCTCCACCCCAACCCGCTCTTCATGTCGTTCATGAAGGCGGCAATAGCCAATTCCTGATTTTTTTACCGCACAAGACGTTGATAGAAATACATGGAACTGATTAAACATGAATGCGGAATCGCCATGATCCGCTTACTCAAACCTCTGTCATATTACAAGGAAAAATACGGTTCGGCGCTCTATGGTCTCGACAAACTCTATCTGATCATGGAGAAGGAGCATAACCGAGGACAGGAAGCCGCAGGCATAGGCTGCGTGAAACTCGACACTCCTCCCGGGCAGGAATATATCTTCCGCGAACGGGCGCAGGGCTCCGATGCCATCAGCCGTATTTTCGCAAACGCCCATCAAAGAATCTCCGAGGAACTCGCGGAAGGATCCGACCCCGAGACGGCTCCTTTTGTCGGAGAGGTATATATGGGACACCTGCGTTACAGCACCACCGGGCGCTCGGGCATAAACTACGTACACCCGTTCATGCGTCGTAACAACTGGTCTTCGCGAAACATGCTGCTGTGCGGTAATTTCAACATGACCAACGTCGACGAGATATTCGATTCAATCGTCGCCACCGGGCAGCACCCGCGACTTTATGCCGACACGTTCATCCTGCTTGAACAACTCGGTCATGCACTTGACCGGGAAAACGAGCGTCTCTTCAGCGAGCACACGGAAGCCGGTCTCAAGGCCCTTGACCTTTCCCACGCCATAGCACGCGACCTCAATGTCACCAATATCCTCAAACGCTGCGCACCCTCTTGGGACGGAGGATACGTGATATGCGGCATTGTCGGCAACGGCGACATGTGGGCGATGCGGGATCCGCATGGCATACGACCCGCTTTCTACTACAAGGATGACGAGATTGTGGTCGTAGCCAGCGAACGACCTGTGATACAGACCGCTTTCAATCTTCAGATCGACGATGTGAAGGAACTGCTTCCAGGTCAGGCAATAATAGTGGACAGAGACGGCTCCGTGCGTATCGACAGCATTCTCCCGAAAGGGGATAACGCGCGTTGCAGCTTCGAGAGGATATATTTCTCCAGAGGTTCCGACCGCGACATTTACCGCGAGCGCAAGACTCTGGGAAGCAACCTTGTGAATCAAGTTCTGAAAGCCATTTCCGACGATATCGACAACACTGTGTTCTCATTTATCCCGAACACGGCGGAAGTCGCTTTCTACGGACTGGTTGAGGGTGTGGAAGACAGACTTATAAAAAACAAGATCCTCGACATCCAGCGGTTGTCAAAGACAGGGAACCTTACGGATGAAAACATAGCCAACGTGCTCAAACGCAGAGTGCGCCGCGAAAAGGTGGCGATCAAGGATATCAAACTGCGTACATTCATAGCCGAAGGCTCTACGCGCAACGACCTCGCCACTCACGTATATGACATCACCTACGGCTCGATCCGCCCGGGTGACAACCTCGTTGTCATAGACGACAGCATAGTGCGCGGAACAACTCTGAAACAGTCGATAATAAGGATTCTCGACAGACTGAATCCCCGCAAGATGGTGATTGTCTCCAGTTCGCCGCAGGTGCGGTTCCCTGACTGCTACGGCATCGACATGTCGCGCATGGGCGAGTTCATAGCCTTCAAAGCAGCCATGGCATTGCTTGAGGAAAGAGGCATGCGATATGTGATTGACAGCGTGTATCATCGTTGCAAGGAGCAGGACGACCTCCCGAAAGAGGAAGTGGTGAATTATGTCAGAGAGATATACGCCCCCTTCACCGATGAAGAGGTGGCGGCGAAAATCGCCGAACTCCTCACTCCGGAAGGCACTCATGCGGAAATCGAGATAGTATTCCAGTCGGTGGAAGCGATGCACAAGGCGATACCGGACCATCCCGGAGACTGGTACTTCACCGGCAACTACCCCACGCCCGGCGGCAACCGCCTTGTAAACAAAGCCTTTATCAACTACTACGAAGGCCGCACCTCCGCCCGCGACTGACCGACTCTGTTTAAACAATTTCTTAGAAACAACACCTACTGACTGTTTCACACGAAAAAATTTTTTATTATATTTGTATTCTACAAGCCATCTCAAGTTGCATTTGGCTTGCAGAATACAAAATTTCACAACAACGGTCATGACAGAAAATCAGAAAGAGGCTATCCTCAATAGCGGGAAAGAATATTTCAGAAGGATTATAATTCCTAACCATCTGAAGAATCTCGACAATCTTCAACTCAGGAAATTCAATATCAATCCTTTCCTTGTGAATTATCTGGCAGCGTTCCTGTGTGGAAACACAAAGCCGGAATCGCTCGCCAAGGCTCTTGTATATCCACGTATTCTTGCCACAAGTCTGAGCACAAGCTTTGGTCAGAACATACAGACTTTTATCTCAAGCCTTGAAGAAGTGACCGGATGCGCTTCCGGAATTGAAGGCATAGACATCGAATTCATTGATGCAATTGACAATAGACGCAAATATTGCCAGTGCAAGGCAGGACCGCAGACAATCAACAAAGATGACATTGCCACAATACTTGGACATTTCAAGTATCTCATGAATAAATCAAGACTCGACAAGATGCACCTTCAGTTCGATGACCTTATTGTAGGAGTTTTATATGGAGAAAAAAACGATTTGTCAGCAAACTATAAAGTCATCGATGCCCACTATCCCGTTTTATGCGGTGCGGATTTTTGGGAGCACCTGACTGGAGACAACAATTTTTATTACAAATTATCAAAGGCTTTCGGACAAGTAGTCGAAGAAGATAAAATCGACGGAAGTGTTCTTATTGAAAAGAAGATTAAAGAAATCGCAGCAGAAATAACCGAAAAGGGAGGATTATGACTTTTATCTCTGAAAACAATCTCGCTGCCCTGCTCGGCACCTCATCCGCAACAATAAAAGGTTGGGCGGGCAAAGGAAAATATAAATCATTTAAAACTCCCCTCGGAATATCAGGTTTCGAAATGGAAGACCTGAGAGATATCGAGGATGTGGCTGAAATGCTTGACAGCCGGTGGTCAGATGAATTTACTACACGACCGGTGCGGGTATTCAATTCAATAGAACTCTTTGCCGGAGGTGGAGGCATGGCATTGGGAATGGAAAAAGCAGGGTTCAGACATGTGTTGCTTAATGAATTTGACAAATCGGCATGCAATACACTCAGAGTGAACCGTCCGGAATGGAACATAATTGAAGGCGATGTACGCCATATCGACTTCACTCCATTGCGTGGAAAAATAGATTTTCTTTCAGGCGGTTTCCCTTGTCAGGCGTTTTCTTACGCAGGAAAACAGGGAGGTTTTAATGACATCCGGGGCACTATGTTTTTTGAATTGGCAAGAGCCGTAAAAGAAATACAGCCAAAAGTTTTCATGGGTGAAAATGTAAAGGGACTAGTTTCTCACGACAATGGCCGCACATTCAAGACTATCTGCAACATAATATACGAATTGGGGTATACTTTGATTCCTCCGAGAGTATTGAAAGCAATCAAATATCAGGTTCCTCAGAAAAGGGAGCGCATCATACTTATTGCCGTAAGAAATGACCTGGCACCTATCGCCAGATTTGAATGGCCGTCTCCTTTCAGCCGCATAATGACCCTTAAGGATGCCTTTTACAAAAGCGAAATATACGATACTGATGTACCAGAATCGAACGGTGCATCATATCCATTAAAGAAACAAAAGGTTCTTGAACTTGTGCCGCCGGGCGGAGACTGGAGAGATCTTCCGGATGATGTTGCCAGAGACTACATGGGCGGAAGCTGGTATCTGGGAGGCGGAAAAACTGGAATGGCAAGAAGACTTTCCCTTGAAGAGCCATCTCTGACCCTGACATGCTCTCCCTGTCAAAAGCAAACGGAAAGATGCCATCCCTTATTTACAAGACCCTTGAGCATAAGAGAATACGCAAGAATTCAGACATTCCCTGACAATTGGATGTTTAAAGGCACATTAAGTGATCAATATAAACAAATCGGCAACGCTGTACCTGTAAATCTTGCATGGGCCGTAGGCAGAGCCATAATAAGGATGCTTAATGAAATGGAAAAGATGAATCCTTCCGCGACATCAGAGTGTTCCGAAGAAGTCCTGTCAATCCTGAATGCACAGAAAAAACTTGTAGTTGTAAAAGACTTAAGAACCGGGACATCTACAATACAATCACGTCACAGACAACCCAGCCTGTTCGATTAGTCTGATATTTTGCAACATACATGAATATCGTGAAAAACAGACAAATTCTAAATATTGCAAATTCCATGAATTTGGATTAACTTTGCATTTTGTAAGTAAATAATAAAACCACAACCCAATAATTATTCCGGTTAATGGATAAGAATACGCTTAACGGTCTGCTTATGATGCTTGCCGTTTTCCTGATTTTCATGTGGCTGCAGCCCAAACACACTGACAGCGACAGCAACACCGAGTCTGAAAGAACATCGCAGGGCACCCCGGTGGCTGCTCTCGCCGACTCACTTAGTCCCACTGAACACGAATGGCTCGTGAAAAACATCGTTGACAACGGTGTTCCGGAAACCCTTTCCGACTCAACCCGCGCATACCGTCTCACACAGGGTCCGGTTAACCTTACTCTCGCAGGTGATTCAATCTGGGGAACAGTGGAGGTCGACGGCGACAAGCTCGCCTGGGGTGACATAACCCGAGGCGACATAAAGAAAGTGGGCATTGACCGCCAACGCAAGGCGATTGCAGCTGTAAAGGCTATGTCCGAATCGCTGGGACGCTACGGCAAGTTCTCAAAATTCCTCGGTAGTTCCGATTCAAAGGTGCTTCTGGAAAATGATGTGCTTAAGCTTGAGCTTAGCGCGAAATCAGGTTCGATAACCCGCGCTGAACTGAAGAAATATGACACCGAATATTCTTCTGACGAGACTGAGAAAAGAAAAGAGAAAGTTGTCATTTTCGAAGGCGACCGCAACCGGTTCAACTTCCAGCTGCCGCTGCCCCAGCCGGTGGAGACCGCCGACCTCTGTTTCACCCCCAGACAGCTCAACGACTCCACTGTGCTTATGGCTCTTGACATGGGCGACGGCGCATACTGGGGAATGGAATATACCTTGCCCAAAGGCGAAAGTTATGTTGTCCGCCTGAGAATAGTACAGAACGCCATGGCGGACATAGTGCAGAGCAATGCACGCAACCTCGGTCTTGACTGGCAGCAGGATCTTCACCGTCAGGAGAAAGGAAAAATGTTTGAGGAAAGAAACTCCGGCATATATTATAAATTCGCCGGCGGATCCGTGGAACACCTCTCCGAATCGAAGAACGACAGCGAGGAACGCCAGTCGAAAGTGCGCTGGATCGCTTTCAAGAATCAGTTCTTCTCTACTGTAATGATAGCTGACCGCCCTTTCAACACCGCGGATTTCTCATCTGAGATAATCAAAGGTCAGGACTATCTCAAAAGCATGACTGCCGCAGCAGTGGTCAACGATTATGACTGGAACAGCGGCAACCCGGTGAATTTCCACCTTTTCATCGGTCCGAACCTCTATCCCCTCCTTTCGCATCTCGACAAAGAGGTGGAAGCGGGCGAGGACCTCAAGATGACAAAGCTCATTCCTCTCGGCTGGAGCCTTTTCCGCTGGATCAACACCGGCGTCATCATACCGGTGTTCACATTCCTCGGCAAATTCATCTCCAATTACGGGATCATCATCCTTCTGCTCACAATCTTCATCAAGCTTGTGCTTTTCCCGCTCACCTACAAGAGCTACAAGAGCCAGGCGAAGATGCGTGTGCTCGCACCGGACATAAAGGCGATCAACGACAAGTATCCCGGCGCTGAGAACGCCATGATACGCCAGCAGAAAACCATGGCTCTCTATTCCAAAGCCGGAGCAAGTCCGATGTCGGGATGCCTGCCGATGCTTCTCCAGATGCCGATTCTCTTCGCCATGTTCAGCTTCTTCCCGAGCTGCATCGAGCTTCGCGGACAGAGCTTCCTCTGGGCGCATGACCTTTCGGCTCCCGACGCGATTATCTCCTGGAGCGGAAACATACCTTTCATCACAGAATATTTCGGAAACCACATCTCCCTGTTCTGCCTTCTGATGACTGCCACCAACATCATATACACATACATCAACATGCAGAACCAGCCGAGCACAATGCCGGGCATGAAATGGATGATGTATCTGATGCCGCTCTTCTTCCTTGTATTCTTCAACAACTATGCGGCAGGACTCTCTTATTATTACTTCCTGTCTCTTCTTATCACCATTATCCAGACCTACGCTTTCCGCTACATAATCAAAGAGGAAGACGTAAGAAAGGCAATGGCGGAGGCTTCAAAGAAACCGCGTAAGAAATCCGGCTTCATGGCTCGCCTTGAAGAGATGCAGCGTCAGCAGCAGGCAATGCTCCGCGAGCAGCAGAAACAACAGCAGCGCGGCGGTAAAAGATGATATGACAAAGTGAGACAAATACGGATATTCCGCATATTTCTGGCGATATTTTTCTTTGTCGCCACTGTTGCCTACCTTTTCATCGGGCCGCAGGTGCATCCTATGGCGGTTGTGTCGAAAAAAGCGCAGATAATTCTGTCCGCCGGCACAACCGCCATAGGCGCTATTCTGACATGGCTTGTTATCACTTTCATTTTCGGACGGATATATTGCTCGACCGTATGCCCAATAGGCACTCTGTCTGACTTATTCATAAGGATACGCCGCAGAATACCGGCACTCAACAAGAAATTCAGTTACCGCAAACAGACAAGACTGCCGATACATATTCTGATGATATACGCAATATGCCTTCTGGCAGGAGCGGTGGCGGTGCCCTATATAATAGAACCGTGGAATATCATGCGAAACATCGCCTCGGCGATCAACCCTTCGGCGATTGAGGCAACCTGGATAAATCTCGGGCTGGGAATCGGAACAGGCATAACAGCCGGAATAGTGTCATTCGTAATGATTGCTGCATATTCACTGCTGCGCGGACGAGAGTTCTGCACACACATCTGCCCGCTCGGCACTGCGATGGGGCTTCTTTACGAACACAATATATACCACATTGAAATAGACCGGGACAAATGCGTGTATTGCGGTAAATGCGAAGAAAACTGCAAGTCTTCCTGCATAAAGACTGTAAGTGCCTACGTTGACAACTCGCGGTGCATACGCTGTTTCGACTGTCTTGCCGTATGCCCTGAGGAGGCAATCAGATTCCAGCCGAACAGAAACCGTCCGGCAACTCCCCTTTTCCGCAAAAGCAAACAGCCACAACCATGATCATAAGCCAAAGACAACATAAAAAGAAAACACCATGACACCATATCTCAACCTTCTCAGACACATTCTCGAAAACGGTCATGTCAAAGAAGACAGAACCGGCACAGGAACCATATCCACATTCGGATACCAGATGCGTTTCGACCTCAGCAAGGGTTTTCCTTTGCTGACAACGAAGAAAGTGCATCTTAAAAGCATCATTTATGAACTGCTGTGGTTCCTGAAGGGTGACACAAACGTGCGCTATCTGCAGGAACATGGTGTCAGAATCTGGAATGAATGGGCGGATCCTGACGGCGAACTCGGACACATATACGGATATCAGTGGCGTTCCTGGCGTGACTATGAGGGCGGATTCATCGACCAGATTTCAGAAGCGGTCAGAGATATCAAAGAGAACCCCGACTCCCGGCGTATTATCGTAAGCGCATGGAATGTGGCAGATCTGAAAAACATGAACCTCCCCCCCTGCCATGCTTTCTTCCAGTTTTACGTAAGCGAGGGGAAACTTTCACTGCAGCTGTATCAGCGCAGTGCCGACTGTTTTCTCGGGGTGCCATTCAATATTGCAAGCTACGCGTTGTTATGCATGATGATGGCTCAGGTTTGCGGACTTGAACCCGGAGAATTCATACACACTCTCGGAGACGCGCATATCTACACCAACCACCTTGGCCAGGTCAGGGAACAGCTGAGCCGCACCCCTCGTGAACTGCCACGTATGTCGATAAACCCTGATATAAAGGATATATTCGGCTTCTGCTACGACGATTTCTCTCTTGAAGGATATGATCCCCACCCGGCAATCAAAGGGCAGGTTTCTGTGTGATATCTGATGATTGGCGGATACGTATCCTTGCATCTATTATAATACCGGAATGTCTGACCCCCGGATGATTGATCATATCTACAAGCAGCTCAGCTGCCCTACGCCCCATGTCTTCCAACGGAGCTTCGACAGACGTCATCGACGGATAGACCATTTCCGAAAGCATGGAACCGGTAAACGCCGCCACTGAAACATCATCGGGAACTTTCACACCGCGCTCCATCAGCCGGTTCATCACTCCAATGGCAACTATTTCGTTAATGGCGAAAACCGCATCAAAATCCACTCCGCTGTCAATCAGACGGTCTGCCACTTCTCGACCTGACAACATGTCAACTCCCGCCGACAACTGCAATTCCGCGATTACCGGAATACCGAACTTATTCATGACATCGACATATGCTTTGTCAAGATCTCTCACCTCTCCGCTCAAAGATGGACCTTTGACATTGACTATACGTCTGCGTCCTGAGCAGACAAGGTGATCCACAAGAAAGAACCCCTTGTCATAACTGTTGACACAAACCACAGGAGCGTCAAGTCCGTCAAGCGAACTGCGCAGAAACACCATCGGAAGTCCCTTGTCATTCAATTCTTTAAACAACCCGCTATTGTCCGCATTGTTGCAATGGGCAATAATCAGACCGTCAAAAAAAGAACTTTTGACCATGTTGAGATAATCTCTTTCTATTGACGGATCGTTATCGGCATCGCATGTAACCACATAAATGCCATGCTCACGCATCACGCGGTTTATGCCTTTGATAATTCTGGCTGCATACGGAGAAACCATCTGGTCAACCAACACTCCTACCGTATGGCTTCTGCCGGTTCGAAGATTGGCTGCTATAACATTTCTGGCATAACCCAGTTCACGGGCAGCCGCAAAAATCTTCTCCTTCGTTTCCTTGCGGATATTTTTGTCATCGGCAAGCGCTCTCGACACTGTGGAAACCGAAAGGCACAAATGACTGGCAATATCTTTGATCGTTACGCGTTTCATATGATTAGTGATAATAAAATGCTATTTCAAGACAGTGTCTGGATTTAAATCTCATTCACATGAAGAGGAATTTTCAAGGGAATCTCACAAGCTGAAGAAAAGGCATAGCGGACTATGCGACTGATGAGACCCGGTGAGATTCACCGAAAAACCATTCATGAGTATGAAAAGAATTGACTCCAAAGTATCTTACATATGATTCAGGTTAAATTTTCTCTGCAATGAGTATCAATGACAGAAAACAACGAATCCCATCCTGCCCCATTCAAATCATTACTTGGCAAAGATAATACAAAAAATATACTTCTGCAACTGAATTGCATATTATTTTCTACAAATTTCTAAAATTTTCTGAGTTACATTTTACCTGTGTCACTAAAAATCTATATTTTATAACGATTGCAGATTTTTAAATCGTTATAAAACTCTTTTTTTCAAAAAAATCGATACAATATTTGGCATATGTATAAAATTGTTATTATTTTTGCATCGAAACGTTAATTTATTTCGCTTCAGAATCATAATAATGGATAATTAGGTGTAAATAAAATTAGGGAACTGATAAATCAGTTTATTAAAGCGCAACGGACGGGGATGTCGTGAGACACCCCCGCCCTTTTTATATGAATATGCTTCATGAATGCGGATTCCGATGCAAAATTAGATATTGAGCTCGTCTTGACTTATTTTTTCTTAGAAACTGTTTAAAATTTGGGCGACTCCGGAAGTGTGGAAGCCCCCCCCCGATTCTGTTCTGACATAATATCCTCCCAATATTGCTTTAATTCTTCCCATTTGACAACGGCACCCTTGCCTGGAAGCGGACACACATTGCACCCGTTAAGCCTGACCGACGCATATATCCCGCCACTCGGCGATTTCAAAAGAATCATGGCAAGATTGGCACCAAGCGGTGTTATCTCCTGAACCTGCCATCTGTCGGCAAGTGTCTCGAAATCATCAGTCATCACATAGCATCCCGGAAGACGCATAAGTGAGAAAAGAGGGAGAAGAGTCTCGGCATGTCCAAAATATCCGTGCGCCTTGATTTCGCCGGAGGATGACAAAGCAGAATCCGCGTCAGATATGATCTGCCGCAGCAATGGTTCAGTCGCCCTTCCTGCAAGACCGGACAAAGGATTGATATTGTTTCTCAGATAGTGGAGCACATTGGATGCAAGCCAGCACGACCTGTATTCCCGTTCCGACATAAATTCAGTCGTGACAGCCGGGAGTCCCGAGGCGAGATTAGCCTGCAGAAGACCATACATACTCATGGCAAGATGTCGCAGACGTTGTGCGTCTTTCTCATAACCGGCTTTGAACAGCCGCCTTGCAGGAGCATCGGACACATGGCTTTCGAGATATTTTTCATATACAGGTTTCCAGACACCATTGTCACGATAAGACGCATATGCGGTGTCCGCCACAAAACAACGCAGCAATGAATCGTTCTGCCTTCCGGATGAGGCATACAGTTCAAGTCTTGAGTTGGGAATCTCAAGTGCATGCAGAAACTGATACATCGTCATTATTACTCGCGGAACATATGTCGATTTCGATTCCATTCTGCCTTTTTTGAAAAGACCCGGCAACATTGCTGCCATATCCGCACCAAGACGTGCCTCCTCGTTTACTCCCACTTCCGACAGCAGCCCCCATCTACCGTCGGTACGGGCAGAAATCCTGCGCATCATGTCAAGAAAACGCTCACCATCGGCAGTCAGCATGCCTTCACTTTCAGCCTTATGCAAAGCATCTGAAATCTCCTTGATTTTTTTCGGAGAAGAGAGATAACGGGCTCCATGACGTGCCGTATAACTGAGATATACAGGGCGAAGCGAATCCTGCCAGGCAACAGTGGTTTCCGTTTTAGAAAAATCATATGGCATCATCGACCCGCTCCAGACATCACTTTGCCGACTGTAATCAGACGCAAGAGCCGATGACACACACATCACGGCTATTGCCGTCAATATGAACGTAATTCTCTTTTTCATCTTAGAAATTTTGTTTTGCCGATTTTTTATTAATTTTGCAGTTTGAAACAAAATTCTCCTCTTTTTATAACAGGTGCCAGTTTTTTGACACTTGATCAAAACCACTCCTATATTATAACAACATTCTAATAAAAATTTTTTTCGCATGACACTTATCGACGGAAAAAAGACGGCAGCCGAGATCAAACAGGAGATAGCAGCCGAAGTAGCGCGGATGACGGCAGACGGGAAACGTGCCCCCCATCTCGCGGCAATTCTCGTAGGTCACGACGGTGGATCTGAGACTTATGTCGCCAACAAGGTGAAAGCCTGTGGAGAATGCGGTTTCACAAGCAGTCTTATCCGTTTCGAGGAGGATGTGACAGAAGAAAGGCTTGTCGAGGAAATAACCCGCCTTAACGATGATCAATCCGTTGACGGGTTCATTGTCCAGCTTCCCCTTCCCCGTCATATCGATGAGCAAAACATAATCCGAGCAATCGATCCTTCAAAAGATGTTGACGGATTCCACCCGATCAACGTAGGCAGAATGTCTATCGGTCTTCCCGGATTTGTATCCGCCACTCCGGCTGGAATCATGCAGCTCCTGAAAAGATACGGAGTGGAGACCAAAGGGAAACACGCTGTGGTGCTCGGACGAAGCAACATTGTCGGAAAACCGATGGCGACACTCCTAATGCAGAAATCCAACCCCGGAAACTGCACCGTCACCGTGTGTCATTCAGCCACACCGAACATCAAGGAAATATGTCTGAATGCCGACATAATAGTGGCGGCACTCGGACAACCGGGATTCGTCACAGCCGATATGGTCAAACCTGGTGCCACGATTATTGATGTAGGCACAACCCGCGTAGAGGATGCCTCGCGAAAAAGCGGCTGGAGACTCCGTGGAGACGTGGATTTTGAGAATGTTGCTGAAAAATGCGAGTTTATAACACCTGTGCCCGGTGGTGTGGGTCCTATGACAATATGCTCGCTGATGATCAACACTCTCCAGGCATGCAAGGACAATCCCTATAAATAATAAAAAATCCCTTACGGTTGTTATAGAGTGTAGAAAACGTCTGATAACCGACACCTGAAAACTGCAGAAATGAAAAATCTTGTGATAGTCGAGTCGCCGGCAAAAGCGAAGACAATAGAAAAATTTTTAGGCAAAGACTTCAAGGTGATGTCAAGCTACGGCCACATCCGCGATCTCAAGAAAAAGGGTATGAGCGTGGAGGTCGACTCGGATTTCTCTCCACTTTATGAGATTCCGACAGAGAAAAAAGAGCTTGTAAAGCAATTGAAAGCAGCTGCAAAAGATGCAGATACCGTATGGCTCGCTTCCGATGAAGACCGGGAGGGAGAGGCAATCGCATGGCATCTTTATGAAGTGCTCGGTCTGAAACCCGACAACACCCGGCGCATCGTATTTCACGAAATTACTAAACCGGCTATCATACACGCCATCGAGAATCCGAGAACAATAGATATCGACAGGGTGAATGCGCAACAGGCGCGAAGGGTGCTCGACAGGATTGTAGGTTTTGAACTGAGTCCGATTCTCTGGAAAAAAATCAAACCGGCGCTGTCGGCGGGACGCGTGCAGAGTGTAGCGGTAAGACTTATCTGCGAACGTGAAAAAGAAGTGGAGGCGTTCAATCCCGAACCTTTCTTCAGAATCAACGCCCAGTTTTCAGGAAACTCGGGTGAACCGTTCAAGGCGGAGCTGAAGCGTCGCATGGCAACCGAAGATGAGGCACGTGTTTTTCTCGAACACTGCGCGTCAGCCTCTTTCTCTGTCGCGGACTTGAGCGTAAAACCGGTAAAACGCGCTCCGGCACCACCATTTACAACCTCTACCCTGCAGCAGGAAGCCGGGAAAAGACTCGGGTTTTCCGTAAACACTACGATGCGTATCGCCCAGAAACTATATGAAGACGGACGCATCACATACATGCGTACAGACTCTACAAACCTGTCTGAGTTGGCAATCAAGGACATATCTTCGGCAATAACAAAGGAATACGGTTCTGACTTCGTAAAGGTGCGCCATTACCACACCAGTTCCAAAGGCGCACAGGAAGCGCATGAGGCAATCAGACCCACATATGTCTCAAACACATCAATTCCGGGAACATCGCAGGAGCAGAGACTTTACGAACTTATCTGGAAACGAGCGGTCGCCTCACAGATGAGCGATGCACTTCTTGAGAAAACAAATGTGGAAATCGCTGTCAGCGGTTCAGCGGATGGTTTCAAGGCGGAAGGCGAGGTTGTGAAGTTCGAGGGTTTCATGAAAGCCTGGCGCATTGATGCTGAATCGGCTTCGTTTACACGCCTGCCGGCTCTTTCGGAAGGTGAAGTCCTGAAGGCGGGTGAGATTACCGCCACCCAACGGTTCACACTACCTCCGGCACGATTCACCGAGGCTACACTGGTCAAAAAGATGGAAGACCTCGGAATAGGTCGTCCATCCACGTATGCACCTACAATCTCCACAATACAGAGCCGGGACTATATCCGTCACGGAGAGAAGGAAGGTGTGCCGAGACCTTACGATGTGCTCTCTCTGTCAGAAGGTTCCATAAAAAAAGAGACTTTATCGGAAAATACAGGCAGCGAAAAAGGGAAGCTTGTGCCGACGGATGTCGGAATGGTTGTCAATGAGTTTCTGACAAGCTATTTCCCGGATATTCTTGACTACAACTTCACAGCACGCGTGGAGGAAAAATTCGATGAAATTGCGGAAGGAAAACTGGGCTGGAAAAACGAGATGGCGGATTTCTACACTACATTCCACCTCTCGATCGAGAAAGTAAATTCGATGAGACTCGAACACAAAGTAGGTGAACGCGTACTCGGCACCGACCCGGCAACCGGCAAACAGGTATCAGTCAAAATCGGACGCTTCGGACCTGTGGTGCAGATCGGCGATGCCTCTGACGACGAAAAACCTCAGTTTGCAAGCCTTCTTGAAGGTCAAAGCATTCAGGATATTACACTCGAAGAAGCATTGAGACTTTTTGAGCTGCCACGCAAGGTTGGCACATTCGAAGGGAAGGAGATAACAGCCGCAATCGGTCGCTTCGGACCATACATCCACTACGAGAAAATGTTTGTGTCCATTCCCAAAGATCTTGCGCCGCAGACTATAACCATTGAGGAAGCCGTGGCTTTGATTCAGGCTAAAAAAGAAGAGGAGGCAAACAGGCTTATAAAGGATTTTCCGGAAATGCCCGGACTGGAGGTGCTGAACGGCAGATTCGGACCATACATCGCATATAAGAAAGAAGGTGCCAGAAAAGCGGTGAACTATAAGATCCCGAAAGGTATCGAACCCGCATCTCTGTCGCTTGAGGAGGTGAAAGAGATTATGGAGAAACAGGACGCGGCTCCGGCAAAGAAACCTCGCGCACGCAAGAAATAAGATGTGCCGTCCCCGTTCCTCCATTCCAATCGTCAGAGGAAGTCCGATAAGATATATCTAAACCTAAGTAACAGCGGATTTGTTAATTATATTGACAAATCCGCTGTTACTATGTCTGAATGCAAAAACACACATCCTGAAAAAAACAAAAGGCGTTTCCGTGACCGGCCGGTTCTCACCCGTGCGGCAATCACACTTGCCTGGATAGCGGGAACTGTCGTTTTTCTCGCAGGCATCGCCCTGACTGCCGTCACAATATGGCTTACGCCCGAAAGGCTGACCGGAATTATCAATACAGAAGCAAGCAAACGCATTGACGCCGACATCACAGCACATAACGTCCGCTATACCCTGTGGTCTTCTTTTCCACGACTTTGCATAGACATTGATTCTATAAAGATTGTAAGCCGCACTCTCTACGGCATACCATCGGAATTGCGTTCGGACATCCCGCGGAATGCAGACTTTCTTGCCTCGACAGGGAAACTGCACGGAGGCATAAACATTCTGAGACTGTTGAAAAAAGACATATCGGTAAGCGACATTTTGATTGACTCTTTGAGATTGAATCTTGTCACAGTATCTGATTCCTTATCAAATTTCGACATCTTCCGCCGCTTTGACAATTTCGGGGAGATACCCTACTTTTCAGCAGACAGCGCAAAACTGACATCACCCGCAAAAATAACAATATACAATCATCCGTCGAAGTCGCGGATAGTCACACAGTTGTCGCAGTCATCAGCAGTCAGGCGGAAGACTCCGGCAGATTCATACACTCTCTCGGTCAAGGGGGATGTAATGGTATCAGACAACTTGAAAGAATTGCTTGACAAGACTCCGTTCGACTTAACCGGGCAACTTGATCTCGCATTCCATCCTTTGCGTGTGAGTCTGAAAAATTACGACATCTCTGTTGCTGGATATCAGGGAAGCGTGAATCTTGACATGCTTGCAGAAAAAAGACTTAGACTCGACAGATTCTCTGCCGTATTCAAGGGAATAGACCCCTCGGATATCCTGAGCCACGTCAGAATAATTCCCGCTTCGGGAACGGAGACTGTCCTGAGACATATTCCTTCAATAGACCTTGCTGTCTCTCTGAAACATCCGTATTCATTTGATTCTCCCGGGCTTCCTGACATAAAGGCAAATGTGGAAATTCCCGAAGGCGACATAAACATTCCAGACAGAAACAACCGCACGCTGACCTTGCGGCATTCTGAAATACGCGCCGAAATATCTACCGGTGACAACATGCGTCGACCGGCATATGCCCGGATTATGCCATTCGACATCTACGGTGAAGACTTAGACCTCTCGCTGCAGGCATTCGCCACAGACATTCTGACAGACCCCGATATTCGCATAGCCGTAAAAGGTTATGCGGAAAGCAAAAGACTGTCCATGACTTTCCCGCAGCTGAGACCATACGGAATGACCGGAAAAATTGAAAGTGACGCGATTATATCTTTCAGATTGTCTGACAAAGGACGCGACATACTGAAAAACCTTAAAATCAACGGTGACATTAACTTGAACAACTTCGGCTTGCAGGCCCGCGCATACGGACTCGAAGCATACGCATCAGACCTCGACCTGAATTTCGGAGGCGAGATGCCGGAAATAACAGCACAAACGATTCAGAACGGCATATTCGACTTTAACGCGAATGCAGATATGTTTCATCTGCATTCCAATGGATATGATCTCGACATCTCCTCAGCCGAGATGTCGGGAAAACTTAAAGAATCAGGAAAAAACTCTTTTACCGACATTTCCTCAGCAGCCCCTTTCGAAATAAAGGCTAAAGCGGCATCAGCCGCACTCTCTGGAAAACGTGACACTGTGAAAATGACAATGGGGGGGCTTGTCCTCAAAGGCTCCATAAAGGCAAAACCGGGCAAAGGCATGGCGGAGAGTTTCGGAGCCATGGTGAAAAGCGCAGATATAAATGCGAATATAGGCAGCGCTAAAATCACTGCAAAAGACTGTTCCGCCAGTATTTCGGCATCATTGATGAACAAACGTATGACCACGCCGCGCTACACAAAAGCTGCAGCGTGGACAGCCGACAGCCGAAGCCTTAAAATGGCAGGACACACCGATGAGTTCCTTTCCGTCAGATTACCGGAAAAGGCTGTCGATTTTATCCGACAATGGAAATCACATATCGGTCTCAAGATAGGAAGCGGAACTATTCTTACACCCGCATTGCCGCTACATAACGGATTCGCTGACCTTGACTTAGAGGCATCGTTCGATTCAGTAAAACTCAACAGTCTGAAATTCAATTCCCAGGACACAAGACTTTCAGCAAAAGGGGAACTGTCGAACCTGCGGCAATTCCTGACATCCGGAACTGTGGTGCCTGTGAAGGGAGACATTACGGTAAACATAGACACCGTAAGGATAAACCAGCTGTGCGGCGCCTACAACCATGGTCTCAAACTGACGCATGGTCCCAAGGCATCTGTGCTGACTGTAATTCCCGATACCCTTACGCCATCCGATACTGTCGCCCTGCTTCTTCCACGGAATATTATCGCCGACATAAAAATCTCGGCAATGATGACGGAATACACAAATCTATATCTGCACAACCTTACAACCGGCATTTCACTGCGCAACGGGATACTTGACATTAGCGACCTTGGCGTAGACTCTGATTTCGGAACCTTGAACATGGATTTCAGATACGACACCTCTGATATACAGAGGCTGGCAATGAACCTTGACATGAACCTGTCGGATGTAAGGCTTGTGGAGTTTTTCCGCAATTTCCACACTCTGCTGCTGATGATGCCTCAGATGAAAAACCTCAGGGGCGATCTTTCTGCAAATGCCAAGGCAAGACTGTTTCTCTTCCCCGACATGTACCTGAACATGCCTTCATTGTGGGCAGACATATACGTGCGCGGTGACAACATGGTTCTGCATCAGGATTCGTTTATCCGTCATCTCACCAGAATGATGCTGATACACGGAACCGAAGATATCGCACTGTCGGATCTGAACATACACGCCTCGATCCACGACAATCTGATGGAAGTCTATCCTTTCGACATAGACTTCGACCGCTACAGACTATCGTTCGGCGGACTCAACAACTTCGACGGAGACATGTATTATCATCTCGGCATAGAAAATTCACCCATACCTTTCCCCTTCGGAATCAACATAAAAGGCAACTTATCTCATCCAGAGATAAGATTCGGAGGCGACTCATTCAACATCGACAAAGGAGAAGAAATAACCTCCTCGATAATGGAAGAGAAACGTCTGAATCTTCTGCTTGTGCTCAAACGTCTTGCAAGGGAAATGATTGAAAAGGCTGCTGAAGCCGATTCGACACCTGCATCAAAGTATGTGTTCAGATAAGAAGTATCCACAAAGGAAATTTTATCTACAATTTGTAAATTTAACTTCAAAAATTTACAAAAAATAACTAACTTTACATCCTGTTTAACCAACACTTGCTTTTTAAGAAATGACCCCTGAGATATATCACATCCCCGCGCTTCTCGAAGATTCCATCAATGGTTTGAATATCAAGCCTGACGGAATCTACGCCGATGTGACATTCGGCGGAGGAGGCCACTCCCGCGCCATTCTTGGAAAGCTTGGCGACAACGGACATCTTTTCGGATTCGACAGAGACTCGGACGCACTGAAAAACGCTCCGGATGACCCTCGATTTACATTTGTACATTCAAACTTCCGGCACATCACAAATTTCATGCGATACCATGGGGTCAGGAGCCTCGACGGCATACTCGCAGACCTCGGTGTCTCGTTCCACCATTTCGATGATGCCCGAAGAGGTTTCTCCTTCCGCTCCGATGCTCCTCTTGACATGCGCATGAACAGGAATGCGGAACTTACCGCCGCTGTCATCGCAGAGTCATATACCGCATCTCAGCTTGAAGGTCTATTCCGCGCCTACACCGACCTGAAGCGTCCGCGCGCCGTTGCAGAATCAATCATAAAAGCAAGGGCGTCAGAACCGATCGACACCACCTTCCGACTTGCCGACGCAGTGAGACCTGTTCTGAATCCTAAATCAGAGAAAAAAGAACTCGCACAGGTGTTTCAGGCTTTCAGAATAGAAGTCAACGGTGAAATGGAGGCTCTCAAAAGGTTTCTGAACGCCACGGCAAAAGTGATTTGTCCCGGAGGCAGACTTGCTGTAATAACTTACCATTCGATAGAAGACCGTATGGTAAAGAACTTCATGAAGACCGGGAATATAGAAGGGAAAGAGGAGAAAGATTTCTTCGGACGCACCTCCTCTCCATGGAAGCAGATCACCCGATCCCCGATTGTTCCTTCGGAAGAAGAAATAGAGCGCAACCCCAGGTCAAGATCCGCAAAATTACGTATCGCAGAATTGATCACACCGGAAAACAGAAACAGATAATGGCAGAAAAAAGCAAAATCAAGCAAAAAAGAGGCTGGATGAGCGAACTCCGCTACGGTCGTTCTTTATCCATCGACTTTTTCAAAGCAAACGCATGGCTTATGCTACTTTTTGTTGTTGCCATTCTCGCCCTGATCGGACTCAGATACAAGACAAAGACTAAAATGGCAGAGATAAAGCAGCTCACAGTGGAGCTGCAGCGTGCAGAAAGCCATAAACTTCAAGAGAAATCTCTCTATATGTCGCTTATCCGCGAATCAGAGATGGTGAAAATGGTTCGAGAAAAAAATCTTAACCTCGAATTTCAGGAACAACCTCCCTTCGAACTAACAGACGATGAAACAAAATAACAAAAAACACATATTGTTCCGATACGGACTTATAAGTCTGTTTTTCATATTCTTCGGCATATTGGTGATGATCATGCTCTTCAAAACCACTGTGATCGAGGCGGGGGCGTGGAATGACCGTGCCCGCAGGGAACTTTCCCGCATAGACACCATAATGCCTGAACGAGGGAACATACTGGCAGACAACGGAAACATTCTTGCATGCAATCTGAAAGTATACGATATTAAAATTGACCTCCGCCACAACAAGGTCAAGGATCTGCGTGCCATTCCATGGGCAAAGGTGGACTCTCTGGCAGACTCGCTCGACGTGTATTATCCACGCGTCAGAAACCTTCACGTCCATCCCGACACACTCGCGAAGTATTCATGGAAGACAAGACTTCACCGCGAACTGGAGAAGGACCCCGACAAACGTCCACGTGCGCTGCGCATCGCAAGAAACAAGACACTTGAGGATTTCGAGAAAATCAAGAAATTCCCTTTCATGAAGGATTTCAAGGGTAAGGGATTCCGCAATCCTGTCTATAAGGAAGAAAAAAACATTCGGATGTACCCTTACGGCAGAATGGCTTACCGCAGCATAGGACGCGTGAACGAAAACGCCGCGACTCGTCAGATTCACGGATATTCCGGACTTGAAAAAGACCTTGACAGTCTTCTCTACGGTCGTCCTGGACTCGCCAAAAAAGTTGCCCTCACCAATGGAATAACAAACTGGGTGGCAACTCCGGCTGTAAGGGGATACGACATACGGACAACAATAGACATCGACCTGCAGGACATGCTGGAAGAAGAGCTTAACAACATTTGTGCCGGTGCCAACGCCGAATGGGGCACGGCGATACTGATGGAAGTCAAGACGGGAGAGATTAAAGCAATCTCGAATATCGAGCTTCTTGAAGACGGCACCTACGGAGAGGCTCTGAACCGGGCGGTTCTGCCTTTTGAACCGGGATCGGTGATGAAACCTATTTCTCTGATGATAGCCTTCGAAGACGGTCTGGTGAAACATGTCACGGATCAGGTAAGCTGCGCCCCCTTCCAGCGTACAAGCGACCCACACGGCTCCGGAATGAAAACCATGAAACAGGTTATCGAGCAGTCTTCGAATCCGGGAATCGCAAGGGTGATATTCAGGGGCTATGAGAAAGACCCTGCAAGATTCCATGACCGACTTGCCGAACTTGGATTTTTCGAACCGATACGTTCCGGCATCGCCGGTGAGTGCACACCGCGAATACGCAAGTTGCTTCCCAAAGATTCCAAAGGCAACAACATAACCATTAAGGCGAGGCATCTTGACCTCGCACGTCAGGCATACGGCTACAATACGGAACTCCCGCCGCTCTTCACTCTGGCGGTCTACAATGCCATAGCGAACGGAGGCCGCTACGTGCGTCCGCATCTTATGAAAGGGCTGGTTGATGAAGACGGAAACGATTCCATAATCCCGATCCAGTATATACGCGACCGAATTTGTTCGGAAGAGACGGCGCGCAAGGTGCGCGAATGCATCGCGGAAGTGGTATGGGGTGAACACGGCACAGCCCGCGCCGTACGCGATGACCGCGTAAAGGTTGCAGGAAAGACCGGAACTGCCTATCCCGTCGAGAATGGTGTCTACAACACAGCCAAAAGACGTTATGCATTCGCCGGATTCTTCCCTTATGAGAATCCTCAGTACAGTTGCATCGCCCTTGTGCTCGGACCGAGCGGGACATCTGCAAACCGCACATCCGGACAGGTAGTCAAGAATATGGCGGTGAAGATGTATTCCCGCGGACGTCTCAACAATTCATCGACTTATACGGCGGAGGCAAAAGGGCACAAACCGATAGTGGTGGGATCTGAAAAATGCGATAACAACATGCTCGCCTCCTCTATCGGAGCCAAAGGCATGAAACACTATAAGACGGCAAAAGTCCATCCCGAAGGCGCGGTGCCGGACGTCAAAGGGTTCGATGCCCCTACAGCTGTCAAGATTCTTGAAGAACGGGGCATAAATGTAAGACTTTCCGGCGCAGGATACGTCGTGGCGCAGTCAATACCGGCAGGAACCGGAATCCGACCAAACCAGACTATAACACTTCATCTCAGAATATAATTACGTAAATATATGTCTATCAAACTATCTCATCTTCTCGAAGGAATAAAGACGCTCGAAGTCATAGGCGATATAGACAAAAATATCGTTGACCTCAGAAGCGATTCACGAAAGGCTGTCAAAGACGGCATGTTTGTCGCGGTGCGCGGCGTGACAACCGACGGTCATAAATACATACCGGTAGTTGCGAGCACCCATGTCGGCGCGATAGTGTGCGAACAACTGCCTTCTACCCTTGAAAAAGGAATAACATATATCCGTGTGGCTGATTCTTCCGAAGCATTGGGGCAGCTTGCTTCAAACTGGTTCGGACACCCGTCTGACAAACTGAAACTGGTCGGTGTCACTGGAACAAACGGAAAGACGACCACTGCCACCCTGCTTTACGAAATGGCTAAATTCGAAGGCTACAAGGCTGGTCTGATTTCAACTGTTTGCAATTATATCCAGGATCGTGTCGTACCTGCGACACACACCACACCTGACCCGCTGACTCTCAATGAGCTGCTTGCCGAGATGGTTGAGGAGGGATGCGACTATGCATTCATGGAGGTGTCGTCACATGCAGCACATCAGCACCGCATCGCCGGTCTGAGATTCACCGGCGCGATATTCTCCAACCTGACAAGGGACCATCTTGACTATCACGGCACCGTTGAAAACTATATGAATGCCAAGAAAATGTTCTTCGACATGCTTCCCGCAGATGCCTTCGCTCTCGTGAACATTGATGACAAATGCGGCAGATACATGGTCCAGAACACTAAGGCAAAGACATATACATATTCCCTGCGCAGCGATGCGGATTTCAAATGCCGGGTTCTCGAGACGCGCCTTGACGGAACTTTGCTATCTCTGAACGGTAAAGATGTCGAAGTGGCGTTTACCGGCAAATTCAACGCATATAATCTTACGGCAGTTTACGCCGCCTCCGTTCTCATAGGATGGAAACCGGAGGAAGTCATGATCAACATGAGCAGGCTTGTGCCTGTGTCAGGACGCTTCCAGACAATACAGTCGCCCGAAGGCGTGACTGCCATTGTGGATTATGCCCACACTCCCGATGCCCTTGTGAATGTTCTTGACACGATACGTGAGATAATCGGCGCGGGAGCGGAAATCACCACAGTTGTGGGCGCGGGAGGCAACCGTGACCATGGCAAACGCCCCATCATGGCTCACGAGGCGGCTGTCAGATCCGATCTCCTTATTCTGACTTCCGACAATCCGCGCGACGAAGAGCCGGAAGCTATAATCGAAGACATGAAAGCCGGTCTTGACAATGACGAGATGAGACGCACACTCTGCATCACCGACCGCAGGGAGGCTATACGCACGGCTATGAGAATTACCAAACCGGGAAGCGTGGTGCTTGTTGCTGGGAAAGGTCATGAGACATACCAGGAAGTGAAAGGCATCCGTAACCATTTTGATGACCGCGAAGAAATTAAAGCTACATTCTGAATATGATTTACGCATTGCTCGGACTCCTCAAAGAATGGGATTTACCAGGACATAACCTGCTCGGCTATATATCATTCCGCGCCGGAATATCCTTTGCCATGTCTCTTGTCATCGCTCTTGCGTTCGGACACAAGGTAATCGAGCGGCTGCAGCGTATGCAGGTGGGCGAGGTAGTAAGAAACCTCGGTCTCGAAGGACAGATGAAGAAAACCGGCACTCCTACCATGGGAGGAATAATCATCATAATGTCCATTCTCATTCCATGCCTGCTGTTGGGAAACCTGTCGAACATATACATGATACTGATGCTTGTGGCAACAGTGTGGATGGGAACGATCGGTTTCCTTGACGATTACCGCAAGCTTAAATATCATAATAAAGACGGACTTAAAGGGAAATATAAGGTAACGGGGCAGGTAGGTCTCGGTCTTCTCGTAGGAATCACGATGTGGCTCTCGCCAAGCATTGTGATGAGCGAGAATTTCGAGGTGCAGCGCGACGGTTCTTCTGAAACGGAAATCGTTGTCTCGACAGACCAGATAAAATCGCCTCAGACTACAATACCTTTCGTAAAAAACAACAACTTCAACTACGAATGGCTGACCTCATGGGTACCCGACAAGGAAGCGGCAAAGACCCTTGGATGGCTTACGTTCGTACTCGTGGTTGTGATTGTGGTAGCAGCTGTAAGCAACGGAGCCAACCTTACCGACGGACTCGACGGTCTTTGCGCCGGAACATCGGCGATAATAGGTATCGCGTTGCTTATCATGGGATATCTCGGAAGCAACGTCATTTATTCAAGCTACCTGAATATAATGTACATCCCTGGGTCCGAGGAACTGGTGGTCTACGCCGCAGCATTCATAGGCGCCCTGGTAGGATTCCTTTGGTATAATGCATTCCCGGCTCAGGTATTCATGGGCGATACTGGTAGTCTCACACTGGGAGGCATTCTTGCGGTGTTCGCTATTCTCATACGCAAGGAGCTTCTGATTCCGGTGCTCTGTCTCGTATTCTTTCTTGAGGATGTATCCGTCATGTTGCAGGTCGGTTACTTTAAATATACAAAAAAGAAATATGGCGAAGGGCGCAGGATATTCAAGATGACTCCTCTGCACCATCACTTTCAGAAACCACTTGAAGCAGGAAGCAATGTGCTTTGGAAACATCCGGTGAATCCTATTCCCGAATCCAAGATTGTGGTGAGATTCTGGATTGTCGGCATACTGCTTGCCGCTCTTACGTTCGTGACTTTGAAAATACGCTGATTAACATTATTTTTTAACTTCTTATATGAAAAAACTGGTTGTGCTCGGAGGTGGGGAAAGCGGAGTCGGAGCCGCCATTCTCGGTAAAGACAAGGGGATGGATGTATTCCTCAGTGACATGGGCGCCCTTAAAGATGAATACCGCGAGACTCTGGTCCGCGAAAATATAGAATTTGAAGAAGGAAGACATTCGGAAGAAAGAATACTTGATGCCGACATTGTTGTCAAAAGCCCTGGTATCCCTCCATATGCCCCGATGGTCAGAAAGATTACGGACAAGAACATTCCCGTTCTGTCGGAAATAGAATTCGCCGGAAGATTCACAGACGCGAAGATGGTCTGCATCACCGGATCCAACGGAAAGACCACCACTACCCTTCTGACATATCATATACTCCGGAAAGCGGGACTGAATGTAGGTCTTGCGGGGAATGTCGGCAAAAGCCTCGCTCTGCAGGTGGCACGGGATCCTCATGACGTATATGTCATAGAACTTTCAAGTTTTCAGCTTGAGAACATGTATGATTTCAAAGCGGACATCGCCGTGATGATGAATATAACTCCGGATCATCTCGACAGATATGACCATAAGATGGAGAATTACGTCAATGCCAAGTTCAGAATCCTACAGAACCAGACACATGACGACTATTTCATATATTGGCAGGATGACCCGGTCGTAAAGGAACAGATACGTCAGATTCAGATTGAAGCGATGCAGATGCCTTTCAGCGAGTTTGAGGAGGAAGGCAGCCACGCTTTCGTGAAAGACGGAGTGGTTAAATTTGTCACTCCCGGAGAAGTATGGGAGATTCCCCGCGACAAACTGTCACTGACCGGACTGCACAATCTTTACAACTCGATGGCAGCAGGGCTCTCGGCTTCTCTGTTCGACATAAAGAAAGACGAGATAAGGTCTGCGCTTGAAGACTTTGAAGCAGTGGAGCACCGGCTTGAATACGTAGCTACCGTAAATGGTGTCAGATATGTCAACGATTCCAAGGCTACAAACGTGAATTCCACATGGTATGCTCTTGAAAGCATGACAACATCCACAGTCCTCATTCTCGGCGGCAAAGATAAAGGAAACGATTATTCCGAAATCGAGGAACTCGTAAAAGAGAAAGTGAAGGCTATCGTCTGTATGGGGAAAGACAACGAAAAACTTCTCGACTTCTTCAGCGGCAAAGTCCCTGTGATTCTTGACACTCATTCCATGGAGGATGCCGTGAAGGCTTGTGCCGATCTGGCTGAAGAGGGAGACACAGTGCTTCTTTCTCCTTGCTGCGCAAGCTTCGACTTATTCTCAAGCTATGAAGACAGAGGGCATCAATTCAAAGAGTGCGTGAAAGCGATGAATCAAAAAAACTGAATTCAAGAATTGAAAAATGGCTAATCAAGATATAATTCCCGGGCTTGATATAAGAGAGACCGTCGATGGTCGTCCTTCAGCTAAAAGCCCGAACCGCAGCGCGGCGGTGCCGGCGGTCAAACGCTCCCGCCCCGACCCCTATATCTGGGGAATCTACATCATGTTCCTTCTGATAAGCGTGGTCGAACTTTTCAGCGCGTCAAGCACCGAAGTGTCTGCTTCGAACGTATACAGTCCGTTGATACGTCACAGTATCTTCCTCGCGCTTGGTCTCGGAGTTGTGCTGTGGCTGCAGAACACCCACTACATTCTGATGCGCAGATTCGCATGGATATTTGCCATTCTGTCACTCGGGCTGCTTGTGATGTCGACTGTGGCGGGTGTGGAAATCAACGGCGCACAACGCGCGATACGCGTTGCCGGAATGACAATACAGCCGGCAGAGATCGTTAAACTTTCCGTTGTTCTCCTGCTCGCATCGATTCTTTCGAAAAACCAGACACCCGGAGGTGTGACGAACAGAGGTATCATAACTTCCGCAATCGTGGTGGTCGTTTTCGCGATATTCCTTTACAAGGATGGTCTGACCAATACCATTCTGCTTATGGGTGTCAGCATAAGCATGTTTCTCATCGGCGGCATACAATGGCAGAAATTCTGGATGACTCTTGCCATATACGGATTATGCGCAGGTTCTCTGATGATGATAAAGCACGCAAACAAGAAAATTTCCACCGATGATTTCGACAAGGTAACGATAGAGGCGACCTCCGGCAGCGGGCGGGGAACCGAAGTATCAGGCGGCAGAGAGGAGACCCGTGGCAACAGAATCTCACGATGGCTCGAAGGGGTTCATCCGGAAGATCCCATCGATGATATGAACCGACAGGTGATCTTCTCCAAATTCGCCCAGGCGAACGGAGGTCTGATGGGTCAGGGACCGGGCAATTCACGCGAGAGCGCACGTCTGCCTCTTGCATTCTCCGATTACATATATTCCATCATAGTCGAAGACACCGGATTTGTCGGTGGCTCGCTGCTGCTGATTCTGTTCCTCCTTCTTGTGGCACGTGCCGGACGCATCGCTTACAAATGCTCCCGGGCTTTCCCTGCGTTCCTTATCATGGGATGCGCCGTGATGATTGTGTTCCAGGCCCTTGTACACATGGCGATTGTAACAGGACTCTTTCCCGTATCAGGTCAACCGTTGCCATTCATATCCAAGGGAGGAACTTCGGTACTGGTCATGTCGGCGGCAATAGGCATGATGCTTTCGGTAAGCCGTTTCGCCGTAACCACAGGAAATAAAAAAGACATACGCGCGGAACTTAAGGAATTGCCCGAAGACATGCAGGCAGCCAACTTCAGCGACTACCAGAACAAACAATAATTTCCCATTATCCATATGAAGAAAAAAATACTCATCAGCGGAGGAGGAACTGGTGGACACATCTTTCCTGCGCTTTCTATTGCAAACGCCCTGAAAAGGCGCATTGACGCAGAAATACTTTTTGTAGGTGCCGACAACCGCATGGAAATGGAAAAAGTCCCTGCAGCCGGTTATAAAATAATCGGACTTCCCGTGGCAGGTTTCAACCGCAAAAATATTTTCAAGAACATCAGCGTTCTACGCAAATTGTTCAAAAGTGTCAGACTCGCGAGAAATATCATCCGCGATTTCAAACCGGACATAGCCATCGGTGTCGGAGGGTATGCATCGGGACCCACTCTTAAAGCCGCTCAGCGTGCCGGCGTTCCGACCCTTGTCCAGGAACAGAATTCCTATGCGGGAGTGACCAATAAACTCCTCGCCGCTAAAGCACGGAAGATATGTGTGGCATATGAGGGAATGGAGAAATTTTTTCCTGCCGGGAAGATTGTAATAACCGGCAACCCGGTGAGAAAGAATCTCTGCGACAATACCGGGGATCGGGCACACGCAAGAGCGTCTTTCGGTCTTGACACTGAAAAAACGACTGTGCTTGTGGTTGGAGGAAGCCTTGGCGCACGCACGCTTAACGAAAGCCTGGAGATGGGAATCAGAAAACTTCTTGAAAGCGGTCTGCAGATTATCTGGCAGACTGGTAAATTTTTCGGAAACAGGGCGCAACTTGCCGCCAAAGGACTTTCAGGAGCAGTAGTTACTGAATTCATCTCTGACATGGGGAATGCTTACGCTGCTGCGGACCTCGTTGTGTCAAGAGCGGGAGCGGGATCAATAAGTGAATTGCAGATCCTCGGCAAACCTTGTATTCTGGTGCCGTCTCCCAATGTTGCCGAAGACCACCAGACCAAAAACGCGCTCGCCCTTGTTGACAAAAACGCTGCAATAATGGTAACGGACGCGGATGCCGGCGAAACACTTGCCGACACTGTTATTTCTCTCGCCGCCGACAAAAAGAAACTTGAAGCAATGAGCCGAAATATCGCGGCAATGGCATTGCGCGACAGTGACGAGGCTATAGTGGACGAGATACTCAAAATTATTGACAAATGATCTGTTCAAACATATACTTTGTAGGTGCCGGAGGAATCGGGATGGCAAATCTCGTGAGATACTACCTTCGCCACGGTTATAAGGTCGCGGGGTATGACCGTACCCCTTCCGCATTGACCTGTGAACTTGAAAAAGAGGGGGCTTGCCTTTCTTTCAACGACTCTGCAGATGAAATTCCGGAAGATTTCCGTAATCCGGAAACCACGCTGGTAGTGTATACACCTGCGGTCCCGGAATCAAACAATATCCTTACGTTCTTCAGAAGCAACGGGTTCGAAGTGATAAAACGCGCCGCGCTTCTCGGCAAGATTACCGCTGATACGGATGCCATCTGTGTCGCGGGCTCACACGGAAAAACCACGACATCATCGATGATCGCCAACATCCTCCGCAACTCCGATGCGGGATGCACAGCCTTTCTGGGGGGAATACTCAGAAACACGGGGAGCAATCTTGTCCTGAACGAAAAGTCTCCGCTGTCGGTCATCGAGGCAGACGAATACGACCGGTCTTTCCACCACCTTCACCCATATATAGCAATTGTCACCTCCACAGACCCTGATCATCTTGACATTTACGGAGACGAAGACCATTATCTCGAGGCATTTTCTATTTTCACGTCCCTTGTCAGACCGGGCGGAACCCTCATCACACATACCGGTCTTAAATACAAACCGGATGTAAGGGATGGAGTGCGGGTGCAGACATACAGCGGAGGAGAGGAAGGAGACTGGCATGCCGAAAACATCGTTTTCGGAGACGGATGTCTGACATTCACTCTTGTCGGTCCGGAGGGTCTGAAAATAGAAGACATACGCCTTGGCGTGCCTGTTGAAATCAACATTGAAAATGCAGTTGCGGCAGCAGCAGCATCAATAACGGCAGGTGCTTCAGAACATGATGTAAGGGAGGGACTTGCCACATTCCTCGGTGCCAAAAGAAGATTCGAGATATGGCTCGACGGAACGGCTCACAAAGACGCGCCTGTGCTTATCGATGATTATGCGCACAGTCCCAATGAAGTACTGAACTCGATACGCTCGGTAAGAAAACTATTACCCGGCAGGGAACTGACAGTCATATTCCAGCCGCATCTTTATACCCGCACACGCGATTTCGCGCCACAGTTTGCAGAAGCCCTTTCTGAAGCCGACCGCGTGATTATGCCGGAGATATATCCGGCAAGAGAACTGCCGATACCGGGAATCGATACCGCCATCATTCTTGATAAGGTAAAATCGTCTAAAAAAATATATTGCGAGCGAAAAGATTTGTTGAATCTGATAAAAAATAGTAATTTTGAAATTCTTATGACACTGGGGGCTGCCGATATAGACAGGCTGCTTCCGGAGATTCGTGATATATTGTCGCAAAGATGACCAACACCGTTCTGAAATGGCTGCTGCTTGTCCTGCTTACAGGATATACCGCCTGGGTGACCGTATGGGCAAACCGGGAGGCTCGCCGCCATGAATGCACGGGAATCACTGTCAATGTACTCGGATCCGAAAACCCAAATATTCTCGAACGCACAAGAAGCGGTATCGAGACGGAACTTGCCAGATATCCTGAACAGATAACCGGCATCCCTGTTCATAATGTAAACACCGAAAAGATTGAAAGATATCTTTCATCACTCTCCAATTTCGAGAGTGTGCACTGCATGATCAACTCCGAAAACCATCTCCTTGTCGAGGCAAGACCGCTTGAACCGGTGATGAGGGTTTTCAACGGAGGAAAATCATATTATATAAACCGGGAAGGGAAAAAGATCGATGCAAAGGCTGAATTCTTCACCGATGTGCCGGTGGTCTGCGGCAACTTCACCTCTTCATTTACGCCTAAGGATGTGCTTCCGCTGGTAAAATATATCGACAGTGATCCGAAGCTCGCGAATCTTACCGGAATGATAGTTGCCCTCGACAGCCGCAACCTGATTCTCGTGCCGAGAATCAAGGGACATGTGGTGAATTTCGGAGACACAACGCGCATGAAAGAGAAAAGCCACAATCTTTTCCTTTTCTACCGCAAGGTGATGCCGCACAAGGGATGGCTGGAATATGACACCGTGTCTGTGAAATTCAGAGACCAGATAGTGGCAACAAGGAGAGACAAGAAAAAACTGCAGCATAGCGAAGACTATATGGATGATTTCGACATGGAGGAGCACACCCTTCCCGATATCTCCGACCAGCCGCAGAAAAACGAAAACTGAAAAAACGAACAAACAGGCAATGACCGAAGATAGATATGTCGCTGCTATTGAGATAAGCAGCTCGAAGATTGTGGCTGTCGTGGGCAAGGTTCGCCCAGACGGTCAGCTCTGCATCATAGCTTCCGAACAGGAGAAAGGGGTTGAAAGCGTGCGCTATGGGGTTATCCGGAATCTTGAAGAGACATCCATGAGAATATCGCGGATATTAAGTCTGCTGGAGCGCAAACCGGCTGTGGCACCGAGACGGATAACAGGTCTGTTCGTAGGTCTGTCAGGATTGTCGCTCCGCTCCATACCCACTCGCGTCTCAATCAATCTTCCCGATGACACTGAGATTACCGATGACATTATCACACGTCTTCTGCAGCAGGCAAGATCTACGGCAATAGACTCCTCGCTTGAGGTTATGGATGCAGTTCCGCGGTCATATACTGTAGGACGGCTTGAAACCACATCTCCCAAAGGTGCCGTGGGAGACAGCATCAGCGCGGAATATGACCTTGTTGTATGCCGCCCTGAAATCAAGAACAACCTTATACGCACCGTGCAGGACAAGCTCGGCAAATCGATAAAAGGTATAGTAGTAACCGCACTTGCCTCAGGACAACTGATTTTAAGCGCGGAAGAGAAAAGACTGGGATGCATGCTTGTGGATATGGGAGGAGAGACGACTACTGTCTCAATCTATAAAAACGGCCATCTCGTATATTTCGCAACGCTGCCGCTTGGCGGCCGCAACATCACCCGCGACCTCACATCGCTCAATATTCTTGAGGAGCGGGCGGAAGAGATAAAGATAACTTCCGGAAACGCAATCCCGAAAGAAACAGTCTCCACACTTAATTACAACGGCATACGCGATGCGGATGTGTCAAACATAATAGTGGCACGTTCGGAAGAGATAGTGGTCAATATCCTGAAACAGATTCAGTATGCCGAATTGAAAGACAGCGACCTCCCCGGAGGCATTGTGGTGATTGGAGGAGCCTCCAAACTCAACGGAATGCTCGACCTCCTCTCCAACAAGAGCAGTCTAAATGTAAGAAGAGGCACGCTGCCGCAATATATCATCCTTGAAGACACGAAAATAAGCTCAGGCGAGATAATCGATGTAGCGAGTGTGCTCTATGCCGGAGCCACAGGCAATGAAGCGGAATGTCTTGAACGTCCCGCACAGGAAAGAGTGCCTGTGACAGGCGATGCAAACACTGAAACAGGTCCCGAACCGGAAGTGGAGACAAAAAAACCGCATCGTAACAAAAGTGGAGGATGGGGAGGCAAAATAACCGGATGGGTATCTTCCATGTTCGGTAACGCAGAAGATGATTCTGATCCTCTTGACTGACATGAAACCTTATTCCATTTAATGAAGCGAAAACGATTAGCAGATTAGATTCAGATGAATACCGATATAATGACCCCCGATTTCCGCGATCTTACGGATGAATCGGGATTCGTAAAAGACGCAAACGATGCCATCATAAAAGTTATTGGTGTCGGCGGTGGTGGCAGCAATGCTGTCAATTATATGTATGCCCAGAATATTCCCCACGTGAACTTTGTGGTATGCAACACGGATGCACAGCATCTTGAAAAATCTCCGGTTCCCAATAAACTGCTCATAGGAGAGGCAATAACAAACGGTCTCGGAGCCGGGAACGTCCCTGAAGTCGGAAGACAATGCGCCGAAGCATCTACCGACAAGATCCGTGAGCTTTTTGATGACAAGACCGAAATGGTCTTTATCACAGCGGGAATGGGAGGAGGAACCGGAACAGGCGCCGCTCCGGTTGTGGCGGAGATCGCCAAAGAAGCTGGAATGCTGACCATCGGTATAGTTACGGTTCCCTTCTTCTTCGAAGGGGAGAAAAAGATCCTGAAGGCAATCGAGGGTGCAAAAGAAATGAAGAAACATGTCGATGCCCTTCTTGTAATCAATAACGAAAATCTTATTGATCTATATAAAGATTGGAATTTCTTCAATGCTTTCGGCAAAGCAGACGACACACTTGCCAACGCGGCACGAAGCATTTCCGAAATCATCTCCGAACCTTGCTATGTGAATGTCGATTTTCAGGATGTGAAAACGACACTGAAAGGTGCCGGCACTGCGATAATATCAACGGCGGAAGGGGAAGGTGAGCATAGAATATCGGATGCGATCAACAAGGCTCTTCATTCTCCACTTCTCAAGACACACGACATATATTCGTCAAAACGCATTTTATTCAAGTTTGTATGCTGGAAAGACTCCCCCAACCCGCTCAAAACCCAGGAAGTGTCGGAAATATATCAATTCACCTCGCAGCTTCCACCCACAATCGATGTGAAATGGGGTATCGGGGATAATCCGGAGATGGGCGACAAGGTCAAGATTACCGTCCTTGCATCTGGATTCGACATGACTTTGAAAGAAGCGGGAGACAGTCCTGTGAAGAAAGACGATGACGAAGGCATTATCTTTCATGCTAATGACAAACAACCTACCGGAGAGGAAGCACTCAAGGAAAAAATAAAGCAGAAGGAAGCTCAGGATACAATGAGCACGATATACGGTTCTGAAAAGATCAAGGAACATTACAGAGCTTCGGACGAAACCCGTTACGTAGTTCTGAAACCCTCACAGTTCGATGATCTCGATGTGATTTCAATGCTTGAGAGCCACAAGGCATTCAACCGCTCACCTGCTTTCAAAGAGGAACTGAACAAGATCGGGCAACCGGACAAAACGCCCCGACAACCGGAATCCAGCGAGCAAGACCGAGGTGCCACTCCAATTACATTTTAATAAAAACTCCCAAGGAAACATAATATGACTGAACAAAAATTTCAGATGGTCGCAAAGACATTTCAAGGTTTGGAAGATGTCTTGCGTGACGAATTGATATCTCTCGGCGCGGAAAACGTTGAGATGGGACGCAGAATGGTCAGCTTCGAGGGTGATCTCGAGACTATGTATCGCGCCAACTTGTGTTGCCGCACCGCTCTGCGCATCCTCAAGCCTATTGAAAAATTCACAGCTTCGGATCCTGACGAGCTTTATGATATTGTCCGCGACATAGAGTGGGAGAAATACATGACACCTCAGACCACATTCTCCATCGATTCCACTGTCAACAGCGATGAGTTCTCTCATTCGAAATATGTCACATACCGCGTGAAAGACGGCATAGTTGACCACTTCCGTGACAAATACGGCGAAAGACCATCGATACGTGTAGCGGGTGCCGACCTTATGCTCAATGTGCATATCTTTGAAGACCGTATCACAATCTCGCTTGACTCAAGCGGCGAGCCGCTCTCAAAAAGAGGTTACAGGGTTGAACAGACAGCCGCGCCCATTAATGAGGTTCTTGCCGCAGGAATCATAATGAAGACCGGATGGAGAGGAGAAAGCAATTTCGTTGACCCTATGTGCGGTTCAGGAACTTTCCTTATTGAGGCGGCCCTGATTGCTGCCAACATAAATCCGGGAATATTCCGGCAGCAGTTCGCATTTGAGAAATGGCCCGATTTCGACAAAGAACTTTTCGAGGAGATATACAACGATGACAGCGCGGAAAAGGAATTTGCCTGCAAGATATATGGAGGCGACATGGATGCGGAAGCCGTGGCTATTGCCCGCAAGAATGTGCGCGAGGCAAAGGT
Organism: Muribaculaceae bacterium Isolate-036 (Harlan); assembly: GCA_003833075.1. Taxonomy (GTDB): domain Bacteria; phylum Bacteroidota; class Bacteroidia; order Bacteroidales; family Muribaculaceae; genus Lepagella; species Lepagella muris_A. The sequence continues at coordinate 189,805 of RIAY01000001.1, read as the reverse complement.
GGACGATATGGTGGAAATCACATGTCGCCAGATGAGCGAATGGACCGAAAATCCCGAACCTGGCATCATTGTGATGAATCCGCCTTATGGCGAACGACTTAAACCGGATGATCTCACTGCCCTTTACAAAGGTATCGGCACCGCTCTCAAAAAGAATTTCTCAGGATGGAACGCCTGGATTATCGGTCCGGACAAAGAAGAATTCGGCAATATCGGTCTAAAACCAACCATCAAGATACCGCTTCTCAACGGAAGCCTCGAATGCTCATTGCGCGAATATGTATTGTTTGACGGCAGATATGACTCCTTCCGTGCCGAAGGCGGTTCTCTGGGCAAACTCTCCGATGAGGAAGCCGAAGAACAGCGCCGTCCACGGAAAATGAAACATATATCGGACGATGACTGGAAAAAAGAGACTAAAAAATTCGGGCATAACGACCGTAAGCCGACAAAGGGTGGCGACCGTAAATTCTCGAAAGACCGCAAACCTTTTGATCGAGATAAAAGATTCTCTGACCACAAAGCCTTCGAAGAGAACAGCTTCGATGACAGGAAACCGATATTCGAGGCAAAAGACCGTTTCCATGGTGAACGTAAATTCGAGAAATCGGGAAACAAGCCGTTCGACCGTGACAGAAAACCGTTCGACCGTGACAGAAAACCCTATGAACGCAAACCGAGACCGGCTGTAGAGACAAGTGGAAAAGGTCCGAGCATTCCAGAGAGCGATACATACCGCTTTTCAGAATACAAACTGCGTTCACGTAGAAAACCCGCTGCGGAAACTGATGAATAATTATTAAACAGCTTCTAAAACCAAGTCTGGGATATGAGATCAGGAATGATAGGCAACAAAGGTCTTATGCTTGCGATCATGCTCGCCTGCGCCATGAGTGCGATCGAGTTCTTTATAGGCACGCCACAAAGGCTGGAGGGTGAATTGGGAATATGTTTCCCATCACCGAACCTATGGACTATAAACCCGCTTGTTTCATGGATTGTAAACCTTGGACTGATTCTCATTCTCGGTCTGTCGCTGCATCTCTTCAATAAGACATACAATTTCATAAGCAGCAGCGACACTGTTTTACCAGCGGCATTTATATTCCTTTGCGGCTCAAACCCCTGGATTGACAGCGTGCTGACATCTTCAGTCATCCTTATGGGAGCCAACTTCGCATGTCTGCATTTCCTTTTCGGCTGTTACCGGTCGAACAAGAGCACCCAGCAGATGTTTATCGTAGGCTCGATTCTGGCTCTGGGATCTATGTTCCAATATGCGTTTGTTTTCTTCATCCCAGCTTATCTGATTATCGCGATGGTTCTTAAATGCATGAACATCAAGAGTCTGCTGGCATATATCATGGGGGTCGTTGCTCCGTACTGGATTGGAATCGGAATTGGACTTATTCCTTTGGATTCATTCTCCATGCCCACGTTCACCAATCTCTTTGACGGATTCGGAAGCAAACAGACAATATTCGTAGGCTTGCTCAATTGTGCGGTAACGATTATACTGAGCACAATGCTCGCCCTATACAATGCCGTGAAGCTCTATGCCGGCAACACCCGCAGACGACTGCTCAACAATTCGATAATCATTCTCGGCATAGCCTCCGCCATAAGCATTGTCTGTGATGTAGACAACATACAGGTATACATGGCAACAGTATATCTCGTTGCTGGTGTCCAGCTGGCGAACCTCTTTGCGCTTCGTCAGGTGCGACATACACATACCTTCATATTTTTCTTCGTGATGCTGTATATCGCATCATATGTATTGATGGAAACTGGATTTTATCTACCGGCATGAAACCAAAGATTCTGATAGACGACAACATACCATACATTGGGGGACGTCTTGAACCATTCGCAAGAGTGGAATACGTTGACCAGTTCGACTTCAACCCCGACAATGTGCGTGACGCAGACGCTCTGATAATACGTACACGCACGCGCTGCGACAGCTCGCTGCTCTCAGACAGTTCTGTAAGGATGATAGCAACAGCTACGATCGGCATGGATCAGATTGACATTCCGTGGTGTGAAAGAGCAGGAATCAAGGTTGCAAACTGTCCCGGATGCAATGCCCCTGCTGTTGCGCAATATGTCTGGTCCTCTCTCCTTAGAAAAGGATTCAATCCTGCCTCCGACACAATCGGCATAGCAGGTTGCGGAAACGTCGGCTCGATTGTGGCGCACTGGGGAAAACTTCTTGGCGCACGGGTTCTGATATGCGACCCTCCCAGACAGGAGGCAGGCATGCCGGGTGAGTATGTCTCTCTTGACACTCTGCTCGGAGAAAGCGATGCGGTCACTCTACACACTCCGCTTACAAAAACCGGCAGACATCCCTCTTTTCATCTGATCTCCGATCACGAAATAGAACGGATGAAACATGGCGCGATACTCATCAATGCGGCACGTGGCGCTGTTCTTGACACCGAGGCTGCGCTTCCCGCATTGCGTGCCGGTAAGATAACTGCTGTTATCGACACCTGGGAAGGAGAACCGGCAATAAACAGAGAACTTCTATCGCTTTCCGACATCGCGACTTTCCACATCGCCGGCTATTCCCGACAGGGAAAAGAGCGTGCAACGCGCATGGTTCTGGAAGAAATCGACAGATTTTTCGGTTTCGAGACCGACAAAAGCGGACTCGCTCCGGCTTATGTATTCCCCGAAAGAATCAATGTCGACGCCATTTTGCAATCATACGATCCTGCGTGCGACACGGATGCTCTGCGCGCCGATCCGGAAGCTTTTGACATTTTACGCCGGAATTACAATTACCGCGAGGAGACACCGGAATCCTGACAAAGTACCGTTTCGTCCTCTTAAATCCCTTTTTATGGCAAATTACAATAAAAGATATTATGTTGTATGGAAAGGACGCGTACCCGGCGTTTATGACAACCTTGACGATGCGATGGAACAGGTTGACAATTTTCCTGGCGCGATGTTCAAAAGCTATGACTCCCCGCAAGCGGCAGCCGAGGCATACAGACGTTCGGAAGTAAGAGAAGACAAAAAAGACCTTGGCAATATTCTTCTCAATTCCTCAAGATCGAATATTCCGGCAAGCGGCAAACCTGATTACTTTTCTTTTCCGGAAATTGACCTGAACGGGTGGGCTGTAGACGCTTCATGTCTCGGAAACCCTGGCAGAATGGAATACAGAGGTGTCGAACTGATGTCAGGGCGAGAACTTTTCCGCGTAGGACCTTTTGAGAAGTCCACCAACAATATCGGCGAGTTCCTCGCTATTGTCCATGCTCTGGCTTTGATGCAGCAGACGGGAGAAAGCCATACCATATACAGCGACTCCGTAACCGGCATGGCATGGGTAAGAAACCGCAAGATAAAGACACAGCTGACACGGGAACCGGCTAACGAAAAATGCTTCAAAATGATGGAACGGGCTCTGTCCTGGCTCAATACCCATCATTATTCAACCCGCATCCTGAAGTGGCAGACAGAACGATGGGGCGAGGTTCCGGCTGACTTCGGTCGCAAATAATCACGGTCCAGAACATAAACGGTGTCTGACAGGAATCCGTATTTTACGATGCACAATCCATACATATTATTAATCCATAACTTAACTGACATGAATCCATTAAAACTCACAGTCGCGGCAATGACACTGACCGCTGTGTCACAACTCACTTACGCTCAATCTGCTTTCAAATCTTCGCTTCCGGTGAAACCCGCCAAAGGGGTGACAGTATCAGGCACTGTCGAATGCGACGGACAACCGGTTGCAGGGATTAAGGTTTCCGACGGATACGAAGTGACAAAGACAGATAAGAATGGTGCATACTATCTGAAATCAAAGAAAAAGAATCCTCAGGTGTTCATCTCGGTCCCTTCCGGTTATGAGGCATGGAGAGATGACGCAATACCACAATACTGGGCAGATTTCACAGAGACACCGGCAACTCCGGAACGACTTGATTTCCGTCTGAAAAAACGTAATGATTCAAAACACGCCATATTAGTGATGACTGATCTGCATTTAGCCAACCAGCGAAACGATGTGGCGACTTTCTCTTCAGAATATATGGACAGAATCCGTAAAGAGGTCAAAGATCTTGAAGCGAAAGGTTATACAGTCTTTTCATTCCATCTCGGAGACGGTAGCTGGGACGAGTTCTGGTATGTCAATGATTTCCCTGTTTCGCGTCTGCGCGACACATTCAACCGCGTCTCATATCCGGTTCCTCTATACAACATCATGGGCAACCACGATAACAATGGAGGTGAGGTCTGGGAAGCTGACAAAGATATGGATCTGGAGGCAGCAAAACCTTTTATGAAGGCTTTCGGCCCGCGATATTTCTCTTTCGACGCTGGCGATGTGCACTATATATTTCTTGACAACATCATATACAGGAACGAATCCACGGAAAAGGAGAAGACAGAAGGGATTGCTGGGAAACGCAATTTTCTTGAAAGAATATCTCCCGAACAGTTCGACTGGTTGCGCAAGGATCTTTTCGATATTTCTCCAGAGACTCCGATAGTCATCGCCATGCACTGTCCTCTCGTGAAATATAAGGGAGTGACCGATGACGTGGAATACAGACTCGAAAAGGAGAGCGCGGAAACACTCCTTGACATTCTTGCCCCTTATAAGGAAATTCATACGCTGACCGGACACTCACACCGCCAGATGCTCACACGTATGCCTGAAAAGAACATTGTTGACCATAATATCACATCCGCGTCGGGTTCTACATGGTGGACATCGGCAATGGGCTGCAAGAGCATCGGCACAGACGGCATTCCTGGTGGTTACGAAGTATTCACCATTGACGGCAATGACATAAGATGGCGCTACTCGGCATGGGACTTCGAACCGGAACGGCAGTTCATGGCATTCGACCTCAACAAAGTAAAGGAATATCTGGCAACAGACGGTGAGTATCAGGCATACAAGAAACTTTATCCTCAAGCAACCGACTACGACAAAGAACCGGAAAACACTGTTTATGTCTGCGTCTGGTCCTATGACCCCCTCGGTAAACTGACTATAAAAGAAAACGGCAAAGAGTTAACTGCCGAGATGTTTATGGGCGAGAATCCCGCCTACACGGTCACTGCAATGATCCAGCGGTCCACCTGGCTTAACAGATATAACAAAAACACAAAGATGCAGGCATACCGCATGTTCAAAGTTCACACATCCTCTCCCGACTCCCCTCTTGAGATATCCTGGACAGACCCGTTCGGCATCGAATTCCGTGAAACATATGAAAGACCGCACTCCTTCTCACGTTCGGAATTTGAGCGTTTTCGGTGAGAAATCAGCAACCATTGTGAAACCATTGCATCTTTAATTTTGAAATATGTCCGGGATATATTATATTTGTCAGATTTTTAATAAATTAATCTATTTCATGAAACTAAAACTCTCATCATTCGCATTAGCAGCATTGGCATCTTTCCCAGTTTTGGGAGCAAATGAAGCTACAGTCACACTCTTGCCTTCTGAAGAAAGCCCGATAATCGCTAAAGAAATCTACGGGCAATTCGCAGAACATCTCGGAACATGCATATACGGCGGTCTTTGGGTCGGCGAAAATTCACCGATACCGAATACAAACGGATACCGCACTGATGTATTGAACGCTCTTAAAGAACTTAAGATACCCGTGTTGCGCTGGCCGGGAGGATGTTTTGCCGATGAATACCACTGGATGGACGGCATCGGTCCCAAAGAGAATCGTCCGCGCATGGTAAACACCAACTGGGGAGGCACTGTCGAAGACAATTCTTTCGGCACTCACGATTTCTTCAACCTCTGCGAAATGCTCGGATGCGAGCCATATCTCAGCGGCAACGTTGGAAGCGGAACGGTTGAAGAACTCGCAAAATGGGTGGAATACATCACCGCAGAAGAGGGACCCATGGCAAACCTGCGCAGACAGAACGGACGCGAAAAGCCCTGGAAACTCAAATACCTCGGCGTCGGGAACGAAAGCTGGGGGTGCGGCGGCAATTTCCGCCCGGAATATTATGCGGACGTATATCGCCGCTATCAGACATATTGCCGCAACTTCAATGGCAACCGGCTATATAAGATAGCTTCAGGCGCCAGCGACTATGACTACAACTGGACGGAAGTTCTGATGAAGAATGCCCGCAACCATATGGATGGCATTTCGCTCCACTATTACACTGTGACAGGATGGTCCGGACGCAAAGGATCTGCCATCGACTTCGACAGCGAAGACTATTATTGGACGCTCGGCAAATGTCTCGAAGTAAAGGATGTTGTGAAACGTCATTGCGACATCATGGACAAATATGACCCCAAGAAGCGCATCGGACTGCTTGTTGACGAATGGGGAACATGGTGGGACGAAGAGCCGGGAACAAAATCCGGCCATCTATATCAGCAGAACACAATGCGCGACGCCATGGTCGCTGCTCTCAGTCTCAACACTTTCCACCGCTTCACAGACCGCGTGAAAATGACAAATATCGCGCAAATCGCAAACGTGCTGCAGTCTATGGTGCTCACAAAAGACGACAAGATGGTTCTTACTCCGACATACTATCTCTTCAAGATGTATGTGCCACATCAGGATGCAAAACTGCTTCCTCTCAACGTGGCGACTCCCATGATTCGCGCCCGCGATGGACGAATGGTGCCTGTGGTCGATGCCACAGCTTCCGTAAAAGACGGAAAGACAACCATATCACTCGTGAATACAGATCTGAATGAGACTGCTGAAATCACCATAGACCTCGCAGGGATATCAGCAAAGAACATAAACGGAGAGATACTGACCTCTGCTGGAATCAACGACTATAATGATTTCGGACATCCTGAGACCATTACTCTCAAGCCCTTTACAAAAGGGTGGAAACAATCACGGGGAAAGCTTACTGTAACTCTCCCCGCAAAAAGCATCGTGACTCTGACTCTCGGCTAAGAAACGGTTTAAATTTAGACTGTTTTTAGAAACATGCTCTAAAAACGCATTCCGTTCACATTTGCAGGAGGTCTCCCGGCTTCAAGCTCCTGCTTCATGAAGTCCATGTATGGAGCCACATGACGAAAATAGCGTTTATAGCCGGAACACAGGTAATTCAGACCGGGTTCTCCATCGGCTGTGAAGGCAAACCGGTTTTTAGGACACTCCCCGTTGCAGGCAAACAAGAACTCACAGTTCTTGCACTGCGCGGGGAGTTTCGCATATTTGTCCATGCCGAACTGCTGCTGACGCTCGCCATACATCATCTCCACAAGGGTGTGGGTTCTTATATTGCCGAGTTTGTATTCAGGAAATACAAAATGGTCACAACTGTATACATCTCCGTTATATTCCATTACCCCGGCATGTCCGCATGTCCGCGCCATAGTGCACACACCCGGCTGTTGACCCACCCAGTTGGCAAGAGTGGCGTCAAAAAGCTGAATAAAGTATTTTCCCACGTCCTCCTTGACCCATTCATCGAAAAGAGTGACAAGAAACTCTCCCCACTGCTCCGGAGACACTGAAAAATCCGCAAGAGGCACTTTTCCGTTATCCATCGGCGAGGCGAGATGCCGCCCGTCTTTATGAGGATAGAGTCGCTCCACAATCGGTGTGAACTGGATATAACGGCAGTCGATTTCTTTGAAAAAGTTATAGAAATCAAGTGGATAGTCTGCATTGAAATCATTAACCACCGCAAGAGCGTTCCATTCCACTCCGTGCTTGTTAAGCAAATTTATACCCTGCATCACCTTGCGGAATGAGGGTTGACCCATTTTGTTGCGGCGATATTCGTCGTGAAATTCCTGCGGACCGTCAATCGACACACCCACAAGCCAGCCGTTCTCACGGAAGAACTCACACCATTCGTCTGTGAGCAGAGTGCCGTTGGTCTGTATAGAATTGTCTATCTGCACTCCACGGGCATAACGTTTCTGAAGTTCAACCACACGTTTATAGAACGACAGAGGGCGCATCAGAGCCTCCCCTCCGTGCCATGAAAAAAGAACCTGAGGCATTGTTTGCGACTCTATATAATCGCGGATAAAACGCTCAAGCAGGTCCTCGCTCATTGTGAAGCGTCCTGCCTTGTCTTCGTTTCTGTATAGATTAGCCTTCTCCAGATAATAACAATACCTGCAGCTCAGATTACACATTGAGCTGACAGGCTTTGTCATCACATACAGTGGCTTCGCAAAAGGAAGCTGCATCCCGTCCATTATTTCACTTCGGAATTTATTTCCGCATATGGAGCGTTGCAATCAAGACGCTGTTGATCTTCTCTGTTTTCAACCTCTTTTTTCAACTCTGCCTCAATATCCTTCACCGCTGCAGCATCAAGCACAGGATAGGACTCATATTCGGCACGGTCTTTCCAGTATACTTCGGTAACTTTCGGGGTATCGAAATAAGCAAGAGATTCTCCGGGGAAAAAACCTTCGAGATATTCACTTATATCTGCCTCGACAGAGGCAAGAGGGTTGGTATGGTGAAATGGGTCTACATTTGCTACATCTTCAAATTCCACACGATATTTGCGGGAATCGCCGAAGCTTACTATATAAAGTCTTTTCATCGCTTCCATAACAATCTGTTTTAAAGAGTTGTCTAAATGCGCGGAGACGCATTTGGCGTCTCCGCTTTCTACAATTTCGGGTTATATTATTTCAACGTTTTATTTATGGATAAGTTTGGATCAATCATTCCGTTTGGCATTCCATACAAGCGCGGTAAGTATCACCGACAGGAATGCAGATCCGATCCAGAACCAGTTTACCATCGAGAAGTCGTATACTTCCGTGCCGTTGACCACGGTCTTGTTTCCTTCGATAAGTATACCGTTCATCACATCCTGCAATCCGGCACCAAGATAACTGGCGATGCCTACAACCCCAAGTGCAGCACCTGCGGCTGCCTTGGGCGCGATATCCACTGCCATAAGACCGCCAAGGAAGCAGATCAGCACACCGATGCCGAGACCGAAGAGCACCATTGCCGTGACATCAAGCCAGAAATGCTCTCCAGGAACAAGGAGGAACAGACACAGCGCCAATGTGTTCATAAGTCCCGATACGAGTGCCGGCACATTGCGTGAACCATTGAAAACATTGTCGGAGATAAAACCTGACGCAACCGTACCTACTATTCCACATACAGAGCTTATGGAGATGATAAGGCTTGCATCAAGCGTGGAATACCCCTTCTGCGCCTCCAGATAGAACACTCCCCATGAGTTGACGGCATATCTGCTGATATACATAAACGCAGAACCGAGGGCAAGAATCCATATGGCGGGATTCTTAAGAACAGCCTTCTGCGCTTTATTGAAATCTTCCGTTTCGGCAGCTTTCGAAGATTCGGCAGTGGCGGTTTTCTGATTGAGCATGAACCCGAGACTTTGAGGTGTGTCTCGCATGAAAAGCAACAGCATTCCGAATCCGAGTATGCCTATTATTCCGGCGCCAATCATACCGGATCGCCATCCTGCCCAGCTTACGAGTGCGGCGACTGTAATAAAAGTCACTGCCTCTCCTATGTTGTGGCTCGCGCTCCATATACCGTAATAGGTACCGCGGTCTTTGTTGTCATACCAGCGGTTGAGCGATACGACACCCGCAGGCGCACCCATTGACTGAAACCAGCCGTTGAGACCCCACAAAACAGCAAATACTATGAACATGTTCGAAAAACCGAGCAGCAGATTCACTATGGCTGTCAGCAATAGTCCCGTTGCCATAAACCGACGTGCGTTGCAGCGGTCGGCAAGAAAACCGTTAGCCATCTTTCCCACAGCATAGACGAAAAAGAGACACGAACCTATGATACCGAGCTCAGTCTCCGTAAAAAGACCGTTTTCGACTATAGGCTTGCGCACTATGTTCATGCTCAGACGGCAGACATAATAAAGTGCATATCCGCATGTGGCTGATATAAACGTGGCAAGACGGATGCGGTTGAACCGCTCCTTGGGCGTAGTGCTGTCATAATTGGGAGATGAAATACTGTAGAAATCAATTACTCGCTGTAGCAGACTCCGCTTCCGTGTAGATGTATCTATTGTTTCCATAACTGTTTTTTTATTCGTGCAACTTACGTTTGCGGAGATATTCCAGCACCATTGCCGGTCTGTCCGTCTGTATTATATTGCAGCCGAGACGGTCAATCAGAAAACCATAACCATTGTTTATATCCTCCATGGCGGCATCATCATCATGTCCACCCGCCATAGTATCCCACAGACAGTTATACCAAATCAGAGCCTTACCCTTGAGTTCTTTTTTCAGCTTGAAAGGCAATTCATTCCTGTCAGTGGCATAGAGCAATTCGAACGCACAGGGTTTCAACACTTTCAGGTGGTCAGCGATTTCTTTACGGGCAGTATCCTGACACGCTTTCATCTTCTCAGGCGTTATCTCCGGCAGAGGTTTGTCCTTTCCATCGAATTTATGTCGGAAATCTTTCTGGTCATCAAGATGAACTATGGGCATATAAAGTATTTCATCAAGATATTCTCCATATTCATCCTTGACTTCTTTCGCTGATTTACGACCTTTCATGATGAGCTGACGTTCAGTTCCCGTCTTTTTGGCAATAGAATGCACAAGATCGAAATATCTGTCTGCCTTGTCAAGATTGAGCATCACACGACCCTTGGCAAGATTCAGCACCTCCTCAAGAGTAGGAACTTTATGACGCGTATAGATACTTACTCCATTTTTAAGGCGAAGTTTTTGTATGTCGGCATAATTTGTTTCAGAGATTTTACCCTTGCCGGTAGTGGTACGGTCAAGTTTTGCATCGTGCATGATGATCAACACGCTGTCTTTTGTCAACTGAAGATCCACTTCAACTATATCCACCCCCATTTCGATAGCACTGTTGATTGCCGGCAATGAATTCTCAGGCCAGTTACGCCAGTCAGCGCGATGGGAAGCTACAAAAACCTTGGAAGAGTCTCTCGACAAAAGTCTTTCCCGGATTTCTTCCGCTCTCGTTTTTGAATAAATCGGCAAGCAGCAAAGCAACAGTAAGCCGATTGACAGAATCTTTTTCATGATTTATAGGTTAATTGCGTTTTGGTTTTATCACAAACCAATTTCGTTTCGTGCCGCAAATATAGCAAATTACTTTCGTTTCTGAAAATATAACATAAAATTTTAGGCTCCATTGAGTAAATGGAGCCTAATACGCATTTTCACAATATGACGAGATTATTGGATATTATCTATCTCTGTCACCGACAAGCCGGTGACAGATTCTATTGTTTCCACGCTTATCCCCATATGCTTCATGTTGCTCGCAATCCTCTTTATTTCATCGGCACGTCCTTCAGCACGTCCTTCGGCAAGTCCTTCGGCGCGTCCTTCGGCAAGTCCTTCGGCGCGGGCGGTTGCACGTGCATATCCCATTTCAGCGTGATAATCTCGTGATTTCTTTACGTCATAATCATATTGTCTCCGTTCATCCGGAGTTAGAGCTGCGACATTGCTTACACTTGCCAAGCGTTCAAATATGTCGCGATGTGAAGTAAACGGCATAGTCTGCATTTTGCTCATATTTTTAAGTATATAAATCCATTTATCGAACTCTGTCAAACACTCATGTTCCTTTTTACGAAACATCGGCAACTGTATAAATGCATAACGCATAAGATTGCCAACGGGTTTATTAGTAGCGGTATCGCAAAGACGTACGTGCTGAACAAGTTCTTTTCCAAGTTCACGGACATGGAAATCACAGAAGAAAACACCTATTACCGGCAATAGACCGTAATCCCATTTGTCTTTTTCTCTTTCAATTCCTCTAAGTCCCTGCTCATAAATAGCCCTTGACACGTAATATATCGAGCGACCGAAGAAATAAGGTTGCGGCTGACGCTGCATCTCCACAATAAACCTATGCCCGGACTGAGTCTCGCATACTATATCATATAGTATAGCCCTGTCTTCCAGACTTTCACGACTCCTCTCATTATTAAGATAGTGTAATTTCTCAACCGGATCAAAATCCGGTTGACCTTCAAACAAATCGTTCAGAAAGGCTTTAAGAATCTCATTCGATTTATTCTCCTTACCGAATATTATTTTAAAGCCGGTGTCTGTAAACGGATCAATAAATCTGGACATAGAAAAGTAGACTATATTATTTGATTTACAAATATATGAATTTTCCCGATCATATGCAAATAATAAGTGCATTTAAACATCCTTCTTCGAAATCAAAATCATTTCAAGATTTCATGAAATCCAATATCAGCTAATTTTCAACACTTACTCTGATTTGATTTATCCGGTTTGAGAAGAATTTATTAATTTTACATGATGATTAAAAGAGAGCTATTTCTCACCGATTGCGACAAAGAGTCAATCCGGAGCATACTGTTTGCCTCGGGGGCATGTGCCGTAGGGTTTGCCAAGGCAGAGCCAGTGGATTCGGAGGTGTGGCGTGGATTCACAGATTGGCTGTCACGCGGTGACAACGCAGGGATGGAATATATGTATAATTATCCTGATTTGCGCCGTGATTCAAGGTTACTTCTCGATGGTGCCAGAACGGTGATTTCCATCGCCTATTCTTATGCGCCTGCCAAATGGAGAAATCCCGACCTTGGAGAGATTGCCGCATACGCTTATGGAAAAGACTACCACAAGGTGCTGAGAAAATTGCTGAAACCCGCGCTGAATGAGATTTCTGCTACTTATTCCGACAGTGCCTTCAGGATTTGTATCGACTCTGCGCCTGTTCTTGAACGATACTGGGCGCAGAAAGCAGGAATAGGATTCATTGGTGACAATTCCGCGCTGATTGTTCCGGGATACGGAAGCATGGTGTTTCTTGTCGAGATACTTACAACCCTTGACATAGCGCCGGACAATCCGGACACCAGAGATTGCGGTCACTGCGGAGCCTGCCGCAAAGCTTGTCCCGGGAAGGCGATAATGGGCAACTGCCAGATAGACTGCCGCCTCTGCATCTCATATCTTACCATCGAGCACCGAGGGGAATGGATACTGGAAGAGTCATCAGAAGTGATGAAAACAGAAGCCGCAAGAAATTCGATTTACGGATGCGACACATGTCTTAGAGTATGTCCCCACAACCGCGGAGTCCCACCCACCTCCATCGAAGATTTCCATCCATCCGCCCAAATGCTTTCTCTCTCTTTCGAAGACATAAAAAGTTTAAAAAACAGCGAAGATCTTCAGCGTCTCATCCCAGGCTCTCCGATGACTCGCGCAGGAGTCTCAGGTCTCCTACGCAACATTTCACCCGACTGCAGGCACTGCAGATAAGCACATTACGCCGATTCGATCTTCGCACAACCTTAAGGAGCACACCCCATACGCGTCTGAATTTTGACACATCACCAAGTTTTCGTATATTTGTTGTGCACAAAGAATACTGACAGAAGTGCGGAGAACAAAACATGCAACCAAAACCACATGACATATGAAACGTATACTGACAATTACAACAACTCTCTTAATGCTCGGAACATCCGCTCTTTCCGCAGCGAAACCTGTAAAAATCGCTCTTTGGCAAGATGGAGCGCCAACCAAGAACGGTCACGAAAACACTGAAGAGAAATGGGACGGTCCAAGAGTCTCAGAAGTCTCTGTGCCTGAATTATGGATATATCCGGCAAAGAAACCTAACGGACAAGCTGTAATCTGCGCTCCCGGCGGCGGTTATAAGTATCTCTCCACCGACAATGAGGGTAAAATGCTCGTTGACTGGATGAACACTCAGGGGATAACTTTCGCTATCCTGAAATATCGCGTACCCAACGGACACCCCGAAGTCCCGCTTGAGGACGGCAGACAGGCAATCAGCATCATGCGCAAGAAAGCTTCCGAATTCGGTGTCAATCCCGATGAAATCGGAATCATGGGATGCTCGGCAGGAGGACATTTCGCCGCCACTCTCGCCACCATGCATGGTGAAGAAAGATTCCGCCCGGACTTCGAAATTCTACTTTATCCTGTCATTTCAATGACAGACATAACCCACACAGGTTCGAGAAATCATCTGCTCGGAGACAACCCCACTCCGGAAATGATTGAGAAATACAGTCTGGAAAACAGAGTTGACTCCCGGACACCTCCCGCATTTATAGTTCTTGCATCCGATGACAAGACTGTAGACCCGCTGAATACAATCTATTACGTTGAGAAACTTCAGAAAAACAAAATACCATATTCTCTCCATATATATCCCGATGGCGGACACGGTTTCGGATTCCGCGATACCAATCCGTACAAAGCCCAATGGAGCGGTGAGCTCGAACGCTGGCTCCGCTCTATCCGCAAATAGCCGATCTTATTTATTTTTAAATTTATTTTTAAACAAGCTCTTAAATATCCAGCCACTCACAACCAAGTAACATCCACAACAAGATACATGAAATCTTTAAGAGAGTATCTGTAAAAGTGGTTGTTACTTGATTGTGTGTGGTTGGAGTTTTTTTTTGCGCAGGGTTTCTTGAAGCAGAGGAAAATCTGTTTTTTTCGCATCGGTCTGTCACATTTTTATGTTACGTTTGTCTTATTGGGAAATCTAACGAATGATGGAAATAGCGCCAAGAAAATATTTCACCGACAATATTCTACCCTGCAACGCCAGGATGTATGCTGCGGCACTCGCCATCACAGGCTCGCCGGAAGATGCCGCAGATGCCGTGCAGACAGCGATGTTACGGATATGGGAGAACATTTGCAAAGGAATATTTCCAGAAGTGCCGGCAGCATATTGTCTTTCCGCAATACGAAACATATGCCTCACAGAGTCTGCTCGTGCCTCAAGAAAGATACCTTTAGACACAACCCGCGAAATCCCGACAGGCGACGACGGGACGGAAAAAGCAATCGAGCTCAATGAGGTCACGGCGACTCTCCGCCGATTACCTGAAAAAGAACGAAAGGCTGTAGAAATGAGTGCATTTGCAGGCTGTTCAGCCGATGACATAGCGGAAGTGTTGGGAGTATCAGCCGCAAACGCCAGACAGATACTCAGTCGCGGCAGACGTAGACTCCGTTCATTTTTTCACTAAATAATTCCAGAACAATGGCTACAGATATGAATCATATAAAAGATCTTCTTGAAAAGTTCTACGAAGGGGTCTCAACTCCTGCAGAAGAAAATATTCTTTACGAGTTTTTCAATTCGGGAAATGATATTCCTGACGAGATGGAAAATGACCGCAGGATGTTTGCGATTCTCAGCAATACTGCAAAATACGCTGTTCCGCCTGTTGACCTTCAAGACCGGATTATGCAGACGATTGATAGTTCGACAGCCAATAAGAATGCCGCACGTAAGAACGCAACACGGCTCAGTCGTTTCTCTTGGATCGCTATCGCAACTTTAGCTTCTGCCGCCGCCGTGATTGCTCTGATCGTGCTCACACCTTTCACGACAGAGATTACTCCGGATATTCGGGAAACTTCCGGTCTATTGGCTTCTATCGAATCTGCCGACACAGTTTACAGAACCAACGGAAATCAGGACGAGGCAGAAAAGACACCTGCCGATACCAGTCGTAAAACGACAGTCCCGCCTGTAGGCAAACACCTCACTGCCAAAGACCCGGCAGTCTCTACGGCAAGACAGATCATTGCCAAAGCGGAAACAGACAATGACGAATATCGGGAGTTGTCCGAAGAGGAACAAAAAGCCTTTGAAGCAGGCATGAAAGCTATTGCACGAGCCGGTGACCAGATGGCTTTCGCTTCCCGCTGCATTGAATCGACAGATGATAATCTGAGAAATATATACACCGAAATACAAGATAAACTAAAATAACAAAATTCAGGTATTATGAAAACTTTAAGATTTATAATTGCCGTGATAATGGCATTCGGCATGTCGGCGGCAGCAATCTCGCAAAACAGGGTATTCAACAACTACCCCGACAACAAAGAGATATCAACGGTCTATATCTCCAAGGCAGCAATGCGCCTCGGACTCTCAATGGGTGGTGATGACTCCGACATGAGGAACATCCAGAAATGTATCAAAAATCCGGAAGGAATGGAAATTGTCAGCGCCACCACACCGTCTGCCATTGCATTGGTGAAAAAGGATGCTGCGGAAAAAATGAAAAAACTTAAAATGGAGTTATTTCTCAATGCTCAGGACGGTGGCGATGGCGTGAACATCTATGCCGGAAGAATTCTGGATGGCGATGTGATTCATGACATTCTTATAGAAGCGGACGAGCCTGAAGAATATACAATAGTATATATCAGAGGGGAAATAGATGTTCAGGCTCTTACAAACCAATATAAAAAGTAAGAAAATGAAAACCTACTTGAACGCAGTTCTCATTTCCTTATTGTTGGCGATATCCTCATCATGCGGAAGCTCGAAGGAATTCTCCTCTCTCGATTATTATGACAATATCGACATAGTCCACATCCCGAAGGGAGTAGGATGGATGCTTGGCTCTGTTGCATCGATTGATGACAAAGATGCAGGTAAAATCCTGAAAGGATTCAAGAGCATTACCATCGTCGACTGTCAAGGAATGAAAGGAAGAAAGGAAATTATGAAATGCGTCAAAGATGCGATCGACAGCGACAGGAGCGAGCTTATCCTTGAAACGCACGACGGTCCGGAAACAACACTCATATACGGTCATATTGATGACAGAAGCATGAAACTGAAGAATCTCCTGATAGTTTCAGAAGAAGCGTCAGAACTCAGCGTGATCCGAGCCAAAGGCACGTTCGACATCCGGTCTGTACTCAACGAGCAGACGATGCGGCTTCCTTAAAGGCATCCATGATGACTGTGGGCATATTGCGCGAGAACGCTCCGAGACGGTAGTCATCCTCTGCATTCCACTCAGGCGCCCAATAAGGATAGACACTGATGCCGATGGTATCCCACTCCACTCCGTTTGACTTCAGTGAATCGAACACTCGGTCATACAATCCCTGGTCAAAACCGTTATCGAGATGAATGATAACTTCTGCTTCAGGATATACCTCACGCACTGCTTTTATCCCGGCTTTCGTCAGAGACGCATAGTTCACGGGGTTCTCCTCGAAACGACCCATAGGCCATAAAAAGCCGTGGGTCGTTTCGTTTCCCACCTGCACCCATTTAACGTCGATACCTTCGTTCTTAAGGAGCTGAAGTGTCTGCCGCGTATGGTCGGCGAGTGCTTTTTTTGTCTGTTCAAGAGTCATGCCTACCCATGCCTCCGGGGGATTCTGCTTCCCGGGATCCGCCCACCAGTCGGAATAGTGGAAGTCAATCATCACAGGCATACCCAGAGCCTGTGAACGTTTTGCCATCTTCAGCACATCCTCCGGAGAGCAAAAACCGTGCTTGGGATTCACCCAGACGCGAAGACGGGTGGCGTTCATGCCTGAAATATCCCCACCGAGCCAGAAAGGCTCCTTGTCTCCGGTTTCAGTTGCCGCAGAAACAGCAGCGGAAGCACACAGAGCCGCTATACAGATTCCGAATCTTTTTATTCTCATTTTATTTGCATTTTGCACGAAAATTATAAAAATACCCCAATCCACAAAAAAACGGTCCGGAAAATTTCCGGACCGTTCTGTTCTGAAGATTCTGACTCTTATTAGCCGTTTACTTTCTTCATGTGAGCGATGAGGTCGAGAACCTTGTTTGAGTAACCGATCTCATTGTCATACCAGGAGATTACTTTAACGAAGTTGTCGGTCAAGTAAACACCAGCGTTGGCATCGAAGATAGAAGTGAGCGCGCAACCGAGGAAGTCAGAGCTTACAACTGCATCCTCAGTGTAGCCGAGCACACCTTTGAGCTCGCCCTCTGCAGCCTCTTTCATAGCAGCGCAGATAGCCTCTTTTGTAGCGGGCTTCTCAAGGTTTACAGTAAGGTCTACCACAGATACGTCAAGAGTGGGGACACGCATAGAGATACCTGTAAGTTTGCCGTTGAGCTCGGGGATAACTTTACCTACAGCCTTTGCAGCACCTGTTGAAGAGGGGATGATGTTGCCTGAAGCGGCACGACCACCACGCCAGTCTTTCATAGAAGGACCGTCAACAGTCTTCTGAGTAGCGGTTGTAGAGTGAACAGTTGTCATGAGACCCTCCTTGATACCGAATTTCTCGTGGAGAACTTTGGCGATAGGAGCAAGACAGTTGGTTGTGCAAGAAGCGTTGGAAACAAACTTCTGACCGGCGTAAGTGTTCTCGTTGACACCTACAACGAACATAGGAGTTGCGTCTTTTGAAGGAGCTGACATTACAACATATTTTGCACCAGCCTCGATGTGAGCCTGAGCTTTCTCCTCTGTGAGGAAGAGACCTGTTGACTCAACAACGTATTCAGCCTCAACCGCACCCCAGTTGATCTCTTTCGGGTCGCGGCATGCAGTAACGCGGATCTCCTTGCCGTTTACGATGAGAAGGCTCTTCTCGAGATCGTAATCTACAGTGCCGTCGAAACGACCGTGCATTGTGTCATACTTCAACATGTATGCCATGTAGTCTACAGGAAGAAGGTCGTTGATTGCAACTACCTCAATGTCTTCTCTCTTGGTGGAAGCACGGAATACGAAACGTCCGATACGGCCAAAGCCGTTGATACCAATCTTTGTCATTTTAAATTTTGTTTATTTTGGGTAAATTTATTTGGGTTTTATATTTATTACTTATCTTTAAATTTATTTCTACATTGTATGTAGAACTGCCATTGTCAGAGCATAAAAACTCTATTTATTCATTTTACGTTGCAAATTTAGCAAAAATTTCGCATTTTTGCGATGAATTTTAACACTTTTTTGAACCTTTGAAGCATCGATGTTGTCTATCTTCTGCAAGGAGGTTCGCCGATACGGGATATATCCCGCACGCAAGACATCTGTCCGCTGTGGGCAATGTCTCATATATCACAACATCATTTACCACCTAATGGATTGATTAAGTAACATTTAAAATATTATAATTTATGGGAAAATTTCTTCAGGATTTTAAAGAATTCGCCATGAAGGGCAATATCATCGACATGGCTGTCGGTGTCATTGTCGGCGGCGCGTTCGGAAAGATTGTGTCTTCTCTTGTAAACGACATAATCATGCCGCTTGTATCTCTCATCACCGGAGGCGACGGCTACAAAAATCTAAAATATGTAATCACGGAAGCGCGTCCGGCAACCGCCGACGGGGTTGCCGCCGTTGAAGAAGTGGCAGTGAACTACGGTCTGTTCATACAGAATATTGTTGACTTCCTTATCATAGCACTCAGTATATTCGTGGCTCTGCGCGTTGTCATGAAATTCATGAAGAAGGAGAAAGAGGCTGAGGAAACCCCGGCACCTGCCGAACCGACAAAAGAGGAGACCCTGCTGACAGAGATACGTGACCTCCTCAGAAAACAATCAGAGAAATAAATATCTCTGACCAATACCCTTCCCTGATGCTGGAGTCATAAGCGGAACCGGGGACTTTCACATGACTGTTTGAAAAGTTTTCACGTATTGCACAAGACAGTATTGTGAAAAAATCACAGTTTGCCGGGTCGTAATGACCCTGCAAACTGTGATTTTTTTCATCAGAGCTTCAACTCTGACGCATATGTTGCATTCATTGGCGCATTTGTATCCGCTACAACGGTGTCGCAGCCTCCATCGCCTTCAGAATATCCAAGGCATCGGTAACAGCTGAAACTCCGTCAATTACCATCAGCCTGCGTCCGTTCACCTCCTTCAGATTGCAACGTCTTGCATTCTGCTGCAGATATGCAAGCACTTTTCCGAATGCAGATGAATTGTAATATGCCTTATTGTCATCTCCGACAAAATAAATCCTCATTTTTCCACCTTTAAGCACAAGACGCTCGATTCCGAGACGACGGGCTGCCATTCGCAACGGCACCACCCGGATCAATTCCTCTGTTGTCGATGGAATCTCTCCGAAACGATCACGCAGTTCGGCACGGAATTCATCAAGTTGCGTGGAGTGTTCCATATTGTCAAGACGGCGGTAGAGTGTGATACGTTCGTTTTCCTGAGGCACATATTCGGCAGGAATGCGAAGTTCAAGATCACTCTCGATTGTACAGTCTGCAGTAAACTCCTCCTCTTTGCCTCCTGCCACATCAGTGAAAGTGTCGGCAAATTCCTCCGTTTTCAATTCGATAACAGATTCTTTGAGTATTTTCTGATATGCCTCATAACCGAGATCGGCGATAAATCCGCTCTGCTCTGCCCCAAGCAGGTTGCCGGCGCCACGGATATCAAGATCCTGCATGGCGATATGTATGCCGGAACCAAGATCACTGAAACTTTCGATTGCCTGAAGCCTACGGCGTGCCACAGGAGTCAGCGGCATTCCCGGCGGCACAAGTAGATAGCAGAAAGCCTTCCGTGAGCTGCGTCCTACACGTCCGCGAAGCTGATGTAGCTCGCTGAGTCCGAAATTATGGGCATTGTTGACTATGATAGTATTGACATTGGGCATATCGATGCCGTTTTCCACTATCGTCGTGGATAGCAAAACATCATAATCCTGATTGGCAAAATCTATGATAGCCTGCTCCACCCTCTCCGGTGGCATCTGCCCATGCGCGGTGACTATTCTGACACGTGGGATAAGCCGCCGGAGCGCGTTCTCTATCTGCGCGAGGTTCTCAATCCTGTTGGATATGAAAAACACCTGTCCGTTACGGCTCAATTCGAACTCAACAGCTTCCTTTATCACCTCGTCGTCGAAGCTGCTTACGTTGGTGACAACGGGCTGACGGTTTGCCGGAGGTGTGTTGAGCGAGCTGAGGTCGCGAGCTCCCATGAGTGAGAACTGCAGTGTACGGGGAATTGGAGTGGCGCTCATGGTCAGGGTGTCTACATTGACCTTAAGTTGTTTGAGTTTCTCTTTGACTGCAACACCGAATTTCTGCTCTTCATCAATTATCAGCAATCCGAGATCTTTGAATGCCACTCCTTTGCCGATAATCTTATGAGTGCCTATCAATATGTCGATCTTACCTTCTGCGAGATCCGCAAGAATCTGTTTCACCTCTTTGGCTTTGCGTGCCCGGGATATAAAATCCACCCTTACCGGCAGATCTTTAAGACGATTTGCGAAAGTGTGGTAATGCTGCATGGCAAGTACCGTGGTCGGCACAAGCACAGCTGTCTGCTTCCCGTCGGCTGCTGCTTTGAAGGCGGCGCGGACAGCTATTTCCGTCTTTCCGAAACCGACATCTCCGCATATCAGTCTGTCCATCGGTTTTGCCGATTCCATGTCTGCTTTTACCGCCTGGGTAGCCTTGAGCTGGTCAGGAGTGTCCTCATATATGAAGCTTGCCTCAAGCTCATGCTGCATATAAGAGTCCGGAGCAAATGCATGACCTTTCTCCTCCCTGCGTGCGGCATAGAGTTTTATCAGATCACGCGCAATATCCTTGACCTTGGTTTTTGTGCGTTCCTTGAGCTTGTTCCATGCTCCCGAACCGAGTTTGTTGATTTTAGGCGCGACTCCCTCTTTACCACGGTATTTTGACAGTTTATGAAGAGCATGGATACTGACAAGGATTATGTCATCGTTCTGATATGTCAGCTTTATCATCTCCTGCGGGCTTCCGTTGACATCAGTTCGCACAAGACCCGCAAATTTACCGATTCCATGGTCAATGTGCACTATGTAGTCGCCTATTTCTATCTGGTTGAGTTCCCGGAGTGAAAGAGCGAGTTTGCCGCTTCGGGCGCGGTCGCTCTTGAGGTTATATTTGTGGAAACGGTCGAATATCTGATGGTCGGTAAAAAAGCAGTTCTTGCCGTCATGATCCACAAATCCCTCATGAACAGTGCGGTCAACTGCCGTAAAAGGTATCTCATCCCCTCTGTCTTCAAATATATTTTTCAGCCGTTCCGCCTGATACGGCGAATCAGACAGTATAAAGATACGATAACCGTTACTGATAAAATTACGGAAACTCTCTGAAATCAGCTCGAAATTCTTATGATAAAGAGCCTGCGGACCGCAATTGAACGATACCGATGCGTCTGGAACAAATCCGCCATCGGTTGCACCTACCCCGAACTTCACCACTTTCATCTCTGCGAAACGCCGGATAAAAGCTTCGGAATCGACCACTTTTTCCATAGCCTTGTCATCGCCTTCATCGGCGATAAGAGCGGCTGTTGAAAACGTCTCTTCAGATATAGCCTTGACTCTGTCGAGTATATACCCCGGACTCTGACAAAACAGCAATGTCGAATCGTCAACAAACTCAAGAAGGCTGATACCTTTGTTTCCGGTCTGTGCCGAGAACTGCGGAAGTATATTGATTTTCTCCAGCTTCTCCTCGCTCAGCTGCGTCTCCACATTGAAGGAGCGTATCGAATCCACTTCGTCATCGAAAAAGTCTATCCTGTATGGAAGTTCGCAGGAATATGAATAAACATCGACTATCGAGCCGCGACGGGCAAACTGACCAGGTTCATAGACATACTCGGTCTCTCTGAACCCCAGTTCACGCAATCTTCCTGTAAGATCGGATAGAAACGTGTGCGAACCGATTCTCAGCGATATGCTGTTATCGGCTATTGTCGCGGCATCCGCCACTTTCTCCGCTAAAGCTTCGGGATATGTTATAACGAAACGCATCTCTCCCTTTTTATCTCCCAATGCATCGAGCACTTCAGTGCGGAGAATCTGTGACGGAGCATCCGGCTGACCGTATTTTATATCACGTTTGTATCCGCTCGGAAATATTCCCACGGCATCCGGTCCTGCAATCTGACACAAATCGTTGTAAATGTAGCCTGCTGAATCCAGGTCATCGGCAATTATGATGTGAGGATGCGCGGTCGGTCTGATTCCGGCAAACAGCATGGCGGAAGAACTCCCCTCCAGACCGGAGAGGAGCAATCTTCTTGTTTTTTTGTCATACAAGACCTTTTCCAGCGCGGATATACGCGTCGCTGTGGCAAAAAGTTTATCAGCTTCCTTTAATTCCATCGGATATTGAAGTTGTGCTCACGGATATATAAGTTTCCAGACAAAACGTCTTATTTCCGTTTTATTCCCAATTCCTTGTTATATAGATTCGAATCTTTAAGGATTTCTTCTGCAAGTTTCAGTGCTTTGTCATTTTTAAGCTCAAACGCCATTTTCCCCTTGTCGTAATAATACCTGCCGACAATCTCCGAGCCGAGATATTCGGCAATCTCATCACGATGGGTATCAAGGTCATGGTCAAGATTATGAGTGAGCAATTCAGTAATCCTGTCGAGTTGAGCCTTGGTTTCATCGTTCATATATCCCTCGGTCTCTGCCGCTGTTCGCAACTGTTTCACCAGTTCTTCACACACCTTGTCATATTTGAATTTCTCGGGATCAATGAATTTCTTGAAATCTCCATAGATTTCATCCGTTATCTCGAAATCTTTCGGCTGACAAATCGTTGGATTTGCAGCAGCGAACTTTGTGGCAAAATCAAACGCCCAGTTGTCGGCGACTATATTATAAACAAGACGGTTGATCTTTCCCCAGTCTACAGTCGTGTCCGGACGCAGTCCGCCTCCATCGCGCACTTCGCGACCGTTGGCGGTGCGATAGACATTAGTAAGACTGTCGGGCACACGTGCCACAGTTCCGTCAGCGTTGCGGTGAGAGTAATCCACAGCCTGAATCAACCTTCCCGACGGCAGATAATATTTTGCCACAGTCACCTTAAGCAGTCCACCGTAAGGAAGCTGCACAGGTGTCTGCACCAATCCCTTGCCGAAACTTCGGGAACCAATCAGGACAGCGCGGTCAAGATCCTGAAGCGAGCCTGCGACAATCTCGGATGCCGAGGCGCTGCCGCCGTCTATAAGCACTGCAAGCGGAATCTCGGGAAATACAGGTTTGCGCGTTGTCTTGTAAATTTTCTCCTGAAGAGGGTCTCTGCCTATGGTATGTACAACCTCGGTGCCCTTAGGAACAAAGCATCCCACAAGATCCACCGCGCTTTCCACCAATCCTCCCCCGTTGCCGCGAAGGTCGATGACTATTCCTTTCAGCCCATTGTCTTCCTTGAATTTTTCAAGGACACGGCGAACCTCAGCCGGTGTCTTATCGATAAAGCTTGTAAGACGGAGATAGCCGATGCCGTTTATTATGGTGTCATATCCCATGCTCGGTTCCTGCACTTTTGCCCTCATTATCTCGAATGTCTGAATCGAATCAGCGACATAAGGGCGTTTCACTGTGACACGAACCTTGGTTCCCGGAACCCCTTTCAGCAGTCTGGTTACAAAATCGCTCTCTTTCTTTTCCACATCCGTTGTGTCTACACGGATGATATGGTCGCCCGGACACAGTCCTCCTTTGGCGGCAGGACTCCCTTCCATCGGCTGCGATATGAAAGAGCTACCGTTACGTTGCATTATATAACTGCCTATGCCTCCATATTCACCGGTCGTCATTTTCTGCAATTTCTCCTGATCGTCCGCGCTATAGTATTCTGTATAAGGGTCTGTTGACGCGAGAAATGCTTCTATCGCCGCCTTGAAGCTCTGGTCGGTATTGATTGTGTCGACATAATGCAACTCGACCTGCTTGACGATGGAGTTGAAATTATTCAGATTGCGTGCCAGAGACGCATCATGACTTTTCTGTGCCGACAATGTCAGACCAAGAGCAGCCACCGCCACTGCGGCGGGCAATATTCGGAGAAGTCTTGTTTTTTTCATCATTATTCTTTGGGGATATCGGGATGGGGATAGTCTACGGTGAAATGCAACCCTCTGCTCTCTTTTCGCTCCATCGCCTGACGCATAATCAGATAGGCAACGTTGATGATATTCCGCAACTCGCACAGTTGCCGCGACGGCTTGCTGCATTTGAAAAGGGCTTCCGTCTCCTGATAAAGGATATCAAGCCGGTTCCATGCTCGCTTGAGCCGGAGGTCACTCCTCACAATCCCAACGTAATAACCCATAATCTGGTTCACCTCTTTTTCCGATTGGGTTATCAGCACCATCTCTTCCGGGTGAGCGGTGCCTTCATCATTCCATTCCGGCACATCTTCACGCCAGTCATATTCACTGAGGTGTTCAAGCGCATGGCGAGCAGCGGCATCCGCGTAAACAACCGCTTCTATCAGAGAATTGGAAGCCAGTCGGTTTCCTCCGTGAAGCCCCGTGCAGGAACATTCACCTACGGCATAAAGACGGGCAATGGAACTCTCTCCGTTGAGATTCACCTTGATGCCACCGCAAAGATAATGAGCCGCAGGCGCTACCGGAATCATGTCCTTGGTTATGTCGATGCCGAGAGAAAGACATTTTTCGTAGATATTCGGAAAATGGCGTTTAGTCTCTTCAGGATCCTTGTGTGTCACATCAAGAAACACATGATCAGTGCCATGCAGTTTCATTTCAGAGTCTATGGCACGTGCCACGATATCCCTCGGAGCCAATGAAAGCCTCGGGTCATACTTCTGCATGAATTCCTCGCCGTCAAGATTGCGGAGCACCGCGCCGTATCCTCTCATAGCCTCCGTAATCAGGAAACTCGGACGGTCACCGGGATGATAGAGAGCCGTGGGATGAAACTGTATGAACTCCATGTCGCTGACTGTGCCCTTGGCTCTATATACCATAGCGATTCCATCTCCTGTGGCTATCAATGGATTTGTTGTGGTGGTGTATACGGAACCGACACCTCCTGTAGCCATCACGGTGACTTTCGCCAGAAATGTATCGACTTCACCAGTTTGCTCATTAAGAACGTAAGCTCCGTAACATGTTATGTCCGGGGTGCGGCGCGACACTATCTTGCCCAAATGATGCTGGGTGATGATCTCCACGGCAAACCGACCGGTAAACACATCTATATCCGGATTATTTTTCACTGTTTCCACAAGGCTCGTCTGGATTTCCGCACCCGTATTGTCGGCATGATGAAGAATCCGGAACTCCGAATGTCCTCCCTCCCTGTGAAGATCGAAATCTCCGTTGTCATTCTTATCGAAATCCACACCCCAGCCTATAAGCTCCCTGATCTGGGAGGGGGCGTTCCGGACCACTTTCTCCACAGCCGCGGGATCGCTGAGCCAGTCTCCAGCAACCATTGTGTCGTGGATATGTTTCTCGAAATTGTCTTTTTCGAGATTTGTCACTGAAGCCACACCTCCTTGTGCAAAGAACGTATTAGCCTCATCGGTGGTTGTCTTGCAGATCATTCCCACCTTTGCTCCCGCTTTGGCAGCCTTGAGTGCGAAACTCATTCCGGCAATGCCTGAGCCTATCACTAAGCAATCATATTTATATACCATCTCTGAATGGATTAACTTGCAACTTGCAAATTTAACAATTCTTTTTCAAAATCTTCCATTATATTTGCCAAATCACCACCAATACGCAAAAATACGCATACATCAGGTCGGGATGGAGGTAAAAACATGACCAAAAACATCCTGTTTAGGAAAAATTTTGCTAACTTTGCATAGCTGCGGCTATCTGTTTTAATTTTGAGCATTTAAGAATGCTGTAAAAAAATGACAACATTATGAAACTGTCATCTGTTTACGATAACTTATTCTCGGGCACACCCTTGTCAATCCCCCACCGGGAAATGGACGAAGTCCGCGACTCCTACGAATTTCTAAAGGGCTTTGTCGCAGACAAGGTGATTTACGGAATAAACACCGGATTCGGGCCAATGGCACAGTGGCGTGTAGATGACAAACATCTCCTTGAGTTGCAATATAATATCATTCGCAGCCATGCCACTGGCATCGGTAATCCTTTGACCGAAACAGAGGTCAAGGCAGCAATGATCGCACGCATTGGCACTTTCCTTCAGGCTCGTTCGGGAATCAATCCGTCCGTGATATTGTTGCTGCAGGAATTCGTCAACCGCGGCATATATCCCTTTATTCCTGAACATGGAAGTGTCGGCGCAAGCGGAGACCTTGTGCAGCTCGCGCATATCGCCCTATGTCTGATCGGTGAAGGAAAAGTGCGCTTCAAAGGAGAATGGAGACAAACGGCGGATGTCTTGCAAAAGGAAGGTCTCAGCCCCATGGATATATGTATTCGTGAAGGGCTGTCAGTGACCAACGGCACTTCCGTCATGACCGGAATTTCCATCGTAAACCAGTATTACGCGGAGAATCTTCTGAAATATGCTGTCGTAGCAGGAGCTTGGATAAACGAGATTGCCTCTTCTTACGATGACTTTATGTCGGTTGAAGAAAACATCTGCCGCCGTCAGCCGGGACAGCAGACAATTGCACGCTGGCTCCGGGAGACAAGCGATGGCAGCGGACTTCTCAAAAAACGAGAACATGAACTTTATGACCCCGCAAAAAACAAGGATTCTTATTTTGAACATAAAGTTCAGGCATATTACTCATTGCGTTGTATTCCACAGATATACGGACCCGTTCTCGACACGCTCGCAAATGCCGCAGAGGTTCTGGAGAATGAAATAAACTCAGCGTGCGACAACCCGATTGTGGACCATACCGCCGGAAACATTTTTCACGGCGGAAATTTTCACGGTGATTATATTTCCCTGGAGGAAGACAAGGTAAAAATCGCAATGGTACGTGTCGCCATGACTGCCGAACGCCAGCTGAACTATCTCTTCCACGACCGAATCAACGGCATTCTGCCCCCGTTCCTTAATCTTGGAGTGCTCGGGCTTAACTATGGAATGCAGGCGTGCCAGTTCACGGCAACATCCACCACTGCAGAGTGCCAGACGCTCGCCATGCCGAACTATGTTCACAGCATACCTAACAACAACGACAACCAGGACATCGTGAGCATGGGCACAAATTCCGCGCTCTTGTGCCGAAAAGTGATCGACAACGCCTATCAGGTAATGTCAGTTCTCTACATCGCGCTCGCCCAGGCAACCGACTGTCTGGAAATTGCCGACAGACTGTCACCTCAGATTCGTTGCCGGTATGACGTGATAAGAAAAATTTGTCCAAAATTCATTGAAGACACACCCTTCTATGAAGAATTGGCAGAGACTGAAAAATATTTAAGAACCAACATCATCAGATATCTGGAATAATGAATTTCGCTTTGGTGACCGGAGGCTCACGAGGAATTGGAGCTGCCATTTGCAGGCGGCTCGCAAGACAGGGACTCTCCATTATCATAAATTATCATTCAAATGAAAAGGCCGCTCTCGAGGTTGCCCGGGACATTCGTGCCCAAGGAGGCACCGCCGAGTTGCTCCGTTTTGATGTGACTTCCGAAGAATCGGTTGACACCGCAATCGAAAGTTGGGAAGAGTCACACCCCTCCGACAGAATCACGGTGCTGGTAAACAATGCCGGAGTCCGCGAAGACAGTCTGCTCATATTCATGCAGACAGACCAATGGCGCAAGGTGATTGACACCACCCTCGACGGCTTCTTTTTCGTAAGCAGACGCGTCCTCAAGGGGATGCTCACCAAAAGGTCAGGCAGAATCATTAACATCGCGTCTCTTTCCGGTCTGAAAGGATTGCCGGGACAGGCGAACTATTCGGCGGCAAAGGCGGCACTTATCGGTGCCACAAAAGCTCTTGCCCAGGAAGTCGCCCCCCGCAAAGTCACGGTAAACGCGGTGGCTCCCGGCTTCATCAGGTCTGACATGACGAAAGATCTCGATGAGGAGTCATTAAAAAAGACAGTGCCTCTCGGAAGATTCGGAGAGGCTGACGAAGTGGCGGCACTCGTGGCGTTTCTTGCTTCTGACAGTGCGGCATACATCACTGGCGAGACAATATCTGTCAACGGAGGATTATACTGATTCCCCGAATAGATTCAGAAAAAACAATGAGCAGAAGAGTTGTGATAACAGGTATGGGAATATGGTCCTGTATCGGCAAAAATAAAGAAGAAGTACGTGATTCATTGTATAACGGCAGATCCGGAATAGGCATTGAGCCGGAACGCCTGCAATACGGCTATCGTTCGGGACTCACCGGAATCTTGGAGCATCCGGTGCTGAAGGGTGTTCTCGACAGACGCACGCGCGTCGGGCTCTCCGAAGAAGCGGAATATGCATATATGGCAGCCAAAGAGGCTTTCGAAGAAGCCGGAGTCGACAGCGACTATCTACGTGAACACGAGGTAGGAATTATATTCGGCAACGACTCATCGGCTAAACCGGTGATCGAGGCTGCCGAAATAATGAGAGAGAAACATGATTCGGCACTTATAGGTTCGGGATATATATTCCAGTCGATGAACTCTACGGTCAACATGAATCTCAGCACCATCTTCAGCCTCAAAGGCATCAACTTCACAGTAAGCGCCGCCTGCGCGAGCGGTTCGCATTCCATAGGTCTTGCTTTCATGATGATAAGACAAGGATTACAGGACATGATTCTTGCGGGGGGCGCACAGGAAACGAATTTCTACTCCATGGCAACATTCGATGCACTTGGAGCCTTTTCGGTGCGTATGGACGAACCGAGCAAAGCCTCACGACCTTTCGACACATCGCGTGACGGACTGATACCAAGCGGCGGAGCCGCCGCGTTGATACTTGAAGATTACGACCATGCCGTGGCGAGAGGCGCAAATATACTTGCGGAGATTACCGGCTATGGATTCTCTTCAAACGGAGGCGGAATATCTCAGCCAAGCGATGACGGATCTCTAAAGGCGATGACCCGCGCACTGCGGCAGGCAGGAGTAACACCCGAAGAAATAGACTATGTCAACGCGCACGCAACATCCACGCCGCAGGGCGACGAGTTCGAGGCTATCGCGCTTGACCGTCTGTTCAATGGCAAAAAGGCATGGATCAGTTCCACAAAGTCCATGACCGGACATGAATGCTGGATGGCGGGGGCAAGCGAAATCGTATATAGCGTCATCATGATGAGAGACGGCTTCATAGCCCCCAACATCAATCTGGAGCAACCCTGCGAAGCCGCGAAGAATCTGAATATTGCCCGCGAGACCATAGAGACTCCCGTCAATCTTGTCCTTTCCAATTCTTTCGGATTCGGAGGCACTAACAGCGCGCTTGTAATACGCAAGGCAACATGACCGGTAAACCGTATCAGAACAATAGACGCAAACCCATTAAAACCGACCGTTATGAGACAGCCATTCCGAAAAATATTGATGATGGCACGTATGACGCTTGCCGGCATACAGTGTGCCAACGCCGAGAATCTTCAGGGAGTGGTATATCTCAAAAACGGAGGTGTTATTCGTGGAGATATATTGGAACGCCCACGGCATTGTCTTCAGTGTCTCGCTCGGTTTCTAAAATTATTCTTCTTTGAGAGAGTGAACTCGTCTTGACTTATTTACGAAAGTTAAAATAATGATATTGTTGAAGTCAAGACGAGTTCAGTGTTTAAACAATTACAATGGTTATCATAAGGCGATGAATTTATTCCCGGAATTAAAGAAAAAATACACCAAGGAAACGATGAACGCCCGCGAGGCGCAGCGCCTCGCCGAATTTATCGCTTTCGGTCCTGTCATTTTCCAGACGGCAAGAATAATGCTGTCTAATGGCATTATGGATATGCTGCGCGACAGCGACAATGGCATGACAATCGAGGAAATAGCTGAAAAGGCTGAACTTTCCGTATATGCCGCAAAATGTCTTCTGGAAGCATCCCTGTGTATCGGACTTGTTCTGGTTGATGACCAGACCGACAGATTCCGCATTTCGAAAACGGGCTGGTTTCTGCTCAATGATCCGGCAACAAGAGTAAATATCAATTTCAACCATGATGTGAATTATCTCGGATGGTTCAGTCTTGAGGAAGCTCTTAAGGAAGGAAAACCCGCTGGGCTCAAAACTCTCGGAGACTGGTCCACAGTATACGAAGGTTTGTCCTCGCTTCCTCCGCACATCAGAAAAAGCTGGTTCGATTTTGACCATTTCTACTCTGACAATTCTTTCGATCAGGCTCTTGAAATCGTGTTTTCAGACAAACCGCGCACGCTTCTTGATGTCGGAGGCAATACCGGCAGATGGGCACTGCGTTGCGTAGCACATGATCCTGAGGTAAGAGTCACAATACTCGATCTGCCCCAACAGATAGGTCTTATGAAAGAAAACATAGCCGGAAAGACGGGGGCGGAACGCATCGATGGTCTTGGTGCCGATCTCCTTGATGAATCAGCGGAGATGCCTGCCGACAGAAAGTTTGACGCCGTATGGATGAGCCAGTTTCTCGACTGTTTCAGCGAAGAGCAGATTGTCAGTATTCTGAGGCGTGCAGCCAAAGTGATGGATTCCGGCTCACGGCTCTACATAATGGAGACCCTTTGGAATCGCCAGAGATTCGAGCCTGCCGCACTTTGCCTCACACTGACAAGTCTATACTTCACGGCGATAGCAAACGGTAACAGCAAGATGTATCATTCGGAAGATCTGATACGCCTTGTCAATGAGGCGGATATGGAAATAGAATCCATACACGACGGACTCGGACAAGGGCACAGCATTCTAATATGTAAAACAAGATGATAAAATCTGCGTTAAGTATAAACACACTTTAAGTATAAACACATAATACAATAAAATGAATCGCACGGAAATTGAAAATAAAGTACGCGACTTTCTGATAGAAGATCTGGAGGTGGATGAGGAAAAAATCTATCCCGATGCCCGCCTTAAAGAGGACGTGGGCATTGACAGTCTCGACTTCGTAGACATTGTGGTGATCGTAGAAAAGAATTTCGGTTTCAAGATCAAACCTGAAGAGATGGCAGGAGTTGCTACTCTCAATGATTTCTACAGCTATATAGAAAGCAAAGTTGGCTGAACTGAGACATGACAAATGGGCCGGGACTACCTACGGCAACGGGTGGATGCACCGCTGGCTTATCAGATTCCTGAAAGCTGCAGATGTGCGTCTGCTCTATGCTTTTGTATTCATGTTCGTAATCCCGCCTACTATGATTGTCAACTCCAAGGCACGCAACGCCATATATGGTTTCTACCGCAAGGGGATGAATTTCGGCAAAGCGAGAGCAGTATGGATGACATATAAAAACCACTGCGCGTTCTCACAGGTCGTAATCGACAGGTTTGCCATGTATGCCGGAAAAAAATTCCGCATCAAAGTGGAAGGGTATGATCTTTTCAAAGGGCTATGCGAAGATCCGGAGGGTTTTATCCAGCTCAGCTCGCACATAGGAAACTATGAGATAGCCGGATATTCTCTGCCTACCGAGGAGAAACGCTTCAATGCACTGGTGTTCGGAGGAGAGAAGGAAAGCGTGATGACCAACCGCAACAGGCTTTTCAAAGGAAACAACATCCGCATGATATCCATGCAGCCGGACATGTCACATCTCTTTGAAATCAACAAGGTTCTGGCTGACGGTGAGATACTCAGCATGCCTGCAGACAGGATTTTCGGCTCACAAAAGAATTTCCGCATACCGTTTTTGGGCTCAGACGCGAAATTCCCTCAGGGACCGTTTCTTCTGGCAGCCGTCAGAGATGTTCCGATGCTCTTCGTTTCAGTAATGAAAACCGGTGCAAAAGAGTACACGGCGAAAGTGAGAAGGATAGGTAAAAATGCTGATAAATCCGGCAAGCAACGTGCGGAAGAGTTAGCCCGGGAATATGTGGCGATGCTTGAAGAGAGTGTCAACGAACACCCCGCGCAATGGTATAACTATTTTGATTTCTGGAGAGACTGATGCAAATTGAAGAGATCGACATACACGAACTGCTTCCCCAGCAAGAACCATTTGTAATGGTTGGCAGACTCATCGGATTCGATGACAAAGAGACGGTCACGGCAACCACGGTCACAGAGGAAAACATATTCGTAGATAATGGAGTATTTACTGAATCCGGTGTAATAGAGAACATTGCACAGACATGCGCCGCGCGTATAGGCTACATCAACAAATACATTCTTAAGCAAGGCATTCAGCTCGGTTTTATAGGTGCTGTAAGAAACCTGTCAATAACCCGTCTTCCCGTAACGGGTGAAGAAATACACACTTCCATATGCGTGCTTGAAGAGATATTCGGCATGACTCTGATAAGTGCGGAAGTAAAAACCGGAGACGAGACTGTCGCGACAGCCGAGATGAAAATCGCACTTAGCGACACCATAGCCGACAAAACATTATGACGTCATGAACAGACTTACCGAGTCACATAAATTCGACATCAGATTCAGCGAGGTTGATTCTATGAACATCGTATGGCACGGATCATACACCCTCTATTTCGAGGATGCCAGAGAAGCGTTCGGCAAAAAATACGGACTTGGATATATGACAATATTTTCCAACGGGTATTTTGCCCCACTTGTAGAGCTTTCCTTCAAATATAAGAAACCTCTTGCATACGGCATGAAACCTTCTGTTGTCATAACATATGTGCCGACGGAAGCCGCAAAGATTGTTTTCGACTACCAGATTATAGATGACAACGACAGTTCAGTCATTGCCACCGGGCATTCAGTGCAGGTGTTTATGGACAAGGATTATCAACTCGTGTGGGAGAATCCCGAATTCTACCGCGAATGGAAAGAGAAATGGGAGGTTCTATGATTGCATGCATCGCCGATAACATAATCTCTCCGATGGGACTGACAACGGAAGAAAATTTTTCGTCAGTATCAAAAGGTATGAGTATGCTCCGGAATCATGAAGACACATTCGGTCTTCCGGAAGCATTCTGCGCCTCTATGCTTGACCGGGAGCTTATTTCCGGCTTGTTCGCCGACCATGCGCTATCAGACAATGAGTATACTTTTTTTGAGAAACTGTGCATCCTTTCCGCCACAGACGCCATATCGTCATGTGCGCTCCAGGCGGAATGCGAAGACGTCATATTCGTTATCTCGACCACAAAGGGAAACGTTGACATGCTTGAGACAGAACCCGACTGTCCCGGTTGCCGTCTCGCGTTTTCAGCGGAAAAGATAGCCCGATATTTCGGCAACACCAACACCCCTGTCGTGACATCCAATGCATGCGTCTCGGGAGTCTGCGCGCAGATTGCCGCAATACGCCTGCTTCTTGGCGGGAAATACCGTTATGCCGTAGTTATCGGCTGCGATGTGCTCTCAAGATTCATAATTTCAGGATTCCAGTCTTTCAAGGCTCTCAGTCCCGAGCCTTGCAGACCGTTTGACAAAGAGCGCAAAGGTCTGAATCTTGGCGAGGCTGCAGGAACAATGATTCTGGAAAATATCGGGGGAACAAATGTTTATGGCAATGGAAGTTTGTGGGAATTTGCCGCCTGTTCCAATCATAACGACGCAAACCACATATCCGGACCCTCCCGCACCGGCGAAGGAGCATTCCGCGTACTTAAGGACATTCTGGAAAAGATAGACCGTGACGACATCGCTTTTGTCAATCTTCACGGCACAGCCACGCCATATAACGATGAGATGGAATCAATAGCGCTTCATCGTTCCGGACTCGAAGACTTGCCGGCAAACGGATTCAAAGGATACTTCGGGCATACGTTGGGTGCAGCAGGAATAATCGAGACCATACTTTCTATGAAAGCCGTTGAGACAGGTGTCATACCCGCCACTAAGGGATATGGCACAAAAGGAACAACTTACGGCATATCCGCATCCTCCGCGACAAGAGAAACGGACAGGAACACTTTCATAAAAATACTGTCTGGCTTCGGAGGTTCCAATGCTGGAATAGCTTACAGGAGACGTAATGTCCCGCCATGCGCGACACCCAGGAAAGGGGGTGAGGCATGAATACCGTTTCTCAAGTAAGAATAACCCGGGAGGAAACGATTCTTGACGGCAAATGCATCTTCACCGGTTCGATAACCGAATTATACCGTGAATTTGCCGGAGACTATCCTAAATTCTTCAAGATGGACTCTCTGTGCAGATTAGGTTTCATGGCAGCGGAACTCCTTCTTAAGAACATTCCTGCGCCGATAAGGGAAAACGCCGCAATAGCGCTTTTCAACCGCAACGGCTCTCTCATTACCGACAGAAACTACCAGAAGACTGTCTCTGATGACAACTATTTCCCCAGTCCCGCGCTGTTCGTATACACACTGGCGAACATTGTCACGGGTGAGATAGCGATACGTAACAAGATATACGGGGAATCCTCGTTTTACATTCTCGATGAATATGACGCAGCACTAATCGAAGATATAGCCGCTTCAGTTTTCATCACATCATCGCCCTCTCTTCTTCTCACCGGATGGGTCGACTATAATGACGAGACTGATTATCTCGCCGACATGAAACTGGTGACAGACAACAAAACCAAGATACGATAACACAGAAAAAACAGACATATAACAATATTATGAACGAACTTATAGATAAATTGAAGACACAGATCATCGAGGCACTCAACCTCGAAGACATGACCATCAGTGATATTGATACGGAGGCACCCCTTTTCGGCTCCGGTCTCGGTCTGGACTCAATAGACGCACTCGAGCTGATTGTTCTTCTCGAACGGGAATACGGCATAAAACTGACCAATCCCGCCGAAGGTAAAGAAATCTTCAGGTCTGTGGCTACAATAGCCGATTACGTCAGCAAAAACCGCACGAAATGAAGATATTCGTCACCGGCACAGGTATCATATCGGCATTGGGCACAGGCACCGGAGCTACACTGCAATCCCTACTGTCTGGAGAAAGCGGCATAGATGTCATACGCCACCTTTCCACCGGACACAAGGAGTTCCCTGCTGGAGAAGTGGCTTTGCCGAATGAAGATATTGCCCTAATGCTGGGTGTCGGATATCCGGAAAATGGTCTGCGCACGGTATTGCTGGGAATAACCGCCGCAAGGGAGGCTGTATCTTCGGCATCACTTGCAGACACCGACCTTGCCGACGCGGCATTTGTCAGCGGCACAACAGTCGGAGGCATGGACAAGACCGAGAAATATTTCAAATCCGCGTTCGATGCCGAATCCAAGACCGAAGACAGTCTGGAACTGAAATACAACGACTGCGGATATTCCTCAGGGATGATTGCAGACAATACCGGACCCTTCGGCATGGTGACAACCACTTCCACGGCGTGCTCGTCTGCGGCAAACGCGATCATTTTCGGTGCGAACCTGATAAAATCGGGGGTGACGGATATTGTTGTGGCAGGAGGGGCTGAAGCTCTTACAAAATTCCACCTTAACGGTTTCAACACACTGATGATTCTCGACAAGGATACGTGCCGTCCGTTCGACCGCAACCGTGCCGGAATAAATCTCGGAGAAGGAGCCGCATACATTGTGCTTGAAAGCGAGGAATCCGTAAAAAGGAGAAACGTGCGCCCTGTCGCGGAACTGAGCGGCTATGCCAATACATGCGATGCGTTTCACCAGACAGCGACATCGGAAAACGGAGAAGGCGCATATCTCGCCATGCGGAAGGCGATGGATATGGCAAGACTAAGTCCCTGCGACATCGACTATGTAAACGCACACGGCACCGGTACGCCCAATAACGATGCGTCAGAACTGGCGGCAATGGAGAGAATATGGGGCACACAGATACCCGCCTTCTCTTCTACAAAGGCGTTCACAGGGCATACCACCAGCGCATCCGGATCAATAGAGACAGTAATATGCCTGCTCGCCTTGCAACACGGCTTCTTGCCGCCCAACCTCGGATGGAGCACTCCCATAAACGAAGGGGGCATTCCCATTACAGGCACTGATAACCAAAGGGACATAAAAAACATCATAAACAACTCATTCGGATTCGGAGGAAACGATTCTGCTCTGATCTTCTCAAAGTGTCAATTACAGTAACATGAATAAAGAGACGCGCTGTTTTGTATTGTCCATGACACAAGTGTCATGTCAGAAACCGCTTTGCGACGAGTGGATTGATAATCCGTGTCGATATACGGATTATTTTGTCCGCGCCCAAGAGCCTGATACCAGGAATCTGATCCCGCCATCGGAGGCAAGACGAATGAGCAGGATTCTCAAACGCGCATTAGTGACATCCATTACAGCACTGAACGAGTCCGGCATTTCTCACCCGGAAGCGATTATAACGGGTACAGGGACCGGGTGTATGGAAAATTCCGAGAAGTTTCTTATTGATTTGTGCCGGTATGGAGAGAATTGCCTGAAACCGACCTTGTTCATGCAGTCAACCCACAACACTATAAGCTCTCTTATAGCAATAATTCTGAAATGTCATGGCTACAACAACACCTACTCCCACATGGGGATTTCGTTTGAAAGCGCGTTGCTTGACGCATGGCTACAGATAAAGAGCGGCATGATACGCAACGCTCTGATTGGTGCACACGATGAAGTCACACCGTTCATGGCACTTGTAATGGAGCGGACTCATCCGGAATTTGCATTCATTTCAGAAACTTCCATGTCCGCCATGCTGTCATCAGGAAGCGATTCTACCTCCGCTTGCGAGATAAAAG
Organism: Muribaculaceae bacterium Isolate-036 (Harlan); assembly: GCA_003833075.1. Taxonomy (GTDB): domain Bacteria; phylum Bacteroidota; class Bacteroidia; order Bacteroidales; family Muribaculaceae; genus Lepagella; species Lepagella muris_A. The sequence continues at coordinate 152,480 of RIAY01000001.1, read as the reverse complement.
ATATAAAACTTTTCCACAAGCCAGATATGGAGAAACTTGCGGCTCTGCTCAATGAAGATACAGATCCGATGCTAATGCTCGGCATAAACGGCAATCCTCTTAACGATGCTCCTTATCTGGAGCTTCTTGAAAATCTTGACTACTCCCCTTCTACGGAGCAATATAAAAAAACGTTCGGAGACAACTTTTCGTCATCGGCAATGGCATTCTACAAAGGTGTGAGAATCCTTGAGAGCTGTGGTGATGACAAAACAGGACGGATAACTCTCATTAACCATTCCGAAGGCTCGGACTGGTCTATCATCCGGCTTCAGCGGCAACCGGGAGAAATTGTAAAGAAATAAAATCAACTGTCATGTGGCAACTCATCGGATTATCAGTCATTCAAAGTGCAATGCTGTCGCTGGGGCAGCTGACACTCAAACTTGCACTGGCAAGAATGCCGGCATTCGCCTGGACAACGTCGTTCTGGGGAGAACTGCTTACAAACTGGTGGTTTCTTGCAAGCGGCATTCTTTTCGGTGGAGCTTCGCTGCTATGGATGTATATATTGAAACATTATCCGTTGAGCATGGCTTACCCTCTGGCAAGCATCAGCTATGTGATAGCTCTGGTTTTTGCCGCGGTTTTCCTTCATGAAACAGTAGCCTGGAACCGATGGCTCGGTGTAGCTCTGATAATGACAGGATGTTTTTTTGCAGCCGGCTGACAACCCGGCATAACTCTATCCCCTAAAATATTGAACAAGAAATGAAAAGATTAATAATGATATTACTGACAACGACGATATGTCTCGTGGCTGTCAATGCGGCTCCTCTTTCCGAACGGCAACAGAAAGAGATAGCGGCAAAAATAAACAAGACTGCTTCAGGACTGAAGTCAATGAGCTGCACATTCTCCCAGACCAAACATCTGTCGCTTCTGAGCGACAAGCTGCTATCGGAGGGAAAGATGTGCTACAGACAACCCGACAGACTGCGGTGGGAATACAAAACACCCTACAGATACCTCTTCATTTTCAACGGAACAAAGGTATATGTAGGCAATGACCAACGAAAAGATGTGATAGATACGGGAAGCAACAGGATTTTCAAAGAGGTGGCAAGAATAATGATGAATACCGTTACAGGCAAGGCATTGTCAGACATTTCTGAATTCACGGTCTCCGTCTCCGACGGCAATGCGGTCTGGATCGTCACACTCATTCCCAAAAAGAAAGAATTGAAAAAGATGTTTGCAAAGATCACACTTTCATTCTCGAAAAGCGACCTCATGATTTCCGAAATCAACATTTTCGAAAAAAACAATGACCGCACTGAAATCAGACTCAAAAACATAAAAAAGAATATAGCACTGAATGAGAGCCTTTTTACTATTCCTGCTAAGTAGCATATCCGTTTTATTGCCGAGTATCGCATATTCCGGCATCCAGTGTGACGCAGACCGGTTTTCTTTCAGCATTTCTATGCCAAAAGGATATCTTTCAGGTGTGTTGATAACAAATGAATCGGATGACTCAATCAACGGAAGCATGATAAACGAATTCGGCATATCCGCAGTTGACTTCACATATTCCAGACGGAACGGAAAACTCAGACTTGTCAGCGTCATCAGTTTTCTTGACAAATGGCATATCCGAAGAATGCTCGGGAATGACCTCAGATTCTGCCTTCGGATATTGAAAGGTCTCCCCGCCGACAGGAAAGGCAAATATCAGGTAAGTACAAATGACAACAGCATCACTGTTGTCAACTTACGCAGGAAAATCAGCTATTCATTCACCCCTTTAGAAACAACTTCAGGAAATGACACTGAATGACAATTTATATAAAATAATCTCGTCAGACACAAACAAAAGATCATTCAGACTGGAACTGATTCCGGACTGCACGATCTACAAAGCGCATTTCCCGGGCAAACCGATTACTCCGGGAGTATGCATCATACAGATGGCATCCGAACTCCTGTCATTGCTGATGAAGAGGGAAATGGCACTGACAACCGTATCGAACGCAAAATTCTTATCCATAATAAATCCGCTTGAGACAAAAAACATAACCTTTACTTTCAGAAAAATATCCGATGGACACGACAACTCCATAAATGTGTCGGCGACAATAACGGAAAAAGACATGGTTTTCTCAAGACTTTCCCTAATATACCGCTGTAAATGAATCCTCCCGACAGAAACACACTGATTGAGACAATGCGCAGACATAAAATCTGCGTGCTTGTACCGACATACAACAATGGCGGTACAATCCGCGATGTGATTGCCGGAATACTGGATTTCTGCGCGGATGTCATAGTGGTCAACGACGGGAGCACCGATGAAACGGAGTGTATTCTTGAATCTTTCAATGATTCGGTGAACATAATCACACATTCTGAAAACAAAGGCAAAGGACACGCGCTCAGGTCAGGGTTCATGGAAGCGGCGAGACTTGGATACGAATATGCGATAACCATTGATTCCGACGGGCAACATTATCCGGAGGATATCCCCTCTTTCGTCAGAACAATAGTGGAAAACCCGGGAGCTTTGATCATCGGGGAGCGGGATCTATCTAATGCAGACATAAACGGAAAGAGTTCTTTTGCCAACAAATTTTCCAACTTCTGGTTCCATCTGCAGACAGGACGCAGACTTAAAGACACACAGACCGGCTTCAGGGCCTATCCCCTCCGTAAACTTCACGGCATGTCACTCCTCACAAGCAGATATGAGGCGGAACTGGAACTTCTGGTATTCGCGTCATGGCATGGCACAAAGATTATCCCGATACCGATCGCGGTCTACTACCCCCCTCAATCCGAAAGGGTGTCGCATTTCAGACCTGCGCTTGATTTTACGCGCATAAGCATACTGAACACCATTCTTTGCTTCGCGGCAATATTATACGGAATCCCGGCACGCATATACAATTCATTCACGCAACACCGGATTTTCAATAAAGAGTTCAGACTGTTCACACGCAAACGAGGCGAAAAGCTCGATGCAGCCGTCACCCTCTGCAGAATTTTCAGATCAATCTACGGATTCTCCTTCTTCACGTTTATGGCGACTGCGGTCTTCTCCCCTTTCGCATCCATATATTTCCTTAAAGGGAAGAATTCCGACAGGAAAAAACTTCGTTTCCACAAAATGGTAAGATGGGGATGCGAACTTACAACCCGTAATTATCCCGGAGCCCGAACAACATATGAAAACCCGTCGAATGAGGATTTCAACCGACCGGCACTGGTCATATGCAACCATCAGTCTCATCTTGACCTGCCGCTGCTTATCGCCATGCATCCGAAACTTGTGTTTCTGACAAACGACTGGGTATGGAACAGTCCTGTTTTCGGCAATATCATACATCATGCGGATTTCCTACCCGTATCGGAAGGAATAGAAAATATAATGCCCAGGCTCAGAAAACTGAAAGAGAACGGCTACTCGATTGTGATCTTTCCCGAAGGAACACGTTCACCCGACAGCCGTGTGATGCGTTTCCATCAGGGTGCGTTCCTGCTGGCAAAAGAACTGGATCTTGACATTCTGCCCCTTGTCTTGCACGGGGCGGGACATTTCCTGCCTAAAGGAAGCTTTCTGTTCCGCAAAGGGAAACTTACGCTCCGGATAATGCAACGCACCGGAAACCGTGAACTTGAGGAACTCCCCTTCCGCAAACAAGCCTCTTATTTCCGCAGCCTGATAAAAAATGAATATGAACGGCTCCTACGCAAAAACGAAGATGCGGAATATTTCCGGAGTCTTGTGCTCTACAAATACGCCTACCGCGGATGGAGCATAGTCAGCAGATGCAAGAAAGAACTTAAGAAGGCATTTGACCATGCAGACATCATCAATTGCCGGAATTTCGGCAAAGTTCGCATCATCAACGGTGGAATCGGGGTTTTTCCCCTCCTTTACGCTTTAGTTAACAAAGACGCGGAAGTATTCTCCTATATTGAGGATGCCGAAGATTTCCGGATTGCCTCCGACACTCCTGCACTCCCCTCCAACCTGCACTTCATTCATGCCGTCTGGAACAACGAATTCGGAAATGAGAAAGATTTTGACAAGACTATAACCCTCTGAATATGAAGGATAAGACAGACTGCATAATAATAGGAGGCGGCATCGGCGGACTTTTCTCCGGGGCTTTCCTTGCAAGAAACGGAAAGAAAGTGACCGTTCTTGAAAAGAACGCTATCATCGGGGGTGGTCTGCAATGCTTCCATCGCAAAGGAAAAATCTTCGAAACGGGGATGCACGTAATGGGTGGTTTCGGAGAAAACGGTAATCTCCATAAGATATGCAGATACCTCGGAATATACGATTCCCTTGATCTGCAGCATATCGACAGCGACTGCATCGACGAGATCCATTATAAGAAAACCGGCGATGTCTACCGCATTGCATCGGGAAAAGAGAATTTCATAAAATGCATGTCGGAATACTTCCCGGAAGAGACAGGTGGAATACGCGCATACGTGGAAGACATTTATGAACTGACGGAAGAAATACCTCTTTTCTATCTGAAGGAAGATAACGGAGATGTCAGGATTCATTCGGAGAAATTCACATGGTCAGCAGACAGTCTGATAAACTCGCATGTGTCAGATCCGCGGCTCAGAGAGTTGCTGGCTTATCTCAATCCGTTATATGGAGGAGTCGAAGGGCATACACCCGCATATGTACACGCCCTGATACATGTACTCTACATCAATGGAGCGACCCGTTTCAAAGGTGGCAGCCAGCAGCTGGCGGATGCACTGAAAAGAGTCATCGAGAACGCAGGAGGCAATGTGCTTTCAAACAGAAACGTGACAAGAATCGATGTCTCCGACAAGATGATAACAGCTGTACACACATCGGACGGAGGTATATACAAAGCAGTCAATTACATCTCAGCTATTCATCCGGTTGCTTTGTTGAGACTTTTGCCGGAAGGCGCGTTTCAGCGAGTGTTCGCAAGACGTCTGAACGAGATTCCCGATTCTTATTCAGCATTTTCTATTTATATCGACCTCAAACCGGACAGATTCCCCTATATCGACCATACCTGCTATTATATGGAAGACTACGGCAATATGTGGAATCAGGATAATTTCGATCCGTGCGACTGGCCCAAGTGCTTTATGTACATGACGCCTCCGGATCCCGGGCAGGGCAAATTCGCAAACCGTCTTCTTGTGCACTGCATAATGAGTTATGAACTTGTCCGAAAATGGGAAAACACCACTGTCGGACACCGTGGCGAGGATTATGAGAATTGGAAAAATGAAAATGTCAGAAAGATTCTTGACAAACTACAGACAATCTTTCCCGATATTTACGACAGCATAGCCTGCATATATTCGGCAAGTCCGCTGACCATCCGTGATTATTACAACACCAGAGATGGCGCGATATTCGGTTACCGGAAAGATTGCCGGAACCTGATTTTCTCCCAGCTGCCAATACACTCCAAAGTCAGAAACCTATTTCTGACCGGTCAGAACATAAACCTGCACGGCATGTGCGGAGTGCCGTTGACCGCAATATACACTGCAGAAGCCATTTTAGGCAAAAACACAATTGTCAAAGGAATCAACGATGCCTGCAAGGATATTTAAAATACTCTTAACGCTGTTTTTCTCAGCCTCATGCCTCCTCTCTTTTGCCGGAGACAAATCAATCGACATATGGAAGGGAACCCGATGCAAAGAGCAAGTGACACTAACACCATATCTTGCACCGGGAAACAATAATACCGCATGCATAGTGTGCCCGGGAGGAAGCTATTTCTGGCTTGACCGTAAAACGGAAGGAACCGGTGTCGCGGAATGGCTCCGCAGCAACGGAATTTCCGCATTCGTGCTCGAATATCGCGTTGCAGGCATCAACGCATTTATCTGGCACGACAGATATGTACGCCGCGGACACCGTTATCCCGATATGCTGCAGGACGTGCAACGTAGCATCGAGCTGATTCGCGACAATGCCGGCAGATTCGGCATTGATCCCAATCGTCTTGGAGTGATGGGATTTTCCGCCGGAGGTCATCTTTCAGCCATGTCCGGAATATTCTTTGACACCAATTCCCTGAAAAGCCTCGGCATTACACCACATGTCTCGCTTAAACCCGATTTCATCGCACCTATTTATCCGGTGGTATCGATGACTGACAAATCCACTCACAGGCGTTCACGCCGGGGACTTCTGGGAGAAGGGAAGGCGATATCTGCTGAAATGAAAGATTCCCTTTCTCTTGAAAGACATGTGCGCCGGGATATGCCGCCGGTATATCTAATGAATTGCATCGACGACCCTGTCGTCGATTACCATAATTCCGTATTGTTTGATTCTGCCATGACCGCTGCCGGAGTAAGACACAGATATGTGCAGTTCAAGACCGGCGGACACGGTTTCGGGGCAAATCCTGAGAAAACGACTTCCGAGGCGATAAGCTGGAAAGAAGATTTCATCAACTGGTTAAGAATTCTGTTCAAATGAATATGATGAAAGAAGACATAGAGTTCCGCTCTCCCGCAGAAATAGAGGAATACCAGAACGGGAGACTCCGCGAGGCATTGCGTTATCTCGCGGACAATTCACCTTTCTACCGGAGGGTATTCCGCGACAACGGAATCAACATCAATGATATCCGCACCACCGAAGATCTGGTAAAAATACCGTTTACCGAGAAAAAAGACCTTCAACTCCATAATGCGGATTTTCTTTGTGTGCCACCGGAAAAAATAATAGACTACATCACGACATCGGGAACCTTGGGAGACCCCGTTACTTTCGGATGCACCGACAAAGACCTTGACAGACTGGCATACAATGAAATGAAATCTTTTTCATGTGCCGGTGTCAAGCCGGGAAATATTGTGCAGCTGATGACGACACTTGACAAAAGATTCATGGCAGGACTTGCATATTTCCTTGGAATCCGCAAACTGGGTGCCAGCGTCATACGCGTTGGCAACGGCATGCCGGAATTGCAATGGGACACAATCAACCGGCTCAAACCGGACACCATAATGTGTGTGCCATCCTTCATATTGCGTCTTATAGAATACGCGGAAATGAACGGAATCGATTACCGGAACTCAAGCATACGACGGATCATCGGTATCGGTGAAGGTCTCAGAGAACAGGATTTCTCCCTCAACCTTCTCGGCAACCGCATAAAGGAGAAGTGGGATGTCGATCTGTTCGCTACATATTCCTCTACGGAGATGGGAGCCACATTCTCGGAATGTCCTTTCGGCTGCGGAGGTCATGTGCACCCCGAACTGATTATCGTGGAAATAATCGGCGACAACAATCTTCCGGTGAAAGACGGCGAAGTCGGGGAAGTGGTAATCACTACGCTCGGAGTCGAGGGAATGCCGCTGCTCCGGTTCCGCACCGGCGACATGAGCTCCAAGGTGACAGGGGAATGCCGCTGCGGACGAAACTCATACAGGCTTACTCCGCTTGTAGGACGAAAAAACAATATGATAAAGCTGAAGGGAACCACAATATATCCACCTGCAATCAATGACGTGCTCGACAATACACCTTACGTAATCAACTATGTGGTAGAGGTTCGCAACAGTTTTGCCGGCACCGACGAGGTTGTGGTGAAAGCCGGTGTGGCTTCAGCCCAACCTTTCGACATGATCAAGGACCTTAAGGACCGCTTCCGATCAAGAATCCGCGTCGCGCCCATCGTAGAGATCCTTTCCCCCGAAGACATCAGCAAAATCAACAACCCCGGCAGCAACCGCAAACCGGTCAAATTCATCGACAACAGAAAAACCTATGCTTCGCCTCTATGACCTTTTCAAGCGATATCCGCTGTTTGCGTGGGGACTGTTTCTTGCCTCCACGACAGCCCTTGTGCTGTCGTTTCTGAGACTCGGATATAAGGAGGATATATCCGATTTCCTTCCGCTTGATGAAAAGAACCATACAGCAATGTCGGTATATCAGGACATCTCCGGTGCTGACAAAATATATGCAGTCATCTCCACCCGCGACACTACGTATACAGACCCTCAGGAACTTGCGGACGGTGTCGAAGCTTTTGCAGCGAGCATCGAGCGGCTGGATTCTATCGGCTTTCTCAGCAGTGTGATCAAGGAAATTGACATGGAGAAGATGCTCGGAGTAACTGATTTCATTTATGAGAACATACCTTATTTCCTGACTGACAAGGATTACGCGAGAATAGACTCCCTTCTGTCCGATCCGGGATATATCGATCGGCAGATCCGAGAAGACAAGCAGATGCTGCTCTTCCCTTCATCGGGCATACTGGCAGGAAATATATCAAGGGATCCGCTCAATCTCTTTTCCCCTGTGCCGGAAAGGTTGAAAAACGGCGGTATGTCGATTAATTTCGACACATACGACGGATATATTCTTTCTCCTGACGCGAAAAAAGCCATCGTAATTCTCGAATCCGCATTCGGAGCACACGAATCGGAACATAACGCCTCGCTTGCGGCTATGCTTGAAGACGCGGTGTCCATGACCGAAAAAGAGAACAGCAACCTCGACATACATATCATAGGAGGACCTGTCATAGCTGCGGAAAACGCTCGCCGCATCAAAAGCGACAGCATCATTGCAATCAGCATCGCCGGCATACTTATATTGCTGCTCCTCATATACGTGTTCCGTAATCTGAGGAACATTCTGCTGATTCTCGTATCCATCGGTTGGGGATGGCTTTTTGCTATGGGCGCAATCGCACTCTTTTATGATTCCGTGTCAATTATCGTGATAGGAATCGCTTCAGTGATTCTCGGTATTGCGGTCAACTATCCGCTGCATCTCATAGATCATCTTAAAGACAGCACACAGCCAAGATCCGCGTTTAAGGAAATCATATCTCCTCTTGTGGTGGGGAACATAACGACAGTCGGCGCGTTCCTGTGTCTGGTGCCTCTGAATGCTCCCGCACTTCACGACCTGGGACTGTTCGCGTCTCTTCTGCTCGCCGGAACAATACTGTTCGTGCTCATATTCCTCCCTCACGCTGTGAAGACACGGAAAACGACAGACAGAACCACCGCCGATCCTCGTCTGATAACACGCCTTGCCGGCTTGTCTCTTGAAAACAATCGCCGGATAGTGTGGGGGGTACTTGTTCTCACCTTAGTATTCGGATTTTTCAGCCTGCGCACCGAATTCGATTCCGACATGCGAAACATCAACTATATGACAGATGAACAAAAAGCTGATCTGGAGTATTTCTCAAGTCTTGCAAATCAGAACGGCGATACGGAAAACCTTTATATCGTCAGCAGCGGCACAACATGGGACGAAGCCCTCTCTCAAAGCGGAATAATAAGCAGAGCCATTGACTCTCTTGTAAATTCAGGCATGGCTACGCGGTGCAATGAAGTCAACTCATTCCTGACATCCCGGGAAGAACAGGTACGGCGTCTTGCCAGATGGAATGAATTTGCCGGGAAATTCAGAGAGTCAGCCACAACACCGCTTACGGAGGCGGCACTGCGCCACGGTTTCAGCCCGGAAGCGTTCTCCCCTTTCAACGATGCGATTTCCGCTGACTATGCTCCGCAGGATTTCGAAAACTTCAAGGAATTATATTCCTCAGTATTTACGGGCAACATAAGTGAGGATCCTGAGTCGGGACGCAAATCCATCGTTCAGGTAATCGAAGTGCCTCTGTCATCTGCAGACGAGATTAAAGACACCCTGTCGGGTCATCGTGAATTCGGAGGGCTGGTGTTTGATGTAAGGAGCATGAACGGATCAATTGCCGACACGCTCTCCGATGATTTCAACTATATAGGGGTCGCATGCGGATTCATCGTGTTCATATTCCTGTGGATTTCACTCGGGAGCATCGAACTTGCCATGATTTCATTCCTGCCTATGGCTTTCAGCTGGATATGGATTCTCGGAATCATGGGTATTCTGGGAATAAAATTCAACATCGTCAATGTAATTCTTGCAACTTTCATATTCGGTCAGGGTGACGACTACACCATCTTCATGACGGAAGGTCTCACATATGAATTCGCCTGTCGCCGCAAACTGCTGCAATCATACAAAAACAGCATCATCGTGTCTGCACTGATAATGTTCATCGGCATCGGCACTCTTCTGGTTGCAAAACACCCGGCAATGCGTTCGCTTGGCGAAGTGACGGTGGTGGGTATGGTTTCCGTAGTCCTCATGGCATATCTATTCCCGCCACTGCTTTTCAAATGGCTCACACGCCGCAGTGACGGTTCGATACGCCCCTATCCTGTCACACTTGGGAGTGTATTGACCGGAAGATACGATTTCAACCGCTCCGAAATCCGCCGAAAAAAGAACCAGACGGAACTCGCATACGCCATGGAATGCGTCATGGGAAGATATCTTTACAAGGGGAGAGAGATCGAGACCTCAGCCGGAAAAACCTTGAAAAAGATACGCTCCAGGACTGATATTCTGCTGGATTACGCAAATCCCGGGGATATATATCTTGACGACAAGAATGGGTATGGAGAGCTGGCTCTTCTATTGGCACGCTTGCACCCGGAACGCAAAGTCTTCATATATACCACTTCCGGATATGCACAAGCAGTCATAGCTGCTTGTGCGGACGGATTCACCCCCAACCTGCACATCCTTGATCATAAACCATGACAAGACTACAACCGGCTTCGTCGGCTGCGCATCATAAGTTTCATTTGTATTTTCCTCAGATCTTGATTAAATTTGCAGAGAACTTGTCGAAGTCTTCATTTCGTCTAAACAACTCAAGCTACACTTTATGCAGACAATAAAATTCCGGACAGAATACACCCCCGTGCGTGAAAACTTCACGTTGAATCCGGAGAAGCCTGTTTTACTCATGGGGTCATGTTTTGCCGACAACATCTCGCAACGCATGCAATTCTGCCGATGGAATGCCTGCAACCCTTTCGGAGTACTGTTTAACCCACTGTCCATAGCAAGAGTGCTCCGGATGTCTTTATCGGGATTATATGTAGACATTCCGGACTCAATCTTCGGCAATGAAGGAATTTTTCATTCCTGGCTTTTCGATTCAAAAAAATCAGGCTCGTCTGCCGATGAGGTCCTTGACCGGATTGCAGAATCTTTCTCAACATTCGACAGCATCATAAAAGAGGCTGAGGCTCTTTTCATTACGTTCGGCACTTCGTGGTGCTATTTCCTTAATGAAGATGATTATGTGGTTGCCAACTGCCATAAACAGCCTCAGGCTCTTTTCACCCGAAGGCGCATCGGCATTGAAGAGATTGCCGACACATGGCTTCCACTGCTTGAGGAGCTGCATAACAGATACCCCCTGCTGAAAGTCATATTCACCGTGAGTCCGGTGCGACATCTGAAAGACGGTTTCGAGGGGAACGCCAGGTCAAAAGCTGTGCTCACGCTGGCGATTGAAAAGTTATGTGAAAGATATGATTTCTGTCGTTATTTCCCGGCATACGAGATTGTTACCGATGACCTCCGCGACTATCGCTTCTATGCCCGAGACCTTGTCCATCCGTCAGACACGGCTGTGGAGTATATCTGGGACGTTTTTCAGGAGACATATCTTGACTCCGTCGGAAAAGAAAAGCTGAAAGCCGGGGAGAAAGAAACAAAACGGTCGCTCCACAGGAATATAATAGGCAATCGGTAAAATTACCGGCTTTAATTCCAAGTAATTCCTAAAACAGCTTATTTAACAACGAAATAACACACAATGAAGAAACTCATTATTTCGCTTTTGGGAGCGATATCGTTCCTGACATGCAATGCCGACAAAAAAGAGATCGTAAAATACGAGTTCGCATATGGCGACACAATTCGCACATATTCCATGTATCTCCCCGACACACTCAGACAGAACGCACCACTGGTGATCTACACACACGGCTACGGATCCAAAACACGCTGGCGCACTGGTCTGAACGCCACTGCCGAACGTGAAGGTTTCGCGGTGTGTTATCCCGACGGGGCACCGGACTCGCGTGGAAAAGACGGATGGAAAGTCGGTTATCCACCTCAGGATTCCATGAATATCGATGAAGCGGATTTCTTTGCGAAACTCAAGGAGGAGGTGTGTTCTCGTTTCAACCTGAGCAGGGAAAACTCTTTTATGGCAGGAATGTCTAACGGCGGAGACCTATGCTACCAGCTTGCCTTCACCGCTCCCGGACTTTTTCGTGCGTACGCATCTGTGGCGGGACTGCTTTTTGAATGCACCTATCTAAACAATCCGTTGCCTCAAGCCGTTCCATTTATGGAGATTCACGGAGACGCCGACAAGACATCCATGTGGGAAGGCGACCATGACAACACCGGAGGCTGGGGCAGCTACATTCCCGTGCCCCTCGCAGTCAGCACTATGGCAACGGCAAACCGCTGCTGTTCCATGCGCACCGAAACTTTCCCCACGCTTAACGACCCGACACGTACCGTGACCCGCACCACATATTACGACTCACCTTCCGGTTTTGATGTCGAAGTCTACAGAATCGAGGGCGGCGCGCACTCCTGGCACGTCAAAGATATTGACACTCACAATGTAGTGTGGCGCTTCTTCTCGAAATATCTTCTTCCGTCGAAGGAAGACCGATGAGTTGCCGTGTAGTGTGTTTGCATACTAAATGAGATTTTATTAATTTTGCAATTCAAAAGAATCCCGAGACATTTGTCCAAGGATTCAACTGATAGATATGCAACCCATCATAGAGAAAATAGACCCCGCGCTGATAGAGGCAGAACTGACGCCCGACAGACTCCTGCGCCATACCAACAAAGGTGACAACGAGATTTATGTCGTCGACGCCTTCAATGCGCCCCATACCATGCGTGAGATCGGACGATTGAGGGAAATCGCATTCCGTGATGCCGGAGGCGGCACAGGTCTCGACTGCGACATAGATGAATTTGACACCATGCCGTCTCCTTGCCGCCAGATGATTGTCTGGAATCCCGCCGACCGTGAGATAATCGGCGGCTACCGCTTTATTCTCGGCGAAGACATAGAGATTGTGAACGGAGTGCCGAGAATAGCCACATCCCACATGTTCAGATTCTCCGAGCGGTTCATATCTGAATTTCTTCCGGAAACAATCGAACTCGGGCGCTCGTTCGTGGCTCCTGAATACCAGACGACAAAAGCCGGCGCAAAGGCATTGTATGCCCTTGACAACCTCTGGGACGGTCTCGGCGCGCTGACAGTGGTATATCCGCAGATCAAGTATCTTTTCGGCAAAGTGACAATGTATCCGCAATATAACCATGAGTGCCGCGACATGATTCTTGGATTCATGCACAAGCATTTCCCGGATCCTGACTCCCTTGTCACACCAATCGACCCGCTGCCTACAGCTGCGGATTCCATCGAAATACAGTCTCGCTTCACCGGGTCTGACTATAAAGAGGATTTCCGCATTCTCAATCATTTCATCCGCGAACATGATCTGAAAATCCCCCCGCTCGTAAACTCATATATGGCTTTGTCACCCACAATGAGAATGTTCGGGACCGCCATAAACCGTGAATTCGGAGATGTCGAGGAAAGCGGCATATTCTTCAAGATTTCAGACATTTTCGAAGACAAGAAAATGCGGCATATCGGCTCCTATTCCATGTAACACAAATTTCTCCTCATTCAACTCCTCACACACCCAGATGAACACAACAATCCTTATGCTTGGCGGCTCACGCCGCGTCTCGGTAGCCCAGCTGTTGAAAGACAGCGGCAAACGTCTCGGATGCGATGTAAAAATCATAGCCTACGAACTTGACACCGAAGTCCCCATCGCCATAGAAGGCGAAGTGATAAAAGGGAAAAGCTTTTCAGACCCGGATGTGATCGAAGACATCACACGAGTTGTAAAAGAGCATGATGTCAAAATAATTCTCCCCTTCATCAATCCGGCTATAGAGATAGCATCGTTGTGCAAAGAGAAAATAGACGGGGTATTTGTGCCGGTGGCTGACTTCTCCACCACATCCCGCATGTTCGACAAAGTCGAGGCTGCACGTCTCTTCAAAGAAGCCGGCTTCCCGATTCCCCGCACATATTCCGTAATCGACAATGAGATGCCGGCAATCGTAAAGCCCCGCAAGGGTGGTTCATCGAGAGGAATCAAGATATTTCACGATGTGGAAGACCTGATGCTCCTACAGAATCTTGACAAATATATAATTCAGGAATACATAGAAAACAACAGGGAATATTCCGTTGACTGCTACATAAGCGAGTCCGGCGATATTCTTGCCACTGTTCCCCGTGAACGTCTTGAGATAATGGGGGGAGAAGTGACCAGAACAAGGACATACCGCAACACCCAGCTCATCGACATGAGCCGCAAGGTCATCGAACATTTCCGTCTTACAGGTCCGGTGACAATCCAGTTCCTGCATGACCTTGACAAAGACCGTTTCCTGTTGATGGAAGTAAATCCGCGTCTCGGCGGCGGCGTCATATGCTCGATATATGCAGGCGCCCCGATCACAGACTATATATTGCTTGAAGCAATGGGTAAAAAAGTAACTCCGTCTACCGGTTGGGAAGACGGAGTCCTTATGGCTCGCTATCAGAAAGAAGCTATTTTCAGACATTGAAACGGAAATGCATGATGTCGCCATCCTGCACCACGTATTCTTTCCCTTCAACGCCCATTTTTCCCGCTTCTTTTACCGCCGCCTCAGATCCGAGCGATACGTAATCCTCATATTTGATTACTTCCGCACGGATAAATCCTTTCTCGAAGTCTGTATGGATTATACCGGCTGCCTGAGGGGCTTTGGTTCCACGCATGAATGTCCACGCTCTCACTTCGTCTGCGCCTGCCGTGAAATATGTTTGCAGGTCAAGCAGTGAGTAGGCTGCACGTATCAGTCGGCTCACACCCGATTCCGACAGTCCTATTTCCTCAAGAAACTCCTTTCGCTCCTCCCATGTGTCGAGTTCGGCTATCTCGCTCTCGGTCTTCGCCGCCACAATCATCAGATCCGCTCCTTCTCCGGCAATCGCCTCACGTACGGCTTCCACGTAATGGTTGCCATTGACAGCCGACGCGTCATCCACATTACATACATAAAGCACCGGCTTGTTGGTGAGCAGGAACAGCTCGCGCGCAAATTTCTCCTCCTCTTTTCCCTCAATCACGACAGAACGGGCGGCTTTACCCTGCAAAAGAGCCTCTTTATAGGCATTAAGCACCTCAAGCTGCATCTTCGCAGACTTGTCACCACCTGCCTTTGCAGCCTTCTCAGTCTTTGCAAGCCTTGCCTCTACGGTCTCAAGGTCTTTGAGCTGAAGCTCATAATTGATAACCTCCATGTCGCGCACCGGGTCCACCGTTGTGTCGACATGTGTTATATTATCATCATCGAAGCAGCGGAGCACATGAAGTATGGCATCCGTTTCGCGAATATTGGCAAGGAACTTATTGCCGAGTCCCTCACCCTTGGACGCACCTTTCACAAGACCGGCTATATCCACGATCTCTACTGTGGCAGGCACTGTAGAGCGGGGATTGCACATTTCCACCAGCTTTGTCAACCGGTCATCGGGAACTGAAATCACACCTACGTTTGGCTCAATCGTGCAAAACGGGAAATTGGCACTCTGTGCCTTTGCGTTACTGAGACAATTAAATAGAGTGGATTTCCCTACATTGGGGAGTCCAACAATTCCACATTTTAATGACATATATCTTTTATTTCTGATTATTCTGCAAAATTAGCTAAAAATTTTCAATTCACAGAAGGTATGTGCGAACCAAAAGCCTCGCAAAAGTGTTATATCATCAAATCTCTATTTAATACTTTTAACAAAATTTAGACACAATAACGTTATGTCCCAGTTTATTTTCATTTCTTCACAAATCAACGGCGCATACAACGATTCCGATCTAATCAACTGTGCCGAGCATTCATCCACTCAGACTCAGCTGATGTCCGATTATTGGATCAGCTGAAAGCAGGCAATACAGAATAACAAAGGGCGAGCTGATTTTTTCAACTCCCCTTTCTTTATATCCTTTGGCGTTATATTTCTAACAACTTCTTACATTTCCCGCTTCACCACGGAGCACGATCCATCCTGTCGTAGACATAGGTCTGAACAGCTCCGTTTCCTGTGCGCCATTGCATCCACATTGTATTGCCGCCATGTGTGAACCAATAATTCATAGTGACCGGCGATGAATACTCATACTGTATATTGATCTGGTAGTTTGACGTGCCGGTATTCGAATCCTGACTGTAATACACAGTCCGTTCCGTATACTCTCTGCCACCCTGCAGATAATAATAGTATCCTCTGCCGTTACCGTTGAAATAGAGATAGTTCGCATCTGACGCCCCTACCGGGTCGCTGTTATACTGCACAAGCCCCCAATATCCGGCAAGTCTGGAATCATTGAAAGTATCCCACCCGGCAGGAGGACCTCCCCACCAGTCGTCACCATCCACGACACAGGAAGAAAGTCCTGCTGCAAGCAGCACACACATAAGCAACAGTCCGGGGATAATCCCCTTTATTCCGGATTTATGCATAACCGATATGTTTATAGTTGATAATATGTCTTTAGAAATATTAACAACCCGCAGCTACACCTTGTTCAAACTCCTTGATCTCTTATCCCATTTTAACATAAACTCGTCTTGACTTATTTTTTCTTAACATCAGCGAGATATTTCCGAGGTGTTTTCGCCATTCGAAGAGCCGCCAACCTTTCGGTTGGCGGTGATGAGAGGGGTGAAAACAACCGGAAAGATCCGCTGAGGTTGAGAAAAGAATCAACAATACCATTATTTTAACTTTCGTAAATACGTCAAGACGAGTTCAGTGTTAAAAATGAATCACGTTCATTTTATCAAGCTAAAAACTCTCATATGCTTCAATATTCACACAACCACAGCATCATTTGACATAATATCCAAATAAATATAACTTTTTGTTGCAATATCTATTGTTTTTATTTATATTTGCAACAAAAGATACTCATAAACATAAAAAAACGCACCTCTGGAAAATCAACGACACATTAGTGATACTTAGAAAGTGTTTAACCAACCTCATTATTAACCGTTGTTAACCAAATGCCTATGAAACGAACCAGTATTGTTTTCGCAACATTCATGCTTCTTTGCTCAATAACTGCTGGTGCATGGATGCATAATACCCCTTGTGGTAAAGCTGTTCAGACAGTTTCTCCTGATTTTTTTGAAACAGAAGAAGAAGCACTGGAATTTTACGACGAACTAAATCGGATTTATTGTGGAGAAGGTACACTTCCCGACAAAGAAAAACAACCAGACAAACCACTTCCGGCAATTCCTTGACGATCATCACAGTCGGATGGATTCAATCCATCCGACAAGTTTCAGATTAAGTACTTATGAGAACATTTATATTTTTAGCATTTATGCTTTTTATATTATACTCAAATGCGGAAAATTTTGATGCCGACCAAAAAATATACCCGATGTTGAAATTCTCCGAACAATATAATGTAATCGACACGGCACACTATGAAGTCATATATGCGCATGTATCAATCGACCCGGTGTTAAACCAACGGGAAATCACATACCACATGCTTGCGTTAGGCGATAATGAGTGTTCCTATTATCTTAAATATGGCACTTATCAGAAAGACTCCGTATCAAACGCCCATCATGGTTCCTTTCAGTCCTGGAACGAATTAAACGCGACATCAAAGAAATATGATTCTTCAATCAACACAGGTCTCGTTCTGAAAGACAGAACGAAACAGTCTCTTATATTTCAAGGCATCATATTCGGACAATCATATAGATATGAAGAAGACATCCCCACAATCGACTGGAAACTGGAAGAGGGAACAAGGGAAGTATTGGGATATGAATGTCACAAAGCTACCGCTCGTTGGCGCGGACGTGAATGGACCGCATGGTATAGCGACATACCCTACAGTGACGGTCCCTGGAAGTTCACCGGACTCCCGGGACTGATCCTGAGTCTCGAAGATTCAACAGGAGAGCATAAATTCAAGGCGGTAGGATTAAAAAAAGACGAATTCCCTTTCGGAACAATAAAAAAGTCGAATCCTATCCGAACAAACCGAAAAAAATATGAAGACCTCCTGAAAGACCATAAACTCAATGCTGCAAAAACAATAGCAGACTCGGGGCTCATTCATATGACGCCTGATGAAAAGAGCCATTTACGTAACCGGCGACTCTTTTACAATCCTATTGAACTTGAGTAACATTTAATCATGACCAGACGCTTCCTGATATCCGCTCTGCTGACTATTGCTGCCCTGGCTCCCATGGCGGCAGCACGCTTATACGGATATATCAGCGACAAGGAAAACAACCCTTTGACCGGCATCATAGTGCGCCTTTACCGCTATAATGGTTCCTCCCCGGTGTCATTTACGCGTTCCGATAAAAACGGGGCTTTCTCAATACAGTCGGATTCCTTACCGGCAAAACTCTCTTTCTCCTCTCCAAAATATGAACTCAGGGAAATCATTGTGGAAGATTCAGTCAATCCACTAAAAATCAAACTCGTAAGACAAGCATATGAATTAAATGAAGTAATTGTCAAAGCACCGCACACACGTGTAAAAGGCGACACGATATCATACGATGTATCGGCGTTCACCGCAAAAGGCGACAGAAGCATCGAGGACGTGATAAAAAAATTACCCGGTATCTCGGTCGACAATAACGGCAGAATCTATTATGGTGAAAAGCCTATCAGCAATTTCTATATCGAAGGTCTTAACCTGATGGGAAACAACTATTCGGTGGCGAGCCGCAATATTACGCCCGATGACATTTCCACAATCGATGTCTATGAACGCCATCAGGCAAAGCGGGTGCTGAAAGGGGTACTTGAAGACGATCGCGCAGCCTTGAACCTGCGTCTCAAAAAGGGAAGAATGCTGCAGCCCGTAGGGCACGTGACCGGTGGGGCGGGATACGGCGGCAATCCGCTGTGGCTCGGCAAACTGTATGGAATGCTTATATCGCCCAAAAACCAGACCATCATCTCCGCGAACGGCAACAATGCCGGCAAACCTTACGAATCCCTTGACTGCGACCGGGACGGCTCAACAGCATATTCAATATTCAAAAGAACCCCTTTTGGAATCCCACCGGTTTCGGAAAACCGTTTTCTCAACAACAAGTCAGCATATTTCACGGCAAACACACTTTTCAAGCTTCCCGATGAAGCCTCCGTCAAGATCAACACATCGTATAATCTTGAACATAGCCGATTCGACAACCACACCCGCACTGAATATCTGGGAACGGACATCGGGCATCCCGTATTCGAACAGTCAGTCTCATCAGGTATATCACGGCACAACATATACACAGTTGCCAGTTTTGAAAAAAACAAAGAATCCTTATTTATTTCAGATCAGGCTTGGTTCAACGGAACATTCAACGACAACTCTTATGACCTCTCACGTTCCGTAAATCTTTTTCAGAGAGTACGCAGCCACAACTTCAAGGCAGGTAACAAGCTTGACGCAATCTTCCGGAGGAGAGGAAAAGTATACGAACTGAGTTCCTTCACATCTGTCGACAACACTCCGGTCAACACCCTCACTTCAACGGTCTGGGAGAACGGAGCCGCAATAGCCCAGACTGTAAAGGGCATTTCAATCACCAACTCTGAATCCACTTCATTTTCACGACTTTTAAGCAGGAAGTCTACAATAGGAATGGGACTTTTTTTCCGTGCCGACTACGACAAACTGTTCTCGCTCGGAGAAACAGACAGCAAACCTGTGACTTCCAACGACATTTCCGGTTTTAAACTGCGCTCCACCGCAACACCTTACTATAAATTCAGTATCCCCGGAAAATTTTCATTATCCGTTCATTTCCCGGTAAACCTTTACAATATAAATTATACAGACCTCGCAACAGGACAAAAATATATACACAATCGCACATATGTTGACTTCTCGGCAAAGCTCATGTACAAGCCGTCACCGATGTTTCTGACCAATATGGAGACTGGAAGAGCCTTTACGACAGGCGACATGTCAAACTTCGTCGTCAACCCAATATATACCACATATCGCTCAAGTTCCTGCCTTGGGAACGGAGCTCTGAACATAGCGCGTCGCGACTTTATAAAAGGTGATTTCAATTATCGCAACCTACTGGAAGGACTGTATCTGATATGCACCGCTTCCTATTCCAAAACAAAACACAACACCTTGTCGGTAAATGATGTCAAAACCGATGGAGCATCGACTACTTCGTCTTCGATATATGCCACCAACAGAACTGAAAGCACCTTCGTATCATTCGTGGCGACTAAAGATGTAAGGGAATGGAGCACCTTGTTCTCTCTGAACGGTTCCGGCATGTGGAACACCCGTAACAGTATCCGTTCAGGACATGAAATCAGAACCATCGGCTCCTACTACACAGCCGGTGCAAGAATCGAGACCATTCTATTTTCGGAATACCTGAGAATCGACATGAATGCCGTATATTCCCGCTCCATTCAGAATTTCAAAGGGTTAATGCCGAATGTTTCTCTAAGCGATTTTTCTCTCAACTGCCATATCTCGGTTTTCCCCTTCAAATCACTCGAAATCTACGGCAAAGCGGATTTGCGGCGAAACCAGCTTAGCTCGGGTTTGTACAAGACTAATCTCTTCATCGATGCCGGAGCCAGAATAACGATAAAAAGATTCGAGATAGAACTTGCAGGAACCAACCTCACCGACATGCGTAAATACGAATATACCATCTGCAATGCCCTTGACCTGCAAAACTATTCCTACACCCTTCGCCCGATCGAAGCCTTATTGACACTTCGCTACTCTTTCTAAAATTCCGTGAAACTCAGAGGGAGAAGCGATTTCACCGAAGGGAGCACATAAACACAGTCGAGTCCATAAAGAATCACCTCGATGTCGCCGTACAGAGCCTCATATTCGAGCAATGCCTGGCGGCAAGCCCCACAAGGACTGATGGGCAATCGCTGGAAACACTCTTCATCGGGTTCGCTTTCGTCTTTATGAAGGCGTGTCCAGGCGGCAATCGCAATCTTCTTCATCGCCACACCCGGATACTGTGCGGATGCCCAGTAAGCAGCCGTGCGCTCCGCACATGTCCCTGACGGATATGCGGCATTCTCCTGGTTGCTGCCGGTGACGATCTCTCCTCCATCCATGCGGATAGCAGCGCCGACATGGAATCTGGAATATGGCGCGTATGACGAGCGGGTCATAGCTTTGGCGGCATCCACAAGTTCCCTGTCTTCAGCCGACAACTCTTCGTAATCATATACTTTTATCAGTGTTTTAATCTCTTTCTCCTTCATGGCTGTTGTTTTCTTTTTCGCAAATATAATAATTTATTCGTAATTTTGCATACGGAGCATACCATAAGCTCCATATCTATACCTACCTATATGAGTTATTACAGATTTCTTATAATTATTAACGCGCTGGCAATAACATTTTCTCTCGGTGCCACCAAAAAGAATCCGTATCAGGAATATATCGACACATATAGCGAGATGGCAATCGAACAGCAACGAGCCCACGGCATCCCGGCTTCGATAACTCTCGCCCAGGGACTGCTTGAAAGCCGTGCGGGGCAATCATCTCTCGCGACACTGGGCAACAACCATTTCGGCATAAAATGCCACAGCGAATGGAAGGGAGACACACTGTTGCGCAATGATGACGCTGCAAACGAATGCTTCAGATCTTATTCATCCGCGGCTGAAAGTTTCGACGACCATTCCAGATTCCTGCTGCGCAAACGTTATGCCCCACTTTTCAAGAACGATGTCACAGATTATGCGGCTTGGGCAAAGGGTCTTAAAGCCTGCGGCTATGCCACAGACCCCAATTACGCCACAAGACTCATAACCATAATCGAACGCTACGCTTTGTATCTCTTCGATACCGAATCAGGAAGACGCGCCGAAGAAGACGCGAGTTTCATCCACGACATGTTGCGTGCCACACATCCTGTGCGCCGCAGTCGCGGACTCCATTGCGTCATCGCCTCTCCCGGAGACACCTACTCCTCGATAGCCAAAGAACTCGGCATCAAAAAATCCCGTCTGCTTAAATATAACGATGTAGACAAAGACCGCGAAATCAAGCCGTGGGAGGAGGTATATCTGGAAGAAAAGAGAGACACGCCACCGGAAGGAGTCAGCAACGTTACTGTCGGTGAAGGCGAGTCATTTCATTCAATCTCGCAGCGCTTCGGGATAAAACTCTCCACACTCCGTAAACTGAACCCCCAAGTCCGCGACAGACCCGGTTCTAAGCTCCGTCTGCGTTAGACCCCGGAATTTGAATTTTAAGAGAGTGTTAAAAAAAGTTCCGGGAATCATGATAAGGATTCCGCCATAAAGATTTCAAAATGACTTCAAAAAATGATAAAATTTTGTCATCTTCAAAAAAATAACTAACTTTGCAGACGCATTTTATGTAAGCGCAGCTTTTCAAAATCCGGAAGGAGGAGGAAGAGCGGTGTTTCTACATAACGTATGCCTCTGTAGTTCAACGGATAGAATAGAAGTTTCCTAAACTTTAGATAGGGGTTCGATTCCCCTCGGAGGTACTATGGGAAAGTTTACTGCTTTTAAAGTTCAACTTGCTTCGTTGCCCGACGGACACCATGAGCAGGATTTCGAGATAACGACCGAGTTTTTCAAAAACATGGAAAACACGGACATCATCTCTTCTGATGTCAAGGTTCATCTCGACCTTGTGAAGAAGAACGACACCTACGACTGCAGATTCCATTGCAAGGGGATGCTGCAGATTCCCTGCGACCGCTGTCTTGATCCACTCGACCACGAGGTAGACACGGAATATCATGTGATAGTCAAATACGGAGAAAACTATGATGACGGTGCCGACAACCTCCTGGTGATACCCTACAGCAACAGCTATCTGAACGTGGCATACATTCTCTACGACACCATCCTGCTGACGATTCCGCTGCGCCATGTGCACCCGATGGGCAAATGCAACCGCGCCATGGCAGCAGTCCTTTCAAGACACAAAGGAGGCGGAGATGAAGAGACGGAAGAGGCTCTTGATGATGTCGACGCCGAAATCGAAAGCGGAAGCGAAGATTAAGACAATCTTTTAAAACACGACACTTTAACAAAAACTGAATAATAATATTAAAACAATACAGAAATGGCACATCCTAAACGCAGACAATCGCACACCCGTACGGCAAAACGCCGCACACACGACAAAGCTCTCGTCCCCACTCTCGCAATCTGCCCCAACTGCGGCGCTTGGCACATCTACCACACCGTTTGCGGTGAATGCGGTTACTATCGCGGCAAACTCGTAATCGAGAAAGCTGAAGCCTAAGTTTTAAGATCCGGCCTGTTGCCCTTGTGGCAACAGGAGTCTTTATTAAAGGCGGAACTATCTTTTTTAAAACAAATTCATGAAGTGAAAAAAATACTTTTTCACTTCAATACTTATTTTATTCGATTATGGCCAACGCCAAAATAAGCGGAATCGCCTCCTACGTGCCTGACGACATCCTCGACAACGACATGCTGTCGAAGATGGTCGACACCAACGACGAATGGATAACCACACGCGTAGGCATCAAGGAACGCCGCATTCTCAAAGACCCTGAAAAGGGTTCAAGTTTCCTCGGAATAAAGGCTGTGGGCAAACTGCTTGAAGAAACCGGCACAGCAAAGGAAGAGGTGGATCTCGTGATATGCGCCACCTCAAACCCCGACTACCGTTTCCCTTCAACCGCCTCTGTCATCACTCATGAACTCGGTCTGACCAATGCCTATGCATACGACATTCAGGCAGCCTGCGCAGGCTTCATTGTGACCATGCAGGCAGCAAGGGCATATATCGAAGCCGGACTTTATAAAAAAGTGGTTGTGGTATGCGCTGAGAAAATGAGCAGCATGACCGATTATCAGGATCGGGCAACCTGTCCTCTCTTCGGAGACGCGGCTGCGGCTGTTATGGTAGAACCCACAGATGAGAATCTTGGTGTGATCGACGGCGAATTCCACATTGATGGAAGCGGACTCCACAATCTGCTCATGAAGGCGGGCGGCTCCGCGCTCCCTGCCTCTCACGAGACCGTTGATGCCCGCGAGCATTATATCTATCAGGAAGGACGCGTGGTTTATAAAAACGCCGTGCGCGATATGCTCTCGTCTTCTCTTTCCGTAATGAAACGCAATAACCTCTCTGTTGAAGATGTCGACTGGTTTGTGCCCCATCAGGCAAACCTGAGAATCATTGAGGCAGTTGGCGGTCGCATAAAGATTCCGGAGGAGAAAACGCTCGTGAACATCCAGCACTACGGAAACACCTCGGCGGCTTCAATCCCGTTATGCCTTGACGAATACAAAAACAAACTCCATAAAGGAGACCGCATCGTGATGACAGCGTTCGGCGCAGGCTTCACATGGGGCGCGATGTATCTCATCTGGGCGATAGACCCTAAATAAGGCTGACTCCAGAAAAATGAACAATGACCCGCTTCGGAGGGTTCTAAATATAGCCATCCCGCTGTGCGGGCTGGCTATTGTTCAAATAGCGGGAACGTCTCGTCCCGCAACGTGACATCCACAAAAAACGATAGAAATTATGGAAGAACTCAAGAACAAGATAGAGGTCGACAACCTCCTCCCCGAAGCAAAGATCAAAGAAGGACACCGTGCCGGATTCGTAAACATAGTTGGAAACCCCAATGTCGGCAAATCCACGCTGATGAATGACCTTGTCGGCGAAAGGATATCCATCATCACCTCCAAGGCTCAGACAACAAGACACAGGATAATGGGAATAGTAAACACCCCGGAATACCAGATTGTATATTCCGACACACCCGGTGTGCTTAAACCCAAATACAAGCTTCAGGAATCGATGCTCGGATTCTCGGAGGGTGCACTCACCGATGCAGACATACTGCTTTATGTGACCGATGTTGTCGAGGATCCGGAGAAAAACGCGGATTTTCTTGAACGCGTGGCAAAAGAGAAGATTCCGGTTCTTCTGGTAATAAACAAGATAGACCTTGTCAAAGGAAACGAGCAGCTCGAAACGATTATGGCAGCATGGAAGAACCGCCTCCCTAATGCTGAAATATTCCCGACCAGCGCCACGGAAAACTTCAACGTCGATAACCTGAAGAAACGCATCGAGGAATTATTGCCCGTCTCGGCTCCGTTCTTCGGAAAGGATGCCTTGACCGACAAACCCGCAAGATTCTTCGTCACGGAAATTATCCGCGAGAAACTGCTCCTCAATTACGACAAAGAGATTCCTTACAGCACAGAAGTTATTGTGGAGAAATTCGATGAGAAAGAGGGCGCGATACATATCATGGCAGTGATTTATGTGGAACGCGACTCTCAGAAGGGAATCATAATCGGAAAAGGAGGCGAGAAAATAAAGAAAATCGGAATCACCGCACGCCAGGACATAGAGAAGTTCTTTGGAAAGAAAGTATTCCTCGAACTCTTTGTCAAAGTGGAAAAAGACTGGCGCAACCGTGAAAACAAACTCCGTGCGTTCGGATATATGGAATAATCCAGCAAAAATCTTCAAAAAAACAATATATGGGTAAGTTGATAGCAATTGTCGGGCGACCCAACGTGGGAAAGTCCACGCTTTTCAACCGCTTGACGCAGACACGCCGCGCCATTGTCGATGACACGGCAGGCACCACACGCGATCGCCAGTATGGCAAAGTCGACTGGTGCGGACAGGAATTCTCCATCGTCGACACCGGCGGATGGGTAGTGAACTCGGATGATATTTTCGAGGAAGAAATCAACAAACAGGTGGAAATCGCCATCGAGGAAGCCGATGTGATTCTTTTCGTGGTCGATGCATCAACCGGAGTGACAGATCTCGATGACAAGGTCGCCGCCATCCTGCGCCGGTCAAAGAAACCGGTTATTGTCGTGGCAAACAAAGAGGACAGGGGTGACGCTCGCTTCAACATCTCCGAGTTCTATAGCTTCGGTCTCGGCGACCCTATAGGCGTGTCATCGGCAAACGGTTCCGGAACGGGTGAACTCCTTGATGAGATTGTTAAGGACATGCCCGAAAAAGACGACACGGAGGAAACCGATGAAAATATCGCCAAATTCGCCATAGTAGGACGCCCTAACGCAGGCAAATCTTCGCTGATAAATGCCTTTATCGGCGAAGAGCGTCATATCGTTACCGACATCGCCGGAACAACCCGTGATTCAATTTACCACCGCTATAATAAATTCGGCTTCGATTTCTATCTTGTGGACACCGCCGGCATAAGGAAGAAACAGAAAGTCAATGAAGACATCGAATATTACTCAGTCATACGCTCTATCCGCGCCATAGAGGCTTCGGATGTGTGCATCCTTATGATTGACGCAACAAGAGGCATCGAAGGGCAGGACGCGAATATTTTCAGCCTTATACAGCGTAACCGCAAAGGGCTCGTGGTGTGTGTGAACAAATGGGATCTGGTCGCTGACAAAAGTCTGGCGGCGCAGAAGAATTTCGAGCAGGCGATACGTTCGAAATTCGCACCGTTCACAGACTTTCCCATCCTTTTCACCTCCGCACTGACAAAACAGCGTATTTTCAAGGTGCTTGAAACAGCGGTGCAGGTATTTGAGAACCGCCGCCGCACGATTCCCACCTCACAGCTCAACTCATACATGCTTGAGCAGGTAGCTATAACTCCGCCTCCGAGCAACAAGGGAAAATTCGTGAAAATCAAGTATGTCACCATGCTCAAAGATTCGATTATCCCTACATTCGTATTTTTCTGCAATCTTCCCCAATGGGTCAAGGAGCCTTACCGACGTTTCCTTGAGAATAAGATTCGCGAACACTGGGATTTCAACGGAACCCCGATTTCAATCTTCATGCGAGAGAAATAATATCTAAGTCATAAAAATCAAAGAGGTCTGCGATAATCGCAGACCTCTTTGATTTTTATGACGTAATCAGTTCAATTCCACTGTAGAATCGGCGACCGTTGTGTCGGCATCCGCCACAGGAGCGTCAGAAACGGAGACTTCCACAGTCTCTCCGGTCGACTCCATATTCTTCATCGTGCGCCCCTGACATGACATCATCGCAGCTGACACTGCAATGACCGCAAGTGCCGACAAACCCGTTTTAAACAGCCGGGTCATATCAGTTTACCTTGATGAGTTCAACTTCGAAGATAAGGTCGGCATAGGGAGGAATGTCGTTGCCTGCTCCACGCGCGCCATAAGCAAGGTCAGAAGGAATATAGAAGACATATTTCGAACCCTCCTTCATAAGCTGCAGACCCTCTGTCCAACCTGCTATGACACCATTGAGGGGGAATGTGGCAGGTTCGCCGCGCATAACAGAACTGTCAAATACAGAACCGTCAAGCAGACGACCGGTGTAATGCACCGTGACCTGATCCGTAGCACCCGGCATTGCGCCTGTGCCCTCCTTCTCGATCATGTATTTAAGACCGGATGGCGTACGTACATAAGTTGAATCAGTAGCGAACTCCGCCTGATATTCAGGATTGCGGAAGCGATCTGCCACAGAATCTGTCACAACCTCGTCAACTACCTCCACCACTGCGCTGTCTGACTGTGTGTCGGCATTCTTTTCCGCAGTCTTCTTACACGAGGCAATCATCGCAACCGCGCCGACCGCCAATGCTGCATAAAAAAATTTCTTCATACTATTTTTTGTTTACCTTGATGAGTTCTACCTCGAAAATCAGGGTTGAATGAGGAGGAATCACATTCGGCACGCCACCTGCTCCATATGCGAGATCCGACGGAATGAAGAATGTATATTTCGCGCCTTCCTTCATAAGCTGAACACCCTCTGTCCAGCCGGGAATAACGCGGTTAAGGGGGAATGTGGCGGGCTCACCGCGGTTGACAGAACTGTCAAAGACCGTGCCGTTGAGGAGCTTGCCTGTGTAATGCACAGTGACCTCATCAGATGCCGAAGGCTGTGCGCCGTCACCCTCTTTCTCCACTACATACTGCAGACCGCTTGCTGTAGAGCGCACATTCTCTTTCTTGCCGTTCTCTGCAAGGAATTTCTCACCCTCTTCGCGAGCCATAGCCTCAGCTTTCTTCTCAAGATCCTGAAGATAGTCGTTGATAAGTTTCTGTGCCTCTTCCACCGGCATTTTGGGTTCGCCGCCATCGAAAGCGACCTTCACTCCATCCTTGAATTCCTCTGAATTTATTTCTTTCACACCCATTGCCTGCAATTGTTTTCCCATTGCAAGACCCCATGCATAACTAAGCTTATCCATTTTTCTGATTTATTTTTAATAATTTCTCTTTTTTAGACTTAACATTTATCTCCCGGAATTCCGGTTTACCGCGGTTTACGGGATCTACCCTACTTTTATTAACAAATTCCGCGCCAATTCTATCACACCTCACATTTTTAAATTTCAATAATTTGTAGTAAATTTGATGGATGAATCAATCGCATACATATAAAAAACAATAACACCATTAAAAAACAATAACACCATGAAGAAGATAATTCTTTTTGCCGGTGCCCTTCTGGCATCAGGCGTTGCAAATGCCACCTATTTTCAGGCTCCGGAAATGGACGATGCTAAAGTCGTGAATCCCGATTCCACAGGTTTCACGTTCACTGATGTGAAAATTATCCCTACCACTCCGGTAAAAGACCAGAACAAATCCGGAACATGCTGGGCGTTCTCCGGAATCTCTACAATCGAAGACGACCTGCTTCGCAGAGGCAAAGGGGAACTCGACCTGTCGGAAATGTTCGTTGTGCGCAACGCATATATCGACAAGGCAAAAAAATATATCCGCACAAACGGTCAGATAAACTTCGCTCAGGGAGGTTCGTTTGAGGATGTGCTTGAAATGACCCGCCGCTACGGCGCGATGCCTGAAGAAGCTTATGCAGGACTAAACTATGGCGAGAAAAAACATTCTCACTACGAGATGGCGGACGCACTTAAAAGCTATCTTGACGCAGTGATGCGCAACGGTCAGCGCACCAAAAAGCTGACAACCGCATGGCTTCCCGGATTCATCGGCATTCTTGACGCATATCTTGGCGCAGTGCCTGAGAATTTCACATACAAGGGAAAGACCTACACTCCTCAGAGCTTCGCGAAAGAGATAGGCATAGAGCCGGATAATTTCGAGATATTCACAAGCTACACACATCACCCTTTCTATGAGAAATTCGCTCTTGAAATTCCGGACAACTGGCTTTGGAGCGAGAATGTGAACGTACCTCTCGCCGACCTTCGGGCAATAACCGACAACGCCCTCGACAAGGGATATACAGTTTTCTGGGGAGCCGACGTGTCGGAAGGAGGATTCAAATGGACAGACGGTTATGCCGTGAATCCGGCTGAAAAGGAGGAAAAGGACATGACAGACTCTGAACTTTCACGTTGGGTGAAACTTTCCGACAAAGACCGCTCCAGCGAACGTTTCAAAATCAAAGGTCCTGTCAAAGAGAAAGAAATCACCCAGGAACTCCGCCAGCAGGGTTTCGACAATTATGAGACAACCGATGACCACGGAATGGTGATTGTAGGTTATGCCACAGATCAGGAAGGAAACAAATATTACAAAGTGAAAAATTCATGGGATACAAACCAGGTTTACGATGGTTTCTTCTATGTTTCCGTACCCTATTTCCTTGAGAAGACCATGAATATCGGCGTGCGCAAGGAAGCAATCCCTGCCTCAATCGCCAAGAAAATAAAATAATAGGCGTTTGAACCATATGCAGGTAAGAGCTAAAAAGAACCTCGGGCAGCATTTCCTTAAAGACGAGGAAATCGCACGCCGCATTTCTGAAACCATTTCGGCAGAGCAGCTTCCCGCTGCCTCTGCCGCATATGGCTCACTTCCCATTCTTGAAATAGGACCGGGAATGGGCATGATGACAAAATATCTCATGAATACAGGCAGGGAACTGACAGCCGTTGAGCTTGACCACGAAAGCGTGGAATACCTTGACAAGATCTACCCCGGTCTGAACGTAGTAGAGGGGGATTTTCTGAAAATGGATCTGGAGGAGATCTACTCGGGTCCGTTCGCGCTCATAGGAAACTACCCTTATAACATCTCCTCACAGATATTTTTCAAGGTTCTTGATTACAAGGAAAAAATCCCGGTTGTGGCAGGCATGCTTCAAAAGGAAGTGGCAGAGAGGATATGCTCCGGACCGGGTTCTAAAGTATACGGCATATTGTCCGTATTGCTGCAGGCATGGTACGACTGCGAATATCTCTTCAACGTAGAACCGCATGTATTCGCGCCGCCGCCAAAAGTCAGAAGCGGCGTATTGCGCCTTACACGCAACAGCCGTGAGTCACTCGGCGTTGACGAAGCATTCTTCAAGACTGTGGTAAAGACCGCTTTCGGGCAGCGGCGCAAGACACTGCGAAATTCCCTTGCGTCTCTCATTGCGCAAAGCGGCATGGCTCCGGACAGCGAGATACTCTCTTTACGCCCCGAACGGCTCTCTGTGGAGCAATTCATATCACTTACCCGTGAGTTGAAGCCTTTTTCTTGAAATACAGCTCTATTTTTATTTGGCAATAACAATAAAAAATATTAGCTTTGCAAAAACTAATTTTTTGCAAAGCTAATATTTTATCTATATCACTATGGAGGAGACTATGAAACAGAGACTCATTCAGCTGCTCAAGGCAAAGCATATGACACAGACTGAATTCGCCCGCCATCTTGGAGTTACCCCTACCTATATTGGAGCCATGCGCAAAGGGATGCCTAAAGAGCGTCTCAAAGTAGTATTCGACTTGTTTCCCGACGTAAACCGCGACTGGCTTATGTATGGCGAAGGAGAGATGCTTGTCGCCTCTGACGATGAATCCCCCGATCTCAGCAAGGGTTATGTAGTGCCGATGCTTCCTGTAGAGGCATACGCGGGCTGTCTGCAGCAATGGAGCCGGGGGGTGATGTTGCGCGACTGCGAGAAGGTTGTATCTCCTGTCCCGGGCGTTGATTTCGGCATACGCATTACCGGTGACAGCATGGAGCCAGAATTCAAGGACGGCTCCATACTATTCATAAAACGCATCAACGAGAAAGCCTTCATCCCATGGGGACACCCAATGGTTATAGACACAGAAAACGGCGTTGTCGTGAAAGTGATCTACCCCGCCGGAGACAGTGTCGTCCTCCCGGACTGTCCAATGGAATATATCGAGGCTCGCAGCTACAATCCTGCCTATCCCCCGTTTCTGATCCCCACAGAGAGCATATACGGACTCTACCGCGTAATCACCGGCATCCGGCAGTATTCCACCATCTGAAAAGCATCAGAACTTGATTTCAACGCCTCCCATGACCGTCATGCCTGGCATCGGACAGCCGTACATTATTTCGTAGTGCTTGTTGAGGATATTATCGAGTTTCAGGAAGGGTTTTACATCGACTTTGGTACGGAATGTATATCCGGCTCTCAGATTGAGCAGAGAATAGCTCTGCGTGTGTCCGTCGGGGGCTCCGGTGTAAAGGCTCCATATCGTGTTGGATTCAAGTGTCAGCTCAAGGTTTCCGGGCGTATAGCATACCTCGGCGTTTAGCTTGTTCTTGGGTGCGCCAAGAAGATTGTCGTTGGTTGTGTGGAGATAGCTGTAGTTCGCGCTTGCGCTCCATTCGTCGGAAATCTGATAGGCGGCATCGACCTCGAACCCTTTGTTTATGAACGTTCCTGTATTCACATTGCGCGGTCTGCCGTCAACTCGGGCAGTCTGAATCATATTTTTGCCATCGATAAAGAAGAACGACAACCCTATATTGAAACGGTTGTCAAACAACCATTGCCTGAACTCAACGTCATAATTCCACATATATTCGGGCTTCAGATCCGCGTTTGCCGGCGGGTATAGATAAAGTTCTCTCAGATTTGGCGCCCTGAAACCTTTGCCGAATGAGAATTTCAGCGAACCTCCGGCATATGGCTTGAGTATGAAACCTGCCTGCGGAACCCATTCGTTGCCATATTGCGATCCATGCTGCAGACGCACCCCGGCATTGAGTGAAAGGAGGTCATTCCATAATCCCTGCTGCATCATCACATAGCCTGCGATTTCATTCTCACTTCCTTTGAACTCGGAACTGCGCATGGATATGTCTTCCTTACCTGTATTCCACACATGACCGCCCCAATGCATGAAGTCGATGCCGGCGGAAAGATCGTTGCCTTGCCAGAGATTGAGGGTCTGGTAAAGCGTGAACCCCATGTTATAATCTGTGGAGTTGAATATATAGTCCGTAGGTGTGGCATCAGGGGCATAACCATCGTCAACCCAGTTGCGGCCCCAGTTGATGAATGCCTGCACGCCTCCTGATGCCTTTTCATAGTTGTCTTTGGCGTATACTGAGGCTGTACCCCGGTTCACTTTGGTCCACATGCTCACAAGTGGAGCCTGCTCTGTGCCGGGATTGTTCGCTTTGGTCTGATTCATCTCCACGGTTGTCCCCACTTCCCATTCCTTGACGGGATTATACTGAAACTGTATGAACTCGTTGGCATTCCAGAACTCGCTGTTTTCGCGATAGCCGTTAGAGCGGTCAAGAGCTCCCGCCACTGTAACACCGAACTTACCTTTGCGATAGCCGGTTGTCAGTCCGAACTTCTGGGTTGTGAACGACCCGAATTCAGCATGGGCTCGCCCAGTGAAACCATCCTGCAGGTGACGGCGGGTAATGATATTCACAGAACCACCCATGGCATTGGAGCCATAGATTAACGATGACGGACCCTTTACTATCTCGACGCGTTCCACTCCGTTGGTGACATAAGTGTCGGGCATGGCATGTCCGAAAACTCCTGCCCACTGCGGCTGTCCGTCCACAAGAAAAAGCACTTTGTTTCCCTGACCCACACCACGTATGTTTACGGTTCCTGCAGAACCTCCCGAGGCTCCGTAGCCCGCGAAACCGCGTTCGGTCACAAACAGACCGGGGACCTTATTGACAAGAATTGGCAGCAAGGATGTTTCCGCCGATTTGTCAATTACCTCTTCGGTCACTATATTCGTGTTCAACGGAAGCAATGTCACATTTGTCTTGGCAGGCGCCGCAGCAACGACATCGGGCAATGTTACGGTATCTGCCGGAATCTCGGAATCTGAGAGTGCGGCTACCGACGCAAAAAGCAATAATGGTGTCAACATAAGCATGGGGTTAATACATTTTCCTCACTCTGAAACATCAGTATGAGGAGTCTTTCTAAGAATTATTCTAAATAACGTACAAATTTAGTTCTTTTTATTACTTATAATCATTCTGAATAAGAAAAGGTTTACAGTATCTGAAAAATTGTTAAGGATTCCTACGTTTTTTTAGTGATAGACAGTCAATTGGAGCAGGTAAAAATTTTGGCGGCTTTCAGAGACCGCGTATGCATGTAATATCAGAAAGTCTTGCCATATGAAGCCCGGTCGAGGGAACGGTAGCCTATCGCCTCCGCTATATGTCGCGATTCAACCCTCTCGGATGAATCAAGATCGGCAATTGTGCGTGCCACACGAAGAATCCGGTCGAAGGCACGTGCCGACATGTTAAGGCGCGTCATGCGCTCTTTAAGTTTTGAAAGTCCCTCCTCGTCAGGCCACGCGTATTCATGAAGCAACCTTGAATTCATCTGTGCGTTGCAATGTATTCCGGGAAGATTACGGTATCTCTCCTGCTGTATGGTTCTTGCCTTCATCACACGGTCACGTATCGACACAGAACTTTCCGCCGGAGCCTTGTCGGCAATATCGTCAAATGCCACCGGTTCTATCTCCACCTGTATGTCTATGCGGTCAAGCAATGGTCCGGAAATCTTGTTCATATATTTTGATACCTGTCCGGGGGTGCACGTACAGGATTTGGTCGGATGACCATAATAACCGCAGGGACATGGATTCATGGAGGCGACAAGCATGAAACTTGCCGGGTAATTTACAGTATATTTGGCTCTCGCAACCGTTATCACCCTGTCTTCAATCGGCTGTCGCATCACTTCGAGCACATGGCGCGGAAACTCGGGAAATTCATCGAGAAACAACACGCCGTTATGAGCCAGCGAAATCTCACCCGGCATCGGATTGGCACCTCCCCCTACAAGTGCCACGGGAGAGACGGTATGATGCGGCGTGCGGAACGGCCGCCGGGTCATGAGCATAGCACCGCGGGAGAGCTTGCCGGCAACAGAATGTATTTTCGTTGTCTCGAGTGCCTCTGCCATGCTCAACGGCGGTAAGATTGATGGAAGGCGTTTTGCCATCATTGACTTGCCAGCCCCGGGAGGACCGACCATCAATATGTTATGCCCTCCGGCACATGCCACTTCAAACGCGCGTTTGACACTCTCCTGCCCCTTCACTTCTGAAAAATCGAAATCGAATTCCTCAAACTGGCGGGTAAAGAGTTCGCGTGTGTTTATCCTGACGGGCTGAAGATCCGAAGTGCCACCAAGCAACGCCGCCACCTGCGCGAGATTTTTCACCCCGAATACGTCAATCTTATTGACAACGGCAGCTTCTGTCACGTTTGCCTCTGGAACAATAAGCCGTTTGAAGCCCATCTCCCTCGCCTTTATTGCCATAGGCAACGCTCCTTTTACGGGCATAACCGAGCCGTCGAGGCTTAGTTCCCCCATCATCATGTATTCGCCGAGGTTGTCACACTTGATCATCTCCGAGGATGTCAGAAGGCCTATTGCGATCGGAAGATCGAAAGACGCTCCTTCCTTGCGTTCGTCAGCCGGTGAAAGGTTTACCGTTATCCGGAAATGAGGAAACGAAAAACCGGAATACTGCAATGCCGCGGCGATGCGCTGATAGCTTTCCCTGACAGACTGATCCGCCATACCCACTATCGAAAAACCTATTCCGTTTGTCATGACTGTCTCTATTGTCACCGGAAAGGCATCTATGCCGTTGATTGCGGCGGAATATACTTTTGTCAGCATAAGCATCTCTTTTTACCGTTATTTTTTGGGGGCTTTCTTATCCGCAGTCTTCCTGAAAGCCTTGTCAGCGTCATCACTCTTGTCACCGACATAAACTGCCTTACCGGACTCATCGAAAACCATAAACCAGGGAGTGCGCGAGACACCTGCCCTTATCATCAGAGAATCGGTCTCGGCGTGGAAATTCCACCCCCTGACAACCTTCGACAATGAATCCTTCCGCACCACCGACATCCACCCGATGGAATCGGGATCAAAACACACATCGGCGATGATACGG
This sequence comes from Muribaculaceae bacterium Isolate-036 (Harlan), assembly GCA_003833075.1. Lineage (GTDB taxonomy): Bacteria > Bacteroidota > Bacteroidia > Bacteroidales > Muribaculaceae > Lepagella > Lepagella muris_A. The sequence goes on along the minus strand of RIAY01000001.1, from coordinate 117,238 downwards.
GAAGTCGAGTCAGGAAAGTCTTCAACAAGTTTCTTCAGCAGAATCAGCCTGTCTTCCCTCCCCGCGTCTTTCTCTCTCCAGAAATACAGCAGCACCGGTTGGTTTCCGATATGCAGAGTGTCAACTCCATTGCCGAATGTATGCAAGATCATCTCTTGAACCTTATGTGGCACCACAGGTGAGCCGCCTGGCATGTCACCACGTCCGACCAGTTGCATCCACTTGGGTTCAAGAGCCTTCCCCTTCAGCACCTGCCATAATCCACGGAATCGGGAATCATCTTCACGCCTGTTGAAATAAATGAGCAGCAGCAGCGTGGACAATGGATTATCCGGATTTGCCTTTACATATTTCTCGACAGCCGTATTTATCTTACTGTAATCGCCGGATGACAACACCGTTTTATTATCAAGACGCCATACGTTCCATTCCTCCGTGAGCCTGTTGCCGGAAATACTCCATGAGTATGGATCAGAGCCTTCGCCGGTAATCTTTATCTTGTCTCCCCTTTCCGCATAAAACGCTGCTTTAGGCACAGAACCAGCCCCCGGTATATATACTATTGTCGGATTCGCCGTGACACATATCACCTGAGCCTTCCCCCCCTGCACGGCAGCTACGGTCTCCACAAACCACCCTTTCACCGGATCCGATGCATAATATACCATTCTGTATGCGTCATTGACATTTGACGGAAGCTGATATTCCACCTTTATCTCATTCTTCACACATCCTGCCCAAAACAGCGGTATAAAGAACATCAGATAACGGAATATATGTAAGCCACGATGATTGTATCTATTCATAACTAAGAATCTGTTCAAAGGTTTTACCTCACGAAAATACAAAAAAAATGCCTGACATGAAAATATCAGGCATTTTTTATTTCCACTGTTTTTTTCCTCTTCTCAGCGGGTATATTTTTTCGACATCCGGCAGATTATCTCTCCCATCTCATCGCGCAGTTCCTGCGGGCTGACAACCTCCGCGTCATCCCCCATAAGAAGAATACGGCGTTTGAATTCCTCGCCGGGGACAAGATGATACTCGAATATCGAGGAATCGAAATCAGCCATCACCTCTTTCTGCGAATCATGAAGAATCTGGGTGCGGATAAGATCGCGGGTACCGTCACCAATGCGCAGACGCACCGTGACAGGTTCAAGCTCTGTGTCAACATCCATTCCATAATAGTTCTCGAAGAATTTCTCCGGCTCGAAGTTCTCGTCATAATTGAATTTTATATTCGAGATCTCAAGATTGAGCACTCTTGAAAGATCAAACACAAGCATGTCCTTGCGTCCGTGTATCTTGCCGAGAATATACCATGAATTGCCCCAGAATCTCACGCAATAAGGTTCAAGAGTGAATTCGGTCAGATGCTCCGGTGTCTTGGGAATGGAATTGACTATCCTTACGCATACATTCTTTTCCATAGCCTCGATTGCGGCTGCAAGACCGAACTTCTCATCGGGATTGTCATTGGCGAGCACGCGGTCGCGACATCTCTTTTCCGATTCAAGTGCATGTGAGTTGCTGAGCGTCTGAAGCATCCATATCTTAAGTTGCGTCGAATACTTGGCATCGGCATTATCCTTAAGATAATAATAGTTGCCTCCCTTTCGCTTGCAAGCGATGGTGATTCCGAACAGCTTATCCACCACATAGCGGTGATTATGAAATGTACGGAGTGCCAATGGCGAACGGTCTTCATTCAGCGGAGACCTTTCCCATAGGCTTGAAATCTCTTCGTAGGTTAGTTTCCCTGCCTGGTTGACTACATCTATCAACCATACATACCTCTTAAACAAGTTGCTGGTCATGTCTGATTGAACTGCTTGATTAGTGTATTATATAACTGCTTTTCCCGCAAAATTAGTAAAGTTTTTCCAATCTGACAATAACGGGTCATCCCTTTTGGCATGACCCGTTACATTTTTGTATCGTTTGCAGTTGTAAAAAACTATTTTTACATCCTTCTTTGAGATATTTTATCCCTTATGTCATACGTAATCCTCACCGAATCTGGCACGGACATCGTTGACGATATTGCGTATTCTCTGCTCTTCTTCAATCGGATAAATCATCAGTGCGTTCCCGTTCTCAGCAACTATATAGTTGTCAAGACCTGACGCCACGACTATCTTGTCATCGCCTACGGCAAATATTGTGTCTCGGCAGTCATATGTCAGAACCTTGCAGTTCTGGCTCACATTTCCGTCAGCATTATGGGGGGAGGCGTCATAAAGAGCTTTCCACGAACCAAGATCGCTCCATCCGAGGTCAGCTGTCTTCACATATACATTATCCGCCTTTTCCATAATCGAATAGTCTATGGAAATCGAGGGGGTGTTCGGGAAAGATGTGTTGATGAAATTCATTTCTCCCGGCGTACCGTATACCCCGACTCCGGCATCGAATACCGCTGCGGTCTCCCTGTCGTATCTGTCAAAGGCGCGAAGGATACTGTCGGCTCTCCACAGGAATATTCCCGCATTCCAGAAGAACTCACCGGTGGATATAAAGACCTTTGCCATTTCAAGGTTCGGTTTCTCCGTAAATGATTTCACCTTGCATATGCCCGGAAAATTCTCCACTGCCACTCCACGCTGTATATAACCGTAACCTGTGGCAGGCGCGGTGGGATTCAATCCGAGGGTAAGCAGGCGGTCTCCTTTCTCCACGAAGTCAAAACCATCTTCAAGAGTCTGACGGAACACATCCTCCTTGAGTATAAGGTGATCCGAGGGGAGCGCCACAATAGACGCCTCGGAATCCAGAGCCTGGATATGGCGCGCAGCCCAGCAGAGACATGGCGCCGTGTTACGGCGTGCCGGTTCAAGCAGGATGTTGCTTTCCTTGATATCGGGCAATTGCTCACGGATTATGGAAGCATATGCGCTGTTGGTCACAAGAATTATTCTTGAAGGATCAACAAGGGGCCGGATACGGTCCACGGTCATCTGTAACAGACTGCGACCGGTTCCGAAGAAGTCGAGGAATTGTTTGGGCATGCCGCTCCGGCTGAATGGCCAGAAACGGGTACCCACGCCGCCACACATCACGACGCAATATCTATGAGGATTCATCTTTACTGTTGTTTATATTTTATAAGTAAGTATTGAAAATTAGTTTATAATAAGTAAATGCTGTGCTTATTTAAATTTTGAATCTTTTGGATGCTTTCATGATTTCTCATCAGTCGCCCGCTATGCTCCTTCTTCGGAATCATGAAATCATCTCAAAATCTCCTAAAATTTAATATAAGCTAATTTCCAACACTTACTTAAGTAATTGATTCTTGCCTATTGAATTATCAACATGTCAGTTCAGCACCGGTTTGAACTGATGTTTCACACCTTCCACCACATTAAGCATGTAGTCTCCGAGTTTCTCAGCCTCGCCAATGAGATCCATAAAGAATATACCCTCCTGATAGCCATATTCTTTATTATTGATATTGAAGATATTGCCATCGCGGAGTTTATTCCTGAGATTGTTGATTTCACGCTCTTTGTTATAAGCTGCCACAACCTTGGAGCTTTCCGGTGTCTCCATATCCTCAAGCAGTCCGAGCATATTTTTCATAGCATCGGTAACCATGTCATACATCTGGTCTATCTCATGCATCACAGGCTGGGCGAACTCAACATGATTCTGCACTTTACGCTGCAGGGTCTTGGCTACATTGAAACATCCGTCTGCTATTGATTCTATCTCACTTATGACACGAAGCATTCCTGCCACTCTCATCTTACCCTCGGGACTAAGGCGCCCCTCGGCTACTTTATTCAGATAGCTTCCGATCTCTATCTCCATACGGTCTGAAATCTCTTCATATTTCTCAAGACGACTGTAGATTTCCGTATATTTGTCATCCTTGGGATCGGTATGTATAAGCTGACGCGCCATTCCAAGCATTCTGTCAACTCTTTTCCCGTAAAGCACAATTTCTTTCTGCGCCTGTGTTATGTTAAGCTCGGAAGCCGAAAGAATACCACGGCCGATATATTTGAGGGTAAATTCCTCCTCCTCGTCTTTATGACGGGTAGGCATGATCCAGCATACAATCTTGACATATAACTTAGTGAACCATATCATCACAAGCAGGTTGCAGGCATTGAACACCGTCGGGAACATCGCAAGACCGAACGCGATGCAACTCTGGGCGCGCGCCGTCATGCCCCCTTTCTCTGTAAACAGGGTGGTATCGCGCATCCCTGCTTCCTGAGCCTGACTGATCTGAAGAGGATTGATACCGTCGCATGCCTGCGTTATATCGGCTACAAGCTCGCAGAAAGGATGGAAAAGGCACAACACTATCAGAGAGCCGAGCACATTGAAAAGTACATGCCCCATCGCAGTTCTTTTGGCTGCAAGATTACCGCTAAGCGACGCAAGCACAGGTGTGATGGTGGTTCCGATGTTGCCTCCGAGAATTATCGCGCATCCGAGAGCGAAAGAAATCCATCCCTGCGAACACATGATAAGCGTTATGGCGAATGTGGCTGCGGAACTCTGCGCTACCATGGTCACGATAATGCCTATCGTGAAAAATATAAGCACCGAGCCGACTCCGAGGTTGGTATAGTTGGCGAGAAACGCGAGCATCTCCGGATTCTCCTGAAGATTCGGAACATATTTGCTTATAAGGTCAAGACCCATGAAAAGGAAACAGAACCCTATCAGAAACTCGCCGAAGCTCTTGTAGCCGCTCTTCTTCATGAAGAGCATGGGAACGCCTATGGCAAGAAGCAGGATGCTGTAGTCCGAGATACTGACTTCGAAAGAGAATGCGGAAATAATCCAGGTTGTTGCCGTGGTGCCGACATTGGCACCGAAAATCACCGCCATTGATTGCTCAAGGCTCATCAGACCGGCATTCACAAAGCTCACAACCATCACCGTGGATGCGCTTGAACTCTGAATAAGTGCAGTAATGGTGATACCCGTCAACACTCCGGTGATGCGGTTGCGCGTCATCGCGCCGAGAATGTTGCGAAGCCTGTCACCGGCAACTTTCTGAAGCCCTTCGCTCATCACCTTCATTCCATACAGGAAGAGACAGACTGATCCGAGAAGGCTGATAAAATCAACAACAGTATAACTCATCTAAATTTTGCGGTTGTGAATTGTTCTTGTTTATACATTTACATAATCTCAAATCAGGCCATCCCATACCCATTACTATTAACATTCAGAGACATGTGTATGTTTATATGAATCCTCGACTTGGATTTTTGCAAAATTAAGGAAATATTTCGATAATTTTATTAATTTTACTATCGAATTAATCGTTTTTTTTGACTGTTATGGAAATAATCAGCCTTTACCCTTCCGATCCCGACATGATTTCGGAAAAGAATATAGAGGGGGCGATACCTTTTTCAACTTTCAATTCGGAAAGCAGACGTCTCCGCAGATTGAAAGCCATAGTGGCGATGGCAAATGACCGTGCGATAGGGCGCCAAGGAACCCTCCCCTGGCATCTTCCCGAAGATCTCGCCCATTTCAAGGCAACGACTCTTGGCAATCCGATTGTAATGGGTCGCAAAACGTGGGAGTCCCTTCCGAGGCGTCCATTGCCGGGAAGAAGAAATATGGTCGTTTCAGCAAACAGCGGGTATGTGGCTGAGGGTGCCGAGGTGTTCGGCTCCGTGGAGATGGCGATAGCCGCATGTCCGGCATCCGAGACTCCGGTAATCATTGGCGGCGCGAGCATATACAAAACGGCTCTCCCCTATTGCACGGATATCATCGTCACTCAGGTTGACACAACTGTTCCGGATGCAGACACGTTCTTCCCCGAATTGTCGCAGGAAGAATGGAAGATATCGGAATGTTCCGAATGGATGACTTCTGTCAAGGGACTTAAATATAGATTCGTATCATTCTCCAGAAAATGAAGATAGCACTCATATGCAAATCCGACTCTACCGGAGGGGCGGCGGTAGTGACTTTCCGGCTGATGAACGCATTGCGTGCCAACGGCATGGATGCGCGCATGATTGTGACTGAAAAGAAGAGCGGCTCTCCGCATGTCATAGAAGCTGCCTCTCAGAATAAATCACTTGTTCCGTTTCTTGCCGAACGACTAAGAATATTTGCGGGCAATGGGTTCAACCGCAAGACTCTTTTCCGTATTGACACGGCATCCGACGGACTGCCGCTTCACAGGATACCCTTTGTCAGGGAAGCGGATGTGATATGCCTTAACTGGGTGAATCAGGGAGTCGTTTCATTAAAGGGCATCAGAAAACTCGCTGCTCTCGGGAAACCGCTTGTGTGGACAATGCACGACATGTGGAACATGACCGGCATCTGTCATCATGCCGGATATTGCCAAAAATTCCTGGGGCCCCGCGGGGAATGCGGCGACTGCCCTTTACTGGAGCATAAAGCCTCGAAAAACGATCTCTCACACAAGGTGTGGCAACACAAAAGGAATCTCTACGATAGCGTTAATATCAATTTTGTTGCCGTAAGCACATGGCTTGCCGATACGGCACGGAAATCATCGCTGATGCATGACTCCGACATATCCGTGATTCCCAACGCATTCGACACTACAACAATTTCTTTGCCAACCAAGACTGCCGTTTCAGGCAACCGGGATTCGGCAAGAATCATATTCGGTGCAGCCCGCATTGACGACCCGGTCAAGGATCATCACACTCTTGTCGAGGCAACGAAGATTCTTGCGGATAAATATCCGCAAGAGGCAAAAAGGCTGGAACTTGTGACTTTCGGCTCACTTAAGGATCCGGATGCGCTGAAGGGGGTGGCAATACGCCACACACATCTGGGCAGAATCTCTCCTGAAGAAATCCGCGATATATATGAATCGGGAAGCGTAGTTGTCTCTACTTCCGAATGGGAGACACTGCCGGGAACCCTCATCGAGGGGCAGGCATGGGGATGCGTGCCGGTAGCTCTCGACCATGGAGGACAACCGGATATAATCGACCATCTGTCTACCGGTTATCTCGCACCCTGGAGCGACAACAGAAAAGAGAATGCCCTCCGCATCGCGGAAGGCATTCTATGGGGAATTAACAATCGTAACAGCGTCATACAGACTATGCAGCAGTCCGTTATCGAGAAATTCGCCGAAAATACTGTGGCTGAAAAATATATCCGGCTCTTCAGGAAGCTCCTGAATCAGTAATCAGCCGTAGCGGTTGTTAAGCGTCTATATTCGCATAAGAAGCGTGAGCCTCTATGAAATCGCGGCGCGGTGCAACCTCCTCGCCCATCAGCACGGAGAATGTGCGGTCGGCTTCGGCGGCGTTAGTCAGCGTCACCTGCTTGAGCATACGGTTTTCCGGATCCATGGTGGTTTCCCAGAGCTGCTCGGGATTCATCTCACCAAGACCTTTGTATCGCTGCAGAACAAGCCTGTTGCGCTCTCCGTTGCATTTGTCATCGACAAAGCGTTGTACCTGCTGGTCTGTCCAGCAATATTCCTCTACATTCTTCTTCCCTTTGAGGGAGCATTTGTAAAGCGGCGGAGTCGCGATATAAAGATAGCCGTTGTCTATGATCGGACGCATACGGCGGTAGAAGAATGTCATGAGCAGTGTTGCAATGTGGGCACCGTCGACATCAGCATCGGTCATGATCACAATCTTGTGATAGCGGAGTTTCGACATGTTGGGGGCTTTTGAATCCTCTTCCGTGCCGATGGTCACGCCGAGTGCCTTGTATATATTGACGATTTCATCGGAATTGAGCACTTTATGCTCCATCGCTTTCTCAACATTCAGGATCTTTCCGCGAAGAGGAAGAATTGCCTGATATCTCGGGTTACGGCCCTGCTTTGCGGAACCTCCCGCCGAATCTCCCTCGACAAGGAAAAGCTCGCATTCCACGGCATCACGGCTCTTGCAGGGAGCAAGCTTGCCGGGAAGACCCGCGCCCGACAACGGGCTCTTGCTCTGCACGCGCATTCTGGCACTGTAGGCGGCATGACGTGCCTGCGCCGCAAGCACAACCTTGTTGACTATCGCCTTTGCCTGCGCAGGGTGCTCCTCAAGATAATAACGCAAAGCCTCGCTCACCGCACTCTGAACGACTCCTCCGACCTCATTGTTGCCAAGCTTGGTCTTTGTCTGACCTTCGAACTGCGGTTCAGCGACCTTTACGGAAATCACAGCTGTCAGTCCGTCACGGAAGTCTTCTTTTGAAAGCTCTATCTTCAGCTTTTCCAGAAGATGGTTGTCATCTGCATATTTCTTGAGTGTAGACGTGAGACCGCGGCGGAAACCGGTAAGATGCGTACCGCCCTCTATGGTATTGATATTGTTGACGTAAGAATAAATATTCTCGTTGAAGTCGGTGTTATAGGTCATTGCCACCTCGATCGGGACACCGCCACGCTCCGTGTTGAGGTGTATGATGTCTTCAATCAGAGGTTCTTTCCCCTCATCGATATATTTCACGAATTCTTTGAGACCTTCGGCACTGTGGAAAACATCACGTCTCGGGTTTCCTTCTTCGTCACGTACGCGCTCGTCGGTGAGTGTCAGTGTTATTCCCGCGTTAAGAAATGCGAGGTCGCGCAGACGGTTGGCGAGTGTCTCGTAGTCATATACCGTCTCGCTGAAGATTGTGGCGTCAGGATGGAAAAGGATTGTGGTTCCCGTATGGTCCGTCTCGGAAACGACTGTGAGGTCGCACGTGGGCTTTCCATAAGCATATTCCTGCATATGCACCTTGCCGTCGCGGTGAATCTCGGCTCGCAGATAGTCGGACAACGCGTTCACGCAGCTTACGCCGACACCGTGCAGACCGCCGGACACCTTATACGAACCTTTGTCGAACTTACCACCGGCGTGAAGCACTGTCAGAACGACCTCAAGAGCAGGCTTGTGCATCTTTTCATGCATGTCTACCGGTATGCCTCGGCCATTGTCAACGACCTTGATGGAATTGTCCTCAAGAATGCTCACTTCTATATGGCTGGCAAAACCGGCGAGAGCCTCGTCGATAGAGTTGTCGACCACCTCGTAAACCAGATGATGCAAGCCGCGCACGCCTGTGTCGCCGATATACATCGACGGACGTTTGCGCACCGCCTCAAGTCCCTCAAGCACCTGGATATTATCCGCTTGATATCTTTTCTCTTCTTCTTCTGTTGCCATATTGTGCAGTATCTTTGTCAGTCTTGGTTTTAACATACAAATTTAATAAAAAAAACTGACATTCACACTTCCCGGCTTCCAAATATATCCCTGTTCATGCAATAAAATCACGAAACCGGACTTACGCGGCTACATCAAAAAAAGGGAGATTCCGCAAATGTGGAATCTCCCTTCTGTTGATATGATAAAGACTCTTAGCCTTTATATTTCTTGAGGATCACTGAAGCGTTATGACCTCCGAAACCGAACGTGTTCGAGAGAACGGCGTTGATTTCACGGGGCTGAGCCTCGTTGAATGTGAAGTTGAGGTTATAATCGATTTCAGGGTCATTATCACCCTCCTCATGATTGATCGTGGGAGGAACAATATTGTCGTTGAGAGACTTGACACTGAGAACAGCCTCAAGCGCGCCGGCTGCACCGAGAAGGTGACCGGTCATCGACTTGGTGGAGCTGAGATTCATCTTGTATGCATGCTCTCCGAAAACTTTCTGGATAGCCTTGACCTCACCGATGTCTCCGACGGGAGTCGATGTGCCGTGCATGTTGATGTAATCGATATCCTCCGGCTTCATGCCGGCATCCTTAAGTGCGTTCTCCATGCCGATTACGGCACCGAGTCCATCGGGATGAGTGGCGGTGATATGATATGCGTCGGCACTCATACCTCCTCCGGCAACCTCCGCGTAAATATGCGCGCCGCGTGCTTTGGCGTGCTCAAGCTCTTCAAGAACAAGAGCGGCAGCACCTTCGCCAATTACAAAACCGTCGCGGGAACCGCTGAACGGACGGGATGCCTTTTCACATTCTTCATTACGGGTAGAGAGTGCCTTCATGGAATTGAAGCCACCTACTCCTGCGGGGAAAACCGCTGCTTCGGCGCCGCCTGCCACAATAGCGTCCGCCATGCCCAGACGGATATAGTTGTATGCGTCGATAAGGGCATGGTTGGAAGAAGCGCAAGCCGATACTGTCGCGAAATTCGGACCTCTGAACTCATGCTCGATAGAGATGTGGCCGGCTGCGATGTCGGCAATCATCTTGGGGATGAAGAAGGGATTGTATTTGGGTCCCTGCTCCGAGCCGTGAAGTGCGAAATATCCGGCTTCCTCCTCGAATGTGTGAAGTCCGCCGATACCTGCCGCGAAAATAACGCCGACACGATTCTTGTCGACTCCTTCGCCTTCAAGACCTGCATCTTCTATTGCCTCGTCGGCAGCCTTAAGCGCATACATGGCGTAAAGGTCAAGCTGACGGGCTTTCTTGCGGTCGAAATGCGCGGAAGGATCAAAATCCTTGACCTCGCATGCGAACTGTGTCTTGAATTTGGCTGCGTCGAAGTGTGTAATCGGGGAGGCACCGCTCTTGCCGGCCTTGGCATTCTCCCAGGTCGTCGCCACATCGTTGCCGATCGGAGTCAAAGCCCCGAGTCCCGTTATTACAACTCTCTTTAATTCCATGAAACTTGATTATTTGCTGTGTTCCTCGATATAGCTGATGGCGTCGCCAACAGTCGAGATCTTCTCTGCCTCTGCGTCGGGAATAGTAATGTCAAATTCTTTCTCGAACTCCATGATGAGCTCTACGGTGTCGAGTGAGTCTGCGCCGAGATCTTTGCTGAATTCAGCGGTAGGAGTTACTTCGTTCTCATCTACTGTGAGTTTGTCTACAATGATCTCTTTTACTCTTTTTTCAATGTCTGACATATCAATAAGATTTTTTAGATGTTAATAATTTTTCTTATTTTTCTTTATTTCAGAGTGCAAAGTAAATCAAAATATTTCAATTATGGAAATTTTTCATTAAAATGTGCACAAAAAATTTGCTTTTGTGCATGATTTTATACACAAAAGCAAATTTATCATTGCTCCGGTTTACAGGAACCGGAATATTCACTCTGTATTATTCTATTGTCCAGCTTTCGCAGGTCTTTAGTATCATGTCGCGCAGAGAGGTGAAACCTTTCTTCTCACTGACCTCTGCGACCTGACGCTCGACCTCCGTCTCATACGAAGGCGCCTGATAGTCGCGGATGACACCCAGTGCCACAGGGAGCTCGTGTCCGTCCATCATAGCGAGTTGCTGCTGCAGGAAGTTCTGCTCGCAATGAGCGTCATGCACCAGCACATCCTCGATTGTATAGCCGTCTTCACCCACTGTCACCGCCTTCAGTCCGAAACCGTCCTGGACCAGACCTTTGTCCATATTCTTTCCGAAAAGCATCTTCTCGCCGTGACGTAGAAGAATAGTATGGTCGGCTCGCTGATCTTTGTCCGTAAAATATGAATGCACGCCGTTGTTGAATATCACGCAGTTCTGAAGAACCTCAACGACAGCCGCACCCTTGTGACGTGCCGCGGCAACCATGCAGTCGCGTGTGATGTCGAGTGTGATGTCTATGCCGCGGGCAAAGAAGTTACCCCTCGCGCCGAAACACAATTCTGCGGGAATGAAGGGATCCTCGACAGTGCCGTAAGGACTCGATTTCGTCACAGCCCCGCGGTCGGATGTCGGTGAATACTGTCCTTTGGTAAGACCGTATATCTTGTTGTTGAAAAGAAGCATGTTGATATCCACATTGCGGCGCACTGCATGAATGAAGTGATTGCCGCCGATGGCGAGTCCGTCGCCGTCGCCTGATATCTGCCATACTGTAAGCTCAGGGTTGGCGGTCTTGACACCGGTTGCGATTGCAGCCGCACGACCATGGATGGTATGCATGCCGTATGTGTTCATATAATAGGGAAGACGCGAGGAGCAGCCGATACCTGATATTACGGCTGTGTCTTTGGGAGCGACTCCTATCACCGCCATCGCTTTGTGAAGCACATTGAGAATGGCATGGTCTCCGCAGCCGGGACACCAGCGGGCGTTCTGGCTGTTCTTATAATCGGCGGGCGTATAGCCCGTGGTCTTTGTCTCTTCCATTGTTAGAGTTTTTGATTGGGTTATACTTCCGTTATCTGTTTTCCATATGCGAGATCACTCCTTCCACCACCTCGCTTACGAGGAAGGGCTGTCCTTCGACCTTGTTGATGCGGAGAACCTCCTTGCCGGGCAGATGCATCTGCAGATAGTCTGCGAACATACCCGTGTTGAGCTCGGCTACAATGATGCGTTTGTATTTCGAAAGAACCTCTATCGCGTTCTCGGGCAGAGGATTGATATAGCGGAATTGCCAGAAGGCGACCTTGCGGCCGGAGGCGTTGAGTTCTGTGGCTGCTGTCAGCAGATGACCGTATGTGCCTCCCCAGCCGAGAAGGATAGTGTCGGCATCTTCATCGAACATCGGCTGCATCCTGGGTATATCGCGTGCTATACGCGCCACTTTCTCCCGGCGTGTCTCGACCATGCGTGCGTGGTTCCTGGCATCTGTCGAGATGACAGATGTGTCGTAATCTTTCTCAAGACCGCCCACACGGTGCATGCCTTTTTCCATGCCGGGAATTGACCAGTATCTCACCAGCGTGTCGTTGTCGCGGTCATACGGTTTCCAGCCTTGTTCCAGACGTTCCGCAGATACGAGCGGCACCTTGATTTCCGGATAATCGTCTTTCTCGGGCACACGCCACGCCGATGAACCGTTGCCGATAAAGGCGTCGGTAAGAAGAATGACGGGGGTCATGTGTTCAATGGCTATGCGACATGCCTGAAACGCCATCTCGAAGCAGTCGGTAGGACTGACCGCCGATAGCACACAGAGAGGCGACTCGCCGTTGCGGCCGTAAAGAGCCTGCATGAGGTCGGTCTGCTCTGTTTTGGTAGGAAGACCGGTGGAGGGACCTCCGCGCTGAACATCGATAACCACAAGCGGAAGCTCTGCCATGACGGCAAGTCCGATAGCCTCCGATTTCAACGCAAGACCGGGACCTGACGTGGATGTCACCGCGAGGTGACCGGCATATGACGCTCCTATTGCGGAACATACGCCGGCAATCTCATCTTCCATCTGACATGCTTTGACACCGAGGTCTTTGCGTTTGGCAAGCTCGTGGAGTATGTCGGTGGCGGGGGTAATAGGATAAGAACCCAGGAAAAGAGGACGTCCGCTCTTCTCGGATGCCATTATAAGCCCCCAGGCGGTAGCGGTGTTTCCGGTAACGTCTATATAGGTGCCTTTCTCCGCCGAAGCTGTCTCGATGCGGTATACAGGCATGGAGCTGTGCGTGTTGTGACCATAATCCCATCCGGCTTTCACAACCTTTGCGTTAGCTTCGTATACTGCCGGCTTCTTGGCGAATTTTGCCTGAAGTTTTTTGAGCACGCCCTCTACCGGACGGTCAAACAGCCAGCAGATGATGCCCAGTGCAAGCATGTTCTTGCACTTCATCATACCTTTCTGGTCAAGACCGGAATCGGCAAGTGTGGACTTAAGAAGCGTGGTCATCGGCACGAGCATGATCCGCGCCGGATTGATGCCGAGTTCGGCTACCGGATCCGCTGTGGAATATTCCGCCTTTTTGAGATTCTGCTCGGTGAACGAGTCTCCGTCGCATACGATGATCCCATCTGGCTTGAGATAGCGGAGATTGGTCTTGAGGGCGGCGGGATTCATCGCGACAAGCACATCAGCCTGGTCGCCGGGGGTGTGCACATCCTTACCCACACTCACCTGATAGCCCGACACTCCGCTCAGCGAACCCTGGGGCGCGCGGATCTCTGCCGGATAATCCGGGAACGTGGAGATCTGGTTTCCTTCTCCGGCGGAAATGTTGGAAAAGATATTTCCCGCAAGCTGCATGCCGTCGCCTGAGTCGCCGGCAAAGCGAATCACCACCTTGTCGATGGTCTTTACATTCGTTTCCTGTAACATAACGAAGGTTGTTATTGTGTTTTTTGGTATTTGTCAATCTGAAGATTGTTTGGCAAAATAACATCTTATTCCCCAATTCCACAAATATTTTAGCAACAAAAATTCCCCATCTGCTATAAAGCATATGGGGAATCTATTTCTTTTAAATAATTATCGAATTTCAAGGGGCGGCAACCCCTTCGCTGAAATTGTATGCTCAGCCGGCTACTGCCGGCGGTTTCAGCGGATATAGACCTTGACAGCCTCGCCGTTCGCCTTTACCGCGACATATATTCCCGGCTGGAGTCCGATGCCGGAGACGCGGCGTCCGTTGAGGTCGTAGACAACTCCTCCGGCGGGAACTATTATATCGCGCCCGTCGACAACCACCGGTTCGTCATCTCGGATTGTCTCATCCACTCCAGATCCGGTGTCATCGGAGCCTTTGAGGCGGTAAAGCATCACTTTCCCTTGTGATGACGTATAATTCAGGAAACGGGGCTGGCTTTTGTTGTAGCATAGTTTTCCGGGTGTGGAGCCGAAATCGATCTCGACCGTTCCGTCTCCAAGCACCTTCACACCGGCGGATGTTCCCTGATTCGGGTCAAGGTTCATTTTTTTTGCCGCTGTGGATGTCCAGTATCCCTTGGAATTGCCATGCACATCAAGCACCTGCATCGTATATGCGGAAGCTCCGGCTGTCCTGAATCTGACAACTGCTGATTCGTTGGGAATTACCGTTATTTCCGAATCCATGTCCTGATTCCGGTATTCAGCACTACCACAATCGGGCATGAACCCGTTCGACTGGAAAGTGCATCCCATCACATGTCTGTTGTCGGCGGAGATTATTACATAAAGACTCTCCGGATCTATGGCATCGCCTGTAGCCGCAGGTGTCCATACCGAAGTGGAATAGTCGGTCACGGAGGGATCTTTCGCAGTCATGGTCACTGTCACAACCGAACTGCGCAGATTCTTACCTCCGGTCTCTTTCATGGCATATGCCTTGACGATGTGAGTCTCGCCGTTGACAGTTCCCGCCGGTATCGAGATTCTGTCGCCATATCTCTGATACGAACCTCCGTCAAGGCTTATCCAGAGATCACCTTCTGCTATATCAAACACCAGATTGCGGCTACCCCAGTAATCCGCCGCATATGTGTTGACATCCGTGAGTCGCGCATCCTGAACTGCCGGATCCGCCGGACGATTCACGGCATCGGCGGCATTCCCCTCCAACGTGAATGCGCTACCCTTGCGGTCACCCCATATATACTCGGCGAGTGAGGGAAAGTCGATAAACGGATTGCGGTTTTTCTGGATGCCGTAGATCTGTTCGTTGCGGTTAAGCTCCTTGTCATCGACAGGGTCTTCCGCCGCCCATTTCAGAAGCATGGAGGCAGCCCAGGGCTGAAGGTCTATCGTGCCGTCGGTTATCGTATAAAGAGCCTCTCCACCTTTGTCCGTTTTCCACGGAATAGCATCATAGGCGGTCAGGATATAGAGATAGGCGCGGGCGAAATCACCCTTGTATTCATCGGCAGGTTCAAACACCTTGGACGCACCCCCTCCGTATCCGGCGGCAGGCGCTCCGATAAGCACCAGTCCGTTGTCGAATGCCGGATTGCCTCCAACGATCCCTATCGGGTTGTTCGACTTGGCATTGTTGGCATCTGAATTTGAGGGATTAAGATGAAACAGATCCTGATAGGCGGCTTCGCTTCCCTCTTTCCCGCCCCACCATGAGTTGGCTACGGAATGCTCTATGTTAAGCGAGTTGTGACCCGATTCCACATATACAAGTTTGTTTGAATACATGTCCCACCATGCCTTTCTGCCCTGTATCATCCTGATATCGGTAAATTCAAATGCCTGCCATGTCTTGAAAGATGTGGTGCCGTCGCCATAGGCGATCGACACGAAATCTTCCGGAATCGCCACCTTCCTTACTGCTGCCTTCAGTTCCTCTCCGCTTTTTCCTTCCAGTTCGCGGTAATATCCCGCCGGAATCTCCCCCATCAGCGACAGCGCTCCGGCAGTCACCATTATACCTGATATCAGATTTCTCATAAGCTGTTGTTTTAATTTACATTAACCGGCAATTCATCATTGCCTTCATTTTATCATCACCTTGACACACTTGCTGAACGCTGGCGAGCTCACTATATATATCCCTCTTGCAAGATTTTCGCCGCTCGCGAGTCGACGCCCGTTGAGATCATATATTTCCGCGCCGTCGGGCACAAGGATATTATTGCCCCAGACCTCGACCATGACGCTGTCGTCTTCGTCCGTCACGTCTTCAATCCCTGACGCGTCTTTCACCTTGCGGTAGAAATCAAGTCGCTCCTGACCGCTGCTGGTGTAAGTCGTGAACCGTCTCGCACTCTTGTTGTAATACAAAGCACCCGCTCCGCTGCTGACCGTAGGTCCGTATACCACCGACACTCCCTGCGCGGAATACGTCAGTTTTGCCTTCACTCCCTTCGTAGTGGAATAATCAGTCAGGTTTATTGTCTTGTTCGCCGAACTGAAAAGATAACCTTTGACATTGCCGCCAAGATCGGATGCCTTGAGGGCATATCCGTCGCCAAGGGTTTCGAGCGTAATCAGCGCGGCGTCTGAAGGCGCCTTCTCAATCATTCCGTCATTTATGACGATTGTCTCTGTCGGCTCAAAATATGTCTTTTCCTTATTCTGCTCAAGAGTCATTGCAACATGAGAGTCTGACCCTAAGATCAGATAACTCTCTCCGGCACGAATATCAGACTGGGAAGCAACCAGAACATAAGTTCCGGGCACAAGAGCCGGATCTTCGGGTGAAGGGTCAACAGGGTCGGGATCAACCGGATCCGGGTCTATCGGGTCCGGGTCTACAGGACCGGGATCCGGCTCATGAGCACCATCCACATGGTATGGCTCCCCTGCCTTGCTTCCCCATATATAATCGGCAAGATCAGGGAGGTCAATAAAGGGATTCCTGTTTTTCTGCTGACTGTAGACACCATCGTTGCGGTCACGCTCCTTCTGGCTTACCGCATCATTTGCCGACCAGCGAAGAAGAAGCTCTTTAGCCCACGGCTTAAGCTCAAACGGACTCGCCGTGAACATCCACTCCACGTTATGTCCCCCGCTTGTACGTCCCCAGTTTATGTCATCATACACCACAAACATATACATGTATGTTCTGGCGAAATCTCCCTTGTAGTCATCATGAGGCTCAAAACCGTTGCTGCTTCCTCCACCCTGACCGGACTTCGGAGAACCCACATTGACAACTCCGTTTGTCCAGGAACATTTGGAAAGTTCCGTAAGAGGATAATTGCTTTTACGGCTGTTGCCATCCTTATCAGACGGATTCAGATGGACAATATCCTTATATGCGTCATTCTTTGTTCCGCCCCACCAGGAATTTGCCACGGAATGCTCAATATTCATCCCCGGGTGTCCGGATGAAACGGCTACATTATTGGAGCTATACATATCCCACCAGCATTCCTTGCCGTTGACAACCCTGACATCCGTCTTACGGAAAGCGTTCCAGGTAGCGTCGCCATACGAAATCACCGTATGTTTCCTCACTATCGCCTTGACGGCTTTCTTCAATGCCACACCGGTTTTCCCTTCGAGAGAATCATAATACCCGGCAGGTGCGTCAGCGACTGCCGGTGTCGCGAGAGCCAAAGCGCATAAGGACGCTCCCGCCAAACTGCTTAATCGTGCGTTCATGATCGATTCAGGTCTAAATAAGTATTTGATTAGGTTAATTAGTTCAGAACTGCAAATATAAACAAATCCGTTGAATAAACATCAATTGCTTATAAGTTTTTCTCAGTTTCTCTCAGTTCCTCTCAGTTTTTCTAAGTTTCTTTCAGTTTTTCTCAGTTCGTCTCTATTCGTCTCTGTTTCTCTCATAACTATAGCCATCCGGATATCCGCAGGCAACTTTGAGATTTCAAAAGCCATATCATTCATTGAATGAAACTCGCGACTGCCGGCAGTGCTCCTCCTTCCCGTATTATCGGGCCACGGTGCCAAAAGAAGAAGTCGTCCCGAAGCACACATCTCAAACTCCCGTCCCTGGGGCTTGAAGCGTTCTTCAAAGCCTATATCCCTGATTATTATGAGATTTCCACCGCAATCGACAGTCTTGTCACGTATAGTCTTCTCGCGCCTGTGTATGAATGGAGAAACCGGAACAGCGCCATTTTCTATCTGTGACATGCATCCCCTTTCATATTCATCAAACTCACCCGGCGACCACCTTCTGTGTATTCTTACCGGCAACAGGTCAAAATGCTTCAGCAGAAATATATTTCCATAAGCCGCATACTCCCTTTCACCGATTCTGACATGCAGATACCTCCTGAACAGCTCCGGATGCATTCTTTTGATCAACAGCCTCCTCGGATTATCATTGATATAATTTACCAGACGCGCGATCTGACCTGCACGGCATACGATTCTGTCATGAAACTTCTCGGTAAAGAGAGAATCCTCCCGGGCTATCAGCCCCGCCTTTCTCGCCATAGCCGTACACCCGCCCATAAAACCGCCGACCACACGTCCCAGATGTCGCTCAAGGGTAGATTTGATTCTGACAAGGATATGCAAATGATCCGGCATCACCACATACCTTACAATCTCCAGTTGCGGCGTATAATCCGGCATTGTCTCGATCTTATCTCTTATGATACATCCGAGATCGGAATATTCGATAACCGGCAGCAAAGCTCCCGTCCCGGCACCGCCTCCTGCCGGCACAAAAGAGGCTATTCTTTCATTTGCCACTCCCTTCGGTACAATGGAATCTATTCTTTCATTAGCCGCTCCTGAATGACCGGAAGCATAAATCCGGCAAAACAGAGGTGTTTTCTTTTGGGCGTTGACAGTAATCATATAAAACCCGGGAGAACGATAATCCTTGAATTTTGCTCTACGTGTATTTCTTCTTTTAAGCTCTTTCCCGAAAGGATAATTCACGCCATTCTCCTTCCCTACATTCCCCTTTCCTGCATTCCCTGGGTTGCCGGATAAGTATGGGCAGCCATCTTCTGCAGCAACATCCCGGAGACACACGCCATCTTCTCCCTCCTCCAGCGCATCCGGCTCGCAGTAATCCCCATCCGGCATGCAGAAATTCCCATCAGAAATCCGGGCATCCGGCTTGCAGAAATCTCCATCAGGCTCGCGGGCATCCTGAACCATATCATAACTTACAAATATAATATTTTCCATATCCGGATTAATATTCGGGGGCAGATTGCCGTAATTGCGGTCAGCGGAAATGCAGCCGGATGAATCTTTCATAAATCGGTATTATTGAAATTAAATGATTGAAATGATTGATTGGAAAGGAAGAAGAGCAAGGAGAGGTTTTAATGGACAAATCCATTAAAACTCATTTACTGAAAGCAGAATTAAACTACAAATCTCAGTTTAAATAATTATTTAAGCCTGAATTAAGAATCTAAAGCCTTGAGATTTTATCTTAGCTGGAGATTTTATCTTAGCTGGAGATTTTATTTCCGCTAACGCGTCTACACCCGGCATCAAGGGTTATGACGCGTTAGCGGAATAAAATCAGATAATGATCTTGACGGGGCGCATGCCCTCGGCAGTGACGATATATGCGCCCTGCGGAAGGAGGAAGATATCGCCATCGACCGGAGTCGCGACATATATCACTTCCGTGCCGTTGACATCATAGACATGCATAGGTTTGCTCTCGCCATTAAGCTTGATCATGAATCCGCCGTTTACCGTATAAATCTGCATCGGCGCGGACACATACAACTCCTCCACCGAACTTCCCGCAGCAACATAAATCTCGTTGGAAGGCTCCGAAAGCATCCCGAGACGCGAGTATTGCACATAATAAGTCTCGGCAACAGATGGATCTCGGTCGCTGATCACATAGCTTGTCTCCCCAGTTTCATATGTTTCCGTCTCCTGATTGCCGTCTACAAGACGCGTGCGCGTCAGAACATAATAATCAGCTATCTCACCCTCAGGAACCGAATTCCAGTGGGCTGTATATGAATTGGCTGTCACATCCGTAGGCTGCAAGGCTGTAAGCGTAGTGAACGTCGGCATCGGAAGAGCCTCACCTTTGAGCGTTACGGCGATAGAACCGGTCAGTCCTCCGTCATAAAGCATTATTTTCGCCTCATGCCGTCCGACAGCCGTCGGAGTGTAGGTGATGTTCAGCAGATAACCCTGGTTCTGGTTTATCGTAGCCGCCGGAATCTCTTTGGTAATTTCGGGAACAAACATATTCTTGTCCGCACCACTCACCCTTACCGAAAGAGCTGACGTAAGATTTTTTCCTACAATCTGAAGCACGCGGGTCTCGGAACGACCCACAGCCACCTGCCCGAAATCGAGAGCCTCTCCATTGACCGGCGACGTGATTTCAGGATCTCCGGTTATCGGAGGTGTGGGATCACTACCCTCCTGCTGGTCCACATAGAATACCTCAGTGGTGCGCGTGCCCCATACATATTCCGCCAGTTCGGGAAAATCCACAAAAGGATTACGGTTACCCTGATACTGCTCCACCACATTATTGCGGTCGATCTCCTTCTGGCTCACCGGATCCTGACGGCACCACTGCAGCAGCATCTCCCTCGCCCAGGGCACCAATGTGGGGTAAGCCTCTTTCTTATACATGTAATTGATCACCCAGTTTATGTCGTCATATACCGTTGCCACATACATATAAGCCCTTGCAAAGTCTCCCTTGTATTCATCATCGGGTTCAAACACGTAACGGCTTCCGCCGCCGTAACCGGTCTGCGCACCGCCCACTTTCGTCACTCCGTTATTGAAATTTGCAGAGGCTGTCAGACCAAGCGGATAATTCAGCTTAGCTTGATTTGCTGCGCCATCGGAGGGAAAGAGATTCCACATATCGGAATAAGCCGGCGTATATTCCACCGAGCCGCTCTGCTTCCACCAGGATTTAGGCACGCTGTGTTCCCGTTGCATCTTATTTGCCGAGAAACTGCTCTTGCCGGTCTGCCCTCTTTTTATGAGATACACCGCATCCGAATACATATCCCACCAGCGTTTGCAACCGTCAACAAGTTCTGGATAGACATCCGAATACTGCCAATATGTCGGCAGATCGGAATATACAAGAGTCTGATGTGTGCGCACACACTCCTTGGCAGCCGCCTTGAGAGCGGCGCCGCTTTTACCGTTCATTTTATCATAATAGCCGTTTTTAAATTCGGCAGACGCGCCGGCACACACAAACAGCACCAGCATCAGTGTCATGTAAAATCTCTTCATTCGCAATATGGAGTTTTATCATTCCCCTCGCGGGAATACGATTCATTCAAGATAATAAACGTTGAAACACATATTTATTCTTTCACATTCAGAATGTTTTTTAACATTCCCGCATAAATTCCATACAAAATCCCCCGGTGCGACAGTCACACCGGGGGATTTCAGTTATCGCTAATTGTTTTTGTCAGATTATCTGGACGCCTTCACTTCAAGATCATTGATCTCCCATTGGTCGGCGCCGGCAGCAGAGCAGCCGTATTTGAACGCAACCTGAATCTTCTTGCCTGCGAAAGCGGAAAGATCCATTTCACCGGAGCTGACAAATGTCCATTTGTTGTCCAGCGGAGGCCATTCCTGTATTGTCAGCTCTGTCCATGCGGAAGAACCCGCATCACGCACAACAAACCCACAGAGCTGCTTGATAGTGGTCTGGAATTTTGCAGCATGACGGAAAGAAGCTTTTGCCGATTTATATCCGGAAAGGTCTATTACCGGAGTAATGGCGTATGAAAGACCTTCGCTCGTTGCCCCAAAACCGGTGGCATTGAGATAGCCTTTGCCGTTATACTCTTTCCAAGACCACAATTCTGACTTTCCAGCCGGAAGAGTGACATTATCGATAGTCCAGTCAGACGGAAGGGATGTCAAGCTTGCTTCAAGCGATTTATAAACCACGTCCTCTCCCGATGGCTCCGGAGGAGTCGGGGTGTCACCTGAAACAATCTCATATTCTGTAACGTCCCTGACACTCATCATGCCGAAATATTTTTTCAAGTCACCTTTCACTTTCACACGGGCACCATAGATTGAAGGATTCTTGGAAATACCAAGTGTGGTTCTCACCTCCCCTACATTCTTAAGACCTATTGGTGCAGAGTTGGAAGCATTAGCCTCAGGAGGCGCCACCATCGAGAAGATCACGTTTGTTGCGTTCTTATAATTATCTCCATCTGAGGGAGTTGCCCCGAACACTGCAGAATCCCATGTTTTATCTGCTACATAACCTGCTACATAACCTTCGACCCATACACCTGTCGCGTCTGCAGTTACAGCCTTGATCTGGTCGGTATTATACGGTCTTTCTTTTGTACCGTCACCTGCCGGGATACCCTCGCCGGGTCCCGGAGCCGGAGTTCCGCCGCCGATTGTCACGCCTTCAACCTCCACGTCGGCTGCGGTGCCGCCGTTGCCGGTGATACCGGGCATGCCGAGGAACTTGGCGAGATCACCTCTTACGAGAATCGATTTGCCGAGCACACCGGGATTGTCGACAAGATTTACCGCCGCACGGAATGCGGAACCCTGTGGAAGCTCTACCGCGATACACTTGGTCCAGTCCGTCTCGTCGGCGGAAGCGGCGATAAGGATGTTGTTGTCCATCTCCGCGTCAGTACCGAAAATAACATCATTGTTGGATGTCACGTCATTCACTCCACCCTTTACAGAGCCTACGATGAAACCTTTCACCCAGCCGGAAGCGCCCTGATCCATGACACCCATAGCCTCTTCAACCGTATAGGGGTCGTTCTTCTGACCTTTCTCGGTGATCATCACATCGCCGAGACCCCGGAGAAGAAGCTGCCATCCGTCGCCGTAATAAGAGAGGATGCCGCGCACATTGCCCGAACCTTCGGGAATCAGCTCGTTGTAGAAATTCGAATATCCTGAAGTACGCACGGTGAGCGTTCCGCCGTTGGCATCGACAAGAGTGCGGTTCACACTCTCCTGATAAGGAGCGTATGTTTCCTTGCCACCTTCCTCGAAATGCACGTTGCGGAATTCCACAAGCTGGCTCTGCATGTTGCGGAACGCCTCGCCGGTAGAGGGAAGCTGCGAAAATGTTGTCACGATGCAGTAGGGAGCGTCGGCAGGCCACTGCGCGTCCTGCGCCACATACTTCACGTCAGGATTCGGGAAACCGTTCAGCTCGGAGTGAGCGAGGAAGAAATCCCACGCCATGAAAGTAAGCGAAGGAGCGCCGTTATACTCGTCAAGCCAGCCTATCTGCTGCAGACCGTTGTAATAACCGATATAGAGTCCGGTGGCGTTCAGCACCACATCCTGACCGATACGGTAGTCCGTATAAGTCGAGCCCTGATTCACGGACAAGGCAATAGCCGCCGTCTCGTCCTGAATCACGATAGACTTGTAGATATTTCCGGTGGCATCACTCGAAACCACACGGCCATGGATTATATAAGGAGTCTGTGTAGCCTCGTCCTTCATCGGGCACTTCACCGTCTGATCAGCAAAAGCGGTCTTGAACTCCGATATGGTGGTGTTGGCTTCCATTGTTGCCTTCGGCTCCACGAGCGCGGGAGCGTCCATGTCTGCCTGGCAGGAAGTCAGGGTAGCGGCGGCTGCCGCCATCGCCATTCCAAGGTATAATGCTTTAATATTTTTCATTTTTATGATTGTTTTTGGCGATTATTTTGTGCCTGTCACTTTCACGTTCTTAATTTCCCATGTGTCGGCTCCAGCGTCTGAAGACTCATATTTGAAACCGATCTGCACTTTCTTGCCAACATAAGCCGAGAGATCAATCTCTCCACTGTTGACAAATGCCCAGCTTGTGGTTCCAGGCCATGTAGGAATTTCAAGATCGGTCCATTCGGTCGCGCCCTCGGCACGAACCACAGCCTTGCAAAGTTCCTTGATAGTGGTCTGAAATTTTGCGGCATGTTCGAAACTGAAAGCTGCCGTAGCAAAGCCATCAAGCGATATCACCGGAGAATAGCAATAAGCCAGGGCGGCATTAGCCTTGTTATGAGCATACGCGCTGGCATTGAGATAATACTGACCGTTGTAGTCTTTCCAGCTCCAGACATAATTTAAGCCGGTCGCAAGAGACACATTCTCTATTGTCCATTCCGGATCAAGAGATGAGTCAGATGCGTCAAGCGCAGAATATATTGTCTGACCGGTAACAACTGGTGTTTCGGGTTTCTTGTTGTCTATACTTTCATCGCCTTTATCTCCCCATTTGTAAGCACTTGCGCTGCGGAGTCCGTATGCCGAGCAATACTTAGAACCGGTTGAACCAAGTATGCATACTTCTTTACCCATATTATCGGCATGATCGGCAACATTGAGAGCATTGCGAACCGGACCACTCGGAAGCTGCACCGGAATACATTTTGTCCAATCTTTCTCATCGGCTGTGGCAGCAAGAAGGATATTGGTCTTCACTGTTGCGGGAGTCGTGAACACAGCAGTCTCGTCTTTAAGCACATTCGCAACATCTATATTCACATAACCGACAATATATCCCTTAACCCAGCAAGACTCAAAAGCATTGTTGACACTGCCGAGACCTACCTGATAAACTGTCATGGGATTATCCCATGCTCCGGTTCCGATGCCCCCCTCAGGAATTATTACGGGCGGCTGCGCCAGTTCATCGTTGCACGCTCCGAGACCCAGGGTCATCAGAACAAGCATCGAAAGTATGATCTTTATATTTTTCATCTTTATTTATACTTATTATGAATCAATGTATAATCACATTTTCACAATTACACATCTCTCATTGATTAAAATCTGATTCCCACATTGAAGAAGACACGTATGCCCTGGGCATAATAGATCTTGTTGGGGAATTTGTTCACGTTGTAGTCGGTATAGTCGAACTTACCCTCCTGATAGCCGCCTGTCTGAATATTGCGGTTGTTGAGAAGGTTGTTGACATTGAGATTGAAGTTGACAGAACCGAACTTGGTGTAGATCACCTTGCCGATAGAGAGGTTCATCACCCATTCCGAGTTGAGTTTGTCCTGACGGGTGATTTCGTTGCGGCGCTGGATATATTCCTCCTCGGAAGTGCAGAATTTCCAGAGTCCGGGCATCTCCTCATGGCGAGCTGGTGAAAGGTCGATCCAGTTGTCGCCGAACCACTGACCATTCACTTCAAAGAACCATTGTTTGATATTATAGTTCAAGCCGATAGAATAAGCCTGCTGGGGTGTGCCTCCGATATGATAGTTCTTAAGATAAACGCGGCGTGTCACGTCTTCCTGCGAACCGTTTTCGTAACTGCGCACGCCAAGAGGGTCGTTCTCGTAAGTATAGCGAGAGAATGTTCCGGCAGCTGATACCGAGAGATTGCTTAGAATCTTGTATTCCATACCTAACTCGATACCCTTGTATTCAGTCTCCATACCCGACATCGAGTAGTTCATGAATGTGTTGAGCTGGTAGTCATAGAAACCTGAACGCTTGATGCCGTTCCACATGCGTGTGTAGAAACCGGTCACAGAACCGCGGAAACGCGCATAGTTCCAGGTGTAAGAAAGGTCGGCGGTGAAGAAACGCTCTGATTTGAGACCCTGCACAGAAGTGTCTTTTGTGCGGGGAGAGACATAGCTGTAGTCAGGCATCGGGGCGCGTGTGCCGTATGATGCGTGGGCTGTGAAATAGTTGCGTCCGTCGAGTTTGTAGGTCGCGCCTGCCTTGAGGGCGGCATTGTCGAAAGAGTGGTGCTTGCCGGTGCCGAGTGAGTTCTCGGGTGCGCGGCCGTTCTGCATGTTGCCATGACGCACGAAGTCAGTGAAACTGACCTCAAGACCATAGTTCACGTTCCAGTGGGCGGTTGTGATCTGGTTCTGCAGCCATGCGCGGGCATTGATACTGCGGATATTATAGTCATAACCGAACACATCGCCTTCATATACCTTGCGGTTGGGATTGCGCATGTCATTCTGCAGGATATTGGGATTTCCTGCGAAGTCACGTTCCGAGAAGTTGTCGATGTCACGCCAGAACTCACCTCCGAGCAGATCACGCACTGTCTTGTAATAGTGACCGTCGCTGTAGTTCACGCTGAGACCACCCTGAAGCGTCATGTTGTCGTTGATGCGGTGGTCGAGATATGAATTGAACATCCAGGATGTGAGATTCGAATGACGGTTCTCGAGGATATAGCTTGACTGACCTACGAGTTCCGGATTGCGGTCAAACTGCTGACGGTTGAGAAGATTGGTCTGATAGAGACGGTTCCAGTCGATCTGACGGTGAGCCTTGTCTCCTCCCCACCAGTCGGCAACGAAGTCATAAACCTCTTTCTGCGCGGCATAAAGCTCGGGATCGGTAAAGGGATCCGCGTCGGGAGTGTAATACGATGGGAGATAGCGGTAATAGTCTGGACGCGGGTCGGCAGTCTGATACCAGTTCAGAGCAGAGCTTGAATATCTGTTGTTGCGGAATGCGATACCGGTATTGAGCTGAGTGCCCATCTTGGGTTTCCACACCCAGTTGAAGATTACGGAAGGATCAACGGATTCCACGATTCTTGAAGATTTCTTCTTGCCATCGAGATAACCCCACGCCGGGTTATAAAGATTCGTGCCAGCGAGGTCGTAAGCCTCCTGGGTTGCGGCGCTGTTGGTCGCACGCTGTGTGGGAGCACCCCATGCGGTGAGGTTGAGTGAATGATGCTCGTTGAATACCTTCTGGAGGCTGAACTGCAGACCGAGTGAGTTGTAGAACGTACCCTCGATTATGCCTTCCGGGGCATATCTGCCGATGATGCTGGTAGAGAACGCCCATCCCTTGGAGTTGAGACCTGTGGAATACTGGAACATCGCTCTGAGCATATAGCTTGAGTTGGTATAAGCCAGACTTCCTTTGAATCCGGGCGCGTATTCCGAAGCATAAGTAGTGAAGTTGCTTGAGCCTCCGATATTGCCGTAGCCGAAAGGA
Organism: Muribaculaceae bacterium Isolate-036 (Harlan); assembly: GCA_003833075.1. Classification (GTDB taxonomy): domain Bacteria; phylum Bacteroidota; class Bacteroidia; order Bacteroidales; family Muribaculaceae; genus Lepagella; species Lepagella muris_A. The sequence goes on along the minus strand of RIAY01000001.1, from coordinate 90,307 downwards.
GCAGCGTCAAGACCTATGTCGGTGGAGCGGTTGCGGAATGCGCTTGAGGTCATGCCGCCGAGACCGGAGAAATTGAACCTTCCGCGCATGGCGTCGTTGAAGTTGATACCGTTGATGTATCCGGTGTTCCAGTTCGAGTCATAACCGCGCCAGCGGAAACGCAGAGTGGAGAAGTCATAGTTCGATGTCTGGTAATAGATATCATCGGTGGCGCCAAGGATCGTGCCTACGTTCTGACCGGATCCCTCTTCATCGAGAATCTCCTCCTCGTCGAAAAGGAAGTTGTCGCTGTCGAGAGCCGAACCGTCGAAACCGGAGGGATCGAGTCTGATCTCGCCGATATTCTTTACGATATCTTTGACTATGGTCACGTCCTTATAGGCGTCCGAATAGCCATAGGCTATGATCTGCAGCACATCGGTGCCGGGAGCGGCGTTGGATATGGTGAACGTTCCGTCCGTTCCGCTCGTCACGAAGATTGCCTGGTCGCGCAGAAGGATATTGGCGTCAGCGACAGCCTTGCCTGTGCGGGCATCGACCAAAGTGCCGGTAAGGCCCGTGGCGGCAAGCGACGGAAGTGCCATACACAGCAACATCAGCAATGATAATTTAATTCGCATAATTAAAAAGTCTGTTTTAGTATTATTGTTGTCTTTATTCGTTATTTCACAACCTCCTGCACAAGGAAAATCTCCGTCGGCAGATGGTCTGAATAGCCGTTGGTCCACGCCCCGCCGGAGAATGTGCGGTGAGGATAGCCGCGATACTTACCGTCGCTCTGCAGCAGGAACTGCTTGTTGAGCACCTCCGCGCTGCGATATTTCAACCCGCATGCACCGTCAACAAGATTCTTGTTTACGATAATCTGGTCGAAGAGATCCCATCCGCCGCGATAGATATAGGAACCTATGCCTTTGTCAAGTTTCTCCCAGAAGGGGTTGAAGAAACCGCCGTCAGGCGTGTTCTCGATTTTCTTCACCGCGCCCAGTGTCTCGGCAACGCTCTTGTTGTGAGGGTCGTCATTAAGGTCGCCCATAACCACCACACCCATCTTCGGATCGATTTTGTAGAGGGAATCGGCAATTGAGCGGCTCAGCGACGCGGCTGCCTCACGCAGCCAGCTGCTCTCCTTCTCGCCTCCGCGACGCGAAGGCCAGTGGTTCACGATGATGGCGATGCGGCGGCCACCCATCAGACCTACCACACACATCTGGTCACGGGTCTTGAACTTCGGAAGTTCCGGCACCACGAGCCTGTGGTTTGTCACGTTGATGACGCGGAAAAGCTTTGGGTTGTAAAGAAGACCCACATCCACGCCACGCGCATCCGGAGAATCATGATGGCATATCTGGAGATTCCATTCTCTGATAGCATCGGCTTTTACAAGATCCTGAAGCACGGTGATGTTCTCGATCTCGCTCACGCCGATAACCGCAGGACCAATCGGAGTAGTCTTTGTGGTCATCTGCGATATGGCATAAGAGAGATTCTTTATCTTCGACCAATACTTCTTGCCATCCCATTTGTTGGAGCCGGAAGGGGAAAACTCTTTATCGTATTTCCCATTGTTGTTTATAGTGTCGAAAAGGTTCTCAAGGTTATAGAAAGCTACACCGAAAGTGCGGTATTGCTTTCGTGTCTGTGCGTTAACGCACAGACACGCTGACACTCCGATCAGGAGTGTCAGTGCCAATGCGGTTAGTCTGTTAAGTTTCATTTGAGGTGGATATGGAGATTAGAAATATTTCACCTCTTCCCCGGTCATAGTGGCAAGCAGGCTGTTGGCAAGACTGCTCGCGCCGAGACGGAAGAGATCATGATTGAGCCATTCGTCGCCGAGAACCTCTTTCACTATTGCATAATAATGAAGTGCCTCTTCTGAAGTGCGAACCCCGCCTGCTGCCTTGAAACCGACCTTGTTGCCGGTCTTCTGATAATATTCCTTGATGCACTGACACATCACATATGCCGCTTCAAGCGAAGCCCCTGTATAGATTTTTCCTGTCGATGTCTTGATGAAATCCGCACCGCTGTACATCGAAAGAATTGACGCTTTCTTGATATTGGCGGCGGTCTTCAGACAGCCTGTCTCAAGGATAACCTTGAGTTTCGCATCGCGGCAGGTATGCTTCAGCTCTATGATCTCGTCGCAGAGATCCTCATAATTCTCATCAAGGAAACGTCCCACATTCATCACAATGTCAACCTCGTTGGCACCGCCTTCCACAGCCATTGCCACGTCAGCCACTTTGACAGCATCGAATGTCTGGCTTGAGGGGAAACCGCCCGCAACCACAGCGATGTCAACACCCTCTACGTCAAGATTAGCCTTTACCACCTCTGCGAAATTGCTGTATACACAAATGGCGGCGACATTCTTGAACTGAGGATAATCATTATCGAAATCGTTGACTCTCTGTGTGAATTCAGACACACTCTTCACGCTGTCTTCCGTGCTGAGCGTTGTCAGGTCGATGGAACTGAAAAGGAACTGATATACCTCCGGAGTGGCATACTTCCCTGAATTTTCAACTATCTTCTTTACTTCAGCTGCTACAACCTCGTCATTCTCGATGACCTGGCTTTCAGCAAGTGTCTTCTGGTATCTGTCCATTTTTATGTCGTTTTTTGTCGGTGTAAAAAAATTAAACCTTTATTCTAAAATTGTTTTAACTCGCAAATATATGTAATTCTTTCTTATTAAGGAAATAAATTTACCTATTGTTCGGCATCATTCCGCTTTTTAACATATGATACATGCCATTTGCCATCATTAAGAGTCTGTTCACCGACTTACTCACCTCCCGGAACTATCCTCTCACTCCTGTTTTCCTCTTCTCGGAGCTATTCTGTCGGGATTTTTCGAGAGGAAATCCGCCCAGGACTTCGGACCTTTTGCGATCTGCGGCTTACCGGTCTCGTAGAAATGCGTCAGCGCGGCGGCAAGGGCATCCGTAGCATCCAGAAGATGGGGCATTTTTTCCGACGGGATGTTCAGAAGACGGCGCAGCATCTCTGCCACGCGCTCCTTGGAGGCGGATCCGGCACCGGTCACCGCCTGCTTGATAGTCAATGGCGCATATTCGGCAATAGGTATGTCGCGGCACAGAGCAGCAGCCATCGCCACACCCTGCGCCCTGCCGAGCTTAAGCATTGACTGCACGTTTTTCCCGAAAAAAGGAGCCTCGATAGCGAGTTCATCGGGAAGATACTGCTCCACGAGTCCTGTTACGCGCTCGAAAATGCGGTGAAGCCGCTTATAATGGCTTTCGAACTTGCTCAACTGGATCACCCCCATCACCACAACCTCCACTTTTTTCCCATTCACGCCCAACACGCCATAACCCATGACATTCGTACCCGGGTCGATACCCATGATTATGCGCTCATATTTCCTTACCTCGTCATTCATCCTCTACATATTACGATGTCCGGTTTCCATTACGACGTCCGGTTCCAGTTACAATGTCCGGTTCCCGACACACTGCTTCCGGGTGTCGTTTCCATTAAAAAATCGTTTCAAACACAGAAGTAAACACCATCGCATCCGGTGCAAAGCGGCGTTCAAAAGCAGCCACAAGCGGGCGCAGACGTTTAGACGTCCAAGCCGCGACATCTTCCATAGACTCGAACTCCCCCTGAAAGGCTACGCACAGAGCCTGGGTTTCACCGGCGGTTTCGCCACCAGCCTGTCTCATCACCGACAGACGGGACTTCCCTTCCGGACCCGCCTTACGCGCCAGCGGCGCGAACCACTCCAGGAACTCCGCGCCCCGTTGCGGATCAACCATAAATGTAGCGTTATGTATCAACATACCTGATTATCTGAATACCTGAATACCCGAATATCTGAATACCTAAATACCTCCTCATTCCGCCCCATACATCCCTATCCATCCCCATTTCCCCCATTTCCCTCATTCCGCCCCATTCCGCCCCATTTCCCCAAGGAAGAAAGAAAAAACGGCATGTTTTTCAAACGAAAACACACCGCCAAAACAAAATTATGAAAAACATTTCGAGCCTCTTGTCGGATTCGAACCAACGACCCCGAGATTACAAATCACGTGCTCTGGCCAACTGAGCTAAAGAGGCAGGCGGGCGAGCTTACTCCATCGCACCGCTCAACCCGCTACCCTTGCTTCGGTCAAGACCTGGGGGATTTACGGGGAGCTGGTCGTGAAGGACTCACCCGCTGCAAAATTACAACTTTTTTTTTATTCCACCAAATTTTTTTCATTTCACGTGTTCAACACGCAGATGGTCAAGCAGCGCATGGTTGGTAGAGATATTCATGTTTTCGTCTTCCGGGAGATAACGCACTCCGAGCGTATGTCGCCCTTTTTCAAGAGGTAACACAATCTGATTGCTCATGCCCCAGTCGTTCCAGTTGCCACGTCCGCGGTGCGGCATCACAATTGTTCCAGCCTTGTTGCCATCGAGTGTAAGAGTGCGCACCGCAGCCTTGTTCTCCGTGTTAACCGGTCCGTTGCCGTTGGCATAACGCAGGCTGAACGAATACACACCCTCCTCGGGAATATCCACTGTCACCTCCGCGGGTGCCGAAGACCTGTCGGTCTCAACAAAACCGGCTCCCGTAAAACCGGCAATTGCCGCTTCGGGCAAATAGCTTACCTCAGCAGACTTCATTCTCACTGTCTCACCCGGAAACTCCACAATCACAGTCGGGCGGTTGCTGCGCGGTTCGGAAGCGAACGACTGCACCCCGCTGCCGGAAACACCTATCACCTGCCATTCGCCGGGAGTGACAGCCGCATACGATGTCTCGCGGGTCTCCGCCACCGGCTCACCGTCTTTCAGCACGATATATTTTGCTATATATTCGATAGGATTCCATTCGAGCTGATTGTTCACAGGCACGCCCTCACCGTCGAGAGCCGGATTGTTGGCAAGCCATGTCACAGGAGTCAGAGGGGCCTTGACGTTGGGAACGCTGTTGACCTTCATTTCCGGAATAGGCTGATTGTCAAGCCGCACGATGATGTCGCCGCCATTCTTCAGCATCTTTGCCGGAATAAGCTTCCCCTTTTCCGGATAGATGTTCTTTCCGTTTACAATCAATTCTTTCACACTGTTGCCGTAACCTTCGACTGTAATGTCGAGCTTCGCGCCTCTGTAGGGGAAACCCTCGAGAGTACGTTTACCGGCAAGCACTTCCGGCACGAACGGCTCTATCACAAGACCATCTTTTTCGAAATGTATTCCGAAGAGCACGCGTGTTGTCAGCGCTATATTACCTGCAAGACACCAAAGCATGTTCGAGGAGTTCAGCTCTGTGAATATATCGCCGTTGTCAAGATTGAGATTCTCCTTGTTCGTGCAGAAAAGGGCTGCGGGACGATATACGGAGCCTATACCCTCCAGCACACCCCGCTCGTTACCCGCCTTAGCTTGAGCGAGAGTCCAGTATGACGCCACCCAGGGCCAGAGAGCGTTGTTATGGTAGTTGGGCATGTCGGAAATCTGCGGATAGAAAACAGGTGCGCCGAATGGCGTCTGCGGACTGTTTTCGGAGATAGATTTCTGATGCTCTTTCGGAGCTATGTCGTAGAGGATGGCAAGAGCCTCGCCGAGCGACTCTGCACGCGGATTCAGAATTCTGCTACCGCGTCCGTAGGTATACATCCCGTAATACCCCTTGTCTGGCATCCAGAACGTCTTGTCGATGTTGGCGGCAAGCGCATCGGATTTGGCGAAAAGCTTGTCAGCCTCTCTCTTCTTGCCGAGCACCTGCGCCATCTCCCCGACAGCGCGGAGCGTGGCGGCATACATCACGTTGGTGCCCATCGCCTCGCTCTGCGAGATGTCTACGGTCTGCATCCATTTCGGATGGCTCTGCTCGCGCCAGTCGATAAAAGAGGTCTCACCCTTCACGAGTCCGCGTTCACTCATCACCGTCTTCTCATCCTTCTCCAGAGAACGGAGGGCGATCGGATATACCTTCTCGAGCCATTTGCGGTCTCCCGTCACTTTATAAATCTCATAAGCGGCAAGCGCCCACACCAAGCGGTCGGTAGAGATGGGCCACGCACCGCCCGAACCGGTATCCTGGATGATCTGCCCGCTCGGGTTAACCTTCTTCATCAGCGAAATCATCGAAGCTTCCGGCTGCATGTAAGCCATGGAGAGGATGATGGAATAGCTCACATCGCGGGTCCACACTCCCGACCACTCCTTACCTGTGCGCAGGGTGGTATCAGGCTCCACGGCATTCACCATCTCGTCGAGCGCCATGTTATACAGAGCCTCATGCAGGAGGTTGTTCGACTTCAGTTTCGGATAGGAAGAGAGGTCGTTTTTCCTCTTCCAGCTCTGGTCGACAGGCATATAATAACCAGGGCGTCCCTTATATGTCGACTTGAGTTCATAGGGACTTACAGCCCATGCCTTGAATTCATTCTGAAAAATGGTGTCACCCGCCCAGCGGTAAGCCTCGGTCTCGACAATCACCGGGTCCGCGGCAAAAGCATTCGCCGCAAAAGCCAGCACCGGCACAGCCATCAAATATCTATAAGCTTTCATAAGTTGTTATAATTATCATTCAAGATTAATCCTTCCCCATTCTCATTTTCTAATGTCCTTAAGGTCTTTAAAGTCCTTAAAGTCCCTAAAGACCCTAAAGACCTTAAAGACCCTAAAGACCCTAAAGACCCTAAAGACCCTAAAGACCTTAAAGACCTTGCTTTGTGGACAATCAGGTTATTTGCGGCGTTTGCCCTTGCCACGACCTTTTGATCTGGAGGGTTTGCAGGGTTCGTTGCGCTTGCCGGGTTTGCGCTGTTCGAGGGGACGGTTCGGGTTGCCGCTGTCGGAGATCAGCGCGAAGTCGAGCTGCTTGCGGTCCAGGTCCGCCCTCGCCACCTGCACCTTCACCATGTCGCCAAGGGTGTATACATTACCGTGGCGACGCCCTTTCAGGCAGTAGCTCTTCTCGTCATAGTCGTAATAATCGTCGGCAAGGTCACGCACAGGCACAAGCCCTTCGCACATCGAATCGGTAAGCTCCACATAGAAACCCCACTCGGTCACGCCGGAAATCACCCCGTCATATATCTCGCCCAGACGGTCCTGCATGAATTCCACCTGCTTGTAACGTATCGAGGCGCGCTCGGCGTTGGCGGCAAGCTGCTCCATATCGGAGGAGTGCCGGCATTCATCCTCTAATTTCAACTTGTCGACACTTCTGCCTCCGTCGGCATACTTGGCGAGCAAGCGGTGCACCATCATGTCGGGATAACGGCGTATCGGCGATGTGAAGTGCGTGTAATAATCCATCGCCAGACCGTAATGACCCACGTTGTCGGTGGTGTAGACAGCCTTCGCCATAGAGCGTATCGCAAGGATCGAGAGCATGTTCTCCTCCCCTTTCCCTTTCACGTCCTTGAGCAGGCGGTTCACACTCTTGTTGATCTCCTTGGCGCGCCCCTCTGTAGCCACCTTATATCCGAAACGGGAGGCGATAAGAGCCAGATTACCGATTTTCTCGGGATTAGGATTTTCGTGTATGCGGTAAACGAACGATTTCGCTTTCTTCCCTTTCGCCACTTTCCCTATGGATTCAGCCACAGTCAGGTTCGCGAGCAGCATGAATTCCTCGATAAGCTTGTTTGCGTCTTTCGATTCCTTGAAATAGACACTTACCGGTTTTCCTGTCTCATCGATCTCGAAACGCACTTCGGCACGGTCGAATTCAAGAGCGCCTGCATCATAGCGGCGGCGGCGAAGCTGTCTGGCAAGCTCGTTGAGCACACATATCTCGCGTGGGAAGTTCCTGCGGCCCTCTGCATCGGTTTCCTCCACCTTCTCTCCGGCATCGACCTTCTCTATTATCTCCTGAGCCTCTTCGTATGTGAAACGACGGTCGCTGCGTATCGCGGTACGTCCTATGCGGCTGTTGACCACATTCGCCTTGGAGTCGAGTTCGAAGATAGCTGAGAAAGTCAGTTTCTCCTCATCGGGACGCAGCGAGCATATGCCGTTCGAGAGCCTTTCGGGAAGCATGGGGATAGTGCGATCCACAAGATAGACGCTTGTGGCGCGTTTCTGAGCCTCTTTGTCTATCACCGAGCCGGGACGCACATAATGCGTGACATCGGCGATGTGCACGCCGACCTCCCAGTTGCCGTTGGCAAGCTGACGGATGGAGAGAGCATCATCGAAGTCTTTTGCGTCACGAGGGTCTATGGTGAAAGTGGTGACATTGCGGAAGTCCTCGCGCTTCGCCACCTCTTCGGGTGTTATGCCGGCATCGATCTTATCGGCGGCTTTCTCCACATTCTCAGGATATTTGTACGGAAGACCGAACTCTGCGAGAATGGCATGCATCTCAGCGGTGTTCTCCCCTTTCCTGCCGAGGATGTCGACCACTTCGCCGCGCGGATTCATCTCGTCGTCTTTCCAGCAGGTTATACGCGCTATCGCCTTGTCGCCCGACTTACCCCCTTTGAGCTTGTTGCGGGGTATTATTATGTCGGCGGCGAGGAATTTTGAATCAGTCACGAGCGCTGAATATGTCTTGTCTACTTTCAGCGTACCGATGAAGACCTGGTCTTTTGCCTCAAGAATCTCGATGACCTGCGCCTCGGGGTCGCGCCCGGCACGTGCGGCGGATACCATCACGCGCACCTTGTCTCCGTTGAGGGCATGCATCGAGTTACGCTCGGCGACCATGATCTGCTCGTCGTCGATGACAACGGCATTCTTGCCGTTGGAGCGGCGCACGAACACGCCGACATTTTCTGTTCCACGGTTGGAGAAAGCCTTGTATTTCCCAAGACCCACCTCCTGAATCTCCTCGGCGGCGACAAGTTCGTCGAGGAGATTGATTATATCGAGACGGCTTTGCGGATTGGTTGCCTCAATCGCGAAAGCGATCTGCTTGTAATTGAATGATTGTTTATTTTGTTTCAGCAGAAATTCCATTATTTTCTGCTGCAGTTCGCGCTTTCTCAACCGGCGCGCACCATTGTTTTTACTCTTTTTCATAACTTTGATACCTTAGTCGTTTTAAGCGGGTCGTTCGGGAGCATCCCCATCCATCCCTATACCGCCCCATTCAGCCCCATCTATACGGAATAAACGCCTTTACCCCCCTCAAAGTTACCAAATTTTCTTTAAAGAGCAATCATTTTATCCGACAATTCGCCATCAGCTATGGAATTTGCCACCACAACCGCTTTTGAGATATGGTCACAGATATTCTCCGCACCTACAAGGCTGTCAATGCCGGCGTTATGAAGAGCGGCGCGAACGTTGTCTCGCACGCCGGATAGAACGATCCGTATTCCTTCACGGTGCGACGATTCGATAAGAAGCTGCAGGTTATGGAGACCGGTGGAGTCTATGAACGGCACCTTACGCATCCTGATTATCCGCACTTTCGGATTCTCCTGAAGACTGTGGCGCACTATTTCGTCGAATTTGGTGGCGGCGCCGAAGAAGAAAGGACCGTCGATCTCATATACCGAGACACCCGGCTTAAGGTCAAGCACCTCATGCTGCGTCATGTCGGTGCCGGCAGCGGCATCGAGCTGCTCGCCGTAGACCTTGATGGTGGTGTTCTCGGTGATGCGTCGCAGGAAAACCACGACAGCCAGCAGCAAACCTATTTCTATGGCGATTGTCAGATTGAATATAACAGTCAGCAGGAATGTCACCACAAGCACCCATATATCCCCTTTGGGATCATGAGCCATCCCCACCACAGTGCGCCATCCGCTCATATTGTAGCTTACCATTATCAGCACAGCCGCCAGACAGGACATGGGCACATGATTGATAAGCGGCATCGCGAACATGAATACCGCAAGAAGCACCACGGCATGCACAATGCCGGCAACGGGAGTGCGGCCGCCGTTGGTGATGTTGGTCATGGTGCGGGCTATGGCGCCGGTTACAGGTATTCCTCCGAAAATCGGTACCACCACATTTGCCAGACCTTGTCCGATCAGCTCAGTGTTGCAGTTGGTGCGGTCTCCGGTACGTCCGTCCGCCACTGTCGCGCTCAAAAGGCTCTCAATGGCACCGAGCATCGCTATCGTGAATGCCGACGGCAGAAGGAGGTTGACCGATTCCATGTTCAAGCCGATCTTCGCTGCCTCCGGCAATTCGGGAGTCAGATTGCCGAAGCGGTCTCCGATTGTCTGGATGCCGGTAATGCCGAACACCTCGCGCATCACCCACACCACAACTGTGACAAGCACTATGGCGGTCAGGGCGCCGGGAATGCGCTTCGACACTTTCGGTGTCAGAATGATGATGAGAAGCGACAGCAGCCCGATCAGGAGCGTGGAGAGATCAATGGTGTTGAAATTGGCGATATATACCCGCCATTTTCCGATGAAATCACCGGGCACGGCTTCGTTGATGGTGAGTCCGAAGAAATCAGGCATCTGCGTGGAGAAGATAGTGAGCGCGATACCGGCGGTGAATCCCACAACAATCGGATAGGGAATGAACTTTATCACCGTGCCGAGCTTGAAGAAACCCATAAGCAGCAGTATACATCCCGCCATGAATGTCGCTATGGCAAGACCGGAAATGCCGTATAGCTGTATTATGTTGTAGATGATAACGATAAACGCGCCTGTAGGACCGCCGATCTGCACAGAGTTGCCGCCGCACGCCGACACGATGAAACCGCCGATCACGGCTGTGATCAGACCAACCGTAGGACTCACACCGCTGGCGATGGCGAATGCGATGGCGAGAGGGAGGGCTACTATGCCCACAACGATACCGGCGACAAGGTCGCTTCTGAATTTTGCGGCGGAATAATTCTTGCACGCCGCGATTAATGCCGGATGAAAATCCGTCATACCTGATAATTTCATTTCTTTCTGTATTTACCTGTGAGGATGCAAAATTACAAAAAATATTCCAACCGCGAAAAAACGCGACAACCACCCTTTCGTCTCAATTCCCGACGGAAGGGTGGTCTGTCAATGATTATTTCGTTATTTTATCGTTTCAGATATCGGGCGATTCAGCGGGTTCGGGTGAAAGTCGCGACTCCCGGCCATGTCGGCACCGCCGCTTGCGTATTTTCTCCGGTGCAATTGAAATAGTCGTTGCTGATGAGCAAATATGTCACGGTCTGCATCGGTGCTCCCGGAAGTTCGGCAAGTGAGTTGATGGTGCGGAATCGGCAACGCACCGTATGGTCGGTATTCTCCACGTAATTCCCCGCACCGTCCGTTATCAGATTATTATTGGCATCGGTCTTGTAGAGATATTCGGCATAGCTCACCGTCTTGCGGTATTTGATTCGCGGCACTTCATAAACTTCCGTTGTCGGGAAACCCGTCTGACCGGAAGTCACCACAAGTGTTCCAATCGGGTTATTCTCCATATTCTGCCGGTTGCTCTCGAGTATGAAGGTCAAAGGGAACATCGCCTCGGGCATACCGGCGGGAAGGTTGAAATAGACTGTAAAAGGCTGACCTGAAAGGGGACTGACAGTGCCCTGTCCGGCAGCCGATGTCGGACGGTCATTTTCCGAGCCGGGATATACCTCAATATCGGAATAGTCGTATGGCACATGTGCCACAAGTCTTATCTCGCGTCCCAGACCGTCGGCATCCACCACATAAAAACTCTGCTCCCTTGTTCCGGCTTCCGGTATCGGTTTAGGCGTAATCACCCGCTTCACCCACACTACGCCGTCGGCATCGGTGTATACCTCCGGAGCAGTTACCGAAGCTATCACGTCTCCGGCATTCAGACCGTTGGTATGAAGTTTCGCGTTGGTCGTCTCCGATGAGAAGCCACCCACGGGTGAATATCTGTAAAGGAACTCGACAGGCGTGGTATTGGTGAAGATGATATTCGTCTTGCTCACCTCCACGATATTCGCTCCGTCGGAAATCTGGAGCATATCGCGCGCATCCACATCGGCGGAGATATTGTTGTAGCTCACGCCAGAGATTGCCTCCGAAGCGGTAGACGCTCCGGGTGCAGAGACACCCGTCACGTTGATGTGGAAGTCATAGTTGCGGAGAATGTCGTAATATTCCGTCATGCCGCTCTCTTCGTTAAGGCGCACAAGGTCTATCTTGTAATAGCATGTCTGCCAGGCATCGGTTGTAGTGGGGCGGTAATTACCCCGGAGAATCACGTAAGTGCGGCGTGTAGATTCAAACGGGTGCTCGTAGAGATATGCGTCGCGGGTCGACCATGCGGGGCGTCCGCCGTCGGCAACGGGGCTGAAATTCTCCTCAAGGTTACGGAAGCCGCAGTTCGCGGGCATGATGCCGCTGTATCCCTGCTGACCGCTTCCGTTGCCGGCAACAGCAAGGTAACCGAGCATCGTCCCTGCGTCATCAAACATCCGCGGGAACTTCTGTCTGCCCGAATTATAGGGTGCGACTGTTCCGGATGTCGGCACATTCACCAATTCGAAACCTGTAAGCTGGAAATTGGAAGTCGCAGCAGTGGCAACCTCCACCGAAACTTTGGCGAAATTACGCAATACGTTCACACCTGTCAGCTTCTGTTTTGCCTCATCGGTGAGCTGCGGTTTCATGTCTTTGTCGACGGTTCCGTAACCGTTTGGGAACTCCACGCGTCCCCAGTACGCCTGCGAATTGTCTCGCACCGAGAGGTTGGAGAAGACAACAGCCTCCGAGGCATATCTCGCATCGAGATGTTGCGGAGCTACCACGAAATGGAGCACACGCGGACTCTCTGTCATCAGCAGGTCATTGATTCTGAAATCTACGGTCGCGCCATTAGTCACATTCGTCTGCGTCAGCGTCTCCGCCTGATATATCTTCGTGAGGAATATATTCGTAGGGTCTGAGCCCATCTCGAATTCAAACACGGTAAGTTTGAGATCGGCGGCGGGTGTGTCACCAAACGCACGGGTGGCAAGTCTGGGCATGTCAGGGATGGCTATGCTCACTCGCACTCCCTCTCCCCCGCCGGCATCCGGCACATCCGGGCGCAGGGTCTCCTCCGAGCACGCTCCAAGCGCCAGCGAAGCCGCAACCGCGATATATGTAGTCAGTCTTTTTATCATCTTCTTATCTTCTTCCGAAAAAACAATATTCAATATCAGTTCTGAGGATTCCGCATCGGCATGTCACCCCAAGTGAAGTCATAGCCTCCGCTTGAATTGTTCTGCAGCACATAGTTCGTCTCTTTCTCCCAATACCATTCATCATAGACGGCACGGACTGATCCAGAAGTTGTATTTGTCAATAATGCAATGGATCCTTTATCATCATCTTCTACTCTGACAAAACCTTGAGCAGTTAGATATGTAGCACCTTTTGTAAATAATAATGGTATAATTCCTTTTGTAGACAGCTTTACAATAAATTCCACTTCACTGTATGTAGGAACACGCCATCTTCCAGCCGGAAAACCTTGCTCCTGATAACTTGCACATCTTCTTCGGAGATTCTGAGTCGAAGTCCCATTATTACAAACACCATATGAAGATGCAACTCTAATTTTCGGAGCAATCATATTTCTTGTTGAACTCCCTTCCTGAGTTGGATAATACCATTGAAGTCTACGTTTCTGATTAGACTCGTTGTATAAAGCTTCAGCTTCTACTGCCCAGTCTTGTATCGTCGGGGAAGCTACAGCAGTAAGTTGTCCGGGATTTCCAACAAGATTATTATTCACATTTAGAGCACGTGGGTCACCTATTATATAACTTTCATAATTACCGGATAATGCCGTTAGATTTATGACATACATATTAGGGTTTTTATTAGTTGCATTGCTTGTTATACCATGAACACCTCCTAAGTCGGAACTATTTGTCCAATATGCCGGAATGAACCGTCCCGCAGGGGTATATTCTGGATTTACAAAAACATATCCAAAACTTGAAGAACTTAAAGGACTTGTCCTATATTCCCCTCCCGGATTCTTGTCAGCCTGAATATACATTGCAGGATATTGAACGACTGTAAAGGATGCCTTGAATTCCGGATTATCCTTATGGCGCAGTGTCACCTTGAATGTATACGGTGAATAAGCAGGTTCCGGTGAATCGCTTCTAAGATATTTTTGTATGGAATTCTGAATATTTGTCGTATCGGAAAGGTTTCGGTATCCCGTCTGGGGTACAATTATACCATCTTTATCCAGCGGTGTCCACACCTCAAGCTTATGCTTAAGGCTGAAACTATACTGTTTTGAATTGGGTGCTGTGGTTATGTTCTCGCTGTATTCCACCATCTTGATTCCATCCGGCGTTACAGAACGGTCTATCACCTCTTTGGATGTGGGGAAATACACAACAGTCCCCATTTCAGAATTTCCTGTCTCTGTAATATACGAGAACCGCTGGTATGTCATGGTTATGTCATCCACTTCCACCGGATGGGAGGAATAGAAGTTGAGCGTGAAATCTTCGGCGTTGTCCATGCGGTAGGTTGTGGGGCTGACCACGAGGTAGCGGTAGTCCTTGATGTTGACATCGATGGTTTCGCGTGCCCAGTCGACTACGCGGTAGTTGCCGGTTATCTCAACCGGTGTCTCGGGCATCGCGGAGCCGAGCATGCCGACGTTCAGGTCGATCTGATAACTGTGGTTTGACACCAGCCCGGGCATCTCGGCAGGCGTTACCGGCACACGGTAATAGAATGTCTGATAGGTGTCTGTAGTGGTGTTGTGCCAGGGCACAATGAGTGTCAGCGCCGTGCGGTGACGCTCGCCGGGAGTGTTCTCCCAACGGTTGGGATAGGTATAGAACGGCACTTTCTGCTTGTTGGGATACTCGCTGTTGTTGACTCTGTTGTCAACGAAGCCATAGGTGGCGTCGGCGGTAGTGATGTTGAAGTAGTCCTCATCCTTAAAATCATAACCTTCCTGCGGAACCAAAACTCTCGAATTCTTCACTCCGTTGTTAAGCAATACTCTCATCGCGCCGGTAGCCGGGGAAGCGATAGGTTCCCATATATTTCCGGTGCCGGGATCTTTATAACTCTCCGGAAGCTTGATATTGAGTGTTATCTTGGCGGCGGAACGCACAAGCTGCACATTTCCTACGGCTGTTTTTTTGCCGGAGGCGTCAATATTGTAGGTCACAGTGGCGTCGCCGCTCATCACAAACGACTCCTGGACCTGCTGCGTGTCGAACTCCGAAGACACACGAAGCTCTTTCATAGCTGCTACCGTGGGAGTCTTGCCAAGTGTGGCGATCTCTTCATCCGAAAGGTTGGCGAGAGCGTAGACGCGGCAGGTCGCGCCGGAGGTCTCCGTACCGCCAAAGAGAAGAGTCACCTCCTCGTCGGATATGATTATCTTACGCTCCACCTTGCCTGTAGCACCGAGATTCTTGAAGAGGTTGAATTTAACGGCATTCTTACTGTCGGAAGCAGCCGACGGATAAAACGCCACCGCAAGATTGGATATGAGGTTTTCGTTAAGACTTGCATCCGATGACTCGATATCGGCGCGCGTGCCTGCCCCTGCGCTGTAAAAACGCAAGGTCAGGCTTTCAGATGGCGCGTCAATAATGTCTTCCATGGCATCCGAGCATCCTCCGCAAAGCATTGCGGAAGAGAGGAAGCCGAAAACTATATTTTTGAAATTTATTAATCTCATTTCTCTTTATCTATATTCACTTTCCCCCGGGGAGGGAACGTGAAGTTTTGAAGTCAAAGTTCTTACTGTCTTGCCTGATTGATTGTCCAGTTTTTCACTGTACCGCCGGCAACTGGCGCCTCCATGAAGCGGGTGCCTCCGTCCATGCCCACTATCACCTGCAGTATAGCCGAATTGTTCTGTGTCGGATTCGGATCAACACTTACTATATGCAGATGTGCCGGAGTGCCGGTATTACCGCTGACAGTCTCTTCGAGGAGGTCTCCCTCCGCGTCACTGCCCACCTTGAACATGAACGAACCGGGCGTTCCTCCGGCGGGAATCAGATATGCGGTCCACCTCGCGCCTTTAGGCGCGGAGATCTCGAATGTGCATTCCGCCGCCACGCGGTTGGACTCGCTGTCCCACGGCTTGAGGAAAATCTGCCCCTGAGCCGCGTTCACACTCGCGTAGGTACCGTCAGTCCAACGCACAGGCTGCGGCACCATAGGATTCTGCTGGAAATCGAGTTCCAGACGCGTCTGGTCCCAGTCCTTTACGTTCGCTGCCAAAGTCAGCTCCGTACCATCCTTGAAATCCACGTTGAGGTCATAGATATGATTTCTCAGAATCTGACTGCCCCAGGTAAACGCAGTGCCCTTGTAGCCGCTCATCGGCACGATGAACTTGCGGGTATGCTTTTCAAGATCTTCCTGTCCGTTAGGCTTATATGTGAGCCTGTCGCCTCCGGTCACTGATTCAGCGGCATCAAAGGGGGAAATCTGTATACGAATCTCGAGATTCGGCATCTCGGTTCCGATTGCTTGCTCAGGCAGATAACCTATAAGAATCTTGCGTTTGCCTGAAATAAACGGCAACTGCAGGGAGGTCTCGCCGCCATAAGCGATGTTCCATGAATTCTCCTTGCATTCCCGCATCGCATGAACCTGTGTGCCATTTAAATAAGAGGCGGCATCTGCAGGAAGCATATATGCGTTCGGTGTCGTATACGTAAGGATTGCCGAATGAAGTCTCGGGAACTCATCCTTTTTTTCCCGGATATTGTCATGTATACGAACTTTTGCAAACGAGCGCAACATGAAGACATTCCCGAGAAAAATACCATCGAACGGACGACTGCTGCATAAATCTTTCTCCGTTACCGGGGTGAAAATATTCCCATACATCGGAATGTAACCTTTAATAACACCATCTGACGTATCGCCGAGATTGTCAAAGGAAGCCTCATGTATTGACGAACTCTCCATATAGATCTTTTCCGAAGCCGCGATCACTTCGCCATATGTGGTTTCAGCAGGAATTGCTTCTATCTTCTCGTAATTTGTGATTCCGGACCCATAACCGCCGGTTGAATTTGCAAGCAGGACTATACGGAAATTAACAGCCTCATAACTCTCAGGATCAAGGCTTCTGCCAAGAATTTTCTCGAATGTGGGTGTAGGGAGAGTGACCGTGACATTATAACTGCCGCCACTGCCGGTTATCATTGTATAAGGATCCGTAGAGTGATTTATGTCGTAGTTGGCATATAACAGAGGGGCATTATCCCAGTCAATAACACCATCTGCCGCCTTTCCGAGAAATATATAAAAAGCAAAGTCATTGGTATTGATAGTCTCTTCCAAATCAAGATCAGACCCGGTCTCGGGATGGTTCTGGTCATCGGAGCGTGTTCCGTTGACCAGCTTTGCATCTGAGGTCATCATGAAATTGAGATGGACGTTGCCGTCACTCCCCATATCCGGCTTCGGGCAAGGATTGCCCGGATCCTCGACATAGGAACATCCCGTCACAACCATAGCAATAGCCATCGCCGACAGAATCTTATATATCTTTCCTCTGAATATCATGTTCAATTGCTGTTTCAATTGATTTTACATTTCGTTATGCTGCGGGGGAACCACAGCCCAGTTGTTGATGAATATGCCGCCTGCCGCATACCAGTTGCTGTTCTGGTCGATGAAGAACACCATGGAATAGTCGTCCTGACGGTCGAGATATTCCTGATCAGACATGTCGCCGTAATGACCCTTTACCAGCAGGAGATAGTCTATGAGATTGATGCGGATTATGTCGCGGTCATCCCAGTTGCGGTGTATCGTCAGTGTGGCGTCGCGCTCTGTGGAGAGACGCGATGTTGACATGTCAAAGAGCAGCGAGGATACCGTTGTCATCGTTCTGACACCGGGGGCTGCTGTCTGACCGTAGCGGATGTTCCACGGGCTGTATGTCACCACCGGCGAGGGAAGCAAGGCGTTGTTCCAGGCAAGGTTGGCATCATCTGTAGTGATCGTGCAACTGAAATCCTTGTTGTCGATCTCGCTGCCATCGAGATGCTGGAGCATCACGCGGATATCCTTGGTGTCTTTCATCAGCGGGATTGTCACTGTCTTGAAAGAGGGTGCGAAGGGATCTACCTTGTATTCGACATTGCTTACATATCCGTGATATAAACCGGGGATATGACTTTTCGATACATTCTCGCCATTCTCGGCAAGAGTGTTGAGCTTCACCTCCAGCTCCTCTTTCGAAGAGGGTGTGTATGTGGCGAGACTGAAATCGCTGTTGCCCTCGAGTCCGCACCAGCTCACGAAGTCGTATTTACCTTCGGTGAGGGGTGTGTCGATATAGAAATCGCCGGTCGAGAGCTGAGGCCCCGAGACGTTGTCGCTCCAGACAAGCCTGCCGTCGGAGTCGAACGCCCAGACGCACACCGACTTCACCTCGTGGGCGAAAGCATCGGCAAACTTGATGTTGTAATCGTAGACAAACCTCACGCGGAGCTGCGCGGGGCAAGCCTCCGGAGCGTCGGTCACCATAGAGCAGCCGGCAGTCATCATGGCGAGCAGTGACGCCGCGCCGATAACGAGCTTGTTTCTGAATTTCCTGATATGCATTGTCGTTTAATTGATTACTTGTTTCATGGCTTGCGGCGCGCAGTGCGCCTGCGAAGCCTCCGGTGAGCGGCGGGGCGGTCAGGCACCGCCGCCCTGTATTGATATGGATTAGAACCTTTGAGTATTAAAGCTCTACATTCTGCGCGGGAACAACAGCCCACTTGAGGATGTTGACCTTGTAAGACACATACTGCTCTTTTGTGTCTGCCGGAGGAACAATGGGAGCTTCATAGTCGCTGATGGCTGTGCCAAGACCATTGATGGCTGTAACATTCACGCTGTAAGAGTGGTTGCGGACAATACCGAGGTCACCGACCTGAAGGTTGCTCCAGTCGATCTTGGATGTCGCGGTATGCCCGTTGCTTGCGCGATACCATCCGTAGTGAAGAACCGGGATGTTGAAATATGCCTTTCCGCCTGCGTTTGCATTTGTAGCATCCTCAGTTGAAGCATAGTAGTTGCAGAACTGAACCTGCTGCATGATCACCTGGTTTGCCTCAGTCTGTGAAATCTTGTTCTCACCGTCACCGATTGCCTTGTAACCATCGCCGTTCGCTACATAAATATTGTCAAAACCTGTGCCGGTAAGCTGGAGTGTGAGATAACGTGAAGGAACTTTCATCTCGCCGATAACATCTGCATCCGGACGCTTGATCTCAAGTGCACCAACGAGTGTGGCAAGGTCAGCCGCATTGTTGGGGTTGAAACGTGTGTAGACTTCGCCCTCCCGCTTGTAAAGACAGGTAAGCTCCTGAAGGAAGCGCATCATCATGCTGCCGCCACCTGCCACGGTGCTGTTGGCGGTACCGGTCTGAGCGGGGAAGTAAACACCGGGCTTTTCGGTGGATTTGCCTCTTGAATAAGTGTAGAAAGCGCTCTTCACAGCGTCGCCGCCGGCAACTGTAAGCTCATAGTGACCTACGAGGATAACTGAAGCCACAGCAGCCTGCGGGTTCTCTGAATCAAGAGCCTTGCGACCCACTGTTGTCTCTTTGAAATACTGGGGAGTTTTGTTGTCGGCGTCGAAACCTGCTGTGCCATTCTCAAGCTCAGCATAAGAGTAATATTTCTGATGAAGAACGGCAGGATCTACATCAGATGCAACCTCGGGATATTTAGCAGTGAAATATGCGGGAGAACAAGCCCAGTAAGAACGGTGATAGGCGGGATTGTTCCATACCCAGTTGCCGCTGTTTTTGTTGATAACTTCATTTGCAGCTGCCCATGTATAGTTGTCGGTCATGATGCCGCCAGCCGCATTGGGCATACGGAAAGACTTGATGACAAAAGTCTCCTTAGCCTCTGCATTGAGCGCCCATCTTTCGGGAACGAATGTCAGAACTACCTCGGGATCTGTGGATGTTCCGTCGGTTGCATATACTGTAGACGTTGTTGTAAAGGGGTTTACATCCTTATGAGAGAATGCAAGCTTGGCGGCATAACGCTCAACAAAAACCTCGATAGTCTTGTCTGTAGCTGCAAGAGCTGCATCTTTAGAGTCGAAAAGCTGGTCGGCGTTGATCGGCACTGCGATAGTCGGTGCTATCTCGCCGTCATTACTGCCATAATAGACTGAATTACTCATGGGGAACAAGGTTGTGTTGCCGTCTGTGCGTGTCACAGCCTTACGAGTCACAGTCTGAATTTCGTAAAGCGGTTTTGTAAGGTCAACCGGAGTAGTGGGGTTGATGTAGCAGACCACCTGAGTGGGATTGTTCTCACCCTTCCGAATTCCTACCGACACCACCGATTCATAATAACTCTCGACGATGCCGTCGGGAGTAGGTGCCGTAGTCGGGTTCTTAAGATCAACCTGGACATAGTCGCCGACAACATTACCGTTGTTGTCGTAGAATACGAAATACGCGTTCTGAACTTCAGATTCGCCTTCACCCTTGTCGAAGTCTACGGTACCTTCCACAGGGTTGCCGTCGGTTCCGGCACGGGTGCCTGCCTGGTTGCCACCCTTGATCGCCATCTTGACGTAGAGGGTCTGGGCAGTCTCGGCAACACCGTTACCGTTGTTTTCCTCAATTGTCAGGTCGTCAGACTTACAGGCGGTGAATACCAGTCCTAAAGCCAACGTGCCATAAAGAAACTCTTTTCTCATTTCCTTTAGTTTTAGTGAAAATTATTATTATTGTTGTTAATTCTATTTATTCAGGCAAGTCAAATATTCATGATGTGCCTCGTTTCAGGTGTTGCAGGTATCGTTTTCGCAAGTCAGCGGATCATCTCGGCGTTCTTTGCCGCCTCGGGCAAAGCCCCGGCGGCGCGGAAGAGCGCGTCAGCCTCTTTGAGTTCACCTTCCCATGTGGCGAGGATGCCTCGGGCATTGAGAGCCTCGGGGGTGTCACCTGCCTTGTCGAGATATTTGCGCGCTCCCTCAAGATCACCTCTGTGAAGCATTGCTGACGCCATGTTGAGGTTGGCGGTTTCGTCTTCGGGGAAATATTCGAGCGCGGTCTGCATCACGCGGTAGAAATCATCCGAACCTTCAGGATAGAGACGCGCCACGCGGAACATCTGGTTGAGCGACATCTTCTCCGGTGTGCTGCGTATCACCTCGGCAAGAGCTTCGTCGGAGAGGGGTTTTAGACGCGTTGTGATCTTGAACTTTGTGGTGCGCAATGACGGATACCATTCGGGAAGAATGGTCTCTCTGTAAAGCGCGGCAAAGCGGGGATCGGTCTTGAGTTCACGGTCTTTGGCATCGTAGTCTGACGGTCCGTATACGGGACGGTCGATGAGTGCCAGCAGTTCGCGACGCTGCGTCTCGCTGAGGGCGGGAGTCGTCTCCACGATGCGACGCAGACCTTCCCAGTTCTCGGCTACGGCGTCATATTTGCTGACACCGGCGGGTATGTTGTAGCGTCCGGTGATGTATTGCGACAGAGCGCGCGAACGATCTGTGGCAAGTCGTTCGTTGGAGAGGTAAGTGCCTTCGGGCGATGCGTAACCGCAGATGCTGAGCCCTGCGATCTCCACATTCTTGTCGGCGAGCGCGTAACGGATCGAGTCATCGATCACGCGGAGTTGCCCGCGGTTGTCGATCACCTTTCCGTTCTTGCAGCGGAATGGCTGGTCATGAAGGTCGGATTTGTTGACCTCGAAGTTTACATGAGCCTCGCCGTCGTGAACAGACACCGGGAGGGGAGCAACAGCCGGTGTGACGTATGCAACGCGCATCTTGCCGGCGGGATTGAGACCCAACAGCGCAGGCTCGCCTGCACGCGAACCTTGCTCATGACCGCATCCGCAGGTGTCGACCACC
The DNA here is from genome assembly GCA_003833075.1 of Muribaculaceae bacterium Isolate-036 (Harlan). Taxonomy (GTDB): domain Bacteria; phylum Bacteroidota; class Bacteroidia; order Bacteroidales; family Muribaculaceae; genus Lepagella; species Lepagella muris_A. The sequence continues at coordinate 68,551 of RIAY01000001.1, read as the reverse complement.
CATCTTACGGAAGCATCAGGTCTCCACATCCATTTCTCAAGAACTGCTTCGGCGGAATATTCCACCGTCTGTGCCTTGCCGTTGTTGCGGCGCACGGCTTTCGCCACATCATGGCTGCCGCGGAATTTGCCGCCGAGACTCTTGCGCTCCCATGCTATCTGCATGGAGCGTCCGTTGACAAGAAGAGAAGGGAGCACCTCCGAATTACCCGCATTGTCTTCAAGAACCGGAGTGAGAAAAAACTGACGTGTAGAGGGTAGTGAAACCCCGTCAAGATTGATGTCGGCGGTGAGCCTGAGCACGCTGTCCACACGGCGTGCCTGCTGGTTCTCCACTTTCAGGGAGGTGGTGGATGTAACAGCTGCCATTGCCGGAAAAGCGATGGCGGCGAGAAGTGTTGCTATTGTTGTTTTCATTCCCTTGCTTCAATTAAAATACATACATAATCGAGAGCCCCAGTTTGGTGACTCCAAGATAATTGGCGTGTCCTTTCTCCATTCGAAGCCCACATTCGCCACAGGGGTATTTGTCATACCACATGTGGGCATAGCCGGCACCGATCTCCGCCTCTATGTTCCAATGGCGGGAAAGTGCCCACTGATAACCGTAGGTCACGCCGACACCGGCAAAGGGACCCTGATAACGGGCGTCTTTCACGGCTTCGCGAAGATTAAGTCCGCTAACGAAACCTCCGGGCAACGGAAGATCGACATTGGCGGCGTTCAACTGCCCCGCCATGGCGTGCACACCAAAGAAATGACCGCTGAATCGGGAACACAGCCACCAGCGGTATTCCGGCATCAGCACCCAGTGCTTGGCGAAACGCTTGCCGTGGCTGTCGGAATTGAAGCTCCAGGCGTTAAGACCATAGACAAGATTTACAGTCGATTTACCTCCGACACCGACCTCGACACCGATATTGGGCGTGGTTGTGGCATCATATAGCAGATTGGTTTTGACGGCTACCTGACCGTGGGCGCAAAATGAAGCTGACAGCGCCGCAACAATGATGAAGAATAGGTGTTTCATTCTGTAGTTTTTTGCTCACTCCCTGGTGATTATATAATCCGGCAAAGAGGTAAACTCTTTACGAGTCTACCTTCATGCCTACTGTTACAATGTTGGGGAAGCCATGCGATGGCATCAAAAAATCATCTTTAAAGTATAGCCGATTATGTTAGATCGGTTAAGTTCAAAGCAAAGTCAATTTTTCGGGCGTAAAGTTAATAATAAAATATCGTTCTACCCCCCCGATGTTAATTAATGTTAAATTACCTTAATATCCGGAGCGTTAATTTTGTTAATTCAAATTATTAGCTGAAACTTCAATACGCTTTCATTTTTCCAACCATCGCATTTTTATCGCATACAAAACGCAATACAACCCCCGGCAAGGGAAGATTTATTTCCCTTGCCGAGCATTGCTGATCATCTGCGCGTCAGCGGTGATAAACATCTCTACGCGACGGTTCTGCGCACGACCTTCGCTTGTAGAATTGGATGCCACGGGATCGTTCTCCCCCATCCCGACTGCTTTCAGACGAGATGCTGCGATGCCTTGCGATTCGAGATAGCTCACCACACTCTCGGCTCTTTTCTCGGAAAGATTCTGGTTGAGCTGCTCGCTGCCGGTGTTGTCGGTATATCCTACTACGGTGACATCGGTGTCGGGGAACTGCTTCAGATTATATGCGACTCGGTTGAGCGTGGCATCGGCGGCTGCGGAAAGATTGCTTTTGCCTGTCTGGAAAAGTACGGCGTCTCCAAGAACAAGTTTGATGGCATCAAGGTCGTTGCGGTCTTTGACCATCTGAACCTTGATATCCTGTATGTCCTGTGAGTTCCGGTTTTCCTGATCCTGCATCTGCGAGAGCTGCTCTTCGAGCGCTTTCTTCTGTTTGTCCATATGGTTGCCGACGAGAGCACCTGTTCCTGCACCCAGCGCGCCACCGACAAGGGCTCCGATCCAGGTGCCTTTGCCGCCGCCTATCAATGCTCCGACTCCTGTGCCAACGGCTGCACCTATTGTTCCGCCAGCTGTCGCACCCTGTCCTGTCTGGCTCATGCCGTCCCACGTATTCTTAATCGAAGAGCACCCCGACAGGAGCAACACAGCCGCCAGAGCGGCAGCCGAACCTTTCATAATAAATCCTCTCTTTTTCATAATCTCAAATTTTGTGTTTTTCATTAATGTGTTTTCCTTGGAAGCTGTTTAAACAGCTTCTTACTCTTTAAAAACACCCGAGTCCGCATCATGTTCTCTGAAGCCGCAGTTCCCTGTGAAGCCGCGAAGCCCGAAAGCCTCAATCAGAATCCCCATACAGCCCTATACATCCCCATACAGCCCTATACAGCCCCATCCAGCCCCATATCCCCCCATATATCCCCCAACAGCGGAAACTGAAGCGAAATAAAAAAATCATCTTTTTTTTGTGAAAGAAATAACTTTTTTCATAAAGCCGATGTTATAGTGACATAAGAAAATCGTTTCATGATGTTAGGTTAGTTCGAAAAAGTATTATGGAAAACACGAGAATGCGGCTGGTTGCGAAACCGGCTGCATTCGTGTTTATACCCGTCAGACCCCATACAAATAACCAGAACTGATTCGTTATTTTTCTTCTAATTGTTAGTTATCCGGAGAATGGAAATGGTTGTAGACAGAGGTCGCTTTTGCCTTACCGATCACGGCGGCAAGATCCTCAAGCGTCGCCTCTTTCACGCGCTTAAGACTCCTGAATTCTTTCATGAGTGTGGCGGATGTCGCGTCACCAATACCCTTGATGGAATCCAATTCACTAACAGTCTGAGACTTGCTTCGCCGATTGCGATGATGGGTGATGCCGAATCTGTGAGCTTCATCGCGCAATGCCTGTATCACCCTGAGACTCTGCGATTTCTTGTCGATGTAGAGCGGCAGTGAATCACCGGGGAAATAAATCTCCTCGAGCCTCTTGGCTATGCCTACAAGGGCGACTATGCCCCGGATTCCCATCTCGTCGAATGCCTCGACGGCAGCACTCAGCTGTCCTTTGCCTCCATCGACGACAACCAGCTGCGGCAACGACTCCCCTTCAGCCATCATACGCGTATAACGACGGTGAAGGACCTCTTTCATGGAAGCGAAATCGTTTGCGCCGACAACAGTCTTTATATTGAAATGGCGGTAATCGCGACGAGCCGGTTTTCCATTCCGGAAGACCACACAACTCGCGACCGGATTTGTGCCCTGGATGTTGGAGTTGTCAAAACATTCTATATGGCGCGGCTCCGTTTCCAGACGGAAATCACTTTTCATCTGCGCCATCAATTTCTCCACACCCCTCTCGGGATTCAGTTTCTCCGCCTGCTTCTCGACATCGTGCATATATTGCGTGGCATTCTTTACACCGACATCCAGCACTTTCTTTTTATCACCTCGTGACGGCACCACAAATCTCACTCCCTCGAACTCCACATCCGGCATAAACGGCACTATCACCTCCTTGAATTCCCTGTCAAAGCGCTCGCCTATCTCGGCAACAGCCATGGAAAGAATCTCCTCCCGGGTGATATCTGTTTTCTGACGGCGATACTCAAGATTAAGACTCTGTGTCACCGCTCCCCTGTTGAGATGCATGAAATTCACAAAAGCACGGTCTTCATTCTCCACGTAGGCGAACATATCCGCCGAACTTTCCGAAGCCTCGCCAATAACACTCTTGGCGTTATATTTCCTTACAGCCTCATATTTTTCTTTGACAACCTGTGCTTCCTCGAATTTCCACTCCTCACTGAGTCTCGACATCTCATCCTTCAAAACATTCTCGAGTTCCACAGTCTCACCGTTGAGTATCTGGCGCACCCTCGTTATGTATTTACCATAGTCCTCCGGACTGACAAGTCCGCGACACGGTCCGAGACATTTATGTATATGATAGTCGAGACAGAGCGAATATCTGTTTCGTGCGATACCCTTCTCTTCGAGCGTATGACGACAACTGCGCAGCGGGTAAACCTCACGTATCAACTGAAGCACCACCTTTGCCGCCGCCTGATTGGCATACGGTCCGTAATAACGGCCATGAATGCCCTTCTCTCTCGTCATGAACACACGCGGATACAGTTCTTTTGTCACCACTATCCATGGGTATGACTTATCATCCTTCAGCAAGACATTATAACGCGGCTGATATTCCTTTATCATCGCGTTCTCCAGATGAAGGGCATCTTCCTCCGTCGGCACCACGATAAAACGCATGTCAACGATATTGCGCACAAGAAGATTTGTACGCGTCACTTCATGATAGCGGTTGAAATAAGAAGATACTCTCCGCTTCAGACGCTTCGCCTTACCAACATATATAACTTTTCCGGAGCGGTCAAGATACATATACACTCCCGGCAGCTCCGGAAGATTCAGAATTTTCTCCCGTAGCTGTTCTCCGGGACGGTTATTGAATATATCCTCTTTTGTCCGGTCGGGAGTTATCTCTATATCGAATCCTCCGAATTCATCGATATTTCTCCCTGTTCCTGCGAGAAGTTTCCTTATATTCCTACGGCTTGCAGAAGATGAAGAAACCCCGACATCATCGGGGTTTCCTGTTGCTTCGATATTTTCTCCGGTTTTATCCGTATTCATCTAATCAATATTTTCTCCGGTTATTTCCGTATGCACCGATTCAATGCGTTCTCCGGTTCTACCCTTCTTTATCGAATCAATGTCATATTTATTGAATCAGTATTTAAGAAGAGAGAGCACTTCGCAATCTTCCGGGAGATTCTCGCGACCGTTCAGATCGGTAAGTTCGACGATAAAATTGATATATATTTTTTTCGGATTCATCGTCTTCACGAGGTCATAGCATGCGCGCATGGTACCGCCGGTAGCAAGCAGGTCATCGTGGAGGACAACGACATCATCTTCCGTAATTGCGTCATTATGCATCTCGATGGTATCCACGCCATACTCCTTTGCATAAGCTTTCTTGATAGTCACAGCGGGGAGTTTACCCGGTTTACGGGCAGGCACAAATCCGCAACCGAGTTCATACGCCATTATCGAGCCGCCGATGAATCCGCGTGATTCGATACCCACGATCTTGGTCACGCCCTTATCGCGGTAAAGGTCCGCGAGGGCTTTGCCTGTAACATGTAGAGCCTCGCCATCCTTGATCATAGTTGTAAGGTCGCGAAACAGGATTCCCTTCGAGGGAAAATCGGGCACATCCCGAATAATCTTCTTCAATTCTTCGATTTCCATCATATCTTTATCTTTAATTAATATTTCCTTTAACACACCCATCCCCATCCAGCCCCATCCAGCCCTATTCAGCCCCATACATCCCTATTCATCCCCATCTCGCCCTATCCTCGCGCATTGTTCCACGTGGAACAATTATCACCTATTCAACAGTAACAGAAGCACATTAATATCAGCCGGCGAAATCCCCGGTATCCGCGAAGCCTGTCCGATTGTTGCCGGACGCTGCCTCGCCAGCTTCTGTCTCGCCTCTGTAGACAACGCGGTCAGACCCTCGAAGTCCATCGACTCCGGAATCCTGACATATTCGAGCCTTGACTGCTTCTCGGCAAGCTCGCGCTCGCGCAAGATATAGCCGCCGTATTTTATCAATATCTCGGCAGACTCCACAATCTCCTCCCGTCTCTCCTCCTCCATCCTGCCAATCTCCTTCGCAAGACGCGAAAGGCTACATGCAAGAGCGGTGATCGAAAGCTGAGGTCGTTTCACAAGCTCCACGAGACGCACGGATGCAGAAAGCGGAGTTGTTCCATTCTCCACAAGGAATGCATTCATCTCTTCCGTGCCTTTTACAAGGTAAGACTCACAGAAAGCAATCAATGCGTCGCGCTGGGCGCGCTTACTCTGCATCGCATCATAACGCTCCCGGGTAGCAAGACCAATTTCATAACCGAGCGGAGTAAGACGCATGTCTGCATCATCCTGACGAAGAAGTATACGGTATTCAGCACGCGATGTGAACATTCGATATGGTTCATCGACACCCTTTGTAACAAGATCATCAATAAGCACGCCTATATACGCCTGTTCTCTGCCGAGAACAATCCCCTCCTCGCCGCGACTGCGACGCGCGGCATTGATGCCAGCCATCAGACCCTGTGCCGCAGCCTCCTCATAACCGGTAGTTCCATTCACCTGACCGGCAAAATAAAGCCCGCCGACAAGGCGCGTCTGCAGATCATGGGTAAGCTGGGTCGGATCAAAGAAGTCATATTCTATGGCATAGCCGGGACGATAGAACTGAACATTCTCCAACGCCGGAACATGACGCAAAGCTTCCATCTGGACCTGCCAAGGAAGTGAGCTGGAAAAACCGTTAATATAATATTCCTCCGTGGTCTCTCCCTCCGGCTCGAGGAAAAGCTGGTGACTATCCTTATCGGCAAAAGTCACGATCTTGGTCTCTATGCTCGGACAGTAACGCGGACCGATACTTCTGATCTGACCGTTATAGAGAGGAGAATCAGCAAGGTTGTCATTCAATATTTTATGAACTTCAGGATTGGTGTGAACAATCCAGCACGAACGGTTGCGCAACGTGCGCCTGACACCGGGAAGGAAAGAGAACTTGTGGAAGTCACCCACATCACCCTGCTGCTCTTCTGCAAGCTCGAAACGTATTGTACGTCCGTCAATGCGCGCGGGTGTCCCTGTCTTCATCCTGTCGGCACGGAAACCGACAGAGACAAGCTGTTCTGTAAGACCTTTGGCAGCATCCTCCGAGATGCGACCACCTTCTATCTGGACAGCGCCGAAATGCATGAGACCGTTCAGGAAGGTACCCGCTGTCAGAACAACCTGCCGCGCCTTGAAGACAACCCCGAGAGAGGTCTTTACTCCGGCAATCTGCAATGAATGGGAAGACCCTTCGGGTGCGTCTTCAAATTCAAATTCAACCACACTGTCCTGAAAAAGCGAAAGACCGGACACAGAGTCGAGAACCTCACGCCATGCGTCTATGTATTTTGCACGGTCACTCTGCACACGGGGACTCCACACAGCCGGTCCTTTGGAGCGGTTAAGCATGCGGAACTGCACGGCAGTGCGGTCGGCAATAATGCCCATCTCTCCGCCCATGGCATCTATCTCCCTGACAATCTGCCCTTTGGCGATACCGCCAATTGCCGGATTACAAGACATCTGACCGACACGGTTCATATCTTTGGTAATCAGCAGGGTAGACGCCCCGAGACGTGCGGCGGCAACCGCAGCCTCGCATCCGGCGTGACCGCCACCTACAACTATGACATCAAATTCAAATTTCATAAATTTCCAAAGCCTTGTTTTCCGCCTCTTCCATTATCTCCCGCTCTCCGGGTCCCTTGTCGTTGATTCCACAGAGATGAAGAACTCCATGTATAATCACGCGAAGCAATTCCGAATCATATCCCACGCCCAATCCGGCGGCGTTTGAGGCTACTGTATCGAGCGAGATGACCATATCCCCACCTATCCTGCCGCGACGCGTATAATCGAACGTAATTATATCCGTATAATAGTCATGCTGCAGAAACTTACGGTTGGTCTCAAGAATATATGCATCGTCGCAGAAACAATAATTGAGATTCCCGACGGTGAAACCATGCGAGGCGGCAACCTCACATATCCATTTCCTTATCCTCCCGAAATCCAACAGGGGCATATCGACACCCTCGGTCATAAATTCTATCATCACTGTCAACTCAATTTAGAGAGTGCTTACTTACATCACACTCTCAAACGCCTCATAAAACACAGACACACCCCAATCTTGAAATCACAGACTGATTCAAGACTGCGGTGCGTAAACCGATGCTTTATAACAGCATTCTCATTTACTCCACAAAAATAATAAAAAACACGTAAATATCAACATTCTTGACTCTTTTTAATAGTCAGTGCTATTTATTGCCCCTGACGATTCTATTTCAAATGAATTGGCAAACCTGTTGATAAAACCCATATTTATCTGTCATATCGTTTATTACGCTTAATTCAGAGTCAAATTAAGCCTTTCAGAATCGAATATTCAAAAAATTGCGCTCGGTCATACGCGAATTTTTCTCCGTCAGACCACAAAAATCAAAGCCGGCTACCCTCTCGGGCAACCGGCTTCTCTACATAAATCAAACACAAACTATTTATATAACTTGATTCTACCAAAAATCGTATTTATGAAATCAAACTCCTACTTATACATTCAGATGTGATTTAAACTTTCGTAAATAAGTCAAGATGAGTTCATGAACTACAGAAGTTGTCAGACCCGAATCATTAGGTTATTTCTTCTTGCCCGGCGGCTGCGGAGCAAAGGGACTCCTCTCCTTCCTTGCGCAACCCCGGCACACCAATGCCGCCTCCTGTCCTCCCTAACCCCTCCTTATCTTATCCTTATCCTTCTTCCTGTCCTCCCTCTCCCTTCCTTATTCTTCTTATCCTTCTTTACCCCTCTTAATCTTTCTTATCCTTTATCTCTTTTAACCCTCTTCCACTCTCTTTTTCGATTATTTCTTTAACACTCTTATCCCTCTTAACCACCCATTAATTCCTCTTTTCCATTAGGCGAATTAGGCAAATGTAAATTTAAGAAGAATCCGGCATATCAGCCATTCGATTCAACCAACCTGCTGTTTTCTCAATCAAAAGCCTGCAGTTATCTCAATCAAAAGCCTTCCTTTTGCACCCGACAGCTCCGCGAGGCGATTAACCAGCATCCCGGCTTCGCCTTGTCGCGCGAAGCCTTGTCAGCGCGAAGCCTTGCCGGCGCGAAGCTGTAGCGTGTCGGCGCGGAGCGGCGATAATTGGCGGTAATTGGCGGGGCAGTCAAGGGCGGAAGCAGCAATCAGCAGGGGCGCAGCAGATATTGCTCGATCCTTTCAGCGAGGGCGTTCATGCGCTGGCATTCCGAATAGGTGAGTTTAGGGGGAGAGGTGTGATGTTCGGTAGGCGCGATTATAAGTAGCCGCCCCTCGTTACAAAGCTGATGAAGAATCCCTTTGGGGGAGTAACGCTCGCCGAAGCCGTTGCTTTCTATCAATATGAACCTGCCTCCGTTGGCTAATGCCCAATCGCGCACTTTCTTCTCTGCCTGCGAAATGAAAGGGGAGACCAATACTCCACAGTTGCCGACTGTTCGCAGCCAGTTGATCTTACGCTTCCGCAACTCATCTTCCGAAAAACGCCGGCTTATGCGAACTGCCGCAAGTTCGGGGTCTTCAAGCAGATGAATGTTCCCGTAAGCCTCATACCTAACCCTTCCTAAACCTGTTTCCATGAACGATTCTTCACAAGTTCCTCCACACGAACTGGGAACTCCTATACCTGCGTCTCCGCACGAAAAGGTGGACTGTACACCCGCATCTCCACCCGAACCTATATCTTCAAGAAAGAGGCGGCGATGAAAGCCGCGGTTGGCGGTGCGCTCAAGACTGCGACGGGGATTGTCGCTGACATATTTCAACATCCGTTTGAGCTGGTTCTTGCGTCTCAATATCCGGTCATGATAACCGTCCTCAAACATAGAGACAAGTGTTTCGTCAGCTCCCTCTCCCCGCCTGGAATCATATCCGTTGTAATTGCGTGTACACTCCGATTTAAGATGGTTTACTATATCGCCGAGATGCCAGGAGGTTTTCTCCTTTACGAAAATAACAAAATGTATATGATCAGGCATTATGCATCGGCGCAAAATGCTTATAAAAGGGAACCGGTGTTTCAGTGCCGAGACATTTGCTGCTATAATCTTACCTGTCGGGGAAAGGTCGGTGTATGGTTTATTGATATAATCACCTGGAATTCCTTTAATGGTTGAAAAACGGGGGATACAGTCTGCCTTGTTGAGCGTAATCATATAAATGCAGCGGCTCCGGTAGTCGTGCCAATTGCTTCGTCTGCGCCCGTTCGGCACAAGCTGCCGATAAAAAGACTTATGCTCAGCCATAAATTCAAACCTTTAAAGACACTTTTCAATCTCCGGATTCTCCACCCGAAGACCAAGCCAACTCTCTCAGCAATCCAGCCCGACACGAACAGGATTGTACAGTAAATTTACCAATCCGCCCATTAAAAAGCAAAATTTTCAGCGATTTTTTACCACAATTGCTTTTTTTCGCATTTTCGCTGCATTTTCACCAACCTCTCTGCTCCTCGTCTCAGCTTCGATTCTTCCTCGGCTCCTCCTCGGCTCAACTCTTGGTGATTATTTAAAAAAGCTTCACTTTTTCACTCAACTGCTCCGCGACCCGAACCGCGACCCGAACCGCTCCCGACACACCTAATCGGCACCTAAACACTCCCCTCTCTGCTCGCTTCCCTGCAACCCTCCCCGCTCCGCGACCCGAACCGCGACCCGAACCGCTCCCGACACACCTAATCGGCACCTAAACACTCCACCTCTCTGCAACCCTCCCTGCTGTGCGACATCTCTGCTCTGCGACCAGGGACAATCCTCTTTAATTCTCGAATCGGGACTTTAAGCGCTAATCTATGGGGGCAAAGCACAAGGCTGAACAAATGAGTGTCAGAAACAGACAGCTTCGCGAAGCCGGGTGCTTCGCGAAGCTGTCAGGTGCCGCTGCGTAGCAGCGGTTCAATTGGTTGTCGACTGCCAATAACCAATCGAGTCTTTTTATTCCCACTCGATTGTTGCCGGCGGTTTGGAGGAGATGTCGTAGACAACGCGGTTGATGCCGCGAACTTTGTTGATGATCTCATTGGAGGTCTTGGCAAGGAATTCGTAGGGGAGATGCACCCAGTCGGCGGTCATGCCGTCGGTGGAGACTACGGCGCGTAGCGCGACACAGCTCTCGTAGGTGCGTTCGTCTCCCATCACTCCAACGCTCTGCACGGGCAGAAGCATCACTCCTGCCTGCCATACCTGATCGTAGAGCCCGGCTTCACGAAGACCGTCGATGAAAATTTTGTCGGCTTCCTGAAGAATACGCACTTTCTCGGGAGTTACCTCTCCGATTATGCGGATGCCCAGACCGGGACCGGGGAATGGATGACGACCCAGCAGACGGGGATCCATCTCCATTGCTTTGCCTACCCTGCGCACTTCGTCTTTGAAGAGTAGTCTCAATGGCTCTACTATCTTGAGATTCATCTCTTTGGGCAGACCGCCTACGTTGTGGTGACTCTTGATTGTCGCTGACGGACCTTTCACGGAACAACTCTCGATCACATCGGGATAGATTGTGCCTTGTGCAAGCCAGCGTGCGTTTTCAATCTTCTTTGCCTCGGCATTGAAAACCTCGACAAAGTCCTTGCCTATTATTTTACGCTTGCGTTCGGGATCCGTAACGCCTTTCAGATCTTCATAGAAGCGTTCTGACGCGTCTACGCCGACAACATTAAGCCCCATATGCTTATAGGAGTCGAGAACGTCCTCAAACTCGTTTTTACGCAACAATCCGTTGTTGACGAATATACATGTGAGTCTGTCGCCGATTGCCTTGTGCAGCAGCATTGCCGCCACGGAAGAATCGACACCTCCGGAGAGTCCGAGTATCACACGTTCGTCACCGAGTTTCTCTTTAAGCTCGGAGACTGTAGTCTCGATGAATGATGCCGGACTCCATGAGCCGTCGCATCCGCATATGCAGAGAACGAAGTTTGAAAGGATGCGGGTTCCGTCGGTGGAGTGATATACTTCGGGATGAAACTGTATCCCCCAAGTCTGTTCTCCCTCTATATGATATGCGGCTGCGCGGACATTCTCGGTGGAACCGATGACGTGATAATTCTCCGGCAGGCTGGTGATTGTGTCACCATGGCTCATCCATACCTGTGTCGGGGAGGGAACGCCGAGCATGAGGGGGTCTTCAGGCGCGATTACAGTAAGCATCGCGCGGCCGTATTCGCGTGACGGAGCCCCTTCGACCTCTCCGCCATATTCGTTGGCGAGAAGCTGCGCGCCGTAGCAGACGCCAAGGAGGGGAAGTTTCCCCTTTATAGCGCTTATATCCGGCTTTGGAGCATCCTCATCGCGCACTGACGACGGAGAACCTGAAAGAATCACACCCTTCACATCCTCGTCGAGAGCGGGAATCTTGTTGAAAGGGTGAATCTCGCAATATACATTCAACTCACGCACACGGCGCGCAATCAGCTGAGTATACTGCGATCCGAAATCTATGATCAATATCTTCTGCATGATTATCCTCTTGAATAGTTTGGAGCCTCTTTGGTTATGGTCACATCGTGGGGATGGTTCTCCGTCACTCCTGCCGAAGTGATGCGAGTGAATTTTGCATTGTGAAGAGCATCTATGTCTTTAGCGCCGCAATAACCCATGCCTGAGCGCAGACCTCCTGCGAGCTGGTAAACAGTCTCGCTGAGCGTTCCCTTATATGGCACGCGAGCCACGATACCTTCGGGCACGAACTTGCTTGAGTCGCACTTCTCGCTCTGGAAATAGCGGTCTTTCGAACCTGCCTCCATAGCCTCCACAGAACCCATTCCGCGATATGATTTGAATTTACGCCCGTTATAGATTATGGTCTCGCCCGGAGATTCCTCCACTCCGGCGAACATTGAACCGCACATCACGCAGTTGCCGCCCGCCGCGAGAGCTTTCACGATATCGCCCGAATAGCGTAGACCGCCGTCGGCAATCACCGGCACACCATACTCCCGTGCAACCTTAGCCGCATCGAATATAGCGGAAAGCTGAGGCATTCCGACCCCTGCCACGATGCGGGTCGTGCATATGGAACCGGGACCGATACCAACCTTGATACCGTCGGCACCCGCCTCGATAAGGAAACGCGCAGCCTCGCCGGTGGCGATATTTCCCACAACCACGTCAAGCCCGGGATAAGCCGCCTTGACAGCCTTGAGAGTCTTGGTCACATTGGCGGAATGTCCGTGGGCGGTATCGATGACAACGGCATCGACACCAGCGTCCACGAGTGCCTTTACGCGATCGAGCGTATCGCCCGTCACGCCAACGCCGGCAGCCACCCTCAGACGTCCCTTGTTGTCCTTGCAGGCAGAAGGGTAATCCTGAATCTTGGTGATGTCACGATAAGTGATAAGCCCCAAGAGATGTCCGTCCTTGTCCACTACGGGAAGTTTCTCTATCTTATTCTTGAGAAGTATCTGCGAAGCCTCGGCAAGGTCGGGATTATCCGTGGTCACAAGCTTCTCGCTTGTCATAACCTCGGCAATCGGGAGCTCCATGTTCTGCTGGAAACGGAGGTCGCGGTTTGTTACGATACCGATTAGTCTGTTTTCTGCATCCACGACCGGAATGCCGCCGATACGGTTGTCGTGCATCAGTTGGAGAGCCTCCCCTACTGTCTGCTCCTTGGTGATGGTCACCGGATCATAGATCATGCCGCTCTCGGCGCGTTTCACCTTGCGCACCTGCGCAGCCTGCGCCTCGATCGACATATTCTTGTGGATCACACCTATTCCACCTTCACGGGCGATAGCTATCGCCATCTCCGCCTCTGTAACCGTGTCCATGGCAGCAGACACAAACGGGATATTGAGCGGGATGTTGCGTGAGAAACGTCCGGCAAGGCTCACCATATTCGGAGTGACCTCAGAATATGCCGGTATCAGGAGAACATCGTCGAATGTCATCCCTTCCTGAACTACTTTTTCATCTATGAAACTCATGGTGTCAGAAATTTTTGAGTTCGTTTGCTACTGTTATTGTCTGGGTGCGGTCCGGACCGACGGATATCATGCCTACAGGAACGCCCGTCACCTCCTCTATCTTGCGCACATAAGCCTTTGCCGCCTCCGGCAGCTCCTCGAAAGACTTTGCACCGGTGATATCCTCTTTCCACCCGTCGAGTTCAATCAATACAGGCTTGCACTTCGCAAGACGCGATATTGTGGAAGGGGGAGTGTCGAGAATCTCGCCGTCGCACTCATATCCGGTGCAGATGCTTACCTTGTCAAGACCTGAAAGGACATCGAAAAGCATCAGTGCCCAATTGTCGATGCCGGAAAGGCGAGCGACATAGCGTGCCACAACGGCATCAAACCAGCCGATACGGCGCGGACGGCCGGTCACGGTGCCGTATTCATGACCGCGTTCGCGGATTTCATGTGCGATATCGCCGAAAAGCTCTGTCGGGAAAGGACCCTCACCCACGCGGGTGCAGTATGCCTTTGCCACACCGAGCACATTATCAATCCATTTAGGAGAGATGCCCGCTCCTACAGGCACACTTGCCGCCGAAGGAGTGGAAGATGTGACGAAGGGGTACGTGCCGTGGTCGATACACAGCATCATGCCCTGCGCGCCCTCGAAAAGCACCTTCGCGTCAGTGAGAAGAGTGTCATTGATAAGTTTCGAAGTGTCGGTGATCATATGTCCGATCTTTCCGGCAATCTCCATATACTGGTCGTATACCTCTTTGAAATCGAATTCAGGAAGTCCGAGCATCTTCAGCTCGCGGTTTTTCACATCGAGAGCCGCCTTCAGCCTTTCAGCGAAATACTCAGGCTCCAGCAGGTCGCCCATACGCAGACCCACACGGCTGTATTTGTCGGAATAAGCGGGACCTATGCCCTTCTTGGTCGTACCGATGAGCGACTCACCCTTCATATTCTCATAAGCACCGTCAAGAGCTGAATGCCAGGGCATCACCATAGCCGCACGGTTGGAGATGAAGAGCTGATAATCCGTGACACCCTGCTGATGAAGGCGATCAAGCTCAGCGATAACAGAAACAGGATTGACAACCATACCATTAGCCATCACATTCACAGTGCGCGGGTTGAAAATGCCCGACGGAATGCTCTGTAACGAATATTTCTTGCCGTCAAACACCACTGAATGTCCGGCATTGTTGCCTCCCTGGTAACGAACCACCATATCAGCGCGACAAGCGAAGTAGTCGGTCATTTTCCCCTTTCCTTCATCGCCCCACTGCGATCCGATTACAACTAATCTTTGTGACATATTCTTCGATTTTTCTTTTGTTTTATTATTTGAGTCCGTTGCGCTGATAGATATAATCAACGTTCTTCATGTAATATTCGAGAGTGAAGCATGCGTCGAGTTCCTCCTCTGTAAGCGCACCCATCACCACTTCGTTCTGTTTGAGCAGATCCTGATATGCCGCACCGGTAGCCATCGCCTGCATCGCCACAGGCTGCACCGTGTCGTAAGCCTGTTCGCGCACGAAACCTTTCTCTATGAGGGCATTCATGACGCGCTGCGCGAATATCACACCGTTGGTGAGATAGATGTTTGATTTCATTCTGTCTTCAAACACCACAAGGTTCTCAAGAATGCCCATCATGCGGTTGAGCATATAGTCGAGAAGTATGGTTGCGTCAGGCATAAGGATACGCTCAGTAGCCGAATGTGAGATGTCGCGCTCGTGCCATAGAGCCACATTATCGTAAGCAGTCATCATATATCCGCGGAGCACGCGCGCGCATCCGCACATATTCTCGCTTGATATCGGATTTCGCTTGTGCGGCATAGCGCTTGAACCCTTCTGCCCTTTTCCGAACGACTCCTCCACCTCATGCACTTCCGTGCGCTGGAGATTACGGATTTCGAGAGCCATCTGCTCGATGCTGGCGCCTATCAGGGCAAGAGTAGCCATGTAACATGCATGGCGGTCGCGCTGGATTACCTGAGTAGAGATATCCGAAGAAGCTATGCCGAGTCTTTCACATACATAATCCTGTACGAACGGAGGAATATTGGCGAAATTACCTACAGCACCGCTGATCTTGCCTACCTCCACGCCACGCGCCGCGGCGCGGAAGCGTTCGAGGTTGCGCTGCATCTCTGCTCTCCACAACACCCATTTAAGACCGAAAGAGGTAATGTCGGCATGTATGCCGTGTGTGCGTCCTATGCAGGGGGTGTATTTGTATTTCTCAGCCTGACGACCGAGCATTTCTATATATTTCTCCAGATCCTCGAGGATTATGGCGTTAGCCTGCTTGAACAGGTAGCCGTTGGCAGTATCAACCACATCGGTAGAGGTGAGACCGTAATGCACCCATTTGCGCTCCTCGCCGAGAGACTCCGACACGCAGCGTGTAAACGCCACTATGTCATGGCGGGTCTGCAGTTCGATTTCCTTTATGCGGTCGATATTGAAAGTAGCCTTCTCGTTGAGCTTTGCCACATCCTCTTCGGGCACAACACCGAGTTTGCTCCATGCCTCGGCAGCAAGGATCTCAACTTTAAGATAGGCATTGAATTTGTTTTCTTCTGTCCAAACCTGGCGCATTACATCGCGCCCGTATCTTTCTATCATGATTATTCTTGTTTTTTAGAAGTTATTTAACAACCTTCGGTCAGGATTTGATTGCCTGATAGCCTATGTCGCTGCGGCTGAAGAGCGAAGCGCAGTCAATCCGGGCAATGTCGGCAAGCACCTTGTCGCGTGCCTCCTTGAGATCCGCACCTTTGCCGACGACCATCATCACACGTCCGCCGGCGGTCAGAATACTACCGTCTTTCGCGGCGGTTCCCATATGGTATACGGAAGACTCGACTTTATCAAGACCCTTTATCACCTCACCTTTCGCATAGCTGCCGGGATACCCCTTGGATGCGAGCACTATGCCGAGCACAGCCTCTGGATTCCACTCAATCTCGAAATCCTCCCCATCTACGGCAGCGTTGAACAGAGCGTATATGTCGCTCTTCATGCGAGGAAGCACTACCTCAGTCTCCGGATCGCCGAAACGGGCATTGAACTCTATCACCTTCGGTCCCTCTTCGGTAAGAATAAGACCACCGTAAAGGATACCGGTAAAAGGAAGTCCTTCCTTGACAAGACCGGCGGCAACAGGACGTATAATGCGTTCCAGAGCCTCATCGCGCACAGCATCGGAAATAAACGGCACCGGGGAATACGCCCCCATGCCTCCGGTATTGGGACCCCTGTCGCCATCGAAAGCGCGCTTATGGTCCTGAGCCACAGCAAGTGGATACACCTTCTCGCCCGACACTACACACATGAACGAGAACTCGGGTCCGGAGAGGAAATCCTCCACCACTACCCTTCCCTTGCCGAAACTCGCGTCAAGGAGCATATCGCGCAGTGCCGCCTCCGCCTCATCATATGTCGCGGCGACAACCACTCCCTTCCCTGCCGCAAGTCCGTCATATTTGATTACTGCAGGAAGAGGGCGCTTCCTTACATAATCCCACGCATCTCCGAACTCATCGAAAACGCGATACGAGGCTGTGGGAACATTGTATTTGTCCATCATCTCCTTCGCGAACTCCTTGGAGCTCTCGATTCGGGCGGCACCCTTTGTCGGACCGAAAATACGGAGACCGTCTTCTGCGAAACGGTCGGCAACACCGGCGGCAAGCGCCGCCTCCGGACCAACCACTGTCAGATCCACGGCATTCTCCGCTGCGAACCGCGCCAAAGCGTCGACATCCTCCACGCCGATACCCACGCATTCCGCAAGCGCGGAAATACCCGCGTTGCCGGGCGCGCAATATATCTTATCAACCTGCGGGCTGCGCGACAGAGCCTCCACGATTGCATGTTCTCTGCCGCCGCTGCCTATAACAAGAACTTTTTTCATAATCAATGCTTAAAATGACGCATGCCGGTAAAGAGCATGGCAATACCCTTCTCGTTCGCTTTCTTGACTGAATCCTCATCGCGGATAGAGCCTCCGGGCTGAACAATGGCGGTGACACCATATTTCGAGGCGAACTCCACTGTATCGTCAAAAGGAAGGAATCCGTCGGAAGCAAGCACAAGACCCTCTGTATGACCTGCGGCTTTTGCCTCTTCAAGCGCGATCTCGGCAGAACCCACACGGTTCATCTGACCTGCGCCCACACCTACAGTGGCGCCATTCTTAACAACCACGATCGCGTTTGACTTGACATGCTTCACTACACGCCAACCGAAATTCATATCCGCAAGTTCCGCTGCCGAAGGCTTACGCTCGGTCACAGTCATCTCTTCCGTGATTTCCTTGCATTCAAGGTCGGCATCCTGCACGAGCAGACCGCCGGTAACGCCGACATATTGTTTCTGCCTGCTGTCGGATTTCGACATATTCACCTGAAGCAGACGGAGATTTTTCTTGGAAGCGAACACTTCGAGAGCCTCGGGAGTAAATTCGGGAGCCATGACGATCTCAAGGAAAATTGGCTTCATAAGTTTTGCAGTCTCCCCGTCAAGAGGACGGTTAACAGCCACAATGCCGCCATAAATGCTTACCTTGTCCGCCTCGTATGCCTTGGTCCAAGCTTCGGTTATATCCTTACCTGTGGCTGCGCCGCAGGGATTCATATGCTTGAGACCGACAGCAAAAGGCTCGTCAAACTCACGCACAATCTGGAGAGCCGCGTTGGCATCCTGGATATTGTTGTATGAAAGCTCTTTGCCGCCAAGCTGTTTTGCATAGGCAACGGAATAGGGAACCTCCTCCTCGGCACGATAGAACATCGCAGCCTGATGGGGATTCTCACCGTAACGCAAGCTCTGGACCTCATCGAACGCGAGGAAAAGCTTCTCGTCAAGACCTGCCTGACGGCGCATATAAGACGCGATATGCGAATCGTAGAGAGCAGTATGGGTATACGCCTTTGCCGAGAGTTTCAGACGCGTCTCAGGGAGTGTGTCTCCCGTCTCGCGGATTTCGGAAAGTATGGTGTCATAATCCGAAGGATCGCAGACCACGGTGACATCGCGGAAATTCTTTGCCGCACTGCGGAGCATCGAAGGACCGCCTATGTCGATATTCTCCACGGCATCCTCCATGCTCACACCCTCTTTGGCAATAGTTGCCTCGAAAGGATAGAGATTCACGCACACCATCTCGATTGTCTCGATTCCGTTTGCCTCAAGCTGCGCCATATGGTCGGCGATGTCGCGGCGACCGAGAAGACCGCCATGCACCTTCGGATGAAGGGTCTTCACACGACCGTCGCAGATTTCCGGGAAACCTGTGACATCGCTGATGTTGATAACGTCAATGCCGCTCTCGCGAAGCCGCGTCATTGTGCCGCCGGTGGCGATTATCTGCCAACCGAGTTCTTGCAGGGAACGGGCAAACTCCACCACTCCCCTTTTATCGCTTACACTTATTAATGCTCTCATATTCTCTTAATTTATTAATTCTGAAGAAGACGCGCTATGATTTCCGGATACAGGCGATGCTCCTCCGCATGGATCATATCCTCAAGTTCAGTCATGTCTTCACCCTCATATGGGATGGCACGCTGGGCAATTATCCTGCCGCCGTCGAGTGTCTCATCCACATAATGGATCGTTATGCCATACACCTTGACTCCATATTCGAAAGCGTCCCGGATGCTGTGGGCACCCGGAAATGCAGGTAGCAGCGCAGGGTGCAGATTTATTATGCGTCCGCTGTAGCGTGTGAGCAGCTCATCGCCAATAATCCGCATATATCCGGCAAGACACACGAGATCCACACCAAGCTCATCCATACGGTCGGCAATCAGTTTCTCGAACCCGAGTTTATTGGCGAAATCCTTGGCACGGAATGCGAAAATCTCCACACCATGTCTTGCGGCACGCTCCGTTACAAAGGCACCGGGGCGGTCACAGACACACAGCACCACCTTGCATCCGGGGATTCTCCCCTGCTCAGCAGCCACCGTTATATTCTCGAAATTGCTGCCGTTTCCACTTGCAAATACTGCAATCTTCCTCATATAGGAATTTTATTTTAAAGTCACGCCTTCACCTTCGACAACTTTTCCGATCACAGACGCCCTCTCACCTGCCTCCGTAAGGATTTCCAACGCACGGGGTGCGTCTTCAGGACAGACGGCAAGCACCATTCCAATGCCCATGTTGAAAATGTTGAACATCTCGCGGTGAGGAATCTTGCCGTATTTCTCCAGCATACGGAACACCGGAAGAATCTCCCAGCTGCCTTCTTCTATTTCCACACCCTGACCCTCTTTGAGAATGCGCGGTATATTCTCATCGAAGCCGCCGCCTGTGATATGCGCTATGCCATGGACATCTATCTCATCAAGCACCTTGTGCACCTGCTTCACATAAATTCTTGTGGGGGTGAGCAGCATCTCGCCAAGAGTCTGGTCTCCCGTATCCTCATACTTCTGATCGAACTCGAGATCACGGTCCGACACAATCTTGCGCACAAGGCTGAATCCGTTGGAGTGGACTCCTGATGACGCGATACCGATAAGCAGATCGCCGGGTTTTACTTTCGAGCAATCGATAAGCTTGCTTTTTTCCACGGCACCGACTGTGAAACCGGCAATATCGTATTCACCGGGAGTGTACATGCCGGGCATCTCGGCAGTCTCGCCGCCGACAAGGGCGCATCCCGCCTGACGGCATCCTTCGGCAACACCGCTTACGATAGCCTCGACAACTTCAGGATGATTCTTGCCCACCGCAACATAATCGAGGAAAATCAGCGGACGCGCACCCTGGGCGAGCACATCGTTGACACACATAGCCACGGCATCTATGCCGATAGTGTCATGTTTCTCCAGTGAGAAAGCTATTTTAAGTTTGGTGCCGACACCGTCAGTACCGCTCACGAGAATCGGATGCTCGTAACCGAGCGAACCGAGGTCAAACATGCCGCCGAAAGCACCGATGTTGCCCATCGAGCCGGGGCGCTCGGTGCTCTTCACATGTTTCTTGATGCGGCTTACCACTTCGTAGCCCGCCTCAAGGTTCACACCGGACGCTTCATAACTTTTTGCCATATTATTTAAAGTAATTTATTGCGTTTTTAAATAGATTCTGCATCTTGTTGCCATGGATATTCTTCATCAGACCGTCGGCAAAACGCTCGGAATGTCCCATTTTTCCGAGGATGCGCCCGTCGGGTGAGATTATACCCTCGATAGCCTCTACCGATCCGTTTGGATTGGCTGGAGAGTCCATAGTTGCGTTACCCTCGGCATCGGCATACTGGAAGGCGATCTGACCGTTTGCGCGAAGTTGCGCGGCGAGTTCCGGAGAAGCCATGAACTTACCCTCGCCGTGGGAAGCGGCGATGCTGTGAAGCTCGCCGATGGTGAAGCCTTCGAGCCATGGAGAGGCAACGGAACCCACACGGGTGTTTACTATCTGCGAGATATGACGGTTTATATCGTTATGGAAGAGTGTGGGACTCTCAGCGGAAAGTTCTCCGATTCTGCCATAAGGAAGAAGACCTGACTTGACAAGAGCCTGGAATCCGTTGCAGATTCCGAGTATCAGTCCTCCCCTCTCCTGCAGACGCTTTATTGCCGCCTTCACAGTGTCGTTGAGCAGGACATTGGCGATAAACTTGCCGCTTCCGTCAGGCTCATCGCCGGCAGAGAAACCGCCGCTTATGGCAAGGATATGGCATTCATCGATATTGCGTGCCATCTCCTGAACCGAACGTTCGATATCCTCAGCGGTGAGATTGATAAACACGCTGCTTCTGACCACTGCGCCTTCACGCTCGAATGCCTTGGTCATGTCGTAGTCGCAGTTTGTGCCGGGGAAAAGCGGGAGGAACACCACGGGATGCTCGGTCTTCTCACCCTCCCAGCGGCTCGTGCAGGCTCCGGAAGATGCATTCTCCACCTTACCCTCGACACCGCTTCTGTCAGGATATACCTTATTGAATCTGCCTCGGTTTGCCTCGAATGCCTCCCCTATTGCGATTTCCACGCCGTTCACGCGCAGTGCTCCCTCAACGGTCTCGCCTATGAGTTCCGCATTCGGGAAGTCAAGCGCGTTTTTGCTCTCCACAATCAGAGAACCGTGACCGAAATCGAACAGATCCTTGTCGGAAACACGAACATCCGCCCCGATTCCGTTGCCGAAACTCATCTTTGCGATACCCTCTGCAACGCCGCCGAAACCTACAGACCAGGCTGCGACTATATCCCCGCTCTCTATTCCCTTGCGCACATTTTCGAAATTGAGCATAAGTTGCGCGGTGTCGGGAGTGAGATCACTTTCAGGAGTATGACGCACGATATAGACACTATTTCCGGCTGCCTTGAATTCAGGGCTGACGACCTTTCTGGCATCCACAGTTCCCGCCGCGAAAGCGATCAGCGTCGGAGGCACATTGATGTCGTTGAACGTACCGCTCATGGAGTCTTTTCCTCCGATTGCCGGGAGACCGAACGCCAGCTGCATCTCCAGCGCGCCGAGAAGCGCGGCAAGAGGCTTGCCCCATGACTCGGCAGAGTTCATACGTTCGAAATATTCCTGGAAAGAGAATCGCAGACGGCGGAAGTCCGCACCTGCCGCAGTAGCTTTAGAAAGAGCCTCGACAACCGCATAAGCCGCGCCGTGGAAAGGACTCCAGCTGCTGATATAGGGATTGAATCCGAAAGTCATAATAGAGGCTGTGTCGGTATGATGACTTCCGACGGGAAGTTTCTGTACACTCGCCTGGGTCTCCGTTCCCTGGGTCGCACCGCCGAAAGGCATCAGCACAGTGGAGGCACCGATTGAAGAGTCGAACATCTCAATGAGACCTTTCTGCGAGGTCACGTTCTCATCCTCAAGATTATGCAGGAACTTCTCTTTGAGATCTCCGCCCGGAATCTCCCTTGCGAAAGGATCTCTGTCTTCGATTCCTGCTATACGCGCTTTGGCGAAATGACGTGCTCCTGCAGAGTCTATGAATTCCCTGCGGAGGTCAGCCACAAGCTCGCCGTTATAATACATTCTCATTCTGCCGGAGTCGGTAACATCGGCGACATGGCGCACCTCAATGTTCTCTTCATGACAGTAACGCTCGAATTCCTCGCGATCCCCGGGTTCAACCACAACCGACATTCTCTCCTGCGATTCGCTGATTGCGAGTTCCGTAGGGTTAAGTCCGGAATATTTTGTTGTGACGCGGTCGAGATATATGTCAAGACCATCGGTAAGCTCTCCGATAGCCACACTGACACCACCAGCGCCGAAGTCGTTGGATTTCTTGATGAGACGCGTCACCTCCGGACGGCGGAAAAGACGCGAGATCTTGCGTTCTTCAGGAGCATTTCCCTTCTGCACCTCGCTGCCGCATTCCTCAAGCGATGACTCGTTGTGTTCTTTCGATGACCCGGTTGCTCCTCCTATTCCGTCACGACCGGTACGGCCTCCGAACATGAGGATCACATCGCCCGGCTGAGGACGTTCGCGGCGAACATCGGAAGCTTTTACAGCTCCTGCAACGGCACCGACCTCCAGACGCTTTGCGACATATCCCGGATGATAAATCTCACGCACATGCGTTGTGGCGAGTCCGATCTGGTTTCCGTATGACGAGTATCCGGCAGCAGCTTTCAGCGAGATGACACGCTGGGGAAGTTTCCCCTCCATCGTCTCGGATACCGGCTTGTAAATGTCTCCGGCACCGGTCACACGCATTGCCTGATACACATAGCTACGCCCGCTCAACGGGTCACGGATCGCGCCGCCGAGACATGTGGAGGCACCTCCGAACGGCTCTATTTCCGTAGGATGATTATGGGTTTCATTCTTGAACTGAAGCAGCCAGCGTTCCTCTTTGCCATCTACGTCTATGTCCACATAAATTGAACATGCGTTGTTTTCCTCACTCTGTTCGAGATCTTCAAGAAGACCTTCCTTGCGGAGATAGCGGGCACCGATTGTGGCAAGATCCATAAGGCAAAGACTTTTGCTCTCGCGTCCGAGCTGACGGCGTATTTTCTTCCACTCATCGAGAGCATCGCGGAGTGTGGCTGAAATAGCAGACTCATCTATGGCAATGTCGGTAAGTTCGGTTGTGAACGTGGTGTGGCGGCAATGGTCACTCCAGTATGTGTCGAGAATACGGAGTTCCGTCTCATTTGGGTCGCGTCCTTCGGCTGTAAAATAAGACACAACCTCCATCAGGTCGTCACCGTTCATAGCAAGACCTTTCTCCTTGCAATAGGCTGCCGCAGCATCGGCTGTAATCTCACGGAAACCTTCAAGTACCGGCACCGGTCTGGCGGCTGCCCGTTCCGGCTTCTCCAGACGGTCAAGGTCTTTGCGACGCGCCTCCACGGCATTGATGCAGTATTTTGAGATCCGTTTCATCTCCTCCTCTCCTACCGACCCATCGAAAATCATCAGACGGCTGCTGCTTATCTCTATTTCAGCCGACGGCTCTATGAGTCTCACGCACTCCTCGGCTGAATGGGCACGCTGGTCGAACTGTCCGGGAAGACACTCAACCGCAAGATATGGCATTCCTCCGGTCTCCACTGTGTCAGAGACAGTGTCGGTGGCAGGCTCGCCGAAAACCCTGTAGGAACTGCGTTCGATAAGTTCAGGAGTGAAACCGAACAGATCATACACGCAAAGGAGTCTGAGACTCCTGATGTCGAGACCGAGATTGGAATTCAATTCACGGCGCAGACTTTCAGCCTCCGTGCGGAACTCCGGACGTTTCTCTACAAATATTCTTGATTTTAAAGCTGTCATATCGATTATGCAATATGCATTGTGAATTACAAATTAGATTTCAGATTCGAGAACCTTGCGTGCCTGCTCCGCACGGAATTCATCCAGTTTGAGTTTCATTGCGGGGTCTGTAACCGCCATAATCTCTATTGCGAGCAAAGCGGCGTTTCTGGCACCATCGATTCCTACCGTCGCCACCGGAATGCCCGGAGGCATCTGCACCATGGACAGGAGGGAATCCAACCCTTCAAGACTGCGTGATTTCACGGGAACACCTATCACCGGCAGCGTAGTGAACGCCGCCACAACTCCGGCGAGATGCGCCGCGCCGCCTGCGCCTGCGATTATCGCGCAAAGACCGCGCTCTCGGGCACCCGAAGCCCATTCCTCAAGCTGCGCCGGAGTGCGGTGAGCACTCAGCACTCTCTTTTCATACTCGATTCCGAAGGAATCCAAAATTGCCGTGGCTCCCGACATAACGTTCCAGTCGCTTGTGGAACCCATCACAACTCCTACTTTCATATCTCTTCTTACCTGGATGTTGGTTAGTTAAAATTGCTATTCTGCTAAATTGCCGTTAAATAAAAAGCAGGAGGCGTCAGACACACTGCCTGACGCCTCCTTTTTATCTGTTCACAATTCTGCACGCGTATCCGCACGCCTCCCCATTCATGACCGCACGAAACGCCTTGCGCTTCCGGCGCGGCTTTCGCAGTATGGAATGGGATTGTTGTCTCATTGCTAATTGAAAAATTAGATTGCAAAGTTACAACTTTATTTTCAATTTTGCCAACATATCACCCCAAACTTCTGATGAAATCGTTGTAAATATTTTTATAAATAGTTTTACGAGTATCTCCGGAGTTTTTTCTCAGAAACTGTTTAAATTTAATTGTGAGGTTCATTGAGAGGATTTTATGAGACTTGGTGAAAACAACCATAAAAGACCTCAAGGAAGCCACAAGATTCACTATATAAAAAATTTCGAATTAAATTTAAACAGTTTCTTAGGCTCCATTCAAAAAAACTCAACGGTTCGTCAGTCGTTGGCAGGGGAGAGCGCCTCGTATGTGAAGGCTTCCCATGGCATGTCGGCATCGGCTTTACCCTTGTCGAGGATGTCTACAATGTGCATAAGCAGGGGGAAATCCTTGAGATCTACAAGACCCAGCTCAGCCTTGCGACGTATTGCCTGACCCATGATGCGGGTAATCACGAGACTTTCGAGCGTGATGCCGGCAAGGGCTTCCGTAACCTGGTCATAGTCGAGTCCCTGACCCATCAATACGCCGCAGCGGCGTGTGCGCCCGCTGAATATCGTGACGTAGAGGTCGCCCAGACCGATGCATTCACTCTCGAACGTGCCTCCCTGAAGCTGCATGAGGGCGTGGGTTTCCCTTACCGCCTGCGAGAAGGTGCCCGCCTGCGAGTTGTAATGCTGCGGTTCGTCTTCTCCGTGCCAGCGCGTATTGAGCCCGACAGCCAGGGTCACAGCCATGGCGAACGCGTTCTTGAGCGCCACGGCACTTTCAAGACCGATGACATCATTTGTAAGGGATATATGATAATAAGGACGCTGCATCGCTTCCTTCATCATGCGCAAAGCCTTGTTGTCTTTGCCGCAGAAACCGACTTCCGTGGGATCCATGAACACGAGTTCATAGCTGGTGCAGGGACCGCCCACGGCACATACGTCGCGATGGATGCCTCGCTTGGCGAGTTCGCTGATCCAATATCCCGGATAGGAGAGGAGCGAGCCGTCTTCTGTGGCGCGCAGTCCCTTGGTAACCGAAAGCACAGGAATCGCGGGATCAAGCTTTGTCAGTATTTCCTCAAGAAACCAGTCAACGCCGAAAGAGCTGACTCCGCCTATCACGAAATCGGAACCTTTAACCACTTCCTCCCAGTCTTTGAAGTAGTGGAATTTGACATTTTCAGGGAAAGGACGGCAGAATTTCTCGTGTTTGCCTGTTTTGATATATCCGTCGATGATCTCGTCATCGAGGCATGTGCCCACGATATGCACTTCGTTTCCATTTTCTGCTGCGGGGAAGGCGAGGGCAGAACCCATCATGCCGGCGCCAATGATTGTAATCTTTCTCATTTTGTTATGAAAATTAGTTTATTAGAATATAGTATTGAAATATCGTTGCTGAAGTTATGGATTGCAAATTTAATGTTTTATTTCATTAAATCAAAAGAAAGTACAGATTTTAGACAGGAGGACAGTAGAAACAGGGCATTTTTTATACTCATGTTTCTACTGTCCTCCTGTCTAAAACATAATCCGGTCAAAAAGACAATCCTCCGGTCAAGACCGGGATTATTTGCGGGGTTTGGATTCGCAATATACGCAACGTACCGGGGCAACGCCGTCGTCGCAGGGGCGGAAAAGGGAATCGACCTTCTCCATATTGGAAATGCAACGGTTGTTGGAGCATACGTGCTGATTGCGGAGAGTGCCTTCGGGAAGTGCCGGAGGACATGCTACATGTTCCTCGCCAGCCCATTTGAGGAGTGTGAGAATCAACGCCATGCGCACAAACTTGCCGTTCTCAACCTGACGGAAATAAGCGGCGCGCGGGTCGGAATCAACGTCAACCGAGATTTCGTTGACACGAGGCAGCGGGTGAAGCACGCGCAATTCGGGACGTGCGGTCTTCAATTTGTCGGCAGTAAGGATAAAACTGTCTTTCAGACGGTCATATTCATCTTCATCAAGAAAACGCTCCTTCTGCACGCGGGTCATATAAAGCACGTCAAGTTCAGGCATGACCTCTTCCATCGAAGATACTTCCCTGTAGTCTACGCCATGTTTGTCGCACACCTCATGTTTCATATAATCCGGAAGACGCAACTGATCGGGAGCGATAAGGACAACCTTCACACCCGAATGGCGGGAAAGCGCCTTTATAAGGGAATGCACGGTGCGACCGAACCTGAGGTCACCGCAGAAACCGATGGTGATGTCGTCAAGACGACCTATCTCGCGCTTGATTGTCAGAAGGTCGGTAAGTGTCTGGGTAGGATGGGCGTGTGAGCCGTCACCGGCGTTGATCACCGGAACGCGGGCGTTCATGGCGGCGACATATGCCGCGCCCTCCTCGAAATGGCGCATCGCGATGATGTCGGCGAAGCAGCTTATCACTTTCGATGTGTCTGCCACGGTCTCCCCCTTGCTGACCGATGTGTTCTGCGCGTCGGAAAAGCCGAGCACGTTGCCACCGAGTTCCATCATTGCAGCCGTGAAACTGAGGCGTGTGCGCGTTGAGGGTTCATAAAAGAGTGTCGCCAGCTTTTTCCCTTTGCATGCTTCCGCATACGCAGGACGGTTGGCAATGATGTCGAGGGCAAGGTCAACGATTTCCTCTGTCTCCTTGCGCGTCAGATCCGTAGGGTCTATCAGATGTCGCATATCGTGTATAAATTTTATATCATTTCATCCAGGATTCATCGGAAGGATTGTCACGGAATTTCTTTATGGCATCCTTGGCATCCGCCGATACGTAATTCTCTTCGACGGCAACCTCCAGAAGGGCATCAAGATTGGAAAGAGAGATATTTCTCACACCTGCAGCCTCCAGACGGTCAAGACCCTTCTTCATGCCATAAGTAAAGATAGATACCACACCGAGCACTTCGGCACCCGCCTCGCGCAATGCCTCCACAACATCTATGCAGCTTCCGGCGGTAGAAATGAGGTCTTCAATGACCACCACCTTCGCACCCGGTTCGAGACGACCTTCTATGCGGTTGTTTCTGCCATGTTCTTTCGCACTTCCGCGCACGTATCCCATCGGTTTGCCAAGAATCCACGCCGCTATAGCCGCATGTGCGATGCCGGCAGTGGACGTGCCCATCAGAGCCTCCGCACCGGGAAACTCACGCTCCACAGTCGCGGCTATGGCATTCTCCACAACTTCGCGCGCTGCCGGATCAGACAGAATCAGGCGGTTGTCGCAATATATCGGACTCTTTATCCCACTCGCCCATGTAAAGGGTTTTTCAGGACTGAGGAACACGGCTTTTATTCTCAGAAGGCTCTGCGCCACTGATTTCTCTATCTCTTTTTTATCCTTAACCATAAGAGTATGTTTGAATTTAACACGAATTTAATGTTTGAGTATATTTGAAAAATTCTTTTCCATTTCATGAAGGTTCTTTCCGGTGAATTTCACCAAGTTTCATCAGTCGCATAGCCCGCTATGCTCCTTTTTCAACTTGTGAAATTCCCTCGAAAATAACTCTTCATGCAAAGGAAAGTTAAATCCAAACATACTCTAAGTCGTTTCTTTAAAAAGCTGTTTAAAAGTTGTTTGTCATAATTCGCCCGTGAAATCCTCCACGCAGCGGCGATAGGCTGCGACAGGATCGGCGGCGGCTGTTATCGGGCGACCGACCACAATAAAGTCCGAGCCGATCTCTCTGGCGCGTGCCGGAGTAGTGATGCGCACCTGATCATCGGCAGCAGCATCGGCAAAACGTATTCCGGGGGTCACTGTCAGGAAATCGCGTCCGCACGCCTCCTTGACTATGCCCGCCTCAAGTGGGGAGCAGACAACGCCGTCAAGACCCGCTTCGGCGGCATTTTCGGCATACTTGATTATTGTGGCGCCGATTGTGGCGTCAATGAGCAACTGTCTGCGCATAGCCTCCTCGGATGTGCTGGTGAGCTGCGTAACTGCGATAAGCAGCGGACGGGTGCCGTCTTCGCGTGTCAGACCCTCGACAGCGGCACGCATCATCTCAATTGTTCCGGCTGCATGGACATTGACCATATCTACATCCAGTGCCGAAAGAACCTTCATCGCCTTGCGAACCGTGTTTGGAATATCGTGTAATTTAAGGTCAAGAAATATCTTGTGGCCACGGCGCTTGATCTCTTTCACAATCTCGTTGCCTGCTCCGTAATAAAGCTCCATTCCGATTTTCAGAAAGGGCTTGCGGCTTTCGCCGTTGAATTTGTCGAGGAAAGCGAGTGTTTCTTCGGCGTTCGGAAAATCGCAGGCTATGATAACGTCTCTGTTCATGTGTTATGTTATGTTTCGTTAAATATTCGTTGAAAAAAATGCCTATCTCGGAAGCGCGGCTCCTATTATATCGGAAAGTGAGGCTATTCCCAGCTTCTCCATACGCGAGGGGAGTGCTTCGATGATATCCTTGCATGCATATGGATTCACAAGGTTTGCAGAACCTACCTCCACAGCAGTGGCTCCCGCCATCATCATCTCTATCACATTGTCCGCTGTCGATACTCCTCCGCATCCGATAATAGGAATGTTCACCGCAGAGGCAACCTGCCAGATCATTCTTACGGCAACGGGGAAAATCGCCGGCCCAGAAAAACCGCCAACTTTGTTGGCGACAACCGGACGGCGTGTCTTGGTGTCGATTCTCATGCCGAGCAACGTGTTTATAAGACACAGACCGTCGGCTCCGGCATCCTCTGCCGCGCAGGCAATCTTCACTATATCGGTGACATTCGGTGTGAGTTTGACATACAGCGGCTTGGTGACAACCTCTTTTACAGCTTTCACAACCTCCGCCACAGATTCAGGCTGAGTGCCGAAACTCATGCCTCCGCCATGCACATTGGGACAACTGACATTCAACTCAATGATACCGACTTCCTCCGCACCGTCTATTACGCGGCATGCCTCCACATATTCATCGATCGAAAAACCACTGATATTGGCAACGACAGGTTTGTGGAAAACCTTGCGGAGTTTCGGCAACTCCTCTGAAACAACCTTGTGCACGCCGGGGTTCTGCAGACCAACGGAGTTTATCAGACCTTCGGGACATTCCGCCACACGCGGCAGAGGATTTCCCGCACGCGGCGAGAGGGTAGTGCCTTTTATCGATATCGACCCCAAAATGTCAAGGTCGTAATATTCCGACATCACATATCCGAAACCGAAGCATCCGCTCGCCGGTATCACAGGATTGTCGAGCCTGACACCACTCAGGCTTACAGATGTGTCTCTCATTTCCATATCAGTTCATCTTTAGGGAATACAGGGCCTGCCTTGCATATGCCTTTCAGACCGCTTCTGGTTTCAAGCACACAACACATGCAGATTCCGAATCCGCATGCCATACGCGACTCAAGACTGAGTTCGCCCGGCTGCGCGAGCCTTTCGCAAAGAGCACGAAGCATAGGCAGCGGACCGCACGTATAGAAATAGTCGAAGTCCGGATTCTTCTCCGCTATAGCATCGGTCACGAACCCGCGCGTACCCTCCGAACCGTCGGCTGTCGAGACATACACATCAAGTCCCATATCCTCGAATTCCTTCTTCAGCACAACATCTGCCGCAGTGTTGAATCCCAGCACAACAACAGGACGTTTTCCCTCTTTGCACAGCAAACGGGCAAGCATCAGAAGCGGAGCGCATCCGATGCCACCGCCCACAAGCAGCGGTTTATCCGTTTTCACGGCAAGGCTGAAACCGTTGCCGAGACCCGTAAGCACATCGGCGGTATCTCCCGGTTTCATCTCCGACATCACCTCGGTGCCTTCTCCGACAACGTCATAGAGCAGCGTGAGCCTGCTGCCGGATATGTCGCATACCGATATCGGGCGGCGCAGATACTTGCCTGCCACGGCGATATTTACAAACTGACCGGGAGCCGTAAAATCCGATGTGTCGCCTTCAAGCGCCAACTCCCATGTCTTTGCCGCGACTTTCCTGTTGGAAACCACGCGGAAAAATCTGTGTTTATGTCTGTCTCCTTTCATTTTCACACTTGATTCATAACTTATATACGGTTTTCCCTCCGGCTATGGTCATCATCACCTTTCCGAAAAGCGTGGTTCCGTCGAAAGGCGTGCTTTTCCCTTTGCTGAGGAAAGAGGTAGAATCAACTTTAACCACCCTGTCAAAATCAACGATAGCGAGGTCCGCACGATTTCCCGGGACCAACCCTCCCTTGAATCCGAACAGCTTGCGAGGCTCAAGTGCCATCATCTCCAGCATGCGCGGGAAAGATATATGTCCCGGCCTGACCATATGGGTGTATACCGCAGCCAGCGAAGTCTCCAGACCCACGACACCCATGGCGCTTTTCTCAAGACCTTTTGACTTCTCCTCAGCCGAATGCGGGGCATGGTCGGTGGCAATGACATCTATCGTGCCGTCTGCCGCGCCTTCCCGGAGAGCCTCCATGTCACGGCGCGAGCGTATTGGCGGATTCATCTTGAAGCGGCCCTCTTCTCGCATGTCTTCATCACAGAAAGCGAGATAGTGGGGTGCAGTCTCGCATGTCACCCTTACTCCACGTTCCTTTGCCCTGCGAATAAGATCCACACTCTCCGCAGTTGATATGTGACATATGTGCAGACGACAGCCCGTTTCCCCGGCAAGACGTATGTCGCGTTCTATCTCCCCCCATTCGCTTTCGGAACATATGCCCCGATGACCGTGGGCGCGTGCATATTCACCGTCATGTATATATCCTCCGCGCAGAAGAGAATTGACCTCGCAGTGAGCGGCAAGAATCTTGCCGGTCTTTGCGATCTGCCGCATCGCCTTGCGCATTACCTCTTCATCCTGCACTCCGGACCCGTCGTCGGAAAAACCGGCGACAAAAGGGGCGAGAGCCTCATAATCCACGAGTTCGGCTCCGAGTCGCGAACGGGTGATTGTGGCGTAGGGTATGGTCTCGATTTTTGCGTCCCGGCGTATTATCTCAAGCTGACGCTCGAGATTCTCAGGTGAATCCGGCGCCGGGTTGAGGTTGGGCATGGGGCAGACTGTGGTGAAACCGCCGGCGGCGGCTGCCGCAGTGCCTGCCGCAATGGTCTCCTTATATGAAAAACCGGGCTCACGGAGATGCACATGCACATCCACAAGCCCGGGGATTACGGTGAGACCGTCAGCGTCAATCACGCTGCAATCATGCGGCGAATCGACCTGCGGGGCTATCTTCCCGATTTTCCCCTCGTATATGAGAATATCTGCCGTTCCCTCCTTGCCGGAAGGGGACAGCAGAGCATTTTTTATCAGTATCTTTTCCATGAGATTTCAGAATTCGTAGAATTCAATGCAAATTTAACTCATATTTCGCGACAAGCAAAATTTATTTTCACTATTCTTCAGCAAAAGCCATTTTGGAAAGTAACTTTTGCTATAATTGCATATCCAAGCATATCCAAATGTATAATGTGTATCTGATTTTGCTTTTTTCGGGAACGGTCTCTTTAAATATTTTTAGTAATCCGTTTGTTAATTATTGGGATTCTGTGTAACTTTGCACGCAAAATGAACACGATGCAAGATTCCAGAAAAGCCGTGCTCACACTTGAAGACGGCTCAAAATTTGAAGGGTTCTCCTTCGGTTATGAAAATCCATGCGCCGGAGAGGTTGTTTTCAACACGGCAATGACGGGTTACCCCGAAAGCCTCACCGACCCCTCCTATGAAGGGCAGATACTTGTCACCACCTATCCCATTCTCGGCAATTACGGAGTGCCATCGGCTGAAAAAAGCACCGAGGCAAATGTCAGCGACTACTTCGAGTCTTCACGCATACATTGCGAGGCAATCGTATGCCAGGACTACAGCTGGGTGCCGAGTCACTGGCAGGCTACACGCTCTCTCGCCGACTGGCTCAAGGATGAAAAAATTCCGGGTATCTACGGCATTGACACCCGCGCGCTTACCAAACTGCTCCGCGACAAAGGCTCGATGCTCGGAAAAATCACATTCGAGGGGGGTGAGGACATAGAGTTTCACGACCCCAACAAAGAAAACCTTATCGCCAAGGTCAGCACCAGAGAGGTCAAGGAATTCGGAGAAGGGGAGAAGAGGGTAGTGCTTGTGGACTGCGGCACAAAATACAATATCATCCGCTGTCTGACACGCCGCGGCGTGAGAGTCACACTCGTGCCGTGGGATTATGACTTCACTCAGATACCCTACGACGGTCTTTTCATCAGCAACGGTCCCGGCAGCCCCGAATTTGCGGAAAAGACAGTGGAGAATATCCGCAAGGCTTTCGAGATCGGCAAGCCTATATGCGGAATCTGCATGGGAAATCAGCTCCTCAGCAAAGCCGCAGGCGCGAAGATCTACAAACTCAAATACGGACACCGCAGCCATAACCAGCCGGTGCGTCTCAGCGGCACGGAACGTTGCTTCATAACATCTCAGAACCATGGATTCGCCGTAGACAACGACACTATTCCCGCCGACTGGGAACCGCATTTCATAAACATGAACGACGGTACCAACGAGGGTATACGGCATAAATCGAAACCTTTCTTCTCCGCGCAGTTCCACCCGGAAGCAAGCAGCGGTCCGAAAGATACGGAATTCATATTCGATGAATTTATTGCATTGTTGTGATATAAAAGAGTTGAGGGTCTTGGTGCCCGCAACTTTTTTTGTAATATAACGGCATATTTATCCGCTCCCCTCACAACTCTCTCTTTGAAATTCTTCACTCTACAATAATAAAAAATGGCTATCAAGAAAGTATTGTTTCTCGGTTCCGGAGCACTCAAGATCGGAGAAGCCGGAGAATTTGACTATAGTGGATCACAGGCGCTGAAAGCCATGAAAGAGGAAAACATCGAAACGGTGTTGATAAACCCCAACATCGCCACAGTGCAGACCTCGGAAGGCTTTGCCGACAAAATATATTTCCTTCCCGTCACTCCATATTTTGTGGAGAAAGTGATAGAGAAGGAACGCCCGGACGGCATTTTCCTTGCATTCGGCGGACAGACCGCGCTCAACTGCGGCGTGAAGCTCTATGAATCCGGCGTGCTTGAGAAATATGACGTTAAGGTGCTCGGAACTCCCGTACGCGCCATCATGGATACCGAAGACCGGGAACTTTTCGTGAAGAAGCTCGACGAGATAGATGTAAAGACTATCAAGAGCGAGGCTGTGGAATCAGTAGAAGACGCTCTCGCGGCTGCCGACAGACTCGGCTATCCGGTAATCATACGCGCCGCGTACGCCCTGGGAGGTCTTGGCAGCGGCTTCTGCGACAACCGCGATGAACTCATCTCGCTTGTGGAGCAGGCTCTCTCTTTCTCGCCTCAGGTGCTCGTTGAGAAAAGTCTTAAAGGGTGGAAGGAAGTGGAATATGAAGTTGTGCGCGACCGCTTCGACAACTGCATCACAGTCTGCAATATGGAAAACTTCGACCCGCTCGGCATCCATACCGGCGAGAGTATCGTGGTCGCTCCTTCGCAGACTCTCTCCAACGAAGACTATCACATGCTGCGCAAGCTCGCTATAAAGATCATCCGCCATATCGGCATCGTGGGCGAATGTAACGTGCAATACGCTTTCGACCCCGAATCGATGGATTATCGCGTCATCGAGGTCAACGCCCGCCTGTCGCGCTCTTCGGCTCTTGCATCAAAAGCTACCGGATATCCGCTCGCGTTCGTTGCCGCCAAGTTAGGTCTCGGTTACGGTCTGTTTGACCTTAAGAATTCTGTGACGCGCTCCACATCCGCTTTCTTCGAGCCGGCTCTCGACTATATCGTCTGCAAGATTCCCCGCTGGGACCTCGGCAAATTCCACGGCGTGCGCCGCGAAATCGGCAGTTCCATGAAATCTGTGGGCGAGGTGATGGCAATCGGACGCACATTCGAGGAGGTTATCCAGAAAGGTCTCCGCATGATCGGGCAGGGGATGCACGGATTTGTGGAAAACAAACCAATCAGGATACAGGATCTCGACAAGTCTCTAAGCGAGCCTACAGACAAACGTATATTCGTCATCGAGGAAGCTTTCCGCAGAGGATATACAGTTGACCGTATCCACGAACTCACAAAAATAGACCGTTGGTTCCTTCAGAAACTTCATACAGTATTCGATACCTGTCGCGAACTTGAATCGCTGTCTTCACTCGAAGAGATCTCCGACGAGCTCATGAAACGTGCGAAGAGCCAGGGATTCAGCGATTTCCAGATAGGTCGCGCGCTGTGGGGCGAGGAGATGAACCGCCGAAGCGCCGAACTCTCCAACATGGTGCGTGAAAACCGCCTGAACAGAGGCATCAGACCGGTCGTGAAGCAGATAGACACTCTCGCCGCCGAATATCCGGCACAGACCAACTACCTCTATCTCACATACAACGGCAGCCAGAACGATGTGAACTATCTCGGCGACAAGCGCTCCGTGGTGGTGCTCGGTTCCGGAGCATACCGCATAGGAAGCTCCGTGGAGTTCGACTGGTGCGGAGTCAACGCGCTGATGACAGTTGCGGAAGCCGGTTATCGCCCCGTCATGATAAACTACAACCCGGAAACCGTATCAACAGACTACGACATGTGTGAGCGACTCTATTTCGATGAACTCACATATGAGCGTGTCATGGACATCCTCGAGCTTGAGGTTCCTCACGGAGTCATACTCTCCACCGGCGGTCAGATTCCAAACAACCTCGCCATGCGGCTTGACGAGGCAAAGGTAAACATACTCGGCACCCAGGCAAAAGACATCGACAATGCCGAAGACCGCAACAAATTCTCCTCACTTTGCGACTCAATAGGGGTTGACCAGCCGCGCTGGCGCGAGCTGACATCGATGGAAGACATCGACATGTTTGTGGAGGAAGTAGGATTCCCGGTGCTTGTGCGCCCCTCATATGTGCTTTCCGGAGCCGCCATGAACGTCTGCTCCAACGAAGACGAGTTGCAGCGTTTCCTCAAGCTTGCCGCCAACGTCTCCAAACAGCATCCCGTAGTGGTTACGGAGTTCATACAGGGAGCAAAAGAGATAGAGATGGATGCCGTGGCGCAGAACGGCGACATAAAGCTTTACGCCATCTCCGAACACATCGAGTTCGCCGGCGTACACTCCGGCGATGCCACCATCCAGTTCCCTCCGCAGAAGCTATACGTGGAGACCATGCGCCGCATCAAGAAGATTTCCGGCCGCATAGCCAAGGCTCTTCACATATCGGGACCGTTCAATATCCAGTTCCTCGCCAAAGACAACGACATCAAGGTTATCGAATGCAACCTCCGCGCATCGCGAAGCTTCCCGTTCGTATCCAAAGTCTCCAAGCAGAACTTCATCGATGCAGCCACACGCGTTATGCTCGGTCTCAACGTGGATAAACCCTCCAAATCCGCCTTTGATCTCGACTATGTCGGCATCAAGGCATCTCAGTTCTCATTCTCACGTCTGCAAGGCGCAGACCCTGTGCTCGGTGTAGACATGTCGTCTACGGGTGAGGTCGGATGCATAGGCGACGACACTTCCGAGGCAATTCTGAAAGCCATGCTTTCGGTAGGCTACAGCGTGCCTAAGAAGACAGTGCTCATCAGCGGCGGCACGGCACGTTCGAAAGTCGACCTTCTCGAACCTGCACGCATGCTTCACCGCAAAGGATATGTGATATATGCAACAGACGGCACACAGCGTTTCCTCGCTGACAACGGGGTGCCGGCGATACGTGTGCATCTTCCGGGTGACGACAAGCAGCCACAGGCTCTTGAAATGCTTCACAACAAAGAGATAGATCTTGTTGTCAACATACCGAAGAACCTTACGCCCAAGGAGCTCAGCAACGGCTACAAGGTACGTCGCGCCGCGATCGACCTGAACATACCACTGCTGACCAACGCGCGTCTCGCCTCAGCCTTTATCCGCGCCTTCTGCGAGATACCTCTCGCAGACATCCGTATCAAGAGCTGGGATGAGTATTGATCCGGAATGACATTTGACTTGAGGATTTAGATAAAAGATAAGCCTGCGGAAATAATCCGCAGGCTTATCTTTTACAAGAATTAGGATGGCTAAGTCAGTTTTATTTTTTAAACAACTTCTTATTCAAACTCTGAATATTCCGCACCATCGAAGTAGATGGTGCTGTTAAACTCCCCGAAACCTACAGGAATGGGAGTGTCAAGTTGAGAAAGTTGCTCCTTTATGTCGGAAACCGGAGTAGATGGGTCAACATACGACACGCCGCTATATGTGGCTACTATTTTGCCGTCTTTTACGTCTGCCAGATAGTATTGTGTCTCCGCCGGGAGGTTGACTCTCATCCAGGTTACCGTGATCAACGCGTGTGTCTTGCCTACCGGTTCTATATATATGGATCCCTGGAAACGGATCTTGTCCAAAGCGCCATTCGATTGGATGTCTTTATTATACATACTCTCCGGTATTATGGCATCGCATGTAGTTGTTACAGATTTTGATACATATGCCTCCTTGCCGTTGTATGATACTTTGTACCAATCGTCAAGTTCTTCGATGCATGGGAGTAGGTCCGTGCTTTTCAGTGTGCCCGCTTTTGCCGATGTTGTGGACGGTGCGGTCCGCAGGTTGACGTTTCCTTTCATGGAGCTTACATACAGGCTTTGGGCATTACTGCACAGGGTGGAGATAATGATTGCCAAGGTCAGTAAAACGGAATGTTTCATATTAATTCTATTATTTTATTATGTTGTTTGTCAATTAGTTGTCAATTCTGGTTTGAAGTTCCATAGTCTTAAGCAACATGTGTCCCATTTAAGCGAAGGATCTCTGAATGGAACTTCTATACCTGTGAATTTAGTTATGCCGGATCCGTTGTGTACTGTCGTGCTTACCTTTACAGGTATTCCCGAGGGGAACGCATCCGGTGACTCAGTAGACATACTGTATTTGTTCCCGTCTTCGTCATATGCGAAGCCTTTAAAACTGTCTACATACAGTTTTTTATCTTTTGAGGAATTGTTGGTCAATGTATATTCCAATACGAGATCGGATCCCAGTGGAACAGCCTTTATCTCGCCCAGTGTGAAGTCGGGGTGAAGGAAGGCAGACGTGCCTGTCGGACCGAGTTTTACTTTTGGAATATCGACAGGTCCCAGTTTGTATGCGTATTCTCCGTAATAATTATTTTTTGTTGATTTGGGCGAATTTGGTGCGCGTCCTTCGATCACCAGGGTGGTAATCTTGTTGACTTTCCATGGGACAGTGGGCAAAAACAGGTAACTGAGATGTGGAATCCCGTTTTTAGACTCTATCATGTGATTGTCTATATACATGTATACCTTTTCTCCCGAATCAAGTATCGCATAGGTGGCATCGTCTCCGACAGACCGGTTTCCAACAAGGATATCGAAGTCGTCGCATTCGTTATGCCATCGGAAAGGAATTATCACACCATAATTAAGACGCTTGGCAGGAAGCAGTTCAATGTCAACCTTTGGAATGGGAGTGCTCCATTCGTCTTCACGAGCCATGATGCCTATTGATGACATAAATGCAGCCAATACGAGAAATATAATTTTTTTCATGTTGTTTGAGGTGTTTAATAACGGTTATTTTACCATATCCAGATACCATTTTCCCTCTTTGTTATTCAGGATAACAGTCATGTGCCATGTCTCGTCTTTACCGTTGACATTTGTGAAAGAATAATCATATTTTACTCGATATTCGTAGCTATGGTCCTTTTCGTCTGTATATTTGAATTTTTTATTTGTAGATTTTGGTCTTATGTCGGGATTCTTTTTAGCGTATTCCTCAAGTTCAAGAAACCGTTCTATACGGTTGGTGTTTTCAGGATAACAAAGTGTTGACATGCCTTCGTAGTCGTTGCTGATATAATATTCCATAGCCTTGTCGGCAACACTACGGGGATTAGAGTGGTCAACGTCGCCACAGGATTGAAAAAAGATAAACATGGCTGTTATTACCATGAATGCCATCGAAGAAATTTTGTTCATAATACAATAGATTGTTAAATTTATTAATTGATTAAAATATGGGGCAAACAAATATGATATTTATTGGATACCAATAATTTATATGCGTGAAGTGGGGAGAAGCCCACGCTTCACGGCGTTTAGCACAAGTTCTGCGGAGTTGCGTGCATGAAGTTTTGCGAGAAGGTGGCGTCTATGGGTCTCTATAGTGTTTGAACTCAATCCCATCTGGGCGGCTATGTCGTCAGTTTTTTTACCGGACGCTATCAGGCGAAGCACCTCCAGCTCCTTGGGGCTTGGCATTTCATAAATATCTATAAGGTGACGCAATTGTTTTGCTTTCTTGCAAAAGTAAGTGTCGCCGGCGGTAACTGAACGTATAGCTGTTGCAATTTCGGTTGAAAGCACATCTTTGAACAAGATTCCTTCTACTCCGGCATCAAAATAATCTTTTATGATCCATAGTTCTTCATGAATCGTATTTACGATTATTTTTATATCGTGACATTTCCTGCGTATATTGTGAAGTAATGTGATACCGCTGGCATCTGGAAGCTCCACGTCAAGAAGGCAGAGATCGTAGTTGCGAACTGAGGTCAGCCAGAGTGCTTCAGCGGCGGTCTTTGCCATATCCACATGACAGCTGTCTCCGAGGAGGTCTTCGATGAGGTGGCGCATTCCGCGAAGCACGATATCATGGTCGTCAACCAGCAATATTTTAAGGTCAGATTTTGCCATGGGTGTAAAAATACGTGAAAAAAGCTTCACACCGCAAAATTAGGCAAATGTGGCGAATTATAAATCACGGAAATCCGTGAGGTAATATGTTTTTTTAGCGGTACTTATTTAAAAATTTTCACTGACATGATATTTATGTTGTTTCTTCGTGTAAAATCAATTGTGCCATTGATAGCCTTTACCCGTTGACGGATATTGTCAATGCCAAGACCGCTGCTGTTTGCTTCATCCGGATTGAATGCAATGCCATTGTCGCATATATCAAGTATGGTTTCATTACCTGATTGTTTCAAAGAAATTGTGGCGTATCGGGCAGCACCGTGGTGTCGTATGTTCGCAATCCATTCTTGAATGATACGGTATAGGTTCATGGATTGTTCCATGTCAAGGTCAATTTGGTCTTGTGAAGGAAGATATTCAACGAACCCGTCGCTTTTATATGCGTATGCTGCAATTAGTTGCGATAATGAAAGCCTGTTGAAGCTCGGTGGTAGGAGTTCGTGGGAGATTGACCGTACTTCGTTGCGTGTGGTGCGGAGCATTTCTGATATTTCGGCAGTGTCGTTTCTTCCTCCGGCAAGGGCAAGCTCAATACCGAGCAGGTCATTGCATACCCCGTCGTGAAGCTCGTGTGCAAGCCTTCCGCGCTCTTGTTCTATACCTTCTATACGAGCCTTTATGTTGGCAAGTTCGGTTTTGCGTCTGCGCGACCTCAGATATATGATCAGGAGCAACGATGTCGCGGCTATCACCCCGGCAAGAATCGCGATTATCATGCCTCTGCGCGATTTTTCATGCCTCAGTGCGGCAATCGCCAATTCTTTTTCAGCTGCGTGATAACGAGCGTTGAAGTCTGACATCTGTTTGTTTATGTCGCTTTGGTGAATGCTGTCGGCTATCTCTATCGCCTTTATATATGCATCATTCATGCGCTCAATGTCACCGAGTCCTTTGTAGTTGAGGGCGATTCTCTGATATAGCAGGTGCAGAGGCATAAAGGGACGTGAATCCAACATGTTAAGTATTTTCATCTGTATGTCAAGGCTCTCTTTATAGCGTCCCATTTTTGTCAACACCACAAAACTTTGTTCAAGGAATCCTACAGATTCTATTGATGCTTCGGGCACTTTGTCAAGTAGCGTACGTCCTCGGTTGATATAGTAATTTACAGAATCCGTGTTCCCAAGTCGGTTATGCATAGCTATGACAGATGCGTATGTCTTCAGTATATACCGTGGGATTCCTTTGCGCTCTGCAATTTTTATTATGCTGCGTTGAGTGGCGAGCCCCCTATTGTGGTCGCCTGCAAGGAAAAGTGCGGATCCGAGTGAAGATGCGGCATAAATTTGTGTCTCTATATCATCTGTGAGCTTTGCTTTTTTCCATCCTTTTTCTGCAAACGGGATAGCCTCCTTTAAGCGTCCCTGATTTGCAAACAAGATAGCTAATGATGTTAGTATGTTTGCCTCCATATCCGGAAATCTTCCGTCTTTTATCATGTTGAGAGCATGATTGTAGCATGCCATTGCTGAGTCCTGTTGTTGGCTGACGCGATATGCGACACCTAAATCTGAAAGGGCGTTAATATAAGCCAGCGTGTCGGCGATATCGAAGGCAAGGTCTGCCGCTTTCCGGAAATCTGCCTTTGCTGTGTCATAATTTCCAAGGGTAAAGTTTGCGTTGCCCCGGATTGTCAGTAGTGCCACTTTTTCGCTTCCGTCAAGTGGGTAATGTTCCCGGATTGCATCATTGCAGAGAATGATA
Organism: Muribaculaceae bacterium Isolate-036 (Harlan); assembly: GCA_003833075.1. GTDB lineage: Bacteria > Bacteroidota > Bacteroidia > Bacteroidales > Muribaculaceae > Lepagella > Lepagella muris_A. The sequence goes on along the minus strand of RIAY01000001.1, from coordinate 27,003 downwards.
GCGCTGTCGGGATTGGAATTGACATATGAATCTATTTCATCAATCCAGTCGTTGTTCTTCCCGGCTGGTGAACCGAAAGATGGAATGCAGGCGATGCATGCAGTGATGGCATAAATGAAAAGCTTGTGCGGGCAAATGGAAATCATGGTTTTTATTTTTAGGATAATGATGGAATACAAATATATGTTTAGTAGATGACAAAAATTAAATAATTCCAAGGACTTGGTCAAAGTTAACAAAATCCTGCCGATTATGCAAGAGCACTTTGGACAAAACATGAATCTGGAAGAGCTTGTTTAAAAACAAAAGTGAATTTGGGGACGTAGGCTTGAGCAGTTTTCACACTTATTTTTAAACAATTTGTAAGTATTAACGGCATAAAATGATATCAATTAACATATTTTAACAAATCGGGAGGGGGTATTTTAAAACTTTTGTTGTAATTTTGCCGCGCTGAAAAAAAAACACACAATTCTCTCCTCTCAGGTCTGAACAGCCTGATTTTTTTTCAACACCTTACCAAAATATGATTTCGCGGATGAAGAACGAGCCGATACTATGAAGCCTAAGCGTTATCGATTTTACAAAAGCTTATCCTAAAGTTACCGACACAAACCTCATCCTTGATTAGCCACGCAGCAATAACTGTGTTTTAGCGTGACATTCAAATTTTTTATTCATCAGTATCTCCCCCGCAACCGCGGGGCGAATACTGAAGTATGCTACAAGTTGAAAGAAACTTATATTATTATAACAATCAACAACTTATGAGTATGAAAAGAAATTTTTATGTCTGGCCTGCCGCTGCTCTTCTTATTAGCGGTCTCGCCTCCTGCTCAAACGATGAGGTTCCCGTTGCCGATGAGACGGAATACGGAAAACTTGCGTTTACAATTAATTTCACCCAGTCGGGCAACACTCGTGCTGAAGGTGACGGCGGAGATTCTTCTACAGAACTTCCCGGAACAACAACAAACGGTTCTCAGACTACAACCGCCGTCTCCGACGCAGTTCCTTTGACAAGCTGGTCAAATGTCAAGAGCCTTCAGATTTTCCTTTATGACGCTCAGGGAGTTATCCATTTCTCTGACCTGATCGACACAGACCGCATCCAGAACTCCCTCACTACCAATCCTAATGAAAGCGGTTCTGTAACTTACACTTATGCAAACGTTCCTTCCGGAACTTATCGTCTCATGGCTGTAGCTAACGCCAACAGCGCGATCCAGCCTATAAAGACGCAATTAGCCGGCAACTATCAGGCATGGACTGCCTATAACGTGCTTAACCGTTTTATATACAACTGCAAAATTTCTCCTGCTGACCACCAGTTCCCTATTTTCTATCAGAACCAGGTTGCAGCAAGCGGACAGACTCGCAGCGAGGTGCCTTTGGCTGAGCCTACAGAGATTTTCCTCGGTCAGGGTTTTGTAAACGGCACTGACCCTGCTGTAACAGTGGTTGCAGGACAGACTACAGCTGCCGCCATCAAACTCAAACGTGAGGTTTCTCTTATGCGTCTACGTATGAACATAGCAGGTGAAGAGGGTAAAACAAACAACGCGGATGTCAACATGAACCCCGACGGAAAAGTCAACTTCCTCAAAGACGCTTCAGTAATGATCGCCACTGTGCCTGACTATGTGATTCCTATGGCACAAGACCGCATGGTAAACGGTGAAAAGATTTATGCCGGAACATCAGGTACTTCTTCCTCTTCTTCCGTAATCGTTACAGATGCAGTTGAAGGCACACGTCAGTTCTACACTTCAAACCCGACATCCGGTTATAAAGCCGGCGGCAAGATCATCGGTATCGAAGGCGATGAATACAAGGCAAACGCATGGCGTGACATCATCGTGCTTCCCAACAACAACCGTCAGCAGCTCTCCGGAACATCAGCAAACGAACCTCTCAAGCAGAACCGTTATCTTCTCATAATTTCCGCAAAGGGTCTTCCGGGACACGTATGCAAGGAAGGAACTCTCACAGAAGAGAAGACAGTATACTGGGTGGGTTACATCAACCAGGGCTTCGTCGCCAACACTATCCGCGAGGTCAACGTAATCTTCCGCGACGGTGGTACAATGGAGCTTCCCGAGCGTCCCGACAACGTGGGTAACCTCACTGTGACAGTAGGTCAGCCCCAGGATTGGGATTCAGCTATCACAGCATCCAAAATCGAACTTTAATCCCTGACATATCCGGAGGAACGCATTCTCCGTTCCTCCGGATACACTTCTCAATCTTCCGCATAATCAGATAGACAATGTGCGGAAAAATACCAACAATTAACAACAACGACAAATGAGTTTGCGCAGATTCGCGATTCACACCGCATACTGTCTGACAATGCTCCTTACACTCGGCTCGTGCACTTTCGATTATTTCGAAGATGACATGAACTATAAGGTCTTTGTGCCCGAGTTCAAAGAGCGGACAATCAGAAACTGCCGCGTGCTGGTATGGGATAAAAAGACCGGAAGGCTTGTAGGCGACAGATATGCAAGAGTCGGAGCAACCAACGACAATGTGCTTGATGCCGGAATTTTCGCATTCCGCATTCCGCCAGCCAACTATAAGACCTGCGTGCTGACCGACACTGATTCTGTAGGTTTCAACGATATAGCCGATCTGACCACAGCTTCCTTCAGTCTCGATAACGATGGAGACAGACGATACAAGGAACCGGCATATATGAAATTCGACTATATAAACCGGGAACTTGTGGCACAAGGTATGATAGTCACAGACACGGCTCGTCTTGAACTGTATCCTGCAATCATAAAAGTAAGATACAGAGGAACCGATGTATCTGCCGAGGCTGTGAAGAAAGCGGCGATGACCCTTTCCAACACCGCCACACGGCAGCAGATAAGTCTCGACACGATAACCTCCGGTCCCACTGATTCATATACGCTCTATAATTACAATGACGTAGAGCCTTGGCCTCAGGCTGCGGAAGGAGCAAAATTCGAGTTTTCAGGACTTCTCTTTCCTACCAAGGAAAATGAACTGATGCATCTGGCTCTCAATATGTGCGATGACGAAGGACACAGCATTCGCAGTTACCGCTTCGCGCTTACCGACCGTGAATCGAAACCTATAACCATCCTGCACGGCAGGGTATTCATAATTGATATTTACAACGAAGGATTCATGATCACCATCGAAGGGTGGGACGAATCAATCCTCGGAGGCTCCGTAGAAATAGACGGAGGCAAAAATAAACATTAACCCTCTCTCCACGACACAAGACACGGCTATCATGCCGCAAGTCGCACCACAAACCTGAAAATGATGAATACGATATTCCGAAATATACTCATCTCCGCAGCAATCGCCACTACTACGGTTGCCGCCGACGCACAGATGATCAAGGTAAACGGTCCGGCGACTCTCGCCGGAACTCCCAACATCGGCTATGAACACGGGCTTTCGCCTCATCTGTCGGTAAGTGCCGATGTAATGTGGCTGCCATATCTGAGCAAGAAACATGAAGAGGTGTTCCGTTCTTTCCAGATGGCTGGAGAATGCCGTTACTATTTCAAGGCTTCGGAACATATCTATGACAAGATGGCAACAGGATGGTATGCCGGTGTATATGCGATGTTCGGCAATTTCAACATCGGTCTCTACCGCCATCACGACATGGACCGCAGTTTCCGCCGTCAGGGATGGGGATGCTCCGCAGGTCTCAGCGGCGGCTGGAAATACGAATTCAACCGCCATTGGCAGATGGACATAAACCTCGGAATCGGTTACGCTCATATCCAATATAACAAATATAAGCTCGGAGGAATGTATCGTCATTACCCTCTGAAGCGCAAACAGACACGCGGATGGGTAGGACCGACAAGGTTCAGCATCAGCTTCGGATATATCATCGACTGCGGATGCAGAAAAAACAACGCGAACTGGACACCTCAATCTTGACGCAGCAATAATGAAGACCGGAAAATACAGCATAATGGCATTGGCAGCATCCCTGCTTTTAGGGGCATGTTCCGCCGATCAGATAGATTCCCCGTCAAACGGCGAGACGAAACGCCTTATCCTTAAATTCGGAAAAGGGGGATCGGATGCGCTTACACAAAACACGATGCTTTATCAGTTTCACGATGTGGTGAAAGGAAACGGCGCATATGTAAAAAAACCTGAGCTCACCATGACCGGTGACCATTCACTGACTTTCACTCTCGGTGAAGGAAGATGGAATTTCGCTCTGGTATCGGGTATGACCAGCAATGTCACAGACCACATAATCGAACCCGTTTACGGCAAGAAACCGGAAGAATGCGTGATGTTCCGCAATGATTTCAGGGATGAGAACGGCGGACTCGCCCAGATGCCTGAGATTTATACGGCTTTCATCAAGGGTGTGGAACTATCCGGAAAATGGGTCATCGATGATCTCACAAATGTAGACCATTTCGAACCCGACAAAGACTACAATTATCCGGCACAATATACGAGAAATCTCGCAAAAGTGAAGGTGATATTCGAAAAATCCGAATATCTTGATGTCACGGCTCTCCAGAATATAGAAATTTCAAACGTTCCCTCCACTCTCAGCTGGGACGGGACTCTCTATCCTTCCAAATATAAGCCGGAAATAAGCAAGACTCCCCTGAAGGGAAAGATTCCGCTCATGCCCGTGGAAGGCGAAGACGGAAAAATGACAGGTGCGGAGGAACTCTCTTTCCTTATTCCGGCACACCGGGGAACCGACTACGCGTCTCCATCCACAGCTGTAGACACCACCACCTCTCTGCTGCACCTCAATGTAGACCTCATATGCGATGACGGCTCCCATGTGGTGAAACGCGATATCGAGCTTCTACGCGCACCACGCATGAACGGAGTGTATGAGGTCAGGGTATCCTACAACAAGCGTCAATTGAACGTCTCTACGGAAATCATACCCTGGATTGACGAAAACATGAATGCCGACATCGCCAACCGCACGATAGTCACAGACAAGGGTGAGGTGGGTATGGCTTGGAAAGACACTATCCGCGTGCAGTGCAAAGACACATATACTGTAACAAAAGCCGCCGATGCCACATGGCTGACAGTAAAAGACCTCGGCGGAAACGCATATGAACTCACGGCAAATGTAGACACTTATGTCGATAACCATCCCCGCAGCTCATATGTCTCAATAACTACGGGCAATCTTGAGAAGCGCATTCCGGTGACGCAGCGTCCCGACAAAGGCACAATCAACGTGCACCTTCAGGATCAGCCTACGGTAAAAGAGATGTGGCTCAGTCCACCGCACAATCAGAAAGAGGTGACAGTGACCTGCACCGGCGGCAACTGGAAAATGCTCGACAACCTGAAAACGGCGAGCGTCTCCGGAAACGCAGGCGTGACAAACAACGTGAAAATGACACGTAAGCCGGACGCTGACATTTATGCTGAAGATTTCGCGAATGCGTATGGACGTGGTCCCGTAGTGTTCAAAAACATGCGGACCCTCGACACTGACACGATCTTCGTTGACAATCTATTCATCGGAGCCAGAGACGAAGTGATCGAAATCGCACAGCCAACCTCACGCAACGACACAATCACCACCACAACCGACGTGGCTGTATACGGAGGGGTGAAAGACGTTGTGATCAAAAGCCTCCCCTCTTTCATCGGTTCATCCGGAACATTCTTCGACAAGACGACCGGAGTATTCACATTCCGCTCAATCCGGCATCCGACCGGTGAAGACCAATGGGGCGACATCGTGCTCGGTCATAAGTCCGACCCTGACTACACTGTCAAGCTTCCCATTGACCAGGCAATCCTCGTTGTCATCCCCGAGTTCGATTATTTTGTGGTCAAATTCACATGGTCAAGCGCTGACGTCGATATCAAGTGCGGATTTGCAGGAAACCCGACATCTGTGGTCTACAGGGACAAAATATTCAACACGTCTGCGGTATCTAACCTTAACAACAAGTTCGTGGGGTGGAGTCATGCAAAGAGTACTGCATTCAATTCTAAGACAGTATTGCGATGGGGTGGCGACGCCACCGGTGGACAGGGAGAAACGGTATATTTCAACGCACGTGAAATAAATGCTTATCCCTATCCCGGGAAGAAAGGTGTCGCAACCAACGCTGCCAACCTGATTCCGCGAACACTTGATCTCAGCCTCGCGGCAGGGTGGTATACCACAAATGCATCCGGAAACATTACCTGCACGATATATTGTTATCTCGGAGGAACCATGAATCAGGCGGGAACAAACTTCAATAACTCAGGAGGAAAAACAGTGTTCCAGGCAACCAAGACATTCAACATCCGTTCAGGACTAACCAAACCCAGTAATAAGTATCTGCGTTTCTGCATCATCACCTATGACCGCAAGAAACACTCGGCAAATATCAAGTGGGACGGTTCAACCATTATATAAATAACGAAAACCTTCAATATGAAGTCAATCTTTAAAATATTAGCGTTTGCAATGCTTGGCGCGGGAGTTCTAAACTCCTGTGCCGGCGATGCACCGGAAAATCCGGAACCCAGACGTAAAGTGGCAGCTACAATTTCCGTTGTTCTTCCGCAGACTGAAGAGAAGAAGGCACTGACACGCGCTGATGGAACAATCACAGACACGGATATTCTGACTGTAGACGGTCTCGTTTTTGATGAAAACGGCAAATTCATAGAACGCATTCCCGCCAACCATATCAGCTATTCCGACAAAGGCATAAAGATTGTGCTGCTTTTCGAACAGATAGATAAGAAACGCACAGTGCATCTTGTGGCAAATGCCCGCGACAAGGCTACCGGCGCCGACCGCATGGATTTCTCCCCGCTTACGGAAGGCTCGCCTGAATCAGTTGTGGGAACCTTGAAAACAGCTTCATTGCCCGCATCTCTGACCAACACACAGGAGCATATCATGCCTCTTATAATGTGGGGACGTGTCGAACTGAACTCAGGTATCATGGACAACATAGAGATGAACGGCATCAAACTCCTTCGCGCGGCGGCGTGTGTTACCGTGAAAACCGCAGAGGCTTCCGAGTCAAACCATCTCGGTGATTTCGTGCTGGAGGGAATATCCGCCTGCAACCTCGCAACAGTAGGATTTCTGACTCCCACACCAACCGTGACCGCCGCACCCTCGGCAACTCCTGCTGCCGGACGCCCGGCAGGAACAACGTTGGCAGACGCTTCAAAAACATGGGCGGAAGGTCCGGTGCCTACTCTTTATGTGTATGAACGCAACTGCAACACTACCGACTATATGGGAGTGATCATAAAGGGTAAATATAAAGGTGAAAGCGGCTATTACAAAGTCGTTATGCTCGACAGCAAAGGAACACCCTATAACATTGTGCGTAACCACCGGTACATAATAACCATCAGCGATGTTACCGAAAGAGGGTATTCAGACATCTCCACTGCTGTCTCTTCCCTCCCTTCGAATGCTTTGAAAGCTACACTCGTAGACGTAAATCCCGATTATTCATCGATAACCGGCGACAGCCAGTATCTTATGAGAATGGACTGCAACACTTCCGAAGTGTATGGAACGCATCCCGGCAATACGCAACTCAACAATATAGTCATAGCTTCTGTATATAGCGACCGAGACATTACACCTTCTGTAATCATACCTGATGACGCTTCCTGGATTTCCGGAATAAGGGCTGCCGCTGAAGGTGGCAACAAATATTCCATAATAGCCAGCATGATCTCCGACGGTGAAGACCATGAAACCGACATCACCGTGAGAAGCGACAATCTCGAACTCCCCCTTAAACTCAAATGGCATGTCAATGATACGTTCCGCAGAGGCGCCGGATCATATACTGTAAACCTTATAAACGCGGGAGAGAAATACTGGAATATAAAAGTTAAAGGAGGACAGACCGCTTCACCTTGGTTCGGTATGATAAACTCAGGTGAAAACCCTATAAACGTTATTGGCACAACCGGATTCGTCACAGAAATCAACAGCCGTTACGACCCCGGAGCATATCTCCACATAAATTATGGAGAAAACAACACGGCACGTTTGCACAAGACCTGCGAGGCTCCCGACGGCTCTCCCGTCTCGGCAAACCTGACAGTGGTGAGACATCGGTAACGAATCTGATTTCTTTTAATCATACAAATCATTTCCTTTAATAATACGGAGAGGAGCGCGACATGAGTCGCGCTCCTCTCGCTGCAATATAATGGCAGTCTTTTAAGAATCTTTATATACAAAAATATATCTGGATATTAGGAGACTGATTTTAATTGTTATATCTTTGCAAAAGAAAAAACAGGCACGCTCCGGGAGACCGGCTGTCTTCGAGACCTGTCTGTAAAGGAACGCGCCCTGAATGAGAAAACTTAAAAAAAAAAAGATATAAGTAAGTGTTGGAAATTAGCTTATATTAAATTTTAGGAGATTTTGAGATGATTTCATGATTCCGAAGAAGGAGCATAGCGGGCTATGCGACTGATGAGAAATCTTGAAAGCATCCAAAAGATTCAAAATTTAAATAAGCACAGCATTTACTTATTATAAACTAATTTTCAATACTTACTTATGGCAAAAAAGAAAGCAACCAAGGCTGTGGCTACGGGCAAAATCACCGACATGGCTGAAAAACTCAAGGCTCTTGACGTGACAATGGCTCATCTTGAGAAAGATTTCGGTTCGGGAACAGTGATGCGTCTCGGCGATGATGCCGTGAAGGATGTGGAGACAATTCCTACCGGATCCATTACCCTCGACTATGCTCTCGGAGTGGGTGGTCTTCCGCGTGGCAGAATAGTGGAAATCTATGGACCTGAATCTTCCGGAAAAACCACGCTCGCCATCCATGTGATAGCCGAGGCGCAGAAAATGGGCGGCATTTGCGCCATAGTGGATGCGGAGCATGCTTTCGACCGCTTTTATGCCGAAAAACTCGGAGTGGATGTCAACAATCTCTGGATAGCACAGCCCGACAACGGCGAGCAGGCTCTTGACATTGCTGAACAGCTCATCAACTCCGGGGCAATAGATGTCCTGGTAATCGACTCCGTCGCGGCTCTTACTCCCAAAGCGGAGATAGAAGGGGAGATGGGCGAAAAGAATGTGGGGCTACACGCACGCCTTATGTCGCAGGCTATGCGCAAACTTACGGGAACCATATCTCGCACACGCACATGCTGCATCTTCATTAACCAGATACGCGAAAAGATAGGTGTGTCGTTCGGTAATCCGGAAACTACCACAGGTGGTAACGCTCTTAAGTTTTACGCTTCCGTACGTCTCGACATTCGCGCTTCTTCTCCAATTAAAGATGGTGACGAGACAATCGGACGCCTCACAAAGGTGAAGGTTGTCAAAAACAAAGTGGCGCCACCTTTCACACGCGCACAATTCGACATGATATTCGGCAAGGGAATCTCCCGCGCCGGAGAAATAATCGACCTCGCGGTGGAATACGAAGTGGTTAAAAAATCCGGTGCATGGTTCTCTTACAACGGGTCTAAACTCGGACAAGGCAGAGATGCCGTAAAAGGCGTGATTGAGGATAATCCAGATCTCGCGGAAGAACTTACACAGAAAATATACGCTGCCATGAATGCAGAAAAGGAGGATAAAAAGGGGAAGAAAAAGAATCCTTTCCTCCCGAGCAAGGATTCAAAAAAGGTAGATGAGGAGGAAGAAAGAGAAGAGGAATTTGAAGATTTCGACAACGAACAAGAGGTTGAGGAAGATCTCTTCGGAGATGATTTCGAAATTGAAGACTAAAAATACGAGAGTAAAAATAAAGGATGGCTTCAGAAGCCATCCTTTATTTTTTATTCTCATTTATCTTCCGTTCATTCACTTTTATCATTTGTCTTGAATTCCATCATATGAGAGTTGAAGTGCCATAGAGCTATCGAGGTGCTCGAAGATACGTTGAGGGAGTGTTTCACTCCGTACTGTGGAATCTCCAGCACCACATCGCTTATATCTACAATGCGCTGGTCAACTCCCTCCACTTCATTACCCACCACAAGCACATAACGCTCATCGGGCAAAGGCAGGAAATCTCCAAGACAAGTGCTGTTGTGGGTCTGCTCAAGCGTGCATATTTTCCATCCCTCATCTTTGAGTCTCATAGCTTCTGCCACAGCATCGTCTACATGTCGCCAGGATACAGTGCATTCAGCTCCAAGAGCTGTCTTTGATATTTCAGGATGAGGAGGACAACCGGAGATTCCTCCAAGCACAATCTCATCTATAAGAAAGGCATCGGATGTGCGGAACACCGCGCCTATGTTATACATTGAGCGGACATTGTCCGCAAGGACTTTTACCGGTATTTTACTTATACCTTTATATTCTTCCTCAGAACAGTTTGACAGCTCTATTATGTTTTTTTTCTTGCGTTCCAACTTGATTCTTTTTAAGATCGCCGTGCATATTACCTTATTTCACACGCTGAGCTCAAGCATTCTTTCTATGGGGCGTATCGCCTTAGCTGCTACCTCGGGATCAACGTGTATCTCCGGAGCTTCATCGCGCAAGGCTGCATAGACTTTTTCCAGAGTATTCAGCTTCATGTAATCGCATTCGTTACACTGGCATTCCGAATCCTCGGCAGGCGCCGGGATAAAACGCTTGGAGCTGCATTTGCGGCGCATCTCGAAAAGGATACCGCTTTCCGTGACCACTATATATTCCGGAGCCTCGTCTTTCTCCGCAAACTCAAGCAGCGCGGCTGTAGAACCCACTTTGTCGGCTATGAGCTGCAACGGACGGCGACATTCAGGATGAACGAGAATTTTTGCCTCAGGATGCTCCTTTTTAAGATCCATTATTTTATCTATGGAAAAACGGTCGTGGACATGACATGCACCTTGCCATAGAAGCATGTCGCGGCTTGCAACAGAATTTATATATCCCCCCAGATTCTTATCCGGTCCGAAGATTATTTTTTCATCGGCAGGAAGCGACTCAACTATCTTGCGGGCGTTGCCCGATGTCACCACTATATCGGTAAGTGCCTTGACGGCTGCCGAAGTGTTTACATAACTTATCACCGTATATCCGGGATGAGCTTCTACAAATCTGCGGAAATCGTCAGCATCGCAACTGTCGGCAAGAGAACATCCCGCAGCCATATCCGGAACCAGCACTTTTTTGCCGGGACAAAGTATCTTTGCCGTCTCACCCATGAAATGCACTCCACACATCACTATTATGTCGGCATCTGTCTTTGCCGCCTGACGGGCAAGGGCGAGTGAATCGCCTATGAAGTCTGCTATCTCCTGTATTTCATCGCGCTGATAATAATGTGCCATTATCAATGCGTTTTTCTCTTTCTTAAGCCGGAGTATCTCTTCGCGAAGCTCTTGATGTGTCATGGCTTTTTTATTATTTAGGTTTAAGTTTAAATTAAAAATTTAATAAAAAAACAAACAATAATAATAAATGGTGTAGATAAGTGACAATAACTTTTTACCTTAAAATTTGGAAATATGAGTTATTGAACTTTATGCATACTTTATTATCATGTTATCTACAGGGGGTAGGATTGATTCTCAATCGCATGCGGATGTTATCAACATCCTGTAGATAATTGCAAAGTTAATAAATTCTTCAGTAAACGAGGTTGAAAACTGTAGAAAACCATACTTGAAACAGTAGATAACCATGATGAAAAGTATGCAAAAACTAAATTGGTGCAGATATTGCATGTTTCAAATCTGTTTTTGTATAAGAAATTCATTTAAAAGCTAAAATTCCTGTAAACAAAGTTATCATAGAGTTTTCTACATACTTATCAACAGATTTATGACACTTATCTACAGGTTATCTACAGCATTTTTACATATCATAATTTACAACCATCGGGGTAAATCGGCGTTATTACTGATGAAACGCATCAGTAATAAAGAATGAAAAAATATCTGCTTACGGTTTTGTTGATGACAGGAATCACATATGTTTCCTGCGACAGGAAAGATGACAGTTTCAAGACTGAAATCTATCAGGAAATACGTTCGGTAAATAAAATGGCACTGGCATCCATGTCGATAACTAAAACGGCAAAGCTGGAATCTTCCGACTGGTATACCATAGGAAAACGTATAGCCGTATACTCTTATGATTCATATATGCGGGCTTATATAGATCTTTCGGAATTGCAGCCGGATGATTTCATATTTGACGATGACAATATGAAAGTGAGAGTCATATTGCCTCCTGTGAGGACGGAAATAACGGGACGTGACATGGGTATGCGGAAAGAGTATGAAAACATTGGTCTGCTGCGCAGTGAACTTGATTCCAAAGAAAGGGCGGAAATAAAGGAGAAGGCGAATGCCTCTTTTAAAAAAGAGGTGGAGAATAATCCTGTTTTCAAGAAGAGACTTACGGACACTGCAGAGCGCAAGGCTCGTGCTTATTTTGAAAATCTTTTCGCTTCTCGCGGTTATCATGCCGAAGTGGTATTCGGTAAGTAATATAAATCTATAAGTAAGTGTTGGAAATTAGCTTATTTAAATTTTGAATCTTTTGTATGCTTTCATGATTTAAATAAGCACAGCATTTACACTTATTATAAATTAATTTTCAATACTTGGTTAAGCATATGTTAAGGATTATAAAATTTCTCATATACTGTGTTGTTTTGGCAGTTGCAGCAGGATTCATATATTTCTATTTTAAATCTCCTGCGAAGGCAGATGTGGAGACAGGGAAGGCACGTATAAATGAAATAGAGAGCATGGTGCGTCTTTGCGCGGTGGATATTTACAGCGAGATACCGGTGCTCGACACTATTAATGACAAGGTGATTTTCGGAATCCAGAAACAGTCTGGAAGCATATCTTTTGATCTTGAGAAACTAAATGCAGATACCTTGGGTGATACGGTCAGAATTATTCTGCCTCCTGAAATTGTGGAATTATATGAATCGACAGAAGATAATTCATGGGAGGTCATAGATACTAAAAACATCGGGTTGCTTGGCGTGTTGCGCAGCGATAAACTCACGGACAGGGAAGAAAATATTGTAAAGGCGGAAATAAAAAAGAATTCCATCAAAAGACTTTATCGCACGGGTGTGGTGAGACGTGCACGTGCCGAAGGAAAGCGGAATCTTGAAGAACTCGCGCAAAATATCTATCGAAAACCTGTGATTGTAACGGATACAGCTCCTGACGGCTGTCTGAAAATGAAGTAAAAACAAGTTTTTTTATATAAAAACAGGAAATTTTAAATTTTATGAAAATATTTTTATCTTTTGTTTTGTAAAATTCAAAATTTTATATACATTTGCAATCGAAAAATAAAAATTTATGGAAATTAGATTTACAGGTGATAATCATAAATCCGGTTGCTTCATCTTATAAAAGCGATATTATAAAGATTCGCAATATTACTATATGAATAAGATGATTTGATTCAACCTAATTTTAATTTTTAGTATGGGCCGATCGTTGAGATTAGCCCATACTGCTTACTTGACAAAAGAGGAAGTGTGAATACGTATTCACACTTCCTCTTTTGTTCTGTCAGTGGGCATCGAGCCAGTTGTCGGCTACACCGCAGGAGGCGGTAAGGGTTACGCGTCCCTTATAGGCGTTTTCCATGAGCCTGGATACCATTTCCTGCATTGCCGGGAGTTCTTCGGGAACCACATCGAAGTTCAACTCGTCGTGAACTTGCATTATCATGCGTGATTTCATCTGTTTCTCACGCATCTCACGCGCTATGTCCACCATGGCGCGTTTTATGATGTCGGCTGCCGATCCCTGAATAGGGGCGTTGATTGCGTTTCTTTCCGCATATCCCCTGACAACGGGATTCTTGGAATTGATATCCGGCAGATAACGTTTGCGACCCATACGGGTTGTTACGTATCCTTTTTCACGTGCATGCTCGACAGAATCCGACATATATTTGTGTATTGTAGGGAATGTGGCGAAATAGGAATCTATGATTTCCTTAGCCTCGCCACGCGGAATGTTGAGACGTGATGAAAGACCGAAAGCGGATATGCCATATATAATGCCGAAATTTGCCGTCTTTGCCTTGCGGCGTTCATTGTCGGTTACTTCCTGCGGTGTCTTGTGGTATATCCTGGCTGCCGTGATGGCGTGTATGTCATCACCGTCGCGGAATGCCTGAAGCATGGTGTTGTCATTGGCGAAATCGGCGACAAGGCGCAGTTCTATCTGCGAATAGTCGGCGGAAAGGAACAAATGTCCCGGATCGGCTATGAAAGCCCTGCGTATTTCCCTCCCTTCGTCATCGCGCACAGGAATATTCTGCAGATTGGGAGCAGTAGAGGATATTCTGCCTGTAGCGGTGACAGTCTGGTTGTAGTTGGTGTGTATCTTTCCTGTCACGGGGTTTATGGCGGCTGGCAGTGCGGTCAGGTAGGTAGTGTAGAGTTTTTTCAGTGCTCTGAATTCCATGATTTTGCTTACAATAGGGTGTTTGGTAACCAGTTTTTCCAATACATCCTCGCTTGTGGAATATTGTCCTGTCTTGGTTTTTTTCGCCTTTGAATCGAGTGAGAGCTTGTCGAAAAGAATCTCTCCAACCTTGGAAGGTGAGCCTACATTGAATTTTTCACCCGCTATATCGCAGATTTCACCCTCAAGAGTGTTTATACGGATTTCCATATTGCGTGCCGCCTCGTTCAGGGCGTCTACGTCTATTCTCACGCCGGTAAGTTCCATGTCTGCCAGAACCCTGACCAAAGGAAGTTCAATGTCGCAAAGCAGGGATTCCATATCTTCTTTTCTTACTTCATCAAGCAGAGGGTGATACAGACGTAATGCAATGTCGGCGTTTTCACATGCCCAGGGGGTGATCAGGTCGTTTTCCACATCACGGGAGTTCCATATCTTTGTTCCTCGGCGTGAAGAGGAGGCACCCGGATTGGGAAGCATCTCGTAGTTTAGATATGTGACAGACAGGTTTTCCGGATTATGGCGCATTTCTGGCTGCAACAGATAATGCGCCAGCGACACATCGAAATAGTTGGTCAAGGGATTTTCACCATCTTTTCGTGAACGTGCGGCAACCACATAGTCTCTTTTTGAATTACAGCTGACTTTTGTTATGTCAGGACGTGCCATGAGGTCAAGAATCCACATGCGTCCCTCAGTGAATGAGGCGGGCATATAGGCTGCTGTGCCATTTTGGAATGCGACAGATGTGCCTATCCATTCTGCGGAAACCTCATTTTCCCCGTCGGCAATAATGAAAATGCCGCAAATTTCGGCATCAGAGCCTTTTTGTTCAAATTCCCTGAGTTTCTCGACAGTGTCTATGTAAATGTAATGCGGAGAATGATCGAGAGTCTTCAGGTTAACGGGTTCCGGAGCGGGCGATGACAGGGTGTCAAGTTCATCTTCATCGAAAAGTGACAATCTTCCTTCATTTTTTTTCACTGACTGCGAATTGACAAATGGCTTTTCATCCGCATTCATTCTTCTTCCCACGCGGTCTATGAGAGTCTTGAATTCCAGTTCCTTGAATATGGCAAAAAGTTTGTCTCTGTCGGCAGGACGGAGTCTAAGGTCTTCTATTGATTCCTCTACGGGGACATCGGTGCAGATTGTTGCGAGATATTTAGAAAAAAGTATCTGTTCTTTGTTTTCTTCCACTTTCTTCTTCAAGGCTCCCTTTAATTGTTCGGTGTGAAGAACGAGATTGTCGACACTGTCGAATTCCTCGATAAGTTTAATGGCTGTCTTTTCTCCTACACCGGGGCATCCGGGGATATTGTCGATTTTGTCACCCATCAGAGCAAGCAGGTCGATTACCTGTGATGTGCGTTTTATTCCGTAACGTTCACATACCTCTTTCTCGCCACGGATTTCAAAATCCTGACCTCTGTAGGCTGGTTTGTATTGAAGTACGGCAGGAGATACAAGCTGACCGAAATCCTTGTCGGGAGTCATCATATATGTGGTGTATCCCTCTTTTTCCGCTTTTTTAGCCAGAGTGCCGATCACATCGTCTGCCTCATACCCTTCCACTTCCACCACCGGAATGTTGTATGCTTTTACTATCTCTTTGATAATAGGCACAGAAAGCTTGATGTCTTCCGGTGTTGAAGCTCTTTCACCCTTGTATTGTTTGAACGCCTCGTTACGGAATGTGGGACCGGCTGGGTCGAAGCATACCGCGATATGCGAAGGTTTCTCCTTTCGGAGCACCTCCTCAAGAGTATTCACAAATCCGAAAATAGCAGATGTATTGAAACCGGACTGAGTGATCCGTGGCATTTTTATAAGAGCATAATATGCACGAAAAATAAGCGCATATGCATCGAGAAGGAAAAGGCGTTTCATATTTTAAACACACTATTAATTGATCAACTAATCATTGTCTCCACAAAGATAATAAAAAAAGAGCAGACGTTGTTCATTTTCAGTGACAACGTCTGCCCGTAAGTCAGACTTAAATAGTCTGAGGGGTGTATTTAATTAGAGGTAAGAAAGGTTGTATTTTGCGAACTCAAGATCGTTCTTGGCGCGGCTGAGAAGCGATTTGTCGAGTTTCACTGCCTGACGCAGATTGCTCATCACCATATTTTCGTTGTTTGTGCGCGCGCCGAGGATTGCAGTCAGATAATAAGTGGTTGCATCCGGATTTTTGATAGATGCGAGAGTGGACTTCGCAGCTGAGTAATCCTGAGAAAGAATCTGAGCCAATGCGGCGTTGTTGGTCTTGGAATCACCGAATGTGCGCACAGCTTTTGCAAGGTCTCCCTGTGTGAGGTAGTACACACCGAGTGCATCTGCAGCTTCCGGAACACCGGCTGCGGCACCGATCTGCTCCTGAGCCTTGGTGTAATTGTGGTTAAGCATGGAGATCAGACCGAGGTTCATTTCCGGCTCTTTTGCAGAGGGATTCAGGCGGCGGGCATGTTCGAAGTTTGATTTGGCTCCTTCATAGTCGCCGGCAACATACTGAGTGAGACCGAGGTCATTGAAAGTGCGGTAATCCTTAGGATAAATCTCGGCAGCCTTGTTGTAAACCTCCATCTTCTTGGTGTTGTCATCGGTAAGAGTGGCGATGTAGAGGATTTCGTCTACTGTGAGGGCTTTGGGATTTGTGTTGAAAAGTTCGATAAGTTCCTGGTCGCTCTTGCCGATAACGTTGATGGACGCCATTACGCGTGAATAACGCAGCTGTGGAAGAATCTGGTCGGCAAGCTCATTGAATACTGAAGAAAGATTGCGGATTTCCTGCTCGCGCTGTTCGGGATCGGGATACATTTTGAGGACGCTGAGGATAAGTTCCTTGTCCTGGATGTTGCTTTTCTCCACAAGTTTCTGGAAACCTTCCCAATCTTCAGGAGTGAAAGAGGAAGTCAGCTCACCGAATTCTGTGATTTTGTCTTTTTTGAGCTGGTTCTCCATGTATTTTGTAGTGTTTGCCTCACGTTTCTCAGCAAGCTGCGTATTGAAGTTGAGCGCACCGTCGGGAGAAGCGTATGAATTTACGGTAATGCCGGCAATCTCCTGGTTTGCGGCAGTGTTTGCCTCCTGAAGACGTTTGTTGAGATCTATATAATCTGCTTTGTCAGTCTGGTTGGCGCGGATGTTTGCCTGATTGATCAGGAAGTGGATATCGGCAGAATATTTTTCGTTGATGATACGTTGGAAATTATCTTTGGCAAGAGCCGGAGTCACAGTCTTGGCAGAAGCAAGGGTAGAGGTTGCCACAACACCATAACCGACCTTGACACGGGGAAGAGCATACAGTTTGCCGTTTTGGTCAACAGCAAAATCAAGGTAAAGATCACTTTTTGCCATGGCTGCCTGATAAGCCACATTGAAGGGTATGGAGATGGATCCTCCCTCCTTGTAATTCACCACCTGTCCGTTGGCACGCACATTCTCGCCCTGGAATATCACAGGTTGGGCGGCTGATTCACCGTCAGTCCAGGTAATTACCGGGGTTGCGGTAACTTTGGCGTTTTTCACCATGAATTTAGCGGGAATCTTACCGGTGATTGTACCCGGCACATTTTCACCCACGGTTTCTAACGGAGTGGGAACAGTAGTAAAGAAATCGCTTTTAAACTGACCCAGTTTTTTAGAGCAACCGGTCATACCGATTACTGCTACTCCAAGAGTCAGATAAAATAATTTTTTGTTCATGACGTCTTTTGATATTTTATGAAGTGTGTGATAAGTAAGTGTTGGAAATTAGCTTATATTAAATTTTAGGAGATTTTGAGATGATTTCATGATTCCGAAGAAGGAGCATAGCGGGCTATGCGACTGATGAGAAATCAAGAAAGCATCCAAAAGATTCAAAATTTAAATAAGCACAGCATTTACTTATTATAAACTAATTTTCAATACTTACTTAAATATTATAATTGTAACCGTTATGGGGACGGAGTGCGGTGCCGAGTGTTGTTTTCAGATGTAAATATCGCATAAGGCAAAGCCACCATCCTTTTTCAACGTGTAAAGATAGATAAAAAAGCCAAATCTTACAACAATAAATTGTTTTGAAAGCATAAAAAAGCGGAAAAACAGCCTTCATCTCATATAAAACTGAGTTTAAACAGTGCTATAATCTTTTAAAATTAGCGGGTGTCGGTTTAAATTTAAATAAAAAGTAGATAAAAAATTTGGATAAGAAAAAAAAAGGTAGTAACTTTGCACCGCAAAAAGGGAAGCAATGCTCATGCATTCTTTTTCTCAAGCATGACTCCGTGGCTCAGTTGGTAGAGCAAATGACTCTTAATCATTGGGTCGTGGGTTCGAGCCCCACCGGGGTCACAATCAAAAATGGCAAAACGCCGCAAAGCACTGAAATCACTTGATTTTCAGTGCTTTTTATTTTTGCCAAAATTTCAGAATGGCGCAGAATACAGAGGTGGTGAGTGAGTCATTAGTGAGTACTCACGTTTGTGAGTAATTCGACTCACGGTTGGCAGAAATCATCAGTGAGTCGGCTGAAACACCGAAAGTTAAGCTGGTGTCAAGCCTCACAAAGTGGGGTTTTGAGCATGGGAACGAACCTTTGACCCGGTTGGGGTCGCAATTTTCAGAGTTTCTAAATACTATTTAACTCTTGAAATATTCTTTAACTATAATTCCCCGCTCAAACCGCATTTTGAAGCCGATTTCTGCGATTTGCACCATCTTGCACCGTGAGCCGGACTCACGGTTTTGGTGGAATACAGGCGTGAGCCGTCCAATCAGTCATATCCGCGATATTTGAAGCTCTTTCTCGTTTGGTGATGTCGGCGAAAATGATTATATTTATATAACCATTAAACCCACAGAGAAATGACACCAGATTCTTATTTTACTCTGACTTTCTACGCAAGGAAGCCAAAGACAGAAAAGAGCGAATATCCGCTCTATGCCCGTATCTCGGTCGGAGGCCAGATGACGGAGTTTACAATCGGTCGTTCAGTGAACCCCAAACACTGGAACCAGAAACGCAACCAGAGCGATGGCACATCGCGCCGCGACAAGGAGCTGAACAAATTTCTTGAGATGGTGCGCGCCCGTTTCTGCGAAATTCACAACATGCTCATCCGTGAGAACAAGCTGGTAAATCCGGCTGTCCTTAAAACGCATTACATGGGAACTATGGAGAAGCCCAAGATGATGTGCGAGGTGTTCCGCGAGGCAAACGAGAAACGCAAGGAGGAACTTGACCGTGGTGACATCGTGAAGCCCACCTATCAGCGCTGGACTCGTTGCGTTGACTATCTGGAAGACTTCTTCAAACTCCACTACAAGACCGACGACATTCCGATAAAGGAGGTTACATCGGGGATGCTTGACGACTTCGAGCATTTCCTTCGCATGAAGAAATCCTGCGCCAACAACGCTGCCGTGCGCTATCTCCGCTGCGTAAAAAACGTGTTGCAGTATGCTCTCGCCCACAAGTGGATAGACCACGACCCGTTTATCGGCAAGAAATACCAGCGTACATACAGTGAGCGTCAGTTCTTGACTGAGGCTGAAATAAAGACCATCATGGATCTTGACCTTAAGGAGTTGCCACGATTGGAAGTAGTGCGTGACACCTTCGTGTTCTGCTGCTTCTCCGGACTTGCCTTTTGCGACATGAAATCACTCACCATTGACGACATACAAGACGATGACAAAGGCAATACTTGGATACGCAAGGCCCGTGCCAAGACAGGAGAAATGTGTATAATCCCGATGCTTGACATACCCCGCCAGCTCATCAAAAAGTATTCGGATCATCCTGTTGTTAAGGCTACGGGAGTAGTCATGCCGGTGATTACAAACCAGAAGATGAACGCCTATCTGAAAGAGATTGCAGATTTGGCGAAAATCAAAAAGCATCTGACAACCCATGTGGCGCGCCATACATTCGCCTCTATGTCGCTCTGCAACAACGTGTCCATCGAGGTAATATCCAAGATGCTCGGACACAGTGATATAAAGACAACGCAAATTTACGCCAAGATGCAGGATCAAGCTGTGTATGATGGTATGGCAACCATGCGCAGCAAATTCAACAATGTGCAGGTGGTATAAATCCGGCTGTCAGTGAATGAAATAAATGCGGTCATCGGTATTACCCGGTGGCCGCATTTTCGGTTTCAGTATTTGGGGCGGTATGTGGATTTCAAAAATTCCTCCACATCATCATCTGCATAGAGTATCTTGCCGTCAAGTCGGTAATAGGCAATCTGCCTGTTATCACGGTATTCCTGCAATGTGCGTCTTGAAATGTTGAGTTTTTCCGAGAGCTGGGCATCGGTATAAAACTTTTTGCCCAAGAACGACGGATGTATTTCAGTGTTCAATCTCTCAACGATTTCAAGCACTGTAAGACTGTCGGCATGGAAATTCCCTATTTCATTACTGTCATGGGTATATATCGTTCCCATTTCTCGGTACAGCCTCTACCCGTTCAAGTAATCCGAAAGCATCTCCGGCGAGGAACATAGATCCTTTCCCGCTCTTGATGAACCCTATACGTCCGCTCTTTTTGAGCGAGCGTGCTTTGGACTCGGAGATATGGAGCAACTCACAGAGTTCCTGCAACGTAAGCCAATCATCAGGCTCTTTGTTTCTTACGCGCTCGAAGAAAGTGATAAATACTTTCTTCAAATATGACATTCGGCTAAATATTTCTTCAAGTTCGGATTTTTCGATTTGAACAAACTCTGGCATAAATTATTGGTGGATTAAGTGGTGGGTGGGATATGTGCTTGAAAAAAAGAAGGCGGGTATCCCTCCCGCCTTCTCACCACTAAATCCACAATCAAAATAAATTATGACTGCGATTCAGTGGCAAAGTTAGCGATTTTTATCGGATTATGCGCTATGGTCAAGCGTCTATTTTTCAATCACGATATAAATTATCGCTGTCGGTGCGGTCATTTGTTTTTGGGTGTGTAGCGCAGAATGTCGGTTACGGTATCGGTGAGCCATTCGCCGAAGCCCTTGACGGCTTTTCTGCCTGTTATTGTGCCGTAGGGTATCTCGTCAGCTCCGTATTGCCCGACCAGTATGCTGTGGGCAAGATTGTAGGGAGCAAGGTCAAGCAGCAGACGGTCGCCTTCGGGCGTGCAGGCGATAGTGCCGTCCTCTATCGTGATGAAGCCCTTACGCACAAGACTTTCGAGTGCCGTGCCGTATTCGTGTACGGTGTGGCAGTAAGGCATATCAGGGTGCGTAGTGTCTGCGGTCAGCGTCGCATATCCGGTGAGGTTGGCAAGTGTCGGAACAAAGCCGTATGAAATGGGCGATACCTCTTTGACCGGAGCCATCATCTTTTCGACGATCGTGATTGTCTGTTCCGATGAGCCTGTATATTCGGGCTTCGGCTTTTTCACCTCCCATCGGCAGGTGAATGTCAGTCCGGCGATTTCAGCCGTCACAGAGGCATACTGTTTCTTTTCCGGTGGCATTGCCGCCGCATCCATGCGCCCTGCAATAAGTCTGTACAGGCTGCGCTCGGTCTTTGTGGCGCATTTGGACAGTCGGCGCAACACGGTTATGCCGTTGCCGGCGTCCGGTGCGGTGACGTATGGCGATGAGATAAAGCCCTGCTCGTAGAGCTTCTCCGCTGTCCTGACGGTGAGCGACGGCATAAAGCCGAAATTGTCGAATGCGTCCATCTGGAGAGTGAGCATCGTGTGGAGTCTGACTACCGGTGCATCTTCCTCCGTGACGGTCATCCGCGCCTTGACGGGTTCGCCGACAGGGATAGTGTCAACGATTGCGGCGCAGACCCTCTCGCTCTGCCAAGACTGATCAGAAATGAGGTGCAGCCCTCCGTAATCGAGGAAGATTCTGTACGCCTTCGGCTGGGCGTCATATTGTGCCGCTTGTTCATCCATATCACCGAGATACTGCATGGCTACGACCTCCTTGCGTGTCAGCGGCCCGCCTTCGTAATACCAGCGTTTGAGAACTCCGGCGAAATTATATTCAAACATCATGTCCATCGCGCCTGCCACAAGACCCGACTGGGCGAGATTATGCAGGTGACGACCTTTCTCTCGCTTGGAGAATGAACGCCTGATAGATGCACGGGTAATGCGGGGAAGCCACATTCGGCTCGTCGGATGCCCGACTCGGAAGTGTCGGCAGATATTGAAGAAACGCGCCTGAGCGTCTGCACCCTCGTCTGAGGCGAAGACAACCTCTCTCGCATTGCGGAACAGCGGTTTGAGTACACGGTCACGTTTCTTGTCGGTGACGACAATCTTGAATTTCTCCGGCACGAATGGCAGACAGCCGTTAGCAGCCTTGTCAAGACCGACAGGCTTGATGAAGCCTCGGTGAACGTAGGCGACGGTGATGTCATCGTTGGTGAACACCCCGTATGCCGGGTTAAGTGTCGCCTTCAACGCTTTGGCGACGGCTATGGCTATGCGGTATTTCTCGCATACAATCAGTTGTGTCATAATTTTTGTGGGTTTAGTTGGTGAATGTTTTGAAAACACGGGGAGGCCGCGCGCACCTCCCCATGTCGTGAAGATACTTGTCAGGATATTGACAGGTTGCCGGAGGCGGGATATTTGTCGCAGTGGATTTATGGATTCAGTGGTCGGATTTATGTTCCGGCAGACGTGTCAGCGAATCGCAGTTGTTTTGACTGTGGATAACGGATGAAGTGGTGAGGCGGCTACGGCTTTGGAGTCTTGGGCTTGGGCTGGTGCTGCTTTTTCTGCTGCGCCTCGTCCTTCGGCTCTGTCTGTCCGCGCTGGAGCGGTTCATTCACGTTCTTGGTCGCCTCGTTGGTCTTGCCGTCGTTGTTGACCGCCATCTGGGTTTTGCTTTCCTCGGCGATGCCCACCACCTTATCGCGGTCGGGATATACGCGGGTGGTCTGAGGCTTGCGCTCTTTGGGATCATATTGCAGGTATATGGTACAGTCGTTGCCACTCCTGTCCTTGCCCTCACCGACGAGTACCTGTTTCCCGGCGAGGTAGTCAGCCTGTTTCTGCTCGTCGAGCGGGATATGGTACCACTGATTCAGACGCTTGGGGTTGCCGTTGGCGTCATGCCAGTTGTCTTTGAGGCTTTGCCCGGATTGTTGCCCGCCCTGTTGGCGGCTCTGTTGTGCCCGCTGTGCCTCCTGCTCGTTCTGCTGACGGTACTGAGCCGAGTTGACAAAGGCGATGTCACGCTTGGATGCGTTGTATTGCAGGTCGGCGGTGAATTTCTGTCCGTTGGGGAGTTCGACGTGCTGTTCCTTGATAAGACCGCCGTTTTTGAGTATGCCTATCTGCTGCATTGTCAGATTTATATTGGCAACCTTCTGTTTGATAAAGATTTTATCGACAGGTATGCTCTCGATCTCGTTTGTGAGGCGGTCTATGCTGACGAGGCATTTATGCACCTCTCCTGTCGCTGGGTCTTTGAGGTCAACGGCTTTGCCGAGATTGCCCGTGTTGGATAACTCCACCTTGTCCTCGGCGGTGAATGTGTAGCCCCGGAATGGCTGGTCAAGCAACGGTTCCTTCCTGACGAAATGGGGCGTGAGCGAATATGTGCCGTCGGGATTGGTGCGGAATGACAGACGTGCGTCCAGCTTTTCGCCGCTTCCGTCGGGGTCGTTGACTTTATGAAGTTCCGGCGACTTGTGGTGGTAAACCATCTGTTGGAGCGCGCCGGACTTTTCAAGATCCTCCCGGCTGATGCCCCATTGTTTCTCTATCTCCGCCCAGTTCACCTTGTCGGGGTCAACCGGTTTGATTTTTGCGGCGGGAGTCTTCATCTTGACGCGGTATTTGTCAAGCATCTCCCTGTTGGCTTCGAGGTCGTTGAGCATTTCCGCCATAGGCTGACTCAGAGCCTCGTAGTCGGCGGCCGACATCTTGAATATGCCGAAGGTGGTCGGGTTCTTCGCCTGACGCATGAAGTTGGCGATGAATGCCTCGATGGGGTTTTGCCCTTTGGTGAACTTGATGAGTTCGCTTAACGGGGTCGATTTTACATCGGCCATTTTTGGGGTACCGTCGGGGTTCTGACCGACGACCGCGCCTACCTGCCCGGTTTCATTGTTACGGGCAATCAGCACTTCTTCCTTTGGATTTTCTTCCATGAGTGAATTAAAGATTTAGCGGTGATTATTTATCGGTGTTTCCACCGGTGTTGTTATGTTTTTTCTTCATCTTGGGATAGTCCGGATGCCGGGAGCTGATGAAGTGATTGTCTATGAAATCATTGAAGGCTTCCTGTGTCACGAATGCCGCCCCGCAGGTCAGGCTTTCATAGATTTCAATTTTTCCCTCGTCACGGTATTTGCGCATTGTCTTTTTGGAGATGTGCAACCCAAAGGCCACATCATCAAGGGATATTATACGCTTACCGTGGTAAAATAATTCGGGAGGTGCGCGAATGTCGTCATTGTGAGTTCTGATGCCGGCGAGAGCCATGCCTGCAATCACAGCGGTCTTGAAGTCCGCTTCGGTGGATGTTCCGTTGCCCATAATGTCATTCCGCGTCTGTGGTGCTGAACATCTCTCTGAGTGCCACGCTCAAAAATAAGAACATGAGGCAACCTACAAACCAGTCGATATTTTCAGCATTGTCATTGCACGCAGGAGCGGAACATGCTTGCTTTCTGTCGAACTTACGCTTGAATGAGCGTTTTTTATTTCTTGTGGATGACTTCTTTACGAAGTCGGTGGCATTTGGTGGATTTTTTGTTTCCATTCGGTTGTTTTGGGTTTGGTTTGCGAGGAATAGCCCTCGGTTGAAATTATAACCGAATGGTTGAAAATTGAGGTGATCCGAGGCGTGTTAAAATCAACAAACCGCTAAATAGCAACCTCTTAATTGCTTAAAATTTACAATGGTTAAAAATTTGCTTTCACGCTGGATAGTAAATAAACCTGAAGATTAAGCGTGAAATATATCCTTAAAATGAAAAAATGGCAGATTAGATTAAGACAAAAAATAGCGTGCAATTCACGCCATCTCTCTTGAGGGTTCTGGACTACCCATTGTCGAAAAGGTGTGTATGCACGCTATGCAGTAAGCATAGCATAAGCATCACGCCAAGCTCGACATTCGTAAATTGTCCAGATCTACAAGAGAACTTATGCGAAAGTTATGTTATCCTATAAATTTGATGCGATTGACTCTACAACCGCAGTCTTTGCTATTTTAACACTGCAAAGTTAGTGATTTTTTACGAGCTGTCAAACCTCCGGCTCGCCCTTCTTGCCGATGCCGTGTTTCTTACGCTGTTCTATCAGAGCGCGTTCCGAGATTCCCAACAGCTTTGCAGCGCCTGTCCAAGAACCACTGCGACGGTACGCCTCAATGATTTTTTCCTTGTCTTTTTGCGGTTTGCGCAGAGTAAGGCTGTCATCGGCATCAGGCTCCGACTGGCTGAAATTGAGGTCGGCGGCCGATATTACATCGGTTTTTGAATGGAAGGCGGCATAGAGGACGGTATCTTTAAGTTCCCTTACATTGCCGGGCCACGGGTGCAGCTTCAACGCTTTGACTGCCGAAGCATCGAGCTTTTTCCTGTGCTGTTCTCTGCTGTGGGCAAAACGTGTCAGGAAATAGTCTGACAACGGTACTATGTCTTCGGTCACCTCCCGTAATGGCGGCACTGTTATGTCAACCGGTCGTAGAGTATAGAACAGATTTGGGCGGAACGTCTTTTCAGACACCATACGGCGCAGTTCTGGGTCTGCGGTGCAGATTACCCTCACATTCGGATGCTCGTTTTCAAGTATATGCAGAAGCACCGACTGTTTCTCGAAGGTCAGCAACTGCACGTTCTTGATTATGATCGTACCGCCGTCAGCCTTCTTGAAGTATCCTTCCATACGGTTAAGCACTTCGCTGCGCAGATTTGCAGGGTCATGGTTGCCGACAAGTGCCGCGCCGCCGGCTTCTATGACGGTGCAAGGCTTTTGTGACCGTGAACTGAGCCTGTAAATCTCTTTTGCAATCTGCTCTTTTCCTGAGCCGCATTCGCCGAAAATGACGGCATTGACGTCCGTCGCGGCAATATTTCTGATTGCCCTTTCAATCACGGCAAACGCCTCGCTCCGGCGAGGGATAAGCTCGTCAGGAAGCAACAGCATTGTTCTACCCGGTCTTGCATACCTGCCCACTGTTTCGACAAGTTGCTTGTCCATTGCCGTACGCTGAATGATGTTGACGGCACCGCCGTCCTTCATCACATCGGCAATATCCAAAGCGTTGAGATTGTCCACTATGGCGATTACGGGGAATCCATATCCCTCCGCCTTCTGCCAGTTGATTAACTCCTGCGCTGTGCCACGGACGAATTTCATAGCCGCGACAATCACTGCGCCGGGTGGCAATTTCGCCACCTCGTCCTTTGCTACCTCCATCGTCTCGACGGCAATCGGCTCATAACTGTGCTTGACAAGCATGCCCACCATAAGCCGACGGTCTGATTCGGAGTATCCGTCCGAAAAAAGCCGACTTGATTTTAGATTTTCAAGTCGGCATTAGCTTTTATAGTTGCAGGGTAAGAGTTTGGAGAGCTCTGTCTCGTCCATGTCGGGCCTGATTATTTCGAGCGTATCA